>JAWKLD010000001.1:1693134-2966268 GCA_041392855.1 Flavipsychrobacter sp.
ACCCGGTGCGTACTTCGGTAGACAACCTTTTTGATATCAAGATCACGGCTCCACCTACGCTTTCAGCAAGCAATAACGGGCCGCTTTGCCCTGGTGATACACTACAACTTAGCACTACAGCGTCCAGCACTGCAGGGGTTACCTGGAGCTGGACAGGACCGAATGGTTATTCTGCCAGCACACAAAACGCAACCAGAAATCCTGCGGTACCGCACACCGGTGACTATATCGTAACCGCTACTACAGGTAACTGTAGCTCTACTGATACCACAACTGTGATTATCAACCCTACACCACCGAAGCCAACAGCTAGCAGCAACTCTATTGTTTGTCCTAATACAACGCTGAACTTAACTGCAGTACATAGTAACTCCAGCGCTACTTTCGATTGGACAGGGCCTGCTTCTTTTACTTCTACTACGCAGAACCCTTCTATCAGTAATGCTACTACAGCTATGGCGGGTACTTATTCCGTTACCGTTACGGTACTGGGTTGTAAATCACAACCTGCTACTACTAATGTCGTAGTGGCCATAACAACACCTACTCCACAGGCGAATAGTAATACCCCTATTTGTGCGGGACAACCTTTGAACTTGACTGCTTCTATTATACCTAATGCTACTTACGATTGGGGAGGACCTGCGCTGTTTAGCAGCACTGCTCAAAACCCCATCATTAATAATACACTACCGAACAAATCTGGTAAGTATTATGTAAAAGCTACAGTGAACGGATGTGTATCGCTGACAGATACCGTTGATGTTGTCATCAACCCCGCTCCTACCATTGGTATCTTCCCTACTCCAAGCGATTCTATTTGTGTAGGTGGTAGCGCTATATTTACTGCCATCACCAACAATGCAGGCGCTAACCCTACTTATACTTGGCAGAAGAATGGTACTACTATTGCAGGCGCTAACTCCCCTAGCTATACTACTTCCAATATTGCTACAGGAGATGTATTCACTTGCCTATTGGTGGGTGCCAGCAGCTGTGCGGGACATATCGTTACCAGTAACCCGATAACTATGGTCGTAAGACCTATAGTACAACCAACAGTATCTATTACCGCTAGTCCGGGTACTTTGTTAGAGCCTTATGAGTTGGTGACCTTTACCGCTACTACTACTTATGCAGGACCTTCGCCTACCTTCCAATGGTTCAGGAACGGACAACCTGTACAAGGAGCAACTAATGCTACTTGGGGTACTTATCAGTTAAGCAATGGCGATTCTATCAAAGTAAAACTCTTCAGCTCTGACCCTTGTACACAACCGAAGGAAGCCGAAAGTAATACCATCGGTATTGGTATCAAGGTGGGTATCGACAACATCAATGCTTTGGCCGGTGTAACACTGTTCCCGAACCCGAACAACGGTACATTTACTGTAAAAGGGAAAGTGACCACTCAAGATAATATCCGAATGAGTATCATCAATAGTGTGGGACAGGTGGTACACCAACAAAACTTAAACACCGTTAATGGTCAACTCAACCAACAGATCAATACCAACAACCTGGCTAGTGGTGTGTACTTATTACAACTACAAACCGGGGAACATAAACAGCATATTAGATTTACTATTAACTAACAGTTAAACCACTCATTTAAATACCATTAAAACACATGCATCGCATGTGTTTTTTTGTGTCACAACACTTTCATATCAACATTATTGGTTATTTTTCAGATACTAAAAAACTACATAAGATATGAAGCGTCACTTTTACAATAGCATTGTATTTGCAATTCTATTTGTGCTATCTACACCTGCACTATCACTAGCTCGTGAAGAGAGCAAGACCAACAACAGTTCTTCTTCCATATACTTCTTAGAGAACAAAGGACGTATCACAGATCAGAATGGTAATAAACGTACTGATATTGACTATTCCATTGCTACAGGAGATGTAACCATCTATATTGGTGATGGCGCTATTCATTATCAATGGGCCAAACAGCTGACCCCTACATTCGATCAGCAAGAGACCAAGTCTCCTGAAAAAATGATGGAGGAGCAACAAGCCATGATGAATGCACCAACTGTGGTTCGTCGTATGGATGTACAACTAATAGGCGCTAACATCAATGCACCTGTAGTTACTACAACTCCACAACCTTATTTCGAAAGTTATCTATTACGTTCGGGAGAAGAGGTGACACTTCATACTTACCAAAAGATCACTTACCGTAATGTATACCCTAACATCGACTGGGTGCTTTATACCAACGGTACAACTTTGAAATATGATTTTGTAGTACACCAAGGTGGTAAAGCCAGTGACATCAAAATAAAATACAATGGCGCGGATAAAATAGCTATTGAAGATGGAGCACTTATTGCTTCTACCAACTTCGGTACCATAACTGAAGCAGCACCTTATACTTATAGTGCTACCACACAACAAGAGATAGGATCTAAATATATACTCAACGAAAATGAATTGAGCTTTAACATAGCACCACATACTGGTGAGATCGTTATAGACCCCACTTTGGAATGGGCTACCTACTATGGCGGTGATAACCAAGAGTGGAGCCATGCCTCTGCTACCGACCTTGCCGGTAATGTGTATATGGGTGGATGGACATATAGTACCAATAATATTGCTACTACAGGCGCTTTCCAAGATACGCTTAATCCAAATACGACAACAACCACCTACTATTATAACGGGTTTCTAGTAAAGTTCAATGTGAACGGTGTAAGACAATGGGGTACTTACTATCCGGGGCACGTAGCCTCCATCACTTGCGATCAAAATGGCAATGTCTACTTCACAGGAGGTATCGATAGTATCATTGGTTTTGCTACTTCAGGAGCTCATCAAGATACTTTTGGCGGTAGAGGTATTTACACCGGTGGGTATTATCATGGTGATGCCTTCATCTCTAAATTCTCGCCTAACGGACAAAGAATATGGTCTACCTTCTATGGTGGTAATCAACATGACAGAGGTACTAGTATACAACTGGATGTATTGGGTAATGTCTATGTAGGCGGTAGTACCAATAGTCCTAACAATATTGCTACAACAGGTGCTTTCCGTTCGGTACTTCCTGCTAATCAATGGGGAACAACTTATTGGTGGGGGCATGCAGGCTTCTTACTTAAAATGAATAATAACGGTGCCAGACAATGGGCTACTTATTTCAACGGCATGATCAGTGATATAGACCTGGATGCTTTTGGTAATATATATGCCTGTGGTACTACCTGGTACGATACAGGTGTAGCGACGACAAGTGCTCACCAAACAACACACTCTAACAGTGGTACTAACGCTTATGAAGGCTTCTTAGCTAAATTTAGTAATACAGGTGCCAGACAATGGGCTACCTACTACGGCGGTACCGGATATGATTGGGCACATACGGTAGATTGTGATGCTTCTAACAATGTCTACATCAACGGTATGACTACCAGTAGTAACAACATTGCGTCTAATGGTGCTTTCCAGTCTTCTTTATCTGGTAGTTATGATGCCTTCTTAGCCAAGTTCAACAGCTTTGGTAACAGACAATGGGGCACTTATTTTGGGGGTACTTCTCAAGAGTATGGCGCCTCTATGGTCATAACCCCTCAAGATAAAATTTTCATCTCTGGTTCTACTTACAGCACCAGTGGTATTGCCACTACTGATGGTTATAAAACTTCTAATAGCGGTAACTATGACGACTACATTGCAGAGTTCACCACATGGGGTGCCAGAGCTTATGGTACTTACTATGGTGGTTCTGGTCAGGAATACTCCTATGGCGGCTGGGGAGGCGGCTGGGGCCAAGGCGGCGGCGGCCTGTCCTACAACTATACAGGTCGCTTGCACCTAGCTAGTAGCACATCTAGTACTTCAGGTATAGCTACCAGTGGCGCTCACCAAACAACCTATGGTAGTACTAGTTCTGCGTACGATGCCTACATGGCTACCTTCGTTATCGATACAATAGCTTATTTCATACAACCTTTTGCTGATTCTGTTTTCTGTCCGGGTGATACCGTACGTATACCTTATGGAGTGAGCTACAACTTTAAAACAGGTAATACCTTCACCGTACAGCTATCAAGCCCTACAGGTAGCTTCGCTGCTCCTCTAAATATCGGTTCAAGAACAGATTCTTTAGCAGATACCATTACTTGTGTTATACCTACTACCGTTGCCGGGGGTACTGGATATCGTATGCGTATCGTATCTACCAACCCGGTGCGTACTTCGGTAGACAACCTTTTTGATATCAAGATCACGGCTCCACCTACGCTTTCAGCAAGCAATAACGGGCCGCTTTGCCCTGGTGATACACTACAACTTAGCACTACAGCGTCCAGCACTGCAGGGGTTACCTGGAGCTGGACAGGACCGAATGGTTATTCTGCCAGCACACAAAACGCAACCAGAAATCCTGCGGTACCGGCACACTCCGGTGACTATATCGTAACCGCTACTACAGGTAACTGTAGCTCTACTGATACCACAACTGTGATTATCAACCCTACACCACCGAAGCCAACAGCTAGCAGCAACTCTATTGTTTGTCCTAATACAACGCTGAACTTAACTGCAGTACATAGTAACTCCAGCGCTACTTTCGATTGGACAGGGCCTGCTTCTTTTACTTCTACTACGCAGAACCCTTCTATCAGTAATGCTACTACAGCTATGGCGGGTACTTATTCCGTTACCGTTACGGTACTGGGTTGTAAATCACAACCTGCTACTACTAATGTCGTAGTGGCCATAACAACACCTACTCCACAGGCTAATAGTAATACGCCTATTTGTGCGGGACAACCTCTGAACTTGACTGCTTCTACCATACCTAATGCTACTTACGATTGGGGAGGACCTGCGCTGTTTAGCAGCACTGCTCAAAACCCCATCATTAATAATACACTACCGAACAAATCTGGTAAGTATTATGTAAAAGCTACAGTGAACGGATGTGTATCGCTGACAGATACCGTTGATGTTGTTATCAACCCCGCTCCTACCATTGGTATCTTCCCTACTCCAAGCGATTCTATTTGTGTAGGTGGTAGCGCTATATTTACTGCCATCACCAACAATGCAGGCGCTAACCCTACTTATACTTGGCAGAAGAATGGTACTACTATTGCAGGCGCTAACTCCCCTAGCTATACTACTTCCAATATTGCTACAGGAGATGTATTCACTTGCCTATTGGTGGGTGCCAGCAGCTGTGCGGGACATATCGTTACCAGTAACCCGATAACTATGGTCGTAAGACCTATCGTACAACCAACAGTATCTATTACCGCTAGTCCGGGTACTTTGTTAGAGCCTTATGAGTTGGTGACCTTCACCGCTACTACTACTTATGCAGGTGCTTCCCCTACCTTCCAATGGTTCAGGAACGGACAACCTGTACAAGGAGCTACTAATGCTACTTGGGGTACTTATCAATTAAGTAATGGAGATTCTATCAAAGTAAAACTCTTCAGCTCTGACCCTTGTACTCAACCGAAGGAAGCCGAAAGTAATACCATCGGTATTGGTATCAAGGTGGGTATTGACAACATCAATGCTTTGGCCGGTGTAACACTGTTCCCTAATCCGAACAACGGTACATTTACCATAAAAGGAAAAGTGACCACTCAAGATAATATCCGCATGAGCATCATCAATAGTGTAGGACAGGTGGTACACCAACAAAACATAAACACCGTTAGTGGTCAACTCAACCAACAGATCAATACCAATAACCTGGCTAGTGGTGTGTACTTATTACAACTACAAACCGGGGAACATAAACAGCATATTAGATTTACTATAAAATAAAATAACCATCAGATACGTTTAAAGGCACTCACTTGGTGAGTGCCTTTTTTGTTAAAAATCAGTAGTGTCATTATATTTTGGCACACAGCTTGCAATATTTACAATGTGAAGCAACTGATCATTGGCATATTATTCCTACTAATGGGTAGCTACCAAATGCATGCTCAAGATACGCTCTGGACATCGAGGCTAGACACGGTCCATATTATCTCTGCGCGTACATGGGCCAACGATACCGTGCGCTATAGATACAACCAAATGAAGTATTATGTTAAAACGATACTTCCCTACCTCAATGCTGCTACTACTACTTTTAAAGAGTTGGACGAAACCATAGCAGACAACAACATGAGCAAAAAAGAACGTAGAGTTTTTATAACATCTAAAGAAGAGGCTGTAAGACAACAGTTTGAAGAAGAGGTAAAAAAGCTCAATGAAACACAAGGTGTTTATTTGGTAAAACTGATCACCCGACAAACAGGGGCTAATATCTACCATATCCTCCGTGAATTTAAAAACCCTATGGTAGCTATAAAATGGCAAGCGTGGGCTAAGCTGCATGGTTTTAACCTGAACAAAAAATACGAACCACAAGAAGAACCTTGGCTGGAAGAAATAATGGAAGACCTTGGTTACCCGCTTCCACAGAGCTATCACTAGAAAAACACAATAGCCCGTTTATTAGATAAATAACACTTTCCATAGTTCATTCGGGCATTATAATGGATTTATTGTCAGGCATGTTTCTTTTAGCAATATATTTGCCGCATGAAGAAACTATACCTACTATTAGCCCTTATAACGGCTTCTCCTTTTTGTGCTAATGCACAGTCTAGCAATGGACTTATTGCTCATTGGGATTTTAATGGTAATACTAATGATGTAAGTGCCAATGCACACCCAAATACGGCATATAACATTACCTACTCATCTGGACAAACAGGCAAGCCAAACACAGCAGCTCTTTTCAACGGCATTAATAGTTATGTATATATACCATACCACAGCAGCTTTAATGTAACGCAGTTTTCTATCTGTACTAAAATAAAAGTTAATGGGTACTATACCGCAAAATATCAAGGCAACTTTATTCTAACACGAAGTGCATGGCCCCAAACAAATTCTTTTGGGTTGCAATTTAATGACAACCCCTATGACAATAATAATGCTAATGCGTATGATACTAGCAAGTATGTATTTCTAACCCTAACTGGCACAAAAAGCCCTGCTAACATTTCTGATTGGCAGCACACACCTACAATAGTGAGCAATAAGTGGATGAATGTAATAGCAACTTATAATGGCTCTACGGTTAAGATATACATGGATGGTCAATTAATTAATACGGTACAGCAAACAGGATCGGGCAGTTTTGTATCTTCAACATTACCAATGACCATTGGTAACTATCTACAGGGTATCACCTATGATCCATTTTGGTTAAATGCCACATTAGACGACTTGCAGTTTTACAATCGCGTATTAGCAGATAGCGAAGTAGTTGACTATAATAACGATGTATACATTAGTCAAAAAGTAGACACACTTTGTGTAGATAAGGCTTTCAATTTGAACTATACCACCATTGGCACTTACCCGTCGGGCAATATATTTACAGCGCAACTTTCTGACGCTACAGGTAGCTTTGCCAGCCCAACTATTATTGGCAATACCACAGCACAAACATCAGGAACGATTAGCTGTTTTATTCCTTCGGGGCTTACCTCCAATACTGGCTATAGAATAAGAATTATATCTTCTACACATAACGATATATCTGAAGATGCCCTTGTTGCTTATATACATTTGGGTAATGCTGCCACTGCCAGTATCACAGCCTCTCCTAATAGCAATGTAGGCCCTTATACTTCTGTATTATTTTCAAGCAACATAACTAATGCGGGTAACAACCCTGGTTACCAATGGCGCAAGAATGGTGTTAATATACAAGGGGCAACCAACAGTACTTATACTGCTGTTTCTGCTGTAGACTTCAATAGCAACGATAATATCAGTCTATTTGTTACAGGCAATATTGCTTGCACAGATCAGGATACTGCTACAAGTAATACGATCAGCACAAATGTAAACCTAAGCGTCAATAGTCTGAATGCCACTGACAACATAAAGATATCCCCTAACCCGTCAAACGGTTCATTCACATTAAAAGGAATGGTAAGTACCGAAGAACCTATACTATTGAGTATTATTAACAATATCGGGGAAATAGTACATCAACAAACTGTAAACGTTACTAATAACATATTGAATGAGCAGATCATTACGAACAATCTAGCAAGTGGCGTTTACTTATTACAGCTGCAAACTGGTGATAAAAAACAGCATGTAAGATTTACAATACAATAAAGAATCAGATACGTTTAAAGGCACTCATATATCGGGTGCCTTTCTTGTAATACAACACTATTCATAGCATTAAACAAAGGACATTTCAAACATTCAAGCAGATTTACCATTGAGCTTCTTTTTTTAAAATATATTTGTAACATGAAAAAACTATACCTACTATTAGCCCTTATAACGGCTTCTCCTTTTTGTGCCAATGCACAATCTAACAACGGCCTTCTTGCACATTGGGACTTTAGCCCCTTAGGCATTGTTAACCCTTCTGTTCCTGACGTTTCGGGTAATGGGTTTAATGGAACATTATATGATATTGCTTTTGTTGCCGGACAAACAGGCAAACCAAATACCGCAGCCCTGTTCAATGGTACGAGTAGCTATATTACAACAGCCTACCAAAGCAAATTGAACATTACACAATACAGCATCTGCACTCAGATAAAGGTCAATGGTTTTTATACTGGTATATGTCAAGCTAATATGATACTAAATCGTGGTGCATGGCCTACCATTGGTTCATTCGGATTACAATTTTACGATAATGCCTACGATAAGAATTGCAACACACACGACACGAACAAATATGTCTTTTCTGCTTTGGCCGGAAATGCAGGACCTGCAAACGAAGCTGACTGGATACATACACCTTCTGTACATACCAACAAATGGTATAACGTAATTGCAACTTTTGATGGCTCCGTTTTTAAAATTTACATTGACGGACAGCTTGCTAATACCGCAACAGTAAGCTCAGGTGCTATCGGCACTTCTACCATACCTATGACCATAGGTAGAAACTTGCAAAACGGTACAACCTTCCCTTATTGGTTCAACGGAGTGATGGATGACCTTAGAGTGTACGACCGCGTATTGACCAATGATGAAATTGAGGACTACTATGACGATGTATACATTAGTCAAAAAGTAGACACACTTTGTGTAGACAAAGCTTTCAATTTGAACTATACCACCATTGGTACTTACCCGTCGGGCAATATATTTACAGCACAACTTTCTGACGCTACAGGTAGCTTTGCCAGCCCAACTATTATTGGTAATACCACAGCACAAACATCAGGAATTATTAGCTGTTTTATTCCTTCGGGGCTTACCTCCAATACTGGCTATAGAATAAGAATTATATCTTCTACACATAATGATATATCTGAAGATGCCCTTATTGCTTATATACATTTGGGCAATGCTGCCACTGCCAGTATCACGGCCTCTCCTAATAGCAATGTAGGCCCTTATACTTCTGTATTATTTTCAAGCAACATAACTAATGCGGGTAACAACCCTGGTTACCAATGGCGCAAGAATGGTGTTAATATACAAGGGGCAACCAACAGTACTTATACTGCTGTTTCTGCTGTAGACTTCAACAGCAACGATAATATCAGTCTATTTGTTACAGGCAATATTGCTTGCACAGATCAGGATACTGCTACAAGTAATACGATCAGCACAAATGTAAACCTAAGCGTCAATAGCCTGAATGCCACTGACAACATAAAGATATCCCCTA
Organism: Flavipsychrobacter sp.; assembly: GCA_041392855.1. NCBI lineage: Bacteria > Pseudomonadati > Bacteroidota > Chitinophagia > Chitinophagales > Chitinophagaceae > Flavipsychrobacter > Flavipsychrobacter sp. The sequence continues at coordinate 1,702,826 of JAWKLD010000001.1, forward strand.
ACCCATCAAACGGAGTATTTACAATTTCGGGTAAAGTAGACGCAACAGAAACACTACAAATAGAAGTATTTAATACACTTGGACAGCAAGTATATCATAACTATATACAAACTGCCAACGGCATCTTAAACCAAACAATAGAACTACCCAACTTGCCTAGCGGGCCATACAAAATGCGCCTGAAAGCAGGGGTTGAAAGCAAACTACTTCCTATCCAAATCCAATAAAATAGGAGACTTGATATGAAACAGCAAAAGGCAGCCAATTGGCTGCCTTTTGTTATACTGTAAAACATTTACTGATTACTGAACTTGAACATTTATGTAATGCTCTTCAATACCGTTAACTACCAATAAGCCATAAGCACCTGGTGGGAATGTTGAGGTATTGATATTTTCTAATGGCTGTATATTGCTAGACTTCTCATACTTAACAATACCTGTATTAAGCTCTACCAATCTAAAGCTATTTACGTTAGGATGGTGGCCATTAAAGTTAATATTAAGGTTACCTGTATTAGTAGGGTTAGGACTTACAGAGATACAATCAGGATTGAAAGGTGGCTTGAAGTTTTCAGGAATAACTACAGGCAGTGAGATAACAATTGGAGTACAACCGCTTATCACACCCGGATCAGTAAGATCTACATCATAGCCCGAAAGCGCATACCTAAACTCTAATGCATCTATATACAGCTGGTCATTGTTTACCATCAATTGAGCATTCATGTAGTTCGAAGGCACTGTTGCCACATTGGAGTTATTAATATCGGTCAATTCATCTGCAAGTTCGCCCACTTGTAATGCGTGCAGGTCGGCTTCGAAACTAGGGCTGGCATAATACAATATTGGTGTTTTACCATTACCTGTTGCAATACCCCCTGCCGGAGGGCATGGACCCGAAGTAATAGGAGACACACTGTTGTAACCATAATCGCGTCTGAAAGGGTGATGGCAAGATATCCATTGCTCTGTGTGTGTTTCACAGATACCCGCACCTACAGGGATGACCACTGTAAATACCTGACCACCTGTGCAACGCCAAAAGGAAATACCGCCGTTAGGAATAGAAAATGCTGAAAAAGAAAGCAGAGTTAGGGCTAGCGCCCCTAGTAATCTTTTCATGGAAATATGATTTTTGTTGCCTACTCTAAAAAAGCTTTTCGGCTACCGCTTGTAATGGTTATTCATTATCAAACTAATATACAAAAATCACCTATATATTATATATGCCTTAAAAGAAAAAAGAGTATCGCCAATACGATACCCTTTTACATTATGATCAAGAAAAAGGAGAAGATGTGGTTTATCCTTTTAAAAATCGCCCCAATCGCACTACTGCCACATCTCCTTCTTTTTTGACATTATCATAAAAGCTTGGCTGCTTTATACAAATATAACGCAGGACGGTGCTTCGTATTATCTCCTTTAACAGGCTTTAACAGTCTTCTGAATGTTTTGTGACAAAGTGGTGAATCCACAGTAGAATAACAGACTACTAACAGGTTATACAGTAGTTCTGCACAGGTTATTCACCCGTATCGCGATATAGCTTGTTCGCATTTTATAAAGGAATATGCAATGCTACAATAGCATCTTCAAAATTTAAATTGGGGACGTTTTCTTCCATATACCAATCCGTTTTCTGTTCATCATCTCTAAAGTAAATACCCTCAGGAGCTACATACCATTTACTTTAATAGACAAATCTATCCTTCTATCCATTTACGGAAGCTGGCTGCCTTTTCTTTACTGATGATTATTTCTTCACAGTCGGGCAGTTTCATCTTCAGGTGTATCTTACCCATATCATCGCCATGCAGGCTTTCTATATAAGATAGCGCCACTATATGCTGTCTGTTGGCTCTAAAAAATTGTGTTGGGTCTAGCAGGCTCTCTACTTCGTCCAAAGAGCGATAGTCTGTTATATACTTTTTACCATCCTGATTGATTAGGTAGATCACTTCTTCCTTCACAAAACACAAGACCTCTTCTCTTGGTACCAACAATACATTGCGCCCATAGTGTACTGTAAAGCGTTCTTTATATTTTCTACCTCCTTGAAAATCTTTGAAAAGATCACCTATCTGTTGCAAGTAAGCGCTATTGCCAAATTTACTTTCCAACAAATGAAATTTATCAAAAGCAGCCTTCAATTCATTTTTATTAACAGGCTTCAATAAATAGTCTATACTATTCACTTTAAAAGCACGAATAGCATACTCATTATACGCTGTAGTGAATATGATGGGGCACTGTATATTATAATCGGCAAATACATCTATACTAATGCCATCTGCCAGCTGTATATCTGAGATTATCAAGTCGGGCTGTTGTACCTCCAAAGCCATCTTGGCCTCCTTCACGCTCGCTATAGGGCCACTGATAACCGCATTGGGCTCCAGTTGTTTTACCAGCTTCAATAGGCTTTCTGCCACCAATGGCTCATCTTCTAACACTAATATCTTCATACCCACAATTTACAACAATGGAATCTTTATTGTGTAGTCCGTTCTATTTTCTTCTATTACAATGTCCTCATCAGTCAGGTAGCTATACAGGTCTTTGAGTTGCAACAGTCCTGTACCGTTAGAGGTGGCTATTTGTTTTCTTAGTTGCTTATTGTTATGTACTATCAGATAGTCTCCCTCATCCCATATAGCCACCCTTAATGGCTCGCTAGCCTGAACGATGTTGTGTTTGATGGCATTATCTATCAACATTTGTAGGGTCACCATTACCACGCATCTGTCCTGTGCTTCATCCGATACGTTTTTGGTTATTTCAATACCATCTCCATAGCGTATTTGTAGCAGCTCTATATAGTGCTGTATAAACTCCAACTCTTCATACACATTCACCACTTCACTTTCTTTGTGCTGCAATACATAACGGTACACCTTGGCCATATGTTGTACAAAGTCTGATGCCAGCTCGGGATTAGTATGTATCAAACCATCGAGCGAGGTAAGAGTATTGAACAGATAATGCGGGTTGACCTGATTTTTCAACTGATGATACTGTACCTGAGCTTTCTCTTTTTCCAACTCCGCAGTTTGTATTTCCAAGCCAGCCTTCTCATCATTGGTCTTTTGCCAATGCTCAAAAAAGTGATAGGTATAAAAGGCAAAGTTGAACATGAAGACCACGATAAAGAATACGATGATCATCAACGCCATGAAAGGCTTGTTTCGTATCAGGTCGTGCTGCACCCCTTCAGGCATTAGTGTTTTCAAAAGTGTTGTTACAGTAAGGTCCAGCGTACCGATGACCATTATTGTAATAAGGTTCTGCAAAGCCATACGCTTTATAGGCCCTCGCTCAAACGGATACCATTCATTCAACTTGCTGTTGATATACCTTATCAAATACCAAAAAGCCGTTAAGCTCACAAACTGACCAAGCAACATAAGAACATGCCAACCCACGCCCCAAGAGGGCAAAAGGTAATACCTAAGTACAGCAGTGGTTATAGAAATAACCGTAATGAATATATATGGGAAATACCTAAGCTGAGAATTGCCTAAGCTCTTCTTATGCTTACCTATAATGATCGGTATTCTTCGTTTTAGTCTAAGTCCTGGCACTGCTGATTATTTTACTAAGTAGGGAGATGTTTCTTTGGGTGCTGCGATTTCTACTATCCTACCATCTTCCATTTCCATTATTCTATCCGAACCGTTAGAAAAATCGGGATCGTGTGTAACAGTGATGATCGTTTGGTTATTCTCTTTTGCCAACTGCCTAAAGATATCAAACACCATCATAGAGTTAGCTCGGTCAAGATTTCCTGTAGGCTCATCTCCCATAATAATGGCAGGATCGTTGATCAATGCACGTGCTATAGCCACACGCTGCTGCTGCCCTCCCGATAATTTGTTGGCATGTTTAAGTGCATACTCATCCATACCTACCGAGCGTAGTTTCTCTATCGCTCGGTGTTCTATTTCTTCCTCGCTATACTTACCTAGTTTTATGGCGGGCATCATCACATTGCGCAGCGCAGTGAACTCGGGCAGCAAAAAGTGAAACTGAAAGACAAAGCCCAAATGCTCATTACGAAATTTAGATAAAGCATTTTGTTTTTGCCCGGTAAGCTGCTCTCCTTTTATCGTCATCGTCCCCTCATATTCTGTATCCATTGTAGAGAGAATGTATAGTAATGTACTCTTACCACAACCACTCTTGCCTATTATAGAAAAGAATTCCCCTGCCTTTACTTCAAAGTCCAGCCCCTTCAGCACCTCAAACTCTGTAGGCTGGTAGAACTTTTTTCTGATTCCTTCTGCTTTTAAAACAATACTACTCATGTGTGCTATTTTACCCTCTTATAATTTTTACAGGATCTACCTTAGCTGCCTTGCGCGACGGGAACCAACCCGCAAACAATGTGGTTAAGAAACCAAAGAACAAACCAATGAAGTAATGCGATGGATTGAAATTGACAGGGAAGGTATCTATCCTAAAGAACTCACCCGCCGGGAATGGTGTACGCGATAACAAAAAGCTAAAAAAGAAACCAATGAACAAGCCTAAGAAACCACCTGCTATACCTATCATTACCGACTGTAGCATGAAGATACCTGTAACATCAGAGCCCTGAAAACCTGTAGCCTTTAGTATAGCAATGTCTTTCATCTTGTTGATGATGTTCATGTTCATGATATTATAAATACCAAAACCTGCTACCACCAGTAGTGTGAAGCACACTACAAAGGTCATCACATTTCTTATCTGTGTACCTGCCAGTATACTTTGGTTGGCCGTCTCCCAATCGTCAAACTTCAAGTCACCTAGTTGATTCTTTAGCTTTACTGCCAACGGTTTGGCTTGGTTCACATCTATCATTTTCACATTCAGGTCGGTGACATAAGAAGGGTCTTTCAACAACATCTTTTGTACCGTAGCCAGTGTGGCATAGCTCTGTGTTTCGTCGAGCGAAGCAATACCATAAGAGAAGATGCCTACAATTTTCAAGGTAATGTTTCCACCCTCGGGTGTAGTTACACTCACACGATCGCCTACATGCACGCCCATTTTTTTAGCCAGCCCTTTACCCATTACTATTACATCCGAGCCTTTGAGCAGATCGTCCAGCTCACCGATATCCATTTTCTTATCTAGGTCAAACAGTTCTGCTTGTCGCTTTACATCTACTCCAAAAACATTGCCCGGTACTTTTACAGGACCGTTATTATAAAACACCTGTGTAGATAGCTGTGGTGCTACGCCTCTTACTCCCGGCATGCGCTCTATACGCTGCATGAGTGTAAGCCCATTCTTTATCTTGCTTAGTTCGTTCTTAGGCTTCTGATGGGTCACTACATGCCAGTCGCCTTCCTTTATCGCTTTTTTGAAAGAGATGATCTTTTCGTCTTTTATCTCCAGTGGTTTGTAGATATGAATATGCGGTGTGTTATCCATAGCTAGGTCTTCGGTAAAATCGTTCACCCCTGTCATAAAACTGATCATGATGATGAACATGGAGATACCAAAGGTAACGCCAAGCATAGCCACAATGCTCTGCTTCTTTTTGGTGAACAGGTGTGTCACCGCAATATTAAAGGCGAGTTTCCAATTCATTATTGCATAATTATGTTTGCTGTTTTATCCAATCCGCTCTTCACTTCTATCCATTCGTCATCAGCTATGCCAGTTGTTACATGCACCATCTTTTGCTCGTCTCCTTCTTGTACCAAAACACTATCCCCTTTCTGCAATGCACTACGTGGTATCACCATCACCTCTTTATCTTTTGCCAGTACTATATTGGCTTCCAAGTTCAAGCCATAGATACCTACAGGCAAAGCTTCGTCAAAAGCAGCATCTACACGAAAGGACTGTTCTATCTTATTGAGCAATGGGTACACTTTCTTAATATGCGCTTTAAACACTTTATCATCATAAGCATCCATAGTGATGAGTACTTCCTGCCCTACATATACTTTATCCAGGTCATCTTCATCTACCAGCAACTTGGCGATCATATCACCCGCACCTATTAGCGCTACAGGTTGGTTGGGTGCTATCAAGTCGCCTTGCTTCTTATATATATCATACACTATACCATCTACAAAACTTTTTAGCTTACCTACATTTTGCTGTGCTCTGTTAATGCTTAGCTGGTTTTGTGCCTGTTGTAGTTGCAGGTTACCTGCCAAATGTTGTTGCTCCAATTTGCGTAGCAGGTTTTTATATTCCTTCTCCGAGCTCTCATATTGCAGCTGGTATTTCTCATAGGTGCTTTTAGAGATAGCTTGCTCTTCATACAAGTTTTTATAACGATTGTACTGTCTTTTATCTTGCTCTAGTTTCACCTGTGCCAAGTCAGCTTTAGCCCTCAGCTCTTCTATCAGGGGTGCATTATTACCTACTGTAAGCAAAGTTTTATTCACTACTGCAGCCGCACCACGCTCTTGCGCTTCGCGCACTTCGTTGGTAATGAGAAATAGCTGTTGCCCTTGTGTTACCGTATCACCTTCTGCTACATAAGCCTCATTCAAGTAGCCATCTACACTAGATACCACTTTATACTCCTGCTCTGGCAATAATGTGCCCGATGCATAAGCGGCAGCCGTTAGCTTTTTCATTTGTGGCTGCACTGTCTCCTGCTTACTGCCACAGCTTGATGCCAACATTGCTCCACCTAGTAGTATAACACCTGCTAATCGTATGCGTTTCATGTACCTTAAAAGTTTTGTGTGCTTAATAAGTGATATAATATGCCATCAGCAAGGTTTTGTACATACTCCATCCTTGCCTTATTGTATTCTATAAATATGTTGTTGAATTCATCAAACTCCATCACATCTTCTTTCACGTTCAGCTTAGCTATACGTAGATTTTCCGCTGCTGTTTCCAGTTTATTTTTCAGTACGTTCTGCTTGGCGTAAGCGGCTTGGTATTGTGCCATCCAGTCTTCCTGCTGTTGGGTAAGTGTAGCCTTTACCCTGTCTTTTTCCAAGCGGGCGGACTCCCATTGTAGCTTACTTATTTTTTTAGACGAGCGGTGGAAGTTGCCTTGAAATAAAGGCATGTTTAATCTTAGCCCTACATTGGCCACATCAAATTCTATATTGGTAAAGTTGGGTTCAAAATTGGTTTGCATATTATATGCGTACCTCGATGCCAGACTCAACTTAGGCAATACCGCCATTTGCTTTTGCTTGAACGCCAGCTCCGCTGCACGCACTTTCCAACTTACTTCTTGCCAAGCAGGGCGGTTGGTAATATCTCCTCCTTCATATAATACAGGCCATTCAAAATCGTTTAGCTCTTCTTTGAGTACTATAGTATCTGTACCTAAAGTTGCATTGAGGGCATTGAGGGCTTGTGCCATACGGCTGGTGTAGCTAATGCGTGTGCTTTTTACATCGAGTAGTAGGTTTTTAGTACGATTATAATCGGCAGGGTCTACCACCCCTTGTTCATTACGCTCGCTCATGATGCGTAATAGCTCTACTGCTGTTTCTTCATTCTCTTTGTTCAGCTCCAGTACTTCACCCGTTACCAATGTTTGGTAGTAGGATTGTATGAGTTGCAAGTGCAAATTTTCCAATGCCGTCTCGCTACTGTATTTCTTCTCTTGGTATGCTGCTTTTGCACGTGATAGATTAGCCCAGTTGCTCAGGTCAATAATTGGCACGGTCAACTCTGCACCTGCAGTAAAAGTATAGGGCAAACCAAACTGTGCTTTAAGGTATGTACCTGGTGCACCGCCCAACGCCTCAGCAGGGATAAGCTGCGTGGCAATGATGGGATAGTAATCGCCCGTAGCAAAAGCATTTACTTTAGGGTAAACCGTAGATACCGACACTCGTTTTTCCTCCTTAGCCAGTTGGGGCATCAATTGTATTTGCCTTGCTTGCGGACTGTTCTTATCTGCATACTGCAATAACTCGTCCAGCCCATTAACGATGACCTGTGCCGAGGAGCTTGCAGCGCAAAAGAGTAAAACAATAAATAGGTTCAAAAATCGCATGGTGCAATATTTTATACTACAAAGAGATAAAATATCTATATCTACTACAAATGAGAATCAAGGAAACGACAATATTTTACACCGAGACAGATTTTATTTTTCTAAAATATTTGGTGTTTTGAAAAAAGCCACTACCTTTGTAAGTAATTACTCACATACAAAATGACAGAGAAACAAGAAAATATTCTATTGACCGCCTTAGAGCTTTTTGCTACACAGGGATACCATGCCGTATCTACCAGCAAGATAGCAAAGCAGGCAGGTGTGTCAGAAGCATTGATCTTTCGTCATTTTGAGAATAAAGAGGGGTTGCTGGATGCTATTAAATGCGTAGCCGAAGAGAAGATGAAAACTATAATGGCTGATATAGTGATGAGCAGCGACCCTAAAGAGGTACTAAGAAAGGCTATCATCATGCCTTTTGGCATAGATAAAAAGGAGTACAAGATGTGGCGACTCACCTATGCATTGAAATGGCAAATGGGCAATTATAACCCTAAAAAAATGGAGCCGTTAAAAATGGCTTTAACCAATGCTTTCGAAAAACTGGGCTATGAAGACCCTAAATCGGAAACAGAACTTATTACTATGTTTTTAGATGGTGCAGCAACAGCCATACTACTACACGAACCTGATAATAAAAAAGACATCATGACTTCTTTGTTGAACAAATACGACTTGTAACTTTTTATTTGCCCAACAATGTAAGTAAGTAATCACTTAACAAAACTATAACAATGAGCAGACTAGCCAAAGTGAAGAAGCAAATACAAAAAGTATTGGAACAGCTGAGACCACAACCTAAAAAACAGTTGATACCTATACCCATATCTAATAAACAATAAAACGCAACAGCATAAAAAAACTATAAATATGAGCAAGACAGCATTGATAACAGGAGCATCATCGGGTATAGGCGAAGAACTAGCGCGCATACATGCCGATGCGGGAGACAACTTGGTAATAGTAGCCCGTAGTGAAAACAAGCTATATGCATTGAAAAAAGAACTGGAAGCTACCTATGACATCAAGGTGATGTATCTGGTAAAAGACCTAACACAACCTACTGCCCCTAAGGAGGTGTATGATGAAGTAAAGCAAGCAGGCATAGAGATAGACTACCTCATCAACAATGCGGGCTTTGGTGGCTTGGGCAAGTTTCATGAGCGGGATTGGGAGAAAGACCTTGCCATGATCAACCTGAACATTGTTGCGCTAACAGCGCTCACCCGTTTCTTCCTGCCTGACATGGTGCAGCGCAATAGTGGTAAAATTCTTAACGTATCCTCAACAGCATCTTTAGTAGCTGGCCCTTTACAAGCGGTGTACTATGCTACCAAGGCTTACGTCACTTCTTTTAGCAATGCCATAGCAGAAGAGTTACATGATACGAACATCACCGTAACGGCACTACTACCCGGTGCTACGGAAACACAATTTGGCAGTGTATCGGGCATGGACAAAACAGAGATGTTCCAAAAAACAGTAAGCGCCCGCTCTGTAGCACAAGATGGCTACAACGGTATGATGGAAGGCAAACTGGATGTAATATCTGGGTTAAGCTTTGCCAATAGAATATTGATGAGCATAGCACCTATGATGCCTAAAAAAATAGCATTGAAACAAATACGCCAAATGCAAGAAGTAAAATAAAAACAACGATCAAATCATAATAACAACAACAAAAAAGCGATCATGCAAAAGACAATATTAATAACAGGGGCAAGCAGTGGTATAGGTAAAGCAACAGCACAATTATTTCAAGAAAAAGGTTGGAATGTAATTGCTACCATGCGCACACCCGAAAAAGAAGAAGACCTAACAAAGCTAGACAATGTACTGGTAACCAAACTGGATGTACAAGACAATGCTTCTATCAACAATGCTATACAAGCAGGTATTGAAAAATTTGGGAAAATAGATGTACTGCTCAACAATGCAGGCTATGGTTTGGCAGGCACTTTTGAGTCGATGAGCAAGGAAGTGATCACTCGCCAGTTTGAAGTAAATGTATTTGGGTTGTTTGACGTAACCAAAGCGATACTACCTCATTTTAGAGCTAACAAAGCAGGAACCATCATAAACATTTCATCGGTAGGTGGCAGAATGACCTTCCCGCTATTCTCTTTATACCATGGCACTAAGTTTGCCGTTGAAGGTTTTAGCGAATCATTGCATTACGAATTAAAGCCTCTAGGTATAAAAGTAAAGATCGTAGAGCCAGGGTTTGTGAAAACTGAGTTTGCAGGGCGCTCTTTAGATTTCCAGCATGATCAGAACTTAGAAGAATACAATGCATTTGTAGGGCATGTTATGAATGTCTTTGGAGAGCGCTCTGCAACAGATGCAGGAAGCACCCCTGATATGACGGCGGGCAATATTTACCATGCAGCTACTGATGGTACAGACACATTGCGCTATCGTGCAGGTGCGGATGCAGAGCAACTTTTAGAAGCACGCAGCACTATGACTGATGAAGCATTTATCGGAATGATGAACGAAAGGTTTTCTTTATAGTAGTGTTGTTTATTACTCCTCCTCGGCATTGATGTCGAGGAGGCATTAATCTCTAGTAAAACAGAAGTTTTGATCAAGAAACTAATAAAGATGATAGTCATAACTATATTAAGTATTGTAGGTTCGCTGGGTTTGATTACCATAGTGTTTGTCAATACCAGTCCGCAGTTTGGTGGCAAGCCTACCAAAGCACAACAAGAACTCTATGCACAAACGGGGCACTATGAAGAGGGGAAGTTTGTGAACCAAATACCATCGGAGATGGAGGTAGGTTTAAAAGATATGCCCTCACTTATCTATAAGCAATTCAAGAGCGACCCCGACCGACAACCACGCATAAAATTTCCTGTGCAGCATATCGACTCTATGGAGATAGAACAAAAGCCCGACTCTATTACAAGGCTTACTTGGTTTGGGCACTCAGCATTCTTACTGGAGATAGCAGGTAAGAAAATATTGCTCGACCCTATGTTTGGCGATGTACCTGCACCGCATCCGTGGCTGGGCAAATCGCGCTACTCCAATGGCTTACCTATAGAGATAGAAAAGCTACCGAAGATAGATGCCATCATCATGTCGCACGACCACTACGACCATTTGGATTATGGCAGTATCATGAAGCTAAAAGAAAAGACAGAACAGTTTTATATGCCACTAGGAGTAGGTGCACATTTCAGAAAATGGGGCGTAGATGATAGCCGCATACACGAGCTGGACTGGTGGGAAGATATTACGCTGGATAGCTTGACGTTTACCTGTACTCCTGCGCGTCATTTTTCGGGCAGAGGATTTACCAGAGCCAATACATTATGGAGCTCTTGGGTAATACAGTCGCCAGAGAAGAATATCTACTTCAGTGGGGATAGTGGTTATGGTCCACACTTTAAAAAGATAGGTGAAAAGTTTGGCAGCTTTGACTATGCTATGATGGAGTGCGGACAGTACAACGAGAAATGGCAAGCGATACATATGATGCCTGAAGAAACCATACAGGCAGCTATAGACATCAATGCACAAATAACACAGCCCATACATTGGGGTGCCTTCACCCTATCGCTACACAGCTGGACAGACCCAATAGAACGCGCTACGAAAGAAGCTAATAGACTGGATGTAAAACTGTGCACCCCTGCCATAGGTGAGCCCGTATTAATTGGACAAAGCTACCCTGCCGAGCAATGGTGGACGAATTTTAAATAACAATATTGTATTTTAAATAGCAGAAACTACAGCTAGCTATGTTCATCAATAAACATTTTACGGTAAAAGAGGTGATGCAATTTTCGGGCAGACACCTTATATGGTTGACCACGTGGGCGGTATTCATAACAGCCTTGTTTGAGTTTACCCATTGGGAATGGATGAGCATACCATGGTTGCCGCTGGCAGCTATTGGTACGGCTGTGGCTTTTTACTTAGGCTTTAAAAACAACAGCGCCTACGACCGCCTATGGGAAGCCCGAAAAATATGGGGTGCTATTGTAAACAGTAGTCGTATGTGGGGCGCTACTACACGTAGCTTCGTCAGTAACCAGTTTACAGACAAAACACATAGCGAAGCAGAGCTACAAGAGATACACCGCAAGCTGCTCTACCGACACATAGGCTGGCTATATGCACTGCGCGGGCAACTGCTTGTACCTACACCCTGGGAGCACATCAGCCAGAGCAAACACTACCGAAAAGTAGCAGAGCAATATAAAGAGATGTGGGGCGTGGGCATGAATGACGAAGATGTAACCAAAGAACAAATAGCTCTACACCTACCTGCCGACGAACTGGAAAGATTGAAAAGTTATAAAAACACCGCTACACAGATCATCGACCAGCAGTCGCAAGACCTAAAAGAACTAAGAAGCCAAAACCTGATAGACGACTTCCGCCATATGGAGTTGCAAAAGATACTCAACGACTTTTACATTCATCAAGGCAAGGCAGAGCGCATTAAGAAGTTCCCATTGCCAAGACAGTATGGTAGTGCCAGTTTTATATTCGTGAGTCTGTTCATTTTCTTATTGCCCTTTGGCATCGTTTCCGAGTTTCATAAGCTGGGTGAGTTTGCCGTGTGGTTGTCTGTACCATTTATTGTAATAGTAGGCTGGGTATTTGTGATGATGGAGCTGATAGGCGACTATTCTGAAAACCCCTTTGAAGGGCTGGGCAATGATATACCCATGCTCTCCCTCTGCCGCACTATAGAGATAGACCTCAAAGAAATGCTGGGCGAAGACAATATTCCTCCAGCTATAGAATCGAGAGGGTCGGTGTTGATATAGTATAGATATTAGAATTATATAGTATTTTGTTGGGAATGGAAGAGCGTTTAGTACTCACTAATGGTTACCGATGGATACGATGGCTGTTTGTACCCATAGGGTTTGGTGTGCTCTTGGAGCTGGTCAATACCGATGGGTATACCCTACTCAAGTCTGGCATACTACTCGGATGCATTCTGTTTTACTTTATTTTTTGGAGTGTCCGCAAAATACGTTTCGACAATACTAACCTATACGTGATAAAAGGTAATAGAGAAAAACTAGTGCCCTTGAAAAACATCAAAAAACTGGCCAAAAGCAGAGCCAAAGTAAATGGGGAACGTTTTTGGATCATCACCTTCGAAGAGGATCATCAAGAAAAAAAGCTACGTTACTTTTCTTCGTTCATCAACGGCAATAACAAAACCTTTAAAGCTGCTATACAAAAAGCCAATCCGGATGTAGTAATATGGGAGCATCCGTTTTTTAATCATTAGCATTGTTTTACTATTTTTATAGGAAACACCCAACCATGGCAGATAATTGTACTATTAACGTAAGTAATTATAGTATTGCAAATGTTAACAATGGCACATATCGACTTAATATCTCCAAATTAGACATCGCAAGAGGTATTCTTTTAAACGGCAAGACACATTGGTCACAATTAATAAAAACTCCTCGCGTTACCTTTTGGGGCTTTTTAGCTAACTGGAGTAACTTAATAATATATATTAACGACTATCCAGAGCTTTCACTTTCAAATAATTTCACCTTATTAGACCCACAGAATAAAACACCATTATCATACAATATAGGGATGGGGATAGCTAAAATTGTTTCAGAAAGAATATTGAAAGTCGCATACTTACAACATGTTGGAGATTTAGTAAAGAAAGGTATAATACAAATAACATCAGGGTCAAATGAACAAGGAGATTTAGTAGGGTTAGATAAGAATTATGAGTGGCATGTTGTTGAAGCAAAAGGAAGAAGTAACCCAATTACAAACAAAGACAGAACACAGGCAAAAAGACAAGCACAAAAAATATCATCTATAAACGGCGCTACTCCTAAATCAAACGGTTATTGCATTACATATTTAGACATTCAACGTAATCGTATTGAATTATGCGACCCTCCTCCTCCGGAAGTTTCTACAGCCATAACTATACAAGAAAAAGCTTACATAAAAGAATATTATGACAAGTTATTCAAACCCACATATAATCAAGATTCTTACGAAAGATTAATTATAATAAGCTTGCAGTTAGAGTTTGTTTTATTTAGAATAAGTTTTGATAAAAAAAACCTATTCTTCGGTGTAGAAAAACATATCTACAATGATTTGAGGAATGGAGGGAATAACATTCAAGAAATATATAATAGTAGACAAGAGTTTTTTGAAAGATTAAACTTAACATCTTTAAATGATATAAGTATTGGATTAGACGGTACTATTCTATTAAGAAACGAACAAAACAAATTTCTAAGGGACAATAAAAACATACGATTTATACAACCTTAAAATCACTCACACTATATTTTAAACATAGTCCCCTCCTAGCTATCATACCCTATTCTTACTAAAGCCTCCTATCCGTATGCTAAATATTTATCATAAAAATTGGGTAATGATAGGCATGTTACTACACAAAGTAGCTTCTCATCATTACCCAATTTCTACTTACTATACTCCTACCTATCACTAGGCTTTACTTCTTCCCCTCTGCCATAGCCATTTCTTGGGCCAAAGCCTGTATTGTTGGCTGCTTTATCTACCTCCTCATCTACTTTTTGCCAAAAGTCTTTGCCATATTTTCTGAAGAGTATTTTTTCCGCTTCTCGGTTGTAGCATAGTAGTGTGTCGTCAACTACGCAGCCCATCATGACATAGTTCAGGTTGTACTTTTCTTTTAGCAGCTCCCTTTTTATATCGTGAGGAAAATCACCTGCTGGCAAGCCAAACATGTAATACTTCAATTCTTTATTATAGTTGTCCTTCCTCGCCATATTCAGCGCACGCACACATGCTCTGTCTTTTTCATCCACAGCAGCTATCTCTGCAGTCTGGGGTTCTCTAGCAGCTGTTGCTATAGGGTTGGCTGCCGCTACTGGTACATCGTGCATGTCCACTGCATAAGAAACCGGCTTTTGTCCTAAGCCCAGTTTTGCTGCATCTAGGTCTTCAGCTTGTCGCTGTGTTTTATCTTTGATATAGATGCTGGACACTACAATTGTAGCACTCGTGCTATTGGCAGGAGGTGCTTTGTGAGCTTCAGTAATAGTAGTTGCATTTATATCTTGTGGTGCTGCATGTTGCGCACCTACGGTAAAACTATTTAGTACTATCGCTATTGTAAGAATTGTTATATATCTCATAGTAGTTCGTTTACTATGAGGATGCAGGCATGGCTATTATTCCATAAATATTTATTGAGCGATGGTCTCTCCCATCTTTATTGTGGTCTCCAAACCTGCTTGGGTATTGGTTATCAGGTCTTTGGAGAATTTTATTTTTCCCTGTTCAAACAACAATACCGTAGTAGAACCCCCAAAAGCAAAAAAGCCTCTATCGCCACCTTTGGGCTGGTGTGCCTCCTCCGTATAGGTTTGTATGATACTACCCGTAAGCGTTGCCCCTACATCACAAATAAGGATATCACCATAGTCCTTCGTTTCTTGTATGCAGTACTCTCTCTTGTTTTGACAGAAGATCTCTAAGCTCTTTCTTAATGCCAGTGGAGACACCGAATAGTAATCTCCTTTTATACGCACCATCTTCCCTGCTTTCCCTTCGGCAGGAAAATGAAATCGGTGATAGTCAACAGGTGCTAAACGTACAATACACATCGCACCTCCTTCATATTTTTTAGCCAGTTTCTCGTCTGCCAAAAAAGAAGTAAGGTTGAACAGACTACCTTTTATAAAAAACTCTTTCGATGCCGCTATGGTATCAAAGACCAATATCTTACCATCAGCAGGAGATACTACCCCTTCTCCTATTGGCCGTTTACTAGCATCAATTTTACGATAGAAAAAATCGTTGAAACAACTAAAGCCTTCTTCGGGCACTATATAGTCGCTCATATCCATACTATGCTTAGCTATGAACGGGGCTATCTTTTTGGCTGATGCCTTGCTGTTCATATAAGCGCCGCCCATTATAGAGAACAACTTACGCTTCACCAATGTGTTTAAAGAAAGCTTACCAACTGTAGAGCCATAAAGGAATTTCAAAAAGCCGCCACCCGGCACTAGCTCTTCTTTATGTTCGCCTGTAGCTCTGTCTATGTATACTATCTTATCCATTGGTTGCTATTGTGCTGCAAAACTAATCAGTTCTCTTCAATATTTCTTTTAGCTATTCCAAGATTTGGCGGCATGCAGGTAAGCACTCGATTCAGAATAGCCCAATATATGTGCTATGTCTTGTGTTTTCATTTTATCACCCGCATGCAAGTAGGCAGCCAGTTGCATCTTTATCTTGTTGGTAATGTCTCTGTATGATGCACCTTCATTGTTCAACTTGCGTTGGAAAGTTCTATCACTCATTGCAAATTGCCTACAGACCTCCTGTAGTGTTGGTAGCTCAGGTGTGCACATATGCAATATCATATCTCTGGTAGCAGCAGCAAAACTCTTATCATTCTTAGCACCCAACATCAACAAAAACTGAGGGAGTAATATCTCTATCTTCCGTATATTTCTTTTGTTGATACCATCAGCTATGGCTGCAGCATTTATCTCAAATCCATATCCTGCACCGTTGATCACATTAGCACCTATTTGCTCTTCATACTCGGCCTTGTTGCCTTGAGGTATTACAGGGCGTACTACTTCTTTGTCCATCATTGAGCATAGTTCTCTGTACATGAACATAAATGTGGATTCTAAGACATGAGTGTTCAATACCTTGTCTTTGATGCTGCACAACAACCACATCTTCACTTTACCTTCTGCCTCTTGGTGCTTTATGGTCACTAGTGGGAAATTATTTTTCAAGTACCCCTCAAGCAGCTGAAAAGCTTGTGTAAGGCTAGTAGCTGCCAAAGACACCTTGTAGGCAATACCCAAAGCACTCAAGTTGAGATAACGACCATAGGACAGACCTAGTTTATCATCATTCAGCTTATCATTCAGTGCGTTCAATATTCTTTCATACTCTTCTACACTTATACTTTCCTTATCATCGCAAAGATCTATTGGCTTATCCAAAAGAGCTTCTAGTGCTGTTCTATCCACCGCTCTACACTCGGCATAATTCATCAGAAGATTGACCAATGGTGCTGCAATTCTCATATCAAAAACTTTGGCGCAAAATATCAATATTATCGTTACGAACCATAATAGGTTTGCATTAATCTAATAAGAATAATCATGAGACTATTAAACAGAGCCTTAGGAGCCAATGCTATTTCTGCCTTTTTATCTGGAGCAGCACTTATCATATATCAATTTAAAATAGCCGCAATATTTGGTGTGGAAAAAACTACCATTTTCTGGTTAACAGGTGTTGGACTGGTCTATTTTTCAGCAACTATACTCTCTGAGATAAAAAGGAAAAGATCAGGCTATATCTTATGGATCATTGCTCAGGATGCCATATGGGTACTTGCCAGTGCTATTATAGTTATAACAAAACCTTTTAGCATAACCAACGAAGGTTACTTCCTTATAAAACTGTTTGCTTTAATTGTACTGTTCTTTACTGTTTTCCAGTCGGTAGGTTTGGCGCAAATGGATAATGTGGCCAATCAAAAATTTAAGCGCCTATCTTTTAGCAGAGTAGTAAAAGCGGATAAGGCTCGCGTATGGAGTATAATATCCAATGTGAAAGACTATCATAAAGTAGCACCAGGTATTGATAATGTGACCATACTCTCTGGAGAAGCTCAAGGTATGCAACG
The DNA here is from genome assembly GCA_041392855.1 of Flavipsychrobacter sp. Classification (NCBI taxonomy): domain Bacteria; kingdom Pseudomonadati; phylum Bacteroidota; class Chitinophagia; order Chitinophagales; family Chitinophagaceae; genus Flavipsychrobacter; species Flavipsychrobacter sp. The sequence continues at coordinate 1,720,488 of JAWKLD010000001.1, forward strand.
CCAATGTAGCCATGGCAAAAAAAGATGGACGGAAACCTGCACCCTTTGGGAAGAAGGCCAACAGTACTCTTTTGAAGTAGACACTAAAGCTCCCGATTACCCTTATCCGCTTAGCTATTTAAAAGGCATATGGATAGCTAAAGAATTATCGGACACAGAAACTGAGATCATCATGCATTTTGACTTTATCTATAAATACAAAATATACAATGTTATCATACACCCTATCATGAGATGCCGATTTAAGAACAGCTGTGAACAACTGCTAGACAATTGGGAACAACAAGTAGAAGAAGGGGGCCGTTAAGCCCCCTTACACACTCACCATATAAACACTATCAAACAATTCTCAACCAATCGTTGACACTAAAACTCGGGCAGGCTTTCCTTACATCGGGGAAATTATTATGTCCTAATATGATCGCATCAGGATATCTGGCTCTTAAGTTCAAGAGCAGTTTCAACATAGCTATTTCTTGTTCCTTACTCTTTGTATCCATCGGTCTCCCATCCTCATCCACTCCACCAATATAAGAGAGGTGTATGCTATTTTTGTTATACCCTCTTACTCCATTAGCAATCTTATCTTCAGAGTGCAATTGCTTTATCTCTCCTTTGTAGGTAATTATATAATGATATCCCGGATTACGCCAACCTAATATATTTTGCCAATATCCTTTTATGCTTTCTATTTTTGTATCCGTAGGCGTTGCTGTACAATGCACTACTAGGTATTTTATTGTTCTCATGGTTATGGTAGTTTGATATGCCATATTCTCAGCACCCATCTTACGATAGTATACAACCCGAGAATAATGGTTACACGTAATAAGATGTAATTCTCTCGCTCTTCCCTTACCAACCTTACTGTAGCATTTTCTAATTGTTTTTGTAACGTATGGATAGCAGCCCTGTCTACCATTTGCCTTTCTTTGTATAACACTAATGTATCTACCCTGTAAACTGAAGGAGGACATGGTATTTTTACTGGCTCTACTATCTTCCCTATTCTTGCCTTTAAAATGCTATCGCAGTCTACTTCTACAAAAACCACCTCTTGTTCCATGTCACCTTTCAAGTAAGTAATACTATCTTTTGTAAAGACCAGAGGAGGATATAAGTCTGAGCACAATTGAGATAACACGCTTGGGTAATACGTTTGTACTTTTAGTAATTGTCTAGTTGCCGTTCTTTGCGAATAACAGCCTAGCAACATCATGGAAATGCATAACACTAATGCTGCGTAAGTGATAAGGTTTTTCATAGTGTTCATTTTAAATTGTCTTCCAACCGCAGGAGACGAGCATTGATAATTTGTATTTCCAGTTTCTGTATGGCGATATCCGTTTTAAAGCCATAATAAACACTAAGTACGGTAGACACACTTACTGCTGTACATATCACTAATGCCCAAATAAGTCTCAGATTAATTCCCTTTAACTGCTTGTCAATTATTGAGATCTCTTGTTGTGTCATGATACTGTTCTTCTTGACCTAAAAAGATGACACCTAATGCCAGAATGACCTGTGCCGTATTCAATCCATACTCAAACCAGCCCATAAGTAACTGTTTTGTAGCTACACTAATACCAGGCAATTCATCTATCAGATAATGCTTTGCAGCAATTAACAATGCCACAATAGAGGTAGTATTGATCACCCACTTGGGGGCACTATTCTTCACTTGGCTCAAGCCAAATCTTAATCTTTTGTTCATGGTGTTTTTTTTAGAAAGTTGTTAAAGCACTACGCTTCCACCCTGTGCTTGTTTTGATGTATATATAGTCGTCATCCCAAGAAACATCTCCAGCTTCCCCATTTGTATCGGAAGAAGAGGTTGGCGTGTAAGCAGTTCTTAATCTAAGTTGGTTGTACCCTGTTGTACCATCCAGGTCTAATAATGCAGTAGGAGTATTGTTATTAGACATCCTGCCTGTTTCCCCTTTTACGTACCACCTATCTGCAAGTGTTTGTAACGTTGAACCTGTAGCAATAGCAGAACCTGTAGCAAGAATCAAATCGGAAGGGATCGCAGCACCAGTACTCTTCCCTGCTGCCAATCGTAGCAAACCGCCTTCTTTATCAGTCCCTTTTCCTCCTGAAGCATTGATAGTTACCGGAGCTCCTACACCTGTAGACAGTGAGCTTTCCGGACCAGAACCAAAATAAACATCCCTATATCCACCCACATGAGTATTCGCATTACCATCCGCAAAAATCAATTGGTTGTCACCAGTAGTAGATTGGTTATTACCCATTATAGAAGAAAACTTATGTGATATGCTATTAGAGCTACCAATAATGAACTGTCCTCTGCTTGTTGATGTTGGAGGAACGTTTATGGTATTATTGCTACCATAAATATATTGATAAGTATCACCGGAAGTAATTGTATTGTAGTCACCAAAAGCATAACTACCAAGCTGTGCAGTCGATAGATTATTACCCTGCCCTATCATATATTGCCAGATTTTTGTAGTGTTACCTGTGTTATTATTTCCGATGGTAATATGCCTACCATTATCGTTAGTATTTAACACATTCGTTCTCCCAATATTTATAGACACAGGTTGGTACACAGTATTACCTTCTGTTATACTTATCGTTTTATTACCCTGATTAAAAACCAAACTACCTTCTACCATTAATGTAGATGATACTCTAGTTGCACCATTTACATCTAGCAAGTATCCATCATGTGTAGTTCTACCCAACAAGAATGAATTACTTTGAGAGAATCTACCTACCTCGAATGCTCCTCTTTTAAATATGAGATCATGATAAGTCCCAGCATTGATCGTTGTGGAATATCCAGTATTACTAATACTAGACCAATAAGCACTATTAAAACCACTGGCATTTGCTGAAGGTCGCAAGGTCAGCTTTGTTTCATACGAACTTGGGTTATTTACTTCAAAGGCATAGTAATCTGCAGCTTCACTAGTTTTATCTCCTACTTTCAACCCCGTAGATGCCGATATATCTTCAACTACGATTTGGTCTTTAGCTATAAAGCTATCGGTATAGGTAATACCTTCTACTTCTAAATCATACCCGTTATCAGCTTCTATGCCGCCAATAGCAACGTTCCCTGTCAACCCAAACACCTGCAAAGCATTTGCTGAAGAGTAACCGTGTAACTTTATTCCCTGATTTGTAGTATTCCCAGTAAATTCTATTGGTTGAAAAGGAAAGGCTGTATGTTGGTAAGACCATACCCCTTCGGGCATATATACCTGCCAACCATCACCTAAAATACCTCCTTTAAAGTCTACTTTCCTATATAAACCTTCCACAGAAATACTACCTGCCGAAGGTGGCGTTCCCCTAATCTCCAATGTAGTTTCCCCAGCACTACCTGTTTTAACATCAAGACTATTTGTCGCTAAGTATGCTCCGTAATTATATAATCCTAGATCAAGTTTGGTAATAGAATGGTAAGTACCTTTTATGCTGATTGCATCTGTGTATTCATAGGCTGGATTATCGATATCTAAATACATCATATTATTAGCATGTATATTCCCATTAATGTCCAATTTATAACCCTGATCATTATTAGTCCCTAACAATACACCACCTAGTCCGGTTACCGTCAAATATGGTTCTTCATTAGCACCAAGTACTTTAAGCGGGGTAAATACAGAAGAATTATATACATTTTTTACACGAACAATATCTTGACCTACAGGAACATCCTCATTATCACTAGCACTAAAAGAGACTCCGTAACCATTTGTTTTTATCCTATGATTACCTATTGCTAATGTGTGGGTGTAGGCGTTATCATTATTAGTAGTTGTCTTTAAAAAAGTACTTTGTCCTCCTCTATGAAGATGTAATACAGCATCATCATAACTCCCGTCAATATTTAGTGCGTAATTATCAGTAGTGGTATCTCCACCAATGCTCATATTACCATTAGCAAACACTCTCACTACTCTATTCCCGTTTGTCACAACATCAACAGGTTGATTGTCATTCGAGCCAACTTCTAAGGGTTCCCCAAAAGTATTTCCACCTTGCAACAAGAAGTTATTCTTAAGAAACGTAGTATCCTTATAGGTCATATACCTTACACGTTCACTTCCATCAAAATGATAGAGTACGCTATCTTGTAAATCATATACAAACATGGCACGCTTCTCCGTTTTAATACTATCCAATAACACACGTGGAAAAATGATTCCTTTCTCTGTTGTATCTGCGCCTACCTCTAGCCATGCAGAAGTATCCGCAAAACTGCGATCGCCTTTACCAATAGCTAAAGAGCCACTTATATAATATTGTTTCATGAGTTTCCCCGTTTGTGCGTGAGCTGACAACACACACAACAGAGATAATAGGGTGAATAGTGTTTTCATTTTTTGACTTATTTAAAATATAAAATGGTGATTTTTTGGCCTTCAATTAAAGGTTGATTCCAACTCACAATACCAGTTACATTATCGAATAGATACTCTTCATCTCCATTACCTGTTTGTATAATAGCACCTTCTACAAACACAACAATTTGTATCGCATTTACAAGGTCTAAATGACTGACCATATCCTGCCCATCTGTAGCAACAAATTGCTTTCTTCCTGTCACAATCTGACCAGTGCCTTCAGGTACAAAGTAGCTATAGTTCACATCTGGCAAGAGAGGTGTGGTTTTTATAGAATATTTATTATCGTTAAATACTGAATTATCAGGTTTATACAGTTTAAAAACATAAGTATAGTCTTCATTCAAGCGTACGGGCACAACAATTGTATTACCTGCTTCTACTTGAAACTGCACGTATTGGTAAGCACCGTTAAAGGCAGTCATAAAAGCCCAAGTACCTGTTTCATCTGCAGTGATGGGTATTACTACCGCTTCTTTACAAACTGGTACTAAGCCTAAATCAATGATATTGTTCATGGTATTCTTTATTAATAGGGTTTACAATGCAGTTTGTAGGTATATAGCTTTTTGACATAGCTGCTTGTATATGAACTACTGTTTCGTCTTTCAATCTTTGTAGAGCTGCAGTTATATCTGCCTGACTCATATTGGAAAGCTCGGATGTAATAACCAATTCTCTATCCCAGCTAGTAGCAATAGGTTTTACATTAAGCCCATCGTACATCATGGCTGTATTTCTTAAGTTCTCTACTAGTTGATAGGCATCAGCATGATTTACTATAGCTACAAGGTGTACAACTTGTGTATCTAAAAAAGTCAACCTCTGTGTACCATTATCTGTTAACCTTTCGGGTTCTTTAGGTTCATGTTTCAATTGGGGTTCATGTCGCAAATAGAAATAATTGCTCAAACTGTCAGCAGGCAATAATCGTTTCACATCTTTGCCTTCTCTTACTTGCACAGCACGACTTACATCATCTTTATAAGCCAAAGCAAAACCTTGCGTGAAGTATGCATTCTTACTAAGAATGAAATCTTTAAAGTCTTCAAAGTCTTTTTGTTGCATAGTGTTATCGTTTCTTTTTTCTGAATGTCTTTTTCCTTAGCCTATTTCTTCTATCCGTTTTTGCTTGTTTTACTTTCACCTTTACAATGTTAGCAGGCTTCTGTTCTTGCAAGCTTGTCAAGTAGGCTATATGCCCTTCTAGGTTCATTCCTGAAAAAGTTTTGTAATGAAATACATGGAAAGGTTTGTCCCTATACCTACATAAGCCAAATACCATAGCATATTAAACACAACTACTGACACCCAACCGTCAACAGGTGTTGTTACCCAAAAGCCAACAACTTGATTCATAAACAATGCGTAAAACCAGAAACCTATAAACGTAATGAGGTGACTAAAACACAACTCGCATAGTCCTCCCGCTTTTGCTAAGAATTGTTTATCTGCCAAATCCCATTGATGTAATCGTTCTTGCCAATTGAGTAGCCTGTCCAGCCATTGGCCATGCTGTATACTGATGTGTATGATCTTTGCCAAGCTTGCATTAGCAATAAGGGCTACAATGGTATATAATAAAAATGTCATCATGATGAATAGCTTTTAAAATGATTAAATATTAGTTACCCAACGTATGCCTTTACAATCCAAACAATCGTCTTTAAACTGTTGCAGAACATTCGGCAATGCTTCTATAAACACAGTCCATTTTTCTCGATACTGATTTTCTACATCCGTCAAAAAGGCTTTTGTTTCTTCCCTACCGTATACTACCCAGTTGTTCAATCTATTAGTGCGCAAATGTTCTTCCAGCAATAGCACTCTTGATTTAAGCCAAACAATTTCACCGATATAGGTTTGTGACAAGTCGCATAACAACTGATCATAATCACACACACAACTAAAAGTCAGATTAATACCAAAACCTTCTTTGCTGCTTATCTCTTTCTCATCATACCAACCTTTTGTATAGCCACAATCGTTTGGCATTTTACCATTGCATCCTGTAAAGCAAGTAAGGTAAGTGCCCGCTACAGGCACATTAGTACCATCTAACAACACTCTTGCAAAACTGCCTTTCACTTCATACTCTATACTGAAACTATTAGTTTGGTTGGCTTCTAGATCTACACTATAGGTAGTAACTGTACCACCTGCGTAGTCATCATATATTTTCAAAGCCACATCCGTAGCGGCAGCTAAAGCATATACTTCTACAGTATGAATTTTAAGTTTTCGCAACGCCCCTTTTATCTTCTTATTCTTATAAAGTGTTACTCCTCTCTCCTTAGCCTCAGCAGGGTAGCTTACACTCGTTTTAAATTCTCCTATTGCATATTTCTTGGCAGCGATATTGGGCATCACTTTATTAGCAGCCATGGCACTCATCAAGTCGTTGCGTACTAGCGTTGTGGCTTGTGCTACTTTTTTCTTCGCTAAGTTCAGGCCTGTTACGTATTCTTCATTGGCTATGTTAGACAGATTTCGGATAGAGATCTCAGGAGCATCCATTAGGTCTAGCCCACTAAGCGAGGTGATGCTTTCATCACTACATACATCTCTTACTGAAATAATATTATCAAGACAACTCATAGTTGATTGTTTTCAAGTTTTAAATGATTCATCCGGGTAAATAAAGCCCCCGCACTACCTGCGGGGATGCTTTATTTGGGTAGGATCTATTAAGGGGCTGCTGTGAAGGAAATATTGGTAGCATCATTTATTTGACCTGTTACTCCGCTATAGCCTGTATAGGTTAGCTTAGTAGTATCTATGTCAAACACGTAGCCGTTTACACTATCGTTAAACAAGTCTTTCAACTCGGTTATATCTGCTACAGTAGTATCAGGATAAGAAGTTTGACCTGCCAACTCCAATTTGTTTACATAAAGAGGATAAGTGATCACGCCATTAGTATCCCACTCGTATGTTGCACTTGTACCGCCCGATACAGGAGTACCTGCAGGACATTCGTACTGAACAGGAGCGCAAGTAGTGTAGTGGAATATACCGTTAACACCAGGCTCATTACATACTGTTTGTGGCAGGAAGAATACATCCCACTCCAGTTTCCATTGGAAAGTCCAGCGGTGGTTGCACTTGTCATAGTTTACATTCAAGTCCCATAGCAAACCTGTAAGCGGGTCTGCCATAACACCTTCGATATAGTCTGTACCGCCTCTTTGATAAATAGCGTCAATAGCATCTATATCCTGAAGGTCGGTTGCGAAGATGCCTGCGTTACGGTTGAAGCTAACAAACTTCAACATCTGTGGGTCAAATGTTAACACATGCTCTGTTGTTGCATCTTGGAAAGCATCATTAATCAAGCTATCGTAGTAGGCATGAGCACGACTCATTTGATGAACGTTTTGTCCCTCTTCGTTGCTAGTACCTATCTCTACAGCTTTGCGCCAGTGGAATACATCTGTACCTCCTACTATGAATGGATCGGACAAGCCACTATCTCTATAAGTGCGCTCTATCTCCCAAAGTCCCATAGGGTTTACCTGACCCGTAACCTTGTCCATAAATGGCAGCATTAGTTTCTCTGCGCCATTAGGTAATAAACCTGCATTAGCAACTAATAGATTAGACAACTCTACAGCCAGCTTTCTACGAACAGCCGGTAGTGCTGCATTGACAGCAGCCTTAGCATGGTCGCTAAATGTATAGTTACCATCTACATAACGGATGTCGTCACGATTAAGTTGATACACAGCCGATGCTGTAGTACGGCTCACTTCAAAGAATACTTGTTTAGGAGCTACTACTGTCCCCGTGTCGCAAAGGCTTTCTTCTCCTGTGCCTTGGTCGTCGCATATGGGTGCGTAGTAGTTTATTTTCAGCTGGCGTTTCTTGCCTGCTTCCGATTGCATATCGCTCTCCACGATACTCGTGTTATATTGGCGTGCATCCAGCAAAGCAGCAAGCACTTCGTAAGGTCTCCCTTGCTTGGCATACTGCAATACGCTTTTCTGCGTTGCCTGCATGGCATTTTTAAAGCTCATGATATAATATCAATTTTAAGGTTACTCCCTGTGGGGCATAGCATTGGCTATCACCTTTGGGGAACTATTATTATCTGGTTTGGATTACGCTTTATAGTGCCAAGTGTAGCGGCAAGCGTGCTACGTAGGTTTTGAATAGCAGCGTCCTGCTATGAGTAGTTGTTGGTGCTTACTAGCGCGACTCCTCCGTCCATGCTTGTATGGCATCCAATGGGCTGTTCGGTCCATCATCGGGTATAATGAGTCCTTGTGCAAATGCCGGTTGCTGTCCTGCCTTTATTGCAGCTGGCGACAAATGCCTAGTATCATGTACCAAAATGCCGGCACGTTCTGCCCATGTACGAGCAAAGCCCTCATCCGTTACCGGTTCGTTATTATCACTAATGGCGGGTGCTCCCTCTTTATAAAATTCTAATTGCTTTGTTGTTTCATTGTAGCGCACTTCATACACCTTTTGCATTCTATCACGTAGCATCTCTGCTTGCTCTTGCAGATCGCCACCTTTACGCGGTAATTGCTGTATCATATTCAGGCAACGATCAGCTATAGCTTGCTGTGTATACTTGCCTCGCTCTTGTGCCAGTTGTGTTTCGTAATTGCTCTTTATCTGATCCAATTGTGCTTCGTATTCACTGATGGTAGTTTCCATTTGAGCTACACGTTCTGTATCAGCTGCTGTAAAGTTATCTTCTATTGCTGTTTTACATTTTGTCAGCAGCTCTTCAAAGTTCATATCTTCCAGCTCTCGCTTATGTACGTTAAACACACGCTGTGCTGCGCTACGCAATGCGCCTGAATATCTGCCTATAAAGTTTTGTTCAAAATCTGCTTTAGCTTCTTCTTCTATGGTACTGCGAAGCGCAGCACTCACTTTATCCGTCAATTGTGTAGCTACTTGGTCGAGATTGACATCCGCATCTGCTTCGGCATCATTTGCCACAACTGCCACATCGCTTACCAGTGCGCTGAGTAATTTGTTGGCTTGTTCTATTGAGAGTTTCATAATGATAGTGATTGTTATAGGTGATTATTGAGCTTTTTTTTTGACAGCAAATTTGGTTTCATCTCCGTAGAAGCGTTTGTAACTCTTCTCGGGGTAGAAAAACTCGCTATGCTCTTTTTCCGTACCATCTTCGTTGAGCGATACAATAAGCACATGACCAGCAGGTATTTCCAAAGTAGTTTCTTGTGCTTTTACCGAATCGGTATTGGTGATAGATATTGGTGCGATTACTTCAGGAGTTTGCTGCTCTTCTGTAATTGGTGTTTTCTTTTGTTTTGCCATAGTGTGTTTTATTTATAGTATAGTAAACTCTTCAGGATATTTTTGGGAAAGCATTTTAGCTGACTTGTAACCCATACGCACCACTCTGCCACTTTTACGATTGTGTAGCTGTACCACATCAGGTTGGTGAACCTTAGTAGCCTCTAGCTTTTCCACTTTTACAGGCTGTATGGTTGCTGCTGAATGATTGTCGGCATCTACTAGGCGCTGATAAGCTTTTGAGGATAAGCCTAGCTCCAATAATTGCTCTGCTGTGGCACCTTCGTTTTCTCGAATGATCTTGGCATCCTTAGGTGCAAACTTTTTTGTTTTCATGTGTTCTTTTTATTCCGTTTGCATAACAAATATACAACATTAATTTTAATGACAAAAATTATTTTTAATTATTTTTATTGTTGTAGTAAACAAAAAACAAACTAAGCTATTAGCAACCAATCATCTTAAAAAAAAGAACCCCATAATTGTAAAAACAGGCCTGAACATTCATTATTTAGATCGCATACACTTTCTATAAATGTTTTTAGTAAATTGTAGCACTAAATACAAATTTGATGAAAAGCTTATTTACCCTACTTTTTTGTCTACTTACGAGTATTGCCTTTGGGCAAAATAGCAGGCTGGATAGTTTTAATATCAACCCTGCGTTACTTTCCCCAAATTCTAACCCGCGCGAGCTAACTGCTTTTAAAAACAGATTGATATTTTATGCACGAGATAGCGCACATGGAAGACAATATTGGGAAACAGACGGCATATACCCCCCTAGGATTATCAATATTGATAATGACACTGTTGATGCTGTTGAAGAAGTACTTAGCAATGCCTTCACAATACTTGATGACAAAGTATATTTTGCCGCTAAAGGTTATCATCAAGACTTAGAGCTTTGGGAATATGACGGCAATAAAGCCAAAGTATTAACACCTTTAAACTTCAATCAAGTGCCAATAAACCTTGACCCAAATGGCCACTTCTCTAGTACTTCTGTAACTGGTCTGGGAGAACGTTTTGTTGCATTTTCAGACAAAAGAAAACGGTTTTGTTCTTACAACATAAAAACTCGAGTTACTAATATAATTTCTGACATAGAAGTTACAGGCCCAATAATTGACTATAGAGGAGATTTCCATTTTTCAGGACACTCAATTGCTACCGGGCAAAACGGGTTAACCTATTATTATACTCCAAAAACAAATGCAACAGTTCCTACAGGAACAGGGGTAGGTAGCGTAAGTGAAAAATTCATTCGACAAGAGATGCTTTATATTATACAGCAAAGTATTCTATATACCGTTGATGGTAATTATCGTGTAAATCGTCTATCATACTCCTACCCCTTTACTTATGATTTTGATAGTGTCAACTTCAATCTTATTAGCAATAGAAGTTCTATGTGCACAAATACTTTTGATGCATCGAATGGTGGAATAAATGACAAATTTTATTTTTCTGCTGTGATGTACCAAGGCAAACTTACACTCTTTGAGGTTGACATATTCAAACGTAAAGCTACAACAGTGTCAGATAGCTTTCTTTACATTGGTGACATGGCTTATTACAATGGCAGGCTATTCTTCTCTGCAAAGAAAGACACGCTACATGGCATCGAACTATATGTATATAATGGCATCACACCTCCTTCTCTATTGGCAGACATACACAAAGGACCTAAAGGGAGTAACCCTCATTCTTTAACGGTAGCCAACAACAGATTGTTTTTTGTAGCAGAAGGAGAAACAATAGGAGAAGAGCTATTTTGTTATACCGAAGCCTCAGCAACTGCCAATATAAGCAACTTGACAACTATTGATAATATCACTGTTTTTCCAAACCCAACGAGTGGAAATACTCAGCTCAGGCTAGATATAATAAACACTGAAACCTTAACCATATCACTCATCAACACGACAGGACAAACTGTTTACCAAACAAAAGAAAAAAACTACTCGCAGGGCTCACACAATATCATATTACCTACTGCTAGACTTACGACAGGTATTTATATTTATCGTGTTGTAGACAAAGATGGCGCTACCCTAGCCAGCGGCAGAGTAGAAAAACAGTAATGATCCATTGAATCCCTAAACATTTATAAATACGCCGCTAAAAGTTATAAATACCACAGCAACACCAACTATACAAGCTATTTTTCAGTCTCTTTGACTGCCGCCTTTACTTTTTATGATTATCACCTGTGCTATAAAAGCATATTATGAAAAACTTTTTAGCCGTAGCGTTATTACTATTACCACTGTGCACAACAGCACAATCAAGTGTCACCAGGTATGATCTTAACCCCGGCAAACCAAGAAGCTTTGCCAGCAACTTGTACAATTATCAAGACAACCTCTATTTCTATGCCGATAACTCAAGCGGTTTAAAACGGTTATGGAAATTTGACCATAGTACCAACACACCAAAAGAGATACACCCCGGCACTGTATATGGTAATGGGCTGGCATTTGCCGACCCTTCTTCTATTTGTGGACTGAACGGCACTATATATTTTACTGCAGCAGATATTGCTCATGGGCTGGAGCTATGGAAATATGACGGTGTGAGCCCTCCGAGCATGGTGGCCGACATCAACCCCAACCCCAAAGACGGAGCTGCACCTAACAATCATACTGTATACGGAGAGCGCATTTACTTTGGCGCAAAAAATATCAACAACCCTAAAAAACAATGGGAACTCTACTATTACGATCTAGCAAAAGATACCGTGTTGCATGTATACCAAACATCTAAAGGCTACAAACCTGGACAAATAAGATACATCACACCTTATAAGAACAGGCTCTATTTTGCTGCCGAAACCGATAGCCTAGGAAGAGAATTATTTTATTATGACCCTGCTACCGACTCTATAGCACTGGTTGCCGATATAGACACTACCAACTATTACCTATCCAATCCTTGCAACTTCACTATAGTAAATGGCAAATTTTACTTTACCGCTACCAACCCTACTTATGGTAGAGAACTATACGAGTACGATGGAGATAACCCTCCTGTAAGGCTAACAGACATCAACAAAGGTGCAGGGCATTCTTTCCCTGTCAACATTCGTCATATCATCTCTTTCAACAACGACCTATACTTTGCTGCACAAAACAAGGATACTGATATACAACTCTACAAATACAGCTTAACTACGGCACAAACCAGCTTGGTGCATCGCATCAACCCAACAGGTAGTGCACATGTATCTTTCCTTACCTTATATAGAGACAGTCTTTACTTTGCTGCCGACGACGGTGTGCATGGCATAGAGCTATGGAAGTATAATGGCATTACCAACCCTGTAATGGTACAGGATATAAGACAAGGACCCTTGAGTAGCGCCCCTACGGAGATGATCGTAATAGGTAAGGATATGTTCTTTAACGCTACGGAAACAGCAACAGGATGGGAGCTCTATAAATTTACAGACACCAGCATTGCTACACCTAATAGCATTACCCCTGTTCTGACACAGAAGTTATCAAGTAATGTATATCCTAACCCTACTAGTGGAGATAGCCATATTGAGCTGACCTTAACTCATGCACAACAGCTTAGTATCTCTGTATCCAATATTGAAGGGAGGGTTGTATACCAAACACCACCTACACATTACAACAAAGGAAAACGATCTATATATCTACCCACAAAAGCATTGCCTTCCGGCATCTATATATACCATATTGCTACTGAAAGTGGTTTAGCAATAAGTTCGGGTAAGATAGAGAAGCAATAGATCAATAAAAATCTTGGAAAAGCCTGCCAGGAAAGACTTCTGGCAGGCTTTATCTTTTAGCGCAAACTTAATAGAATAAATAAATAGCATTTGTTAGTTTTGCGGCTTATCGGCGGTCACACAGACTGTTGGGTATTAACAGAAGTTATATGTCGCAAAAGAAGATCAAGATATTATTTACCATCAACAACCTCAATACAGCAGGAATGAACCTTGTATTGAAGGACATAGCCCTAACACTAAACCGTGATGAGTTTGACCCATACATCAACGTACTAGACTATACCGACACCGAAACAGAACGTGAACTAAAAAGAAACTTCACGGTACTGAATATACAGCTAAAACCTAAAAAACGCCCTAGACTTACTTACTTCCCTAAAATATATAAAGCTGCTAAAGAGTTAAAACAACACAATTTCGACATTGCGCATTCTTTTGACTATGCTTCTGATTTTGGGGAAGGATTGGTAATGAAACTAGCAGGCGTGCCTTGGGTGGCTGAAAAAACAAACTTGGCTTATGAGCCAAAAAGATGGCGTAAGCGACTAGACTATGCCGCACGCATAGTAGCATTGAGTAAAGCACAAGCAAGCTTATTTCCAGAGTTTGCTGACAAGGTAACCATAATACCTACAGGTGTAGACCTAGAGTTATACGAACAAACACCTGCTAAGTCTCGTGCCGAAATGAACCTTAGCGAAGACGATCTTGTACTTATATCTGTAGCGCAGGTAGTTTCTATTAAAGCACACAAAGAAATAGTACAAGCCTACAAAGACATAGAAGACCAAGTACCTAACTTAAAAATATTATTTGCTGGCCGCGATACTGAGGAGTATGCTCAAGAGGTAAAGCAAATGATAAAAGACTACGGACTGGAAGATAAAATACGCTTCTTAGGCATGCGTAGCGATATACCGGCTCTACTAAAAATGGTAGATGGTAAAATACTAGCCACAAGAAACATAAACCAACGCGAAGGCTTTGGCGCAGCACTTGTAGAAGCCATGAGTGCGGGCAAACCAGTTATTGGCACTAAGAGTGGCGGCCCTGAGGAGATCATAGTACACAACCACAACGGATGGATAGTGGACGCTATAGGACACGAGCCGTTGATAGCACCTATTTTGGAGTTTTATAACGATGCTGCCAAACGCAAACAACTTGGGGAGAATGCCCTGCAAACAGTAAAGGACAAATTCACCTTCCCTACTATGCTGGAAGGCTATGTAAAAGTGTATAAAGAAGTAGCCAAGAAATAAACTACAATAAAACAGACAATACATTAAAACGCCCTCTGGATGCAGAGGGCGTTTGTTTTATAATAATAAGTAACTCTAGCGATGCTATGTAACAAGACTATTACATAGTAATGGAAAGGGTATCGTCAGAAATACTTTATTACCCCTTATTGTTTTATGAACTTTCTTGTTTGTTGTCCATCGAACACGATAACGTACATGCCACTAGCATAGTTACTTACATCTAGTCGCTCTGCTACCTTACCGTTATACACGGTTCTTCCTGAAGTACTTACTATACGCATCTGTGCATCTTTCATACTGGCAGGCAAGGCTATATTGATATAACTTGTAGCCTGTGTCGGATACACTTTCAATTCACTTGCCATATTGCTCAACTGCGCAATGGTGGTTGGAGTAATGATAGTAAGACTATCATTTGTAAAAGGATTAGACCATCTACTATCTGTATATACAGCAGTACCCGTAAGTGTGCGTATAAAGGCAACGATGCTTGCTTTCTCCTGATTGGTTAGGCGCAGGCGTTGTAAATTACCTTGTGGTTTCAAACGATTATCGAGGTTAGGGTTATCTTGCCTTATAGAATCATAGTGGTTCACTACATCCAATAAAGTTATTATACCATTAAAACCTGCTGTGTGCATAAAGCCACCATAAGACTGTCCATTAGCATTTACCACATCTCTTAACGAAGGGCTACGCGTATTGGTGAAGTCAAGACCGCCACCGCCTATTTTACCTATGATACCGTTGTTACCTGAGTTCTGTGCTATGTCAAACTCCGGCGGGCGATGACATCCTCCACAGCCTGCACCACCACCTGTGCGTATACCGTTCTGGTCGAACTGAGGCGGAGCCATGAATAGTTGTTTCCCTTGATTCTCCACGGTTGTAAAATTGGGGAAGGGAGGCCCGTTGCCCGGCACCATTGCACGTCCTGCATCGTACTTAGAGTCGAAGGACTGGATACTACGAACAAACATCGCCAATGCCTGTTGCATACGCTGCTCGGTTATCTGAGGGTCGCCATATACTATATTGAATAGTTGTGGGTAGTACCATATATCGTTCATCTTGGTGATGAGGTCGTTGATACTAGGGTCACCATTCAGCCCACTATAGCCCATCTCGGCATGGTCTTGTATAGGCATGGTGGTTTGCTGCTCGAGGGTGGCAGCACGCTCGTCCCAAAAGAAACGACGCTCGTCAGCAAAGCGTGCATTGATGAGGCGCATAGAGTGGCGCCCTGTAGTACCATTGGCACCTACACTTGCCGAAGCCGTATCGCCGAAGGCAAACTCCTGTTTGTGACAGCTGGCACAGGCCGTGCTATTGTCTACAGACAGTTTTTTATCGTAAAAAAGCACCCGCCCAAGCATCGCCCCCCGGTCAGTCATGGGATTATTGGGTGCTGTATTATCTTTCAAAATGTAGTTGGGGATGGTTTGGTTGGTATAATTGGGCAGGTTATTAAAATCTACCGTAGCTGATACAGCTAGGATGAGTACTGCCATTAATGCCAAAATGTGCTTCTTCTTCATAAGCTAAATTTCCATTGAGCAAGGTGAACAAATGATTAGACGCTAGCTTTATGCCAAGGTTTAATCCATAAGTAAAAAAAGTCCTTGCTAGTATAGACGACAGTACGAATACAATCCTTCGGCTAGGAAGAAATATTTTTTTCGGGGCGGAAACTGTACTTTAGAAGCTACTATGAGTAACCCAATGGCACTAAGCAAGAATGAGATAGCAAAATGGCTATTTATAGGTTTTGTAGGTGTAATATCTAGCTATACAGGCAGTATGACTCAACATGAGCCTTTTACCATCTCAACTGCAGTATACGGAGCAGGAGGTGCATTGATGTTAACTTATATGGCGGGCATGCTTATTTATGGCATAAGGCGAATATTTGGGAAACCAAATGTACAACGCAGTACATTACGGCATTCTCTTTACTACGGCTTTTATTTTATAATGTCGCTCTTTGTTTTACAGGTAATATTACTAGTAGAGCTACTAATTATGAGGGGGTAAAATAGCTGATTAACTTTATCCTATGTTTACCGAAGAAGACATCACCAAACAACTACAGCTACTACAACAGACTGTTCATGATCTTATAGCCTTCTACCAACAAGGTACCGACTTTGACACTATGGTGTACACCTACTGGTCTGTGAAGGATGTGCTGGGGCATGTCACCTTCTGGCATGAGAGCTTTGCCCGAAACCTAAAGGATATAGCAACTGGCACAAAACCCCACCCTCTTAAAGGCAAACTTGCCGAAGTGAATGAACAAAGTGTAGCCACAAACAAAGGCGTGTCTATCCCCTTATTAATACAGCGGCTACAGCAAGCACAGCATACAATAGAAGAACATATCTATAACACCAGCATTACTACAATTCCTTACAAAAAAGGCTCAAGAGACTACAACAGGCTGGAACATCTGGAGATAGTAACCTCACATATCAACAAACACCTGAAAGACGTAGAGGCTGTTATTGCATAAACTACGCAAGAGTGAAAACACCCTTGTAGATTGTGAGTCGCAACGTAAATTAAAAAAAAGAAAGAGCCACCATACGGCAGCTCCTTCCCTAAACACTATAATAAATACTATCTACTTAGTGTAAAACGAACAACGTCTTTCTGCTCTCCATCAATAATGTACAACGTGTATAAACCTCCCGGCAAGCTTTGCGCTAAAGAGATCTTTTCGTTAATGCTTTGATGAAAAGGAGTTACTTGCTGCTCATAAACAACCTGTCCTGATACGTTCACTATTTGCAAGGCTAGTTTTTCACCAGCATAGCCGTTCCCCTTCAAGATGAAATCTCCACTATTAGGGTTCGGGAATATTTGCAAAAGCTGTGCGCCAGATGCTATGCTACTACCACCTATAGCAGTAGCTACATCTCGACCATTGTTACCATTATTACCATTACTGTTTCCGTTACCAAACGTAGAACCGTTAACAATAAATAGCTCGAACACAGCACCTGCTGCTTTACCATTCAGGTGATGAACATAGAAAGAACTGATATCATAACCCGGAGCAATGGTAATAATTGCATTAGCCATGTCATGTTTACGGCCATAAGTAATTATTCCATCTTCGATAGCTGGCAATGAATATTTACGCCCCTCTATATCGAAAGCTGCAATGTGGTTATCAAACAAATTGTACTTACGACCATTAATTCCAAACTCAATTAGTTCCCCTTTATTAACAGCTGCTAAACGTATTTGTATCTGTTTTACAGGTTCGGAAAATTCGAAATCATAACCGTTGATACGATCTTTACTACCCACTAAATATGGGCTAACACCATAGTAATGAGTATTATCGGGGCTATCACCATTTCTTGTAACAGTCACCCTATTATTACCTACTTGCTCTGTACCATTCAAGTGCATAACCTGTATGGCTTCTTGAGCATTTGCGTAAGCAACTTGTGCTACTAATAGCACTATTAAAAATTTTATACGCATAATGTAGTTTTTTAGATGATTAAAAAATATAGTCACTAAAAACTAATTACATGGTGCTTATGATATGGTATGTCCAAGTGCTTGGCGCAGTAAATAGTAATTGAACAGTTATCCCCTTATTAGGAGTAGACAAAGTATAGTTACTTCCGTTGTCCGCGCCACTAACAGTAATATTATCAGCCCCAATGTTTTTAATATGAAATATTCTGCCATGCTCTACTGCGGTAGTAGGAAGACTAACAACACTAGTTGTTGTTGAAGACCCAGTTACAAGTATTGTGTAATCGTCATTAGTCATAGTATAAGTGGTTGTCCCTCCTGACAAGTCTACTTCTTTGATACTAGCACTATAACCAGTTGCTCCTGCAGAACCATCTACAGATAAACTGTTTTGATTTGTTGTAAGACTAGCATTATATGCTTTACCAACATATACAGTACCATCATCAGGTTGTAAGAACATTTCTGAACTTGATGAATTAATAACTGTGGAACCGTCACTAGGATGAGCAAGTTTTATATAACTCTTCAAGTTACTCATGGCAGTTCTATCCGTACCTTTATAAGCAGTTCTAACAGCTCCAACGATACTACAATTATCACTAACAAACAGATACGAATTTTGGTCAATAACCAAATCTGTTTGAGATGACAATACCACTTTATTACCATACGTATTTGGCATAGGATCTGTCAGCGGCAATCCTGTAGCAGTTTTCTCAAATATAAGTGCCCCAGAACCTAACAACGTTGCCCTTACAGAATCTTGTGTCATCAAATTCAAGTCTGTGTTATTTTTTGTCCCTATCACATACTGTGCATCTGCGCTGTTTACTGCGATGGCACAAGCCATCATTAGAATGATCTTTTTCATGTGTAAATTGTTTAACGTTTAAAAAAATGGATAGTGTGTCACTCTAAGCACGTGCACTTACTTAGATATAACAATTGTTGGCTGCTATTAGACAACCTTATTTGTTTTAGAAAATAAAACCTCTATATTTTTTTTGAAAATTTATTATGGTGATGCGATTACTTCATGGCGCAATAAAAAGATGATATGATTTTTACATGGTGAAACAATGGTGAACTATTGTAAGTTACATAAAATAAAACACAATGCAAGCACTGTTAACAATTAATTCAAACCCAACTCAAAACTGAGCATACTGGTATTCATATCGTCTAGTATTTCATTCACAGCAGCTTCAATGTCTTTATCTGTAGCTTGGGTAAACCATACTTCGCCTTGCTCTCGTATCAGTGTATCTAGGGCGATGGGCAGCTTACGGCTATAGCGTATATCTTCATCGCTCACAGCATCTGCTTCGCGTAGTGCCAGTACTTCTTGAGTGTTCAGTAGGCAGAGCTCATCCAGCCTTGTTATTAGTTCTGCTTTGCGCTTCATCACTACATCGCCACTGTATTGCTTATCTATATAGTCTAGCGCCATACGCTGGCGGATAAAGGCAGGCATATTGGCCTTAGCCCCTTCGTTGTATTCTGCTAATAGATCGGCACTGGTCTTTATCTGAAATTGTGTTGGCTTAATAATTCTAAAACTTTGCTCACCCAATGCATTGTTGTTTCTATAGGCCAATATGTCACGTAGAGTATCAGTTATTATCTTATCAAACAGATCGTTGCTAATAGCACTAATGAGTTTGTACAAACGCTCTTGGTCTATAGCTTTGGCTACGCCACTCTGTGCTGCATCGGTACGTTGCAAGTGTAGTGCTTCTGTTATCAAAGACATTATTTGCCTACACACATCACGGTGGTGGGTATTGATACTCACATCAGGATTGATGACCTGTATCGGTGCGCCGTCCTTCATCTGGTCGTGTGGCACTATTATTCTTTGTCCCGGGTTGCGGCTTATTTGGCCGCTTCCGCTACAGCTATGGCAGTCGGTCAGCTCTATACCACTGGGGCAGCTATCGCAGTCTTGTTGCACCTGTCCGCGTCCATCGCAATCGGGGCAGTTGGTACTTGCCTCTACTATATATGGGTGCGATGCTTCTTTGTCTACCATCTGCGCTGCCGAATAGGCGCTTACAAAATCATCTGCTGCCGCCTTAGCCTTACTGAAGTAGCTATCGTAGTAGCCTTGTGTATTCCATTCACCGCCAGCAATGGTAATAGGCAATCTACCCAGCATATGTGCATAGTAGCCTTCAGCATCTTCTTTGGCGAGGTAGTATTTCTTTTCATTGGCCTTGTAGCTAAAGCGCCATATGGTCTCTTTATCTACCCAATAAGCAAAGCCATCGTGCAAAAACACAAGATCATCAGCAGTGAACCATAACATATCTTTGGTGTTCACAAACCAAATATCAACTTCTACTTTATCACTTATTTGCTCATAGAAAGGCTTTGCAGGCATACGCAAGAAAACACCATTAGGGTCTTCTATCATATTCTTAAAGCCAACATTGGCCATATAGGTCACTATGTTGTAGCCCGAAAAATTGTTCTGCCAGACATACTGTTGCTCTTCACGGTCGGCCAGCTCCAGCGTATAGTTCGAGTCTTGAAATATAGCTCCTGTTACCACACCTGTTATCTGCCCAAAGGGTGCTTTGGTAAGTGGACGATACTGACTAAAACGCCAATTGCGCGTAGCCTCGCTCTCACGCGGGTGGCGGCTCATCAGATAGTTATCAAACAAGTATTGATACTCCTCTCCATGATAGTTGGCAGGGTATACCATACGCCCTGTGCTAAGGTCTCTAAAGCGCGGTGCTGCACCTGTAGTGTGTAGGCTTATGCCATAGTACACATTGCGCCAACGTTGCAGGCGCTCGGTCATTTGCTGTGGCAGCTTAGTAGTTTTGTTGAGTATTGCTAGAACTTCTTTCAATTGCATAGTGATAGAAAATTTATAGTTAGGCCAGCAGTAGGCAGCTTTGTCCCTCTCACCTTAGGACTGCTCACTCCTCTCTATAGCACCTACGTGCGTGCCGCCGATCTGCCGACCATAACTTTTACTTTATTGTATGTTGTGCTTTTTATTTATTGCTTCAGCTACTTGTATTAGATAATACCTGCGCAATCGCTTAGGTAGAAGATATCATCGTTAGTAGTCAACTCTGGAATATTAAAATCAAGCGGATCTCCCTTGAATTCTAACTGTCCTTTTTTGATCTCTAATATGTAAGAACTACCACCACTACCCTGACGCTCGTAAGAAAGGAATACATCAAGGCTAGCTTCCATTGGTTTACCACTTTCGTCTTTAGGCACTACTACCGTACCATCGCAAAACACGAACATGTAGCGCATCATCGCACGCTTGGTTTTCTTGTCTTTCCAAAAATCGTAGTCGAAGAAAAGGTTTGCAGGTGTTACAGGGTCTGCTATTGCCGGTGTCTCTATCGCTATTCTATCTTGGAAGGTGATAACGCGACTGGTAACAATACGCTCGCTCGGGCGACAGTCTGCTATTTGTAATTCTTCAAACGAAGGGTCTTGCACCTCTATATTAGCCAAAGGGCTGCTGAAGGTTAAACTATTAGCCGTTACCAAAGGTAGAAGGTCTGCACAGGTAAACGGAGTTGGTAATGCAACATCGCAAGGGAAAAACCCTATACGGTCTATACTTCTTTTGCGCACTTTCAGGTCACAGCCACCCGGCGCATTGGGGGTAAGTGTGATGCTAGCGCAATCTGCTGGACAAAATGCCATTGTATCTAAGTTTTAAATTATTGACCATTTGCCCCTTAATGGTCTGTTATGATTTTCATGATAAGGTAGTAGGGCCACTACACTTCTACACATTTTGAATAGCTGTGCAACTATGAAATAAAAGGCAGGAATATTTTTTTTCCTTATGGTAATTGGTTAAAGCATTTATTCCGGTAAAAGGTCAGGTATATTCTAGAGTGCGTCCCCTTACATATATCAGTCACAAAAAGTGCATACTCCATCTCTTCCTGCCCTGATGCCATGGTGGGATTCAACTTGAGCTTCACCATAGTAGAGGTTGGCGATATGGATTTGTACCCTTTCCACCTATCAGGATTTAGCCCTGCTTGCCCCCATTGCGATATATCTAAATGCAGGCTAGTGGTTGGCGGGTTGGACTGCGTAAATGTGATGACCATGTAGTAGCTACACACACCATTAGCATCCTGCTCTTCTACTATATCCGCATTAAGGTTGGTCATAGAAGTACATGGTGGTGCTGATATTTTTAGTATATCATTCACATGGCACTGTTTGCTTCTACCGTTACACATCAAAGCGTTGATGCGAAACACGCCACCATCATTAGCAGTTGGTATTTTTATAATGCCTGATGTTGGCAATGCCGCATAGGGAATTTTACTGGCCGCACCATTGACGGGTAGCCACTCAATTTCCCATCCGCAATTAGGATCGGAAAAGCCCTGCGGTAATGTGTAGGTCACTTCTATATGATACAGGCCTGCTACTTCTACCAACTGTGAGTTGAAACTAATGCATTGATAATCGGTAACTATCGTATAGGTCCTATATACTGCGGTACATTCTACACCATCTGCATTTACAAGTATAAACTCTAGTTGATAGTCGCCCTCGCTTAGCCCTGTTATGGTAAAGCTGATGTTTGACCTGTTGGTATAAGCACTCCAAGCACCTCCTGGTAGTTGCCTATATCTTACTTTAAAATACTGACCTGTAGTAAGGGTAGGCGCTGGTATTTGTACGGTTAAATCTGCCATAATATCTAGCTTGCTGTTGGTGTTGCATTGGTTGTTGCATAAGCGCCATCGGCATGGTTGGTAGCCGTTGCTTTTACGCGGTAGTAATAAATAGTTCCATTAGTTAGCTCTACATCTGTATAGTTGGTAGTAGTACCTGTATATACTGAGGTCAGGTTGGTTGCAAAAGTGTCATCATCTGCACGCTCTAGCGTATAGCTACCTGCACCCGTTACGGCATCCCAGTCCAGTGCCACCTCACTATCCGCTGGTGTGGCTATAAAGTTGGCAGGAGCAGCCAGTATAGTAGTATTCACGGTTAGCTCCAATGGTGCACTATCAATGCCATCGCAGCAGTGCCTTGTTACCCTAAAGAGATATTCAATATCATCTTCCAGGTTGGTAATTTCGAAAGGAGGCTCGCTATAAGCATTGGTCACCCAGCTTATATCTCCTGTGCGCTTGTAGGCTACAGTATAGCTTAAGGCACAGATGCCCACATCTTCGTGGTCGGTAATAGGTATGGTTATTTTTCTTGCCATGGTTTGGTTATATATTATAAGTTAGATTACTAAGCGTAAGCGTTGATTCTGTGAGTGTGCCTGTTGTCAATGCACAAGTGTACCTGATCTTGCCATCACTATCTATTGTTATCTGCGCACCATCACTAAGACTTGTATTATTATTCTGATGCAGCACGGCAAAACCATCAGGTCTTCCTTGCAAACTCATGATGCCTATCAACTCATCAGATACAAACAGATCTTCATCCAATATATCTTCATGCTGGGTGAGCACCGTGTTTTCTATGTCTATGCTAAAGGTTACTTTACCCTCATACAAACTAGCCGAGGTTGTGGCATCATCTATCACCCAGTTTCCTGTTGCTGTTATTGTCAATGCCGTAGCAACATGATCTGTCACTAATATCGCTCCTACCACTGGCGTTATACATATTGCTTCTTCAATACCCCATACACCCAAAACAGGTAGTGTGCATACAGGCTGTTCTTGTAATTTCAACAGTTCAATATCCGTTACCTGGCGGGCATAAATTTTATTCTTAGCAACAGGCTCGTCAAAGTATATGGCAGAGGGCAGATATCCCATGCCACTCATGCTCACCACTGTATGTAGCGAACTATCTATAGAAGAGATGTCTACTTCCTGTGCATCAGTCACATCGCTTCTGGTACGCAGATAATCTTTTAAGCCCTCCACATCATGTGCAATAAGCTGTTTGGTCTCTGAAAAGAATGCACCATTCTGGTAAGTACCCGGTATGGCAAACATCACATTGCTTCCATCAAAATTCAAAGTATCTGTTTCACAATCCAGCCCGCAGCCAAACACCTGACGCTGTGTACATTCTTGCATTTGTGCTTCCAGCTTAAATAGCTCTACACATTTATTGACTTGCTTAAATGCCCCTTCACCTGCAAACTCATACCTACGAGTTCTTTCATTATCGTCTACATAAATATGATTGGCATGCAGTTGATGCTCGATCTCGTACATCTTCCAAGCGGGGAAAAACTCAAAGCCTTCCAATAGAAACTGAGGAGTGCTTTCTACACGCTGCAGTCTGCAGTTATAGCTCATTTCTTTCTCAATATTTCTAGGCTTGCGTACCAGTCTACCTTTAAACGTACTTACCCTTACATAAGTAAAGCTTGCTGCTCCACCACCCAGCACCACATCGGGTTTACCATAATAGTCACCCGTAAAATTATCGGCACAGTCAAACTTGGAGATGAGCCTTATCACAGGCTCACCACAGGCATTTTCTATTTTAGGTGCCGATGGTGCACCCGTCGCCACACCTGTATCTACAGCTACACCATCAGGATCTCCACCTGTAAATATGGGGCTATTCACATCTCCAGTGCTTACAACGTTGGGCTGAAAACCAGTTTGTGTGATACTGATATTCTTTGCCACATCACAGCAATTGCTCTGGCAATAGCGCTCTGTATACTTGTCAAAAACTGTGTGTGTTTGTCCTCCTATCTGTGTTGTAACTACTGCTCTAAGTATATAGCAAGCATGCTCGCACATTGAGGGGGCAAAGGTTTTCATTCTGGCATTAAAGAAATGTAAACCCGTTGCCGATACTTTACCAAAATAATGATCGAAATAAGTAGTCGCATCTTCATACTGCGTCAACCCATCGGGGCTATACACATATACTTTCAAGGTATAGCTACTGCCACCACTTGCAACAGAGGCATGCAGCATCAGGTCTGAAGGGAAGGCTACTTCTTCGCAATAACATGGCACACCTTTGGGTTGGTGATAATATTGCAGGTCTTGTATACTGTCTAACCAGGTCATAGGTATTTTTTAGTCAATTTTTTATAATGGTTTATACATCTCCTTTTAGTACTATATGCTGCCCTAGTGTATCAGTCGGGTCATAGCTTACTTCTATCTCTTTTATCCTACCATCGCCGTAGTACTGTGTCGGTAGTCTCACCTTTTCGCCCAGCACTATATTGGCGGCATCTTCTAATACATTCAGTCTTTCTTTACCATTGCTGTCTTTTTCTTTTAGGTCATCACAGCAGAGTTCTATCTTCGCTGTCCACCTCATATTGATCACAGGATTTTTCTCAGGATCATCTATCCAGTGAAACCAGTCCCACATACTATCCCAGTATCCCGGCGCGAAAAACATATTGTAGTTCACCAACATGGCGGGCTGTTTTATTTCTCTTGCACCAAAGAAGTCGGTCAGTAAATAATAACCATCTTGATTGGGAGGCAGGGTCAATCCACTACCGCGCACAAAGGTTTCGTCGTGATAATTATCTATCCATTTCTTTTCTTCCTTATTGTACTTCTTATTGATAAGCGGAGGATTGATATTGCCCGCCAATGACCTTGTAGAATACTGTCTGATACATTTAGCGTTATTATAGCTCTGCCCATCCCAGAGTAATATCTTGGGTAGCGTTGTATTATCATCGCTTAGCAGAAGTCCATAGTCAGCATACTCCTTAATGAAATCGCCTACATAGTCGAACATCAAACCCGCGAAGAATGGTGTTAGGAAAGAACCATTGACCACCACCTGAAATGCATCATAGAGATAATCTTCATCTGCCCCATCGAGTCTGAATTTGGCAGCACCAAACTGTGCTGTCTTATCTCTCACACCTTCAAAATTGGGGTTGTCATCTGCATTCCCATGCTCTACATAGTCATTCGTATACCTGCCTGCATTAGCTCCTGATCTATCGGCAGCATCTTCTGAATATAGCCCCTTGGTATAGGCTGGGTATTTTAGTTCGTTCCACTCGTAGCAGATACCTTCTAGCAACTTAAATCGATCACTGGAGCCTTTAGAGAAATCGTAGATATATTCATCTTTTTCAAACCAGTCCTTTCTTTGAAAATAGAGCTTGCCATCCTTCAATCGCCAATCTGCATTGTATATGGTCTTCAGCTCATCGAGAAACATATCCAATGTTATTAGCGGACTATTATCGTACAGGAAGTAATCCGTATTATTAGGTATACCTCTTAATGCATTTAAACTCTTGTACCGACGTATTCCTTTTTCTGTTTGTGCAAAAAGATAGCAGGCATTATAATGTGGATTATAATCCAGCTTCACCTTACCTCTTGAAGAGGTTTCTATCGTCATTTGCTTATCGAAAAATATAGGTGCGGTCTCTGCATTAACAGTCACCCCACACTTAAGGCACACATTTTCTATATAGTCTCTTATAAGAGGAGCGGGATGTTCTCTACCACAGCCGGCACTCTCCACAAAATATGCCCCCATTGCTTCTCTCATCTTCTTAAAATTGAAGTATGGTATCGTCTCCCAATCCACTTTATCCACCCTACCACCAAATAGTTTTCTGATAGTTTGTATAATACCAATGATGGTATTGATGATACCAAAGACAATATTCATGGCTAGCATCAAGGGCATCATAAACAATAAGGTGGGCACCATAATAACGCCAGCCATCCACCACACCATTACTAAAGTGCCATTGGGCCTCTGCTCGTTACAATAACTAAAACGGGGATGTTTCTTATTATCATCGGGCTGCTTTTGAAACCACCCTTTGTGGTTGTCATTGATCAAGGTTCTTTTGATGCAGTTAAACTGCTCTTCCTGTTGCTTCAAGGTGACATCGAAAGTGCAAACTGCATCCTCGCACCAAGTCACATCAGCTGATTTGATGACATACTCCAAATAGTTTCCGCAGCCCACATGCCACAACTTTACAGCAATGCTATTAAGCGGTGCACTCACATCGTCTACCAGCCATTGTTTTAATAACCTGTAGGCTTCCCCTTCAAAGGTTAAAGTACCACTGGCACTTTTTTTCGATTGCGATGCACCTGGTGCTACTACACCGCTGCTATCCCGCTCGCTGGTCCAGGTAAGTTTTAGTTTGAACAAATCACTCACATCATTGGTCACATCTTCCCAGTCGCCATAGTTAGGAAACTTCCTATCATTAGGAAAAGGGTCTCTAGCCGTTATCTCTATCAGGGTCAATGTTTGTGGCGTGCTTCCACTATAAAATGCGGGCTGTAAGTTTTTGCTGAGTACAGTAGCCTGTTGTATATATAGTTTCAATTCCATGGTGTCTACTTCCAGCGTTTACGGTTTTTATTAATGGCTCTTTCTGTCATAATGCCAACACCTTGCTCATCAAAGAAGATGTTTTGCTTCAACTTGTTCCCTTCTATGGCATAGACAACATCGTCTAGCTTCTTCTCCAATCCATTCAGTTCTTTTGCCGTTGCGTAGTGTTGTCCCTGATGCGGACTCTTTGGCTGTTTCAGCAGAGGCATAGCGGCAGGGTTTATGGTACTAAAAGCAACGCCGTTATTGATCGCTTCCAGCAAAGCTCTGTTGCGCTGTGTACCTTCAGCAGTGATAACACTTTCGCCCGTACTGATACGCACCCAATTCTTATCATCCCTTGGGCCACCCTTACCTTGATAGCCTACAACACCATCAGCAAAGGCATCGCCCCCACCGTCTTGCGACATACTGGTAACCGCAGCATACCCTGCTGCCAATGCAGCTATTAGCGCAGCTATAGTAGCTATAGAACCAAAACCACCACCTTCTAAAGCGGCACGCGCTACTGCTGCTATGGCGTTAGATACTGTGATAGCAGCATTTATCGCCTGTTGCCTTTTAGCAAACTGGGCACGCTTGGCCTCTGCTTTGCGCAACCTATCTTCTTCCAGTTTCAGCGCTTCAGTATTGCCACGTTCCGCTAGTTTTTTAGCCGCTTCTACTCTTCGCTCCCTTACACTTATCTCTTTATCCAGTGCATCTATCTGCGCCTGTATAATAGTATTGTAAGCATCGGCAGCAGCTTGTGCCAGCTGTTGATAGGCGTCAATACCGTTCTTTATATTCTCCTTCTGCGCGTCTGTTAACCCTTTCTGCTTTTCATCGTTATTTGCATTATCAGCAGCTTGTTTATCTGCTGCCTTTTGCTTGTTGGTGATCTCTAGTCGCTTTACGGTAGCCTTTGTCAACTCCCGTTCTGCAATTTCTTTTTGTTCTACACTCAGCCCTTGCAGGTTCAGTATCTCTTGGTTAGCAGCTATCTCTGCATCAAGACGTTCCAGCACATATTTCTGTGTTATCTTGGTCTTTTCCTCTTCGTAGGCTTCTAAAGTCCTTAACCCTGCCTTATAAGCTCTTTCGTTAGCTAACAGTTCTTTTTGTTCCTTATCATCAACTCGTTGTATCCTATCAGGAATCTGACTCCTTAACTTTATTGCATTTTTCTGCGCCTCTATTCTTGTTATTTCTTCACTGGTTCTTTGCGCTTCATCGGGGTCGAACGTAGGTTCTAGTTTTATATTTAAATCTTTAGGCTTAGGCTGCGGTTTGGGTTTAGGCTTTGAAGATGTAGTAGTGGTCCTCTTATCATTGCCGAAAATAATATCGCGTTCTTTACGTATGGCGATAAGTAAATTATTCAGCTTTTCGTTTTCTTCGGAATTGCGGGTGCGGGTATTGTCTTTACTTTTTATCTGACTCTGAAGATCGTTGAGCTGTTCTATACTCAACCCTTTTACTGAATCTACAGTAATTGTAGACAGGTCTATCTTTTGCCCAGCCAAGTTTTTCTTGGTGCGCTCATAAGCTAACTCCAGACCTGACAGATAAATATCCAGTTCTTTTTTAGACCCCTGAAAATGCGTCAATGCATCTTCCCTCAATTGTTGGTGCATAGCATCGGCCTGTGCTATTATATCTTCCCTCCCTTTATAATCTTGATGTGCATAGTCTTTGGTAAACTGCTCGAAATTATTCAAGAAAATATCATTGGCATCTATCTGTGCCTGTGCTTGATCCTTTGCTAACTGCTCTGCAGCTTTCAGATTCTTGTGGTAGCTCTTGGTAATAGTAAGATCTCCTTCAGATACCAGATCTGCCAGGAAGGATTTTACATAGCCGCCAAGCTCGTTAAAGGTCTTTCCAATTTCAGCTTGTTGGTTTTGCATCTGAGCAGCCACTTGTGCCTGCTTTTGAGAAACAGTAAGAATGGCACTGCCCGCAGCTTCACTCTGTTGTTGTATCACATTGTACGCCGCCTCTGCAAAGTCGCCTGTTTTAGCAAACTCTTCATTTAGTTTTTGTACATCTACGCCTAAGTCGCGCAGGGCTATCACACTACTGTTACCTATACCATCTACTATGCCGCGCACCAGTTCATCAACTGACTTTCCTGTTGTATTTGCTTTTTGTGTGGCAAAGCCTAGCACACTGGCCAGCTCTTCTACAGGCACGCCAATATTGCTATAGCTCACGGCCTGCTTCATCAATTCCAGATCGCTTACAGTACCCTGCACAGCTTCTCTTAAACCCGAGAGCAGATCGGGTTCGCCTAATGCGTCAAAAGACCCTTTTACGGCGTCTACTTCCTGTGCTAACTTTATAGACTCATCTACTAAGTTGATCAGCATCTCTGTAGCTTTCTCTGCCACACCTGCAATACCCTTGCCCAGTCCTAAGCCTGCTTTTACACCTTTTCCTACTTCAGATAGTGCGCCTTTTGTTTTTGCAGATAGCTTCTCCAGTTTTTTATTCAAGCCATCCAGCTCTTTTGTAACCTTTTTAAAGCTTTCCGCTTCCGCATCTCCCGCTGCTTTTACTTTCTGGTTCAGGCTGGCAACGGCTTCGTTGAGCTGTTTTAGCTCCTTTAGCTGTTGCTGAATAACAACATTTGCTTTTTCTATAGAGGAAGTTTCTGTTTCGTAAGTTATCTTGTGGATGATTTCGGTAACATCTGCCATAGGGATGCAGTATTATGATAAAAGTAAACCCTATGCACTTGCAGGTGGCATGTTACCTGATACGTATTTGCAGAAAAAAGGAACGTCTCCCTTCGAGATTATTTCAATAGCAAATATACAACAATAATTTCAATGACAAAAATTAATTTTTAAGTATATTATTTAATATCATGAACAGCACCGCGACCAGTTTACTTTTAGCCTTAGTAATAACTTTTGTCTTAGCCAGCTGCAACAATGAAGACACCAAACAAGCAGCAGCCAACATACCACTACCTGCACTTACCAATACCACCAATACCGACCTGGCAGCAGCAGGACATATTGGTGCAGTACATACCGTACACCGCAAGATGTATCGCAAATTTGCGCAAAATGAGTCTGGCGAATGGCTACCTACTAAAAACAAGGCCACGGAGTATATAGAGACATACAACCAAGATGGCTATAAAACCCATGAGCTACATATACAAAATGGGGATACACTAAGGGAGATGATAACCACACCTACAGGAGCACAAGAGCGTACTATGCTGATGTATAACAAAGGCGAAGTTATAGGCATGCATATCATCCATACCAATGGCAACCAAACGGCACATAAGATCTATCAGATAGATGGAAAAGACACTATACTGGCTACCAACTTTTCTAAGATATATAAAGGAGATGGCAGAAGTTTTGTATCTCAAGAAAACAAAACGGACAGCACACAAACGGGCAACCTACTAAGTGTTGATGTAAAAGCCATCGATGATACCATAACCACTGTACAGAAAGGAGCCAATATATTTAGCGTATCTAAATACACTATACTATCCCGAGATGAGCAGGGTAACATTACCAAGCAACTCTTTAAAAGTGATGCACGCAAGGACTATGATGTACTGACCTTTATATCCTACACCTATTACAACGAAAACCCTTAACTTCATAGGGTGAGATATACCCTACTCTATACAATGCTACTCTGCACTATTACTAGTGTAGCACAGCCCTATAAAGACATTACCAGCGACTGGTGTAAGATGGGACTGAAAGGGAAGGTAAAAGAAATGAGTATTAGCACTTACGACAGTAACAATGTCAATAATAACAATTACGAGAAACATTCTTACCTCTTCAATAAAGACGGTTTTATAAAGCGAACAACATATACCGTTTATAAGAATGGTGTTGCAGAAACATTTATTAGCATTGCACATAATGCCCCAACAAAAGTAGATGAACGAAGCTTCATCATCACCGAAGTACAAAAACCTGAAGACACTACTATATGGAACAGCATCGTAGCCAATCACCCAAAAGATACATTATGGAATACAACTAAGTATACCATAGTAGATGACACACTATATATAGTGGGGCAAATACCGCCTCAAGGAAAAACGGTTGACCTTATAGCATGGGTACATCTTAATAAGCAACAGCAGGTCTTATCAAAAGACATCTACTATTTAAACAACTGGGGAGATACAATAAATCATCAACTACAAAGTTTTACCTATAATCGAGAAGGACAAAGAACCGTTGATACTATACGTACTTTAAAAGAAGGTAAAGAGGAACAAACCATAATGATCTATGAAATAAAAAAGTCGGACAACAAGAATAATCCTATACTAGAAACATTATACGAATCAGGTATTGAAGAATCTGTAGGGACTAGAAAAGCTACCTACACCTACTACGAATAATCTATGAAACATTTACTCCTATACCTACTATTACTAGCTGCCACTGTTAGCTATGCACAACCCTATCAAGACATCACCAGCGACTGGTGTAAGCTAGGGCTACATGGCAAAGTAAAAGAGATGCATATTACCGAGCGCGATACCAATAGCAGAAAAAGAAAGCGCCCTACCTATAAAGAGACCATACTTAAATTCTCCGACGAGGGCTATATTGTGGAAGAAATAGTGAAGAAAAAGAAGAAGACACGTAGCACCACCTACCAATATCTACAGGAGTACAATAGAGAAAAACTAACGGTCTATGCGCGCTATAGCAATAAACCTAAACGTGTAGACACCATCGTATACGTAATAGTAAATGATACGTTGGTAAAAGGCTACCGACAAAAAAAGGGAGAACCGTTTATACCCAAACAGTTTACCTACAACCGCAAGCAGCAAATGATGGCTACTCAATACCCCTCTTCTCCCAAAAAGTATCAGGTATTTAAAATAACACAAGACTACAATGATGAAGGCTATCTGTACAAAAGCGCTACTGTTGTAGATGATCGTACTTTTAGCAATACAACTTTCACGGTCATCGCTACCGACGAACAGGGCAATCCCACCCATATCAAAACGGAATACAATAGCTATACCTGCCACTACAGCCTATCGGGCAGTCAATATATCACCTATACCTACTACGAGTAAACAATGAAACATCTACTACTTTACATATTACTACTTATTGGCACTACTGTTATTGCACAACCTTACTACAACATCTCCAGCGACTGGTGCAAGATGGGATTGAAAGGGAAAGTGAAAGAGATGAAACAAAAAATTCACCTCTCCAAAGATGGCATAACACAGGGCTATACTTTGCGAACGATTCAGTTTAGTAACAATGGACAATGCACACAGTTTATTATCGAAGAATATGAAAACGGTCAATCCAAACGAAGCGGCCAGTATACTGACTTTTCCTATCTCAAAAATGATAGTTATACAGCTACAACATACAATGTTAGTTCAGGTCAAAGATCCATATCCTCCATACAAAAACACTATATACGCCATGTATCTGAAAACAGCTATGTCAACATTACTATTTACCAAAGCGGTAAAAAAAGACATACACAATATGAGTTTAACAAAGATCAAAAATTGCACCACCAACACACCTACCAGCTAAACGGCAAGGACACAATACATGTAAACGAAATATCCTTTACCTACGATGCCAATAGTCGAATAAGCGCTACCTACGACAACTCTATTGAAAGCTGCCTTGCCTCCATTACCCTACCAGAAGTTCGCAAGATAGAAACCACAAAAAAAGACAACAAAGGCAATGCTGTAAAAACGGCTACCTACCTCAAGGTTAAAGAGGCTTATCAACTTTTATATACATCTGACATCACCTACACCTACTACGACTAACCCTTCTCTCCTACCTTTTTCATTTCTTCATTGTGCCAGTCTACCCAAGCAGCTTTTTGTTTTACGCGGTAGTAATACATAAACACACTAGTATCCATAAAGTGTTCCGCAGCTTGTAGGTTACCATCATTATACTTCAGGGCTACATCCCAAAAGTTATCATACCATTCATCTACCTGTGTGGCTACCGAGCGGAGGTGGGCATCAGGGCGTTGAGGTTGTCGGTCCTTGTTTTGAAATAGTTCGTATCTATCAAAGTATCTGACAGCTCCTTCCATGCCGGTGTAGATGCTATTCCTAAGCTCAAAAAAAAACTATAGAGCTCTGCATCAGGAGCAATGTTTTGCGCGGCATCACCTTTTGCCCAAGCCACTTTCCTTGCTGTCCAGTAGTCTTCCATTTGATTGGGCTCTTCCCCCTCGGCAAAGCAATAGATAGCACCCATACGTAGGGCACAGTCTTCATCTACAGGGTATTGTAGTCGGTACTTAATATTGTTGGCCAGTGTGGCTATATCTGTGCGTAGTGTTTTGGTGCTTTTTTCCTCATTGCATAGTTCCAGCATTTTATCCATCATGCTGCCCAGTAGCTGTTTGGTAGCACCACCTGCTGCATATATATTTTGCGCCCCTGCTGCTACATAGCGACTCATATGATAGCCATTGGCTACATCTACAGGTATGTATAGTTTTACGTTGTGTACGCTGCTGTGAAAAACCTCCTTGTACTTGGGATCGTTGGCAAATGTAGTTTTCATAGTGTGTGTTTTTATTTTGTTTAGGTTATATGGCGTGGCTATGCTGCCAGATCATCTTTACTCATGCGGCTAATGGTCTTTATCAACCACTTGGCCTCTTCCACCTCTTGATAATTGGGTGGCACTAACACGGTTTGTAATAAGCCATGTTCCGTCTTCTCCTGATGCAACACCTTGCGCTCTCCTGCTATTACCAACTGTAAAAGTTGCCTTTGTTCTTCAGTGGTTAGGGGTTGAGGTTCGGGTATTATCTTTTTACTTCTTTTCAGCAGGTCTTTATATATATATAGTATGCCTGCTTCTATATGTCTAGCTACAAGTGGATTCTGCTCCATATATATAATAGCATCTTGTAGTTGCGCCTCTTTTATTAGGGGGAAGGATTTCCGTACCGCCCTTAGCTTATTGCCGTGCAGTATTACCTCTTTTACATAGATAGCCTCTTGGCTAGTTAGCGCCATACGTTTTCTCTCCTCTAATTGCTATTGCAAATTTACATTAAAAAAGCAAACAACACAACTATTTTATCCACAGGTTATCTACTCCACAACACCATGAATATGCAGAGCACAATTGTGATCAGCACGGCAATGTAGGGTAATGCTGTGTCGCGCTTTTCTTTACGCTGTTGTAACCGCAGCTGTTGTTGTATGGCTAGCTGCTGCCCCTCTTCCAAAGCTATGGCATGTAGTAGTGTAGCTGTACCTGTTTGGTATTTATGTTTTAACCCTTTGGTAGCCTGTAACAGGTGTGCTACTATTTGAGCACGTGCAGCCTCGTCCTCGCTTTCTTTTAACACGGCCATATGTGCATCAGACAAGAGTAATTGCATATAACTATACAGCGCTTCATGACTCATACGAAAGGTATCAATACCTACAAGATGAGCACTGAGTTTACGGCTTTCTTCCAGCACCCACAATGCCGTTACCGTTTGGGTGTTTTTAGCACGGTTGCTCATGCCGTATAGCCAGCGTTGCTCGTCGTACTGTTTGCGTAGTACGGGCTCTTTAAGTATTTGGTAGGCCTCCTGCACCTCTCTGAAATAATCGGAAGCATAGGCACTATCCTTATTCACATCGGGATGATACTTACGTGCCAGCATACGGTGGGCCTTGCGCACCTCTTCTTGCGAAGCAGTGGGGTCTATCTCCAGTATTTGGTAGTAATCTTTTAGTGTAACTGTGGTAGGCACAGGTGCAAAGGTAAATGATTGCTTAACAGGGAGGCATTTTATTATCTATATATTTGTACTACACACTAAAACAACAACCTATGATTCTACAACTTACACAAGCTGCACTCCTGTCTTGCTTTTTGTTATTATTTACAGCAAGCAGCTTTGCACAAACCACCACAACCTACACCGCCATTGCTAATGGTAACTATACCAGCGCTTCTACTTGGCAGAGCGGTATAGTACCACCTGTAACTACAGGATTAGTAAGCTATTCAGAACATATTGTAATACCTCAAGGCATTACGGTGACACTAGATACCAACTTGCACTTAAAGACAAGTGGCTGGTATCCAAGAATGACTGTTGATGGATCTTTGATAGGACTACCTGGCTATTATGCAAAAATACAAGCACCACTAATAAGTAGTGCTACAGGTGTAGTAAACATAGACAGTACTTTCTTACAAGGTATTAATGCGGGAGTTGACTTCCAAGGTACAATGACTACGAATAACTGTTATATGTCTAACTACACCTTCAAAGGCACACTCAACATCAACAAGAGATTGCATATGCACAATGCTTCTGATGTTAACCAAGTATATGGCACACTCAACTTTGGCAACCATTGCTGGATACAGAGCGAAGGGCGTTGTAGATTCCATACTGTAACCTACAACAATGGAACTTCTATAGTTTCAGGAGTTATCAATTATGCAGACACAATGAATCTTAGCTATAAATACTTATGGCTAGGCGGCATTAATCCTTTTTTGGATATTGACACCAACTACATCGGCAGACAAATAGATTCACTTATTATAGACCTAGATACCAATTACTCTTCACCACAAGTACCTTGGGCATTAAGAGTAGTACATAAAGATGTATACTTCAATGGTGTGATGATCATCAAATCTGGCAACCTGAATCTAAACCATAAGAACATCATCTTTGGCCCCAATTCAAAACTATACTGCACACCCAATAAAGGAAGAATAAAAACAGAAAAAGATGCAGACATCACTATAAATGCTACTAGCGACTTTGGTGACGGTTTTATATTCTGGGACGAGACCATATTAACTACCCCTGCTGACACAGTAAGAAACTTTACTGTAAATATGGGCAATAACACAGGCACTGTAAAACTACACAACAACCTGATCATCAATAACAAACTAGACCTACAAAAAGGACAACTACATTTAGCCGACACCAGTAAACTTATCATCAATCATAATACTAACGCTACCATAACCAATGCTAGCACCAATAGTTATGTAACCAGCTCTTTTGGTGGTGCTCTACATATGAATGTGGCCGCTAGCGGCACTACAACTTTCCCTGTAGGTACACCAGCACAGTATGCCCCTGTTGATGTGAAGAACAATAGTAGCAGTAGCGAGGTATATAAAGTAGGCGCAGTAGCGGGTGTAAAAGATACCGTGGTAACCGGTTTTGACATTGCTACCCAAGAGCCTTGTGTGGCGGCTACATGGTGGGTAAACCCTAGCGCGGCTACAGGCAGCTCTGCTAATGTGACCATCAAATGGCCTGCAGCTTTGGAGGTCAATAGCTTTAATAGAACACAGTCTTACATCACTACTTATTTGTACAGCCAACTGAAATGGGATACCCAAACCACTGCTAGCGCTGCTGGCTCTCAAGGTAGCCTCTACACACAAACTCAAACAGTGAACAACTTCGATACAG
Source organism: Flavipsychrobacter sp. (assembly GCA_041392855.1). Classification (NCBI taxonomy): domain Bacteria; kingdom Pseudomonadati; phylum Bacteroidota; class Chitinophagia; order Chitinophagales; family Chitinophagaceae; genus Flavipsychrobacter; species Flavipsychrobacter sp. The sequence continues at coordinate 1,757,435 of JAWKLD010000001.1, forward strand.
GAAAAAGTAATTTCTTCTCCGTATTCGACGGAGCTACTTCTTTAGCTAACCTATCGGTAAATAACTTAACGACCAACAACAAAGTGATCCTCTACCCTAACCCTACTCAGGGCAATGCAACATTGAGCATCACGCTGGAGAAAACACAACCTATTGCAATAACACTTACAGATGTAAATGGACGTGTGGTGCATGCCCAACCTATTACTGAATACAATAACGGACAACACAACATTGCACTGCCTACACAAAACTTAACTAACGGATTATACTTCTTACAACTGACCAACGAAAAAGGCACACTACTCAATAGTGGAAAGTTGATGAAACAATAAGCTTATAGAATAACCTATTTACACGAAGCATTCACTTAATTAAGTGGATGCTTTTTAATTCTGGTTTATTATTATATGTATCTTAGTATCAGTTTTCACACCATTAAAAAATCAAACCTATGAAGGCATCTCTTCAAAAAGCCTTGTACCTATCCGGCATTCTCATGCTGTTGACACAATTAGGACGAGCACAAACTACCGTTACATACACCGCTGTTGCCAATGGCAATTATACCAGCGCCTCTACTTGGCAGGGTGGTATAAAACCACCTGTAACTACAGGACTTATCAATCAACAGAAAGACCTTATCGTTATACCACAAGGTATTACCGTTGTCTTAGATACTAACCTCGTCCTAAAAAATGGACCAGGATATGGGCAACTTACTGTAGAAGGAACAATTAACGGGCAGGCAGAACGGTATATATCTGCAGGTAATATTGTTAGCAACACAGGCTCTATCATTGTAGACAGTATAGACCTTTGGGGATTGTACCCTACAGCAAATGGAACCATTACTGCTAACAAATGTAGAATGCAAAACTATAGTACCGCTGGCCCTATTAACATAAAAAAGAGGTTATACCTCCCACACACCAATACGACAATGATAAATGGCCCACTCAATTTTGACAACCACTGTTGGATAGACTATACGGGCTACTCCAGTTTTATCGTTCAAAATGCGGGCGTGATAAATTATGCAGACACCATGAATGTTTTTCGTGGAGACTTAGCAAAAATACCCAGTCCTATAAGATGGAATGTTGATATAGATACGGCCTTGTTTGACCGACAAATAGACACCATGATAATAGACTTAGCTCAGGGTAATGCTCCTACTGCTAAAACATGGACCTACTCTATAGCTCATAAAGACCTTTACTTCAACGGCGTTATGATACTAAGATCAGGCAACCTAAAGCTTAATCAGCACAAACTTACTTTAGGTACTCATGCTAAAATTTTCTATAACCCTCTTACAGGAAGAATAGCTGCTGATAAAAATGCAGTAGTTGCAGTTAATGCCAATAACAACTTAGGAGAAGGGTTATATTTTTACCCAGGTGCACCAACTCATAATGTCAATGCAGAGGATACACTTCGCAACCTTACCATAAATATGGGCAGTAATACAAGCTCAGTTCTTTTGCACGGGGAGCTAACTATAGCCAATAACCTCGACCTAGTTAAAGGGCTATTACATTTAGTAGACAGCTCCAACCTCATTATCAACACTAGCGCTACTATTAGTAATGCAGGCACCAACAGTTTCATCACTAACGACTTTGGTACAAGCACTCATATGAGCATCCATAGTAATGCTACCGCTACCTTCCCTGTAGGTACGGGCATATTAACACGCTATGCCCCTGTTGATGTAAAGAACAATAGCAGTAGTATGGAAATATATAAAGTAGGCTGTACTGCTGGCGTGCAAGATACCATTGACAGAGGTTTTGACATCTCATTTGAAGAGCCTTGCGTAGCCGCTACATGGTGGGTAGATCCTAGCGCTGCTACAGGCAGTAATGCTGATGTGACCTTAAAATGGCCAGTAGCATTGGAGTACAATAACTTTAATAGAGCACAGTCGTACATTACCAGATACTTATACAATCAATTGCACTGGGATACGTTACCCACACATAGTATGGCAAATACTCAAGGTAGCCTCTATACGCAAACCGAAACCATAAATAACTTTAGTACGACCAAAGGCAACTACTTCTCTGTGTTCGATGGTGCTACATCTTTGGCTAACCTATCGGTAAATAACTTAACGACCAACAACAAGGTGACCCTCTACCCTAACCCTACTTATGGCAATGCAACATTAAGCATCACGCTAGAGAAAACACAATCTATAGCAATAACGCTTACTGATGTAAATGGACGCGTGGTGTATACCCAACCTGTTACTGAATACAATAACGGACAACACAACATTGCACTACCTACACAAAACTTAACTAATGGATTATACTTCTTACAACTAACCAACGAAAAAGGCACACTACTCAATAGTGGAAAGTTGATGAAACAGTAAGACCTAAGAAACATTTATAAGAAGAGGTGCTGATGCTATTCAGCACCTCTTTCATTATAATAAATAAGTATATTTACACAACCCAACAAAAGGACATGACCGCTACCCTAAAGCAACTATTACTTAGCAACCTACTATTGACCGCTATACTTTGTCACAAAGCCGCAGCTACAATATACACCGCAAGTAATTCTGGTAACTATACCAACGCTACCACTTGGACGGGTGGGAACATCCCTCCCATAGAACTTGATAAAGACACCATCATCATTCCTCAGGGCATTACCATATTGCTAGACACTAGTATTGCGACCATTAGAGCAGGCAATCTTCTAGAGGTAAACGGCACACTCAATAATAGCGTTAGTCGCGGGTTATATTTTGGACAAGGAACACTATCGGGTAGTGGTATCATTATGGTAGATACTGTACTCATTGTATCCACCGCGTGGAATTTTAATGGACAGATAACCACCCCTAACCTTTCTTTGGGCGACCTAAACATCAATAGTGCTGCCAGTATAAATGTCAGCCAAAATTTACGCTTACTACGCGATAGCATAAAAGTAAACCAAGGCAGCCTTACCATTGCTGGCAATAGTACTATAAGTTCATCAGGAGGCATCTTACATCAAGGTACTAGTGGTACTGTTAACTATCCCAGCCGCTTCAACTTTGTACAGAACAACTACGGGGTATACGATGCCAACCCTCTACTCTACCACCCTAATGTGCAGCAAATTACCATAGTATTGCTAAGCAAGGATAGTGGCATAAAGCTTACCAAAGACCTAACTATTGACAAAGTACTTTACCTGAATGCTGGCAGGCTCATGCTTAATGGGCATCACCTAAGCTTTGTAGATACGGCACAACTAGCCACACAGCCCGATGGTAGTATAAGTGGAGATACCAATAGTAGCATTACTATAGCTACACACAATGGCTTAAGCAATGGCATACCCTTTTATCAAGAAAAAATCAGCAACATACTGGACAACCATGTAAAAAACTTCACCATCAATACAACCAATAAACTCGCTAGGCTATACTTACCCTTAGGCTTGGTTGTGCATAATGAACTGAACCTACAACGCGGGCGACTAGACATCAATTTTGCCACGCTAGAAATAAGACCGACTGGCAATATAAGTGGTGGTAGCGATAGCAGCTTTATACTTACCTCTCTAGGTGGTGGTGTTACCCAAACATTAGCACCAAATGACAGTTTGTTTTTTCCTGTGGGCACTAAGAAATTTGGCTATACGCCTGCTGTGTTAAAGAACAATGCTGCTACTGCACATACCTTTGCTATAGGGGTAGATAGCACACTATTATCTCAAGGAACACATGGTATTAATGTAGCACATCAATTTGCATCGGTAGAGAGTAGCTGGTTGGTAACCAGTACAGATACTACTAATATTACTATCGACTTAACTCTATACTGGACACCAAGCATGGAAACCAACAACCTAAATCGCAAGGATGTTTTTATGAGTTGCTACAACCAAAACCTATGGGATAAACAAGGTTCAAGTAATGCCAATTCTAACGGGAACCATATTACGCTTACACGCAAGCAAATTAAAAAGCTAGGAGTATTCGCAGTTAGAGAGTTTACTTACATATATATACCAAGAGCGACTCTTAATAAACTCACTACCACCCTCTACCCCAACCCTACTACGGGTGATGCAATGCTTGGGTTAAGTTTAGACAAAACACAACGCATTGCTATTGCACTTACTGATGCAACAGGGCGTGTTGTGTACCAAAAAGAAGCAAGGCAATACAATAGTGGGCAACACAACATAACATTACCTACAAGCTCATTGGCAACTGGTGTTTATCTATACTATATTACTAATAGCAATGGCAATGTGCAAAGCAAAGGCAGACTGGTGAAGGAATAATAAGCCTACTTACCAATGACAGAGACCGTGGAGACAAACTAACTACACTTTCTGTATAAAAGAAAGGTAGCCATTACGATTATTTGGCTACCTCAAAACGTTTTCGGATAGCTTTACCCCCAGTTTGCAACTCTACAATATAGAGCCCTGCAGCAAGATGACTAATAGGCAAATACTTATGATACTGTTCAGTGCCAGCATCTTCCCATTGCCCCACTATATTACCTTGTATATCTACAATACGGCCTTGCACCTTTTCGCTATGCACACCACTACTCCACTGTAGTTGCAATATATTATTTGCCGGATTAGGAAAGACCAACAACTGTCCCTGATCATTTTGACTGGCAGAAGCTACGCTTAATGGCCAGTAGGAGTAAGTATATCTTGTTCGTCCTGTATAATCTTGCTCCGACTTATAGTTGGGTGCTGGCATATAGGTTCTTCTAACCTCACTCAGATAACCAAAATTGGTATAGTAATAGGTATTCACCTTTCTATAGAATTTGGAGCGATAGAACGTATCTGTTATCAACCTGTTTTGCGAATCGTATTTGTAAGCGTGTGTCTGCACCTCATAACCACTGAAAGATATTTGAGAACTATCTTTTATTAATCTACCCAAGGCATCGTAAGTGTAGTAATATCTTGTATGCAATGTGGGCTTTCCTAAGCTTGTGTTATAAATATATTTGAGTTTTGCTATAATTCTGTTTTGCGAATCGTAAGTATTCTCATAATAGTAGATAGACGGGGCTGCCCCTCCCTTAGTATAACTAACACTATCTTTTATAAGCCCACCCAAACTATCATAGGCACGAATAAAAATACTGTGTGGCGGGTCGAATGCACTATTCTTCCAAGTACGCTCATCTGCTCTTAATAACCTCCCCATACTATCGTAAGTGTACGTAAACTTATATTGTGGTAGATAACTAGTATCAGGTTGTAGTGTAGTATCATACCACACTTTTTCTATTACATTGCCTAAGCTATCATAGTAAAAAGAATCACGATGTTGCAAGTGAGTACCACCTAGCACATATCTCAACTCTTCCAACAAATGATTTTGGCTATCGTAATACCTATAATATTCGTCATCGCGCTTATAATGGTTGGAGGTAAAACTCTCCCTTATACGTATATACTTTTTATCGTAGGCAATAGAGTCATTATTGAGCGAGCTACCTCTTACAGTACTGTGGTCGTAAGTAAACTCTGTTTTTTGCCAATGCCTGAAATGATACGAAGTAGGTCCTTGAGGCAAATTGACCCAAACAAAAGAATCAATATCTATCGACATCAGCCGCCATTGTTGTGCCTGCACACTGCCAACCAAACAAAGAAGAGCGAATAATAGAGATAGGCGCTTCATAGGAATTTATTTTTTGTGAATGTACAAAATCCACTCTTGAAATGAACGTATAAGCTTATCATAACTTGGCTACGATAAACATTTCCGGTAATTTTATGATCTACAAAATACCCTAACATATGAATCGTATACTTTTATTCATATCCCTGCTGCTAGGTAGTACTGTAGCCTTTGCGCAAAACCTACCTTTTACGCCGCAAAATGTATCGTACGATAGTACCATGAAAAACATCTGGCGCCCTACGCAATTTGTAGCATTGGGCGACAAACTGATATTCAGAGCCAACAAAACAAGCAGTGTAAATGACTTTGTACTTTGCTACTACGATAGTACGAACAACAAAGCCTATAGAGTGCCTGACAGTATTTTGCGCGGGGTAAACAACATCACCTACCTGATACCACAGGTGCATGATGGTAAAATATACTTTAGCGGGTCAAACAATATTACCAACTCCCTATGTAGCTGGAACGGAACGGACACGATAAAAAAAGTGGTCACCGAAGGGCTCATAACACCTATGGGCTCACTACAGCCGCCCTATACCTTTGTAGGAGATACGCTTTTTTTCATGGGGCACAATGGCACTATTACCCCTACACAAAATGGCAGATTGTATAAACTGAACACTCAAAACAACAGCATACAAAACCTAACACCTAGCAAAACCTACTACGAAGGTGGGCTTATAGTTTACAAGAACAAAGTCTACATCAGCGAATTGGGCGTGAAAGGGAAACCATTCAGCTATTACGACCCTCAAAACAATAGTGTATCCCTAGTAACTGTTGGCATTAATACCAACGATACCTATAGCCCATTCCATATGATGGTGGTGGGCAATTATTTATTTTTCACCGCACATAGTTCTCTTCGTTCCGACACACATATATATGCTTATGAAGAAGGCGTGGGTATAAAATGGATCAATACAATAAAAACAGCAGGTAGTAATATTAAAGGCACCTTTGGCACAACATTGATCAGCTACGACAGCAGTTTGTTTTTCAGTGCCGCAGTAGATAGTACCGTATTCACCCCTACTGATCTCTTTAGCTTCAACCCGTATACCAATCTTACACAACTAACCAAAAACATTAACGGCAAGAACGGTAGCAAGCCAAGAAACTTTAGAGTAGTCAATAATAAGCTATACTTCCAAGCAGAGCACTACCCGGACGGCACACAGATATTTCAGTACGATGCTGCCAACGATACCGTATTGCAGCTTACCGCATATGGCAAGCAATATTACGGTTTCGGGCCCGACAACTTTATTGAATGGGGCAGTTATATGTACTTCTCAACTTATCAGGGTATTTCTCAGAGTCGCTGGGTAGACAGTAACGATATGGGCCGTATTCCGCTATACAACCTACCCATAAAACCTACCACAGTAGCTCAAAAACAAATGACAACAATAGCTACCACCCTCTACCCCAACCCTACCAGCTCCACAGCTACTTTAAATGTATTCCTAGAAAAAGCGCAGAGCATTGCTATACAGCTTGTAGATATAAATGGGCGTGTGGTATATACTAACCCAGCTACTGAGTACAATAACGGACAACACACTATAGTACTACCTACACAGCAACTGGCCAAGGGCATGTATCTACTACAACTAAGCAACGAACAGGGCAGCATACTTAAGAGCGACAAACTGATAAAACAATAAACTTCTAAAACGTTAAGAGAGAGAGGGTGCTGGAGCAATTCGGCACCTTTTTTGCATTTATTGCAAATACTAACAGGTAGAGCTATGAGCATCTAAAACCAATAAACCCTTGACACTTTAATCTTATTTTAATACCTTCATCGGATTAACATATGTCACCAAAAGCCATTTCTATGAAAAAGACCACCCTGTTACTCGCTATTTTAATTGCTGCTACAGGTTCTTTTGCACAATATCAGCTAGAGAAAGTGCCTATAACAGACAACAAAAAGCTAGATCATTTTATGACTGGCTGCGCTACAGATGGTGACAAGTTTATTTTCTCTGCTACAGATCGAAAACCAGGCATAAGAAACCAAAAGCTTTACTACCATAACGGATATAGTGATATAGAGGCAGTACCGGAAAGCATAATGAATGGTGTAACACCAGGCTTAGTTTATGCACAAGGATACAAAGGCAGTATTTTCTTCGGAGGTTATAAAGGTGGAACTGATGGACTGTATACATGGGATGGGTATACCCCTGTAAGGAAGATTGCTGATGTAGGCATTCATCTAATGACATACATGAACAACTGCTTTGTTGATGACAAGATGTACTTCTTTGGAAGAGGTGTTGGAGAAAGGGTAACCTATTTGTACGAGATAGATTTAAAAACTAACAAACTGAATAAACTAACTGACGACAAATATAATGTAGATGGCGTGATAGCGCATGAAGGGAATGTATACTTTTTTGATGTTAATAAAAGAGAATACATCAACTGCTATAACATAGCCAATAAGACAATAACCCAAATTAGCACTGGCATTAAAGAGCAGTTGGTAAAAAGAGGATATGGGATTCACTCTGCCGTATCTGCCGGAGGTTATTTATACCTTGTCATATATACCGAAGAGCTGGGCTATGAACTATATGAGTGCGATGGTAAAAGCATACAATTAGTAAAAAACTTATCTCCGTATAACAATGATGGAGTATCGCAAGGGCTTATCAACTATAACAATAAAGTATACTTTGCAGGAAACGAAACAGGAGAAGAAGTATATCACCTTTATAACTTTGACCCTATAAGCAAAGAGTTTACACAAGTATTAAAAGAAGGCTACTACCCTATGCATTTTTGTGTGAAAAATAATAAGCTATACTTCACAATGAGTGAAGAAGAAAAAGGGACTCAGGTATACGAATACGATGATATAACTAATAAGCTTACAAAACTAACTAATAGAGATAGACAAATCGAAGATGGGCAGTTTACACCATGGAAGTTAACGGCCATCCAAAATAAACTATACGTCACAAGTACGAGAGGCATAACATATCCCAATAAGTTTCTTGAGATATACACTATTGACCTCCAGCAAGCTAGCACAGGTATCAATCAAAAGAAAATCACCACACTAAAAGTAACCGCACACCCCAACCCTACTGATAACAACACTACCGTAAACGTAGAAATACCAACGGCAAGCAAGGTGAAACTTATATTAAAAGACATCTCAGGCAAGCAGGTATACGAGCACCACACTATGGCTACACAACAGCGCCATAGTATAGCCGTACCTATGCAAGAGCTACCTGCGGGGGTATATGTATACCAGCTACTCAACGAGAGTAGCCAGTTATTACATAGTGCACAGATAGTAAAAAGATAAGACCGACAGCAAACCAAAAATAGACAACATACGTAGGTACTATATATGCAAAAAAGCATTTAGTACCTATGTTACATTATGAGAGTTTTGAGTTGGCTATGCTGCAACTAAAAGGCGATACCTATAAAGAATGGGAGCATCTTTTACCCTTCATCCCTGCCGATCTTCGATATCGTTATATCAATGCTGTAAAAAAAGGGTTCAGCATGCCTCAGGCTTTCGACCTGGTATTATCCACCACAACTGTGGCAGACCATAAATTTGAACTATTGCTACAAATGGTAAATAACTGATCATAGTGATAGAGTCTATAGTATCGGATATAATGTAAAACGCTATAGCTTCTTCTGTTTTATATTTTTAAAGGGCGATAGCAATAACCAACCCACATGTTCGGTTCGTTCGTCACGTACTTCTTCCAAGCCTATTTCCATTTTCTCTTGAGGCTCCCTTGTCTTAGTCCTGTAAGTATGGAAGAGTATATCCCATATTGGGAAAACCGCTCCAAAATTACTATCCGTCTCGGGCTGGTAAGAGGAATGGTGTATGCGATGCAAATCCGGGGTAACAATTATATAACGCAACCAACCATTAAGTTTACGAGGCAAGCATATATTAGCATGCGACCATAATGTCACTAATACATCCAACAATTCATAACCCAGAAGCACCCATGGAGACAGTCCAAACAACACAACCATGGGTACACCTACCAAAGTATTGACATAAAACTCTAAGGGATGGAAACGCACTGTGCTTGACACATCTAACTCTTTGTCTAAATGATGTACTCTATGTATACGCCATAAGAACGGTACACGATGCATCATCCAATGCGTGAAAAAGGAAATAAAACCACGCAACAATAAACTTAATACTAGCACTACTACTAACGGCGAGGTTAATTGATTCAATAAACCCCAATGTTGCTCACCTGCAAAGGTGGCAGCCATAATAAAGTTAACAGGCTGTAACCCCATGAATAATATGTTCAGGATTGTAAGCCCAAAATTAGCTACCCATCGTTGCTTTTTGTGAACGGTATTCAAGCGCTTAGGTATTGCCCTTTCCAACAGTATAAGTATTGCTAGAGTACCAAAATAAAACCAATACTGATATAGCTCACCATTGGCCAGCAGCCAACTTTTTATTTGTTCTTCCATATCTAAACTTTTTTGAAAACACCCTGTACATGAATACAATCAACAGGGCTCATTTTTATGAAACCAAATTGCACATCAGCATACCCCGCAGCTTGCATATCATGATACATTGCCAAAGCCTCTTGCTTTAATTTCACTTCATCTTTTATCCAATGTGGTTGAAAAAACAAATGCACACTACCTTCTATATACAGGAGATGCCTTAGCTGAACAAGTACAGCAACAACATCTCTCCAAAACAAATGCACGTTTATAGCAAACACTACATTATACATTGCCTCTTTGCTTTGTAGTTGTTCAATAGCAGTTTTTTTGAAAGACACTATGCCCGCTTTCACCTGGCGCTTATTGTTTCTATTAGCCATATCGACCATGAGCGCCGAATGATCTATGGCATCTATATGTCCTCCAAAACCAAGTTTGGCTGTAGCTATTCCTTTTACTGCCACACCTGGCCCACAACCTATCTCCAGAACCTGATCTGCAGGCTGTATATTTAATGCGTCTACAGCTGCCCATATTCTACGGGTATTTTTATAGCGCATACTCCAGCCTACCAGCTTCCCTAAAAAACCTTTTGGATTGCTAAACTGCATTGTAAGCAATGTCAACATCTTACTCATCTTCTAGCAGTATGTTTAGCTCTTCTGCTTGCCATGAGCTTATTCATCTTCTGGCGTTGCTGGGGAGTAAGCACAGTATGTATTGCAACCATATTTGCTATCATCTGCTGCCTTGCAGTACTATATTCTCTTTCTTTACTTTCAAAGTATCTATTAAGCTCTTCTTGATCGAAGAAGGTATTAGATAGTTGCTGCATCATTTTTTGCTCCAACTCCTCGTGTAGCAAGTTCATTTTATTTCGCGTTATCTCCAGCTCTTTTAGTGAAGACAGAATGGTAGTTTTTTGAACTTCTGTAAGGTCCAACTTACGTTCCATATGCTTTACCATATCTACCGCACTATGTCCACCACTGCGTTGATGCCTACCCCCTCTAAAGGACATAATAATAATAGCTACCAGTAGTAGTACACCTGCCGTAACAAATACTTTAGTCATTTTCTATTAGTTTTTCAGCTCAATCAATATTGATTGTAACACAAAACTATTGCGACAATTACGGTTTAAATAACCAACAAAAACGAATTAATAACCCGAAACGTTATTTTTTACTAAATGCCTTAGGGGTGAAATTGTATATTTTTTTGAACGCAGTGGCAAAGTGACTGAGATTATCATACCCTACCGACATACCTGCTTCTGCTACAGTACAGTTGGTTTCTTCGAGTAGTCGACGCGCCTCGCGCATTTTTATATAGAGCACATATTGGTATATACTCTTACCATATACCTGCTTAAAGAGTTGCTGTAGTTTGGTAACACCCATACCTGCAGTTCTTGCTAGCTCTGCCACTGTTGGAGGTGCTACAAAAGACTCGTGCAATATTCGCTGCACTTCAAAAAGCTGTTGCAGATCATCGTTATGAATACTTAGTGTATCAATACCTAAAAGCCGCTCGTTGATCTTAGCAAAGCAACGATCCATTAGCTCATATGCTGCTGCCGACAAACTCAAACGAGAAGGTAATTGATGTCTCATACGCTGCATAAGCAAATTGGCATATTCTTGTAGCACAGGTGTTAGCTCTTCGAAAAAGAAAAAAGGTTTACCGTTTGACAATTGCTCTTTTATGGATGCCCTACTCTTATCAATATGTGCTTTGAGCCAATTGCCCGATGCTGAAATGGTAAGTGCCAGTATTCGTTTATTCTTATCGTAATGATATTTGGTATCTATATGTGGAGAAGGAAAGAAAACTGCATGTTTAGTATAGCTACCTATGTTAAGCACTTCACCAGCTATTTCTTGCTCGCCAGCCTTGTGCAACATGTAGAACATAATAGGATAATAATCTACATCTTTTGTGGCTGTACGCGTAAGCGTCAATTCTTTTTTAAGAGTCACATCCAACAAGGTTACATACAATTCCTCTTCCAGTTGCAACTGCTGTAAGTACCCTTTCCCTAATGAAGAAGGAATAACAACCTTTCCATTTCTTGGCTTTACACCTAGCTGCTCTGCCATATGATTGAGCCAATATTTAGGCTGCATGGCTCTGAACTGTAGTTCCATAAACATAAAGATAGTGCTATTATAGCTATCTAACCACTTAGCACATAGCACTTTAGCACATGATTTGGCATTAGTTAACCGATTGTTAACGGTTGTTAATTTTTGGGCAAGTAGTATTGATGTACCTACTTTGGTACTAACAAAAACAAAGCAAATGTTACAATACGAGGATTTTGAGAGCAACATACTGGCAATTACAGGTTCTTTATTTTACAAGTGGAGACACCTTTTACCCGCTATTCCTTTAGCGCACAGACAGCGCTTTTTGCTAGCAATAAATAAAGGGTTTCGTCTACCACAAGCCTACGACTTTGTAATGACCAGCCAAACAATACATGATGATGAGTTTGAAGATTTTCTTCGTCAAGCTTATCTAATACAGATCAACGATACTAACGAGCCTTGCGTATTTGCTGATGCATTACTCATTGCTTCTTAAATAAACTCTTACTTACTAATTACATTAAAAAAGCACTAGCTGTTTCTATACAGCTAGTGCTATAACATAATCTTTAAAAAGTATACGGAAAAGCCAGCCCCGTTCTCACAATCACATAAGGGACTATAAACTATTCGAAGCTAAGACTTTCCAGTCTTGGCTTTTTTTATTTTATGATCACAAATTGCTTACTCTCTATAGCTGCTCCTGCGTGCAACTCCAAGTAATAATTACCCGCTGCCAATGCTGAGGTATTTATCTGCTTTTGATACGGAGTGTTTACCTGCTCGGTCCACTGCTCTACTACTTGGCCTTGCATATTCATAATGCGCCCTTGTAGCAAAACATTCGATGCCGTCTTCCAAGAGATAGACAACACATGGTTTGCAGGATTAGGATACAACAACAATTCATTTTTAGCTGCAGCAACAGCCTTTACAGCAACAGGCCAGTACTGCTCGTACTTGTATCTTGTTTTTTCCTTCTTGGCAATACTGCCCGATACATAGTAGGTAGTTTCTACCTCTTCTACCCTGCCATACGAGGTATAGCTTATTGTTACCAACTGGCTATCTAGTGTCTGGTTGTTGGTTCTATGTCTTTTCCAGTATAGGGCACTCACCAGCTGCCCGCTACCATTGTAGGTATAGGTGCGCTGCTCATGATCTCTGGTAAGCGTAGGCAGGTAGTAGGTTTGTATACTATCTATTGCTAGCTGTCCCATACCATTATAATGGTAATACCTTCTACTTACCAACTCTAACTTGCCACCTGTACCTGTAAGAGAACTATAGGTGCGCAGGTCGGTCATCTTCCCCGAGCCATTAAACATGCGTTCTATGGTAAACTGAGTTTCCCACCAGCCATTGTCGTAGTACAAGCCACTATCGGCTATGGGGTTGTTGTTGGCATCGTACTTATAGAAGTACCAGAAGGTGGGTGTAAGGCTGGAGCCTACTCCCATGTTGTGGCTTGTTTCCTTGAAGGAAACATTGCCTTGACCGTCGTAAGCGAAGGAGTCTCTGGTAACCTCCATCATGTTACTTCCCAAATTGGTGTAGGTCGATTTTCGATACAGTTTGTTGCTGTTGTAATACAGGGTATCCCAGGTCTGTACCGACCAATTGCTACTGGCAGTATTGTAGCCAAAATGTGCTGCCGCCCATAGTGTATTGTTGCTGTGATACACACGGGTACTTTTGTCGCTTGGTTTCAACGAGTTGGCATCTCGTTGATATACTATCATCTCATCATAGTCGATAGTATCGTTGTCAACACTGCTACCTCTTCCAGCAGTAGGGCTATAGCTGTAGGTGGTAGAGTCTTGTGTAATGTAGCTACTAGTACTTGTTGCCGGAGTATCTGTTTGGTTCACTACTTCAATGAGGCGCCATTGCTGGGCTTCGGCAGTCGTAGCGTGAAACAGTAGAGCAAAAGAGAGGGCTGCTCGGCTTAGTAATTGTAGTTTTTTCACGACTGTATATTTTTTAACACAATAAATATACACCTCCCATATATAAGTAGATAACGCGTAACAAAAGATGACCACAGGATGACCAAATACTACTTGTCGATCATAGTTTCTTAGTAGCTATTTTGCTACTACAAACTGCTTATGGTATGTGCCTACCCGCGTACGCAACACCAGGTAGTAGTTGCCCGATGCCAAGTTAGCTATGTCTATTTTTTTTGAGTACCAATAAGCGCCATAATATGGCTTTGCTTTTTCTTCCCACTGTAGCAGCGTTCGCCCATTCATGTCTATGATATGCCCTTGTATATTTTCCGCATCAGCATAGTGCCAATAAATTTGAAGCATATTGCTAGCTGGTATTGGCGATAAACTCAAGCCTGTATTTCGGGGCGGCCCTTGAGACTCGTTGGGCACTTCCAGTGGCCAATAGTGCTCGTAGTCATACTTGGTTGTTTCTGTATAGTAAATGCTATTGTCAGAAGCATTAATCACTCGCTTCTCTATTTTGTCGATACGACCAAAAGAGGTGTAGGTATAAGTAGTTATTTCTGTTTGCCATAGCTGTTGGGGATAAGGGCCTTGGTATTTTTTAAATGTATCGGTAGCCAATCTGCCTGCAGCATCGTATGTATAGCTGTGTATATTTTGCGATAAAATAACGTTTGGAGGATAGAAAGTTTGTAAACTATCGCCCGCCAGCTGCCCCTGTGCATTGTAGTAGTAATAGTTTCTTTGATTCAACTTATTGTTAGGAGTATCTATAGAATAACGTACTTTTTCTATTAGTTTCCCTTGAGCATCGTACACGCTGGCATTTTGCGCC
Organism: Flavipsychrobacter sp.; assembly: GCA_041392855.1. Lineage (NCBI taxonomy): Bacteria > Pseudomonadati > Bacteroidota > Chitinophagia > Chitinophagales > Chitinophagaceae > Flavipsychrobacter > Flavipsychrobacter sp. The sequence continues at coordinate 1,772,486 of JAWKLD010000001.1, forward strand.
CCGGGTAAAAATGTAACCACAGACAAGTACATATATGACATGCTATCTAGCAATAGCTGATCCGCACTATTATAAGTGTAGTAGTGCTTTGTATCAGTGACAATCGCAAAATTACTCCCTGCGCTTTTCCCCGTAAAGTAAGACCTCACCTGCCCATTGGCATTATACTCATAAATATCATGACTTAAAGGCTTCATCCCAAACCCATTCACGATACGGTAATATATTCTTCGCATTACCTTACCAGAGCTATAGGTAGCGGTGTCAGTACTGATGAGGCCCCAATTATTATTAAGACCATCGTTCGCATAGTGTGCCCGCGTTACTAGCTGGTCGTCGTTGTTGTAGGTATAGAAGTTGGCATAGGTTATTTGAGGAGCATTGCTACCTAGTAGGTTATATTTCCTTTCCCAGTCGCACTTTATGGTATCGTTGAGCAAGGAGCTACCTCTCTGCTTATTATAATCGTACTGATAAATAGTAGAGTCGTGCACATTGTTCTGCAAACCTGCTGTGTAAATTTTTTCATACACTTTTTTAACCACCCGCCATTGTTGTGCGTGCGCAGTACTAAATGAAATAAAACACAATAATACTAGTAGCCATGTAGATCTTTGCATGAGGTAGGGGTTTTAGTATATCTATATAAATATACACCCTTTACTATGAAATGGTTGGGTAACTACCTTAGTATAGTAAACTGCTGATGCACTTTACCTAAGTTGCTTTGCAGCTCTACAAAGTAATTGCCAGAAGGCATACTCGCAATATCTATTGCCTTGCGGTAAATAGTATTACAAGTTTCATCCCACTCTTGCAGCACACGCCCTTGCACATCTACAATTCGCCCTTTTACAGAAGCAAGGTCTTCCTTGCGCCATATGATGTGCAATACATTACTAGCAGGGTTGGGGTATAATGTAAGGTCTTGCTCTCGTGGCTGTGGCGCTTGTATCTCTTCTACATCCAGTGGCCATACGATCTCATAGTAGTACTTTTCACTCCATTTTGATGTTGCACCATTATCACTAATGGTGGTGTAGGTATACTGATCCAAATACCCAAAAGAAGTATAGCTATAGGTGTATAGTTTTGTATTCGTAACACCTCCATTCTTATTTATATGTTTACGTTCTTCTTGTACGAGCCTGTCATTACCATCATAGCTATAGGTGGCAAATGTTGACAATGTAAAAATGTTATTGATCGTAATACCCCAAGACGTATCGGCAACAAGCAAGCCTTTAGCGTTGTAGTAATAAATGGTTGGAGGTCCTTCTCTTCTGCCTGTAGCAGTATAGCTAACATTTTTTTTCTCTACGATTTTCCCATTAGCATTATAGGTATTGTAGGTCACATCTCTAATTTTGTATTGACTGCCGTCATACTTCAAGTTACTATCTACTGTCACGTTATTATTGGCATCATACAAATAGTAGATCTTTGTATAGGGGAGCATGGCTTGCTGCGTAGCCGACCAGTTGTTTTTTTCGTAAATGGTAACATTACCATTAGCATCGTAGCTGTATTTCTCTTCGTAGATCAATGAGTAAGGTCTGGCCGTGCTAGACAACCTGTCGTAGTGCAACCTCCTAACCAGCTTGTTGTTGGCGTAGCTAAATGTATCTGCCCATTTTTGCCACCATACGTTTACCATACCTCCACTCCAACCTTCATTGCTGGCAGTTAGCAGATTGTTGTTATTATCGTAAGTGCGTCTTGTTTCGTTGTATAAAGATGTAGTAGTGGCATTGCTGGTCAACTTTGCATAAGTCTGAGCATAGCTAAACTTTATATCGTTGTTCTGAGGATTGCCATTGGTCATTGTACCTTTATGGCCGTATCTTATAGAGTCTCTAAAGGCAAACTGATTGCCTGTGAGGTTATCCCAATTCACCTTAGCAACAGGCCTCCATTGTTGCGCATTGACAGACAAAGCAATAAAAAGCAGCAGAAACAATAAGGATAGGTATCTCATGGGTGGCATTTTAGTATTATAAATATACCCATTTTTAAACGGAAGAGATGGGATTACCCTAGCGACAATAACACATTTTACTGTATTACGACAAAAGCCCCTTGCCTTTTTTCATTACCCACCAGTAATACTAGATGGTAAGTACCACTACCTAATCCTCCGACAGGCACACGCTTGCTACAATCGGCTGTAGCCATATAGTTCAAATGCGTTACCATCTTACCCATAGCATTATAGATATATGCCTGTACTTCTGTAGGAGCCTTTACATCAAGATGGATAAAAACAGCGTCTTTGGCAGGCACAGGAAATACATTAATGCTTTTCACCGCCGTATCTACTACTACAGGCCAGTGAGGCTCGTAATACATTTTTTTAACGCTGGAATCTTCCACTAAAACTGGCAGAGTTGCTGTAATATTATAACTCTTGACAACTCTCGTCTGCATATCAATATGGTCAAAAGAAGTGTACTGATACTGGGTTACATCTTCTTTTGTATACCCATTATCTCCATTAGGGTAATCTCGTACTGAAGATCGTATCAATTGCTTTTTATCATTATAGACATAGTTATAAATGAAAAAATGTGGCTTACCATTATAAGTATACCAATTCACAGAGCTATCCCATATAGGCAATCCATCTGAATTGTATCGATGAGCCCTGTATCTGGTCACATATCGGGTAGAGTCTGTAGTTACAGTGTGTGTCTGTTCAACAAGCTCCCCTTTATCATTATAGATATTATCGTATGTGGAGGTAGAATAAAGGACATACTGCCCATTTTTCCAATAATATAATTCCGAAGCATCCATATCTCCTTTATCATTATAACTAGAGTTTGATCGTCTCTCAGCATCTACATAACCACTTATATGTGTTAACTGGTGTTTTTCATTATAAGAATAATAGTAGCGGGTTATTTTGGTTTCTAAACCAATATCACTAAAGAAATAACTTCTCCTATATTTCAAACGTCTGCACTCATCATACTCTAAAGTATCCGATTGCTGTAACTTAGCAACATTATTACTATTCTGCGGGTACGGATATCTTGAAAAGTTAATGGTCCTAACTTGATTAGACTTGTTATAAGTCCTTTTCGATTCATATCGCTTTACAGCCTTATTATCACCTCTTCTTTCATAATGCTGATACCTATCATACAATATGGTATCTCTACCTATATTACTACCTCTATTAGGGCTGTTATACTCGTACAAAAAAGAGTCAACAGGGATCTCTCCATTAATACTTTTACCTATTTCAACCACCTTTACCACGCGCCACTGCTGGGCAAAAGAGGCATTAACAAAAAGAACAAGTAGGGCAAACGTATATAGGTATTTCATGCTAAAAAGCTATTTACGCGCTCAATATACTCCCTTTTTTACAAGCATTTTAACCCTCGCTTGGTAAGCGCCATGTAATATTTCTGTATATTTAGGGTTACATTTTTACATCTTAATAAAATTATCAACGCGATGAAGCGTAGCTTACTATTATTACTACTGGTGGGTGCTGCTGCCACTACTAAGGCACAGCCTGGTTTTGAGAATTTGGATATTAACCCCGGCTTGGGTAGCGCCAGCCCTATGTATATCAATGCCTTTGGCAAAAAAGTGTACTGCTATGCCAACAATGGCACAACGGGGCGCGAGCTTTTCTGGGCAGATAGTATGACCAAACCCAAACTTACCGACAACCTAAATACCGGTAATAGCAATGCAATATCAGTAGGGTACAGCAAGCCTTCCATTGGCGTGGGCAACAAGTTTTACTTTACCGCTACCAACGGAGCATCGGGCGAAGAGATATTCAGCTTCGATGGCACCAACGCACCATCACTGGTGTGGGACGTAGACCTAGGTGGCGGTAGTTCTTCTCCAGACAACTATACAGAGCAGAACAACACGCTTTACTTCCGTGCATCAACCCCTGCTAATGGCTACGAGCTATGGCAGTATGACATTACCAACAAGCTGGCTAAACGATTGACCGACATACGCAGTGGCTCGGACAGTAGCCTTACTGGCGATGTATTGTACTACAAAAACAATATTATATTCACCGCCAACGATGGCACCAACGGCAATGAGCTGTGGAGCTACAATATACTAACACAGCAGGCACAGATGATAAGCGATATTGATACAGGTGCTGCCGACTCTGACCCTAAGAACCTAACCATCATCGATGGTAAAGTATACTTCAGTGCTAACGAAAAGCACACAGGTAGAGAGCTGTATGAATATGATGGCATAGACCTACCAAAGCGTGTTACGGATATAGACACAGGTTTTACCAGTGGTGTATACCTTGCTCCGGGGGTGGGCTTCATCAAGTTCAACAATCTGATATATTTTGCAGGCAGGTATCAAAACCGCGTACACCTTTATAGCTACAACCCTGCTACCAAAGTAGCTAAGCTGGAGCATAAGATAAACCCTAACGGTAATAGTAATCCTCAACATTTTGCTATATACAAAGGGCGCTTGTTCTTTGCGGCAGACGATGGTGCTAATGGCTTGGAGCTATGGGCTTACGATGGCACTAATGCTCCTACGCTTATGGCAGATCTTTGTCCAGGAGCTAACGGTAGTATGCCAGCAGGTCTTGTTGCCATTGGCGACGATCTTTACTTCTCGGCTACTGACTGTAAGAGCAGCGGATCGGAACTGTTTAGATACAATGCAAAGCTAGCAGGTATACGTACTACGCTATTTGATGGCAGCGCTACCTTCTACCCCAACCCTATACCGCGCAACCTGAAGATAGAACTGAATCTGGTACGCGATGAAGAGCTGCGCATACGCATTGCCGACATCAGCGGGCAAACCATATACGATACTGACGTAGTGCCTTACCCACGTGGCAAGAGCAAGATAGATGTGCCAATGAAAAACCTACCCGCTGGTGGCTACATCTACTACATACAAAACAAAGACAGCACCACCTACCTTACAGGCAAGCTGATAAAATTATAATTGCAAATACATGTTTATAGACAACCACCTACTCTTAACGGAGTGGGTGGTTTTTTGTGTACCTTTCATTGTAAATCTTTCGTAACAGTATAATGAATGACCTCTTAAAACAAAGCATTACAAAGGTTTGTGCAGCATTGAACAAACACTCTGTTGAATATCTTACTGTGGGAGGTGTTGCTGTAGCTTTTCATGGATATGATAGACATACTGTTGATGATGATGGTCATTTATCTAACATACCCGATATTGACATCTGGTTTAATACCACTTACACCAATTACTACAAATTATTAAGTGCATTAAAAGATTTGGGGCAAGACATAAAAAGGTTTGAAGAAGAACAAACACCTAACCCTCAAAAATCTTATTTCAAATATCGGTTTGACAGCTTTGAACTTGACATTATCCCCAAACTAAAGGCAGAGCTAGATTTCAAAACAGCTTATACCTCAAAGGAAACAATTACAGTCAACAACATCGAAGTACCATACATATCTTATGAAAATTTAGTCGCTGACAAAAAAATAAACCCAAGACCAAAAGACCTAGATGACATCCAGCAACTCCGTTTAATAAATGATATAAAAACAAAAGGAGCAATATGCTTAACTATAGATGATATATTATGGCATGACTGGGATCCTCTTGGCATTAATGATATAGCTCCTAGAGATGAATACAGGAGTTATATACCAGAAATATGCGAGCTTGCAATGTCTGGTGCAAGCAAGGAAGAAATTGCTAATCATCTTCTATCTATACTAACTAATAAAATGGGAGGAGCTGGATCTGTGGATAGATGTAACGCAGTAGCTGAGAAAATTATTAAAGCTTGCAAGAAGGAGGCAGATTAAGGCAATAATGAATTTTCGTTAAGAGTGGGTGTTTTTTTGTGTAATGAAATACCCTAAATTTGAGTAACTAAATTTATCATTCATGAAACAAGTATTAACAGCAACAATGGTAAGCCGGCCAAACAACATTGATAAACAGAAAACGACAACAACTGCAATAAAAGATTCCAACCATACGTCACAAGCAGTATCTCATTGTAGAAACTGTAGTAGATGTAATGGCTATATGCGAGCCAATGACTTTGGAGACTGTGCATCTTGTGGATGTGCAGGGCATTATCACTTTTAGTAATTCTCAAACACATAACAGCCACCTCATACGAGGTGGCTGCTTTATAAAAACAAACGAGCACTTATACTATTGTTCTTACTCTTAGCTTGTTGTGTTCCAACTCTTTTAGTTGTTCCTCCAGCTTATCGCGCTGCTCTTTGTAGGCAGGGTCGTAGGCAAGGTTGTTCACTTCCTGCGGGTCGTTTACCAGATCGTACAGCTCATACTGTTTGGCATAAGCACCCATAGCATCAAAGTAATAGTCAAACTTCCACTCCTCTGTTCTGATGCAACGTATACGGTTGGCCGCATTCACTACCGACCATTTATTGTTAGAGCCCGCCTTCGTATCATCAAACGTAAAGAGAATGCTATCCTGCACAGGCGTACCGTCTTCCATTACAGGCAATAGACTGGTACCTGCAAGATTACTCGGCGGCTCGGCTACTTGTGCTATCTCCATTAGTGTAGGCATAATGTCTACCAGCGTAGCCAACGCCAAGGAGTTCTCCGGCTTGCCGCTATCAAACAACACAGGGTTAGAGAATACCATCGGCACTCTTATAGCCTCCTCGTAGGCAACAAATGTTTTTTGTCTCAAGCCACCGTGCGCCAAGCCCATCTCTCCATGGTCAGAGGTTTGGATGACTATGGTCTTATCAGCTAGTCTTGTACCATCGGCCTCAGCATATAGCTCTTGTATCAGTTTGCTTATCTCTTTATCTACCAGCGTTAGCAAATAGGCATAGTAGTTCACATAGTTCAGTTTTGTTTCATCATCGGGCAGTGGTCCTAGTAGGCCGTTCATGCCTAGTAGTATCTGCTCCTGTGCCATTGGTTTTTTATTCTTCAGCAGCTGCTCATTTACAGTACCAGGTAGTGCTATCTCTCTACCCGACCAGCTCGATGGCTTGTACCCATACAGCCCTGCCGTGTTAGGATAAGCGAGTACATCGTGCGGGTTCACCAGTGATACGATGAGACAGTAAGGCGTATCATCACCAGCAGCTCTACGTGCTTTTACTTGCTTTAGGTATTGTATAGACTGTGCTATGTACTTCGCATCGTGGTTGGCATAGCCACCACCAAAGTTCAGCGGGTTCACATCCTCACCGGCATCGGGTGTTTGCCAGCCCATAGCGCCATATAGGGCTAGGTCGGCAGGCTTTAGCTTATCGTAGTTGGTATTAGCACCATTAGGTGCGGCACCTTTACTCATATGCCATTTGCCACGGTACTGCACATCATAGCCAGCACCATAGAGTACGTTCATAATATTGGGCAAGCTACTATCTAGTGTAGGCTCGGCTGGCGATAGTGGGCCACCTTCGGTAAGCGTTTGGCTCACCTTGTGTATGGCAGGGTATGTACCTGTAAATAAGGTAGCCCTACTTGGCGAGCACATACAGGTGTTACAAAAAGCACGATCGAAGCTAAAACCATTTTGCTTCAGAAATGTAAGGCTGTGTAAATTGTCCTGCTCCCAACCTGTAGGATAGTTTTCCGTTGGTGTGGTTTGCTCATCAGTAATAATTAGTAGAATGTCGGGTTGCTTCCCGAGTTGTTCCAACTTCTGCTTAAAGTCCATGGTGACTATGTTTTAAAATGGTGTAAAAAAACTGAATGATGAAGGTAAGCTTATTACACATCAATACACAAGGGGAAAAACACCCCTATGTACACCACAGTCTACTTTATGTGGACGAGCATATTATTTCAGGTATAAGTCATCTAGCATTTTTGCTCAAGATATTACTAACATTAAAAACTCCACCCTATTCTCCAAACACATTCAGTGCACCTAGTACACCATTATACTCGTCGTAGTCTACCTTAGAGCTGTTCAGGTCGTGCGTGTCAGTCTTCTGCCATATGGTATAGCCATCTTGCTGCCATGCTGCAGGTATTGACGGGCTTGCTTGTCCACTATATTCTGCCAGCCATAGCGGATACTTTGCTAGTGTGGCATTGGTCAGGTACTGGTTGGCAAAGGCATAGTTGGTATACACCATAGGCGTTTTGCCTGATAGTGTTTCCAGTTCTTTAAGAAAACTAAGCAATACTTTTTCTACGTCACTTGCAGTTTCGTTGCCCGACAAGCTGCCCGCTTCTATATCTACAATAAAGGTCATCTGCCTATCGTCGCTATGCCCTTTAAGTTGTTGGTAATAGTATTGAGCCTGTTCTACTGGCTCTTTATTTGTTTTATAAAAATGATAAGCACCACGTATCAATCCCTTTTGGCGAAGTGCCTTCCAGTTGGTATCAAAGTCGGGGTCTATATAGCCCACACCTTGCGTAGCTTTGCAAATGCCAAAGCTTAGGTCGTCCATCTTGTTGATATCTTCTACGATATTGCCATTCCAGTGAGAGACATCTATACCATAATAAGTGCCAGAAACAGCTTTAGGAGTTTCTTTTTCGGTAGTAGTGGTTGTGGTTACAGCATCCGCTTTCTGTCGCTTATCCTTTAGGTATATAAAGGCACCGCCAAATATTACAATTGAAATAACAAGGGCTACTATTGTACTTTTTTTCATTTCATGGTTTCTTTAGTGAGGTTTCATTTTACACAATGAAAATAATATTTTTTTTGATGAGGCAACCATCTCACTAAACAACTATACTTTTTATCCTATAAGCATAGTAGCAAGGTTAATCTGTTAGCCAAACCGCCTTCTCCAATACAATATCATATCTTATATGCTCTCCTAAATTATTATCACTGTTTTGCAATGGCTCTTTGAACCACTCATTAAAGCGAACTCTTGCAGGACCATTTTCAAACTCCTTGAGAAAAGAAGCACCAAAGACCACACTATCTCCCTTCACTATACTACCGGCATCTCTTCTATCGTTCCCAAAATGCAAATTTACATGTGTAGGGTCAGGCACATAGTTCTTCACCCGCACGATCAGGTTCTTGGATTTATACACCGTATCAGGACAGACCAATTGAAAGTCGGGAACTTTAGACAATGCTATACTGTTTACTAATGTTCTCTGTTCTTTTTTTAAGATAAAAGAGGCATCAAACTTTCCTCTACCTGTTCCCGACCATACATACACGCCATTATTAATGCTATGTGCGGGCTGGCCATCGAAGGTAATAGACTCTTTTGAGGGCAAAGGGAGTGTTTTATAACCTATTGCTAGGTTAGCATAAGCGACAAAGCTATCGCTATAGGGATAATACCTAATGCTATATGTTTGGGAATAATGTTTTTCTTCTTTTTTACAACCTATCAATACTACAATTGCAAAACAAAACAGCAATGATCTTCGATACATAAAATAGGGCTTTTACATTTTTATAAATGTAAAAATTTCCTACGGATATAGATCAAAGTAGACCTTCTATTTAATTCTGCTGGTTGATATTGCGTATGTTGTTTTCGGCAAGCCAAGCTCTAAAACCTTCCAGGTCTTTGGGTTCATGCTCTACCACCTCGCCGTTCTTCAGGGAGATAACAAAAGTACCTACAGTTTCAGCAAAGGCTGATAAGTCTTCCGGAGCATAGTTGAATTCTTGGTTAGGCATATGTATCGGTGATTATTCTTTTATTAAATTATATGGGACAAATCTACGTCGCTAAAAATTCTTAAAACACCGTGAAAACACCCCCTTTGCATATTTTTTTGCAACAATAAAGTAAAAAACACAACTATAGGATCTATAGTTAATAATTAATTCATAATTGTGTAACATACTATATGTAGCTTACTAGCGTTATATACACGCACCCTTATTCATTTATTGTTTTTTTCAGAGTAGCAACACAACATTGCACCGTGTTGCCACCTTTTTCATAAAGTAAAAGCCGCATTCCTGCGGCTTTTTTAACTTATAGCTTATGACCAACTCGTACAGTTGCACCCCTGTACGCTTTCTATAGTGATCATAAGCATCTACTCTTAGACATTTCTATATACCTACTTTGCAAAGCTTGTGCCAAACTCTCAACAAAGAGGTATCGCTTATATTTTTTAAAGGAGATTTAATCTTCCCGCTCCCGCACAGTATATTTTTTACCAGTTATAAAGCAAAAATAACCACCTATGCTCTAAAACGACCAATTATCAAATACACTATGTTACAGAACAACATTATTAGGAACTTGAATATGTATTTCGAAGTACATATCACTATCCACCCTGTCAAAATATTCAAGTCACCTTTAAAAAGAATATCATGAAAAAACTACTCACATTACTTGCGGTAATACTTACGCTGAGCATTAGTACGCAAGCACAGGTAAACAGTCTTACTATTAACAATAATGCTGGCTGTGCTGTTGAACTCATTTTCTATGCAGGCAGTAGTGCTACATGTGGTGCCGCTACACCCACTGCTACTACTACAACAGTAAACGGATCTTCAACAATCAACATTCCCAACCCTCAAGCGGTAGGTTTCCCTGCCGGCGTTACACTTTTTCATCTGGTACAGGTACAAGCCAACAGTAACTGCGGTACCAATGCTATGTCGGTATATGAATGTACAGGCGGTAGCCAGTATTCTGATGCTACTACTCTTCCCGTACCTCCTCCATCACCAACTGTTTGCACCTGCTCCCCTGCAACCTATGTTAGCTGGAGTACTTCAGGCACTAATGCTACGATCAACATTAACTAGGGAGACTTTTTTTTAAACATAAAAACTATACACATGAAAAAACTATTATTCCTAGTACTACTATGTGCTATCACGACGTCCCTTAGGGCGCAAGTAAATTCTATTGGTTTTCAAAACACCAGCTCTTGCGATGTATGGATTGTATTATACGGAAGTACAGGAGCCTGCGCTACCACTCACAGTAGCAACCCGATACAAGTACCCGCAGGGGCTACATTTGGATATAGCGACCCTACAGCAGTGCCTGGTGGCATGAATGGTGGCGGAACAACATTAGGCGCTACAGACGTTTTTACACGTGTACAAGTGCTGGAGGGCAACCCTGCTTATGCAGGTATTGTTGCATGTCTTACGCCGGGTGGACCAAGCATTACCGGCAGTGGCTGTCTAGGGCCTACATCTACTTCTTTATTAGTTTATGATGTAATACCATTCACATGCAACCTGTGCGGCAATGTAACGGTACAGTGGACAGCAGCTTCTCCAACCGCAGCTGTTATAGAAATATTCTAACAGCACACCCTTATAGTACGTTTATATAATAGTCGTCTTTAAAAGACGGCTATTTTTTTATGTATATAAACACAGCAGTACAAAGTACTGCTGCGTTTCACCATATAATCCAAGTCAAAAATCAAAAAAGACAATTAGGATTACCGAACAAAGGTAAGGGCTAAAACATATACAAGACAAGCGTGTAAACACCCTAAATATAAGCGAATCTAAATCAGGTGATTATACCCTTTCTCAAGGAGAATAGTATTGGTAACTTTGCCTTATAATTTTCAAATACATATCTTTTACCTTACATGCCTTGTTTTCGCGCAGGGCATTTTTCATATCCCTACCATTCGGCACAAGCACGCTTAAGCGTCGGAAGCCATCGACTAAGAAAAGAAAAGTAAAACATAGAAAAGAAAAGCAAAGAAGATAGTATACCATACGTCGCAACGTCGATCGTTGCTAACTACATTTAAATCAATAAGTTTTATTTAATAATCACCCAACCTTAGTTTGTCACACTAATGTCTTTCCTTCCACTAACATTCAGCTTTGGTTCTGATCACACCTCTGCTAGTTTTAGTAACCTATGCTCGTTATTCCGGAATTCACCGTCATAGAACCCTGATTTATTTTTTAAACAATTAAATAGCAACTATGAAAAAACTACTGTTCACCATGGCAGTACTATGCCTTACCGTGCTCTTTACTCACGCCCAAAACATCCACACGCTAACCATTAAAAATGTTACCAGTAATGACATCTATGTTATTATCAACGGAAACACTATAGGAGGTGTACCTTGTGCACCAGACTACCGAAGTGCCATTATTGCCATTCCTCCCGGTGTTGTTGATTATATAGACCCTACTTATGTAACAGGAGGTGTAAACAACTCAGGCGGCACTGCATTAGGTGCTAATGGTGTATTCAATACTGTAAATGTCTTTACTGCCAACCCTAACAGCGGATGCTCAGGAATGAAAATGTATCAGGCGGGACTCTGTAATGGTAATACGTCATTCAACAACGTACCTTTTTTCCATTACAACCCCACAGCTACTACTGTTTGTCAGTATATCGGTTCCTATACGATAAAGACGACACAAACAGGTAGCTCTAGTATGGAAATAGCCATTTACTAACATCAATCAAAAAATATACTTAAGTATACCTAGCAGGTGATGATCACACCTGACCGTATCTACATGCCTATACTTGCCTATTCATGACATGGTGAGTACATGCCCTATCAAACACTATTATTTAATCACTAAAAAAACAATACAATGAAAAAAATGTTTTTCGCCATAGCATTGCTATGTCTATGCACCATTTTTGCACAAGCACAAGGCACTAATGGCATCACCATTAAAAACAGTACGCCATGTCGAATTTATTTGGTACTGCACGGAGCCCAGCCAAGCGACCCTTCTTGTAGCAGTAATTATCGCAGCGGTATTGTTGCTGTAAATGCAGGAACAACTATCAACTTTAATGACCCCTCTACTGTGCCTGGAGGCATGACCGACCCTATGAATAACCAATTGGGGAGCAATGGTCTATTTAGTATCGCCATTATTTTTGAGAACAACCCTGTTACCTGTAGCGCACCTCAAGACTACCCTGCGGGGCTGTGCATAGGCACATCAACTATTGGCAATGTGCAAATAAAAAACAGTAACACCTGTACTGCATGTAATGGCAACACTTACTCCATATACACTACACAAACTGGCCCAAACACACAACAAATAGAAATACACTAAAACACACAAAACATATATATATGTTAGCCCTGCTCTATGCAGGGCTTTTTTGTTGTAGTTATAATCGTTTAATAAAAGACAAGCTTACACCCGAACAAATTCGTTGGCACTAGTGCTTATTTTTTCTTCTTTTATACCGATTAGGTTTCATTTTTAGTGTAACGCACCCCTGCTATTCATGGCAGGGGATTTTTTTAGCACAACCTTATCTTACTTTGCAGAAAGGCGTATAGTTTTCTATGCTGCTGCACTACATCAGCAAGTAGTTGTTCCGTTATAGGTTCGGGCTGTGCTACCCCGCTCCAAAAATGCCTATCCATAAAGGCATCGAAAAAATTCATTAACGGATATCCACTAAAGGCATCTGTCCAACTCTCATCCTCTATTTGGTAGCAGTAGTCGCTGGCAAAGTTTTTGGCCGTAACGGTATGGTCGAAGAGCGCAACGTTCTCTACATCTATAGCAGTTGCATTCAGCAGGTCAAGGTCTACCACCGTATCGGGCTCAATGGGGAGTTTTATTGCTGCCAGCCAACCATCCCAGTTGCTCTTGTCAAATGCTTGGTCCCATTGCTGGACGTAAGCAATAGCATCTTCTACAGTTAGGAATAAAAGGAAATGCCCCTGCTCATCTATCAGCATTTTATCCTCCTCGTTAAAGCTGGTCTTATCTACCCCCCATATGGTACAGTACTCCATATCCTGATACAGCATCTCTACTACATAGCGCTGATACTGCTCGCAAACTTCTTCGTTATGCTCTGTGTAGTCCTCCACGTTTACATGATTTTCACCCTATTAGAAACAGCAGTGTAAAGCAACTTTTGGTTGGTTATTATATAATCCATTGACATTATACCTACACGATACTGTCTTATAATATTATTGCGCTCTTTTTCATCACCTTTTATATACTTATCTACTACAGTGCTAATACCATTTAAAGAACCTTTGCCTTTGCCATTCCCATTCTCCATATCTACTCCCCAACACAAATCAACTTGGTCACAATATTCCTCTGCAAAATCTATTGCATCTACGGTATGGATATATGCAGGGAAGTTGTCTAAGTCCATGCTGTCTACATTAAGCAGGTCGAGATTTATTGACAGACCTGGTTCGATGGGGAGCTTTATTTGCGACAACCATGCTTCCCAGTTTTCTTTATCGAAAAGATTTTCCCAGTTTTTAGCATAGTCTATTGCATTGTCTATGGTTTTAAAGAGTAATAAACTTTCCTCTCCATCTAATAGAACTTTATCAAAGTAGTTATCCTGCCAGTCGCCACCTCTTAGCGTGTAATACTCCTCTCCTTTGTAGTGTACTCTTACTACAAAACGGTCATATTCGTTAGAAAGCTTCTCATTATGCTCTGTATAGTCCTCCACGTTTACATGATCTTTATCTTCTTAGCGATAAGATCATACACCTCGTTGAGCTTAGGAACAGCGTCTTCTTCTAACCCTTTAGGAATGGGTGGTGCTTCTGTGCCTTCTTCCAAGTAGGTGTCTATATATAGGTCAAAAAGTGTCTCTAAAGGATGCTCATAAAACAAGTCCATCAAGTACTCGTCTCCCGACTGGTGGGCATAGTCGCTCACAAAGTTTTGGGTATTGATAAGTTCTTCAAAACTCTCTTCGGTAGAGATGTCTATCTCTTCATCCTGCAATAGATCCAGGTCTATACCCATATGCGGGGTTAATGGTAGATTTATTTCTTTTAGCCAACCATCAAAACGCTCACGATCGAATAGATCCTTTTGCTCTTTTACATATGCTATGGCAGCATCTATGGTTTTGAACAGTAGGAACTGCCCTTCCTCATCTACCAGCATTTTATCTTCTTCTTCGGGGCTGGTGTGGTCGGTACCCCAGATGGTATAATAATAATTGCCCGTGTACTCTATCTCTATTACAAAACGCAGGTAGCGCTCGCATACGGCAGCATTGTGCTCGGTGTTGTTGGCCATACAAATACTATTGAGCCTGCAAGTTAGTCAATACCTTTTGCTTTTGGATAGATGGGGTGCTCGAGCTATAGAACTAATTCGTACCGATTCTGTTGCTTTTCTATTTACTTTATATTTGAAAAACAGGGGTTTTCTATTTTACACGGCACCTTCGCTTCCTATGGCGAGGGTGTATTTTTTTAGTATGCCATCTCACCCAACTATCACGCTGCAAACGGTAGTCTTTTATATAGATACCCCTCATTCGATTCATTTCAAATAAACGTATATTTAGTTTATGAGAACCTTTAAACTTCTGTCAATATTATTACTATTCAGCGGCACGCTTTCAGCACAAAGCAGACTCGTAGCCTACTACAAAACAATAGCCCCTGCCAGTTCTTCCAAGTCTGTTGACACAGGAGTATATATCTATAACTTCAACAATAGAACTATTGACAAACCCGACACTTTAATAAAAAGGAAATATTCCCTTAACCAGTATTTTCTAGGAGGGAAAACAATGTATACCTATGACAAGAACTGGAACAATGTAAAAACCATATCGACATTTGCTGCCATATTTAGTAATACACTATACAATTTAGATGCAGAATATTCCACCTACGACAACAACAATAACAACACATCTCGTATAAATTTAGTCTGGAACGACAAGACCAACCAGTGGGACAGCGCTACAAGAAAAACAAGAACTTTTGACGCAAATGGAAATTGGACAACCTACTTGTTTGAACAACAGGACGCTAACAATAAGCTCAAAAAAGAGTTCAGATATAGCAACACCTATAATAACAACAAAAAAATCACGCTAGGTATTCGTGAAAAATGGGATGGCGCCACAGCGTCATTCGACTCTAATCAACGGCATACTTATACTTACGATGCCAACAACAACTTAGACACCACCTTTGTTGAAGACTATAAAAATAATAAATGGGAGCCTTACAGCAGGTACACCTACGTCTATAATAGTAGCCACCAAGTCACCTCAAAGATGGTAGAGTTCTTTAAACAAAATGGTGACACCTCTAGGAAAGTGACCATATACACCTATGATGCTCAGGGCGACCTGGATACTGTTTACCATAAGCATAACGATTTCAACCCGGCTACCCTAACCGACCACGTAAAAGAAGTGCATATATATACTAGTAAAAACCCGTTGGTAAAAAATGTAATTGAATACGCTTATGACAGGACTACCAAGAGCTTTAAAAATGGGCTCAAGATATATACATCATACAATAGCTATAACCAACTAACGATGAAAGTAACCAAGCACTGGGATACTATTGCCAACGATTGGAGGTTCAATGGCCTTAGGGGCGATAGTGCCCGTTATTACTACGAGGCTGTCTGGCCATTATCTGTCAATACAGCAAAGGAGCATAAAATAAAAACTACTGTATATCCTAACCCATCTAGCGGGCATTTTATTAATGTGCAAGTAATGGAGCATAACGGGCAGCCTTATACTATAGTCATTAGCACAGTACTTGGCAGGGTAATCGCTCAATACGAAGTTGAGGATGGGGCTGCACTTAAAACCATAGCCACAGACCAGCTACCAAGTGGACAATACCTACTCTCTATAGTAACAAGAACAGGTAAAGCATCCCAGCTTTTTTCTATAGAACGGTAATTTTTAGTCAACATATTGATAGATAACAGCACCTCCACTTGGCATAATGGGGGTGATTTTTTTAGTATTCTTCGTAGGTGTAGGTGGTTATATGTCTGTAACTATTTCTTTTCTTTTTGGGATAATAGTCATACGTAGTTCTCTTATACACCTTTTTTCTCAGGTAGCCAGAAGTAGCATACTTATATACGGTCATTCTGGTCTCCTGAGGCCTATTGCCTTGAGCATTGTACAAATTGTACAACGTATAACTTTTGTTCACTAAAAAGCCTCTATTGTTATACTTATACTCTTCCACCGTTTTAAACCCATCATCAAAATCAAAATTATACGTCCAGTGCTTAATTTTCTTTATTACTCTATTTAGCGTATCTCGCTCTTCGACAAATTTTGTTTGTGTCGAACTAGTCACCTTGCCAAAAAGATATTTATCCTCTATTCGGGTATTACTATCTAAATATATAATGTTAGTTGAGTCTTTCTCCGTGTACTCGCCATCACTATCCATGCTACAGGTAGTAATGAGGATGGGCTTTTTATTCTTATCGTACCAAATACGTTTAGCTTCGAGACCATACATTTTAGGCTTTACTAATTGACAACTAATAGTTGCCCCAGCATATATATGCTCTTGTAAATTCGTCAAAACAGGTGTTACGATATAATCAGGTTGTTCCCCTGAAGAAGAAATCTGAGGCTGTATATCCATTTCATAATGCTTCACCAAAAAAGTATCCTCCCCTTTATAAAACATAGAATCTACTGACATCAATTGCAGACCATAGCTAGTCAACGTATTAAAATCGAGGGTATCATTTATAAGGTCGTCAAAAGTTAGTCTTTCATATGCTTTGTAAAAATACTCTTTTGCTACCAGCTGTTGTTTAGCATTGTATTTATAGCACATAAAAGGTATTGTAGCATCATCACGATACCAGTATAGGTAGGAGGTATCTAAAAGTCCAATATCATTGTATATGTCCACCGCAGATATTTTCATCTTTTCATCAAAAAAATACAAATGCCGCATTGTATCGAAAAGCACTTTTTCCGCATCAAATGAGCTACCTCTTTGTGTGCCTTTTTTATAGCTATATTTAGTAATGGAACAATCCTTATCCATCCCATAGTGGTAACAATTACAATCCTTCACTTCCACCAGCCTATACCGCTGCCCATAGCTATAGGTAGCTAAGAGGAGGAGTATTGATATGTAACATACGGTTCTCATCATTTAGTAGGCTTCGTAGGTGTAGGTGGTTTTCTCAACAGTTTCAAAATTAACGCCATCGTCAGATACGCTCTCCTCTAGTTCTAGCAAGCGATTATCAGAAGTATAACGATAGTGCCACAAACCTACATAGTCTATATCATAGCCGCCTTCTTCGTAATACTTAGAAATCTTAAACATCAATGTTTGACCTGATTCATTATAAGTCTGTTCCAGCTTGCGCATAGGTGTATACTCCTTTTCGTAATACCTGCTGATCGTTGCCACTTCATTATCACCTACATAACTATACTCTTTATCTTCTCTATATCCTTTTACCCGCTTAGCATCATAATTGTCGTAGTATTGCGTTACAATACTGCTTAGCTTACCTTTTTTGTATCTCCATTTTGTAATAGCTGTAATATTACCTCCGTAGTAGTCTGTTTCCTTAACCAACTTGCCTTTTAAATTATATCTATACTTTTCTTCAATTTTACACCCTTCATTGAAATAGCAATTGTATAGTTTATGCACATGACGATTACCCAAAAAGTAATCATACTTACCTTTTTTAATTAATCTAAAATCGTATTTGGTGGGACGGGTAAAAGAGTTGTCTAAACCTTTAGCATTTGACTCATAAAACATAACATCAATCAGCTTGTCTGTTTTACTGTATGTATAGGTATCTTTTCTTACAGGCACGTATGAACCATTTTGATACAAGTAGGTTTCCCCAAAATTCATTGTACCATCTTGCATTGTATCAACTGCATACAGCTCAACTTGCATATATTTATGAAGCTCAAGCAAAGCTCCACTTTTACTGTAGTTGTAAACGTACAAATCATTCAGATAAAGGCTATCACCTTGTATTATAAAATGAAACGCAGTATCATAAAATGGCAAATGCTGTCCCTTTGGATGCGGTGATATTTTACACTCTCTATATCCATACCTAGATATTTTTGTCACACTTTCTATCATGCGTGTACCATTACTATCATACTCATACGTAGAGTCGGCCACCAGCCTATACCGCTGACCATAGCCATGGGTAGCTAGGAGAAGTAGTATTGATATGTAACAGGCGGTTCTCATGGTTTAGTAGGCTTCGTAGGTGTATACTTTTCTTTCCACCAATTTCTTTCTTTCTTCTTTGGGAGCAGTTTCTTCAATTAAGTAATGGCTAGTAGTTGCTTTCTTTCCATAAATGTCATAAGTAGTTTCTACTAAGCTTTGGCTAATTGGCTGTGTTCTTGCAGTGTCTTCATATTGTGTAGTTGCTTCAGCTATCAATTTGCCCATACTATTGTAGCT
Organism: Flavipsychrobacter sp.; assembly: GCA_041392855.1. Taxonomy (NCBI): domain Bacteria; kingdom Pseudomonadati; phylum Bacteroidota; class Chitinophagia; order Chitinophagales; family Chitinophagaceae; genus Flavipsychrobacter; species Flavipsychrobacter sp. The sequence goes on from JAWKLD010000001.1 coordinate 1,791,635, forward strand.
ATACTTTACTTCTTTTACACTAGCCAGCGATTGTATACCACTTGTTACAGACAGCATAGTTGCCACTGCTCCTTTGGGGGTATAGGTATATCGAGTAAAGCCTTCATAGACAAACGAATCAGGTGTACGAGCTAAATTTTTATGCTCTACAAGCTGCCCTTTATCATCATACTGTTTATACTCCTTATGCCATATTGCAAGGGTGTCCTCTTCAGATACGATATAGGTATTACTTAGTTGCCTGTTCTGCGCACTATCATAAATATACCTTTTCTCAAAGTGTAGAGGTGTCTCCTTATCAACTATGCCATAATAGTCGGGATTATTGACATACTCTTCTGTAACGCTTATTTGTCCGTCTATATATATATCCTTCCCCATCATTACTAATGTGCTATCATTGTTGATACCGTACCCTACTCTATTTGTAAGCTTCCCATCTTTATATGCCAATACAACTTTCGCCAATAAAGTAAAATGAGGCTCTTTGACGACCGTGTCTGTAATTACTGCTTTCTCCATTGGCACCATTGCTGTACTCGCCAGCATATCAGTATAGGTATACGATGTAGTAGGTAGTGTATCGTTTGTATAGTCTACTGCCGTAAAACTTATGGGGTGCTTACCATTTGCATATGGCCTATATTGCCATGCAGTGTCTTGCAATCCAAAATGATTGTAAGAGCGAACTTCTTTTTCTAGCAGCCGTACCTCCCCATCCATCTCATAGGTATAGCGTAGAAAGGTATCACAATCTGCTCTTGGGTTCTCGTAAGTGCGCCTGCCACTACTATCTTCTTTGTACCGATATTGCAGCACACTCACTACACTCGAATCAAAAAATTTTGACCACCCATATTTATAGGTTGTCTCTTCCACTAGTCTATACCTACCCTCTTGGTACTCTTCTTTACAGCCAGAGGCAGCTACTACGATTAAGAAAACAATTAAAAAGGTTGACAGCTTCATAAATAAGGTTGTGCTACCAAGATACAATATAGGTACTGCACTATCACTACGTGCTTGGTATCGGTTTTGTCATTTATAGGGGCAATAAAACCGCCTCAATTCCGTTAAAAAAAATTACCATATCTTTAGTATACAACTCTATACACTCATGAAAAAGATCAGCATTCTACTATTAGCCCTCCTTTTAGCCCACGCACCAGTTGATGCACAGCTACGCCTTGTCAGTAAGCATGGCTATACTAATAAGGGTTTAACCTCTGTAGACACAGTAGCTATAACTTATGCTAGTAACAACAAACTACCCGGTGGCGCTAAAGACTATTCGAGCAATAAGCTAAAATGCAACACTAGTAAGCTATGGGTTTATAGTACTATATATGGCTACCTTCCTGTAACAGAAGTGAATAACGAATTTGACGCACAATGGCGCATCTCTAAAAGAACCTTTAAAACTGTACCCAGTACATCTCCTCCGGGCACTACACCCGACAGCGGAAAGATCTACTACACCTACAATAGCAACGGAAATGAGATAAAACGACAGGAGTTGAGATGGAACCGTAGCAGTAATATATGGGATACTTCGCTCCAACATATTACTAGCTACAATACTAATGGCGACATACAGACCTATGAAATTAAAGGTTATTCCCAAAGCCTAAACCAATTTGTAGGCAATAGACGCCACAACTATATCTACGACACAAAAAACAACCTAACGGAATATATCTTAGAAGCTTGGGACAACAAAACCAATAGCTACATCACCGAGCAGCACGACACCTACACTTACACCCCCAACAACAACATCAGCACCTATACACGGCAAGACTATAACTTTACATTCAAAAAATGGGAGAACAAGAGAAGAGAATATTATGCCTATACCAACGGACTGGAAACCCTCCATGTGATCCAAAAACCTACAGCCAACGGATGGGAGAACGAACGAAAATTTGAAAGCCAATACGATGCACAAAATGAACTGATAAATGAGGATGTAAGTTTGTGGACCAATAACACATGGGTGTACTTCTATAGAACGACCTATGCCATAGCAAGTAAAACACCGCTCATAAAATATACGATACAACAATATTGGGAAGAAAAGGAAAAGAGCTTCTTCCCAAATAATAAAATAACAGAGGTGTATAACAGCTCCAACTATCTGGAACTATTTGTAAAGAACAATTGGGATGGCATTAACGAAAGATGGACTGTATCATCAGACAGTCAGGTATACCGTTACGAAAGCATTTGGCCTAGTACAGTTAGCACGGCAGCGCAAGGCAACAACCCCACCCTCACACTATACCCCAACCCCACTAGCGGGCAGCTGCTCCATTATAGCGTAAGCGGCCACAATAACACACCTTATACTATAAGCATACATAGCCTGCAGGGGCAGCTCCTGTTTCAAAAAAATGTAACGAACGGAGCTAGTCAACAGGCTATCCCAATTACAAACTTTGCCAATGGGCAATACCTCTTTTCTGTAAAAACAGAACAAGGAATGATCTCAAAACCATTTTCTGTAGTCAGGTAGTGCGGAATGAGAGTAGCTATAGTTCCTAAAACATAAAGTAAGCGCAAGAAAAATAAATAGAAAAGCCCTGCATAATTCGGGGCTTTTCTATTTACTACCATTAACAAAAAATGGGTGATAACACGCTTTCTCAGCAAAAACATATTCATTAATTTTACAATACCTAATCACCAAATTTTATCATCATGAAAAAATTATTGTTAGCCATAGCCTTGCTATGCAGTTTCTCATTTGTTGCCAATGCGCAATACAATTCCTTTACTATTACTAACAACACAAGCTGCACCGTATACTATACGATGTATGGCACAGTACTGGGCGCAGTACCTGCCTGCCAAGCCGACTATGTAAGTAGTGTTATTTCCCTTGGGCCTACATCTTCGGTTACCTACCTAGACCCTACGGGTGTGCCCGGTGGGCTGATAAAGGGTGGCGGACCTATACTGGGTGGGCCAGACATGTTTACTATGATAAGAGTATATCATGGCGACCCTAATATTGCTTGCACCACAGCCGGCGTTGCCGATGTGAGTGATTGCATTACGGGTACAGTGCTGGTCAATAACTGGGTACTGGAAACATTTGGCGCCGGCGGCTGCTTACCGTGCTCCTCATCTACCATTACATGGAACATCTTATCACCAACACATGCAGGCATTACCATCAACTAACAGAAAATAAGATCAACATTGCCTCGCTACATGCGAGGCATTTTTTCTTGACACAACAATCCTGTGTTACATTTTTTAAAATCAATAAATGATCACCAACATGAAAAAAGCATTATTAGCCTTGGCGCTACTTTGCCTTATAGGCATAGCGGCACAAGCACAAGTAAAAAGCATCAGTGTGTACAACAACACTACTCACACGCTAGACATTGTATTGCACGGCGACCCAACGGGTGTTTGCGGTACACCTTACTTAAGCAACATCATTACCATGGCACCTGCCAGCAGCATCAGCTTCCCAGACCCTAGTACAGTACCGGGTGGTATGGGCGGCCTTACAGCGGCTGATTATTTTACTGCAGTACAGGTAACGGGCTCTACGGCTTGTGGCACGCCATCTAGCATTGTTTATAAATGCCTTGGAGGTACCAACTTCTTTGTGCCTACTCATTCGGTAGCGGTCAACCCTCCATTATGTTCATTGGTTACCATCAATAATATTATGTGGACCAACCTAACGCCCAACTCAGCAAGAGTAGACATCAATTAAACACCTCTATTATAATAGCAACATCCCTCAAGCCTCTGCACCGTGCAGGGGCTTTATATTTAGCGTACTACCACAAACTGCCTACTGATCATTTCATCATTGGCAAGAAGCTGCAACACATAGTTGCCCGCGGGTAGTTGGCTGATGTCTACTTGTGTAGTGTTGTCTTCTACCTGTTTTACCAGCTGCCCCGTGTTGCTATAGATGTAGGCTTTATCAAAAGGCGTTTCAATTTTTATATGTAGCACATGAGTAGCAGGGTTGGGGTAAAGGGTCAGGTTATCATTATTATTGGCCAATTCATTTATACTTACTGGCCAGTACAGTTCGTACTCATAATTCACTCTATGGTAAGGCTGCATATTGCCATTTGTATCTATCATGGCTATATTTTCCTCGCTATAGTAATTGAATGGTGTGTAGGTATATGTTGTCACATAATTACTAGCCATATAACCATACTCTTTTGTGGTGTCTGCCGTCAGCCTGCCTTGACTATCATAAGTGTAGCTATGCTTTATATGTTTCAATGAATTGCCAGGGCCATAGTACAAGCTATCAGACAGAAGCTGCCCTTGTGCATTGTAGCTATAGTCTACCCTAGAAAAAAGAATGGCTTTTCCTGCAGTATCTATAGTATGTTGCTCCCAGTAGAGCGTATCATCATTAGCATTGTAGGCAAAATAATGCCATACATAACGGGTAGGAGCTCCACCATTGCTTACTTTGTTGATACTGTCCTTCACCAATTGTCCTTTAGTATTGTAGGCATAGTAATTATAAAAGGTATCGGGGGCTATTACACCACTATAATAGTTATTTGTTTTCTTGAGCGATACTCGGTTTTGCGCATCGTAGTCATATTGGTATTTATCGGTCAGCGACAATTGATACTTACCAGCTACGTACTGTGGTTGAAACCTTCTTTGCAAAATCAGGTTACCTGCCTGGTAGGTAAAGGAGTCTTCTGTTTGCACTTGCACTACGTTGCTTTGCACTCGTCTCATTACAGCATCTACCAATATATGGTCGTCGTTGTCGTATGTTTTTTTACCAATGATTGCGCCAGCATTTTGGCTAAAAGAAATATAGTTGATAGTATCGTTGGTATAATTACTCCCTCTGTTGCTGGTAGCATCGTAGCTATACCTTATGCTATCTAGCGTATTATATAGCCCACCAGCTACACGCAAGCTCACTCGCTTTTCTACCACTCGCCACTGCTGTGCAGCTCCAACAAATGGTAATAGGAATAAAAAAAAGACTAATGACAATTGAATTTTCGAATAGTGCATAGGTAGCTGCCTTAAAATCACTCATAAGTTACAAACACCCTTGCACACTACAAAGCAGTATTAACATAATTGACCCAATACTGACAGATGTGGTTAAGGTAATATTAGGTATCCATTAATGTTACTTCACTACTACAAAGTTTCGTTGTACTTGACTATTACTATTAATGAGCTGCAACACATAGTTGCCCGCAGGAAGCATGCTGACGTCTACTTGTGTCGTATTAGCATTTATTTCTTTTACCAGCTGCCCCATATTGTTGTAGATATAACCTTTATCAAAGAGTACTTTGCTATCAATATGCAAAACGTCAGTAGCTGGGTTGGGATAAAGTATAAGCTCTTGTGAAATGGAAGATGCCTGTGGTACAGCAGTCGGCGTCCACGAATAATAATACAAAGTACTATCGGCAAAGGTTACTTGTGTAAGTGTTTTGCTTGCTCCCCACCTTACCATATTTACGTGTCCGTTGTTATGGTATTTATACTCGGTATAGATAAATTGATTACCAGACGACTTAGGCATGATGAGACTTTCATTTACAATTTTCCCTGAGGTATCACGTGAGTAGAAATGCATTCTGGGATTAATAGGACGGTTTGGTATATCCGTTCGCACGCTATCTCCCATAAGCTCACCTTTGGCATTGTAGAAGTAGTAAGTAGTAGCACTCAGCGATTTTGTAGTGCCTCCGCTGATGCCATATTCATCCACTTGTATCAGGCTGTCATTACTGTTGTATAGATACTCGGTAAACTTGGCATGCTTCCATGTACCGCCTATATTGTTCAGGAGGCTATCGGCTATCTTAATGCTTTTACTATTGTACTTATAGTAGGTTTTAGATGTATGCATTAACGGCAGCCCTATATACCCTTGGTCTGCAAAGAGGTCCATCAAACTTACTGTACCATTTGTATTATAACTGTAGCGCCTCTCCGCAGCTAGGCCATAGTAAAAGTTGCCCGAGTTATTATCGTAGAGGTCGTAGTACTCTTTATAGTTGCTCACCATACCATTGCTATAGCTCCACTCAAACCTCATCATCTCTTTCCACCCGCCTACATCTTTACCCGTGATGGTATACTTCAATAGCTGGTTGTTACTGTTGTACAATCGCACATATACACTCGTGAGTGTTGCCTTTAGTGTAGATGGATCTACCGCATATCGCTTGAGCGAATCATAATGCACCGTATCGCACATAGGCGTGCTCCCCCGCATAGAGCCCGGCACATATACATAAACCGTAGAGTCGTTTATATACAACTTAGTGCCCGATGGTTGGGTACTTTTATCGTAATGCACCTGATACAGCGGGCGCACGGGCTGTGCTGTAGTTACTGCTGCCGATAGCAACAATAACACCACAATATAGGATGTAACCTTTTTCATAAGCATCCATTTCCTACAAATTAATAAAAATCAACATATAAATAAAACGCTTAACATATCACCCCAAATAAGGAATTTCTTATTCACATAAATATTTTGTATTTTTGCTATTGTAAATTATCACCAATTTCCTATCATGAACGCGCTCGACAACTATGCATCTTCCCTCTTCACCAACCTCTTTCATACCCTATGGACCATCACTACTCGCTTTGTGATCAACTATGGTGGCACAGGTAGCGGCAAGAGTTTTAGTACTGCGCAGAAAGAGGTCATCATCGCTGCCGACCGTCCGCTGAAAACCCTCGTGATACGTAAAGTAGGCTCTACCCTGCGCGACTCGGTCATCCCTTCTTTCCGTGCCCGCATTAGCGAGCTGGGACTGCACGAGCAGTTTGCCTTCAACAAGACCGACCGTATACTCACCCACAAAGAGAACGGCTCGCAAATTATCTTTCGCGGCTTGGACGACCCAGAGAAGCTCAAGTCCTTCGAAGGGCTGCACCGCATACTCATAGAAGAAGCCAGCGAACTGGACTTTGAAGACTTTGCCGAGCTCAACCGCCGTGCGCGTGGTGTGGACGATATACAGATCACCCTCAGCTTCAACCCCATACACGAAGACCACTGGCTCAAGAAACACTTCTTCGACCAAGCCCTGCCCGACACGCAAATCATCCACAGCACTTATAAAGACAACCCTCACCTTACCGAAGTAGACCGCCAGCAGATAGAACAAATGCGCCTATACGACCACAACCAATACCGCATCTATGCATTGGGAGAATGGGGACTGCGCACCAACGATGCCCCTTGGCTCTTTGCCTTCGATCGTGATAAACACATAGCCCCCGAGCTGTCCTTCCTGCCCAGCTATCCCGTGTACCTCTCGTTCGACTTCAACCGCCAGCCCCTCACCTGCGTGGCGATACAAATGAGCCCCCACAAGGGCAAGCGCGATAGCTTCATCCACATCATCCGTGAGTTTGCCGTAGAGCACCAGCTCAGTGAACTCTGCCAGCAGATACGCGCCACCTACCCCGCCAGCATCCTCTACGTCACGGGCGATGCCAGTGGCTCGCGTGGCGATATAGGCTTCGACCAGAAGCACAGCACCTACTACCAGATGATACGCAGCTACCTACGCCTCAGCCCCAAGCAGCTGGCGCTCAACTCGCGCAACCTACAGCACCACGATAGCCGCCTGCTCATCAACACCCTCTTTGCCGAGTACCCCAACCTGCGCATCAGCAAGGCACACTGCCCCAAGCTCATCAACGACTGCATCATAGCCCGTATAGACGACGACAGCCCACGCCCCGGCACCCTGCGCAAAGACCGCAGCATCTACAAGATGGACCTCTTCGATGCCATGCGCTACTTCTTCCAGACCTACTTTAAGGAATATGCCGAGCGGGTGGTGTTGGGGAAAATAAATAGTGGGTAGGTAAAGGTTTTGCAGCCGCCTTGAGTCTTGCTATTAAGCTCCCGTTGCGTCGCACACTGCAGCGGCAGGATGGCTACAACGACGCTACGTTAACAAAAAAGGGGTGAAAACACGGTGGGATAGATTACTTTTACTAACTATATTAGCTTGGTGAGTGTCATGTATTAAATATTCCGTACGACCTCATTGAGAATATAAATGGCACAAAACTCATTTAATTTAATGAATCTTAATTTCTCAATATCTCCTCGTATTTTATCTCACTTAGGTGAAGATTTAATAAAAAATGAAAGCATTGCTTTATTTGAATTAATAAAAAATTCATATGATGCTTGTGCAACTAAATGTACAGTAGATTTTCACTTTTCAGGCTCTAAGTTAACCAAACTCACTATTAAAGATGATGGTTCAGGGATGGATAAGAACATAATAGAAACTGTATGGTTAGTCGTAGGTACGGATAACAAGAAAAACTCTTTAAAACTTAACGAATGCGGCCGAGTACCTCTAGGAGAAAAAGGCATAGGGAGATTGGGGATACATAAACTTGGCAATAAGATTCGCTTAATATCCAAAACAATAACTGGGAAAGAAGTTGAATTAAATATAGATTGGAACAACTTACAATCAGCAAAATCAATAAAAGACTTTTCAATTGAGTTAACAGAATCTCCTACTCCGTTAACATTTAAAAATTCTACAGGTTTAAAAATAGAAATAGAAGATTTAAAAACTGGCTGGGACAGAAGACAACTTAGGGAAGTATATCGAAATATCACGTCATTAAATAGTCCCTTTTCTGATGGAAATGATTCATTTAGTGTTATAGCAACAAGTAATACAAATGTATTTGAAGGACTACCTAATTTTGAAGACATTAAGAATAATGCTCTATACTTCGCACATTGCAAAATGGATGGCTCTACTATAACCGAATTCAATTACGAATTTAAACCATGGGATACACTTGAGAAAATTGACAAAGGACGTCAAGTATCTACTAAAGACCTCTTAGACGAAGATAAAATAATAAAAAAATGGAATGAGAATGATAGAGTTTATGAAGACATAGACCTTAAAGAACACAATATAGGACCTATTGAATTTGACTTAATAATATTTGATACCGATTCTCAAATATTCAGCTTTGTAAATACAGAAAAGAAAGCGTTAAAAGACTACTTAAAAGAGAATGGAGGCATAAGGGTGTACCGTGATGGAGTTAGAGTATATAATTATGGAGAACGAGATAACGATTGGTTGGGCATAGATTTAAAAAGAGTTAGACGTGTTGGAGGAAACATTAGTAACAATATTGCCATAGGGTCAGTTAAGTTAAACAGAACTCTTAGTACTGGGCTAACGGAAAAAACCAATCGTGAAGGATTTATCGAAAATGAATCTTATTTCAACTTTACAGAGGCTGTAAATTATGCTCTCTCCTTAATAGTTCGAGAAAGAAACATAGACAAATCATTACTTTCTACTTTATATAAAAAGCATAAGGCTATAGAGCCTGTACTATCAGACTTAAACGAGCTATCATTATTAGTTGAAGAAAAAATCAAGTCACCTGAAGTAAAAAACGAGATTTTAGACTACTTGTATAGAATCAATAGCCAATATAAAGAAGTAAAAGAGATATTAATCAAGAGTGCTAATGCAGGACTAAATTTAGGTGTAGTAATTCATGAAATAGACAAACTAATTGCCCAACTGACAGGTTGTATTGAAAGGAATGAGAAAGATAAGGCCATTAGTTTATCACTTTCACTAGAAAAAATAATTAGGGGCTATTCAACTATGCTTAAAAAGTCAAGTATTAAGAAAGCCCCCCTCAATAAGATTGTTCAGACTGCATTAGACAATTATGAATTTAGATTTCTTGATCATTCAATAACAGTTATGAGCAACTGGAAAGATAGCGATCTTGAGGCATATTATGCCGAAGCTGAAGCTACTTCTGTATTAACAAACCTATTAGACAATGCCATATTTTGGCTTGGCTATGCTAAAAAAGAAGACCGGCATATATCAGTATATATAACGGACCAAATAACGGGTTATAACTCCATAATAGTATCAGACAATGGTCCAGGCTTCAACCTTCCTTATTCTGTTGCTATTGAGCCATTTCAAACAGGCAAACCACATAATATAGGGTCAGGTCTAGGCCTACATGTAGCAAATGAAATGATGGTAGCGATGAAAGGTAAACTCTTATTTATAACCGATGAAAACGACATTGATTTCCCAAATAAGGTTAAAAGCAAAAAAGTTAACAAGGCTATTATCGCCTTGTGCTTCCCTAAAGAAAAAAAATAACACCACCCACATGTACATACTACAAGACTTTATTACCAGCGCTTTAGTTATTGACGATAAGGCAGACGAAGTTGCTGCACTTATAGAACATCTTGAAAAACAAGATATTTGGACTAAACATTACACACCTGAGAAGATAGCGCAACAGACGCACCCTTTTAACAACAGGAAACTGATATTCTTAGATTTATACCTTGACGATAGCAAGAAAAGCGTTGAGAATATTTCAATTATTAGAAAATATTTCAAAACAATAATAGGCGACAGCTATGGAACTTACGGCATTATCCTATGGACTAAACATGACAATCACTACAGTGAGTTTTGTGACAAAATATTTCAAAAAAACAATGAATTCACACACCCCTTATTTGTCATATCCTTAGACAAAAAAGAGTATTTAAAAAAAGGCAACTATGACTCCGTGTTGAATGATCTTGAAGTAAAATTAAAAGAAGATATCTCATCCTCATTTTTTATAGAATGGAATAAATCTGTAAAAAGTGGTTCAGACAATACAATATGGAATTTATACAACTTGTTTGAAAACAATAAAGATAAAGACGCCTACTTGGAATCAATGTTATATAAGTTAGCCATTAACTATACTGGCATTCCAATAGATAGAGCAGAAGGTTATGATTTACAAAAAGACCTTATAAAATCTCTAATGGACACATTGCAATTTGAAATATCCAATAAATACAATAATGTAGAAAAACTTTTTACGGATGAGAAGAAGTATAAACTAGAATTAGATGAACAAAAAAAACCGACATTGTATTCTAACTTAAATTCCTTATTACTTTTAGACACACATAATCTATCTCAGGAGACGCCCATACCAGGAAATATTTACGAAATCAAAGACAAAGACTCACCTCTATTTATTACTCACATCGGTAAAAAAACTGCTAACATTGACCTTGATAGTAATGATAGCTATAAAACAGTTAAGAAGAGAAGAATATGCATAGAAGTTACACCACCATGTGATTTTTCAAATAATAAAAAACAAGCTCAATCAAGAATAATTGGAGGTATACATTTGGACTACAATGAGAATGATAAGAAATATTTCGAGGGGGAACGTTACTACAACTATCTATATCCTGTTTTCATTGATGGATTTGATAAGCCACAAAGGGTTATTTTTGATTTTTATAAATTTCAAACTCTTAACGAAGAAGATTTAAAGAATTCTAATAAATACGAGATCATTCTTAAAGCAAAGGATAAACTTTTCGCGGATATACTACAAAAGTTTGCATCACACACAGCTCGCTTAGGCATAGCAATTTTAAACCCTAAATACTAACTACCCATCAATATCTCTCACCCCATTTTCTTTGAGCCAGTTAAAGAAGTCTTCGGGGTTGGTGGTTTCGTAGCGGATGATGTTGCGGTCTTTGAGGGAGATGAGAAACATGCCGTGCTTGTAGCTGAATGCCGATAGCTCTTCTACCCTGAAGGGAAACTCCTCTTTGTATAGCTGTGGTATGATCACCGTTCTTCTTGTTTTCATGCAATGGAAATTTCTGCAATGGTAGAAAAATTTGCTGGCAGAAAAAACCACTCATCAGTTGCCTACTCATCAGTAACCCACTCATCAGTTTACATACTCATCAGTGGTTATTTATCGCAACGGTAGTATCTATTTTTGTGGAAAGAAATTTATAGCTGTACGCATATACGTTGACGGCTTATTCACCGAGACTATTTAAGATTGCATCATGAACAGAGAAGAGCTAAGGCAAGCACTCGGCACCCGCATCAAAAACCTACGCAAGCAAAAAGGCTATACCAGCTACGAGGCCTTCGCCTACGAGCATGATATACACCGCGTGCAGTGGGGGCGCTACGAGCAAGGGCAAGACCTCTACCTCTCCACCCTAGTGCGCATCACCAAAGTGCTGGGCGTTTCCCTCACCGAGTTTTTCTCCGATGGTTTTGAAAATTTGTAAGAGTAGTGATGTCTATTAGCTGTTCTTTTCTACTAAAGTCCAATAACCTCTAGGCTCACTTACAATAACATTATCATGTCTTAATAATTGGGCAGCCCAACGTATATCATACTGCCAAGTATAATATTCTTTATCATCCATAGACAATTCTTCTCTTAAATAATTCAACCAAACATACCTACATACTTCCCAAATATGTGCAGAGCCATTGAAAGCATCTAAGGCTTCTAGTACATAGGTTGCCAATCTTACTCTATCCATATTATTAACTATTTACAGACCCCACAAGTACCACCATCTTTACTACAGTGTTTACAGTATTTACAATTCTTACAAGCACTACAACTTTTAGTGCCCGAGCAAGTAGCATTTTCACTACAGCATGTTTGCGCTAAAACCTCTTCTTGTGGAGTGGATGATTGACAAGCACTAACAGTTAGCGCTAAGGCAAGAATTATTAGTAATACTTTCATAAGGGGGTGCATTTCATATAAAAGTACAATACATACATCCCCAAAAGGGGAGTGAAAACACCCATTTTTAAATAGTAGCCCTACCAAGAATAAACCCTAGGTCTATAAAGACAATGTAGTATGGCACCACAGCCATATCGTGTTTGTCCTACTGAGTGTAACGAAGTATCTGCCTAATCACTAAACAATAAAGAGATGTTTCACTATCGTTCAGCATGACAAATAACTATTACCCTATACACCCATTTCGTGAGACTGCTTCGTTCCTCGCAGTGACGAGAAACAAATAAAGCTCGGCAGCACAGTAGCACCACAGCCATATAGCACTACCACGAAAATTTAGCCGTCATAAAATTTTCGTAGTCTTTGGTGCTGCCGGACGAGCAAAGAACGGAGAAGGGAAAACACTACTAACCATTAAGGAGATTTCTCACCCTAAAGGATTCGAAATAACAAATAACTATTGAGCTATACACCCATTACGTGAGACTGCTTCGTTCCTCGCAGTGACGAGAATAAAAAAAACTACTGCTCCTTAGCGTGCAGCACCTTGAGTAAGATGTTCAGCATTTGTTGTGGCACAAAAGGCTTGTTCAGTATATCATGCACATTCAGCTGTGCCAAGCGCTCTTTGGCCTCCTGCATTATATCTGCGGTAAACACCACTATATGCACCTTAGGGTAGCTACTGCGTATATGTGCCGCCAGCTGAAAGCCATCCATCTCGGGCATGTGCAGGTCTACCAGTGCTATATCGTATTCTTTATTCGGCATTAGCTCCAGCGCTTGCACACCGTTGCTTGCCGTGTCGGGCTTTATGCCAAAATGCTCCAGCTGCTTGGTGGCTACCAGCGTGTTCACGGGGTTGTCTTCTACCAGTAGCAGGTTCATCTGCCCAAAGGCTTCTTTATGTTCTGTATGGCTGGTAATGGTTCTGTCCTTGCCCTTAGCATCTTGCTTAGGCAAGTCTAGTGTCAGCTCAAACCAGAACTCCGTTCCCTCACCTTTTTTGCTTTTCATATGTATTGCACCACCGCACAAGGCCACCAATCGTTTAACGATGGCTAGCCCCAGTCCCGTGCCCGATTGCTTACGGTTGTGTGCCTCCTGCACTTGCTGAAACTGGTCGAACACACGCTTCTGATCTTCTTCTGATATACCAATACCCGTATCGCGAACGGAGAAACGAATACTTACTTTATCATCGGTTTGGTTCACTCGCCTTATACCTATATGCACGCCACCCTCTTCAGTAAATTTGATGGCATTGCTCACTAAGTTGTTCAGTATCTGCCCCAGTCGCACAGGGTCGGCCACTACGGCATTGGGCACAAGATCGCCTACCTCTACTTCTAGTTGTATACCTCTATTGCCTGCAAATTCTTTGAACTGTAGTTTTATACTATCTGCCAGCTGACGAACGTTCACCACATCCATGATCAGCTCCAGCTTGTCGCTTTCTATCTTGTTCAGATCCAGTATATCATTCACCAGCTCCAGTAGATGGTTGCTGGAGAATATCAAATTGTCCACCAGTTCTTTTTGCTCTTCTGTAGGGTTCAGCCCCAGCAGGTTGGCAATACCTATAATACCATTCAGTGGGGTGCGTATCTCATGGCTCATGATGGAGAGGAACTGTGTTTTGGCAAGTGCTGCAGCCTCTGCCTGTTCCTTAGCCAGTATTAGTTCTTGGCGAGACAACATCTTATCGGTTATATCGCGCACAGCGCCATGCAGTCTTACCGCCTTTCCATCTTCTACTATAGGCACACCAAATACATGAATGGTTTTACCTGTGGTAGTTTTTAGCACCGCCTCATAAGGGAGATGATCTTCTATAGCCTTTGTTACCAGCTGCATCAGCTTTTGGTTGTCTTCCTTTATATATAGGCTTACTGCCACCTCATAGGTAATCGTAGACCCCAACGGTTTATCATAGATACGATAGGTCTCATCCGTCCAATACACTTCTCCTGTAGCTATGTTGAAATCCCAACCACCTGTGCTACTTATACGCTGGCTATCTTCCATCAGCGAGTTGCTACGCTCTAGTTTAGCACGGGTCTCTGCAAGGGCACGCTCTTGTTTTACCTGTTCGGTCACTTCGCGCACCATGAGGATTATCCTAGTCTCCTCGGGATTGGTCGAGCGTTTGTATACATTGGCACGCACACGGTAGTGCTTGTCAACAGCAGGGTCTAAATGCCTGTAGCGTAGCTCCTGCTCCTGAGCACTATGCAACACTTTGTCTACCAGTGCTGTCATGGCAGGGGCAAGCGGTCCCATCACTTCGGGTATGGTCTTTTCTAAAAACTCGCTCTTGGGCATGAAGAGTACCGACTCATCGCGCACCCACACATCACGAAAGGTATAGGTGGCATCTAATGCAAAAACGATATCATCTAAAGAAGCAACGAGCGCCTTTAGATCTTCATGTTGTTTATTTTCAACAGTAGCGGAGTTGTTTGCCATAGGCAGGTAGTTATCTCTTATGGGAAATGTTCCCTCTATACCTGCTAAAGTTACGTATAGTCCTGACAATTAACAATTAAGAGCATAGGAGGCAAGAAATACTTCTACAAATATGCTTTTACTATATAAAGCTGCCTTTCATCAAGCTACTAAAAAGTGACTTGATGATTGTAAGTGTAGGAGAGAGTATAAATAATATAAACAAAAGTTTATATTATTTTGTACATTTGTACAACACGGTGATAAAACCCTGTTTTAACATGAAAAATGTATATACATTTAGAGCTAAAATCGTTGAAAATCAAATGCAGATAGATATTGCAGGTAAGGTCAAAGAAAAGAAACTTGCTTACTCTCATACTCTTTTGCCAGTTTATGAGGCTATTATTAACTCCATTCATGCAATAGAAGACGGCTGTAGTGAATCGAAAGGAAAAATTGAAATTCAACTTGTTCGATCAAAACAACAAGATATCGACTATATTAATGAAGACACTCTCCCCCCTATTGTAGATTTTATTATACGTGACAATGGAGTTGGGTTTACAGAAAAAAACTATGAATCTTTTAATTATGCCCACTCTACATATAAAGTAGATAGAGGAGGAAAAGGGATTGGGCGTATTACTTGGCTACGCGCTTTTACAAAAGCTGAAATCGTTAGCGTCTATAACGAAAGCGACATCTTAAAACACCGCAAATTCACTTTTGCGCCTACACGTACAGGTATTGAGAATCATAAATGTGAAGATTTATCTAATAACCCAAAACGTTATACAGAAGTACGACTAAAAGGATTAAAACAAGACTATCAAAAATGGTGCAATAAGCAGATTGAAGATATAGCTATACGCATTATAGAACACTGTTTTTCATACTTTCTTGATAAGGATAAGTGTCCCACTGTAGTAATAAAAGATGGAGACAAGCAAGTTGTTGTAAATGACTACTTTAACTTATATACAAAGAATGCAGTTCAAAATAACAAACTAGAACTTAATAATAATTCATTTGACATACGAATTGTCAAACTTTATAGCCCCAAGGTGGATAATAAAATTCACTATTCCGCTAATTCTAGAGAAGTATTTAGTGAAAAAATAAGCAATCTAATTCCAGAAATAGACAGTTTTATTTTAGATAATAATAACGAACCATACTCTATTGCTGTATACGTTTCAGGAAATTATCTAGACGACAATGTTAATGAAGAGCGTACAGAGATTGCCTTCGCTAAGAAAGAGTCCTTATTCCATAATGACGTAAGGTTAGACGAACTTAATAATGCGGTTATAGATGTTGTAAAAAAACGTTTTTCTGATGTCATAGAAAACTTAAGCGAACAACGCCTAGAAAAAGTGCAAAAATTTGTACAGTCGCACCCAAGGTTTAGACATCTATTAAAATATCGTAACAATGCTATTAAAAAACTACCATCAACATTAACGGATAACAAATTAGAAATAGAGCTTTTTAAACTTCAACAAGATCTGGAGATTGAAGTCTTAACGCAAGCAAAAGATGCAATATCAGAAATGAATGAATCTGATAATTATGAATCTTTAAAAGAAAGATTTAATGGTTTATATAATAAAATTATTGAAGTTGGGAACTCAAAACTTGCAGAGTATGTTATCCATAGAAAGCTTGTTCTAGAATTACTAGACACAAATCTAAAAAAACAAGGTGATGGCAAATATGTAACTGAAGATATTATTCATAAACTAATATTTCCATTAAAGAAAGTTTCTGATGACATCTCATTTGAAGATCATAATTTATGGGTTATTGACGAACGCCTTGCCTTCCATAAATATCTTGCATCAGACATCCCTATGAATAAGATTGAGGAGATTGAGTCCAAATCTAAAGACCGCCCAGACATCTTAATCATGAATCACCCATTAGCTGTTACAGATAACCCTCACCCTTATTCGTCAATCATATTAGTAGAGTTTAAGAGACCAATGAGAGATGATTATAGTGATAAAGAAAACCCAATATCACAAATAAATAAATATTGTCGAGAAATCATATCTGAAAAAGGTGTTGACAAAGACGGTAGACCTTTAAGCATAAAGAAAGACACTCCTATTTATGCTTATATAGTTTGTGACATCACTCCTAAATTAAGAGAGTTCGCTGATAGTGCAGGCTATACACTACTCCCTGACAATAATGGATATTTCCATTATAATCCTAATTATAAACTATATACAGAAATAATAAGCTTTGACAAACTTATAGGTGATTCAAAAAAACGGAATCAAATACTTTTTGAAAAGCTATCTATCGAATGATGGTTTAATATCTATATTCTGTCTTTTGTCTTGCTTAATTACACAATGCCATATATTACTACCAAGAAAATTTTGCTTGTCCTTGTTTCTTTGGACAAGCAAAGAAAAGAGAAACAATAACCTACAGGCTACTGATAGGTAGTTCCGTTATAGATCAGCGTATTGGCCTCTACCAGCAAATAGCTACCATTTTTAGGGCCCACAACACTCTTCCAGCTACACTGCGAGTCGCAGCCCCTACATTTTGCCCTGTTGTTCTCCACCCAGCTCACACAATCTCCGGGAGTAGGCTCACCTTGAGGGCATCCCGTACACACCACCTCGTCTATCTCTGCCATTAGCGATGGTGTTTCCCCATTGTCAAAAGGTACCCACCATATTTTTGCGCCGGGCGTTCCACCCGTTACGCTTATCATACCGCCTGATATAGATACCGTAAGTGTGGGAGAGGTGACCACAAAATCGTTGGTAGGTTGTAAACTCGTAGCTGCGGTTTGCACCGTCACCGTACTGGATGCACCTATAGTAACTGTTGCAGTAGCAGCAGTGGTTGCGCCTGTTTTGGCACGATACACCGTTTGTGCATTCATCGACAAGAAAGCTATTGAGAGAATAGCTGTTAGTAAAGTTTTCATGGTTGTTGTTTTTTTACAGTGAATAATATATAATATAAATATACCATTTATACGTAACTAAAAGTTACAGTAGGTACAAAAAAAATGGCCGCCTCATTGGCGGCCCTGCTAGAGTGTATTACAACGTGGTCGTGTATCGATATGCCGATGGGAGGAAATGATACACTGAAAGAACATCAGCATATACTAATACTACCACTAATACATAAGGGTTCCTTGGTAGCTTCAAAGTTCATACTCTATTAGCAAAGTCAGTACGGGATTAATACCCCCCTGCTTTTTCATTTATTGACATATGTCAACGTTTGCTGCTAGGCGCCATTCTAGTTTTGCCCCCACATTAAACAACAAAAACAGTTTTATAAAATGACAACCAACACTACATTTTCTGCAAAACAATATGGACGTATCGCAGGCTTGCTTTACCTCATCATTATCATCACGGGCTTGTTTAGCGAGCTCTTTGTACGCGGCACACTCATTGTACCCAACGATGCTGCAGCTACAGCACAAAACATCATGGCAGCTCCTATGCTCTACCGCATCGGCTTCTTGAGCGATTTTATCATGGTACTTTGCGATATTGGAGTGGCCATTATCTTCTACCAGCTCCTACGCCCTGTGAGCCATTTACTAGCCCTTACCGCTATGCTGCTACGCTTAGCACAAGCCATCATCATAGGCTACAACCTACTACACTACTTCTCAGTACTGCTGATACTAGACAGCACTAGTGCTACGGGGGCAGATGTGCAACAGCTATACACACAGGCTATGCTACAACTACAACTGCACCACTATGGGTACTTGATAAGTGGTATCTTCTTTGGGGTGTGCTGCCTACTACTGGGCTATCTCTTCTACCGTTCTGCTTACTTTACTAAAGTACTGGGCATCATGATATCCCTAGCGGGTGTGGGTTACTTGGTCGATTGTTTCACCAACTTTTTGGCACCAAGCTATGCTGATCTTTCCGAAATATTATTGCTCTTCACCGCAGTAATTACCGAACTAACACTATGCCTATGGCTAATTATAAAAGGGGCTAAAACCATAGCCCCTTCCCAACTGCATGACTAACAACAACATATAATTTTATTTTTTTATGTGTTTGCAATTTGTTATATTAGAATAAATCAAAATGCATCAGTCATGAAAAAACTACTACTGTTTTTCGTTGCTGTGCTACTTGTTTCTACTGCAATAGCGCAGACAACTTATCACTACGACTTTTTCCATAATCTCAAAGAGACGGAAAGCGTAGGCGGAGACCTCACTGCTTCTTGCCCCGGAACTTACACTACAGAAATGCTACCTGTTGGAATCAACCGTGTCGTCTACAATTTTCCTAAGGCATGCGGACTAGTATTTGCCGATACCAAAGGGCTACTGGCCTCAGGCAGCTACACTATTGAGCTTTACTTTAGCCTGGATCAAATTGCTGGTTACAACAAGGTAATCGACTTTAAAGATCGTGCGTTTGACGATGGGCTATACAACTGGAATGGACACTTCAACCTATACCCCAACTATACTACCGCAGGCTCTATCATGGCGGCTAATAAATTTCATTATCTGGCCATAACGCGTGATGCGGGTACTCAGCAAATGCGTTTCTATCACGATGGCAACTCCATTGGCAGCTATGTTGACAAGACCAATGTGTATCTCTATGATGGCAACCAGAAGCTTACTTTTTTCCAAGACGACACCGTGTCTAAAACCGAACACTCCAGTGGTAGCATAGCCATGCTGCGCATTACCGACCAGCCACTGGATCATACCTCTATCCAAAACAACTTTAGCAACCTTGCTGTATCCCTTAGCATTAAGAACACTCCACAGCAAGTGGCGGCTTCGGTATACCCTAACCCAACTACTCAATACATCAACATTACCAACAGGCAAGGACATAGCTATGCTATTACCGACATGGTAGGCCGTAGCCTGAAGGAAGGCACTATTGCCCACCAAACCCAAGTGGTCAATACCAGCCAGCTGCCCACAGGCGTATATCTGCTACAACTGTACGACAAGCGCGGCAATAAAGAGCATCATGTTATCAGAAAAGAATAAAAAACTCAACCCTACACACTCCAGATAAAGAAAGGCCCCAATTATGTCCATAGTTGGGGCTTATTACTGCCTATACTTATAATTAAATATTAGGTTCCATACACTCTTCATTAGAAGCTACTTGCGTAAGACAAATAAGGCGTCCCTAAAAAGAGACACCTATTATTCCATTGATAGGTTTTATACAATTATCTATTATGGCACTAACACCACATCAAAAAGATAATAGCCATTAGGATTTCCTGGATCCGACTGAACTGCATAAGTACCAGGCTGTATATGAATAGCACTATACCCCGCTCCAATTGCAAAAGACGAAGGCAAAGGCTGAGATGCACTTACCGACAGGTTTAAGGTTGTAGGCAAAGAAGTGTTCACTGCTTTTACTTTGTTGGCATCGGTTAATTCTAAATAAACAACACCAGGGTCTCCTGGTTGATACTCCTGCCCTAAACCACTTTCCTCAATATGGCATAAACAATTCAAACAACTAAGTGCACAAGTTACTTGGTTATTCATATCCACATTGCGAACACCGTGATGCAACTTATGAGGGTAGGGATCGTTGTATCTTGCACTGGATGATATCGTAGCCTTAGCTTTAACATCACTATTGGCGCCTTCTTTTATACAAGAAGAAATAATACCCATTGAAAAAAAACCTAAAAAGGAAAACAATACAATTTTTTTAGACACTGTGTTTAACATAAAATAAATTCAAGGTGATGAAAAGCTAACGTGCATTTCTTTACGCCCTACTATTTTCTAAAGGTGTTCAGGTTATCCTTTGACACAAAGGAAGACCACTATAAACTTATTTACGATAAAGACTTTATCAATGCGAAATATTGAACAGTGAACGTGTATTTATAACCTTGTAGCGAGAAAACAGAAGTATGGAGTATTATATGATAAGAAAAGAATAAGCAGTAAACATTCTATTAAAACCCTTGAGAAGCACCCTGTCAATACAAATAGGGTGCTTTTATATACACCAACAAACGCTCTACTATTCCTTATCGTCTTATACAGAAGAAAACATACCTACTGAAAAAAAAAGCAGCTATATGAATAAAGGAGCCAAAACATTTGCGATCATATTACTGACACTCAATATTGTAGTGCTACTGGGGCAGCTTTGGCCTGAGGGAGCTCCTCCTTTTGCCCGCACGGTAAATATCATTTTTCTTACGGGTAGCCTTATCTTCTTTGTAGGAATGGTAGCCAAAAAGCAAAAATAGAGCGCATAGCTTACCAACAACTATGACACACCTGTGACAGTTGAGCCTGCAATCCCTTTTGCTAAGGGTTAACTTTGCGCCCAAATACAAAAGATATGTCTCCGGTAAATTATATCCCGATAGCTACCACGCTATTTTCTATTTACTTCTTCATCATACTTTACAAGCATTGGAGTGTACAAAAAGGATATAGCTATATCTTCTGGTGGATGCTGGGCGTATTCTTCTACGGTGCAGGCACGGTAACAGAGAGCCTACACACACTAATGGGCTATAGTCCTGCCAACTTTAAGGCATGGTATATCTTCGGTGCCTTCTTAGGCGGTGCACCACTGGCACAGGGCACGGTACACTTGCTCATGAAGCACAGAACGGCTAAGGCGCTCTCCATTACCCTTACTATTGTTATTATCATATCCAGCATACTGGTGGTATTATCTCCACTAAAAGGCGGCCCACACCCCAAGCTGGATGGTAAAATACTGGAGTGGACCTTTATCCGCTATATCACACCATTCATCAATATCTACGCCTTTATATTTTTGGTAGGTGGTGCTATCTACTCTGCCATTATCTATGCGCAGAACAAAGATTTCAAACATCGCTTTTGGGGTAATGTACTCATTGCCATTGGTGGCTTTTTACCAGGCATCGGTGGCTCGTCAGCAAAGGCAGGCCATGTAGAGGTACTGTATGTTACGGAGTTCTTAGGGTTGTGCTTCATCTTCTGGGGCTACTACGTGATCAAAAACAGCAAGGAAGCTACCAAGCATATCAACCAAGCCGAAGAGCGCGACAAGGTAGAAATGGCAACCAACTAAGCAGCCATAGCTTAAACACCTACCTTACTGGTCTTATCATAGTTTTAACGATTATGGTCATACCTTTTCAGTTAGTACAGCTGTCTTTTTAGATAGCACATATATGCCTATGCCAAGATTCTACTACCTACTGCTATTACTACTCAGCCTTACCGCCTGCCGAGCTCAGCAGGGGCGCAATGTACACGACACCCACAGCAGGGAAGATTATGTGGCAGACCTGCACTTACTAGCAGACTCGCTTTGGGCCCATCATCCACAACCATTTGCCTTTATCTCCGAACCAGACTTTCGTCAACTAGTAGCCGAGAAAGAAGCTATGCTAACGGACAAAACAACAATAAGTGCTTTTGCATGGATATGCCGTTCTGTTACCGCAGCAGTAGGCTGTGGGCATACCGATGTTTTCTTCAAGCACAAAATGAACCTAAAACCGTCTATGTACTTCCCTATGATAGTAAGCTATGTAGACGAACACCTCTATGTGATAGACCCGCTGGAGAATAAGGACAACATAAAAGCAGGCACAGAATTGCTATCTATCAATGGCGTATCGGTACTAACCTTGCGCGATCAACTGCGCCAACACATCCCTGCTGATGGCTATAATGTAAACATGACCGATTGGTTTATCCATAACGAGTTTTATAGCCTGTGCGCTTATCAACTGCAATTCCCCAAGCAATACACTGTTGTAGCCAAAACGGAAGGCGGCACTCAAGAGATAGCTTTAACAGCTACGACCAAAGAGCCCAAACGCATCACTTATCTCAACAACTGTTTTAATGGTTTGTGCTTCTCTGTGGATGAGGCAAAACAGCTGGCTACTATTACCATACGCAACTTTGTGTTCTACGATAAGGAGTTGCCCAAGTTCAAATCCTTTGTAGATAATTGCTTTGAACAGATAAAACAACAAGACATACAACATGTGGTGCTAGACCTTCGTGACAATAGAGGCGGAGACCCATATTGCGCCGTTTACTTATTACAGCATTTAAACGATGCCCCTTTTCAATATTACCAGTCGGGCACATCAATGTTTTATAAAGACCTGCAAGAAAAGCTACAGCCATTGCCCAACAAGTTTTCGGGAGACTTGTATGTGCTCACCAATGGGGGTTGCTTCTCTACCACAGGGCATCTCTGTGCATTGATGCAGGAGCACAACATAGGCCTATTTGTAGGGCAAGAAACGGGAGCAACCTATACCTGCAATGCCAACAACCAGAATATCTATTTGCCCCACACAGCGCTTTTTGCCAGTAGTGCTACACAAACTTTTGTTGCTAATACCAGAGCTACAGATAAAAGCAGAGGCATAGCTCCACACTATCCGGTAGCCTATACCCTGCAAGACCTACTGCATAATCGCGATGCAGCAATGGAAACTGTTTTTTCTTTAATAGACAACAAGACGACAGACTAGCTCTTTGCGATATCAATATGAGGTTATTGGCTAGCATTAACTGCCAACGATGCATTCATCATTTGCTCTGTAAGATAATAGGTATGATATACCAGCTTACCGTTACTAAGCTTAACTAATTGAGGGGAGGGTGCTTGGCTAATACTTTTCAGGTCTTCCTCCTTACAATCTTCCTTAAACAAAAAATAAATCTTATTCACACATTTGATCCCTTCCTTATGCCTTGCCCTTGTAGATAATAGATACTGATATGCCTTCTCCATAATAACGATGGCATTTACTTCAGCACTTTCGGTATTAGTGGTAGAAAAATAGTCGCACAACTTATCAAAACAGCTATAACAATTCCTATCCGTAATAATAACATAATTAGCACTACGACTGGGAGTATCTCCATCGATACTATACAACCTGTCTAAAATTCGACTGGAAATATTGCTAGCATCAGGGGCTTGAGCTTTAGCACATACTACAGATAGTAAGCTTGCTACTAAAAAAGCTATTGCTCTATTTTGTACTTTAGGATAGACCATACGTAGCCATTTTGGGCTGTTTTCTTAAAAATATTTTCGGTAACATCATTTACGCTACCTTGTAAAAAGAGAGAGTAATTATACAAACTTCCCGTATAAATAAAGCCATCTTGAAAATATGGGAAATAGTTTTTTTCTCTATTTATATCTACGGGAAATAACTCTTCAGGTTTAGTGATATATGGAGAAACAGAATAGTTCCATTTCTTAATTTCTTTTATAATATTGCCATGGGTGTCTACCACAAAAAAGTCTTTATACTTATTATCATACTCGTAATTAGAGACTGACACGCCTATATAGTCTTTATTATAAGGGAATATCCTCTCGATGTAGGTAAACGACTTTGACAGTGTATCTATCAATGAATAGGTCTTACTTTTAATACCTGCCAACTGTGGTTCTTTTTCACTATTACCGCTTAATACTTGCTGGCGATAAGCTACAGCGCTAGAATCCAGATATTGCTCAAAACCAATATTCTGCTCTCTTGTTTTATCATCAAACAAGCTCATGGTTTTGGAACCAACCAGCTTTAGCGATTTATCAAATTCAAACAAAACTCCTGATAAAGGACTAACGGCATATATCTTATCGTTGGCAACTGTTACCCAGCTACGGCTTACCTGGGCCATACTCACACCAGGGAAAGGGAAATACTCCTTTTTAATAAATTCATTAGTGTTTACGTTGAGCAAATTCAAATACAAACCAGCCGCCCTTGTTTTGGGGTGAAAGTTGTACACTATGTAAAGGAGTGCAACAGAATCACTTAAAAAACTACAATTCCTAAACACAGGAGCACCTTCCCTAACAGGGCTAATGCCTTTATACAGAGGCGCTCTATGCTTATCCAGTGCTATAGATAAATAGCTATTGTAATCGGTGATCAGTAAATTATTTGCACTAAAGCTGATATCAATGAAGCGAAATGAACGCGGCAACCCAGCAATGGTATCTTTATAAAAACTCATTCCCGAGCTTAACCTATATCCTGTAATTACAATTTTTCTATCAGCAATTTTACGGCCATGAAATAATGTATCGCCTACAATAGCATAAGCCATATTGGTTACATCTTCAGACGCAGGTATGGTGTCATTTGTAACTACCTCATCTACAATTTTATATTGTGCCTGTACCGTCCCTATCGTTAGGAATACTCCTGCTAGTATCAATGTTATTAATTTCAGCATAGTTTATTTCCTTTTGTACTTCAATATGGTCACTTGATAATCGTTCTCATTTATATCTTTCAATATGCGCATTGATATCTCGTCACTAGAGCTGGGAGTAATCGTTTTGGTATAAAACAGCGTGCAACTGTATATATTTCGTTTATGAAAAAATGGGGCATACACAGGACTAGAATTAATGCTTATAGGATAGTAATCATTATGGCTTGAGACCTTATCCTGCCGCCAAGACAACCAATCTGTATTTTTCGAAACCAGCTTATCTCTCTTCACATCATATACATAAACATCTCGATAATGCTTGCTCGTTTTAGGATTTGAAATTGAAATACCGATAACAGAATTATCAATAGGGAATATTTTTTCTATAAACATTTCCTTGCTCCTCACATCATTAATAACTGTGCCTATAAAATCTTTTGTATATATGGGAGACTCCAATTTTATTTTGTTCCTCAACATATAGGTTTCAGCGCTATGAAGCGAGTCATATGTTTTCTCCAGCACATCATTCCTTAAAAAATCTTGTTTATTTAGCTTCAGCTCTTTTACCGAAACAAAGTTCAGGTTAAAATCATAAGCATATAATTTACCTGTAAGAGGCGTCACATACAATATTTTGTCTCCCGATACCGTAAGCCACCTCTTATTCATATGTGATAATATGATCGAAGGGAAATCGATCAAACGCGTTTTTTCTACTTTTTGTGTATTGACATTAAAGAGGGTAAGATGTAACCCTGAGTTGCCATCGTTAGGATGAAAATTATATATCCTGTATAGCAAGACCAAACTATCATTTAGCTTTTCTGCATGCTTATAGTTCAGCGCTCCTTGCTTTTCTTTCAGCTCATTAAAGTTTGAATAAGTACTCTTACGATCCTTTACCAGTACATACTCATCAGCACTAGTTAGTAAAATATAGTTATCATCGATCAAGATATCTCCGATACTAAAATATTCCTCTGAAACTTTTACCGTATCTCTACTATCCAGCATCCCGGTTTTAGCGTTGATCTTGTAGATATTAATAAAAGCGGACTTTTCTTTCTTCTCCTTTACAAATACATACAGCCAGTTTTGCCAGTATTTATAAGCGACATTAAACAGGTCTACATCCTTACTTATTTTGACATTAGTAGGGGTAGCCTCTCTCAGCTCATAATTTTTATTATCGGCATGGGCCAAAGCACTATAGCCCAAGAGTACGATCAGTAAATAGAAAAACTTATTCATAAAATTAATTTTGATGCGTGACTTCGTCGGTCACGCACCAATAGGTATTATTATAAACCATCACACATTGTGAGGGTATATTCATGTATATCTACAGCTGTCCAAGTATAAGAACCTACGCCACCATCCCCATTAACGGTACCAGACAAAATTCCTGATGCTATTTGCATCTGCACGGTTTCTTCTATCTGCTCCGCATTTTGAGGCACACCATCTATAATGATAGGCGCTATGGTCCCATCTTTAAACTGGCATACCTTATCTCCAGGATAATCACATTTTAAATAGGTAAAATTACTCTCGGTCAATACATTCTCGTCAACATCTCTATACTTCATACTTCCATCTGACTGAGGTGTACCTCTATTAGTTCTATCTACTTGTTTACACCCTGCGTAAGCATCTTGTACGTTAATACATAAACATGCAAACACAAGCAATGTTATTACTTTCATGTTGTTGTTTTTAGGTGAGTGTATTATTTACATTTCGAATTCAACTAGTCGTCTTCTCTATCGAAGACAATGATCTTTGTGCAGGTGCCACCATTTTCGGAAGGAGAAGATTCCCATATAACACAAGGGGTCGTGGCAGTTGTTGCATCAAAAGTACTTACGGTTTCAATACCGGAGGAGCCGTCCAAAAATGTTTGACCTGAAGTGTTGCCTGAGGCAATTTCAGCACTTACTTGCTGTTGTACCACTTCTTCGTCGTCATAATTTTCTTTGGCAATTTTACCAGGGTCTTTACATGTATTGGGCCCAGGGTTTTTGCAGAGCAGTACGCGTGTTGTTACTCTATCTCCAAGAGCTGTTGTGACCGTACCTTGATTAAAGGCATCTATTGTGTAGTACCCATTAGGGCCTTCGTCACACATTTCAGTAGAAAGAACGGTGTAATTCTCAGCAAAACTGGTTTTTGTTGTAGTTAGAGACAATAGGATCGCCCCTATAAAAACAAGCTTTTTCATGATTTCGTTTTTGGTTTCCCCTACTCTATTTCCGTTTTTCGGGATACACGGGCTTACCTTTATTTAAACCGGTTTTCATGGTAATACATATCAAAGTTACTACTTTTTGATGCCTGTACAAGGGTGAAATAACCCATTCTCAAACACTTTATAAGAGTAAAAAAATAGCGTTTTGTTACTATAAAAACCCAAAAAAGCACCTACCAATTGGTAGGTGCTTTAGCTCTTTCTTATATGTCCTTACAACGAGGTTGTTTTATATTTTAATTCGCCTTTTTCACATTTACAGCTACTAGTCCTTTCACGCCTTGCTCTGTTTCAAAGGTTACTTTATCACGCTCTTTCAATGGCTCGTTGGCATTGTTGATGTGTACAAAGATGCTTTCTTGGCTCTTAAGGTCGTTAATAAAACCGTAGCCTTTCTCTTCGTTGAAGTATTTGATAACGCCTTTACGGATCAGATCTTCAGGGTTCAACTCCTCTACAGGTGCTGCACCTAGTTGAATATCTTCTAGGTTCATTTCCTTTATCTTGCTTGGATCAGGTGGAGTGTCAGAAAGGTTGCCATTCTCATCTAAATAAACCATCATGTCGTCAAGCGACTTGCCTTTGTTGTTATTTTCTTTACGTTCTTGTTTTTCCTCTGCTTTTCTCTGTTTTTTCAACCTTTTTTTCTTCTCTCTCTCTTTTTTTCCCATTGTCTCCTGACCCATAAGAATACCTGTATTTTTTTTAGTGAGGTGCAAAGGTCGTCTTTTATTAGGGAAAAAGCTAATCAATACTGCCCACTTGTGCAAAAAAAGGGGTGTAATAACGCATAACCCACTACTGGCGGGGCTATAGCTCTATCATGGATATTTATAAACTTTTTCTGCCGATCTTGGCTATGTACTTATTGCCCAAGTAAGTAATGGTGCCTAAAAACAAGCCTGCAATTATGGCCACTACATAACCATAAAGGCTAAACAGGTCGGTATACCAAATACCACATACCACCAGATAAAGAGCAGTAAGTATTGCTGTGTAGAATAGTGTAGACAATAGCCAGTTCCTAAAAACTTGTTGCAAAACGGTTTTCATGTGCATAAGCATTTTTAAACTAAATTATCCTTCATCTCATGCTGGGGCGCATACTATTAAAGACCTATTGATGTGTTATAAAGGTTAGTATAAAGATGCCTTTTTTAACTCAATATTAATCCACGGTAATGTCATACTTCTGAAGCAACCCCACCACACCCTGCAGTGAGAACTTCGCTTTCTTTAAACGGTTAATTTCGGGATCTATTGTGTAGTGTTGTGCTGTGCGGAAATCTGCTTTTTCCAAGTCGCTATGGTCAAACTTTGCCCCTAGCAAATTGCAATGACTGAATACTGAGGACCGAAGACTTGTAGCTGTAAAATCTACTTCTACCATATCGCAATGGTCAAATACATTTTGCTCCATCTTCATTTTATAAAAAGTGCTATAGTTGAGCTGACAATGGCTAAAGCTTACCGAAAAAAGAAAAGGGCTACAATCCATAAAATGCAAGCCCAACAGTTTGCAATGACTAAAGCGCACTCCTTTTAGTCCGGTGTCTTTTAAAGAGGCATTGCTCAGGTCGCAGTTGTTCAGCTCACAGTCGATAAACATACTGCCCGCCAAGCTGCTACCCGAAAAATTGCAATCTATAAAGCTACAATTATCATACTCTGCATTGGGCAGTGGCGCGGTCGTATAATCTACCCCTTCAAAAGTTTCGTCGGCTATGAGTTGATCTCGCATGGTTATTTTTTATTTGCTGTTTGCTGTTAGGCTTTTCTTAATAAGGCTTATCTGCCCCAGATGGTAATGCGTATGCTCTATAATACCTGTTATGTTTCTATAGTAGTTGCCATACTTTTCATCGGTAAAGCTGTCGAAAAACTTATCATTGGGTAGTTCTGCTATCAATAGTGCCAGCTCTTCTGCCTCTGCAAAGTTCTTGTTTAGAAGATCATCCCAATCCTTTTGCGTATTGATGGGCGGATGATCGAAGCTCAAGGCATCTTTACCTTCAAGTGCACCACCCTTTAGCACCTTTAGGGCTACACGTACATAGTAATGTATATGATATGCCAATGTAGCTATGGTGTTAAAACTCTCTACTTGAGTTGTAGCCTGTTCATAGGTCACACCCTTTAGGGTATCCTTTACATTCACGGTAGTCCAGTTGCCACCAAAATACACTTCCCTAAAATGCTTGGCTACTTGTTGGTTCAGGCTCATTGTATCATTTGTTTTATCTTGTAGATAGAATAACTACTTACAAGGTGAAAAATACTGCAAAAATATTGATCATCATTGTTTGCTTTCTGCTCTACTACGCAGGCTCTACACAATTCAAGCTAACGATGGGTGCTATTGATGAGTATATCCATTATGGTTTGCTGAGCTACTTTATTACCTATGTGCTTATTGGCATCCCCATATTTGTAGGGGCATACCTTGTTAATATATCTGGCAATGCCTTTAGCAACCTTGGGCTTAGAAGCAATATTGTTACTGCATTAATAGCAACACTCATTTTTACCGCACCTATGTTTATAGGCGGCCTGCTCTTCTACCCCATTGGCACAGTTACCAGTGTTCCTAACCTTATTGCCAAAACATTTTTTGCAGGACTTTTTGAGGAGCTCTACTTTCGTGGCTTTTTGTTCGGGCTGCTATTCCGCTATACCAAGCTAGGCTTTATCCCTTCCATATTGCTAGGGGCTATTGTATTTGCCACAGGGCATTTGTACCAAAGCGACAATGCAGGCATACAGCTAGGCATTTTCCTAACCACCTTTATCGGCTCAGCTTATTTTGCCTGGCTGTATAGCGAGTGGAAGTTCAACCTATGGATACCCATACTACTGCACAGCTTTATGAACCTAGCCTGGCTGATGTTTGACATGAGCGACAATGCCGCTGGCAACCTCTATGCCAATATCCTTCGCGGACTTACCATAGCAGTGTCTATCATCATCACACTATGGTATAAGCATAAACAAAAAGGCACTCTTGCTATCAACAAAAGCACCTTATGGATAAAAAAGTAATAGCTCAAATAGCTATTACTTTCTTTGATAATAGGTAACTATACTTGCTTTAGCTATTGTATTGGCCCATATATTAAAACCTACAATAGCAGCATTAGTGTTTTCATCTACGCCCAACTTGTCAGTTTTCAACGCGTGTACCGTAATGATGTATTGATGCCAGCCATGTCCTTGCGGTGGGCAAGGACCACCATAACCCTTACTACCATAGTCAGTAATACTTTGCACAGCTCCTTTTGGGGCGAGATCAAGCGCTATATCACCAGCACCTGCCACGAGTTCGTTTACACTGGCAGGAATATCAAAAACCAACCAGTGCCACCAGCCGCTGCCTGTTGGCGCGTCAGGGTCATACATCGTTATAGCAAAACTCTTTGTTCCTTCAGGCGCATTGATCCACGATAGCTGTGGCGATTTGTTTTCGCCCTTACAACCAAAGCCGGCAAACTCTTCAACAGTTGTAGCTGTACCACCCAAGTTTTTACTAGAGAGTGTAAATGTACTTTGTGCGTAAGACTTGGCAGTCATTAGCATCAATACGATTAGTACGATATTCGATCTTTTCATAGTTGCTCGATATTTTTACACAAAGTTACCACAACAGCTTTTTTTTTCTACCACAAACGAGTTCAAAAACTATTGCTAGAAGCTCATTGAAGCTGATACTGTTTGGGGGTAACACCAAACTTATTTTTAAATGCTGCTATGAAGTTAGATAGGCTCTCATAACCAGCCTCTGCAAATACCTCAGAGGATGTTTGTGTATGGCTACGTAATAAAAAAGCCGCATAGTCCAATCGCTGGTCTTGAAACCATTTTATAGGAGGTGCATGGTACTGCTCTTCAAACTTTCTTTTAAAAGTAGAGACACTCATATTGCATAAAAATGCAAGTTCAGAGAGCGTTAGTTTATTGTACTTATTGTTCTCTACCACTTTTATAAATTCTTGATGTGCGCTATCTACATCAACAGATAAATAGCTGAGTACACTATCACCATAGGTTGCAGTAAGGTATATCATCAGCTCGTCAAACTTCGCTTTAAGCAATCTTTCTTGTAGAGCTACATCAAGTGTTGCCATATTTTCCAACCCCGTCACTAGTGCCTTAATGTATTCATCTTTTCTAAACACACCTGTATGTCTTCTATCCTCATGCTTTGCAAAGTTGATGTCATGCTCCTTCATAAAATCAGAAAGGGCGTCATTGCTAAAAAAGAAAAGTATGCTTCTATATCCGTTTGTAGTTGCAGCACGCTCTGTCATAATACATCGTCCTGAGCGCATTAGTATAAAATCATCTTTTTCACACATACGAGTGTGAGCTTCGTTAACGACTTCCTTTGTACCATCAATAATGAAACTAAAAACGTTGGACGTAAATACTACTTTGGCTCTTTGATGATCTTCAGCGGAGCGATAATCATATAACACAAAATTGCCGTTATGCTTTACCTGTAGATCTTGGGGAATCGTATACACATCCATTTTCATGCTCTTTAACCTATTGGCTAAAAGTAATAAAACTACCTCCTAAAAAAGCAGTAACAACAGCGCAATTATTGCAGGCAGTGCTTGTACAAAAAATATTTTCTTAGAGACTGTAGCACCTCCATAAGCTCCTGCTATAACCACACAACTCAGAAAGAACAACGTGACATTGAAATGCCATTCTACATTATCAATAAAGAAGGTCCATATCAAGCCCGCTGCTAAAAAGCCATTGTACAGCCCTTGGTTGGCAGCCATTGCTTTAGTGGGTTTGAATAGGTCTTTGGGAAACTTTGTAAATACTTTACGTCCACGGGTTGTCCATGCAAACATCTCAAACCACATGATGTAGAGATGAAATGCAGCAATTAATGCTATCAATATTTTCACGACGAGTATCATACTCATTAAAATTAATAAGAATATTTAACTCAGCAGCTTTTTTATACTAAGACGCCCTTTTGAAACTACAGAAGAGAAAGTTCTGCACCGTATCGAAAGGAGTGGTATGATCTTCTGTGATACACCTTATTTTGGCAAACCCTTGAGCCAATTGACTTTGCAATTGATTCTCATTGTATTGCCTTATGTGTAGCCCACTACATTTTTCAGGACCATTATCAGAAAAGGTACCAATGGTGAGATAACCAGACACTGCCTGCTTGGCAATGCTGAGGTAGCTAGCAATTTGCTCTTCTGTAGTCAGGAAGTGAAATGCCGCCCTATCGTGCCACACATCATACTTACGCTCAGGCGTAAAATCTACAATATCCGTCTCTACCCAATGTACTTTGTTTGCCGCATCACCAAGTCGCTGTTGTGCTCTTTGCAGTGCCTTGCCCGATATATCCAGCACAGTAATATCCTCATAACCTTCTTGCAGTAGAAAATCTACCAGCTTACTATCGCCACCACCTATATCTATAATGGCAGCATCTTTGGGCACATTAAAGCTGTGTATAAAATCGAGCGAGGTTTGCGGTTTTGCTTGCGTCCAGCTCACCTCATGCGGTTGTTTTACCGCAAATACATTTTCCCAATGCGCTTTTCTATTCATCTCCATATCGTAATTACTAAGCCATGCAAAGGTAGTACAATACACTACAATGATTGGTAACCAAAGTAACATTGCTCAACGGCACAAAAAAAACGATAGCAACAAACGCGAGGGTTTATTACTATCGTATTTTTCAAAAGTGGTTATGCTTTAGTTCCTTGCAGGGAAGTCTCCTTTTATACATATAATGTATGATGTAACCAAGTAGGGCTGCATGTTATTATGCGCCTGCCCACCACCTGTATCGTTACAAGTAACTGTTTCTTTTGTTACGGTAATTGGCATTTGTGCCATGGCAGCATCTATAGTTGGGCTATATGGCGTACCACTATCTGCAATAGCTGGGTAAGCACTATCAGGATCGTCAGTACTAGCCGAGTCGGCATTACATTGCAACTTGAAGTTTCCTGTTAAATTACTAGTAACCATATGTACGTGCGGTGGTATCTGCGTGACATCAAGTGTTACCGTAGTAGTGCCTGTTTTGTTACCTACAGGGTATAAACTAGTGCCCGGGCTTTGCCCTGCGCCAATGGCTGTTCTGCTGAGCAGGTCGGGTAATCCAAAATTGGTTTGGCCATTTCCGCCAAACTGCATACCCAATATAGCATATAGGGCTTCATTACCTGTTATTGGTATGATAGCACCATTACAGTATGCCCAATTTTTAGGGGCAAATGAACCTCCGAACAAGCGGATTTCTCCTAAATATCCTTCCATAATATTTTTTTTAGCGTTAATGTTTTTGTTTTAGGCTCTGCTTGGAAAATCTCCTTCGATACAAATGATATACTGAAGTGCAGAAACCGGCATGACGTTATCATGCGACAGCCCACCGCCTGTAGCATTGGCTACGGCAGCAGCACTCACCGTTACTGTATTTATAGCCATAGTATTATCAGGGGTAGCGGCATACGTTCTTACGCCTGCATCTGTAATAGCAAAAATGTTATTCTCAGGATCGTCTGAACTACCTGTATCAGATGTAGCAAGAGGGGTGATCTCTGCCTCAACATCAGTAGTTACAGGGTGTGTATGACGAGCCAGCTGATCTAAGGTAAGTGTGATCTTTTCATAACCGCCATACTCGCCTATGGTAAAATCGTAAGGCAGCCCCGGTCCTTGACCTTGACCTACAACTACTCTACCTCTGGTATCAGGCAGTGCAAAAACTGTACGGCAATCGCCGCCATATTCACAACCTATCAATGCAAATAAGGCGGAGTACTCTGCTATAGTCAGATAACCGCCATGACAAAAAGCCCATCCTCTAGGGGCAAACGTTCCGCCAAACAGGCGAACTTCTCCTAAATATCCATACATGGTATTATAATTTTTTTGAGTTAAATGTTGTTGTTTAGTTTCTTGTCGGAAATAGCCCCTGAACACAAATAACGTAGTTCATCGTAACGAATGGCTGTACGTTCAAGTGCGTATTAGACAGGCCTGCTGTTTCCATGCTCATACTGCCCGACACGGTAACCGGCGAAGTTCCCATAGCTACATCTGCCGCAGAGTCGCTATACATCTTTAAGCCCAATGAAGGGTTGGCGTTTGTAGGGTCATCAACATTGCTACTATCATCAGAGCTACTCTTGACGTTTCCTGCCATGCTAATTTGTGCTGTCATGGTATGCTTGTGGGCAGGGGTCTCTTCGATGGTGAGCTGGTGAAATAGTTCGCCTCCTCTGTTGCCAAGATTGTAATTAGGCTGGCCTACACCCTGACCGAACTGTATCGGCACACGGCCTCTAAAATCAGGCAATTGAAATTCTGTAAACCCGTTGCCACCATAGATGGTGCCTAGCACGGCATACAAGGCTTGGTTGGTGTTAATTGGTAAATACTGACCATAACACACAGCCCAATTTTGGGGAGTGAAATTATACGCGACGATGCGTATTTCTCCCAAAGTTCCGTCCGTCATTGTAATATATATTTATTGGTTAGAAAATCTATTTTATAAGACGGCAGGCAAACACGCTACGTGTTATTGTTTTCATGGTTGCAATACTATCTGTACTATAAACATAAGCAGGTATATATTTCTATAAAAGGGTATTATCACCCATTTATGTTATGTTTGAATTGTTTATTTTTTAAGCCAACATCATGTCTCGTTTATTATCAGTCAACGTATCGCTACCCAAAGTGGTAACACATAATGGCAACAGCTTTACCACAGCCATTTTCAAAACGCCTGTAACAGGTAGTGCTGCCGTAAGCCAACTGAACATTGCCGGTGACAAGCAAGCTGACCTTACCGTACATGGCGGGATAGACAAAGCAGTTTATGCCTACTCTTACCACAACTATGCCTACTGGGAAAAAGAACTGAACAGAAACGACTTTACCATGGGGCAGTTTGGCGAGAACCTAACGGTAGACAATATGCCCGACCATGAAGTGTACATAGGCAATCGATATCGTATAGGCACTACCCTGCTTGAAGTATCACAACCACGTGTACCTTGTTTTAAACTAAATGCAAGAATGGATGATAACCGCATGACCAAACTTTTTTTCAATAGTGGCAGACAGGGGTTTTATCTACGTGTATTGGAAGAGGGCATCATCACCGCAGGAGATGAAATAATAATGGAAAAAGAACACCCTGCCAAGATCAGTGTACAAGATATTTTTACACTCTACTATATCGACAAAACAAACTACAACAGTATCAAAAAAGCAGCTGATCTGGAAGAGCTTACTCTTAGCTGGAGAGAAGGATTTAAAGAGCTATTGAGCAAGGCTAATCGTTAACCCTAGCACTACTCCTCAAAAGAAGATAGCTTAATATCGTCCAGTATCATCTCTCCATATTTATATGGGTTGTGAAAACTAAGCTCAATACTATCAAATTCAGCATCAGGTATTTTCACATCAAAATACACATCGCTAACCGTATGAGGAGCTGAATATTTATTGAGCCTTATGTTTCTAATTTTCACGGCTGCTCCATCTTTTCTAAAAGTGACTATATACAATATCATTCGCCATGCCTCCCATTCTTCGTACAGTGGTTTTATCGACACTTCAGCACGCACCCAGTCGGCATGAGTGTTGTTACTAAAAGGTATTAAAAACTTCTGCCCCCACTCTCTATCTTTATCAATGTACATAGACACATTCCCATGTATTATATGGCTGTTACTTTCTGTACTATCCTGTTCAAAATCATTAGCGAATAGTAGTTTCATGTTTTTAGGTTTACCGTCATAATACTCATCTGTATCTTTAAAACGTTGCACATGATCTGGCACTGAGAAGCGACCAACAACATGCCAATAGTAAGCTCGTGTCATACCGTTAGAATCGTAAAGACCATCGGAAGCATGCGCAGCATAAGTGAACCAGATATTGAGATAAGTAAACAGCAGTAGAAATGGCGAACACACCCACATCATCACTCTTGACTGTAGCATACGCTCTATAAAGAATGCTAGTGGCAACATAATAATGGGATAGTATTGAAGCATTGCCCTACCACCTGTGCCGGCATACCACCAAATATCCCAAGCAGAAGTTATATACAAACTGCAAGCAAAAAACAGTAGTACCATTACACGATGCTTGCCGTGCTTAACAAAAGAAATGATACCTATAAAGAAAAAGAAGACGAGGGGTGTATATGTGACCCAACCGCTTCTTGCACTCAACATATAATTGTATACATGCGGGCTCAACCAAGAGAAACCCTGATCTTGATAACTGTAAACAAAAGGCACACCTGTAGTGTACAACCAATAGCACACTTGCACACTAGCTACCACAACAGCTACTATAGCTACCATTAGTATGGCCTTCTTATTTGCCAACAAAAAATCCAGTCTACTTTTATAATATTTGGCCGACAGTTTTTCAATTCCCCATAGTAGCGGTATAAGAACTGCTATAAATTCTGTTGGTCTTACCAAAATAGCTATACCTATTAGCCCTCCTATTGCAACGGCATATTTAAGCTTAGGCTTGGCATAAAACTTTTGAGTAGTTATAAGCAAGAAAACATAAATGGTAAACAGCCAGTTGTGGGTATAAGCACCGTTAAGTGCAGTATAGGTCAAATAATTAGACCCTATTACTAACAGCAATATCATGATAGCAACCACCCTATCACTAAAAAAGGTCAATAGAAATTTTCGGTAATACCATAAGCCTATAAAAGCAACCAAGAGACTCCCGAGCAGAATAGACAACTGGTAGGGTATACTAAAACCATCGGAGGGGTAACCTAATGGTGAAGAAAGTATATGTGCAATAAAGAAGAACGGACTATACAACACTGCCATGCCAGACG
Organism: Flavipsychrobacter sp.; assembly: GCA_041392855.1. NCBI lineage: Bacteria > Pseudomonadati > Bacteroidota > Chitinophagia > Chitinophagales > Chitinophagaceae > Flavipsychrobacter > Flavipsychrobacter sp. The sequence goes on from JAWKLD010000001.1 coordinate 1,829,090, forward strand.
AATACTTGTTGACACGACTAGCTGTTTCCTTGTACTTGTAGGATGGAATATGTTCTTTGGGATATCCGTACTCTGTCAATACGCTATCCGCAAATTTTTGTTCTTTTAAGTCATTATATATAAAGGATGACGGGAGGTACCAGTAATAGCCTAAAACATCCCAAGAGATGGTACTACTATGACCTCTCTTATTCCATGTAGGATGAAATACCAACGACACGAATAGAATAACGCATAGGGAAATGATATAAGCAACTCTTGAAAGCATTCGTAGCAGTAGTATTAGACCAAAGATCAGCAAGCATGTATAATAACACTAGCTTTAAACAAATTAACAACTTTGATCTGTAAATCTAACACCCTGTAAAAATTAGTGTGCAAGATATTTTCACACGCTGCTATATAGACAAGACGAACTACACAACATAAAAAAAGCTGCACTCGAAGAACTCACCTTTAGCTGACGAGAAGGGTTTAGAGATATTTAAAACATTCTGCACAGTAATAGCTAGAGAATATATTTAGCATAACCAACTAAAAACCCTCCAATTAAAAAAGTATCTAATACCGTTGCCAATAATTTTATTTCAAACGATCGGATGTCATCATATTCTACATCAAGATCATTATCCATTTTTGATTTATTTTTTAACCGATACCATTGCAACTCAACAAAGTACCTTGGTATGGAAATCATAAACACACCAATTATGCCCATCAAGATTACAGCAACCTGAATATTTGCATTAGTGCCATTACCTCCTCCTCCTAAAGGAGATGCCACCCAGACCATAATATTAACAATATAAGCACCAACTAATAATTTTGCTAAGATATATGCTTCTGTAAATACTGAAAGCTTAGTTTTTAGCGTCAAAAAATCTAACTCATCTATAGACTCTTTAGATGCTAATGCTTTACCAACCTTCATCATCATAGAGTAAATAGACATAAAAAACGTAAGCGCAATTAATGTGATGATAAGCAGTGTATAATTTAGTAAGAAGTAATAAATACCTAATGTACCTAATTCAAATCTTCCATTTTTCTTTGTAAAGAACCAATAGTACTCTTTCTCTATTTCTGCTAGCTTTGTTATATCATTGATATAGTTTGCTGTTAGAGCAAAAGCGACAGCTAAGATCAAAAAACCTAAGGCAGTTGCTTTCATTAAAGGAAACTTTGTTTGTTTATCTTCCTCCTTAAGTTCTTCATTCTTAAACGCTCTTATTTCTCCCCACCCTTTAACAGCAACTACAACCAGCCAACAAGTAAGACCTACATACATTGGACAAATAAATGAATATAAAAAAATGTTCCACTTGTCATTTAAAAAGCACCTTACATTATCTATGCTGTTTGGGTCGTCAAATAAAGTTCCGTTTAACCATGTACCTAAAACAGTAACTACAAAACAAAAGAAGAATGCTAACACAAAACCAATTATTCCTGCATGAAGCCCTTTTGCTCCCGTAAAAGACCTCTTTAAGTTAACAGGAACATTAGGTGCAACTTTAACAAAAAACGTACTAATTAGTTTTTCCAGCCAACTAAACACAGGGAGTTTACTTGCTTTTAAAAACCAAGAATATACCCATACTTTAGGATCATTAGGGGCTTCTTTGGTTGGCTTCACTTTTGCTTTTGCCCAATTAAGAATTTTTTCAATAGGTCCCATGGTGTATTATTTTATTTACTTATTCTAGTGTGTTCAACCATTGCATAATACCCTCAAACGCTTCATCTCTATTCTTGTCATTAACTATACTGTGAAGCATATTTGGAAAAAACAGGTAACGAATATTCTTCGAATCGCATTTCTCGATTAAGCTTGTTGTCTTTTCCCTTGTCGACAAAAAGTCCTGCCCACCCTGAATAATAAGTATCGGCTTAGGATACTTGCACAAGTATCCATATGACTTTTTTATTACTCTGTTTGATTGCACCAAGTATCTTGGACTAACTGCTCTGGTTCCTAATGTGTCTATATTAAAAGCCCAATTAATAAAGCTTGAATCATTAGAATAGATATAAGGATCATACCCAAGATGTACTGGCGTAGAAGGTTGAAAAGTATATGCTAGCAATAAATTTAGTATGGTACTAAGCTTCACATCACCATTCCCTTTTGATGTTACTATACTGGTCAAAACAAGCCCATCGACATTTTCGGGATGCAATTGTACATACCATATTGCAAGAGAAGACCCTAAGCTTTCACCTAGTAAAACAATTTTTCTCGAGGGGTATCTCTTTCTTATAGAAATAATTATTTCATGCAGGTCTTCTACTTGAATACCTATATTTTTCAGATCACCTTTTAAACCTTGATAATGCCCAAACCCTCTAAAATCTAGTGCGATAGACGATACATTTTGACCATCAAGATATTCTTGAAGAAAAGAAAATGAACCTGCATGTGCCCCCAAACCGTGAAGAGCTACGATAATGTTTCCTGACTCCTTTTCAATCCTTTCATCAACAAAAACACATTGACCATCTTGCAAACAATAGAAGGTCCCTAAATTGCTTTTATAAGTATTACTTGTCTTTATATTCCGTTCTACATATTTGGGGTTATTAATAAAAATACCGCAACTGGAGAAGGAACAAACAACCAATATATAGGTTATAATTTTGCTTACTTTTTTTGACACACAAAAACACATCTATGTAAAAATAATAAGAACAAAAAACACATAACAGAGTGTTTTAACCCTAACATTAATTTTGTCGGTTGTTATACAAATTCAATTTGCTAAGAACGAAACAAAAAAAGAGCCACCTAATAAGGTGGCTCTTTCGATCATATGATATTCAACAGCTTATTTCTTAAGCTCTTCTTTTTTCTTTCTAGCATCATTCCACTTCTTAGCACCATAACCTACGCCTGCTGCTACCAGTAGACTTATACCTCCATCTACAGGCACATCATCTACATCATCATCAAAGCCGGGGCCTTGTGCAAATAAGGCTGTTGGTAATGCCAAAAGGGCTATCGCTATACTATATTTAGTTATTGTTTTTATACGAGACATAACTGTTTGTTTTTTGGGTGTTAGAAAATTTAGGGTTTACTCTTTGATCAACTTTTCTGTAAACCTTGCATTCTGGCTTTGTAGCTCTACTATATACATTCCTGATGGCATGTTCGTCAACGGAATAGTAAGGCTACCACTTGCGGCATTTACCTCTTGTAGGTATACTACCTGTCCAGTTATATTCGTTAGTTTCACTAGTGCTGTACCTTCTACATTATCAAACGATACTTTCACCTCGTTATGTGCAGGGTTTGGTATCAACTGTATCTTAGGAGTAGTAGCACTTGTAGTGATGATATTAGTTGGCTTACCTACCATGTTTATTTCAAAACGGTTGTTGCCTTGAGATAATGTATCACTCGTTACATCAAACCAATATTCAAAACCTGCTTTTAATTCTTGTTGTGTATTCAAGTACTTATCGTGTAGTATCAACTTAGTACCTGCAGGCACACTGTAGTCTCCTGTGCGGATAACATACTTGTTATAGTTAGTATAAGCAGTAAGCCCTAAAGGAATAGAAGACTTATCCGTATAAGGACGAACGTCGATCGCTAAACGCTCACCGTCTTTAGACATGGTAAAGAAGTCAAGACCAGGGTTGTACAACTTCACAGCATCCAGCTTGTCTTGTACATCCATACTGTTATCGTTAAAGTTGATCAACAATCTATCCCATTTCAATGTACTGTCAGAGATAAGTAACTCTACCCAGTCGTTAGCACCTGTAGTTTTGAAGATGCTGGCAGGAGAACTGGTACTCTTATCTGCTTCCTGAAACTCAAGTGTGTTATTAGAGTTGGCACTTACCGTAGTGAATAAAGCACCACCAGATGGTAAGATATAAGAAGTAGTGAAGGCATTGGTTACATAAGCACCTTTAGCACCGCTGGTTGCATCCCATACATAATAGTTAGCACCTACGTTACTACCCTTAGCTACCGTATTCATCTGTACAGGGCTTGGGAAAGGATTACCACAAGCCACGAAAGTAGAACCAGAACCTTTGGTCAAGGTTATTGTTTGTGTACCTGTATTTACCGTACCCGTCATATCTAAAGTACTAGCCGAAGGTGTATAAGCACCACCTGTTAGACCTTCACCTTTTGCACCACGCACCAATACTCTTAGCAAACCTGCTTTTGTCCAAGAAGAAGAGGTAGCACTTGTTATAGCCGACCAGCCCGGATTGTTACCAGCTGTAGTATTATCTGCAGTGGTCACATCCCATATATGCGAAGAAGGATTGTTGGTAGTAGTTGTAGTAAAACCATTGGCAGCACCACCGCTTCCTGTGATATCTATATCATCAGTAAGCAACGATACCTGTTGTGTAGAAGTGAAAGGATGTGCTAAGAAACGATAGCAACGCTTACCTGGTATATATCTTTGCACGGTTACACTACCACTGATACTACCTGCACTATTACCAATGCTTCCTGTATTACTTGCATTAGACGCAAGAGTCAATTTACTGGCAGTAGCCAAAGTACAACCTGAGCTTACCGTTACCACACCTAAAACCGAAAATGCATTACCGCTTAAAGTAGAAGTACCCGACTTAGAAAAAGTAAGATTACCTGTACCGCTGATACCATTACCACTATTGGTCATATCGCCATGTATGGTAGCAGTAACACCTGTTCCTAAGGTTAAAGAGAAAGAACTATTTATCGTTAGGTCTTTACAAGTAAAAGCACCAGGAGTAGTACTTGAAGCAATAACCGCATCTACTGTAGAAGAAGGTGCACCTGCACTCCATGTAGAACCATTCCAAGTAGTACTACTACCTACAGAGAAAGAACCTGCAATAGGGAAAGTATAACCGGTAAGACTATTCTTTGTCCAGTTAGAGCTATTTAAGATGGCTGCTTGTAGCGTAGCCTTGTCACCCGACTGTGTACCTGAATAATATCCATTATCATCATGCGATGAGAACTCCACTTCATATCCAGTACCAGGATCTTCAGAAACAGTAGAGCTAAACTGGCAGGTAGTTACCGTACCCGTCCACAGAGCATCCCAGTCTAAGGAAGCCAGCATAGTAGCTGAAGTTACCTGACTACTACCATTCAATGTTCCTTAGAAGGCGTGTATCGCCTCACCAGCAGCAGAGAAGTTCATACCCTGTCCAACAGAAGATGTTTGTACCTCAATAGAAAGCGAACCTGTACTTGCAGAAATAGAACCCGAAGCAGGATTGACACGGATAACCAATTGTGTACCTGCTGTAACAGCACCACTAGCAGTCCATTTTATCATACCATCACTTACTGCTCCTGTACCTGCAGCACAACCATTATTAGGGTTTTGCTGAAAATAAGGTGCTGAGTTGCCTGTGTAGCCCATATCCGTAAAATAAATTACCGTACCTGAGGTAACCGGCTCTAGGAATAAGACAACAAATTCATCAGCTGCGGGAGATCCCGTTTCATCAGAGTTAACACCGACGAACATAATATCTCCTGCCGAGAGTGTCGTTTGCGCTTGCGATGAAAATGCCATCGCAGCAATGGCAAAGACTGTCGCCAAGGCCATTTTCAATTTAGATAGAAGTTTGTATTTCATATGACTGTATTTTTTGAGTGTACTAGGATAAAATTAAATCTATATTTATAAATTACTGAATTTCAAGCCCTTTTTTATTCCACAATACTGTGCAAAGCTTGCAGCAGTATATATGCCTTCTTCTATGGTCACCACTTTGGCTAGCAATGCCTCTTTGTCTTTGCATTGAATAAGTAGACCATCATTGTTGATCTCTAAAATGGTACCGCATATAGCATCACCAGCTGCACCTGTTTGTGTAGCCGCTTCCGTTATCCTCAATGGCATGTTGTTAAACATCGTATAAGCCCCCTTGTTCCAAGGGTTACAAGCGTTGACCAATGCTACTATTTCAGCAGCGGTCATCTTATCCCATTTAATGCCTATTTCTTGCACACCAGGTTTGCTATAGTAGTTGGCCTTTTGCTCTTCCTGCACGGTGGTTTTCAGTTGTCCCGAAAAAATAAGTGGTAGTAGCTTTTGCAATACCGGCATATTGGCATTGGCCAGCTTAGCACTATGCATACCATAAGTATCTGTAGGTAGCAGCGGCACTTTCTCTATGTGTATCAGCCCACCGGTGTCAAAGTTAGCATCCATCCGGTGCACGCTAATGCCTCCATAGGGCGCTCTGTCTTTTATCGTCCAGAATATGGCATCGGCTCCTCTATACTCGGGCAGCAAACCAAAATGGAAATTAATAAAGCCCAATGGTGGTATAGTAAGCACATCTGCAGCTATCTTCCAAGGGAAGGTAAACACCAAAACCACATCCAGCCCATTCTTTTTCACCCAATCTATTAACTGTGTGCTCAGCTTTGACTTTGTAAATACAGCAACTTCTTGTTGAAAAGTTGCTGCTATATTTTTTATATCGTTGGTAGCGTCGTGCACCCTATCAGGCATGCCTACTGCGGCCACAAGCTTATTGCTTAATAAAGCATGCAGCGAGGGCGTGCCTAATGTGCTGTTGCAGAGCACTCCTATTTTAGGTTGTTGGTTCATATTAGGTACAAGGGTATGGATTAAACCATCCGCCGTTAGGCCAGTTGTTCTCATCTGTTCGCCACACTTCCATATCCACCTTGTCTATATGGTCTGTTATTTCATTAAAGTAGTTTCCGTTTTCTTCTTTCACCTCTGCAAACCAACAGCCTGCTATCGTGTAGTGCTCCGTAGGATGGTAAGACACCTTACCTCTTGGGCTGTCTATTTCAGTTTGCTCCAAAGACTCTGCCGTCTTCTTGCTCATCAGCTTACCACTGTCGTTGTATACCGCTGCTCTAAAAAGCATCATGCCTATTTCATAACCTAGCAAGGCAAACCTATCGCCTTCATTCTCTGTTTCTTCTTCAAAGTCTTTTAAGAATTTTTGGTTGGCCTCGTTCTTGATAGTAGTATAATATGCCGACGCCGTCTGCGCGCCTACCATACTGTTGCCATATTTCTTAAGTGTACTCGGCAAGGTAAGCCAACCACTACCTGCAATGGTAGTGCCGCTGGCTACAAGTTCTTTACCCACCCCTTCTAAGAGTACATCTGCATCTTTTCCTGTAAACCCACAGTAAAAAAGATCAGGCTTATCTTCTTTTAAGAAGCTAGTTACTTTATCAAAAAACTCCTGATCTATATCTAGCTTACTCATTACAAAGGCTTTCACATCAACACCACTTGCCTCCAAGCCTTTCACAAAAGTATAGCCTAAGCTATAGCCAGCCTCCATCAACGACATGGATACTATTGGATGGCTGTTGCCTTCGTTTCTTTTGCCCAAATTGTAGGTAGTTGCCCACTCGTTAAAGCTATGCATAAACACATATGGCGACTGACTGGCAGTATATGCTACCACACCTCCCATATCAGCAAGTATCAACACCTTTTTGTATTCGTTGCAGATGTCTGATAAGGTGCTGTACATATTATGACCTACATAAGCCACTATTACATCCACCCTTTCTTGCAGTAGTAATTTATTAGCTGCTTTTTGCACTTCGTCTACATCGGTACAAGTTCCTGCTCCTTCCAATACAATTTCATCCGTAGCAGTACCAAATGATTTTTTAGCCAATGCCATTCCTTCTGAGAACTGCAGCCCCGCCGTAGGGAACAGCATGGAGGTCGGTACTATTAATCCAATCTTCATTTTTTTAACTCTGGTTCTTTATAATATTAAACCAGTAGACGCAAACCATAGGCCTGTGTTACTGGTGACAAGTTGTTGTATTGTTCAAACTGATTACAAAAACTGCGATAACTGTATTTATGTTACAGCTGGCAGCCAACACCTCTACTAAGCTTTATATCAAATAATTTTACCGATAGCGCAGCACAAAACATACTATTAGAAAACACCCTGAGCAGCTAAAACCGACAAAGCATAAAAATAAGCAAAGCATCTCCCCCAGAAAAGGGTATTATCACCCTCTTTTTGGGTGGTTTTGGTTATATTATTGTTATCTGACCTGTTGATTTACAAAGAGCTATGCTAGAAAAGCAGTTTTTCAATGTCACCTTGCCATTATCAAGCCCCCTGAGGGTAATACCCCTCAATGCATATAATAAAGTTTATCCCCATGTAGGGCTGCATATTGGCATGTGCTTCACTATTACCAGCTGCTCCAAACTCAAGACTAACGTTAATGTCTAAATCTGAAGATTTCATATTCCCGTTAGAACTTGGTGCATAAGGGACAACGGGTGAACCGAAAGCAATGTTTCCTAAATACGCCACTTCAGGGTCGTCGGAATAGGCCATGCCAGAGGCTACCAAATTTATTTCCACTTCTACTTTTGCTTCGGCATCATGAGTATGCGTAGGCATTTGTGCTTGTGTCAGGGTTACTGTTTCTGTTCCTGTTTGGCTACCTAAAGTATAGTTGGATAGCCCTTCTGCCTGCCCTGCACCTATTGCTGCTTTCCCATTTAGGTTGGGTAGGTTAAAACTACCATGCGGAGCAGTAGAAGTATAGGTATCACTTAATATAGCATACAATGCCTGATAGTCATCTATAACTAATGGCTGCCCATTGCAAAATGCCCATCCTTGGGGAACATACGGGCCAGCGTAATAACGTATCTCTCCTAAATATCCTATCATAGTTTCAAGTTTATACTGTTTTTCATTATGCCTGATGAGGGTAATCACCACTGGTGCATATAATATAATTGACGGCCACAACGGGCATTATATTCGGGTGCCCCTGACTACTTCCTGTAGTAGCCACTTTGGGATTAATATCTATAGTCTCATCCCAAGAAGCCATATAACTAGAAGGCCCTACTAGCGTAGTATTATACACGCTATTACCATCCTCCTCCAAGGCAAATACTGCATCTACAGGGCTATTCGTATCTCCTACATCACCATTATAAGCGGGCGGAGTATAGCTGGCAGAGCTAGCCATATATCTATCTTCAGAGGCGGCATGTTTATGCTTTGGCATTTGTGCTTCTGTTAAGCTCACCATTTCCTGTCCACCTACTTCACCTAATGTCCTATTTGATAAACCAATACCTTGAAACATTCCCATCATTATTTTACCTCTTGTATCTGGCAAAGCAAATGTAGAGGTGCCATTTCCTCCAAAGGCTGCACCCAATAATGCAAAAAGACTTTCGTTATCCGCAATAGGCAACAATTGCCCTTCGCAAAAAGCCCAATTTTCTGGTGCTTTTTGCCCTGCAAACATTCTCACCTCTCCTAAGTAGCCTTGCATTACTGCTATTGTTGGCATTCCTGATGACATAGTTCTTTGTTTTTAATTAAGTTAACTACGGGTAGGATAGTTCCCTACCGTACATATAATAAAGTTGAGCACCAAAAAGGGCTGCATGTTAGTATGCGATTGATCACTTCCCGAGTAAGACACATTTACCGTTACATCTGTTACAGTTGCATCACCGGGAGCCATCCCTGTATCTGCTGATTGGCTGCTATACATTGCGGTAGCAACACCAGGGTAGCCACCACTCGCATAGCTAACATTACCAAATGGCTCATCGCTACAAGGCATTGCCGTTTTTACTCGTTCCTCTATTGCATTTACTGTATGTGTATGATTCGGCAAATTGCTACTAACTAATGGCACATTTTCTAACCCACCTTTTTGACCCAAAATATATGCACTGGAAGGTGGAGTTGATGTAGGATTGGGACCAATAGGCGCACGCCCTCTTAGGTCAGGCAAACCAAATGTGACACGACCATCGCCACCGTAAGTAAGACCAATTATGGAGTAAAGCGCAGTGTAATCACTGATAGGCAATACTTGCCCTTCGCAAAAACTCCAACCGGCGGGGGCTATACCAAATGCGGCCATTCTTATCTCGCCAAGCGTACATACGTTAGTTACTGTTTCCGACATTCTGATAGTTTTCTGTTTAATAATGCTTATTTCAATTGTACCTGCACAATCAGTTATTAACTTCTTTCAGGGTATGCTCCTTGAGTACATATAATAAATTGCAACACACACATAGGCTGAATATTGCTATGCGGCAGGAAACTGCCACCTGTACTGCCTGTTTCTCCACAGGTAATTGTTCCTGTTACAGTATCTACATTTATGTCTTGGGTAGACATAGTAATGTTGTTTGAGCTAGTGGAATAGATATCCCCTATGTCTGACAGGGCCAAATAAGCTCCTGTAGGATCATCGGTAGTAGCTTCATCTGCATTACATTTTAGCGCGAACTTACCAATATGAGCCTGCGATATAACACTATGCGTATGTGCAGGCAATTCTGCAGTAGTAAGCGCTACGCTATTACTTCCCCCTTGCCGACCAAGTACATAATTGCTCAAACCTTCACCTTTCCCAACACCTATAGCTACTCTTCCCCTCATATCGGGCAAGCCAAATGTAGTGCGTCCATCCCCTCCATACCTAGTGCCCAGTACTGAGTAAAGCGATGGATAACTAGCAATAGCTAATTGTTGCCCTTCGCAGGAAGCCCACCATTTGGGCACAATATATCCTGAAAACCAACGAATTTCTCCAACTGTTCCTCCTTCCATATTAAAATGTTTTTTTACGATTTTGAAGGCGTTTCTCCATCAATACAAATAATATATTGCAACGCTGTATATGCCTGCATGTTGTTGTGTGGCTGACCAGAACCCGTGTTTGCCAGATCAACAGATAAATCTAAGCTTACATCATTCAAGGCCAACATGCTGGCATCACTTGTTGATGCATAAATGCTTTCTCCATTGGACTCTAAAGCATAAACCGTATTTCCTCTAGGGTCATCCGTGTCTCCTTCATCGCTATAAGCAGGAGGAGAGACCTTACAATTATATGATCCTGTTAGTACATGATTATGAGCATACATTTGCTCAACAGTCAACGCAACAGCTTCTTCTCCTCCTACGTCTCCCGCTTGCCATTTGGTCAGGGTAGCACCAGCACCGGCACCAATTACTACACGACCTCTTGTATCAGGCAGCGCAAAAGTAGTTGTACCATTACCGCCCCATGTAGCACCTATCACGTCATATAATTTTTGATTACTGCTTATAGGCAATAGTTGACCCTCACAAAAAGCCCAACCCCGAGGGGCAAAATCACCGGCAAACAAACGAACCTCTCCATAAAATCCTTCCATCGATCAATGTTTTATAGTTTTAAAAAATGGCTGCTATCCAACTAGTTTCTTTGTGGAAAATTCCCCATCATACAAATAATGTAATTCATTGCAAGAAACGGCTGCATATTGGAGTGAGGCTGACTACCTCCGGTATTACCTACGGTATAATAACCCGCAACCTGAACATCTACACTAGCCATTGCAGTATCTGGAGTCTCAGTACTATATACATCATAACCGATCACTTCTGCGGGTAGTGCATTTGACGGATCGTCGGTTGTCGCATCCATATAATTACATACAAAAGTTGCTTGCCCGCTTTCTACCTCTCCATGTGGGCTATGATTGTGCGAGGGCAGGTTATATGATCTTAACGATACTGTTTCGGTCCCACCAACCTGCCCACACCTATAGGTATTCCCTCCGGGCATTGACCCCATACCAACAGGTACACGACCACGCATTCTAGGTAGTGCAAATGTAGTTCTGCCATCGCCTCCCCACATGGTACCCATTAACGAAAAAAGTGCTTGATTTTGCCTTATACTTAATAGCTGGCCTTGGCAAAAGGCCCAATTTCTAGGTTCAAAGTTACCCGCAAACAAACGGACCTCTCCCATTGTTCCTATCATGGTGATATTTTTTAGTGTAGCAAAAGGGCTTTTAAAATGCTCCTTTTATGGTGCGATAAAAATACCGTTTTACCACTCTGCAAAAAGGGGTATTACTACCCTACTGATAGTGTTAGTTTTTTTTACAAATGCTGCATAAGAACAAAAAAAAGTCGGGCACACCGAACGCTGCGTACCCGACTTTGAGACTCATTGCTTACTGCGGCATTAGTTCCTCGAAGGGAAAATACCTTGCATGCATATGACGTAGTTCATTGCCAAAAAAGGCTGCATATTAGTATGCGATAAGTTACCTCCGTTTTGATAACAAGTAACGCTACCAGATATAGCTAATGGAGCATTAGCCATCGCACCATCTTTATTACTGTTATAAATAGTTTCTCCACCCGGTGGCAATGCCGGATATGCTCCTGATGGATCATCAGTTGTCGCGTCATCAGAGCTACATTTTGGTTGGAATGCACCACTCAAGTTTTGAGCCACAGCATGTGTATGTGATGGTATTTGTGTTGTTGTTAGTGTCACATCTGTTGCACCTGTTTTCTCACCTAGTGTGTAGCTACTCAAACCTGTTCCTGTACCCTGGCCTATTGCTGATCTTCCCGTCAAGTCAGGCAAGCCAAATGTGGTACGGCCGTCGCCACCATATATCGTTCCTAGTAATGAAAATAATGCCTGATTGGCTGCAATAGAAAGTAGTTGACCTTCGCAATAAGCCCATGTACGTGGGGGGAAGTTCCCGGCAAATAATCTTACTTCTGCCATTGTTCCTTGCATAGTATAAATATTTTAGAATGATTTAATGTTGTTAATTAGTTCCTTGACGGAAATATACCTTGCATACAAATGATGTAGTGCAATGTATTGACTGGCTGAATGTTATTGTGCGACTGAGAACCTCCTGTATCGTGCGCTGTAACATTACCTGTAATGGTCAACGGACTTACATCCATTACGCCATCGGCAGTAGAGCCATATACTCTGGCACCACCATCATGTATTGCCAATACTGCACCTGCAGGGTCATCAGTAGATCCAGTATCAGCTTGTGCACCAGGTATTACTGTAGCCTTTAGTGTAGACGATGTAAGCAAGTGATTATGCATTGGCATTTCTAGTTGCGTAAGCGTTACTCTTTCTTGGCCACCTTTAGCACCTATACGTCTTTCTGTAAGACCAGGGCCTTGACCTGCACCTAGCACCAGTCTACTACGTGTATCAGGCAGTGCAAATGTGGTACGACCGTCACCACCATATATCGTTCCTATTAGAGAAAATAATGCCGTGTGTGTGCTAATAGCAAGCAGCTGTCCTTCGCAATATGACCAGTTGCGCGGAGCAAAATTGCTGGCAAAAAGGCGAACTTCACCTATATATCCTTCCATAATATTATAATAGTTTTAATGATTTATTGAATTAGTTTCTTGACGGGAAAATACCGAACTCGCATATCACATAGTGCATTGCTATCCAAGGCTGCATGTTTTCGTGAGATTGAGAACCACCAGAATTACCCATGGTTAATGAACCACCAATTACGCCATCAGAATGTCCTGCTGTAGCATCTGCCGTTGTGCCATACATAGGGCTTGCAGAAAGAGACATATTAGCTCCTGCAGGATCGTCTACGTTGCCACCATCATCAGAGTTAGCATTGAAATTGGCATGACCCGAAAGAGTAGATGAGTCCATAACATGTGAGTGCGATGGCAGCTGGGTAATGTTTAGCGTTACATGTTCCTGACCGCCTTTTTCGCCAAGACGATAGTCAGGCAAACCTGCTCCACGACCTTGTTGAATTGGCACACGGCCTCTGAAATCAGGCAGGGCAAATGTAGTGCGCCCGTCTCCGCCATAAATTGTTCCGATAATAGAGAACAAAGCCGTATTTGAGCTAATCGCTATCAGTTGCCCGTTGCAGAACGCCCATGCTCTGGGAGCAAAATCGTAAGCGACCATACGAACTTCTCCAATAGTTCCTTCCATACTTTATATAGTTTAAATGGTAAAAAAATCTTGTTTAAAAACACAAGAGGTTATAGAGTTATCACTATCATGGCAATGGTAATAGATATATGAAGAACTCTTTTAATTCTTGAACTTATAAAGCTAAGTAGATAAAAATGGGTATAAAAGGGTGTTTTCACCCTATTCGTGTTATTTCATTGCTAATTTTCTTATATAAATAAACCCTGCAACCTGCACACTTAAATAAACTGACAAAACACCCTCAAATTAAATAAGCTTATCTTTGCCCAAATACTGTATGGATAGTCATTCCTCTTAAGTAAGTCGTAGTCTTCCTCAAGTGCTTGTTTAGCCCTCCATTTTTATTTTACTAAAGACATCATATTTGATCATAATTCAGCTACATAACTATGCGGGCGATACCATTGCCATGTATGCTAAGCTGTACGAATAATAACAATGACATTTAAAGAATTAAACATAATGCCCCCGATATTGGAGGCATTGGCCACACAAGGGTACACTAGCCCCACACCTATACAACAACAGGCCATACCTTATGTGCTTGAAGGCAGAGACCTACTAGGTTGTGCACAAACAGGCACGGGCAAAACGGCAGCATTTGCCATACCTATATTACAAAACCTAAGTAAGCAAACCGCAGCTGCGCAAGCACGTGGCCGCAAACCTATACGCACTTTGGTGCTCACCCCTACACGTGAACTGGCTATACAGATCGGTGAGAACTTTTCGGAATATGGCAGACACCTTAGACTGAGCAATACTGTAATATTTGGCGGTGTACCACAAGGCAAGCAAGTACACGCCCTAAGAGGTGGTGTAGATATCTTGATTGCCACACCGGGCAGATTGCTAGATCTAATCGGGCAACGCATCATCAACCTATCGGATATTGAGATATTGGTGCTTGACGAGGCAGACCGTATGCTGGATATGGGTTTCATCCACGATATGAAACGTGTACTACAACTAGTACCCCAAAAGCGACAAACACTCTTCTTCTCTGCTACAATGCCTAAGGAGATACAAAGCCTAAGCGATAGTATACTCACCAATGCGGCAGAGGTGAAAGTGACACCTGTATCTTCTACCGTAGAGGTGATACAACAAAGCGTATATTTTGTAGATAAAAAAGAGAAGCGCAAACTACTGGTGCATATACTAAAGGATAGATCCATTAGTCGCTCGCTGGTATTTAGCCGCACCAAACATGGTGCTGATAAGCTAGTACGTGAGCTGGCTAAAAACCACATACCTGCTGCTGCCATACACGGCAACAAATCTCAAAATGCCAGACAAAACGCACTACGCGATTTTAAGAACAATAAGATACGCGTACTGGTAGCCACAGACATTGCAGCAAGAGGTATAGATATAGATGAGCTACCACACGTGATTAACTATGAGCTACCCGAAGTACCGGAAACCTATGTACACCGTATAGGACGTACGGGACGCGCTGGCGCGAATGGCGTGGCACTCTCTTTCTGTGATATAGAAGAGCGTAGCTACCTCAAAGACATACAAAAGCTGATAAAGATAGAACTACCTGTAGTGGAAGACCATCCCTTCCCCGCACAGATAACCACACCACCACCAAAGAAAAAAGGGCCTCCACCACCCCAACGCAAAAAATCGCCTAAGAAAAAGCACACGACCAGTGTGGAGGATAACAGCTTCTTACCCAAAGAACAAAAAAGCGGAAGCAACAGAAACAGACCTAGCCGCAACCGCAACAGTAGAGATAGAAATAACAGAAGATAATTACAAAGCCCCTCCCCAAAAGAGGGGCTTTATTTTTGAAGCTTCAAGCTCGGCATGATGCGCTGCACCTTATCTTAATTATACAAACATCTTTGTATCTTCCCCCTGTCAATGGGTAAATGGATAACTATAGCAGTACTATTATTACTACCGGCTATGCTGGCAGCGCAACCTAAGGTATATAAACTTAGCGCTACAGATAGTACACTGAAGAACATAAACCTTGAGGACCTGCTATGGACCTACTCTACAGAAGACCACCCAGACATGGCACTGCCCACCTACAACGATAGCAACTGGGCGACTACCGACTGCCGTATAGACCTAGAGCATTCCGACTGGTTTAAAGGTTTTACGTGGCTGCGCCTGCACCTATGGGTAGATAGCACGTTGACGCAAACACCGCTAGCCATGCTCATCGTCCAAAGAGGAGCATCTGAAATATACCTTGACGGTAAGCTCTTGTTTAAATATGGGGTGATCAATGGTAAGGACAGTAGTATCTATTACAACCCCCACTCCATGCCACTTACCTTTTCTTTTGATACGGTGGGCAAACACGTACTTGCTGTACGCTATGCCAACTACGCCAGTAAAGAAAGCATACTAAAACGTGCCAGCACCACAGCGGGCTTTTCTATTAGGATGGTGCGTGCCAACAATACTATAATACAACAAATATCAGAATACTTTTTAGAGGGCTTTATCATTGTGTTTGTGGTAGGCTTGTCTTTTGCCTTGTGCCTTCTACACCTCTTCTTATTCCTATATTATCGTGAAGAAAAGTCGAATCTCTATTTTAGTATTTTCTGCTTGGCACTAGCTTTTAGTTTTGCCTTGCCTCATATTTCCAGCTTTGCAACCTTCCCATCAGTATCCATTGCGCTCAACAATGGTTTTCTTGTAGCGATGTCTGTGCTGGCCTTTTCACTTACCGCACTGACCAACGATCTTTTTAGCGAGAGTAAAATACGCTTTTACATATTATCCGCTCTTTGTATCGTACCGCCTATTATTGGCATCAGTAGCAATCTTGGTGCTTGGATAGCCATACCTTTTTTGATGTTGCTAGTCATGCTAGAGGCCTTTATACTTACTATCAGGGCCATCATCCGAAAAAAGGAAGGTGCACGCATCATTGGGATAGGTATTTTATTATTCACACTATTTTTTTTAGGGTCGGTACTTACCATTACTGTAGTGGCAGGCTTTAAAGGTGGGCTGGTTATTAACGATACCAACTACCCTGGGCTAGGCACATTATTGCTTACCATGGCTATTGTTGCCATCTTGAGTATTCCCGTATCCATGTCGGTATTCTTGGCTTGGAAGTTTGCTAAAACCACCCGCAACCTCAACAAGCAACTGGCACAGGTGCAAGCCCTGTCTGAAAAAACACTGGCACAAGAGCAAGAGAAAAAACACCTGTTGGAAAACCAAAAACAACAACTGGAAATAGAAGTAGCAGAGCGTACTAAAGAGATAGTGGAAGAAAAACAAAAGTCGGACGACCTACTACGCAACATACTACCGCAGGAAGTAGCAGAGGAGCTGAAAGAAAAAGGCGCAACAGAAGCTAAATACTACGACCATGTATCGGTACTCTTTACCGACTTTGTAAACTTCACCCAAGCGGGCGAGCGGTTTAGCCCACAAGAGCTGGTAGACGAGCTGCATGCCTGCTTCAAAGCTTTTGACAACATCATATCTAAATACGGTATTGAAAAAATAAAGACCATTGGCGATGCCTACCTTGCTGTATGCGGGCTACCTAAGGCCGATGCACAACACGCTACCAAAACGGTGCAGGCAGCTTTGGAGATAAGAGACTTTATGCGCGAGCGTAAAAAGCAGTTTCCCGACAAGACCTTTGACATACGTATAGGTATACATAGTGGCCCTGTAGTGGCAGGTATCGTGGGGGTAAAGAAATTTGCCTACGATATTTGGGGCGACACCGTAAACACTGCCGCACGTATGGAGAGCAGTAGTGAGGCAGATAAGATCAATATTTCTCACAACACCTACGAGCAAGTGCAACAACAGTATGACTGCACCTACCGCGGTGAGATAACCGCTAAGAATAAAGGTGAGCTACGCATGTATTTTGTAGAAGGGAAGGTATAATAGTGATGATAAATTGGTAAACTTATATCAAACAAAATAGCACCCTTAAAAAAGAGTGCTACTAATTACTTAAGTAGTTATTCTGTTATACCGTACCATTAGTTTATAGACACGATGGCACTATTTGGTCCTGTAGAGGTCCAGTTGATATTTACTGTACCGCAGGCATTACAGTTTACTGCGTCTAGTAATGCACCAGAGCTATTATACTGTGTAGTGCCACCACACTCATACACTTCGCCTACCCTACTATAAGTGCTGCCACTACAAGGAGGTATATTGTATATATCTACAATGATGTAGTAGTTGCCGCTAGTATGGTTCACTGTACCTCCGGGTGCTACCGTTAGTATAGAGCTATTACTAACCGAACCAGTACAGTTGGGATTGGACATTGATGTGAGTAAATACGCTACAGTACAGCCTGTATTGTTTTGAATGGTTAGGTTTTGTACTTGAGCTTTTGTTGCAAAGCTCATCGCTACTACAGCAAGAATCGACAAAATGATCTGTTTCATGTTTCAGAGTTTTTTAAATGTGATAAAATAAACGACAGTGTTTATAGCAATATATATTCATGAATATTTTGCTACTTGATCGAGAATGCACAACTATATCAGGATAGTAATAGAGATATAGCATTGATGGTGATAGTACATTTCTATGTTATAATAGACGGACGTTGGTCACACTTTGTTTGCATCATTTTCAGGGTATTTTAACCCATCAATTCTTAAAAAAACTTAAAAAACAAGGCGATTATAACTGATAATTAATAACAAGACTCAAAACGTAGAACGACATGCTACTTAATATAGCATTCTACTAAAACAATTTTTATGGCATAACCAAGACAATATATCCTTACTTAAAAAAAAACGGGGGCAGCTATACCTCCCCCCGTTTATAACCTACCTCAGATGATCAATTAGTCATGGTCATGACCTTCATGCTCATCATCGTCGTCGTCATCGTCATCATTACTATCAGCATCTACCTCTTCACCTATTAGCGTACCATCTGCATTATAAGTATAGTCTTTATCACCTATACCTACCTCATACTGTATGGTACCATCGGTTAGCGTTATCTTGCTAGCCTCCTTAGCCTCACCATTAGTGCCTGCTGCATTGGCTACAGCTTCGGGTAGTGCGCTTACTGCCATCTCTTCTTCGGTAGCATATTGCGTACCATCAGCATTGTAGATGATAACCATATCCATTTCACCCAGCTCAAATTCCACCTCATATTTATCGCCTTCTATTTCCCACTCTACGTCGGTAGCATTGGGCTGTGCTTTGGCAAAGGCAAGTTTTACCACCTCAGGCACAGATACAACTTCTGCGGTTTCGGTGGTCATTTGTTCGGTATTATCTTCTGCTGCAGTTTCGCTGTTACAGCTGAACATAACTGTGGCTAAAGCCAATATTATTATTGATCTCATTTTTATATAAATTATGTTATTTTGTTATTAATAAATTATAGCTAATATGTATCAGCTATACTGCCGGCGGGCGAAACACATCATTACTAAAAGACCCCAACTTCATTGGGTTGCGATACAGATCGTAAATATTTTCTTCCGCCACATCGTAGTACACACCTAGTGTTAGTTGCAGTGGATGGTGTACGGTTACCACAGTTTGCGCAGGAGGCTGCGGTAAGTGATACGGGTAATTGGGTAGTTCATCATCCTTATCATCCACATCGTTTTCTATGAACTCTATTATTGTTTCTAGGCTAAGGAGATGCTCAAAAAAGAAATCTGCAGCGGTTATCTCATCATCTTCGGCTAAGCATCGGGCATACATTTCCGGCACATAATTGGCACATGAAAAGTTGCCTGTGGGTGAGCATATAGTCCCCAGTCCGCAAAACAAGATCAATATGATAACAACAAGCCGTTGCATATCATTAAAGATAAAACATATTTCTCTGTTTTGTATTAATGTGTAGGTGGATGAGTAACTGAGTTGTTACCTGCGATGCTCACCTCATTAAGTAAGAGTTAATACTACATAGGCAATATTTCATACAGACCTGTTTTATCGTATATTAGTTGTCTTATGAAACGATGGCTGCTGTTTATAGGTCTATACATCTTACCCATGCTGGCTTTTGCACAGCAGCCGGATAGTGCCATGCACCTATCTGCAGAAAAAGTTTTAAAGAAAGAGACCGCACTAAGAACCAATTGGCTGCACCATAAGGGAGACGACTCTACCATGGCGCTGCCCAACTACGACGATAGCCAGTGGGAGCGCGTGCGCATTGGTAAATATGCCGAAAGCTATAAGGACGATTTCTCCGAAGAGATAAAACAATACAAGGGCATCCACTGGTTCAGGCTACACCTCTATGCCGATAGCTCTTTGCAACACCTGCCGCTCACATTAAGGATAGAGCCTAAGGGGGCTGCCGAAATATACATCAATGGTAGGCTGGCTAAAAAGTTAGGCCGTGTAGATACTAAAGAACGAACCATCTACTACGAGGGCGACCACAACACCCACATCTTCAACTTCGATAGTGTGGGGCGCAACACCATTGCCATTCGCTATGCCGACTATAAGAACGACATCATCACCGAATATAAAGACGATGACATCCACGCCTTTGAGCTTTTTGTAGGAGAGGCCAACTTTAATATCACCAACAGAAGTGCCCTGAAAAATCTGCGCGATGTGTTCCTATCACTTTTTGCAGGCATATTTGGTATGCTGGCAGGTATGCACTTGCTGTTTTGGCTCTACCGCCGTAGAGACTGGTCAAACTTATTTGCGGCCATACTATTCATTGCCGTTAGCCTTATTATCAATGTTGTCAAAAACTTAACCTCAGCCTCTATACCCAACTACGAGAGATCGGAATGTTATATACTCATACTTACGGTTATTGCCTTTGCGGGGCTACATAGTTTTCTACAGGTCATCTTCGGCCAGCTCAACAAGCGCTATTATATTACCATGAGCATTGTTGGCTTGGGTGTCCTGCTCACACTTTTCCGTGTGCCTTATATCAATAGCCTTATGCTGATATTGATAGCTTATCTGCTTATCTACTCTGCCTTCTTGATGAGAAAGGCCATAAAAGAAAAACAGAAAAGCTCCAGAGTATTGGGTATCCCTATCATCTTCCTTGCCATTACTATAGCCGTAGGCTATATTGGCTTCCAAATTGTAGAAAGGACCAATACGATACTTGACACAACGGCAGGTCTTTCTGCAATACAACTTGTCGTTATGTTCTTGGTAATAGCTGTCATCTTCATAGGCACTATATCGGTGCTTAGTATTCCTATATCCATTACTACCTTCCTAGCCAAGCGCTTTGCCAATGTGAGCAACGAGCTTAGCGACAAGCTGATAGAAGTGCAAGCCTTGTCTGAAAAAACACTAGCACAGGAGCAAGAGAAAAAACGCATCTTAGAGAACCAAAAACAACAACTAGAAATAGAAGTAGCTGAACGAACCAAAGAGATAGTAGAAGAAAAGAAAAAATCGGACGACCTCCTACTGAACATTCTACCATCGGAGGTGGCCGACGAGCTAAAAGAGAACGGCACAACCAAAGCCAAACACTTCGACCATGTCACGGTTATTTTTACCGACTTTGTAGACTTCACTAAAACAGGATCTCGCCTTAGCCCCGAGGAGCTGGTCAACGAACTGGATACTTGCTTCAAAGCCTTTGACGAGATATGTGCTAAGTACCATATCGAAAAAATAAAAACAATAGGCGATGCCTATATGGCGGTTTGCGGACTACCTACCGCCGTAGCAGACCATGCTATCAATACCGTACAGGCAGCACTGGAAATAAAAGCCTTTATAGCCGATAGACGCAAGCATAGCCCCGACACTTCCTTCCGTATACGTATAGGCATACACAGCGGCGATGTGGTAGCGGGCATTGTAGGCATCAAAAAGTTTGCTTACGACATATGGGGCGATACGGTAAACACCGCCGCACGTATGGAGAGCTATAGTGAGCCCGACCAGATCAATATTTCTGAACACACCTACGAGCTGGTAAAAGACCAATTCAACTGTACCTCTCGTGGCAATATTGAGGTAAAAGGTAAGGGCGCCATAGCCATGTATTTTGTAAAAGAGCAGAAATCATAGACTGCCACAACACCCAAACATTAAAAATAATTAAAAAAACTTCCTCTACTTTTTAACCAAAAGTTATTAAATGGTTGGTTTGCACTTTTATGTGTATTAAAAAATGATTAATTTAAGAACGAATTAATTCTAATTCAGAATAGGTAAACTACACAACATTTTTTAGTCACATGACAGCAATCTCTACCAACGGATATACCATTGTAGTGCAAGAATGCATTACTAAACATATTGACGTACAGGAGCAACACAACAGCCAACACTATGCACCGATCATTGAAGACCTACTAGACAACTATACCACCTACCTAGAGCAATGGGACTTTGCCATGTCGTTACACAGAGCTTTGTTCGACTTTCAGAAGAATAATAACACCACTAAGAATATAGCATTGTTTAACAGCTATGCCTTCTTGGTAGCACTAGCCCCGATAGTATCGGCACTATACCCGTACCTCTGCTACGACAAGCCCGAGCGTGCCGACCATATCAATGGCATCGAAGCAGCAAAGCTAGCACAACGTATAGACATCGCTAAAAACTACCTGAAACAAGAAGGGGTAAAAGAACTGGAGATCTATGAAGAACTAACAGACTTGGCTACCTACACTTGCCATGGCAAAAGAAAATTTGCACAGCTGCTCTTAGGCATGACTGCTTCTTTCATTATAGACCAGCACTTATCAGACAGACAAGGCAAAACAATATGCCAAACCATCATTAGCGGTATAGAAGACCCCTCAAAATATATAGACCATATAGTGAGCTTTAGCCAAAAAAACTAAAGGCATTATTTTCTAAGAAGGTGATTTTAAACTGCGGGATCGATTCCCGTACGTGGTACAATGCGCCAACAATAATAGCTATAGTTTAGCGTTATAGTCTCAAGCACACCACCCTGCAGGCAAAATGACAATTCGATTATATCGTTTTTTATATTTTCACATGAAATCCCAGTACTATGCGCCTACTATCTATACTTTGCTTCTGCCTGATCATATATGGTTGTAAGAAAACCCAACCAAGCATCAACAACTATCCCGAGCAGGAAGCCTTTAGGGGCGTGATCAATAAAGACAGTTTCAACCTCGAAAAACTAGACGCTACCATACTCCCTAAAGCGGAACAGCCTGGCAAGTATTATATCAATATCAACTGCTACACCCCCTACCCTCACCAATACTTTTACATACATATAGAAGAAGCCACTTTGCAGACGGGCACCTACACCATAAAGCACACTACTACTACCGATGTAAAATATAATTACGCTTATTATGGAGCATGGTCTATAGGCAACCAATATGCTGATTTTGTAGCAGGTGGCTATGTCAATATACACAGCATTTCTAATAACAAATTGAAAGGCAACCTCTACTTTACCACCGAGCAAGGCAGACAAATACAAGGCGTCTTCAACCTCAATGTAAAAATGTAGCGCCGATCTTAAAAAGCTTCCAAGATCATTTCTCTATTCAATGCAGTACCAGCTGTTACTCCCGCTGCTATAGCTATAGCTACCGACCTTGCCCAATTGGCATTGTCTCCGCAGGCATATACCCCCTCTATTGTGGTTTGCTGCATAGGGTCTACCAGTAAAAGGCCATCTTCTCCAAGCTCGCAACCCAACTGCTCTGGTATAGTACAATGTTGCACATTTACAGGTCGCGCGTATATGGCTTTTATATTTTGAGTACTACCATCTGCAAACTGTATACTTGTAAGGTAACCCTCCTTATGCTGCAAAGCTGCTACCTCTTTTTCTACAACCTTTATGTTGTGCGCTTCTAGTTCTTCCACTTGCTCTTGCAACAATTCCTGCTTGCCGTTGGTAAAAACAGTTAGCTTATCCGTCCAGTTACTGATCATCCTTGCTATATTAAAAGCAGCATCTCCATTAGCCAAAATACCAGTCTCTTCCATCCTCACCTCATAGCCATGGCAATAGGGGCAGTGCAGAATAGAAATACCCCAGCATGCTGAAAAACCATCTATATCGGGAAAGATGTCTTTTACCCCTGTAGCAAAAATCAACTTAGTGGCAGTAAACACATCTCCAGCTTCCGTCTTTATTTCAAAACCATCTTTTATTTGCTTACCTGCTATTGCTAACCCTTCATAAAACTTTACGGTATCGTATGCCTGTACTTGCTTTTTGGCTGCTGCGGCTATTGCTGCAGGTGGGGTACCATCATGTGTTATCATATTGTGCGAGTAAGGTGTTTGCCTATTGCATGGCAAGCCACTATCTATTACCAACACCTTCTTTAGCGAGCGCCCCAAACTCATGGCTGCAGACAGGCCTGCATAACTCCCTCCTACTATTATTACATCATACATCGTATTTCTTTCCATCATGGTTTTATTTTAGATCGTTTTGGCAAAGGTATATCTTTTTGTATTATTGCAACACAGTCGCAATAATAAATGTTTATGAGTACGAGAAATACAAAGTCGAAACAGGCGATACTTGAAGTGTTGCAAGCTGCAAAAAGAGCTATTAGTCACGATGTGGTGCAAGAAGCACTGGGCGATAGTGTAGACCGTGCTACTATATACAGGGTATTGAATAGGTTTTGCGACGAAGGGATAACCCACCGCATAGTGGGCGACGATGGTAAACAATACTTTGCACTATGTAGCAGGAAGTGTACCACTCATCAGCACAAACATGATCATTTTCATTTCAGATGCCTTAGTTGCGATACAGTAGAGTGCTTATCTACACAAATAAGCGTAAGCCTTCCCAAAGGTTATCGTGCTGAAAATTTCAATGGTTTTATTTCAGGCTATTGCAATGCCTGCTGCTAAAAACAAAAAAACATGTGCTACTCTAAAATACTATCGCATTTACTCAATGGTCTTATAACTCAATGCTATAAATGGCTGCGCTGTTTTTAAGTTTCTGTATCTTTATATCACATCTATAACGTTATGAAAAAATACGGAACTCTATCTTTACTATTAGTATGCACTGCCCTACTCTTTGCCTGCAAGAAAATAGAGCAACCTACAAGTAATGTGCGTTTCCAATCTAGCTTCAATGGAACAATAGACCAAGACAGTTTTGTTAGAATGCATATTGGGGCAGAAGCCTATCAACACCCTACAATTGCAGGCAAGTATCAGCTTATCATCAACGGTAATGAATATACTAATAAAAGTGTAGCCACTTATCGAACATTTTACATATACCTTGAAGAGTTTAACCTTACTCCAGACATATACTTAATAAAGCCCACTACAACTACAGGTGTCAACTATAACCATGCCTATTACGACGCATGGTGGGGCCCTTCTGGACCAGGTCCTTACTTCCCCTTCTATAGCACAAGTGGGTTTGTGAATATACAAAGCATCGCCAATGGTAAAATGAAGGGTAACCTACAGTTCACTACCGAAAAAGGGCAACAAATAGAGGGCAACTTCTATCTAAAACTAAACATGTAACCTATTATGAAAAAACATAGCATCCTATTAGTACTACTCGCATTTACTGCCCTACTCTTTGCCTGCAAGAAAGACTATAACTGTCGTTGCGGCACTAAGTATATTGACAGCATTATTTTACCACATGGAGGCTATGCCATAGTCAAAGTGGTAAGAGACAGTATTATCTCCTTACCCAAAAGCACCAAGAAGAAAGCGGAAAGATCTTGTGACGATATAGAAAAAGTACTGCTCAATGAGATAGCCAACAAACAACAAAACTCGGGCGACTGTTACGTCTATTAATACCTATTTAGTATACAATAAAGAGCCGCCCATAAAAGGCGGCTCTTCGTTTTTGCCCTATACGTTGCCTGTGCAACGCTGTTAATAAAAAACGATTATTGTTTTACGAACTGTACAGTAGTCATATCATGAGTTGCCGTGTTACTCATCTTCATGATATACACGCCACTTGCCCAGTTACTTATATCAATGCTATTGCTTTGCTGCTGTAGCATGCCTTTCTGCATCAATTGTCCCAACTGATTGTAGATTTCATAATCGTAAGCATTCTTAATGTCAGCAATATTGATGTTGACCTTATCGCTGGCAGGGTTTGGCACCACATCTATTGCGTTTGGAGCACTCACTACATTTTGCACACCTGTAGGTTTCCAGTTAGTAGTTCCTGTGTTCTGTATTTTCCATATCAACCTACTGGCATAAGATGGTGTTGCAGCATTAGAATAAGTAAAGGCTGCCGACTTGGACCAATTAGAATACCTACCTGATATAGCCATTACCGACTCATTGTTTTGCTGCCACATATTGGTAATATCCATGTAGCTGCCCGGCGTGCTGCAAGTATAAGGAGGCACAGGACTTACGTCAAGACCTATAAATGTATTGGCCTGATTAGGAGCACCCGCGATAGCATCTGTATACCATCCCATAGAAATCTGCTCATTAGTACCCACACCAGTGTAGGCATAAGTAAGGCAAGGGAATATATTGTTGTTGTTCACATTGATACCCGCAGGGTAGCCTGCCATAGAGCCGTCGTTAGCTACATTCAATGCGCCTTCATTTACCTGAAAAAGAATATCGAAATGAACATTAACACCTACAGGGTATTTTCTACCTACAGTAATGGCATAATCATTTGTAAGACCACTAGATGGTGTTGCTATTCTTGGCTGGTAAAGCTCAGGCAAGAAAGCAGAATTGTAAACACTATACCATACTGTACCTGCATAGTCTCTGGTCATTGTTCTATAGTAGTTCCTTGAGTTTGTAAGACCTATTACTGTTACCTCGTGGCTAGAGTTGCCATTATAGGCCACATCAGGCTCTATCAGTCCGCTAAACCACAATGGATTTGCAGGAGCAGGAGGCACACCTGTAACAGTTTGTGTCATACTCAATATAGAACCTATATCCTGCATCACTACAGCATAGTGTCCCATGTTATCAGAGTCGATATTGATGTGCGGCTCATAGCCTGGTGACGGCGTATAGGGATAGATAAGTGTAGGAACAGACATGCCAGGGAAGTTCCAAGGGCCTGGCATGAATTGACTATAGCTCATACCATAACCACCTAGCGATGCAGAATAATACACCACTATTGCCCATACAGCATTAGAGGTCATTGGCGACACCAAAACCACATCAGGATCTTCGGCATCATTGGGCAGGGCCAGTGTGCCTGATGTACCTGCACTACTTTGCCAGTTGAACGTTGGGGCTAATAAAGTAACATCTCTACAGCTGTTAACCGTTACGTTCAGATAGTTCAGATAATTAGCGCTACCATAACCAAAAATACTAGAGCCCGACGCATCGCGCGTATCGGTGCCTACATCATTGTAAGAGCAGGAAGAAGGAACAATAGAATGGTAGAAGTTTTCCGGAGCTGAGGCAGGTATGTACTGCCCAAAAGAAAGTTGAGTGCATAGCATAGCTATGCCTAACAAAATTGTTTTTTTCATGATGATGATGTTTTTATGAACTTTAAATATATAAGCTTTGAAATGAAAAGCAGCAAGACATAGAAGTAATTCTACATTAAAACATTTTCATCACACAAAAGACTAACGGATAGCTGACTTCTATCGTCAAATATAGATGCACCTTTCTTTAAACGCCCTGTTTCAGGGTGTTTCTACCCGTTTCGCTGGCATATCTACTAATCAATATTTAGAACGCACATGCTCTTCTACTTTTTCCCAAAGAGGCGCTAAAGTTATTTTATTGAGACGATAAAAATTCTAAACCACTCTACTTAGTTCTTTTTAGTATGCAATAAAGAGCCGCTTATAAAAGCGACTCTCGTTTCACCCCATGTGTTGCCTTAGCAACTTCGTCGATATAAACTACGTGGCAGGTATTTTAGGCTTTTATGTTTCTTTACAAATACCTAACCTATCATTACCTAAACATCGTAAGAGAAGTTTTTTCGTAGATCAAGCCATTCTTTACTTTCTTTGGCTTGCTTCATGCCATGCATAAAACGTGGAAAATGCAGTTGTTGTTCATAGGCCTCCATGTCTGGCTTGCGAGTAAATGCAATTTTCATAAAGTTCTTTATAGCCTTCATTTTATTCGAGAACGATTGCTTCGCTTCAGGCATATCTGCCAAAAACCTTCTGGCTATTGTTTCAAAATCTTCAGGGTCTCTACCCGTTAAAGCCTTTACTACATTGGTTGTCCCACCTATTGCAAACATATTGTCTTCAAAGTCTTTCATGTAGTATCTAATATTAGCGTAGTCGTATATTTTGTACTTACCGGCTTTTAAGGACTTTAAGAACATATCCTCACTCACTGGCATCAACTTCACTTTTCTATTCAATATTTTAGCAAAAGTATCTGCCACATCTTGCTGAGATATGATCTTAGGACCAGTTGGTCTGTATGTTTTTTGATGATGCTGTGCCGGGTCTTTTAATATATGCGCTATAACCCTCCCTTGGTCTTCTTCTGAAGGTGGCGCATTCAAGGCTTCTCCTTTTGCATATGTAGGCATAATACCTAGTTGTGCAACCATCTCAACTGTAAAGAAATATGCAAAAGAAAAAAGGCCAGGATTAACAAAAGTGTATTTAACTTTTTGGTGCATTTTTACTACTTGATCGCCCAACCATTGCTCCTTTGTGTTTATTGCATGGTGATCTTCCATTAATAGCCATTGCGACATATACACTACGTGTTCTATTGCAGCCTCTTCTGCAGCTACGATAAAAGCTATTGCCTTCATTAATGAATTCTTAGCAAACGGAGGGCAAAAATAGGCTCTGGTTACACCATTCAGAGCTTTCCTGTAGTCTCTAACATCTTCCATATCACCTACAAAAAGTTCGGCACCCATTTTTTTCAACTCACGTGCAGTATCACTCTGAGCATTTCTTACCATAGCCCTCACCTCAAAACCTAAGTTTAGCAACTCTTTTGCTGCTGGAAAACCAGTGTGTCCATTCGCAGCTGTAATTAATATTTTCATACTTTACCTTTTAAGTTGTATATACAACATCTATAACAAAAAAATTATTTAAGTTTTTTCTCCAGATTTGCGATCTGTTTAAGCCCTGAATCTCCTATTTTGTCTATCAATGTATCCATCACCCCTTCCCAAAGAGGTCTTATTTCTTCAACCATTTTTTCTCCTTTTATTGTTAACTCAATTTCGGGTCTATAGTCATGAGTACGCACAATTAACCCTCTCGCTTCCAAGAGTTTTACGTTCCGACTAATTGTTGAACGCTCAAGACCAAGTGTCAAGCCAATTTGCCCTTGCTCTACCTTACCCAAAGTCTTTAGTGTAAAAAGTATTGTTAGTTGATTTTCTGTTATGTCATATTCCGTTAAGCAATCCCTTACATAGCCATCAGCTATACGTGATAGTCTGCGCAACCTAAATCCCAAACATTCGTCTAAAGAATACTTCATGTTGCAAACATAAGTACAAAATGTTGCATATACAACAATTGTGTTCTTTTATATATTTTTTAACTCTTCTATTCTTTTCCAAAGAGGCGCTAAAGGATAAAGAACAATATAATCATTAGACAATGAGCCAAACAAAACCATGGTATGTACCAGTATGGATACCAGTATATACTTGAAAGGGTTAAGCGGGTTACTTAGAGATAGATATAGTTTACTGCTCCTTGTCAAAATAGATCTTATAATAGTGCTTGCCTACTGCTTCGTCGTAGCCTTTTTCTATCAGGTCGCGGTCGCCATGCACATATACGTGGAAGTTCTTATCCAGCTTTATCACACTTTTAAAAACACGTGCCGTGCGTTTCACTGCCGAGTCGGATATATCAAAACCTCCATTTAGCGATACATCATGATTCTCTTCGTACTGGTGTTTATAGCCGTTGAAGGAGCTGATCAATTCTTTGTCCTGAAATACTTCGTTGGCAAATTCCTGTTCGTCAAATTGTTTATTATTTCTA
The DNA here is from genome assembly GCA_041392855.1 of Flavipsychrobacter sp. Classification (NCBI taxonomy): domain Bacteria; kingdom Pseudomonadati; phylum Bacteroidota; class Chitinophagia; order Chitinophagales; family Chitinophagaceae; genus Flavipsychrobacter; species Flavipsychrobacter sp. The sequence goes on from JAWKLD010000001.1 coordinate 1,858,801, forward strand.
AAAAACTCCAGCGAACGGTTCAGATAATCTGCCTGCTCTGCCTTGCTCACTTCATACTCCTGCGGTATGCCTTTAACGATAAAATCTTTAGTAGCTGCTAAATACTCCCTTGTATGGTGGTACTCATCTGCCATTGCCGTTATCTTCAAAAACTTATCGCGCCAGTATACGGCATCACTACGTTTGTTGGTCTTGTCTACTATGCATAATTGCATGCCCTTTCTGGTGTTGAAGATGATGCAACCTTTGTCCAGCTTATCAGCACTAATACCTTTTTGTAATTCTATCTCGTAGCCCGTGTGCTGTTTGCTCAGCTGAAAGAAGGCGTCACGCTCTTCCGTTTTATATAGCCCTATGGCAGGCATCACCTCGTCATTAAGATATACCTTGTCTAGATAAGCCACATGCAGCTCACCGCTTTTTATATTGGGCGCGTCCGATATTTCAAAAAGATGTTTGGCAATACTTATAGAATGTTCCAGCAGCTGTTCCTGATCGGCAAAAATTTTCTCTGCATAGTGCTTTACCGTATTCAGTGCCTCATCACTCTCATGGTAGAATTCAAAATACTCTTCCTTCTCTGCAAAAGGTGCAGTGAAGTATTGCTTCAGCTGCTCCTGTAGTTCCTCATCTTGCACACGCACCAGCTCTTCAGAATAGAAGAAAGTATTATCAGTATGTTTATTGCCTACAAAATGAGTAGCCAAAGCTTGTATTTGGGTATTGGAAAAATCTGCTCTCAACGCCTATGTTTTTTTAAGAGCATAAATGTATAAAAACCAGTATTACTTAGCAGCAATTTTTACCGTATCAGCAACAAGTCACCTTTCAGAAGGCGGTCTTCCCCTAAGTGAAAATATTTAATGACGTAATAGTAAGTACCAAGTTCTGCAGGTATACCCTTATATGTTCCATCCCACCCTTGGCTTATATCAATAGTGGTATACACCTGTTCTCCCCAGCGATTGTAGATGCGTAGCGTATATTCCTTTACATTAGTAATATCACCAATAAATCGTGCTATGTCATTTCTACCATCTCTATTGGGTGTAAAGGCTGTTGGAAAAAACAGTTTACAATTTCTAGTAGTAATGGTTATCGTATCTGTTACTGTTTGGCATCGGTTAGATACCTGTACATAATAAGTACCTGCTTTTGTAACACTATACTTTCTGTTGGTACTACCATCTTGCCATAAGTAAATATCATACTCACTCGAGGTTACCATTTCTGGCAATATAATTACTTGGTCATCACAGATCTCCCTACTTTCACCCAGCTCTATACTTATATTGGGATAGTAAGACACATACACCTCGTCTGAGGTCGTACAACCCGCATGGCTTGCTGTAAGTATATATTTACCCTCAGCATAGGCTTTTATCACAGGCTGAGTGCTTCCATTACTCCATTCTAAAAATGCAAAAGTTGGTGTTGCGCTACCTGATATAAGTATCGTATCTCCCCTACAAATAGTCGTATCTGCAAGAGCTACATTTACTTTTATGTCCAATATATCTACCTCAATGCTATCTATTATCACATCGCAGAGTTCTGTAGTAGCAACCCAATATTTCCCTGCTGAATTGATAGTAATTTTCTCGCTAGTACTACCTGTGTTCCACAAATAGGTTGCATTGTTTTTAATGACGCTGGCACTAAGCGTTATTGCGCTAGTAGCATTGCATAGGAATGTATCGCTACTACTTCTTGTGGTATCTCTTTTTGATATTACGTTTATTGTATCAGATACAAAGTCACACACATCGGGAGAGCGCACCCAATATTTACCTTCAGTATTTACTATAAATGAATCTTGCGTGCTACCATCTTGCCATTCATAAGCACTTCGTCCTGCCCTACCATATAATACTATTGGCTGCTCTAAACAAATACTTGTATCCCTGCTGGTTATCAAAACATCATCGCCTGAGATTGAATGCACAACTGCTTGTGGCAAGCCCAAATTGGTAGTAGTAGTAGCACTAATAGGAATAGCGGCAGCAGTATAAACACATCCCGGTGCCAAAGTATTAGCATTAGATATCCTTCCGAGACCTGCGCTACCTACAATAGCTGCATAAATATTACTATCGGGAGCCAATTGTAATGCACCAAGCGTTCCTGTTGAAGGCACTACGGCTTTTTTAGACGCTTTTATAGCACTGGGCGAACTTTGTGTAAGATCATATTGATAAATAGTACGTGAAGAATACCCTGACACATATAACCGTAAACTATTAGGCGAAAACTCGCAACCATAAAACTCTGATCCAGCACGTGTATCTATTATCTGCCCATTGGTCAGCTGACCTGTTTGAGGACTAAAATCATGAAGCGCTAAAAAGCTACTAGGAGTCCCGTTCCAAGATGCGATACCCAACTTTTTTCTATCTGGAGAAACCTTCATCGTCACAATACCCAATGTCCTTTCAGTATAGGTAGTAGTAGAAATAACAGGAACAGTATTAATGCCAGCACTGGTAATCTTATATGCATAATGGTCAGCAGAACCTCTTTTATAAGTAATCAACCAATAACTGCCACACCCTTCGGTTATTACCATTGCCTCCGCAAAACCACTATCTATGGGAATATATTTTTGCCCAGCTACTACATCTCCCAACCCACCATCAAGTGTCATATCTACAACAGAGTAAGACAGCCTACCATTAGTACCCATTGCACCTAGCGTAAAGACATAATATTTATTTGTATCATTCACAAATGGTGCAATGTGTACCCCTTGAGCACAAGTACCAGCATTATCAACACCCACACCTGTACCATTAGGCATTATAGCAAAGTTCTTATTATACACATTAGCAGTGCTTGCATAAAAAATCAATGTGCCAGTAGTTCTATCACTAATAGCTGCCACGCCTTCATTAGTAATAATATTAGAGACAAAACTTGAAGGTGGTGAAGTATTAAAAGATACTCCTGCATTTCGCCCAAAGCACCAATTATTATTTTGCTTTTGCGCAGTAGCAACAGTGCTAAAAAGCAGTATTGTGAACAGTAATATTAAGCGCATCTATTTATCTTTTCGAAATAAAGTTATCTACAAAACCATTTACTGCCATGCATTTCAACTCTTTTCAACTTACCTTCGACTAGTAGTTAATAAAATGAAAGAGTTTATTACCTCACCAGTATCAGGTTATCTTTCCATATTTGGTCTTTGCCATGATACTTGTACTTAATGTAGTAGTAATAGGTATCTACAACTGCAGGTTCGCCTTTATGTGTACCATCCCACCCTGCTTTTATATCATTACTGGCAAACACCTCTTCGCCCCAACGATTGAAGATGTGCAACTCGTATTCTGTAACATAAGCCAAGTCGCCTAAGAAACGTGCAATATCATTCTTACCATCTCCATTGGGTGTAAAGGCATCAGGGAAGAACAAACGACAGTTGCGCACCGTTACCGTCACCGTGTCTCTTATTGTTTGGCAGTGGTTAGATACGGTTACATAATATACACCCGCTTCCTTCACTCTGAATTTTCTATCCGTGCTACCGTCTTGCCATAGGTACACATCTGTTTGTTCAGAGGTAGCTATCTCTGGCAACAGAATAGGTTCATCAGCACATATCTCTCTATTTGGTCCCAGCTCTATACTGATGCGTGGGAAATTTTCTACATACACATCACCATAGCCGATGCAGCCATCAAAATTAGCTTCCAGCCTGTAGCGTCCTGCAGCGGAAGCTTTAGTTGTTAGTGTAGTATCCTCTGTATTCCATTTTAGCTTGGCTACAGATGGGTTTACCGTTGCCGACAGCAAGAGCGTATCTCCATAACATATGGTCGTATCTGCTTGCAGTACATTCACTTGTACCGCCAATGCCTCTACATTAAAACTATCAATGGTCACATCACATATTTCGGTAGTGGTCACAAAATAATTGCCTGTTTGCGTGATGGTGAGTTTATTATCCGTACTACCGGTATTCCATAAGTAGGTAGCATTGGCAACATTTTTACTAGGGCGTATCTCTATAGAACTACGATTACACATCATTGTATCTATAGTCGTGCTTACCGTATCTCTTTTGTTCTTTACTATTACCGTATCGGTAAAGAAACCACATGTATCGGGAGAGCGCACCCAATAAGTACCTTCTGCACTTACAGAAAGAGTATTACCAGTACTACCATCTTGCCATTCATAACTCGTTTGTCCGCTGCGGCCATACAATACTATCGGTTGTTTCAGGCAAACTAAGGTATCTCTTGAGGTAATAAAATTGCCTACCCCTCCCGAGCCAATAGGGTGCACTACCGCCTGAGGTAAACCCAGCGTAACTGCTGTGCCCGTAATTGCAGTTACCACATTAGCGGTATAGACACAGTTGGGCACTACACCATTGGGGTTGCTTATGCGTGCTAAAGAAGATGTTCTTGTAGCTGCATATATATTACTATCAGGCCCTATTTGTAGTGTACCTACATTTACATTTCCACCACTATTTACCGTTTGCTTGGAGGCAGCAATAGCAGCTGTGGTAGCCTGAGACAGATCGTACTGATAAATATTGCGATCGCCAAAGGCGGCTACGTAAAGCAATTTGCTATTGGGCGAAAACTCACAGCTATAAAAACCGGCAGGGTTGCCCGAATCTATCACCCTACCATTGGTTACCGTTCCCGTTACGGGATTAAAATCGTGAATACCAACATAAGTACCAGGTGTACCATGATAGGATACAATTCCTAACGTAGTTCTGTCGGGCGATACCTTCATCGTAGCCAAGCCCGCCGTGCGATAAGCATAAGCTGTATTGGAAATAACAGGCGTTGTATTAATACCAGTAGAAGTAATTTGATAAGCATAGAAATCAGCTGTACTTCTTTTAAAGGCTACCAACCAATAGGTCTTACACCCTTCGGTGATCACCATACCTTCTGAGAAGCCACTATCTATTGGAATATACTTTTGCCCAGCAATAACATCTCCAAGCCCACCATCAAGGGTCATGTCTATTACAGAATAAGAGAGCCTACCATTAGTTCCATAGGCCGACATGGTAAAGACGAAGAACTTATTCGTATCATTTACATAAGGGGCTATATGCACACCTTGCGCACAAGTACCCGCATTATCAGTACCTATACCATTACCATTGGGCATGGCAGTAAAGTTTCTGTTGTAAGCTACGGCTGTGCTGGTATAAAATAATAATGCACCAGTAGTTCTATGACTTACTGCGGCTACGCCTTCGTTAGTTCTTATATTAGAAACAAATGGGGCTAACGTACCACCATTAAAACTGACACCGGCATTGTTACCAAAACACCAGTTGTTATTTTGCATTTGTGCAGTACTGCTATTGAGGGAAAATAGAACAAGTACTATGATGGACAGTAGGCGCATAGAGCTTAAGATTGTACTCTTAAATTACGACTATATTCTCATATAGAATTATTCATTTATTACAATTTAATCCTGTTTTAGCTAATAGTTAATAAAATAAAAACAAACTGTAACCAGCCTATCGAAGCAAGAGTAAAGTACCTTTCATCAATTCCTTTTCCTTCAAATACTTATACGATATCAGGTAGTAATAAGTGCCTACTTCGGCAGGAGTACCTTTATAGTTTCCATCCCATCCCTTAGTAGCGTCATCGGTAAAGAAAACCACCTCGCCCCATCTGTTGATGATTCGTAGCTCATAGTCGGTTACAGTATTGATATCGCCTACCATTCGAGCGAGGTCATTTCTACCATCGTAGTTGGGTGTAAAAACACTTGGAAAGAAGAAATGGCAATTGCGCTCAGTGATATTTATGGTATCGGTTACTGTTTTACATTGGTTGCTGACCGACAAATGATAGGTACCCGGTCCTTTTACAGTATAAGTAGTTGAAGCACTTCCATCCTGCCACAAATATTTATCAGTAGGCTCTGCTACAACTGTTTTAGGCAAGGCAAGCTCATCCCCTTTACATAGTTGTTGGTCGGCACCTAAGTCTACTTTCACATCTGGGTAGTGCGCTATGCTGGCATAGGAGGTATCGGTACAGCCTAGATAATTTACTATTAATTGGTAGATATCTTTTGCCCCTACTTTTAAGCTAGGTGCTGTACTACCATTACTCCATTTGTACGTTGCACTAGCAGGCAAGGTATTGGTAGTTAGCAATACAGAGTCTCCTTTGCAAATAGTAGTATCACCACCAGACACCATTACCGATAGGGTTTCTACCTGTACGTTTATAGTATCCGTATGGCGCACGCATTTATTATTGGTGCGCACCCAGTAGGTACCCGACTGGCTTACCTGATAGGTACTACCTCCTCTACCATCTTGCCATGTATGGCCGCCATTGCTAGTAGACGAACGTAACATCATAGGCGCTTGCAAACACACGGTTGTATCTTTACTCGAGGTAGTATGTCCTACATCTCCGCTACCGCCAGCATACATTACGGGTTGTGGCATGGTCAGCCCCGTTTCTCCGCTGGGCATGGTTATCGCATCTACGGTATAGACACAGTTGGGATAGCGGGCATTGCTATTGCTTATCCTATCCAAGCCTTTCCCTTTATACTTACTTATGTAAATATTACTATCAGGCCCCATTTGCAAGCCACCAAGTGTAGCCAACATTACTCCGTTAATCACCTTTCTCGACCCTTTGATGGTAGGCGCATCGGGCAGCGTGATATCGAATTGTAATATCTCCACATCTATATAATTGCAACTATACAGCAACTCACTATTAGGAGAAAACTCGCAACCATAAAGGCTGGCTCTTTCCAGATTATCGATCACGATACCATTGCTTATTCTACCGGTGTATATATCAAAATCGTGCACGGCTAAATAGCTATTGCCACCATCATACTGCCTAGCACTTATAGCAGCAAGTGCTATCTTTTTTCTATTGGGCGATATCTTTAAGGCAGCAGTATTAATAGCCGTGTTCACATACCCTACTGTAGAAATAGTTGCTGCGGTATCCAAGCCATCTTTAGTGATCTCGTAAGCATAGAAATCGTGGCTATCTTTTTTTAAGGCGATCAACCACAATCTGTTGCATTTCTCCTGCTCTACAACAGTCATGGCCTCGGTAAAATCGTTGGCTAAAAAAATATTCTTCTGTCCTGTCACAACATCGCCCAGACCTCCGTTCAGTGTTTTGTCTACTACAGTATAGCTAAGCGTACCATTAAAACTATGACCCGATATAGTAAAGAGGTAATATTTATTGGTATCATTCACAAAGGGTACAATAACCACGCCTTGCTCAGAAGAGCGTGTAGTATCGTCTCCTACACCTTTACCATTGGGAGTAATATTGTGGTTGGCATCGTAGAGGTTCACCCCATCAGTATAAAACAACAATGCTCCTGTTTTCCTGTCGGACACACTAGCTGCCGCCTCTACACTCTGCATACTGGTAGTGATGCCTACAGGTGGACTACTATTGAATGACACCCCGACTCCAAAACCCATAGCCCACACATTGTTTTGCTGCTGGGCATGAACCATACCACAGACCAACAATAACATAAAAACCAGGGGCGTGCTTCGCATAATGTACTGTTACCCTTGCAAGATACCCTACTTACTGCATAAATTAATTGCCTTGTTGTAATGACATTGTCATAACGCTGTAAGACAAGAGCCTTCCTTATATTATAACATAGTAGTCCAAATGAGTATATTTAGCTTATGAAAAGGTTGATACTATTAATACTCCCCACAATGCTACTAGCTGCCTGCGGCAACACCGGCGCAGAGCAAGACACAAACATTGATGCTGAACAAACAGAGGAAATGACCTCAGTAACCCATGCTGAAGATGAATATGGCATGAGCTACGAAGAGTATGAAACACTAAAAGCACAGCTGGCACCACCCAAGCGCGGACAGCTGGTAGATGGCACTTGGGAAATAGGAGAGGACGAGCTGGACTATGTACTCACTTTAAAGTCTATTAGCGACGGGGCCTACCCTAGCTTTTCTATAGAAGCACTACCAAGAGACCAAGACAAACCCGTATGGTTCTACTTAAATGCGGAAGACTACAAAGGTGCAACCATCAACGAGCTGATGAGCAGTATTGGTAAGCCTGCGAGAATCGTCTACTACATAAGACAGCAAAACAGAATGACAGGCACAGTAGACAATACACACCAAACAGATAAGGTAGCGCTGGAGCTACAAGAAGGAGAAAAGTCTATAACAGGGAAATGGATAGCCGAAGAGGTAAGCAATGGCGACCTACCCGATGACATCTATATAGAAACAGCTAACGGACTAAAAGTTCCCTTCCCTGCATTTATTACAGAAGAAGATGTAGCCATGAATGGTAAAAACGTAACGGTAAACTATACTACTGACGAAGACATGGTGGTTAGCTATATTAAGTTGATGAATGATTAAAACTTATGAAACACCTATTTATTACCCTACTGCTTTTCATAAGCTTACCCGCCATTGCACGCACACAACAGCAAGACACCATTTTTCATCTTGAGATACACCAAGTGATATCACCTGGCTTTCATTCCTGCAACTTTGTAGTCGCAGGAGGGAAACTACGTATATACCAACACGTGTACAATAAACGGCTACATAAGTTTCAACCCAAAAAAGTATATACTACAACTATAAGTAATGAGTTAGAGAACGAGATAATAAACACCTGCGCTAAACTCTATTCACTAGAAGACAGCTACATAAAACCAATACTGGATGGTAGCAGTTGGGATATTACGATCATAAGGAATAACAGATCGAAAAGAGTAAAGATCGACAACTATGAAGTAAAAGAAGTGGATGCACTATTCTCACATATCAACACGGCGATCAAAAAGGGCAAACCCAAACTAAGTCTTACTAAATAATAAAAACAATTGAATAACGAACAAACAATAGGGGATTACACTATCGCTCACAACAAGAACACTGTTGTAATAAAAGTTCACCCTCGTGTTCTAAAAACATATTCCTATTATAGTATCGTAGGAGCTATTGGACTCAACCTCTTCGTTATAACTATTTTTATATTAGGAAGCATATTTGCAGATAAAGGAGTTGATGCTAAAACATGGGAGACCGTAATGATATTTGTGAAATACGTTACACCAGCCATGTTCATATTGATCCTACTTGGACTAACGACAACATATTATCTCAACAGAAAAATATTTATCCATTTTGACAGCAATGTGATACTAATAAAAAGCAATATCAACTCTTTGAAACCAATTGACAAGCGCTATCCTTTTAAGATAGAAGCTGCTGAAGTTACTTTTAAAAGACCCGCCATCTTTATTCTTAGAGAAAAGGGAATACCAGAGATCGTAAACTTACTTTACGACATAAAAAAGCTATCTGACGCCGAAGACATAGTTGAGCACCTTAAAAAAATACCTGGGCTGCTCAACTAAACCTTCATTTGTTAAGCTATGGTTTACGGGTTGTAAAACCATAGTTAAGCACTTTACTTTTTTTGCCTTATATAATAAGTCTGTACATCTTTGTACTCAATAAAAGAAAAAACACAGCACACAAAAACATACTTCAAAACAAAAAACTAAAAAACACTTTCCTCTCAATGAACAAATTCTTCTAATTACATCATTTCACTATTTCAACAGGAATCCCTTCCTGCACCTGCTTTCAGCGCATTATGTTAATCGCCTGTTAAGTAAATGTATACCTATGTGTTAACCGTTAACAAAGTTCCCGTTAACCAGTTGCAAAACGGGCGTTAACCAGCTCTATTTTTTTCTCCTGAGGGTTTTCTTACCCCATCTTTGTGTCAACAAACAACGCAAACAAACATTACATAAAGAGAAAAAGAGAAAAAAAATGAAACAATTAATCATCATCATCGCAGCACTAACAGTAACTACAGCAACTTTGGCTCAAAACGCCAACACTGCGGCTACACAGTCAGCAAAGCTTGCTTTGAGTAATGCTATTGATATTTCTTTTGTAAACAATGGTACAAGCACTGGTGCTACTACTACTCTTTCTTTTAATACAGTGAACGATTATGCTAACGGTGTAGAATCTGCTCCTATTTACTTAAAGGTTCGCTCTAATAAAAAGTTCATCGTAAAAGCAAAAACCAACTCTAACAAATTCACTTACGCTGGTAGCGAGTCTCCTGCTCCAAGCATGAATGTTCAAAACAACCTTTTCATCAAAGTAGTGAGTAACAATACTGGTGGCAACGTACCTAATGCAGTAAACAATGTATACAAGACACTAAAAAAGAGTAATAGAAAAATAATTAACAACGGTACTCCTGGTGGCAACAATACTTTTGCTGTACAATACAAAGCAGATCCTGGTTTCGAATTTCCTGCAGGTACTTACACAGTAGATGTGGTGTATACTGCTACTCAAAAATAATCACACCCACTTTTTCATAGTTGAGGCTTGCCCATGGGCAAGCCTTTTGTTTTGCTATTGGTCATGCACGGGTAGCATGTTATTCGTATCCACAGGAAAACTGTCGTACTTATTATACAGCTTCAAGTATTTATCAGGGTCTATGGGGCTTTCACTCAATGTTTCGTAGAGGCCTCTAAAGAAGCCCTCCCTTTTTTGTCCGGGATTAAATATCAATAGCACCCTTACTTCTTCCTCGCTATCGTTCCTGAAACCATGTGGCGTAAAGCGCGGAGCATACGCCACCGCACCTTCCTTCACCTGTACTTCTTTATCTTTCAACTGTATGGTCAGCACTCCTTTGGTAACAATAAAGGTCTCGTCCATAAATCTATGGTAGTGCAGCTTGGCGCCTATGGTGTGTGGCTGCAATATTATTTCGTAAACCCCCAGCTGGTCATTAGACATCTCGCTGGTTACTTTTAGGGATATCACTATACCATTCATACCAAAGGTCTCTCCCTCTTCAGCAGGTATGATGGTGGCCTTGTTTTCTAGTTGGTCGTTAAATACATCTTGTTGCATACTACTCTTTTTATTGGTTAAACACTTCGTCTATTTTTTGATACACTGCCGCTACTCTTTCTTGCAGGCCTTCCTCTTGTGCCGTCCCCTCCAGATTGAATAATTGTATATCCTCAATGCCCATATAGTTGAGCATGGTATTAAGGTTGGGGATGGAAAAATCTAAAGCTTCGTAAGGCATACCTGTGTAAATACCTCCTTTTACCGATACCAGATATACACGCTTATCTTTCAGCAACCCTTGAGGCATTCCTTCTTTTCTTGTAAAGGTATACTCAGGTCTTATCACTTGATCGAAGTAGGCTTTCAATACAGCTGGCATATTGAAGTTATAAAGCGGGTAGCTGATGAGAACATCATCTGCTTTTTTCAGCTCATCTATCAGTTGCTCCGAAACAGATAAGGACTCAGATACTTCCGTCGGCATATCATCCTTAGCCATCCCAAAACCTGCCACTGCATAGTTATTCAGTATAGGCACAGGTTGTCGCATCAGATCTTTTTGTACAACTCTGCCATCCTCATATCGGGAGGTCCATTTCTGTTCTATGTAGTCGGCTACTTGTCTGGAGTAAGCTCCTTCTATTCTAGAGCTGGTATCTATTCTTAATAGTGTTCGCATAACGCTGTTTTTTTATTCGGCTATATGACAAACACCGACAAAAAAACGTGACACTATGCTAGCGTTAATGCAATATTTTTCAGCTTATCCGCATCTATTATCGAGCTGATCTTTACAATACGATTTTCACTATCGAGCGTAAAGACCTGACAAGTAGTAAGTGTATCCTTATAGTAGTAAAGTATAGCAGGTTGGTGATTGACCTCTGCTATTTTCATGGTTTGCTTTTGCTGATACATATCGTACACCTTTAGCAACAACGCTGCACATTCGGCAACACCTTCCGTTACATTGCGCACTACTCTTACCTTATCACCACCGTCTGCCACTACTACTATTTCGTCGGCAAAGAGTTGCTCCAGCTTGTGCGTATCTCTACTTCTTATGGCATTGATATAATCAGCAAGGTAGTCTTTGCTCTTCTTTTTTTCCTGCACCACTAGCTCTGTAGGGGCTGCACTCTTCAGTTTTTGCTTGGCTCGGCTTAATAGTTTTCTTGAATTGTCAATTGTGCTATTGAGTACTTCAGCTATTTCCTTATGAGAATAGTTGAATGCTTCCTTCAATACAAATACTGCTCTTTCTTTTATGGTAAGCTGGTCGAGCAATATGAGCATGGCATAAGAGACGATATCGTTTAAATGCAGGTTAGTATCTGCATTTTCTGTAGCAACAGGTTCTGGCAAACGCACATTATCAGATACCGTTCTACTTCTACGCTTTTTGATATTGATAGACTGGTTGACCACACTTTTTACCAGATAACCTTTTATGTTGTCAATATCAGTATCAGCTTCCTTGCTTATATAGTTACTCAGCACATCTTGCACAGCGTCTTTAGCATCGTCTGTAGAGCCCAGTATATTATAGGCATACGGGAACAACCAATCTGGATACTCTTCAAGCAGTTTATCTTTCATAACCTTATAAGACAACTCAGCAACCACAAACGTGACAACTATTTACTTCAGCATTAGCTTAAAGCTGGCATTGCCTTGCTGTGGTGCTACCAGCTTTACAAAATATAGGCCTTTGGGCTGGTCAGAAACATCAAGCGCTATATGATTAGCACCTATATTTAGATGCAGGTCACTAGTGGTTAGTTTTTTACCCATCATATCATATAACGTTACATAGGCATCTTCTGCTTTAGCACTATTGAAGTCTATATGAAACCTACCTGTCGTAGGGTTGGGATATAACTGCGCATCTATAGTGCCTGCACCTGTTGTATTATTTATAGTTAAGTAAGTGATGGCTTGTTGCACCGCCCCAAAAGCATTTACCTTACCATAGCCCCACCATTCTTTTTTCATGATGCTGATAGAGCCTGTGTGTGCATCTTGTATCGCTGTTGTTTGTAGAATATTACGCACATCTTCAGGCCCCAGCTTAGGGTTGGCCTCCAGCATCTGAGCTACAATACCTGCCACTACAGGAGAAGACATGGACGTACCTGTAAGCATGGCATATCGATACTCTAAATTATCTATGGGGTTCTTATACTCTGCCACCACACTGCTGCGCGATGATGTAGAAGGCTTGTATGCATCGTCAAAAATACTTACTGCTGACCCTATGAATAACCCCGGTGCAGATATATCAGGCTTCACCCTATTGTCTAGCGAAGGACCTATGCTGGAGTATGGAGCACGCTTGCCGTTTTGCACCCATGACGAATAATCTACCACGCCACCGTCTACATTTTTATAGTTGACCGTAGAGGCATAAGACGCTACCGCAATAGCCGACTTGGTAGTCGCCATATCGCCCACCGTCATCGTTACCTTACCTGCGGTAGTATTAGGTATGGTGCCCGACGACCAAAAACGTCCATAGATACCTCTTGTCTTATCTACATAACCCGTCCACATATGTATATCCCCATCATTACCTTTTGCACTAACTACTATTGTATTTTTTGATTTTTGATGAAAGCGCAGGAATACTCTCGGCTTACCATTGAAACTTGCAGACTCGGTGACCATTTCTACCCAACAGGTATCGCCATCAGTACCTACAAGTACATCTTGGTGTAGCTTGTTGTCCAAGCAGATGAACCCCGTTGTAGCTCCAGCAGTGCTACCATTATACAAGGTTACCTGCATGCAAAAGTTTTTGGTCTTTTCGCCCCATACGTCTACCCATGTTTTATTAAGTGCTGAGTTCAACTCCAACTCGGTATTCACTATAGTATCTGTGGCAGAAAAAGATTTATCGACATGGAGGTAATTATCACCATTGTTGCCTGCAGAGCAAACAAATATTTTTCCCTGATTGGTCATATTATCACAAGCCTGACTGAACAAAGAAGTTCCATCGTGCGGACCAACACTACAGCCCCAACTTAGGTTCACTACTGCTGGTTTGCTTACCGATGAGGCATAAGAGTAGATATAACTGATACCATCCAGTATATCTGCCATGCCTGTATTCATCCATTGCGTAGAGTCGGGGGTAATGCCTACCAATACCAGATCGCTAGAATAAGCCACCCCTCTATGCTCTTTATTATTGCTACCCACACCACTACCTGCAGCTATGCCTGCCACATGTGCTCCGTGCGAAAACTGTGTCAAGTCCGTACCCTTTTGCTTCATCTTGGTAGAGTCGGTCAGTTCGTCGCCATAGGTTTGTCCATTGGGCGGTGTTCCCTGCCCTTTCTGTTCCCATATTCTTTTAATGCGCCATTGTCCACCCGCTGTATCCCTTAGCGATGGGTGTGCATAGTCAAAACCTGCATCTATGATACCTACAACAACTCCTTTACCAGAGTAGGCCATTTGTAGTGGCGCATAGCCTCCGTGTACAGAGTCTACCCTGCTGGCTACTCTTGCATTCTTCATATCGGGTGCTATAGGCATATCTACAGCTATATAATCAACCCCTTCTACTTGGGTAAACGCCTGCAGTTGCTCCGTAGGTATCGACACTGTCCATATATTACCTGCACGTGTACCTACTCTTACACCCAGCTGCTCAAAATCCCTATCTCTAACTGTTTTATTTACTTTTACGATTGCCCCTAGATAAAGGCGCCCAGTAGCATCTTTTCTATACACATATTCCTTGAGGGGCTCGCCAGACTCATTTTGCTGTATATCCTTTAGGTAAAACTGTGTGAAAGGAGAAAGCTTGGCTTTGGACGATGCACCTGCTTGTGCATAACTAAGCTTTGCTAACGATACCAAAACAACCAATAATAGTAGCGATCTAGACTGCATAATGAACTGCGTTTATGGTACAAAATAGCCCAATTTGCAGGAACAATTATCATTTATCCATTTTATTTATACACTCAACATTCGCAACTGGGTTGTTAAGCGCTGGTTAATCGGATGCTAATAAAGCGTTAACAAATAACACCTACTACTATATATGTATATGTGAAATATATTTTTGAGCTAACAAATAAAGTAAACAGACCCACCTAATACTTCCTCGAAAAAGATCTCATCCAAAAAGCTTCTAAGGGACCTCCGCAAGGGTCCCTTTTCCCTTCTTATATAAATGCTATTATTTTTCTGTAGACTTTTTGGCAATTAATCTAATAACACTATCCAGCTCATTAGCAGAGGATACAATGCCTGATATGATCTCTTTATTGGTAGGATTGGCATAATTATCTACATCCATGAGCTGTACTAGCCCAAGAATGGTTGCTACATGCTTACGTACTTTGTGCGAGTATAACCACGAAATTTCTTCTAAGTTCTTATTATGCTTTTCTATCTCATGGATATGTTTCAGCCTTTCGCTTATATTTCTAGAAAAACAGCTTACTCCAACTATTTCATCTTTACTACTGTTTATGGGGTTGAATGTAGTTTCAGTAGATGCTGTAATATCTTCTTGTACAATACTAAAGGTCTCTCCAGCTAAGGCTCTATTATAGTAGCCTTCCCATAATTTTTTCACCTCTTCATCAAACTCACTTAGTAATAAATTCTCTCCTTGCTTCAGTGTACGTTTTATTTGGGCGGATACAGAATTTTGAAAAGCCTGATTGGCATATATCAACTTCATGTCTCTATCGACCGACCATATCAGGTCATCCGTATTATTAATAAGTGCACTGATATTTCTTTCATTGTTGGCCAGCGCCTCACGCATATCATGCTGCTTGGTCTCGTCTGTAAAAAAGATATTTAACCCATCTGGTGTAGGATATACGTTTACCGACACCCATTTATTAAGAGAAGTGGAGTATTCTTCAAAATGCCTTACTTCTTTTCGCTCTTTGGCTATATGATATTCTGTGAAAAATTTCTGTGTTTTTGCAGTGGGGAACTGCTCCCAATAATCCTTACCTATAAACTCACCATGCTCATAACCGCACATAAGACTAAACGCCTTATTGGCATGACTAATTTTCCAGTCGTTATCTAAGCTAAAGAACCCATCGGTAATACTATCTATTATATCCTCTAGCTCTGCTACACGCTGTTGATGATCTTGGTGATTTGCGTTTTTTTTGAACATAGTTAGTAGGTAAGTGGCAAATGACTCCTCTAACTTAACAAAAAAATGCCGAATTAGTTCTACATAAGTAGAATAAGATGTGTGAGTTACACATTAAAGTTCTTTATTGGGCAACTGAATGTAGAATGTTGTGCCCTTACCCTCTACGCTGTCTACTATAATATCGCCTCCATTTTGCTGTACAAAACGATAGGCCAACATCAAACCGATACCGGTACCTTTCTCTCCCGAAGTACCTATGGTACTGCTATTGGTATCGCCATCAAAAAGATGCTTAAGTACCTCAGGCGACATGCCCACACCTGTATCGGTAATACTAATAATGGTAAACTCGTCGTCTTTTGTAGCATTAACGGTAATAATACCATTGACAGGGGTAAACTTCACCGCATTAGATAATATATTACGTACTACCATCAATGTTTGATTACGATCGGCAAAGGCGTTGGTATTTTCCGGTACGTTATTAATGATGGTGATATTCTTATTTTTTGCAGGGTCTTGCAGCACACCTATACATTCCACCACCTTTTTATACAGATCTATCAACTCTTTGCGCAGCATATTCTCCCCTTTCATCTGGTCTCTTGCCCATAGTAACAGGTTGTCCAATATCAGGTTCACAGAGTTGAGTTTAGTATCCAGCTCTTGCTTGTGTATGGCAAACTCTTCAGGGGTGATCACCTCTTCGTCCAGCAACATAAGGGTGCTACTAAGCGCATTGATAGGACTGCGTAGATCGTGAGACAGGACAGAAAAGGTCATGTCCTTAAAGTTATTCAAGTTGGTCAGGTGCTGTGCCTGATGCTCTATTTCTTCTTTCTGTTTTTCTATCAGCGCCTTACTCTTCTGCAGGTTTTTCAGGTTTCGATAGACCAGATAAGCTATGGCTGCTGATAGTAAAAGGCCTATAAGTGCTGCTATCAGGAGTACTTTCTGCACATCGTTCTTCTTTTCATCTATAACCTGTGCCTGCTTTAGCTTATCAATACGGTCTTGCTTTTCACCCAGCTCCATCTGAAATTGCATTTGACGCACCTTAGCCTTCTCACTATTGTTATTCAGCGAGTCTGTGTATTTTCTATTCTCCTTAAAGTACTTTAGGGCATTACGATAGTCTCCCAGCTTTTCATAGCTTTCAAACAAGGTATAGCTAGCCTGCTTGGCATCTTCTCTTAGTTCTAGTTCTCTCAATCCCTCCAGCCCTTTCTCTAAATAGCGGATACCTTCTCTCACTCGTCCTTTTTTCAGCAATACCTGCCCTACACCCGCATTTGCTACAGCAACTCCTTCCGGATCTTCTATTCTTTTCGACTCGCTGATAGAGCTCATATATATATTATAAGCCTTATCCAAGTCTCCCAGATCAAGGTAGCATTCTGCTAGGTTTTGATGAATTAGATTAACTAGGTAGTTGCTTTGCGTCTGTTCAGCGGATTTAAGGGCTTCCAATTCATAATATAAGGCAGAATCGTACTTCCCTTGTTTGCCATATATCATTGAGTGTGTGGTCAATACAGATACCTTGCTCCAAGGCGTTCCGTACTTGTCCATCATACGAGCACAGCTATCTGCATATTTAATGGCCATTGGGTAATCGCCCAAACGATAATAGACATTAGAGATATTTAATAGAGAATATTGTATGTCTATCCAGGCTTTTTGGCCTTCATACAGCATTAAACTTTCCTGATAGTCGATAAGCGCCTTGGCATAATTGCCCATCTTATAATAGATACTACCAATATTGCTGCTTGCTTTGGCCAGCAATAGCTTGTTTTGTGTCTTTCTACCCACGGCACGGGCACTATCATAATAGGCTATGGCCGATTCGTACTCCGTTTTACGCAAGTAAACACTACCTATATCATTTAATATAGACCCTATACTTACCAGCAGGCTGTTCTTTTTAGCAATAGTTAGCCCTTTATCATATATTTTAAGGCTTGTATCAAACTTGCTAAGGGTATAATAATGAGAGCCTAAAGCCTGATAAGCATTGGCCTTACCTTTATTATAGTCGATCTTTTCTGATAGCGCTAAGGCTCGCGTTGCATATTTATAAGAAGAATCTACATTATCGGGCTGGTGAGCAAGACTTAAAGTGATCAATAGGTCTGCCCTTTCTTCATTTTCAGCCGTGTGCTTGGCTAACAAACTACGGATACTATCTACATTACCCGACTGTGCTATAGCAGGGTTACATAGATAGTAAGTACTTAAAAACACCGCTAAAAGCAGTGTAATTATCCTTTTGCTTGTCATTTAATTGCTGATTATCAACCACATAGAAAGAAAAACCTTATACCACATTTCTATGCAGCACAAATATATGTAATTAAAAACTAAGGCAAGAATGAAATGCTTCTACAGGTATTGCATTTGTTAATTAGCGGTTAACTGCTTGTAACCCAATCGTTAACTGCTTGCAAAACGGCAGTTAACAAGGATCAATTATTCGTCTCATGGGCTGTTTGTGCCCCATCTTTGTGTCAACAAACGAACAAACAACTAAAAACAACAGATCACAAACATTTTAAAGATGAAAAATTTCAAAACCATATTACTACTTACTTGCCTTCTAGGTCTTAGCACAGCGGCACTTGCACAAGGTGGCAACGGCGGAAGAAACAGCAATGGCAATAATGGAAACGCTTACGGAAACCAAGGAAACGGAAATGGAAACGGAAACAACGGTAACGGAAATGGAAACGGAGGAAGCAATGGCGGTAATACTAACAATGGAAACAACGGTAACCATCAAGGTGGTGGCAACAACGGAAACGGTATAGGAAACGGAGGAGGAAGCAGTACTTCTAGCAACTCTGGAACTTCTACAGGAGCAAGCCAGTCTACTCATGTATCTTTAAGCAACGCAATCGAGATCACTTTCACAAATACAGGTAACGCTACTGGTAGCGATGTTACTATCCCTTTCTCAACTGTTAACGACTATGCTAACGGTGTAGAAACTAGCACTCAAAACTTGAGAGTACGTTCTAACAAAGACTTTACAGTTGCAGTAAAAACAAATGCTACTAACTTCTCCTATAGTGGTTCTACTAGCCCAGCTCCGGTAATGCCTGTTTCTGGTGTTCTTGGTGTAATGGTAACTAGCAACAACACTGGTGGTTCTATCGGTGCTAACTTCTCTAGCTCTGCTTACAATACTTTAACTAGCGCTAACCAAGACTTGATCACTGACGGTAGCCGTGGTGGCAACCAAACTTTCTCTGTAAAGTATAAAGCTACTCCTGGTTTCGCTTACCCTGCTGGTACTTACACTGTAGATGTAGTGTACACTGCTACACAACAATAATATCATTATAGATCATTATACACACCTTAATTATATACACCCAAAAAGCATTAGGGCAGTCCATCTGGGCTGCTTTAGTGTTTTATAGCGGTCGGGGCAGATTGTTAACCGCTCGTTAACCAGTTGCAAATCGGGTGTTAACACCCTGTATTTATTTCCACTATCTCTACCACCGTTGCATCTTTACATCATCAAACGAACAAACAACTAAAACAAACATTAACAACAACCTTTTTTAACAAACAAACAAAAACAACAATTATGAAAAAGATCATCGCAATCGCAGCATTAGTTTCTCTAGGTTTCGCAGCTAACGCACAAAACGCTAACAGCTCTGCTTCTCAAACTACTAAATTGGCTTTGAGCAACGCTATCGAAATTACTTTCACTGGAACTGGTAATGCTACAGGTTCTGACGTAACTATCCCGTTCACAACTGTTAACGACTACGCTAACGGTGTTGAGACTAGCGCTCAAGAACTTAAAGTTCGTTCTAATAAAAACTTCACAGTTGCAGTAAAAACTAACGCTGCTAACTTCTCATACAGTGGTTCTACTTCTCCTGCTCCTATAATGCCTGTTTCTGGTGTTCTTGGAGTGATGGTTTCTGCTAACAATACTGGTGGTAGCATCGGTGCTAACTTCTCTAGCTCTGCTTACAACACTTTGACTAGTTCTAACCAAGACTTGATCACTGACGGTGACCGTGGTGGTAACCAAACTTTCTCTGTAAAGTATAAAGCTACTCCTGGTTTCGCTTACCCTGCAGGTACTTACACTGTAGATGTAGTTTACACTGCTACTCAAGACTAAGAAGTCTCTCTCTCAAAATATAAAAGAGTAGTCCATACGGACTGCTCTTTTTGCTTTGATTATACACATAAACGGCCCTTTTGTTAATAACAAACCATGTCTATTTCTGCTATTTCTATATATTATTCAGATATTTACAACACCAATATCTGGTCTTGTATATATAGAAAACAACATAGACCAAGGATACGGATGAGGAACAAGACAACATATTATCGCTTAAGTATAAAACTCATTTTGTGCTTAGTGGCATTTTTGTCTTTTCACACCATTGCAAAAGCACAATTGAGTAGTAAAGTATACCGTACCCAACTACTTAAAGACACTTTAAAGGCCGACAATAACCGCTCCTTTCTGTACAACAACATTAATATTTTTAACCTTACTGACAATAAGATCAGCGTGGTACTTAATATAAGCCCTCCTGAAGGTTGGGAATTGACAACTCAAAAAGTGATCACTATAAGTCTTGAAGGAAATGAAAACACTATTGTAAATCTTAGAATGCTGCCTTCAGGTTCCAAAACTGCAGATTGGCAAACATTCAACATAGAGTATAGATTGAATAATGGTGCTGAAATTTTAAAAGACTCCTTCCATGTAAAAGTAGAAGAGTTTACAAAGTTTAAGGCTACACTACCCCATTCTAACTACGTGATGACCGCTCACGAAAAAAATGTGTACATACCTGTATCCGTAACCAACAGAGGCAACACCACTCACGATTACTTTATAACATTCAGCAACAATTTGCTGAACCTGAACTATACCCAAACCATCACCTTAAAACCTACAGAAGACACTACTTATAACCTTCCATTACGCATAAGCGATGCACAATGGAACATACTTAGGAATGAACAAATAAAAGTTCAAGTAAAACAAGCAAAAGGTGAAACCTACAACTTAATACAAACAATATCTAAAGTAGGCTATATGCTACGTGATCATAAGTCTGGCTTTATGGAAATGCCCCTGCAAGTAGAAACAGGATTTACCTCGCAAGGAGCTAATGACCTTCAGTATTATGGCGCATTACACGGCCGTTTAGAATTTACACCTTACGACAGGCTGGCATTTGACTTAAGAAGCAATACCTATACACAGGGCCAGGTTATAAAAAACAGCATATTAAGAGCTGAATACGAAGGACAAAAATGGTATGGCACTATCGGTAACGTGAATGAACTGACCGACTTTATCATGGATGGTTATGGCGTGATTGGTGGCTACAAATGGAAAGGCGATCGTAATCAAGCAAAAGTATACGGTCTATTACAGAGCCGTACGGGAAATAGTAATTTAATTGGTGGTGATGTAAAATATGGCATCTCAGATAAGATCAGCATGGCTGATAAAGCAACTGTAAACCTTGACAGAGACAATAAAATTAACAGCTACATCATTCAGCATACAGCTAAATACAAAGTAGCCAATGATAAAGAGATCAATATCATTGGGGGCACAGGACTGGAACAAGCTACAAGCAATATCACCAATACCAACCAAACCTCACAAATAGGAACATCTATAGGTTATAAACTGCTATGGAATACTAAATACTATTCAATAGTCTCCGATGTATTGTACAATAGTAATTCCTATCCCGGTATTTTTAAAGGACAAAGACTACAATCGCACGATGGCAGACTCATGTATAAAAACACCTTTATTGGAGGTTTTTATGACTATACATTTCGTGCACAAAACATATATCAAGACACCACTTATTTTGATAACGTATTTAACCTTCGCACACAAAACTATGGCGCCAGAACAGGTGTAAGTTTTAAAGGGGGTAATGTCTCCTTATCTGCCGGAAAACAACATCAGTTACAAAGTGCCGACACCTCTTATAATCCTGAATATATATTTAGTTATCTAAACCTCAGCACATCTATTACAGCTTTTAAAAACTTACATGCCAACATCAGCTCCTATTATGGTAGAGGTCACCTAAGCGGAGCCGAAGACCTTACAGGTGTAAATGTATTGAGTAATCAAGGCTCAATACAATATGACTTTATAGGGGTAAGCGGGCGTTACGATATAGGTCCATACTACTATCATGACTATATACGTTTTCTACAAGACCAGACACAACAGTTTGAAAGGATAATCATTAGCCCCTATTTAGAAACTAGTCTTTTCAAACACAGCTTGTCTATACGCACACAGTTTAGCTATGCCAAATCATTGCCTAGCGCCATAGAAACATCCAATCTGTTAACCAACATTGTCTATACCAATTATAGAAGAGGGTTTGATCTAAACGTTTCTGGCATTATCCCTATTGAACAAAAAGAAGTACAACCCTATGTAAACGTATCTTTTAGAGTAAGGCTAGTTGCACCTTTCTTACCTGTAAGAAAGTACTACCAGCTAAAACTGGTACTATTTAAAGATGCTAATGCTAATGAAAAACTAGATGAAGGTGAAGAAGTAATACCAGGACAAACTATTGCCATTAACTCTAATAAATTTGTATCGAATGGGAATGGGCATATTATTTACAAAAACATTGACAAAGGCGATTATAAAGCAGACTATGGTTTTAGCAGTAAGGTAAAAGGATGGATACCAAGTGGAGGTACTATACAACACTACAATGTTTCTAAAAACAAAACTGTATATGTGCCATTTAAGAAAAGTAAAGTATTAAGTGGTAAACTTAAACTGATAAAGGATAGAAATTCCAACTTAGAGTTTAAACTATCTAACATCAAAATTACAGCAATGGCCAATGACACCCTAAACACCTACTCTACACTAACCAATGATGAGGGAGAATTCTACTTCAACCTACCATCGGGCACATATACAGTTACGATAAGCCAAGCTGCTTTTGGCGATCAATTTAAACCTACAGAATTTGCTAAGCAAGCAGACTTGTTGAACAACGATGAGAAGACCATCTACTTTGAGATAAAACAGAAGAGAAGGGCTATCAATATCAAGAGGAAGAAGAAATAACATTTCTTAATGAGTTGTTAACAGCTTGCAAAGCAGTCGTTAAGCAACAGCTTTTTATTCCACAACTTTTTCCTGTTTTGGATATTTGTTTTATCGGAATTAGAGGACCGATAACAAACAAACATTCGTTACATATAAAACAAACAAACATGAACAAACAGGATAAGAACATCGAAGTATTTTCAAGAATTGCCAACTATGTAGTAAAACAACATACCAGCAGAGGAAAAGGTAATGCCTCTTTTGAGTATCTACAGGATCTTATTAACAACGCACAGATCATTAACCAAACATTGATGACATCAGCGATTCGTATGGTCAACAAAGCTAAAAAGAGTCAAGATGCTACCGATGTAGACTCTTTGGTAGAGAAGTTAAAACATATTATACATAGCTCAGTAACAAAGTATACACAGAGCTACAGTTAATCACAATATTTATAAACATAAAAAGGGCACTTATTACTAAGTGCCCTTTTTGCTATTAATGCTTTTTGTATTATGCTATTTTCTCTACCTGCATGTAGTTCAGCTCTACTGGAGTATCTCTTCCAAAGATCTTCACAACTACTTTCAGTTTCTTCTTCTCACTATTCACTTCTTCAATAGTACCATTGAAGTCGTTGAAAGGACCATCTGTAATTTTTACAGTTTCTCCTTCTATAAATGGATCAGCATATCCAATACCTTGCTCGCTAACTTCATCCATCTTACCGAACATCTTGTTCACTTCCGACTTACGAAGAGCTGTAGGGTTGTCTTTACCTAAAAAGTGTATCACACTTGTTACACCTTTTATGTGCTGCACCATTTCATCATTGAACTTTCCGTTTTTACCTTCGATCATAAGGTAACCTGGGAAAAGTATTTTTTCTCTTAGTACTTTCTTACCACCTTGCACTTTAAACACCTTCTCAATAGGACATAGTACCTGCAAAATGGCATTCTCCCACTTGTATATCTTGATCTCTTTATCCAGATATTCCTTCACTTTCTTCTCCTTACCACTTATAACACGCAAAACATACCATTTGGTATCCTCATTGACAGTTGCTTCTTCCATCTCAACAAAAATTTAAATGTAATTATTAACCTAATAAATCGTAGATGAACTTAAAGACACCCATTGATGCTTGGTCCATTCCCCATATAAATGCGGTAACGATGATTAGAGATACCAATACGATTACTGTAGTTTGTTGCAACTCGCTCCATGTTGGCCATGTAACTTTGTGCACCAATTCATCGTATGCCGATTGTATGTAACTACCGAACTTACTCATAATTAAACAATTAAAGACTGATATACAGCCTATTAGCACGGGTAGTAGGATTCGAACCCACATCAAAGGTTTTGGAGACCTCTATTCTACCATTGAACTATACCCGTAAAATAAAAAAGTCACCCACCGCCGGGAGACCAGTGCGAAATTAAGGAAAATTCATTCAATTTTCACAAAAATAGCTTAAAGATTTATTAAAGCTTACTTCAAATAATGAATATAACCCAAAACAAATGAAACATTATAATATGTATACTGAGTAGTATAGGTGTCTCCCATCAATATTAGGTTGTCTTGAGGGTTGGTCAGATTAACCTCCTGATCTAAGGTATTACTACCATAAGACCCCTTCAACCCAATACAAACCTTACCCTTGGCTCTTTCTATAGAAACACCAGCGCTAGCATGATAAAGGCTGGCACTAGTAAAGGATAGAGAATTACCAATATCTTCTGCACTTTCGTCATAGAAACTATTATCAGTTCTTATGCCAGCCATTAGAGTTAGCTTTTCCGAAAGCTGTTGCTCTACACCTATTGCTATATTCAGCACGGGCTTTTTACCTCCTGCCACCTGCAATATTTCAGAACTACTACCTCCAAATAAAGCCGCAGGGCGGATAAAGCTATTATTCTTAGGCGAGATATAGACATACTGTTTTATGCCAGCAAAGTACTCAGAGGTTACAAATAGCCTCGTCTTTTTAAACTGTTTACTCAAACCTAAGCTTACACTAAATGGAGACTTATAGTTAGCAGGCAACTTCTCTTGCCTATCATTAGCTATAATGCTCCCCCTTGTGTTAGTTACATCGTCTATTATCACATTACTACTTGTAAGGTCACTATTCACAATAGCTCTACTATACATGTTGAAGCTAGGCATGGTTACACTCAACCCCGCATCAAAATTGTCAAAGCTTGCCGTTACACCCAGCTTAAAAATATTACGCACACTTATATAAGATACATTGTATAAAAAATCGGATGTGGATGTTTCAAACAAAAACGGGCTATTGATAACAGCTCGCGCTGTGTATTGTGATGAGAATTGATGATCTCTATACGCCCCGAAATTGGACATACCTACAGCAAAGTGCTCGTTGATACGGTAAGCAATCGTAAACCCAGCCCATATTTCTTTTAGCCGGTTTCTCATATCTAATTGAGATACAAACTCTTCTTGGCCAGGGCTATAACCATCATCAATAACATTGATCATATCATCAAATCGCTGTGTCGCTTCAAACTTATATCTTACTCTATCTACCAAGGCATAACCAACGGTCCACTTAGGATGCTTCTTATGTTTAAACACTCCTGATAGTATTAAAGGAATACTATGCACCTTTGTGGACTTCATATCCAACCCTGCACCTGCTCCATCTTTAAACTTCATAAAATCAACGGAATAAGCATTGGTAGTGACCGACAAACTGGCTTGGTCATTAAACCCCAAACCACCGGGGTTATTAATTATTGCACTATTATCTTTTGAGACTGCCGCATCGCTACCACCAAGCAAAGTGCTTTTAGGTCCATACTGGTGGCTCCAGTAATGGGTATCTTGAGATCGTGCAGAGAAAGAGATAATGCAAAGAAGCAGGATAGATATTATTATCTTCATATAGTACTAGAAATGGGGCTCCTTAAAGATTAGCAAAAGTTATCATAAATAAAAATCTACTATAAGCCTTTTGCCTTTGACCTAAATAAACAAATAAGTGAACCGGTTAGCCTAACCTGACAAGTGACAAGCTCCATATATTGACCTTTTAAAATTTTCATTGTCGCTCCTGAAAAACAGATCATGATATTAGAACACAAAACTTTTGACTTGTATGAAAAAATGGTTTTTGAAAAAGCGGTTTTAACCCCTCCATATTCCATCCCAAATAACATGTCTAATGAAGCTTGTTTTCTTTATGTAATTAATGGCACCTATAATTTAAACAGTGCTATTGGACATATTAAAGTTGAAGCAAAAGATGGTGTACTTATGGAATGTGGGAATTATTATGCTCAATGGATAAGATCAGCAAACTATGAGAAATGTGAAGCTATTGCTGTGCATTTCTATCCAGAGATCCTTAAAAAGATATATGATACAGATTTCCCAACATTTATAGCAAAGGCTAGAGACAGTCATAACAACACAGGAATTACTAGAATAAAAACTGATAGTACTTTACATCATTACATATCAAGTATGCAATTCTATTTTGAGAACCCCCATCTTGTCAGTGATGAATTATTGATCCTAAAACTAAAAGAGCTTTTATTATTACTAGTAAAAACTGACAATTCTGATGCTATTAAAGAGATGATGGCAAAATTATTCTCACCAAAAGAATATAGCTTCAAACAAGTTGTAGAAGCTAACATATTTTCTAATCTAAGCGTTGAACAATTGGCTCAACTGGCTAACGTTAGTACCTCTACTTTCAAAAGAGAATTCAATAAGATATACCAAATTAGTCCTGCACAATATTTTAAAACCAAGAAACTTGAAAAAGCAGCACAATTACTATCAAACACCAATAATAGGATAAGTGATATTGCCTACGATTGTGGATTCAATGACTTAGCTCATTTTTCTAAATCCTTTCAAGAAGTATATAAACTATCCCCAACAAACTATAGACTGAACCAAAAAGACAAAACTATGAACTAGTTGAAAAAGTAATTTAGTCTGCATCATCTCACCTTTGTATTGTACCAAAGCAATACAAAAATGGCAAACAAAAAGCAGATAGTTACTAGTGTGATCATACACACAAACAAAGAGCAAGTTTGGGATAAATTATATCATCAGTTTGGAGACATATCCATTTTCAACCCAAACCTAGATCACTCATATCAAATAACAACAGGTGCCGTACAAGTAGGTACTGAACGCAGATGCGATCTTGATGCCAATACCTATATCAAAGAGACTATTACACATGCCGATGAATATAACAGCATGAGCATTGACATTTATGATGGCAATATGCCTATGCTAAATACAATGGATATTAATATTAAACTCAACCCTCTTTCAAATAGCAAAACAGAAATAATACTTATTGCCAACTTTAACACCAAGCCCACATTCATGGCAGGTTTGATGAAACTACCATTGCGTAAAAAAATGACAGACCTTTTAATAGGCTTGAAGTACTATCTAGAAACTGGCAACGAAGTATCTAAACATAGTTATAAGCCTATTCTTAAAGCCTTCAAACAACTTCCAATTAATCAACCTTTTATTTAAACAGTTATGAAAAAAATCACTTTTTTATTATCAATGCTATTATTAACAACATTTAATGTAAATGCACAAAAAACAAAAACTATGATCAAATCCGCAACAATAGCAGTAATACCAATTGACGTCTCGGCTGCTCAAGCATGGGATATTATAGGAGCCGTAGGAGGTGTCGACAAGTGGTTTGGGGAAGTCATTAAAACCTGTGAGGTAAATGGAGACCACAGGGTTTGCGGGCTTGGAGATGGACAAACCTTTGACGAGAAAATAATCTTAGTAGATCATCAAAACAAAATATTAAGATACGATATCGCTACACAACCTATGATACCTATGTCAAATCTATCGGCCTATATGCGTGTACTAGAAGATGCCAATGGGGAAACATACATCGAATGGTCTGGCAATTATGATGTAACACCAGAGCAAAAAGACGAAGTAAATAAAATGCTGATCGGAGCATGGCAAATGGGCGTAAAGGGGATAGAGCAATATGCTACTTCTTTGAATTAATAGTTATCGTAACGGTTGAAAGTTACTGCATTTAGGTGCAGGCTTTCAACCTATTGCATTATCAAATAGCTATATAGCCTTCTTCTTTTTTCTAAGCCAATTAATAGCCCTATTTTAGATAAGCCTGTAATGTTTATCCATTACACTCGTCTATAAAAGCATTACCCGTAAAATGAGTCTATTAAATAAATACAAGCAAGTAAGACAAAGAACAATGGCACTTTGTGCGCCGTTGAAAACAGAAGATTACGTGCCGCAACCTGTAGTTTATGCCAGCCCTCCCAAATGGCATATTGCACATGTAACTTGGTTTTTTGAAGAAATGGTATTAAAGCCTTATGCGGATGGATACAAAGAATTTCATCCCGATTTTTGTTTTCTGTTTAATAGCTACTACAACACTGTAGGAGAACGCACATTAAGGGCAGAACGTGGAAATATAACAAGGCCTGGTGTTGAAGAAGTATTTGCTTACAGAGCATATGTAGATGAGCATATGGATGCATTTCTGCAAACAGAAGTGACCAAAGAGGTAGCAGACCTACTAGAGCTAGGCATGAATCATGAACAACAACACCAAGAGTTATTTATTACCGATCTTAAATATGCATTAGGACACAATCCTATTTTCCCAATTTACGACCAAGCATTCAACCTACTTAAAGACCATAATGCAGAAGAAGGATTTGTAACAATAGCTGAAGGCGTTTATGATATTGGCTTTAAAGGAGATAGTTTTTGTTATGATAATGAGTTAGGACAACATAAAACATACATCCACGAATTCGAGATCAACAAAGCGCTAGTGACCAATGGTGAATATTTAGAGTTCATCAATGCAGGAGGATATACGAATTTCAACTATTGGCTGGATGAAGGATGGGCATGGGTAAATGGAAACAATATACAATCACCATTACATTGGCATTTAATAAATGAGGAATGGCACTACTATACATTAGCAGGGTTGCAAAAAGTAGACCCTAATGCCATACTTGCTCATGTTAGCTATTATGAAGCCAACGCATATGCTGCATGGAAAGGCATGCGCCTACCTACCGAACAAGAATGGGAAGTAGCTAGCGACCAACTGGACTGGGGCAAACGTTGGGAATGGACCAACAGCGCCTACCTTGCCTACCCCAATTTTAAAATTGCAGCAGGAGCCGTAGGAGAATACAATGGTAAATTCATGGTCAACCAAATGGTGCTACGTGGAGCATCTGTAGCCACATCAGCAGGGCATAGCCGCAAAACCTATAGGAACTTTTTCCACCCTCATTTTCAATGGCAATTTTCAGGAATAAGATTAGTAAAATAATGAACGAAGCTTTTAAACAAGATGTAGATAAAGGACTAAGCTCCTCACCAAAACAATTACTCTCAAAATATTTTTATGACGAGATAGGAGATGATCTATTTGTGCAAATAATGAACATGCCTGAGTACTATCTTACTAATTCAGAATATGAGATCTTTACAGAACAGGCACAAGACATCATCAATGCTTTTGACGTAACAAACGAGCCTCTAGAGTTAATAGAGCTAGGTGCTGGCGACGGCACTAAAACCATTGAGTTACTAAAAATGCTGCAAACCAAAGCAGACTTTACCTACATACCGATAGACATTTCTCAACATGCGCTAGACACACTTAGCCGGCGTTTAGCAAAGGAGCTGCCTAATATTAATGTTCGCCCTATACAGGGCGATTATTTCAGCGTCTTAGAAGACATTAAAGAGCATACGGCACGCAAGGTCATTCTGTTTCTGGGTTCTAACATTGGTAATATGCTAGACCATAACGCTCGTAGATTTATCACACAGCTTAGCGAGCAGCTCAACCCTAAAGACAAAATACTATTGGGTGTAGACCTTAAAAAAGAGGCAAGTATTATCCTCCCTGCGTACAATGATGCACAAGGTATCACTGCTGCCTTCAATCTCAATTTACTTACACGTATCAACAAAGAGCTAGGTGGCAATTTTGACGTAAGTAAGTTTAAGCATGCTCCTGTTTATAATGAAAAAGAAGGCATGGCTGAAAGTTATATTGTGAGCACAGCAGCTCAAGATGTAACCATTACAGCTACAGGCAAAACCTACCACTTTGATGAAGGAGAGCGCATACACATGGAAATATCAAGAAAGTATGATGCCGATGTAGTGAATGACATTATTAGCGACACAGGATTATACATCAAACAAAAGTTCACAGATAGCAAAGACTATTACGCAGACTTTTTATTAGAAATGAAATAACAATAAAACATAACGATATGAAAGCAACATGGAATGGCAAAGTAATTGCCGAGAGCAAGGAAACAAGAGTGATTGAAGGTAACCACTACTTCCCTCCTACTGCTATCAACAAAGAATACTTTAAGGATAGCGATACACATACGGTTTGCCCTTGGAAAGGCACTGCTTCTTACTACACACTAGAAGTAGATGGTAAAGAAAATCCTGATGCTGCATGGTACTACCCTGAAACATCAGAACTGGCAGAAGCCATTAAAGGGTACATTGCATTTTGGAAAGGAGTTGAGGTAACTAAGGATTAAGGCTTTAGGCAATCAACCAACTTCTTTATATCTGCTTCGGTGTTATAATAATGTATACCGAAGCGGATATTACCTCCTCTTTGAGAGGCTATGATATTATGCTCTTTTAGCTTATCCCAAACGCCATTCTCATCTTTTATGAAGATTATTGATGCTCTTCGTTCCATATCATCATCACCCAAATAATTAATACCAAGTGTACGAAGCTCATCTAATAGTTGTTGAGTCAGTGCTTTATTATCTTCCTCAATTTTAGACACGCCCATTTCCAGCTTGTGTTTTATTGCAGCATGTAACACTGAAAAACCATACATATTAGGATGCCCTGGTTCAAAGCTTCTAACAGAAGGTTGGTATATCCACTTCCCTTCACTTAATACATAGCTATTATGTCCACCAACAGCTGGTGTATATCGTTCTATGAATGACCTATTCATATACATTACCCCTGTACCAAAACCTGCATTCATCCATTTATAGTTACTGCTTATCAGTACGTCCACATTCATTTCACCGAGGTCTATCTCTATAGCGCCGAGGCTTTGTGTTGCATCTACTATGAACAGAACATCATTTTCCTTACACCATGTACCAAGCTCTTTCAAATCTACTTTAAAGCCACTCATCCATTGCACATGGCTTATAGCCAGTATATCTACCTGCTTAGCAAGTATATGTGTTTTAATTGCTGCTACATCTATTGCAAAACCATCTTCATCACCCACCCATGTTATATCAAAGCCTTTTATTTTAAATGGTTCTGTTAGTGAAGGATAATCGTTTTTGTACATCAAAATACGCTCGGTACCTTTTAGAGATTGCACTACACCATTGATACCCCAAGAAAAATTAGGCAGCAAGGCTATGTTTTCTACATCAGTATTCAATAATTTTCCAACAGCCTTTCTTAATTCTGGTTGTACATTATCTCTCCAATGCTCTGCATGTGTGCTGGCATCTGCACTCATCTCATCATATAACTCCTCTGCCTGTGTTGTGAAAGCGCTTGGCAACAAACCACAAGCAGCTGTATTTAAGTATGTACGGTTATTCATAGTAGTTAAATCTGCTTTAAAAGTAAATAATCTCTATCTTATAGACTAAACAAGTCATCATCAGAAATAAACAACCATATAGTATCAAACGGCTTAACCATGCTGTATTCTGGCCACCATTCGTATTGCTACTCGTAGCATTGGTTTATAGCCTTATCAATAAAGAGGCCTTTTTGAAAATAGTAACCGCTACCAATAACTGGATACTCGACCATTTTGATAATGCCTTCAACTATACCAGCTTCACAATGGTGCTGCTCTGTATAGCAGTTTATTTTTCACCAATAGGGAAAATAAAAATAGGAGGCGCTAATGCAAAACCTATTCTCAATCGTTATCGTTGGTTCTCTATTATATTATGTACCACCATAGCAGTAGGCATTTTATTTTGGGGTTCTGCCGAACCTATCTATCATATAAACACACCACCTAGATCATTAAACTTAAACACTGATGCCGACAAAATAGGTTTCAGTATGTCTACAGTTTTTATGCATTGGAGCTTCACACCATACGCTATCTATACCATCCCAGCTCTTCTATTCGCATTGGGGTATTATAACAAAAAGCATGAGTTTTCTTTGAGCTCCATGCTCTTCCCTATTACAAAAAAAACGGACCATAAATGGTGGGGCATCAGCTTAAATAACATTTGTCTTTTTGCATTAGTGGCAGGCATGGCTGCATCATTAGGCGCAGGTATTATGAGTTTATCAGGAGGCATTGCTACTATTACCAACACTGAAAGTAGCGCATGGTTAACTGCTATTATTGCCATTGTTATTGTTGCTTCTTTTACCTTATCGGCCGCTACCGGTTTACTGAAAGGCATAAGGATACTATCCTCTGTTAATGTGGCTATATTCATAGCATTATGTATACTAGTTGCTACTCTTGGCCCCACACGCGAATTATTCGGATATATGCTATCAGGACTAAAGGAGTATCTAATTAATTTCATTCCTCATAGTCTTTCCATAGGTTCTTTTAGCGATAAAGAATGGACACATAGCTGGACAACATTTTACTGGGCAAACTGGATGGCTTGGGCGCCTATTACTGCACTTTTCTTAGGGCGTATTTCTTATGGTTATACCGTGCGCCAGTTTGTATTATTCAACTGGTTCATCCCTTCTCTTTTCGGCATCTTCTGGATGTCTATATTTAGTGGTACCAGTATTTATTATCAACTGCAAGGAGGGTTGGATTTAGCAACTACACTAAGCTCATCAGGTCCTGAATCTATTATTTATAAGGTATTATCTGTATTTCCACTATCAAAGATCCTCGTTATTATTTTCTTGATAAGCATGTTCATTTCTTATGTTACTGCTGCCGACTCTAACACGGAAGCCATGTCTGGCATTAGCACCGAAGGTCTATCGCCAGATAGCCCTAACCCGCCTAACTATATCAAATACTTATGGGGAATAGTAGTAGGTGCAGTAGCTTGGGTAATGATAACATTCTCCGGTATCGACGGCGTAAAAATGCTAAGCAACCTTGGAGGACTGCCTGCATTATTTTTATTGATGCTGTGTTGCATTGGTGTCGTCATACTTCTTTTCAGGAGCAAGAGACTTTTGTAGCAACTACTAAATATCTTTTAGCGCAGCTTCCAGCACATCGTCTATACCTTGTGCCAATCGAGCCTTATCTACCATTACCCTAACATCAGGAGGTATACCATTTTCATAGTTATTACCATTTACATCCAATGTTCTGGTTATTGAACAACGATAGGTCCATCCGTTAGGCAGCTGCCCACCGTTGGGCAATCCCAAACCTCCACCAGTAGTATCACCCATTACCTTCATAGTACTAATGGCTTTTGCCATGAGAGTAAAGAAGGAGCCAGAACTATACGTTCCTCTATCAGTGAGTACGACGATCTTTTTCAAATATTTAGTCTTGCTTGATGCCTTCAGCACATACTGCTTCGGTTGATCAAAATCTTCATGCCCAGCCCCTTTCTTATCTTGTACTTGGTAAACCAATTTATTGGCAGTAATAAATCTGGAGACAATTTGATAAGCATCATTAATAGCACCACCTCCATTTTGCCTGATGTCGAAAATCAACCCCTTAGTATCCTTATACCTATCTATTATATAATCCAGTTGTACATCATCGACTGTACCCGGAAATGATTTAAAACGAATATATCCGACCTCTTTATTACGCATAAAAGCGTGGGTAAATGGACCTGAATACAGAGCAGTACCTTTTAGATAATATTCCGTGATCACACGGTCATCAATATTCTGCGGACCTAATAAAGTAATATCGAATCTAGAACGGTTGAATGGAGATACAAGATTAGTGTGTCCATCCTTAAGATCATTGAGCATGGCACCCATCACATTGAATAAGGAATCTTCAGACATACCTTCGTATACCCTACCTGCATAAGTTGTATAAGCCTGGTTCCAATCTATTTTTTTGTAGGTGAAGTAAGCATAACGCTTGTCTAACTCTTTCCATAAATGGTCAAAGTTTTGCCTAGGGCTGGTAGAAACTCCATCTTTCTTAAATATAGCCTTTTCACAAGAGGTGAGGCTTATTACAAATGCAGTGATCACAATAAGCTTTCTCATGGTTGTACTGTTTTATTTAAATGAAATAATATGGAGAATTCGAAAATATGGTTGGCCATTTCAAAACGGTTGTGATCACCACCAGTAGTATACGCATCCCAAAAATAAGAGGCACGCCACATATTTCCGTTTTGCATCTGGTGCGTATAGGCCAGCTCTGAATTTAACCTTACACCTGAGAAGAGCTTGTATTGATAACCTGCAGTAAGACTTCCTTCTCGCACATAGGCATAGCCATTTCTATAATACCCATTCACTACAGGCACATTGAATCGATAAGACAATGTGCGTACAGTTGGCTTTAGTTGATACTTGATGAACCATAGCTTTTTATCAACAGCATGGTCTCTTCTGAATACCCTTGTTGCCTTACCTGACAACGCAAGCGTATTGAAAACTTCAAAACCAACTGCTGCATTCATGAAAGCCGAATTGATGCGAAGATCGCCCACAACATCAAAAGCACCACCCAACTTTATATTCCATTTGTCATTAGACCATCTATTAATACGATATAAGCTGTAGTAGTTCAAGAATAATAAATAGGCCGATGCATTTGTAGCTACCGGTATCCCCTCTTCTCTACTATAACCATATTTACCATGGTTAAACCTCACGCCTGCTTTTACCTCTTTCTTGCTATCCATA
The DNA here is from genome assembly GCA_041392855.1 of Flavipsychrobacter sp. Lineage (NCBI taxonomy): Bacteria > Pseudomonadati > Bacteroidota > Chitinophagia > Chitinophagales > Chitinophagaceae > Flavipsychrobacter > Flavipsychrobacter sp. Next base: position 1,893,869 of record JAWKLD010000001.1, read on the forward strand.
TTCAACCTAGCTAGAGAGTAATTAAATAGTAAGCCTTTGTAGGTTATTGGCGAGGTAGCAAAATCTTGCACTGCCCCTCTGTTAAAACCCATACCTACTTGCATATACTTAGGTCTTAACTTTCGTTGTTGCTTATTACTCAAACTTGTTGTCTGCTCCTGAGCCAAACTTATAAATGATGTGAGCATAAATAATATGCCGATGGGTAATTTATACATAACACTGCATCTATACATAACAACAAGTTAAAAAAAGAGTAAATAACTAGGTTGTTCTATTATAAAATATCTAATGAATTCATATCACCAACTCTAAAGCGAAGTATAAAAAAACAGCCTAGCTTGTGCTAGGCTGTTTCAGTATTATGAGAACAGTTTATTAAACTGTACTATACTTTATTTGATGATCTCAGTAACTTGACCAGCACCTACTGTACGGCCACCTTCACGGATAGCGAACTTAAGACCTTTTTCCATCGCGATTGGAGCGATTAGTTTTACGTGTAAGTTTACGTTATCACCAGGCATTACCATCTCAACGCCTTCTGGAAGCATACACTCACCAGTTACGTCAGTAGTACGGAAGTAGAACTGAGGACGGTACTTGTTAAAGAATGGAGTGTGACGACCACCTTCCTCTTTGCTTAGTACGTAAACCTCACCTTTGAACTCAGTGTGTGGAGTGATGCTCTTAGGAGCACAGATAACCATACCACGTTTGATATCTTTTTTCTCAATACCACGAAGTAGGATACCAGCGTTATCACCAGCCTCACCACGGTCAAGAAGTTTTTTGAACATCTCAACACCAGTACAAGTAGAAGTCATAGCAGCATCATTGAAACCTACGATCTCAACGTTGTCACCTATTTTGATAACACCACGCTCGATACGACCAGTAGCAACTGTACCACGACCAGTGATCGTAAATACGTCCTCTACAGACATCAAGAATGGTTGATCAACTGCACGTGGAGGAAGTGGAATGTACTCATCCACAGCAGCCATTAATTCGTTAATTTTCTCAACCCATTGAGCTTCACCGTTAAGACCACCGATAGCAGAACCTTGGATGATTGGAGTGTTATCTCCATCATAGTCATACTTATCTAGTAATTCACGGATCTCCATTTCAACAAGCTCTAATATCTCTGGATCCTCAACAAGGTCAACCTTGTTCATGAATACAACGATACGAGGAACACCTACCTGACGTGCAAGAAGGATGTGCTCTTTTGTTTGAGGCATTGGACCATCAGTAGAAGCAACCACTAGGATAGCACCGTCCATTTGAGCAGCACCAGTAATCATGTTCTTCACATAATCCGCGTGACCTGGACAGTCAACGTGCGCATAGTGACGTGTAGCTGTTTGGTATTCTACGTGAGCAGTGTTGATTGTGATACCACGCTCTCTTTCTTCAGGCGCACCATCAATCTCATCATAACCCATTTTCTTAGATGTACCTTGCTCTGCAAGTACAGAAGTGATTGCAGCTGTCAACGTAGTTTTACCGTGGTCTACGTGGCCAATGGTACCAATGTTTACGTGGGGTTTTTCCCTACTAAAGGTCTCTTTTGCCATTGTTTATTTTTTTAATAGATGTTTACTAAACAAATTGTTATAAATAATATGGCCAAAACAGCCATTTTCTTACTTCATATTCATCATTTGCGGCGATGTACCGTATTCTCTTAGAGCTGTTGAGCAGGATTGAACTGCCGACCTCTTCCTTACCAAGGAAGTGCTCTACCGCTGAGCTACAACAGCTTATGTGTTTTAAACAATTCATAGAACTGTTTAGCTACAACTGCTTGTTAAGAACTTCCCTTCAACACTAAAAGCTTTCACCTTACACAATACATGTATGGAGAAAACTATTATTTCTAGAGCGGGAGACGAGGTTCGAACCCGCGACCTACAGCTTGGAAGGCTGTCGCTCTACCAGCTGAGCTACTCCCGCTAAATTCTTTTATGTGGGCAGAGTAGGATTCGAACCTACGTACACTCGCGTGAACAGATTTACAGTCTGTCGCCTTTAACCACTCGGCCATCTGCCCCAATCTTAATACAAAGAATTAAGATAAATAACTAAAAAAGAGCCGCTTGCCGGGATCGAACCAGCGACCTATTGATTACAAATCAATTGCTCTACCAGCTGAGCTAAAGCGGCTTATCTAATTTCTAGTCGGTTTTAAAAGAACTACCTGCGCGAAACAGGATTGCAAAAGTAGGTAACAAATTGATTTTTGCAAACTTTTTTATGCTATTTGAAAAAAAAAAATTCTGCGTGATTATGCAAGGCGATTATATTAAAAAAGTTAAGGTATTTGAAAGCTGTAATTCTAAGACAAAAACTCAAACATTAATTGCTCAAAACTATTGCTAGAATTGACTTTTAAGGGATATATACTGCGCTAAACTCGCAAGTCTCCCTATACGCTTTGCCCGCGCTATCAGGTTCTGTGGTTTTAAAACTGCCACTCATAAATGTACCCGTATTATTTACTGTACCGCTTCCACTTTCAATAGTTATTTTAGAACCGTTCAAAACTTGCTTTCTGACGAATAAAAATTGAGTTGAAGGTGCCAAGGTTTGTGACTCGTTACCGTCATCATCTGTTATATATTGCCAACCCAATCGCCAACCAACATTGTTATGACTAGCATTCCCTCTAAAATTATTTACACTTAATTCATAAGCTATAGCTGAAGTCTGCACTATTTCTACCGTATAATTACGTGTAGTACCCACTTTTGCGTTGTCTGAACTCACCACAACTTTCTCTTCTACTTGCCACTTGCCTACATACTTGCTTGCAGACTTGGTTTGGCAATAAGTACCCTCATACCCCACAGGGCAGCTACAATCTCCCTTGAAACATGTACCTCCATTCTGACACACTACATTAGCGCAGGCATCATCTACCGAGGGTGTTGTTTCTGTTTTCTTACAGCTGGTATACCCTACTGCAAAAAAAGCTAAAAGTACCACCAATGCCGTATACACTAACTCTTTACGCACTTTATTCATATCTATTTAGTCTTTTATTCAAAAATAAACTATTTACCTAGCCCAGGTAAATTTTGTAGCTACTACGCTGTCTCCAAAGGCAAAAGAATACAATCCTGTGACGGTATTATTCTCTTTGTTAATAGTACCTGAGCCACTCTCAATTTTTTTAGTGGTATCAACCATAGTTTTTGCCAGTATATCAAACGCATAGTAAGACTTACGAATACAATAGACCGTATCGGTATCAATACTATCCACTAAGCCAAAAATCAAAAAGGTATCCTTTAACGATGAAACTATGTTTAAATCGTACGTTTGTGTCAAGCTACCATTCACATCAGTGACTTTCCATTTACCATCAAACTTATCTGTCCACCATTTTTCACAATTATCTCCTTCATAACCAGACAAACAAGCACATGTACCTTGAACACATACACCTTCGTTTTGACAAGAGACACCACCACAATTATCTCTTATACATGAGCTAAATATTATAGCCACCAATAAGAGGACGGCAAAAAGGGGAAATATTTTTTTCATTGTGCACAAATATAAAGGCATATTACCACTTTACTTAAAAGAGCTTTATTTACTCTCTGCTCTTAAAAATGGGGTTAAAATAAACAGACTATTAGTATAATAACACTATTATATCAGCTTTTAATTTATATTACAACCAAGTTTAATAGCATAACCTAAGCTTACATGAGCATCATTAGCAAATATCGCCCCCTATTTCTTCTATTGGTTGTTATTATATTTTGTACTAATAGTTTCGGACAAACCGTAAGTATCAACCAACCCTTTGTAGATACGCTACAATGTAGAGGAGGGCAATTTAATGTTAGCTACACTGTGAATAGCTCCACGGGCAATTTTCAGAATAATAATATTTTCAAAATAATACTATCTGACTTTAATGGCACTTTTTCTACCTACAGCCCTGTTATAGGTCAAGGCTATGGCAACGCTTCCAATACCGTTATTTGCACCATACCATCAGGCACACCTCCAGGCACGCAATATAGAATAAGAATTGTAGCAGATAGCCCTGCATATACCTCTCCTAACAACGGTGTAAATATTAGAGTTTCGTACTACCCTAATATTACCGGCGTTACTGTAAACAGCCCCGTATGTGTAGGCAACACACTTAACTTTGGCGTCACTACCACAACAGCCAATACCACTTTTGCTTGGGAAGGCCCATCTGGCTATACCAGCAATATCCAAAATGCAGTGCTCACCAATGCTAAATTGGCACATAATAATGTCTTTACAGCCAAGGTAACGGCGTATGGTTGCACCACAACTGATACAATAAGACCAATAATATCCCCACCTCCTGCAAAACCTGTAGCAACTACCAATAGCCCCGTTTGCGAACGTGGAGACCTTGGCTTTGCCTCGCATAGCACTACACCCAATGTATCTTATATATGGCACGACAGTTTGGGCAACCCTCTTAGTGGCTGGGACAACTTTTTAATAAAACATGCCAAACCTAGCAACTCGGGCATGTATATCGTTACTGCAAAAATTGGTACTTGCACCTCAAAAGACACTGTATATGGTTTTGTAAAACCGTCACCAGACACCCCGATACTTTCTTACAACCCTCCACTATGTGCAGGAGACACACTATTACTTAAAAGCATTGTAGGACAGACTGGACTGATCTACAAATGGACCGGACCTGCAGGCTTTACCTCATCTATTCCTAACCCAACCATACCTAATGTTCCTAAGTCCTACGAAGGAGAATACCAATTGGTTCTTGAAAGCAACGGATGTGAATCTTTGCCTACCAAACTAGATGTTGCTATTGGCGGGCAAATAAGCATATTAGAAGTAACGGGAGACACAACCCTTTGTCCGGGAGATACACTTGCACTTACCACCAGAGGTGGTGCAGGAGTATATCAATGGAAAGGCCCTAACGGATTTAATCTCTTTGGCGGAGCTATTTTTCGCCCCAACATAACGGCCAAGGATGGAGGGCAATATATTCTTACACTATCACATAATGGCTGCACCTCGCCTCCGACTATAATAAATGTTGAAATACCAGACATTAAGAAACCCAACATCCAACACAACGGACCTGTATGCGAAAAGGACACTATCCAATTCAGCATTACAGAAACACCAGGAGCTACTTATGCATGGACTGGAGTTAATAACTTTAGCAGTACCGACCCTAACCCACGCATTACTAATGCCCAAATGATACATGCAGGGGTATATGGTGTTACTACAACTTACAAATATTGCTCAGAAAACGGCGCTATTGACATAGAGGTCAAACCTCTGCCCATAATATCAGAAGTGAGTAGCAATGGCCCTGTATGTGAAGATGAATGGATACAACTATACAGCAAAACCAATATCAGCGGTGGCGAATATAGCTGGACAGGACCAAACGGATTTACATCAACAAAACAAAGCCCAAATTTCAGACTCGATAATGAGCACGTTGGTGCATACATCTTATCTCTTACTAACAATGGATGTATCTCTACACCTTCTAGCGTAACTATTGATATGACAGAAGGACCTATACTGCCAGCCCCGACCAACAACAGTTTAATAAACGAAGGTGAAGAGCTAAGGCTTTTTGCCGGAAATAGAAAAGCAGGAACAACCTTTTCGTGGACAGGCCCTGATGGATTTACTTCTACCGACGGAGACCCTGTTATAAAAGATGCTACAATACTTCATGCAGGCACCTACAGAGTCACTGCTTCTTACAACGGTTGCACCAAAACTGCTGAAACACAAGTACAAGTACGTAGCACTAGTAAAATATCCGTCAAACTATATCCTAGCCCTAACAATGGACTATTTACCATTAGCGGTATCATATCCGATAATAGCACCTATAAGTATACAATAGTGGACGTATTAGAACATGTGATCCAAAAAGGCACAATAACACCAACCAATAAAAAATTCAAACAGGAGATTGATGTCAGAGGCATACCTAGTGGTGTATACATGATACAAATAGGAAAGGACTCGTATAAATTTGTTGTACTCTAGTACTTCAAATAACAACACTCCGCAATCTTAATAGCTCGTTAACCAGTTCTAAACAACTCGTTAAGTAGTCGTCTTTTTTTGGAGACAGCCTACTACATGTTGCATCTTTGTATCAACAAAACACAAAAAGCCGCAGGGCTTATTCAAAACAAAAACACAGAACTAAAGCTTAGCGATATGCAATAGTTCAAAAATAAAAAACACACAACATGTCTTACACATCATCTTATGTGCATACTGCACCATCTAAGCCGATAACAAAGGTTGTGACAAAAAGCAAGGAAGCTTATCAAGCTGCTCCTAAACAAAATTTCAATCAAAATACTGCTACTATTAAAATAGCCTTATTCATTGCAATACTTTCTTGTATCGTATTGGCGGTTAATTTATAGCACACCATACTGCCGACCTATTAAGATAGACCTTGTGCAAATGTGTAGATAGGTCGGCAACCAACTTAGTTCTCTCTTATCCTCTATATGTAACAGAAGCCTCCAGTCTTGGAGGCTTATTTGTTTGTATCATACCTTACGCTAAAAAAATCAATTTATTCTCGTTCGACTTTATAGCTTTTCAAATCGAGCATAGCTTATAGAACCATTCTTGCCTACAACTTGCACTATATAAACACCCACAACGCCTGGTGCCTGCATTTGATGTAAACCTTTTGCCATATCTACTGAACTACTTACCACCTTTCCTTTAATATCGTATACATTAACAGATACTGCATCCTCTACTAGTTTTAACATATACGTAGAACCGCTCACTGGGTTGGGGTATAAAATAAAGGAGGCTTCCGTGCTAACACTATTTACTGACAATGGAAAAATCAAGTAGCAATGATCAACAATGGTAGTATCTAGGTTTGCCGTTTCATAGAATTTAAAACTGGCACTACCTTCATAACAAACTCCATGATACTTATCTTCCCAATAGTACATATATGGATAGTCATCGTAAGTATGTAGGAACCCGAAACTAGAACCTACTCCCCTTATCCAAAAATCTTTGTAGTAAGCACCATTAAAAAAGTGATAACGTTTCTCATATTTCCCATTTGACAATTTCACACTATCAATATTCAATACAATATTGTCATACGGTTTCCACTTTACAGTATCTCCTACCTTCAAATCAAAATCATAAATAATGGTCTCGGCAAGAGGTGCCAAACTCATACTTTTATTTGTATCTACATCCAGATTTATAAAATACACTTTCTCACTATCTACCCTTATACCTCCCAGTAGCTTTTGATCGGTAGTGCTATATCTTGTTATCGTTTCCACACCATGATCTGAGAACACTTTACCTTTTTTGTATTGCTTTATCAGCTTATAGATTTTCCCCTTTACTACAGAATCTCCACTTACAAAATCATTATAAACAAGATTAGTATTTCTAGAAAATGCCTGACTAGATGTAGCATACCATGTCCAACTTGTGTTCGTTGAATAAAAATCTGCTAATGGGGTTTGCGCTTTTGCAGTAATGCAGATGAGAACTGTTACTAATAATTGAATAAGGGTTTTCATTGATATAGCGATTTAAAAACTTATAAGTAAGTTACAATATCCACCGCTTATAACAAGTGCAGCAACATTACAATTACACTAATGTGACTTTATTCCTTTTTGTTAATAAGTGGCAAACCGTTAACAAACTTCCTGTTAACCAGTTCTAAACATAGCGTTAAGCAAACGTCATTCTTTGGAGTGAGGCTTGTTCTTGTTGCATCTTTGTATCAACAAAACAAACAACAACGTCTCGGGCGTTTCAAAACAAAGAATAAAAAACACAAGCACAAAACAAAAACACACACAGTAAAAAACACAGTCATGCAAAACACGATCACTCTTCAACAACAAGCAACTTTACACATCGGAAAAGCTATAGCTAAAAAAGATGCACTTAAAAAGAATGCGCTCTTTGTTGCTATCATTACTTGCATTGTTTTAGCAGTTAACCTTTAAGTTTTTACTAAATGCCTGTATGCTACAGATAATAGTGTAGTAGAATATAGACAACAGCTACATGGCATCATAACAAGTTCTCTCTTATCCTCTATATGTAACAGAAGCCTCCAGTCTTGGAGGCTTGTTTGTTTTTAGAAGTTAAACCCAATATGTAAGCCAGGCTCAAACAAAAAGTAGTTAGGGTATTTTTTCTCAACTTGCTCAAAGCTATTGGGGAGATTAGTATTTATAGGCCAGTGAGTAAATGCTATAGAAGGCTCAACAAACAACCTATTTTTAAATAACTCTAAATGATAACCAACCCTTAGCGTAAGAAACAATTGAAACCCTGTTTGAATTTTATTACCTGTAGAGGTAAAATATTGTTGCACGAACGGTGTAGCATGAAACGTGCTATACAATCCCTTCCAAAAAAATCTTTGATAAGCCAAGCCTATGCCCATATCTCTTACATACCCGGGATACTTATCCTTAGTATCACCCAACACACCACCATTGGGTGCATGATAACGCCAAGTAATAGCCTCAAGAATAATAGCGTCTTTAGGTGTTATCCTATATCCAAAATTTAATTGATAAAAATGTGGAGACTCCGTTGGCGCAAAATTGTACAACATGAATAAAGAGCTACTTATAAAACATTTTTTGGAAGTATCTCTATGAGATAAAGACTGACCGAAAAGCAGTGTTGAGCAGAAAAGGCATACAACAAGTAACACTAATTTTGACTTCATAATATTGACTTTAATTTATTCGCACAATATTATGTCGTCGCTCTTAGAGCTTCATTGACTTTGGGTAAGAAATCACTTCAACCTCAAAATTTTTCTTTTTCTTATACGACTTAGTGACTCGGGCGTAACGCCTAAATAGCTGGCAATTTGATATTGGGGCACTTTACTAAATAGCTCTGGTCTCTTTTGCATCAATTCCGTATATCTTTCCTCAGGTGTAGAATTAATATATTGAGCAAAAGAAGCCTGACTTTTAGCTAGCTCTTTTTCTGATAATTTTCTACAGAGTGTTTCAAACTTAGGAAACTTATCGAATACGATCTGCTCCATTTCCTGAGTCCATATAAGTGCCGTCGTATCTTGCTCGCAAGAAAGATAATAAGTAGAGGGTTCATTATTGATAAGGCTTTCGGGACTAACCGACTCTTCCTCAATATAAAAGGCTGTTGTTTTTTCATCTCCATCCTGCATATAGTATTGCCTTATACACCCCGACAATACCGTATAAGACTCTTTAGCAAACTCCCCTTCCTTCAGTAGTACAGCACCTTTCTTATAGCTTTTAAAAATGCTTAAGTCTATGAGTAACTCTTTCTCCTCTTCTGAAAGTACTATGTGTTTCGCCAGAAATTTAAAACGAGGATCTTCCATCTATTGCTATTCTTATACTATTATGTGCAATTTACTAATTACAATAAAGGTATTTCATATTGTGTACTAGCAGGTGCTCATTTTTATCTCTACCCCTTTTGTTAATAGGTGGCAAATCGTTAACAAACTTCCTGTTAACCAGTTCTAAACATAGCGTTAAGCAAACATGATTCTTTGGAGCTTGGCTTGTTCTTGTTGCATCTTTGTGTCAACAAAACAAACAACAGCGTCTCGGGCGTTTCAAAACAAAAAATAAAACACACACAAACACAAAACAAACACACACAGTAAAAAACACAGTCATGCAAAACACGATCACTCTTCAACAACAAGCAACTTTACACATCGGAAAAGCTATAGCTAAAAAAGATGCACTTAAAAAGAATGCACTCTTTGTTGCTATCATTACTTGCATTGTTTTAGCAGTTAACCTTTAAGTTTTTTACTAAATGCCTGTATGCTACAGATAATAGTGTATTAGAATATAGACAGCAGCAACATGGCATCATAACAAGTTCTCTCTTATCCTCTATATGTAACAATAAAGCCTCCAGTCTTGGAGGCTTTTTATATGTCAATTGTGCTACTTGTTTACATTTGTTTCAATTCGCTTACTAGGTCCTGTAGTACCTTCTTGGCATCACCAAAAAGCATAGACGTCTTAGGGCGGAAGAAAAGGTCGTTCTCAATACCTGCATAACCAGGCTTCATACTACGCTTGTTCACGATCACGTGTTCTGCCTTCTCCACTTCTAGTATAGGCATGCCATATATAGGACTGCTTGGGTCATCTTTAGCAGCCGGGTTCACCACGTCGTTCGCCCCTATTATCATAACTACATCGGTGGTACTCATACCGTCATTAGCATCTTCCATTTCCAGTAACTTCTCATAAGGCACATCTGCTTCTGCCAACAATACATTCATATGCCCCGGCATACGACCAGCCACAGGATGTATACCATATACTACCTCTACATCTTTTTCTGCCAATACTTTTTCCAACTCGTGACAAGTATGCTGTGCTTGTGCTACTGCCAAACCATAACCTGGAATAATAAGCACCTTCTGTGCATAAGCCATTAATACAGCTGTATCGTTAAGAGATATTTCTTTATACGAACCTTGCTCTTTATCACCTGCTGCACCACCACCTGTAGCACCACCACCAAAGGAGCCGATCAGCACATTCTTCAACGAGCGGTTCATGGCATTACACATAAGTATAGTAAGTATAGTACCGGCACTACCTACAAGAATACCGCCTGTAAGCATCACAGGATTGTCGTACAAGAAACCACCAAAAGCTGCAGCAACACCTGTAAAAGAGTTAAGCAAGGAAATAACTACTGGCATATCAGCACCACCTATAGGCATTACAAACAGTACACCGTATAACGCAGCAAGCGCTAGTATGCCATAAAACATCATGGATGAAGTAGTAAACCCACCTATTACCATTACAGAAAGTGCTATTAAACCGGCAAACAGAATAAAGTTTATTGCTTGACCAGCAGGTATAGCTTTGTCTTTTATTTTACCTGCCAGCTTTCCCCAAGCTATCATACTACCTGTGAAAGACACTGTACCTATTATCATACCAAGTACAATAATGGTCATCATACCCACACCGGCATTAGGATTGTGATGATGCTCTACTATAGAGATAAGCATGGCGCAAGCACCACCCATACCGTTAAACAGGCTCACCATTTCGGGCATGGCGGTCATCTGCACGCGCTTAGCCATTAGCGTACCTACTACAGTACCTATTACAAGCGCACTAAATATCCATCCATAATTACCTAGAGGCTCGCCTCCCTCTCCCCTATACAAAAATATAGTAGCAAGGATAGCAATTGTCATACCCAATGCAGCAGTCATATTACCCTTGCGGGCAGTATCAGGATGAGAGAGCATCTTTAGCCCGATGATGAATGTTACAGAACCAATGAGGTAACTAAGCGGTAGTATTATGTTAACCATAGATCGAATAATTCAAGGGGTGAGTTACTTGCGTTTTTTCTTTTTGTCAAACATTTCTAACATCCTGTCCGTTACTACAAATCCGCCTACAACATTAAGCGTTCCTAGTATTACAGCCAGAAAGCCAAGTGTTAATGCCAGATAATCATCACTAGGGGCTTGCCCCATAACGATGATAGCTCCTATAATAACCACACCATGTATTGCATTAGCACCACTCATCAATGGCGTGTGCAACACTGATGGCACTCTTGAAATCACTTCTATACCCAAGAATATGGATAGGATAACTATGGTAAGCAACCTATAGGTAGCCGGGTCTGTAAAAAGTTCTGTTATAAATTCCATATTGTTCTTTATTATGCGTTAGTAGGTTGAGGATTCATAAAAGACAATACACGTTCATTAACGATCTTGCCTTCCTTAGCAATGCATGTACCTGCTACGATATCATCTCCATAGTTCAGATGAAGATTTCCTTCTTTATCTATGATCAGCTTCAAGAAGTTGAGCACATTTTTACTATATACTTTACTGGCATCTGACGGCATACTGCATGGCAGATAAGAGTCACCTATTATAGATACGCCATTGTGCACTACAGTTTCATTATCTTTTGTCAACTCCGTATTACCACCCGTTGATGCTGCAATATCTACTATCACCGATCCGGCACGCATATCTTCTACCATAGCTTTGGTAATAAGTATGGGCGCTTTTCTGCCTGGTATTTGTGCTGTACTTATTATTATGTCTGCCTTCTTAGCGTGTTCATGAATTTTTGCTTTTTGCTTGGCTTGATATTCTTCTGTTTGTAATACAGCATAGCCACCTGCTTTCGATGCGTCAGCAGCTCCTTCTACTTCTACAAACTTTGCGCCCAAACTCATTACTTCTTCCTTTACCGCAGGGCGCACATCAAATACTTCTACTACCGCACCTAAACGTTTTGCCGTCGCTATAGCTTGCAAGCCTGCTACACCAGCTCCCAGTATCAATACCTTGGCAGGCGGTATACTACCAGCTGCTGTCATAAACATGGGGAAATAACGGCAATACTCAGTAGCTGCTTTCAAAACGGCCTTATATCCTGCGATATTAGCTTGAGAGCTTAGTACATCCATAGCTTGCGCGCGGGTAGTACGTGGTATATTATCCATACTAAATACGGTATACCCTTTTCCTGCCCAGTCTTCCATCAACTTGGTTTGCACCAGCGGGTTGAAAACACCTATTACTACACTGTTCTGCTTAATGGTATCGGGCAAGTTATCTGCATTAATAGAGAGCAGTACATCCGCCTCTGTAGCTATTGCATTTCTATCTTTTATCGTAGCACCCGCATCTATATATGCTGCATCAGCATGATAGGCAGTTTCACCAAGCCCGGATTCTACAAATACTTGCACACTCATTTTTACTAAAGCTGCTACCACCTCTGGCACCAGAGATACTCTGGATTCAGGTTGCTGCTCTTTCAGTACACCTATTATCATAAGTTTAGGAAGATTCGTTTAAGGATATATGAAAATAATTTTTTTTATGTACAATATCAACCTTATACACAACTTATCTAATAATAGTTTGATAAAATAGGAACAAAAAAAATCCCCGCTTCCAAAAAGCGAGGATAACTAATTAGTGTATGTTTTTTATAACTGTGTCATGATACGCTCATGCTCATCTAGCTTGATCCGTTGTTTTAGTTTTCTGTAGATATAGAAGATCGTAAGATTGAGTAACACCAACCCAAGAGAGATGGCAATACTTACTATATTGAACTCGTGTATCGCAGCAAGACCCAACAACTTTACCAAGTAGCTACCTATTATACCTGCTAGTAAGCTAATGCCCAGCAACACTAAGATACTATTCGCCTTTATAGACGGAATAAAGAACCATGCTACTACTGTAGTAAGCAAGCTGAGTAAGATACAAGTGAAGAGTCCCATGTTGTTTAAATTTTCTAATTATATATACGGTATTTTTTGATAAAAGGTTGGCTAACAACCAATAACTTAATAGCAATACTTATGCCAGTAATGCTGCCAAGAGGTTAAGGAATTATGAAATACAGTAAAAGAGGAGGAATTATTTCAATAAAGTCATCGCTACATTGACCACGTCGGTATACTTTTTTCTTCCTGCACCCGACTTGGCTGCTATACGTAATCCCGTTAGCGTATTCATTACAAATCGTGCTAAGGAGCGAGGTGTTTGCTGTTTGCTAATAGTTCCGTCGGCTTGCGCCTTGGTAAATCTTTTAGTCAATGCATTTTCCAGATCATCCATATTTTCTTGTACTATAGCAGCCACCTCTTCATCATGTGGTGCCAGCTCTACAGCACTATTGGCAACAAAACACCCTTTCGACCCATCTTTACTCGAACATTCTTGAACTGTTGTGCCAAATATCTTGTTGAGCAGTTCCTCGACATCCTCTGTTTGCTGTATCATTTCCAGCAAAGGACGGTTGGCATTTGTATGGTAGGTTCTTAGGGCTGTAAGAAACAATTGACGTTTATCTCCAAAAGTATCATACATGCTCGACCTGTTGATACCCAGAGTATCTACCAAGTCTTGCATAGACGTAGCATTATACCCCTTTACCCAAAAGAGATGCATTGCCTTATGAAGTACTTCTTCCCTATCAAATGTTTTTACTCTTGCCATAAGCTACAATAGCTTTGCCCTAATTAGGGCAAAGCTATAACAAATTACCATACTTCACCCCTTAAGCCAATATCGGATTAAGGTTCGTTCCTCCGTCTATATTATATTCCGCACCTGTGATGAACGATGCATCATCACTGGCTAGGAAGGATACTAACTTGGCTATTTCTTTCGCTTCTCCATATCGTTTTACAGGTATTCTCTGCGTAATAGCTCCACCTATCTCAGCAAGTGCCTCTTGTGGCAAACCTGTTTTATCAAAAATTGGCGTATCTATTGGTCCGGGATTTACAGAATTCACCCTGATACCTTTAGGTGCTAATTCATAAGCTGCTGTACGGGTAATAGAGTTGAGCGCAGCCTTTGTTGACGCATATATCGCGGTATTAGGCATACCTGTATAGGCATTTATGGAAGAGAGGTTAACAACTGAGGAACCCTTTTGTAATAGCGGCAAGAACTTTTGCAGCGTAAAAAATGCTCCTTTGTAGTTGATGTTGACCATATAGTCGAATGTTTCTTCCGTTGTCTCTGCTACAGGAGCAAAACTTACCACACCTGCATTGATGAACAGTACATCCACCTTGCCATATTGTTCTTTTATCTGTGCGACCAGACCGTCTATTTGTTGTAGATCGCTCTGGTCTGCTACAAAACCCTGTGCACCATTGCCTATCTCTGCTACAGCATTATCTACGGCATCTTTCTTTCTACCTGTAATAATAACCTTTGCACCTTCTGCTGCAAATTCCTTAGCTGTTGCTAAGCCTATACCGCTATTACCTCCCGTAACTACGGCTACTTTGTTGTTTAATTTACTCATTAGTTTTCTTTATTCGGAATGATTGTTCCACAAAGGAATAATAACAGAACGAATGTTCCAAATAAATAGTGATAGGTTATGTTTATGGCAGTATAAGAGCAGGGGAATTTATTGAGGAAGTAACGATTCTATGAGTGGTTCGTATTGTTCTTTAAACATAAATGCTTTGTAGGTTACAAAATCTTCGATGTTCTCATTATTAATATGATCTTCTCTCCAGTAATACTGAAAGTCACTATAGTCAAGATCATCCCAAGCCCAATATAGAACTACGAAATCGCCAACAGGGCCTCCTCCGTAATCATCTGCTCCCAAAGAATATAGCTTGTTAAGATTAGTTCTTACATCTAAAGAGTTGCATATATTATTAATATATAACCAACTTGTTGCAATTATGGCATTCTCGCCAACTATAAAACTTAACCCCAGTTCCTCAATAGTCTTTTCTAAATACAAGCCACATTCAAACTGATTCGTAGGCTTTGTAGTGGCAGCTAATAAAAGAAGATGCCCCGTTTCATAACGATATTCCAACATATTGCAAGCCCAGTCTACAACAAGGTTATAGTCAAATTCTTCATACAATTCCTTGCAACTAAGTATAGTATAGGTAAGGTCTGGGTATTTGTTCATGAGGCCATAAAAATACGAAAGAAAAGTCCTCCCTCCTTGCCTTATCTTTGCGGCTTATGCATTACGTTTCGGCAGAAGGGATCAGTAAATCGTTTGGAATTAAACCTCTATTTGAGGACATCACCTTTCATGTAAATGAAGGGGATAAAATTGCTATCGTTGCCCGCAATGGTAGTGGTAAGAGTACCTTGTTAAAAATATTGGCAGGACAAGATGTACCCGATAGTGGCAAGGTATGGATACATAAGGATGTAACCGTTGCTCTCTTTGAGCAGGAGCCGCAGTTTCAAGAACACCTATCTATACTGGATAATATATTCCACTACGAGCACCCTGTAGCAGAAGCACTGCGGGAGTATGAGCGACTGAGTGAAGAGACCACGCCCGACCCTACCGAAATGTCAAACGCATTAGCTAAAATGGATGAGCTGGGCGCTTGGGACTTTGAAGCCAAAGTAAAGCAGATACTCGGCAAACTAAATATCCACCACCTTGACCAACGAGTAAGCACGCTTAGTGGTGGGCAGCGCAAACGTGTGGCACTGGCACAAACGTTGATAGACATAGGCTTTGAACATAAGCATGTGCTCCTCATCATGGACGAACCTACCAACCACCTAGATGTAGAAATGGTAGAATGGCTGGAACATTACCTCAACCAACAAAAGGTAACCTTGCTGATGGTAACGCACGACCGTTATTTCTTAGATGCGGTTTGCGATGTGATATGGGAGATAGACGGTAGCAGCATGTATACCTACAAGGGCGACTATGAAAGCTATCTGGAAAAGAAGGCGGCACGTATAGAAAACCAACAAGCTAATATAGACAAGGCTAAGAATGAATACCGCAAAGAGTTGGAGTGGATGCGTCGCCAGCCTAAAGCACGTACCACTAAAGCCCAAAGCCGTATAGATAGCTTTTACGATATAGAGAAGAAGGCTAAGCAGAAGATAGTAGACAATCAGGTAGAGCTACAAATGAAGATGAACCGCCTGGGCGGTAAGGTGGTAGAGATGAAGAAAGTCTATAAAAGCTATGGTGAAAAGGTCATCCTCAAGGGTTTTGACTATACTTTTAAGAAGGGCGAACGTGTGGGAGTGATCGGTAAGAATGGTGCAGGGAAGTCTACCTTCTTGCAACTGATACAACATAAGGAGCTACAAGATAATGGTAAGATAAACATAGGCGATACGGTAGTGTTTGGCAACTTCTCGCAGCAGGGCTTAGAGATAAAAGAAGACATGCGGGTGATAGAATATGTGAAGACCATAGCCGAGAGTTTTCCCTTGGCTAAAGGGGGCACTATGAGTGCTGCACAGTTTTTAGAACTCTTCCTCTTCCCGCCCGACCAACAGTATACTTACCTCAGCAAACTAAGTGGTGGAGAGAAGAAACGCTTACAGCTACTCTCTATCCTCTTCCGCAACCCCAACTTTTTGATACTCGATGAGCCTACCAATGACCTGGACCTACCTACCCTTTCGGTGCTCGAAAACTTTTTGGATAACTATCAGGGTTGTTTGCTCATTGTGAGCCACGACCGTTATTTTATGGACAGACTGGTAGACCATATGTTTGTATTTGAAGGCGAGGGCAAAGTGCGCGACTTCCCCGGCAACTATAGCCACTACCGTATATGGCAGAAGGAGCAGGAGCGTAAAGAAGCCGAAGAGAAAGCTGCACAGAAAAAAGAAGAAGAAGCCAAAGCACAGGCGCAAAAACCTAAGGAGAAAAAGAAACTGTCTTTTAAAGAAAAGCGAGAGTTTGAAGAGATAGAAAAGACCATGCCCCTCTTGGAAAAAGAAAAGACAGAGATAACCGAAAAAATGACCAACCCCAACCTACCTTACGAAGAGCTGGAAGCACTGGGCAAACGTATGCAAGAAATAACCGACGAGCTGGACGAAAAGGAAATGCGCTGGCTGGAACTTAGCGAGTGGGTGTAGCAAAATAAGATGGATAAACAGCTCCTTAAAAATTAAGCGCCAGCCCTAAGCCGTTCTTATTAGCAGCTATACATAGCTGAGGTTTGATAACAGGCTTATGGTAGAAGTCTTCTTTCTGTGGAGCAGCGGGTTGTTGCTCTTTACGCTTACCACCTATCATGGCTATAGGCATAGATATTCCCAGTAGCGCTCCGCCCGTTATAATGGCTTTATTGTGTATATTATCGGCAGTATTACCCACCAGCAAAGAAGTAAGCCCGTACCCTAAGCTTACCCCACCTGCAAAGCCTAGTGTGTAGGCTACCATTTTGGGGGTATTTACCTTTTTGGTACGTACTACCTGATCGGGTATTAGCTTAGCTCTAGGTGCAGGCAACACTAAAGACAGCTTTTGAGATGGACGGTTGTTGACCGCCTCTCCCATAAGGTCTATAGCCGCAGCAGGCTCTACCATTGCGGTAGTAGCTAATAAAACGAGTAAGAAATACTTCAAGTCAGGGGTATTTGCGCGCGAAGGTAAGGCTCTTTTGGCACACATAACAAAAAAAGCACCATTAATTATGGTGCTTTTGCATAAAAAAAATAAAATGATCAAAAGTTTAACGCCAATCCTATACCACTCCTATTGGCTACCATATTCAGGTTAAGGCTACGCTTAGCCTGTGCATAATACATCTCCTGGTCTTTTTGTATCGAGGCTCTACCATCACATTTGCGCTGCCCTATTATAGACAGTGGTATTGCTATGGCCAAGCAGCCCGCACCTATACCTGCAAGCAGCCATTCGGGGTCGCCACCTCCAAGAGCTGTACCTAGCGGATACCCTATTAGCGCCCCGCCTGCTGCACCAAAAACATAAGCACCTATGGCATAGCCATTCATACATTCACTACTACGCGTAGGTTGGTAGTTTTTAGTATAGTTCAGCAGTGCCGTATTAGAAGAGCTATTATAGGCCAATAGATCGTTTGGGATAGCTGTATTACTGGTTTGCGCTTGAGTATGCCACACTACTAGTGTTAGCAACAGGACGAGTATTTTTTTCAAGAGTTTATAGTTTTATAAGAGGTTTAAATAATAACTACAAAATAACCACTTTGTTGATAAGATGCAATAAAAAAGCCCCGCTATTTGCGAGGCTCTTATTATCATTGATTCTTGTACTATTAATTAGCTGTATCACTCGATTTCTTCTCCAGCTTGTCAAACTCAAACAATAATGAGAAACGAAGTGTGTTTGATAATGGGTTGCGGTTAATGCCACTACCCGATGGTATCAAATAAGCAAAATTCAGGTTGAACACTTGATAACGTACGCCCAAACCAACGGTAAAGTACTGACGATCTCCTTTGTATTTGTTCTCAAAGAAATAACCAGCACGTACGGCAAACTGCTGCTGATACCAATATTCTAAACCAGCAGATATCTGAAACTCTCTCAACTCTTCAGCAAAGCCACCCGGAGCATCACTGAAAGAACCCAACATACCAGATACTACAGTCTTTTCAGGAATATAATAGTCTGCAGTAGGGTCATTAGCTTCTGTGTTACTATCCAAAGGTGTAGGTACTAACAGCTTATTGATATCTAAAGCAAAAGTAACAGCGTTGTATTCATCTGCTTGATAAGTATAAGCACCACCCAAACCTAAGTTGATCGGTATAAAGTCCTTACGAGTAGAGGTATAAGATATTTTAGAGCCTACATTGCTAAGTATTGCACCAAAGCTCAATGTTGTAGCGCGTGAATCTGAAACTTCAGTTTTCTTATTGTAGTATACTCCAAGGTCTGCACCAAAAGCGGTACCAGGCTTATAGTTTGTACCAGGCTGTGCCGCAAGGCCAGAAGCAATAGCCGAATTGATAAATCTAAAACTCAAACCTGTAGAAAGATTTTCAGACAACTTACGAGAATAGCCTAAGTCCAAAGCAAACTCGTTGGGTTTACCTGTACCTATTGGCTGTGCGTTGATATCTGTATAGTTGATCTCACCTAGAGAGAAATAACGTAGTGACATACTCAATGCTTGGTTGTCGTCTTTACCAAACTTAGCATAACCTGAAAGGTACGCTAAGAAGATATCGGGAACTAGATCCTTTAGCCAAGGAGTGTAAGTAGCGGACACGCCATATTTCTTACTTGCAAATGGCAGTTTAGCTACGTTCCAGTGTTGTGAGTTAGGGTCTGCACTAGTAGCAATACCAACATCGCCCATAGCACCGGCACGGGCATCAGGAGATATTCTTAAAAAGGGTACAGCTGTAGTTACGGTATTCACATCAGTACCGTTGACATTTGTTTGTGCTATTACGCCAGTACTTGTAGACACAAGTGCCGCCGTTACAAACAAGCCGATCAAAGCAAAGCGTTTTGCCATTCTATTATTATTTATTTTAAAGTTTTGCAAAGGTATTCGTTTTTAGATAGGTCAACAAATATGCCGTTTTATAGGTTTATTATGCCAAAGTGGTCAGCAATTTACATAATTCATACTGCATATTAACGCACAATAACTAGTTTTTGGTATGCCATCTCCTCAATTCTCTGTTTTGTAGATAGTTTCATGCGGTATACATACACCCCCGAAGGCAGTTTAGCGCCATTATCAGCTGTAGCATCCCATGTTATCTCATTACTTCTACTAGTGCCAGGGGTATAATCTTGTAAGATTTTTTTAACAATTACCCCAGCAGTATTGTAGATGTTGATCTCAACGGTCATAGCCTCATTAGGATGGTTATGTTCAAATACAAAATGTGTTTTATCGCTAAATGGGTTAGGATAGTTCATCAATCTCTGTACACGAACAATATTACCATTAGCCACCTCAAAATCAACATGACCTATACCTGAGTTATTGTTTACATCCCAAGCCTTGACGGTAAATCTGTGTCTACCCTCAGGTATGCCAGTAACGGGGAAGGACAGATAACCGCGTTTATAAGTATTGGCTTCTGTTTCGTAATAGTCGTTTAAGATATAAGGGTTAGATATATCTCCATCAAGCACAGCAGTAAGATCGTGGCCTATTGCGTTGCCCGATACATTAATACCTGTTTCATCTTCCAGTATGGCATACAGTAATGTATTGGGTCCTGTAAGCCCACCATTTCTAAACAGACTATCTCCTATATATGGCTTTACTATCGGCGGGTTGTTCTCTATACGAGGATTGTCAGAGAAACCACCCACATTATAATTAGTATCGGCACCTGCACCATCTGTTTGTCCATTCTCTGCATAGTAACTGATCTTACCTTTACCAAATTCATAATTAATATCCTTTGGAGCAATGAATGCAAAAGAGAAATGACCGTCTTTCACAGTTGCTTTACCACGATAAATGATATTGTTCATCACTTCAAAGGTCTTATTGATAGCCGTTAGTGTTTTTACAGTTCTTGGCTTGTCAAAAATGGTTACTGATAAGTTACCGTTAAAGTTGGTTAACACATTATTATTTACATCAGTCACACTACCTTTTACTGTGTATTCTCCAAGTGCGCCTATAGTATCTACTGCTTTACCCGACGCTCCATCTAATATAGAGTCTGTACTAATGAAATACTGTGGGAAATTGGGTTCTAACGCAGGGTCTCCTAATAGTGCAAATTTTCTAAAATTGATAATTACATCCTTTGTAGTTCCTGCATTGGCATAGGTAGCATTTTTACCTTTTCTTATGGCATCGCCAAATGTGTTCCATTTACCATTCACATGTTCAAACTGTGCGTTTAAAAACTCTGTATTCAATATTCTATTCGCATATTGGTACACAAGGTGTGTGGTAGTTAAGGTGGCTATTACTCCTCCCCTTTCTTTAAGCAATACACGCTCTCCCGCAGACACGTAAGAAGGCTGATCGAACTGACCATAATCGCAAGTAGCTGTCACCATGAACGGCATACGATCATTGTTCTTCCAACTATTATAATCGTCCTGCGTTAAAATACGCTCGTGTGATAATACTTGAGTATTTCCATGACCACTATAGTTCATCAACAATGTTCCTTTAAACACCGCATCGTTTATCAACTTATTAGCTGCTGGTGCACGAGACCCTCCCGGTGTTGAAATAACCGGCAATGCATCTTGATACACCTTGGTTGCATTATAGATATTACTGTTTTTCTGTACTATGGAATCCAAAATCTCTGCGTCTTCCATATGCGGTCCTGCATTGTCTTCATCATCTGCTATGAAGGTTGCAGACAAGCGCCAAGCACCTAATGTAGCAGGAGTTTTATAATGCAATATCTTATCTACCACCACATTTGCTTCCTGAAGACTCTTTGCCGGTATACGCCCTACACCTATGTCTAATGTGTTGGCTATGGTATAATCTTCGATGTTTTCATTATCATCCAAGAAGGCGAAGAAATCATCATTACTATAGGTATTGATGAAGAAGAAAGACTCAGAAGCCTCAAAAGTAGGTACAAAGTTGGTGTTATTTTGTATTCGGTCTCTATAGTCATAAGAAGCATCTCCCATCAGTAGTAGGTACTTAGGAAAATCTGCGGTGTTAGTACCCGCTCTTTTATAGAACATACGCACGAAATCTCTGATTGCCGATACGTCTTGCCCTCCTGAAGAGAACTCGTTATATACCTGTGTCGTTGTGGTTACTAGCACACGCATTTGACTTCTATCTCTATGAAACTGTGCCAAGCGTTCTGCGGCTGATACAAAATCAGGGTGAGCAACAATAACAAAGTCTACTTGTGATGATCCATGCAAATTTTGGTTGGCTACAGCCGAAACAAAACTAGGGGTAGGCAGCTGTGTGCCATTAATTGCGGCAAACTCATGTAGTTGATCTGCATTTTGGGCAAAAACATAAGTTCCTCCATTTAGTGCTCCATTCATCCTTACAGGTTCATTAGGAGTTGTTACATCCCATACCTGCGTATTACTACTAGCTCCTCCAAGCTGATAAGAAGCTACCTGCCCTGCTCCTACAACTGTCATATCTCTAAACAGTAAAGAAGCACCCGAAAATGCTAATGCCTTACGTGCATTTATTTCTATATAATCCAAAAAGCCGATACCATCATTAATGCCCGGTGTGTAGGTAAGGTTAACCGTAACATTACCAGACAAACCTGTTCTTGCTATTTCAGGAATAATTCTTTCAACGGGTTTATCATCATCATGCGTAGCGGCAGCACCTATATTGAAACTACCAGCTTGCGCACCATTAATGGATACAGCAAATGTATTGGAAGAGCTTATAGACCTTGAGCCTAAAGACAATTTTATAAATGTAGTATCAACAATGGTTCCCAAGTCGAAACTAAAAGAACGTGTACTTTGTTTGCCTGCACTAATACCAAACTCTTCTCCCCACCATAGCTTACCAAAACGACCTGGATTTTGTAGATCTTCTTCGTGTGCCATGTAGCTGTCAAAACTATTCACCGTCACGTTGGCGGTCGGTGCAGTTCCTTGTGTTTGAACACGCTTACCAGGCTGCCCAAGATCTACATTGATAAAATAATACCCTTTATCATCATATAGATTTTTCTGGTGTTCAAATTTTCTATTTGCAGTATTTGCCGTCCACTTTGTAGGGCCAACGGCATAAAAAACGATATAGTCATTAGCATCAAAACTACCGTCACCACCATCGTTGACCATTATAGCATTTTCTAGTAGCTCTTCAGGATGAGCAACTGCGTTGCTTTCAGGCAGCATATTACCGCCATTACCAAATATGCGGATAGTACTAGGATTGATAGCACTAGCGGCTATACCCAAATCTTGTGTTAAAAACTGGTAATCAATCTTATACAAGCCCGTCTCAGCTACGGCTATTTTATACCATGTACCTGTAGCTAATGGAGATTTTATAGCAGTAGTTTTGGCTGCACTATGAGTTGTTATCTCTTTTAGCGTTTTTTGCTCGTTTACATTAACGGTAAGTGATTTTACACGTTGTATTTTCCCTTCTGATAGCGTATAGGCAGGAATGCGTATTAAAGCAAAAGGCTGCTTGAGCTCCTTACCTAATATTATATCAAAATTTAGTGCCGAAGTAGGTAGTGCATCCTCAGGCATACTACTCACAGAAGTATATTCTATATCCTCTAACGCTACTTGAGGCTTTTCATACACGTTTAGGGGTATTTTCTTGATCACATAACCTGCATGTATGTCTTTTTCTGAAAAGCTAGCATTATAGGCTTCTTGGGCTGAAATAGCACTAGAAAATGCTAATAACAGGCCTAATGTTATAGATATCTTTGTTTTCCGTCTGTTCACTATGTAAAATATTGTGTATTAGTTCAAAAATAGAGGTTTAATGTCATTTTACCGTCAGGTATTCGTCAGGGTTTACAGGATAAACGAGCATTTGTCGTAATATATTATAGAAGTGTGCCGATTTATTTTACATAATTTTTAACTTGTTGTCCCTTAAAGCTTGACTTTTTAAATATAAAGCTCTAACATTGTAACACTTTTAAACAGATTATTCAATACAATTTGTAGCAAATTTTTTCTTTAATTATGAAAAGAACTCTCATCGGTGTTGGCTTGCTATGTATCGGAGCAGCATTATTTTCGTCTTGCGGCGGCTCTAATAAATCAGCAGGTGTATCACAAGTAACAGGTTGGGATTACAACGACCCTCGTTTGGGTGGTTTTGACGTTGCCAATTATCCAGGTCAGCAAACTGGCCCTGGCGTGACCTTTGTAGAAGGCGGCCGTTTTACAATGGGAATGACCGAAGAGGATTTAACTCTTGAGCGTAACAACATTGCACGTACTGTTTCTGTATCTTCATTCTACATGGATGAAACAGAGGTAGCAAACGTACACTATCGTGAATATTTATACTGGCTAGAGCGTGCATATGCATCTGACTATCCTTTGCTTATTGCAAAAGCTAAACCAGATTCATCTTGCTGGCGTTCAGCTCTTTCTTATAATGAGCCGCTAGTACAATACTACTTCCGTCATGCAGCATACGACTACTATCCAGTAGTAGGTGTAAACTGGCACCAAGCCAACGAATTCTGTAAATGGCGTAGTGACCGTGTTAATGAGTACATACTTATTAAGAACGGTTTCTTGAAAAAGAACTCAAACCAAGTTAACGAAGACGTATTTGATACAGAGTCTTATGTTAATGGTCAATATGACGGTACTCCTGGTAGAGGTCGTAAGCGTGATCTAGATCCACAAGGTTCTGGTAAGCGTAACTTACGTTACTCTGATGGTTACTTACTTCCTAACTATCGTCTTCCTACAGAAGCTGAGTGGGAGTACGCAGCTACAGGTAACATAGGTAACAACCCTGAGCCTGCTACTAAACGTCGTCGTGGTGAAGAGGTGATCACTGATCGTAACGTTTACCCTTGGGGTGATGCTTACACAACTCGTTATGGTATCCGTAACTCTTACCAAGGTCAGTTCCTAGGTAACTTTAAACGTGGACATGGTGATGCAATGGGTGTTGCTGGCGCATTAAACGATAACGCTGACATCCCTGCACCTATATATACTTATTCTCCAAACTCTTATGGTCTTTACAACATGGCCGGTAACGTGAGTGAGTGGGTACTTGATACTTACCGCCCTTACACTCGTGACATGGATGATTTCAGACCATTCCGTGGTAATGTTTACCAAACTTATCAAAGAATTCAAGAAGATAATGCTCTTGAAGATAAAGATAGCTTAGGTAGCCTAGTTCGTCGTGATATGACTGACGAAGAAATGGTTGCTTACGAAGATTTCGACGGTACTACTGCTGATCTAAGAGCTTATAAAGATGGTGATAGTGCTTCTATGTATGCTTACAACTACGGTAAGAATACGCTAATCAAAGATGATGCTAAGATATACAAAGGTGCTTCTTGGGCTGACCGTGCATACTGGATGAACCCAGGTACGCGTCGTTTCATGATGGCTTACAAATCTAGCTCTACTATTGGTTTCCGTTGCGTAGTTGATCGCTTAGGTAGCCCAGACGGTGACAACAGCACAAGAGCTGGACACAGTTTCGGTAAGAAGAAAAAATCTAAAAAGTAAACTGAATAATCTGTTATAAAAGAAAGCCTTCTCATTTGAGAGGGCTTTCTTATTTTTATGCCATAAAC
This sequence comes from Flavipsychrobacter sp., assembly GCA_041392855.1. Lineage (NCBI taxonomy): Bacteria > Pseudomonadati > Bacteroidota > Chitinophagia > Chitinophagales > Chitinophagaceae > Flavipsychrobacter > Flavipsychrobacter sp. Next base: position 1,919,463 of record JAWKLD010000001.1, read on the forward strand.
AATCATACTCTTGGATACTGCTGCACTCTACAATATTTACTTACAATATCCTTCTGTACAAACAGATACAAGAAAGCTAAAAGAAGGAGATTTATTCTTTGCTTTAACAGGACCCAATTTTAATGGGAACACATTTGCACAACAAGCACTGGAAATGGGGGCAGCATATGTGATAATTGATGAAGAAGAATATAAAGTAAACGAGAGGTGTCTACTAGTGCCTAATGTATTAACAAGCTTACAAGAACTGGCTGCACATCATAGAGCTCAATTCAATATCCCTTTTATTGCTATTACAGGTAGCAATGGAAAAACAACGACGAAGGAACTTATCACAGCTGTACTGAGTTGCAAATACAAGACTTATGCTACAATAGGCAACCTGAACAACCATATTGGCATCCCTCTTACCATACTTAGTATAAAGAAAGATGCAGAAATGGCAATAATAGAAATGGGGGCTAACCATCAAAAAGAGATAGCCAGCTACTGCCCTATTGCTCAACCCACATACGGACTCATTAATAATTGTGGTAAGGCGCATATAGAAGGTTTTGGTAGTGAGGAAGGCGTGCGTAAGGGTAAAGGAGAGCTTTATGACTATATAAGGGCTCATAACGGCACTATATTTAGAAATGCAGACCTAGACTACCTAAAGGATATGAGTGCAGGCATAGCCAAACAAATAACCTATGGTAGTGCGAATGCTACCTACATAGGCAAACCTTTGGAACAAAAGACGTTGTTAGATGTAGCAATACTCACTAAAGACAATGAATGTACTATCAAAACATCTCTGGTAGGTGGTTATAACTTTCCTAACGTAATGGCTGCAGTTGCTGTAGGTCTTCATTTTGACATAGATATTGACACAATAAAAGCCGCAATAGAGCAATACAAGCCTGATAATAGCAGGTCTCAGCTAATGGAGCGGGGCACAAATAAACTAATACTTGATGCCTATAATGCTAACCCTACCAGTATGAGAGCTGCAATTATAAATTTTGCGGGCATGCAAGTACCTAACAAACAACTATGGCTTGGTGCAATGAAAGAAATGGGAGATACCGCAACAAACGAACATGATGCCTTAGTTGCCTTAATACAAGGATATGATTGGGAAGAGGTATTATTGGTAGGAGATGAATTTAAGACTGTGCCTGACCATTACCTTCATTTTAGTACTTCGAAAGAGGCTGCAGCATATATTGAGCAACATCAACCTAAAGAGGCGAATATATTGGTAAAAGGATCTAGAAGTAGTAGAATGGAATTGATAGTAGCTGCTTTAGATTAATCTTATAGAACACTATCAATCCTATTTATCATGCTTTTCACTTCTTCTTCTATATACACAGATGGAGTACCCTTGGTATCTTCTGCAGAGTCAGTAGCATACATAAGCAAGCACATGGCTATAAAGTCCTGATCATCTTTACCTGCATAACTGCCTCTAAGCTCCGTAATCTTTTCGTCTGCTATTTTTACGGCCTTACGTACCGATTCTTCCTCATCAGGTGTAACCCTGATCCTGTAGCTTCTTTCTGCTAACCAAACATTTATGGGTATTAGCTCTTCTTCATTTGCCATAGGATACTAGTTTTTAAGCCGCAGCTTTGTTGACTTTCTTATTATGTATCAGCTTTTTCTGAAAAACTACAAGTGTAAGTACACCTGCAGATATTGCAGCGTCAGCGATATTGAATACAGGGTCAAAAAAAGAAAAATTGTCTCCACCCACAAATGGAAGCCCGTCAGGCAGCTTTACATTAAACAATGGGAAGTATAACATGTCTACTACCCTTCCATGAAATGCATTAGCATAACCTTCTCCCCATGGCACAAATTTAGCTACATGAAAGGTACTTTCTGAAAATATCATTCCGTAGAAGATACTATCAATGAGGTTACCTAATGCTCCGGCTAATATCAATGCACCACACACTATTGCTCCCTTACTATACCCCTTCTTTACCACATTTTTCAGCAAAAAGAATCCAAAAACCACTGCTACAAGTCTAAATGATGTAAGTATGAGCTTACCTATAGACCCTTCGCTAAGGCGCATGCCAAATGCCATTCCTTCATTTTCTATAAAATGGATCTTAAACCATGTGCCTAACACATTTACCTCTTCGCCATAGTAAAAATGTGTTTTGATATAAACCTTTACTATTTGGTCTACTAGAATAATCAAGAATATGATAAGTAGTGCATTACGGTATTTCACTATCGCTATTATTTATGTATATATCCGCCAAATATACGCTGCCTGCCAATTTATTGCATGCTAAAAACGTTAAATAGATGCTACTACTTAAAAATTAGCTCTAACAGTGAGTACAAAATTGCGGCCTGGCGCGCTTATACCTGAAGCAAAAACACGATAGTTTTGATCTAATATATTTTCAAGTGCCATTTGTACACTCATGTTTTTGTGTACTTGATAGCCTGTTCTTAAATTTAAGGTACACCAAGCAGGCATTCCGTTTACAGTAGCATATTTCTGATTATCCTCACCCGAAGGGCTATACTCTGCTATACGTTTCCAACCGTTATACAGAGCGTAAAACTCTCCTCTAAATTTCTTTTGCTCATATATAATACTTGTTTTACCAAATACAGGTGGTATATGATCTAAAGGAACTTCTGCATTATTTACACCAAAATATCTACCTCTAGTATAATTAATAGTACTATAAAGACTGGTATGTGGTACCAGCTTAATAGTAAGTGCAGCACTAACTCCGTAAATATAGGCTTTAGCTTTGTTTTGATTGGCTACAATAGCAGTAGTCTGCCCTTCATACACTAGACTATCCTTACCATTAAGCGTATAGAAATCTTGCACTATTGCATTTCTTAACCAAGTATAAAACCCAGTAACCTCAAGTTGTAACTGTTCATTACGATACACACCCGTCAAATCGACGTTATAAGTATACTCTGGCTTTAAGTTTGGATTAGGAACTACTAAGCTTATTCCGCCAGCAGATTCAAATACTTTTCCTAGGTCATCAACATTTGGAGAACGGAACCCTGTAGCACCATTAAGTACAAAACGCCACTTTTGAGTGGGCATGTATATTATACCAAGATTGCCACTCCATGCCAAATGCTCTTGAATAGCCGTAGTAAAAGGGAATGCAAAAAAGCTAGTGTCTTTAAAGTTTGATCTTAGGTTAACGTAATTCAAACGAATTCCGGCATTTGTTACCAATTTATCAGGAATCACTTTGTATAAATGCTGTGCATATACTGCTCCATAATACATCTTACTACCACCATCAGGGTATCTGGTATCCAAAGGAGTATGAGCACCCGTCATAATATTTTCAGCATAAGCGGTAGAAGATACATTATTGAATTGTCCATCGGTACCGATAGTTACTTCATTCTTCCTCATTTTTTTCCTAAAATCAAGGTTATACCCTACTACGTTTAGCTGCTCTGTTCTATGATTCAGCTTCACGGCATTAAGACTACGATTGTGTCTACTTTCTTTAATTGCCTGATAGTTAACACCGCCCTTAACTTCATCAAAGAATCCAGTTAGGCTTTCTCCGTCAAACTGATACCCTAATAGAAGCCTCTCTTGAGGGCCATAGTACCATTGCGCATACCTTAAAGCACCGTTTCTTTCTTCAGATAGTCTATCATACCTTGGTATATTACTACTGGTAGAGTACTGTATGTTTAGCGCATGGGTAAGATTACTTTTAGGCTTGTAGATCATTTTCTCCATTAGATCTATCTGCTTATAACCTGTAAATTTCTGAACATTGGGATCACTATTCACAACAACTCTATCTGTCCCGTTTTGAGCTTCTGCATAGGTTTTGCGCAAACCAAAATCACCATAGAAAGGATTACGGTTGTCTCCTTGTCTTAAATCTCCAAAATCGCTGTAAGTAACTGATGTTAGTGCAGCAAATTTTCTCGTGCCAATGCTAAAGTCTATATGACCTGTACCTTCTGTATTGGCAGAGCTATATCTTGTCATCACATTACCACTTATAGCCACTCCATCCTTATCATTCAATTTCGGATTTCTTGTCTTAAACAACATAACACCACCCAAGGCATCGCTACCGTAAAGTGTAGAAGATGGTCCGTACAGTACTTCTACTCTATCTAAAAGGTTGTTATCGATGGTAATTACATTTTGTAAATGTCCGCCACGGTATATGGCGTTATTCATACGTACACCATCCACTATAAGCAATACTCTACTGGCTTCAAATCCTCTTAGATTAGGACTACCGCCACCCATTTGGCTACGCTGTACAAACACATTGCCCGACTGCTCTAACATAGTAGCAGAGGTCTGCGGCATTTGCCAGGATATTTCCTTGTTAGTTATTAGTGTGATCTTTTGAGCTATATTGTCCTTCTTCTCATTAAACTTGTTGGCAGAAAAGACAAACTCTTTTAGTTGAAATTGCTCAACTGAATCTTGCTCTTGGGCATACGAAGTATGACCCAGCGCAATGCTGGTAAATAGTAATAGGGCTAACTGTTTCATAAAAAAAACCTCACTTTTTATGAGTGAGGTTAAAAATAAAAAACTTTTTTTAATTAAATCGCTATGGTATCAGCTTTACTTCTTCAGCTTGTACTACTTCTTTATTAGCACCTTCGTCTGTGTTTACGAATGCTATAACATTACAATGCTCTGGCTTCCACTTCGCATCTATTTTAAATCTAAATGTACGCTGATATACTCTACCTGCTACACGTGGCTCTACCTTTACAGGCAGCGTAGCACCGGTAACAGGCGTAACAATATCTCTTAACACATGCTCGTGTTTATAGTCATCGATAATATTCAAACCATCTAGCTGAGTATCTGTAATCTCATCCTCTGTAACAGCTACCGTAAGATTTTGCTTTACAGTAGTCTCTTTAGTATATGCAATTTTCACTATTGCGACAGCTTCTCTCGTAGTATTATCGTAAGAAGTGGTGATATAGATATTAACAGGCGCAGCTACTACTGTTCTATTGTTTGCAGCATCGCTCCATTTACCTTTAGTATTTAATGCTTCACCATTTATTGGCATTCTATCAAAACCAGCAGAAGGGATACCTTCTTTTAACGATCCGTATATAGCGCTAAGTAGCTCGGTTGCATCTTCTGTTCTAAAATCTTGCTCAGACTCATGACCAGGTTTATCAACTGGTTTCGACTGAGGGTTGTTGAATATATGGCAACCCATGATCACCAAATTATTATTCAATGTGCTTTGTATACCCTTCATTGTAGAGTGACCAGGAGGACATGTAGGACAGCTAACACCCGTAAACTCCTCTGCCAAAACTTTCTTTTGCTGTGGCGCTTCCACTTTTTCTGCAACATATGTAGTATCATCACCACTGGCAGCCCCACCGCCAAAATCTATCTTTGGCCCTACCTCTTTACAAGATGCTAAAGCAACTAAAAATGCCCCAGCTATTAGATATACATGCTTTTTCATACTTACTTAATTATCTTTTAACCTACGAATTTAACCAAACTAAAGGAAATTGTGACACCCTCATGTCATTTCTTTAACTTTACCCTCTACAAGTGAGTATTTCAAATGAAAGAAACAAAGAGACAGAAACAAGTTGCCCAACTGATAATGGAGGAAATGAGTGATATTTTTCAGCGTGAAGGGCTTAATGTTATCAAAGGAGGAATGGTTTCTATATCAAAAGTAACTGTTACTCCCGACCTGCTTGAAGCTCGTATCTACCTAAGCATTTTCAAGGTAGAAGATCCGGAACAATTGCTAGAAAACATCATTGCCAGAAGCTCTGAATTTAGAGGCACTTTGGGCAATAGGCTAAAAAATCAACTTAGAAGAATACCTCATTTACAATTCTTCAATGACGACACTCTAGACTATGTCTTCAAAATGGAGGCTATATTCAAAAAACTGGAAGAGGAGAAAAAAGACAAATCTCAAGATTAATGAACCGAACGCTGATTGGGCAAATAGCGTGGCGATATCTGCGAGGCAAGGGTACGGCTAATATTGTACCTATATTGTCTCGTATCAGTATAGCTGCCATTGGCATATGTGCCGGTGCTATGCTAATTGTCTTTTCTGTGTTCAATGGTTTCGACGGGCTAGTAAAAGATCTATACAAAGCGTTCTACCCCGAACTTAAGATCACCCCAAAAACAGGTAAATTCTTCAAACTGGAAGAAGAACAAGTAAACAAAATAGCTACAATAAAAGGGGTACAATATTACACTCAAGTACTTGAGGACAAGGTTTTACTAAGTAGTGATGTACAACAACGGCCTGCAATACTAAAAGGGGTTAGCAAAAGCTATTATAAGGTCAACAATCTGGAGCAATACATTGTAGAGGAAGGTATTGGCAGAAATGATGAAAGCGATACACTAGCCATCAACCAACGATACAATGAGGCAACAATAGGGGTACAGCTGATGAATGAGATGGGGGCTGATGTACATAGTGTGTTTGGTAATATCAAAGCCTTTTATCTTAATGCTAAAGCAAAGGATGTAACGATTAATCCTGAAGCTGCATTTCAGGCTGTAGAACTCCTGCCCACCAAGGCTTTTGAGGTACAAGAAGAGTTTGACAGTAAATATGTGTTAACAGACATAAGCGTGGCCAACTATTTAATGCAAGCTGATGGTCAGTATTCCTCCATAGAGCTAAAACTTGCTGATGATGCGGATGCAGATGAAGTAGCAGAAGAAATACAACGACTCATAGGAGACAACTACCTTGTAGCTACACGCTATCAACAAAACAAGACCTTATATACCATAATGGCTAGTGAGAAATGGACCTCTTATGCCATATTATTGCTCGTTCTTCTTATTGCCTCTTTTAATATGGTAGGTGCGTTGTCTCTACTCATATTAGAGAAACAAAAAGACATGTCTATCCTAACCGCAATGGGTGCAAGAGCTGGCACTATAAAAAGCATCTTTATTACCGAGGGCTTTCTTTGGTCATTTATCGGCGGTAGTATAGGCTTGTTACTAGGCTTACTGTTATGCCTTGGGCAACAACAATTTGGTTGGTTAAAACTTCAAGGGTCCTTTATCATAGAAGCCTACCCCGTTACCATTATGTGGACAGATATACTCATCATCATTGCCACAATAGTTGCCATAGGGCTACTCGCAGCCTTTCTACCTGCTCAAAGAGCTGGCAGAATTGACGCCACAGCACTAAGAGGCAATTAAGATTACATCTTTTCCGGAACGGCAATACCCAACATACCCATAGCTCTGCGGATAACTTGTGCCGTCATTACAATAAGCATTAAACGTAATTGCTTCTTCTCTTCATTTTCAGCTTGAGCTATGCTATGTTCTGCATAAAAAGAATTGAATTCTTGTGCTAACTGGAATGTATAGTTACAGATCAACGAAGGGTTATATTCTTCCGCAGCTGCAGCTACTATTGATGGGTATTGCTCCAGAGAAACAATAAGCTTCTTTTCTGCAACTGCAATTGACAAGCTGTGTTTATATCCCTTAAACACTTCTGCACTTGGTACTAATGGCAATCCTTCTTTTCTTAAAATAGAACAGATACGCGCATGTGCATATTGTATGAATGTAGCGGTAAATCCATGTAGATCTATAGACTCTTTAGGGTCAAAGATCATTTTCTTCTTAGGATCAACCCTTAACAGATAAAATTTAAGCGCTCCTAAACCAATAGTTTCATAAAGATCTTTCAACTCCTCTTCTGTGAAGCCATCAGTTTTGCCCGCCTCTTCTGTTTGTTTTTGTGCTAAAGCCACCATCTCGTCCAGCATATCATCAGCATCTACCACAGTACCTTCACGACTTTTCATTCTACCCGTTGGTAACTCTACCATACCGTAAGACAAGTGGTAAATACCATCTGCACAAGGCTCACCCATTTTTTTAAGTATCAGGGCCAACACCTGCATATGATAATTCTGCTCGTCGCCTATTACATATATAGACTTATCCAGCTGGTGGTCATTATATTTTTCAATGGCTGTGCCTATATCCTGTGTCATGTACACAGAAGTACCATCTGCACGAAGCAATAATTTTTGGTCTAGGCCTTCATCTGTTAGGTCTATCCATACAGAGCCATCCTCTTTCTTATAGAGTACTCCTTTCTCTAAACCTTTTTCTACCACCTCTTTACCTAATAGATAGGTATTACTCTCATAATACATGGCATCAAAATCAACACCCATACGCTTATAGGTCACATTAAAGCCGTCATACACCCAGCCATTCATAGTTTTCCATAGGTCAACCACCTCTTTGTCACCAGCCTCCCATTTACGCAGCATTTCTTGCGCCTCTTTCATTATAGGTGCTTCCTTTTCAGCAATTGTCTCTTCCATTCCTCCTACTACCAGTTCCTTAATCTCTGCTTTATAAGCATTATTAAATTTCACATAGTACTCACCTACAAGGTGATCCCCTTTAGTTTGGGCACTGTCAGGCGTAGCTCCGTTAGCAAAATGTTGCCATGCCACCATTGATTTACAAATGTGTACCCCTCTATCATTGATCAAATTAGCTTTTACAACATTGTTACCATTCTCTTGCAATATTGAGGACATGGCGTACCCTAAGAAGATATTACGCATATGCCCGAAGTGCAATGGCTTATTCGTATTAGGAGAAGAGTATTCTACCATCACATTTTTACCATTTGCAGCACTTTTTCCTAAATCCAGATTATTGTAATTATCTGAAAGAAAATTTGACCAATAAGTCTCACTTACCGTAAGATTAAGAAAGCCCGCTACTATATGGTAGGCGCTAAATAAGTCACTGTTTGCAATAAGATATTCCCCAACTTGCTCTCCAATAACATTAGGCTTAGTTCTCAACAACTTAAGAAATGGAAATAGTACTAATGTATAATCTCCCTCAAATTCAGGTTTTGTTTGGTTAATAGCTATCATAGATGCAGGTATCTCTACATCTGGATATAACTGTTTAAGTGCACCTTCTGCGGCCGTCTTTATTTGCGCAACTAAGCTCATTTTCTTCCTTTTAGGTAATATTATGGCGCAAAAATAGGTTTTATAACTTAGGATAATAACATTTACCTATTGTCAGCACTATATCATAAAAGCCTAAAAAACACATTCCTCCTAGTATCTTTCAGCTAAACCCCTATCTTTGTTCCCTTTACAGAAGCATAAGTCATGAAAAAGCTTTTATCAATATCCATTTTGGCAGGTCTAATAGGCATGTCTAGTTGTTCAGAAGATTTTGAAGTAGCTGCACCGTATAGGCAAATCACTTTTGCTTACGGCATGCTAGACAAGGCAGATACAGCTCACTACATTCGTATCCAGAAAGCATTTATGGACGAAAACAAGAGTGCTATTGACATGTCAAAAGTGCCAGACTCTAGTTTTTATCAACAACTGAACGTAAGAATGCTGGAATATTCCGGTACAACACTTACCGCAACCTATCCGCTTACAAAAGTGGATTTGAATAAAGAAGGTTATACAAAAGCATCTTCAGTTAATCAGCAGAGTTTCTTCACTAGCCCTAACAACGGGTACAAGTTCAAAGCTGATTTAAAAACAGATAGAAGCTATAGACTACTAATAACTAATACAGTAACAGGTAGAACCGATTCTACTGACAACATCGGTATCGTAAGCAACGACACCAACTCTGTAACAGCAGGCTTTTATGTTAATGAGTTCAACAAAGCAGGTCTATTAGTTGATTTTGCTCGTACTACTGTTACTTCTAAATTGGACTATTTTGTTAATACTCCTGCCAACTCTTATACGCTAGAGGGGATATTACGCTTCCATTATGAAGATAGAAATATCCTTACTAATACTAAGACCCGAAAAACTGTAGACTACGCTTTTGCAACACTTAACGTGAATCCTAGCCAAGCCTACACGCCATCTGTACTTAACAATAACATATACTCTTACCTTAGAGACGCTATCGGTGTAGCTCCTGCTAATGTTGAGCGTTATATGGACAGTTGTGATATTATCTTCTATGCCGGCAGTAAAGAACTAGCCAACTATAACACAGTTATGGCTAATACTAGCAATGGTCTTACCAACGATATTATACAACCTAACTATACGAACATGGTAAGCAAAGATGCATTTGGCATCATTGGCTCAAAAGCATCTAGAACATACATCAGTGCTGGGTTGTCTTTTGGTACAATGGACTCCTTGAAAAACCTGCCTATAGTTAAGCCTCTTAACATAAGAGGTCGCACAGACGATTGACAATTTTACACTATATAACTTATTTAAATGCCTTAATGTGAACACATTGAGGCATTTTTATTTCAGAATGACAGTATGGCTGACATTATTGCCGAAAACTAGCAAATGGCATATAGATTGAAGTATTGCCTATTGAAATAACAACTGTATACTATTTAAAAGAACAAAGAATATAATTATTATGGGAAAAATTATTGGCATTGACTTAGGGACTACTAACTCTTGCGTTGCTGTAATGGAGGGTAACGAACCAGTAGTAATAGCAAACGATGAAGGTCGTCGTACAACACCTTCTGTAGTGGCATTTCTAAAAAATGGGGAGCGTAAAGTTGGAGACCCTGCAAAGCGTCAGGCTATCACCAACCCTGCAAACACAATTATGTCTATCAAGCGTTTTATGGGACGCCGATTTGATGAAGTAGGAAGTGAGATGGACCATTCGTCATACAAGATCGTAAAAGGAGATAACAACACACCTAGAGTAGATATCGATGGTCGTATGTATACTCCACAAGAAATTTCAGCTATGATCCTTCAAAAAATGAAGAAAACTGCTGAAGAATTTTTAGGACAAGACGTAGATGAGGCTGTTGTAACTGTACCTGCATACTTTAACGATGCACAACGCCAGGCTACTAAAGAAGCTGGTGAAATTGCAGGCCTTAAAGTTCGTAGAATTATCAACGAACCTACAGCAGCAGCATTGGCTTACGGTTTAGATAAACAAGACAAAGACAGCAAGATAGCAGTATTTGACCTTGGTGGTGGTACGTTCGACGTATCTATCCTAGAGTTGGGTGACGGCGTATTTGAAGTAAAATCTACTAACGGTGATACTCACCTTGGTGGTGATGACTTTGACCAAGTGATCATGGACTGGTTAGCAGAAGAGTTCAAAGCTGATGAAGCTATCGACCTTCGTAAAGACCCAATGGCTTGGCAACGTTTGAAGGAAGCTTCAGAAAAAGCAAAAGTAGAATTGTCTTCATCTCAAGAAACAGAGATCAACCTACCATACATTACAGCTGTAGACGGTGTGCCTAAACACTTGGTACGCAAATTAAGCCGTGCTAAATTTGAGCAACTGGCAGACAGCTTGGTAGAACGTACACTAGAGCCATGCCGCAAAGCATTGAAAGATGCAGGAATGGACGCTAGCGAAGTTGACGAGATCATACTTGTAGGTGGTTCTACTCGTATACCAAAAATCCAAGAAGTTGTTGAGAAGTTCTTTGGTAAAAAACCAAACAAGAGCGTTAACCCAGATGAGGTTGTAGCGATCGGAGCTTCTATACAAGGTGGTGTATTGACAGGTGATGTAAAAGATGTATTGCTTCTTGACGTCACTCCACTATCTCTAGGTATTGAGACTATGGGTGGCGTTATGACCAAGTTGATCGAAGCAAATACTACTATACCTTCTAAGAAAAGTGAAGTATTCTCTACTGCTGCTGACAACCAGCCTAGCGTTGAGATCAATGTAATACAAGGTGAGCGCCCTATGGCTAAAGACAATAAGTCTCTAGGACGTTTCATACTTGACGGTATACCTCCTGCACCACGTGGAGTACCTCAGGTAGAGGTTATCTTCGATATCGATGCGAATGGTATCTTAAACGTTACCGCTAAAGATAAAGGTACAGGTAAGCAACAAAACATCCGTATAGAGGCAGGTAGTGGCTTGAGCAAAGAGGAAATAGAACGCATGAAGGATGAAGCGAAAGCTAACGAAGAGGCAGATAAGCAAGTACGTGAGCGCGTAGAAAAGCTTAATATGGCTGATGGTCTTGTATTCAATTCTGAAAAACAATTGAAAGACTATGGTGATAAGATTCCTGAAGCTGAGAAGAAAACAATAGAAGAGGCTGTAGCTACACTAAAAGAGGCTCATAAAAATGAAGATCTTGCAGCTATTGACACAGCAACTGAAGCGCTTAATAAAGCATGGGAAGCTGCTAGCCAACATATCTATCAAGCACAGCAAGAAGCAGGTGGCGCACAGCCCGGTGCTGAAGGTGCTGCTCCAAACGACGGAGAAGAAACAGTAGCTGATGCTGAATATGAAGAAGTAAAAGAAGAAGACGCTAAGTAATCATCTTAACATAACACTTCTAACGCCTGACCACATAATGGTCAGGCGTTTTTATTATACGTGGTATTGGGTATACTAAAATACTGGTAACGGGGTATAGCTAAGCAGTACTGAATAAAGGAGCTTTGTATCAAACAAATAGTTATGAAACATTTACTACTTTCTATCCTACTCTTTACAAGCCTTTGTACCTATGGGCAACAAACTTTCTCTTGGTCAAAAATTGCCGACTACCCCTACAAAGCTTGGGGGATGAATGCTTGTGGTCATAATGGATACTTATACACTTTTAGCAACTGCGGTGGCGGAAACAATACATTATACCGTTATAGCCCTACTGCCGACAAATGGGATACCTTAGCGAAACTAACCGGCGGGATCATTTGTAATACAGCAATCTCAGGCGTTGGTGGCAAATTATACCTAACCAGTGCAGGCGGCGTACAGATATATGATATAGCGGCAAACACATGGGGCAGTTCACCAATAGCGCTCCCAACGGGTTTTAAACATAGTGGAGCTTCTGCTATTGTAGTTGGTACAGACATTTATTACATAGGAGGTGGCGCTACCAAAAATCTTTTCAAACTAAGCACTACTACTCAGACCTTTTCCAGCTTGGCAGATATGAATGAACAAAGAGAGAATGCACAGGTAGTTTATCAAAACAATAAGATATATGCTCTAGGCGGCAGAAAGTCTGGCAACGGTCTTACCAGCGGTGAAGTTTATGATATAACCAATAATAGCTGGACAACACTAACCAGCACTTTTGAAAAAAGGTATTTTGGCTATGCTATTGCAGATGCCGACTATATATACCTTATGGGAGGTGAAACAGGCACCAACTCCTTTAAGTATAAAACTATTGAGCTCTTCAACCCCACCAACGGTTCTGTTACAATAATGAACTCTGCAGTAAACGACATGAATAGAGAGCATACTGCTTTTGCCTTGGGTATAGCAGGGGGCAAGCTGATAGCAGCTGCCGGTTATACCAACACACCTAACAATGCTACTACCGACTACTGTGAGGCTGCTAACTTCACTTCAACAGTGGGTATATGGCAACATATTGCTCAGCAACTATCTTTCAATGTTTACCCCAACCCTGCCCACAATACAATAAACATAACACTATCCCACCCTGAGTTTGTAAACACTGTAAGCTTATACAATGTTACTGGGCAACTTGTAGGTATTGATAAAACATCTTCTAAGAAGAATATAACTTTGAATATATCAGAACTGCCCTCAGGCACTTATTTCATTAAAGCAGAAGGAAAGTCTGGCATACATACAGAGCCGATACAGATCCTTCACTAAATATATTAATTTCTATATCCAATAAGAGCTAACCTTTAGGTTAGCTCTTATTTATTTCATCATACACACGTGAAAATCCGTTTGTGGTATTTTCTTTACCCCAACCTGCCTAAGCATGGTTACTAGCTGCCCACGATGGTAGGTGGCATGGTTGAAGACTTGAGTTAAACAAGCAGTAACAGGTAGTTTATACGATCGTTTCTTGAGGTCGTAATACTGTACCACTTGCGTTAAAGCACTATCATTATACTTTTGCTCAACGAATACAAGTAAGCTTTTTGACGCCTCTTCCCATTTGGCTATAGCTGCTTCAAAATCTCCATCAAACACTCCTTCCGCCCATATCGGTCTTTCTACCAATGCCAATCGTTGTAACCATATATCTTCTGCACTCCACATATGGTACACGGTTTTACGTATAGTTGGGAAACTACTGTTCATTTCAGTATCCAGCTGCTCTTCTGTCAAGCTCCTTAACGTCTTGATAAACAGCTTGTTTGCCCATATATTATATTTTGCCAACTTTATCAGATAGTCTTTCATTAGCTTATTGTTATTATAAATACATAAAGATAAAACAACTCTTTACCTATTAGTGAATTAGTCTTACCTATACAATACAAGTAAAAACCCATTTACTGTCTTCTGTTTCTTATTTTTGTAGGATAATTATCTAAAAATGTCTGATATTCCAAACAAAGGTTTTGAGACCATCTGCATACATGGTGGCCACCAAAAAGATAAAAACAGAGCACACCTTACACCAATATATGCCAGCAGTACTTACACTTTTGATAGTGCAGAGCAAGCCGTAAACATTTTTCAGGGAAAAGAAGAAGGTTATGTTTATGGTCGTTTTGGCAACCCTACCATAAGAGAAGCCGAAGAAAAGATAGCGTTAATGGAAGCCTATGGCTTACAAGAATCTAATGGTGATAATTTGCAATTAAAAGCCATACTGCATTCTTCAGGCATGGCCGCTATTACCACCATGCTATTAAGCAACCTGAAGGCAGGAGAAAAGATCATCACACATTACTCTTTGTACGGAGGCACTCAAGAGCTAATAGATAAGGTACTACCTGACATGGGTATTGAGGTTATTATTACCGACTTCAATAACTTGGAAAAAGTTGAAGCCGCTATACAGGCTGATAGCGCTATCAACCTAATGTATATAGAAACACCTGCAAACCCAACACTGCAATGTGTAGACCTGCAGGCACTAAGCTCTTTAGGAAAGTCTTATGGGCTGATCGTATGTGCTGACAATACATTTGCCACACCATACCTACAGCAGCCTTTTAAGTACGACGTTGATTATGTAATACATAGCACCACAAAATTCCTTAATGGCCATGGTACTGCTATAGGAGGCATACTACTAGGTAGAGATCTGGAGAAGATGAATACGGTGATCACTAAAAAGCATAGGTTACTTGGAGCTAATAGCAATGCTTTTGATGCTTTTGTATTGACCAACGGACTACGTACGCTTTCTCTACGTATGGACAAACACTGTAGCAATGCAGAGCAGGTAGCTGCATTTTTAAGCACACACCCTGCCATACAAACCGTTAACTATCTAGGGTTGGAAACACATCCTCACCACCACATAGCAAAAGGGCAAATGAAACATGCTGGTGCTTTAATGAGCTTTGAACTGAAAGGAGGTTATGAAGCAGGTGTTGCCTTTATGAATAAACTTAAACTTTGTACCAATGCTGTTTCACTGGGCACTTGTGACACACTAATATCTCACCCGGCGTCTACAACCCACGTGGGTGTAAAACCTGAAGACAGAATAAAATATGGTATAACAGACGGACTGATAAGACTAAGCGTGGGCTTAGAAACTACAGGGGACATAATAGAAGACCTAAAGCAGGCTATGACCAATTAGCTCACTACCCCCTTAGAACAGTTCAACCTGTTTACACGACATGATTTTGTAAAAAATAAATTATCGAAATAAAGAAAGTAATATAGTTATGAGAACAGTATATGTAGTAGATGCAATAAGAACACCGATAGGCAGGTATGGTGGTGCATTAAGCACAGTTCGCCCGGATGATATGTTAGCTCACGTTATCAAAACTTTAATAGAACGCAACCCTTCTATCGATGTAAATGAAATAGAAGATGTAATAGCAGGAGCTGCCAACCAAGCAGGAGAAGATAATCGTGATGTTGCTCGAATGGCTGCTTTATTAGCAGGCTTACCTGTTACTGTAGGTGGCAATACCGTGAACCGTTTATGTGCATCGGGCTTACAGGCTATTATGGATGCCTCTCGTGCTATTATGTGTGGAGATGGAGAAATATACATAGCTGGCGGCGTTGAAAGTATGAGTAGAGCACCTTTTGTGATGGCTAAATCAGAAAAGGCTTTCGGACGTGCACCCGAGTTATATGATACTACTTTAGGCTGGCGTTTTGTGAACAAAGCACTAAGCGCACTACACCACCCTTATAGCATGGGCGAAACCGCAGAAAATGTTGCAGAGCGATATAATGTATCCCGTGAAGCACAAGACAAATTTGCTTTGCAAAGTCAACAACGCTACACTGCTGCAAAGGCAGCTAATAAATTTGCCGATGAAATAACACCGGTTACTGTAGACCTAGGCCGCGGTAAAACAATGGTGGTAGATACAGATGAACATCCTCGTGAGTCTACATTGGAAAAACTAGCTACACTAAAAGCTGCATTTAAAAAAGACGGTACTGTTACAGCCGGCAACTCCAGCGGTATCAACGACGGTGCAGCAGCTATGATATTAGCCTCTGAAGAGGCGGTAAAGAAATATAACCTAAAGCCATTAGCCAAAATAAAAAGTATGGCTATAGCAGGTGTAGACCCTGCTGTAATGGGGATAGGACCTATACCTGCATCTCAAAAAGCGCTAAAGCGTGCAGGGCTGGAAGCTAAAGACCTTGACCTTGTAGAATTGAATGAAGCATTTGCCGCTCAAAGCATCCCTTGTATGCAAGAGCTTGGTCTTGACGTAGAAAAAGTAAATGTAAACGGCGGTGCAATAGCATTAGGACACCCTCTAGGTTGTAGTGGTACTCGTATCTCAACAACTCTACTTTACGAAATGAAAAAAAGAGGTAGCAAATATGGCTTGGCAACGATGTGTATTGGTGTAGGCCAAGGAGCTGCAATGATATTTGAAGGCGTTTAAAATATTGGCATGAAAAAACTACTTATAATAACACTTACTGTTTTTGCAAGTATGTCTACCCCTGCTATTGCTCAAACAGTTACTTACGGCAATACCAACACCTGGTTCTTGTTAATGAATAGGTTCTATCTGTCCGACAAGTTTACGATAAGTAATGAGCTACATGAGCGTACAGGGGCTTTTTTACATGACCAAGCCACTTTCATCTTTCGCCCTTCGGTAGACTACTCTTTGAATAACAACACTGAAGTTTCCGTGGGCTATTCTTATGTACGCTCTACACCTTACCTGCCTTATAGCTTACAAATACCTATTAATGAGCACAACATATGGGAGCAGATATTATTAAAGTTCAATGCGGGCAAAGTGCATATCATGAATCGTATCCGCTTCGAACATCGTTTCATTGATAATGTAGTAGTATACTATCCGAATGTCAATCCACTTTCTAGAGTTGAGGGCACTAAATATGCTAATCGCTTTCGTTTCCGTTTCAATCTAAGTTTTGATCTTGCCAAGATAAACAAGGGAAAGC
Organism: Flavipsychrobacter sp.; assembly: GCA_041392855.1. NCBI lineage: Bacteria > Pseudomonadati > Bacteroidota > Chitinophagia > Chitinophagales > Chitinophagaceae > Flavipsychrobacter > Flavipsychrobacter sp. Next base: position 1,936,858 of record JAWKLD010000001.1, read on the forward strand.
ATACTATTTTTGTCAATGCATTTGATGAAGCATGGATCAATCAATCGGACAACCTAATGCCGACAAACATGGGACGAAATTGGATATATACAGGTTTAGGGTACAAGTTCAATAAAGACTTCAATATTCAACTAGCACACTTACACCAATATGATAGAGTAGGGAATAACAACTATATTTCATCCTCTATCATTCAGCTTTCCCTATTTAAAAACTTTACTCTTTATAAGAGCAAAGCAGTAACAGAACAATAGTAAAAAGCAAACAATATATTAGTAGTAAAATTATAGCGCTTTGAAAAAGATAGATATACATACACACATAATGCCTGAACATATTCCTGACTACTTTAAAAAGTTTGGATATGGCGATTTCATTCATTTAGAGCACCACAAACCTTGCTGTGCCAGAATGATAAAAGGAGACAAGTTCTTCAGAGAAGTACAGGATAACTGTTGGGAACCTAATGCACGTACAAAGGAGATGGACATGACAGAAGTAGATGTGCAAGTATTATCTACTATCCCAGTTTTGTTCAACTACTGGGCAAAACCCGAACATGGCTTAGAGACCTCTCGTTTTTTCAACGACCACATCGCACAATGTGTAGAACACCACCCTACACGTTTTGTAGGCTTGGGCACAGTACCATTACAAGATGTGGATCTGGCAATAAAAGAGATGGAACGCTGTGTGAAAGAACTGAAAATGCCAGGCTTAGAAATAGGTTCTAACATTAATAATAAAAATTTAAGCGACCCTTATTTTGAACCATTTTGGCAAGCTGCCGAAGAGCTAGGATGTTGCCTATTCATACATCCTTGGGAAATGATGGGCGAAGACCTAATGAGCAAATACTGGTTACCTTGGCTAGTAGGTATGCCCGCAGAAACAGCACGTGCTATTAGCTCCATGATATTTGGAGGAGTATTTGAACGCCACCCTAACCTTCGTGTATCTTTTGCACATGGTGGTGGTAGCTTCCCCTTCACAGTTGGACGTATAGAGCATGGCTTTAATGTTCGCCCTGACCTATGTGCTATTGACAACGAAGTAAACCCTCGTGAGTATCTTGGCAAATTCTGGATAGATGCATTGACACATGATGACAAAGCACTGGAATATATAGTTGACGTTATGGGCGAAGATAAAGTTTGCATGGGTAGCGACTACCCTTTCCCGCTTGGAGAACACCACCCTGGCAAACTAATAGAAAGCATGGATGTATTTTCTCAAACACAGAAAGACAAGCTACTTTTTGAGAATGCCATGAACTGGATGAACATCTCTGCAGATAGATTTAAATAAATAAAAGCCCCTCTGTTTATAAGTTAGACAACTTAAACTAGAGGGGTTTTACAGCACCTGCGCATGCAGGTTCCTTTTTACATCTGGTCAATGTATATGAGGGAATCTTTAGTCTTCATTATCCGGCATTGCCTACTCTTTTCATTTCATCAGTTGCTCCACCCTTTCTTTTTCTAGTCTGTGGCACTGTTTGTTTTCCAAAACGATAACTGAAAGTGATAGACACCTGCCTGCTTTCTCTTTTCACTACAAAATCTTCTTGATAAGCATTGTAGGTAGATGTTGCCCTAGGCAACCCTTTCCAGAAAAGGTCATTTACATTTAAGCGGATCGTACCTTTATTTTTAAACACTTGTTTTTGCAACCCTGCATTTAGCATCCACATGGGCTCCAATTCCATAAAGCCATACACCTGTTTTGCTTGATACCAAAACCCAAGCTCTGCTCTGAACCCCATTGGTAGTGTGAAATTATTATTGGAACTTACTGTAAATGCAGGAGTACCATTGCTTAGGTTTGTATTGGCTAAAAAGCCTTGATAATGCAAGTAGTATAGGCTTATATTACTCACATTACTCCACCATTTAGTTATCTGAAATGGGTAAGCCCCTGTCAAACCATAATAATGCATGGTTGCTAAATTCTTATCTGTTTGCACAGTTACAGAATCTTCTGTTTCACTTGGCTGTATTACCTGAGTTATATTATTAGTTGTAACGCTATAGCCTATTGAGGTCACAAACTTCTTTTTAAAGATATGTGATGCCTCTACAGAATAGGTTAGTGCTGGGTTTAAATAAGGATAACCTTCTCGGTATGTGGTATTATCAATAAAGAACTTAAATGGATTTAACTGTTGGTAATTGGGTCGTTGTATCCTTCTGCTAAGTGTTACCCCTAGATCATGTTTTTTACTAATTGTTCGTTGAACGGCTACACTTGGGAATAGCTGTGTATAATTCCTTTTAAAAGTACTGTCGAGTGTCACTTGCTCCGCTTCTATATTTGTATGTTCAACACGTAAGCCTATTTGTGTACTCCACTTATCCCATTTTTTGTTTAGGTTAAGGTAACCGGCATTAATATTTTCTCTGTAAATAAAGTGGTTACTTCTTTTTACATCCAATAAAAAGTCGCCTGTAGTTTTTTCATAGAATAGTGGGCGATTATTTGAGGTAACATAGCTTGTTTTTATACCCGCTTCAAACGCTGCTTTATTTTTTAAAGGCAAAGAGTAATCTGTTTTAAAAGAACGTATTTGAGTTAAACCAACCAGATCGCTTCTCATATAATAATTGGGCTGATAGCTCGCGCCATTAGGACTGAGGTAAACAGTTTCGAAATTCTGGTTCGATTCATTCCAGTATCTTGCATAGTCTACATCAACACTCAGCTGTTGCCCCTTATCATCAAAATTATGTCTAAGGTTAGCATTGGCCGAATAGTTGTAATAATCTTGTCGGTGATTACCTGTAGTGATGAATCTATACAATGTATTTTTATTACCATCTAATGCACTAGAATGATTATTAGCCTTCGGACTAAACCCATTTGTACCTACAGTACCTGATATACCTACAGTTGTCTTTTTAGAGAGTGTATAATCTATCCCCATAGACCCTACATGGTTTAATGAAGTCCCTTTAGTAAAATTATCCTGCATGTAAGAAAACTGGGCAACATCATTATTATCGTAGAACCTTCTGTCTAAAACTAAATGGTTAAAAAAGGCTCGACTTGCATAGTTGTAACTGACGTAGCTACTAATTTTTTTTGTCCTATAGTTTAAATTAAAACCTATAGATGCTTTAGGGTACACGCCTTGTGCATAAGAAGCATTGGCACTGCCGTTCATCCCTAAACGTTTATCTCTTTTTGTTTTTATATTAATAATACCCGCAGTACCTGCAGCATCATATTTAGCGCCAGGATTACTAATTATTTCTATTTTACTGATCGTATTTGAAGGCATGCTCTTTAGCATATTTGCCAAATCAGTTCCAGATAACACCATCTGCTTACCATCTACCATTACAGTAACACCTTGCTTGCCTTTCACACTTATATTATCATTGTTATCAACGTTTACGTATGGAGAACGTGACAACACTTCTAAAGCTGTAGCACCAGAATTAACAATACTATTCTCCACATTCACTACTAGTTTATCTGCAAAGACCTCAATCAAAGGTTTAGTTCCTCTAACGGTTACTTCTTTCATTGCCTTATTCTTCCTCTTCATCACCAATGCCCCTACATCTACGCTCTTGCTAACAACTATTGCTTTACTGTATTCATTATAACCTATCATTGTTACCTTCAGTTGATAGCTACCTTCCTGAACATTATTCAAATTAAAAGCTCCAGTTTCGTCAGACAATGTAGAACTAACCAACTCTTTCTTATCCGTTATCAACAATACACTTGCCGCAACTATTTCCTTTCCGTCATCATCTGTTACTACACCTGTAATATTGTGGGCAAAAACACTGTTATAGGTAACGCAAAAAGTAAGTAGAAACAGCCAGAAAGTTTTCATTGACATCATAATTAATTGTTTACAAGTCAAATGTAGGCGCCAAGGAATTATCAGCTATACCCCAACTTGGGGGATATGCTATTTTTGACGCCCCCCATTTAGGGGGATTTATTTATATCATATGTAGCAGTGCTCATAAGGTTTGTGTATTTTTAGATACATCTAATAGCAATAATATCATTGTCAAAGACCTTTTTATACCTACTCGTAATACTTTCTTTTAGCATCATTACCAACAGTAATGCACAGCGATACCCTTTCTATAATCTAAGTGTAGAAAACGGGTTGATACAATCGCAGGTGACCGCAATAGAACAAGATGCTATGGGGCATTTATGGATGGGCACCATAGGAGGGCTGGCCAAATATGATGGCAAAACATTTACGAACTATACTATAAGAGACGGACTATTAAATAATAGCATAACAGCACTTGGTATAGACAAACAAAATCAAATATGGATAGGCGGACCTAATGGCGTAACAAAATATAACGGTCGCGAGTTTAAACATTTTATTTTCAGAGCACCTGAAAATGCTAATGCCAATGCTGTTTCTAAACTAAAGGTAGCTCCTAATAATACCATATGGTGCATAGTGGCAGGTAGTGTTTTTTCTATAAAAGACAACCAGTACAAAGAACTCCCCTTACCCAACCTCAACGCTGGGGCTTTAAGCATACTACCTACCAAAGACCGATTATATATAGCTACAAACTATGGGCAGATCTACACCTATAATAATAGCAAGTGGGATAGCATTACATATAACTATCCATTAGTAAGCAATCACGCCATCAATACAACACAAATATTTGAAGACCACAAAAACAAGATATGGCTTACAGGTAATGCAGGTCTTTTTTATATCGAAAACGACACAATAAAGAGAGCACCTGTAAAACGATCTGATATTAAAAACTGGCCTTTCATTATTAGTATTTCTGAAGGGCATGATGGTGCACTTTGGATGGGATCAACGGGGGCATTACAATATAAAGACTCAATAATATCCAGTTACGACAAAAACAATGGTTTTACCGAAAGTGTAACAAGGTGTATTAAAACAGATAAAGAAGGTAATATTTGGTTTGGCACAAACGGTAATGGGATCTTTCGTTTCTCGGGAGGGCAATTTTCTATAGTTGATGAAAAGACAGGACTAGATAATGAGCAAGTAATGGCCATCGCTGCTACACCAAAAGGACGTGTTTATTTTGGTACGTATTTAGGTGGCGTATATTATTACGAGCATGGCATAGTAAATAAGTACACCCTTCCGCTCCCAAAAAATATTACAGTTCAGGCTATTGATATAAAAAACAGTGACGACATATGGCTTGGCACCAACGGGTTTGGCTTAATGAGAAATGTAAAAGGCGAACTCAGAAAATACACAACCCCACTTATACCTAGCAATACGATAGTTACTTTATATAGAGACTCCGAAGATAGATTATGGATAGGCACTGGGTACGGAGCTACTATCTATCATGACGAAAAATTCACCCCAGTAGGCAACGCAAAAAATGTAGTTTCTGCTTTTATAACCATTGGCGCAGATAGTGTATTGATGGCGACTTCCGCAGGCATGCAGCTATATGACAATAAAGAAGTAACACCTTTTATAACATCATCTGCAGCAGATAGCTCCAATGCACAATGCTTTGCTATAAGTAAAAGTAAACTTTGGATAGGCACAACAGACAATGGTGTTATTTGTTATGACTTAAAAACAAAAGAATCTTTTACTATTAATAAAAGCAATGGACTAAAATCAGACTTTGTATACAACATCATTACTGACAACGATCATAATATTTGGGTAGGTACTGGCTATGGTATTCATAAAATAGAACTAAGAAACACACTACCTACTGTAACTTTCTATGGCAGAGGACAAGGCGTTTATGGCATGGAAAGCAACCAAAACGCAGTGTATAAAATGTCTGATGGAAGTATATGGTTTGGTACAACTAAAGGAGCATTACATTACCAACCTAAAATGCATGCGGTAAAAGCTAAACCTGTAAGCATTGTACTACAGTCTGTTAAGTTATTTGGCAATAACATAACTGACACAAGCTATTACGATAGTCTTAGCAGCTGGTATAACATACCACAAAATCTAGTATTACCTTATAAGAAAAACAACCTCACTTTTACTTTTCAAGCTATTACCATGAGTGGCTTGGAACCTATACAATACAAGTATAAAATAGACGGTCTTGATGCCCCTTGGTCAGACTGGACATCTCTTAATTCCATCACCTACTCTGCATTACAACCTGGCAATTATACACTAAGAGTAATTACGAATGCAACAGATAGCACTAACTCAAAAGAACTAACCTACTCCTTTAGCATAGTAGCTCCTTTCCACAAAACTAGCTGGTTTCGACTACTCATACTATTAGGCTGTATACTTCTAGGAATTAGTTTTCAGTATATCATCAACAAAAGGAAACAAAACAGATTAGCACTATTAGAACGTTTAAGAAAAGAAGAACAAAACAAAGTAAGAGACCGTACTGCTGAAGATTTTCATGATGAAGTTGGCAATAAATTGACCAGAATAAATGTACTCACCAATGTACTCAAGTCAAAAAATAGCAACTTAAGCCCTGAAAGCAAACGTATACTTGATCTCATACAGTTCAATACCGGAGAATTATATAATGGCACAAGAGATATACTTTGGTCTTTAAAGCCATCAAACGATAACTTGTTTGAGATCATTAACAGAATCAGAGACTTTGGAGAGGACCTATTCTCTGAAACAGAGATAAACTTTGAATACGCAAAGACCGATGAGCGCTTCCGTAACTATAGACTGCCACTTGATGTTAGTAGAAATGTGATTATGATCTTTAAGGAAGCCATGAACAATAGTTTAAAATATGCAATCCCCCATACAGTAAAAATGGAAGCAGCTCTGAAACCTGATCATATACTACAAATAATACTCTCTGATGATGGCAAAGGTTTTGATATAGAAACTGTAGAACGAGGTAACGGTTTGCACAACATGGAAAATAGAGCGAAAAGAATAAATGGCAAACTCTATATAGATTCTTTTAAAAACAAAGGCACAGCAATAAGCCTTAGCTTCAAATTACAAGCACCTAGCAAAAAATAACCTGTTTAGGGTGACATATAATAGTATAATATTTAGGATATTTGTAATAAGCCATTTACTACAGTTATGACCAAAGATTTTGACATTAATGTATGTATCATAGAAGATGATGCCACGATAAGAGAAGGATATGAATACCTAATTAATGATACTTCAGGCTATAAAGTAGTAGGCAGTTATTCATCTTATGAAAATGCGGCTAAGAAAATAGCTAAAGATAACCCCGACGTAATTCTACTTGATGTAGAACTACCAGGCCTTTCAGGCATCGATGCAATCCCTAAAATAAAAAAGATCGTTCCTGAAGCACACATACTTATACTGACTGTATATGAACAGGACATTCTAATATTTAGAGCTTTAGGAAATGGTGCTGCTGGCTATCTAACTAAAAACACTCCTCACGAAAAAATCATCAACTCTATTAGAGAAGTAATGACGGGTGGTGGACCCATGAGCGCTAATATAGCACGAATGGTCATTCAATCTTTTCAACGCAATGAAGAGTCTCCACTCACAAGAAGAGAAACAGAAATACTAGAACAAATTTCTACTGGTAAAAGTAGAAAACGAATTGCCGAAGAGTTGTTCATTGATCTAGAAACTGTTAAGTCTCACATAAAAAACATCTACAGCAAGTTAGACGTTCACTCAAAAGCTGATGCGATAAAGACAGCAAGAGATAACAAGTATATCTAAAAAATATTTTTTTCGGTCAGGCAACCTTTCTTCAATGTCTTGCATTTAGATAAGTATAAAGCACATACTATACAATATCTAAAAACAATAGACATGAAAAACTTTTTATTAGTAGCGTTACTTTTTATAGCTACGGGCACAACGGCTCAAACACCAAAATGTGGCTATACTGATATTATAAAACAGTATGAGAAAGTTGACCCTACCTACAAGCAGAGGACAGATCAATTATTTAAGCAAATTGCTACCAATAGTGCTTCAAAAACAACAACTGAAGTGTACCGTATACCTATTGTATTTCATGTGGTGTACAAAACTCAGGAGCAAAATGTGAGCGATCCCGTATTGCAAAACCAACTACAAATACTAAATGATGCTTATAGGCATAGACATAGTGATATTGGCAAACTTCGTGAAGTATTTAAGCCTTTTGCAGCAGATGCTCGTATAGAGTTTTATTTGGCAACACGTGACCCAAACGGCTTACCAACTACAGGTATCACAAGAACAAAAACTAATATTACTCGCTTTGGGGATTATGTAAATGATACCACTTTTAATTCTCTGGAACGCATCAAACAAACCGACAAAGGAGGTATCTCTCCATGGCCTACTGATAAATATCTTAATATTTGGATCGGTGACATAGGAGACTCTACACATGGGATACCAGTTTTGTTAGGATATGCTACACCTCCTATGGATCCATTACCCCCTAACTGGATAGATGCTGAGTGGCCTGAATTAATCGACGGAGTTGTACTTCAATACCAAGCAGTAGGTAATAACAATCCTCACAATGGAGATCTACAAGGGTTGGCAACGGCAGGCCGTATCATGGTACATGAAATTGGACATTATCTTGGACTAAGACATATATCTGGAGACGCAGCAGGCACTTCTAAAGCTTGCACCCATGACGGAGACGATGGTATAGCAGACACTCCTCCTCAAGGCATGCAGTCAAACATGGTGGTAGATTGTCCTTCTCCTACTCAAAATACGTGTAATGCTGCTTTACCAGGCGACCTTCCTGACATGTGGGAGAACTATATGGACTATTCTAATGATAAGTGCCAGTCACTATTCACAAAAGGGCAGACTACAATGATGCGTGTAGTACTTGAAAACCAAAGAAAAAAGCTAATAAGCTATCAAAGCACATCAATAACAAATCTAATGAGCAATGATAATATTAGCATATATCCTCAACCTGCTCATAATGTCTTAAATGTAGATTATACAGGAGCTATTTCAAGCCTGCAAATCTATAATATGGTAGGGCAAAATGTTTTAACTCAAAAAAATGGCACTACACGACAAATAGATATTAGCTCTTTACCTACAGGTAGTTATATACTACAGCTAAAAACAAAAGAAGGAACTATGCGCTCTAAAAAGCTTATCATTCAACGATAGCCTATCTCTAAGAAGACTACCTACAAAGCGCTAAGCCTACTTAATAGGCTTAGCGCTTTTTTTATTAAACAGCAGTAAGAGGCAGTATAACAGGCAATTATTAACACCACCTTTAAAAAATTATATATGTTATACCAGACAAAGTTGTTATTTTGTTTGTAAATTGTATGTAGCTATGAAAAATAGCTATTACATTTGCTAACCCGTGAATTAAAGTCACACTTAACCTGATGTTGCGTACGATATTATTAGTCATAGCTGGTGTTCTTTCTGTAATTCTATACAGAATGCTAAGCAAGGGTGGTAAAACCTACTCTTATGACCGTACCCAATCTATTTCCTTTTTATCCGACGGATCGGAGCACGTAGTACAAAATACAGGTGTAGGCTCTATAATTATCACGAGTAAAACTGTTATGATAGACGGGCTTGAATACATTTATAAGCCATCTAACAATGAACCAGTACAAGCTATACTAGACTATGACGAGACGGGTCTAAGAAGCGTTCGTGTTTTGCTTGCAGAAGGAGAGACACAATACTTTATCAACCGCAATCCTGCTATGACTACGGCATAGTTACATCCTCTGAATTTCTTCAGCCATTTCCGTATTTCGGTCTTTCTTAGTTTTCTTGCCAATATTATAAGAAAAACTCAATGCTACATTTTGAGTATTGAAACGGGTTTTATCATTACTTATAGTTTGCTCTATTTGAGCGTATGTATTGATGGTGTACAACCCAAAGGGATCGCTTAGATTAAGTTTTAATGTACCTGCATCATCCAACACTTTTTTGGACAAGCTAGCATTGGTAAACAAGAATGAGTCAACATGACCAAAGGGTGTGATATTAGGTCCCATATATTGAGCATTAACTGAAGCATACCAACCTTTTTTGAAGTAAAACTGACTATCAATTTTCACCGTATAACCCCATGCACTACTATCTACCATTTGGCTTCCTATCTTCCCATTAAATGCAGTGTAATAACCGCCTCCTGTACATGTTAGCAACCATTCTTTCACTATCGGTAATCGTAAATACATAGACAAGTCTACCGTAGTTCTATTAGCATTATTGGTTGTAGAGTAATTACTAATGTTAGTCTGTTTATCTAATGTAAAAACACGAGTAAACACATTTGTATTTCTAGCAAACCCTAAGGTGGTTATCAGCTTATTTTTATAGCTGTGTTTTAGCTGAATATTATCGCTATACTCTGGCTGTAGCAGAGGGTTACCTACTGCATAATTATACTGTGATACAAAACGAGTAAACGGATTTAACTCCCTATAAAAAGGTCTTTTTATCCTTCTTCCATAATTACACTCTATACTATTGTTACTGTCTACTTTATAACTTACGAATACTGTTGGAAATAAATTGAACCTGTTTCTGCTGAACTTTTTATCTTGAAATAATTCATGCCCACTCACAAAAGACAACTCACCTCTTGCACCTATTTGCATTTGCCATTTATCCCAATCCCAAGAAGCATCTAAATATGCTGCGCTTATACTTTCATTGTACAAAAAGTGATTACTTCTTACAGTATCATATCGCCAACTCTGCCCGTCATAACTATTGAACACATTCTTCTCATCGATAGTTACATAACTTGTTTTTGCTCCCGCCTCTATTGTTTTTTTACCTAGCAGACCTTTATAATCCAGTTTAGCTGTATACACATGAGAAGCTACAGGCATTTTATTGTCAAAGATCACAGGACTTGCTATTGCATTCCCAGCCTTATCATAGTTTCTACTATCCAGTTGTTGATAAATATCCTTCCATGTACCAAAATAATCAGCACTAAAATCAATAGACGATTTTTTAGAAAAATCATGTGTTATATAGCTGTTAGCATAGGCATGTTGACGTAAAAAACCATTATCATTAATGGCTTCATTTATGATTTGTATGTTGTCATTATTAATTGCTGATACAGTCCTATCTGTTTCATTATTAGGATGATACACTCCTTTAACAAAAGCACCAATGGTTGTCTTATCAGAAAGATCATAATCAGCGCCAAGCTTTAGATTATAATCATGAAAAGTCTCCCTCATGTATATACTTTCATCAACCTTAGATACCTGTTCATTAGTATGCTCAACAAGCCCTATTCTTATTTGCTCTTTTTCTAAAAAGCTGGAACCACCCCAATAGCCAGGCTGTGCATACAGGTGCCATTTGTCTTTATGAAAATTTATGGTGCTGCTTAAAGAAGAGAAAGGATATACCCCTTGAGAATATCTACCATTTGTACTACTGCTCCACCCTTTAATTTTATTCTTATTCATTTCTAAATTTATGACACCTACATTACCCTCCGCATCATATTTAGCAGATGGCTGTGTCATTATCTCTACTTGCTTCACTTCTTCTGCCGATAAACCTCTTAAATAAGCTACAAGCTCCTCACCATTCATATACGTTGGCTTGTTATCTACCAGTAATACCACACCTTGCTTACCATCAATTGAAACATCACCATTAGGGCTAACAGATACACCTGGCAATTTGCCTAATAGCTCTAGTATATTAATACCTACTTTTTCGCTTTTGCCAACATCTACTATTGTCTTCCCTAATTCTGTCTTTATAAAATCAGTTCTTTCCCTGACTGTTACTCCTGCCAGCTGGTTATCTTTTCTTGTCAGTACTATATTTACGTCTGCTGCGTTGTCTACAATAGATAATGCAGTTCTGCCAGCTTCATATCCAACAGAATTGACATGGAGTATATACTTACCTGCCTTAATGTTTTTTACTTTAAAGGCACCATACTCATCTGTAAGTTCCGTTTTTAGCCAAGAGCTATCTTTAGAAGACAGCACCGAAACCGTTGCTGCAACAATAGGATGATTGTCTTCATCCAACACCTTTCCATTTATAGAATAATCTTGTGCTGATAACGACAGGCTAATAAGAAGCGTAATAGTAGTAATGGCGAATTTCATACCATAAATCTATGTAGATGAATTTCGTAACGAACATGCTAGCTGTTCATTTATATATTTTTTAACGGATACATTAAAAAGGGATGAGCAATGCCCATCCCTTTTTAGTCCTTTATAAACTACTGGTTAGTTTTCCTGCAATTCGTTCTTTAAGCTTCTAAAGTCAACAGGCACTAATTTACTTACACCTGGTTCTTGCATTGTAACACCATATATTACATCAACAGATGCCATTGTTTGCTTATTATGCGTTACAATGATAAACTGTGAGTTGTCGCTAAACTGTCTGATCATTTTGGTAAACTTTCCAACGTTAGCATCATCTAAAGGAGCATCAACCTCATCCAGAATACAGAATGGTGCCGGCTTAATTAGATAAATAGCAAACAAGAAAGCTGTAGACGTCAATGTCTTCTCTCCTCCCGATAGTTGCGTAAGTGTACTTGGCTTTTTACCCTTTGGTGAAGCGTATATCTCAATACCGCTATCTGCAACATTTTCAGGGTCAGTAAGTCTCAAGTCACACTTATCTTCTTCCGTAAATAAAGCCTTAAATACAGTTACAAAATTCTCTCTTACCTTATCAAAGGTGTCTTTAAATTTAGCATTAGCAGTATTTTCAACTTCTTCTATAGTAGCCATCAATGAATCTTTGGCACTCACAAGGTCATCTTTCTGCTCTACTATAAAGTCATGCCTTACTTTCATTTCAGTAAAGGCTTCTATTGCTGTTGGGTTTACTTCACCCATATTATCCAAACGCTTCTTTAAACGCTCTGCCTCAGCAGTTATTTCGTCTACTGTTAGCTCTGTGGTCCTATCTTCATCCAGCACTTCGTCAAGGTTCACTTTAAACTCTACCTTCAAGCGCTCCTTCATTCCTGCCAGCTGTAGCTTCATATCTCCCAGCTTATCTTTTATAGATGCTAGTAGCGCTTCCACTTGTTCCTTCTCTCTTCTCTTTTGATTGACCAACCCTTCACGCTCTGATATTTCATTTCTGAACTGATAATAAACCCTGTCCTTCTCATTCAACACAGACTCATCAGTTTCTTTCTGCTTCATTAGACCATACAACTTATCATCTCCTTCTGTAAGCGTAGAAGCTGTTGTATCTAACTCGGCAGTTGCCTGCGTCAACTGTTCTTTATTCGTCTCTATCTGCCTGATCAAGTCATCTAGCTGATTGGAACGGAAAGCTAACTCCTGTTTTAGGCTTTCTATTTTACTATGCTGACGAGTATATTGTATGTTCTGGTTATTATAAGCCTCTGTAGCTTTGTTGAACTCTTCTTCTACAGCTTTAAAACCACTCTCCTCTTCTTCAATATGCTCTTTTAGGTTAGCTAGGTTTTCATTGATATCCTCTAATGCCTCGCGAGTATCTCCTATTTGCTCTTGAGTTTCTTGCAACTGATCTTGCAACTGATTGGTACGCTCAGCTCCTGTCTCATTAAGATGCTCGTAGTTCTTAACCTTATCTTGAAGATTTACACTTAAATTCTCCAATCGATTAATCTCTCTCTTGGTTTCCTCAATTGCCTTATCATTCAACTCTTGGTTGAAACCAGTAAGCATTGTATGTGTGTCAGCAATTTGCTGCTTAAGTGATGCACTAGATTTAGTAAGTTCTTCTATCTCTGTTGCAAGACGCTCTAAGTTCTTAGCACGTCCTATCTTATTACCTTCGAATAGCCCTACAGAACCTCCACCAAAGGTATACTTACCTCTTATTTGTTTACCACTCTTTGATACTATTACGTTACCATTTTGCAGTCCTATGTTAGCTATATCATCATCGCTTTCCGCGATATAAACATGCCCTAACAAGTGCTGCGCCAATGGCTTATAGCGGTCATCAATGTTAATGACACTTAATGCCGGTATAACACCTTCCGGATCATTATGGCTTGCCGCCTGATAGGTTTCGAACTGACTGGATATAAAGAAGTTGGCTTTACCCTTTTTATTTACATCCAACAATCTCACTGCTTGAGTTGCTTCCTCTATGTTGTTAACCACATAATAATTAAGATAACTATCTAGCAGGTTTTCTAAAGCAGAACGATATTCATTCTGTACAACAAACACATCGGATAATAATGGAGCATCACTGTTCCACTCTTTGTGTTTACTTAAGAATTTAATACTATCAGGATACCCTTCCAGACTTTCAACAAGCGACTTCAATAGATCATGCTCGTTAGACTTGGAGTCTAGCTTTCTATTTTCATCTACAAGTTGCGACCTTAGGTTTTCTACAAACTCTTGGCTCTGTAATATTTTCTCTTTTACAGCTTCATGCTTGTCTACTAGCTCTTCAAGATGACCTTTCTTTTCTTCAAGCTGTTTTGCTGTATCTGCCCCTTCTTGTTGCAACTGAGCTATCAGCGAGTTTCTTTGCTCCTTCTCTTCTTGCACTTGCTGCAAACTTCTTTGCAAGTTCATTACAGAAGTATCTGCAATCGCCACTTTCTTCTCAGCGTCAAACTGGTCTCTTTGCTTCTGCTGATATGTAGCACGTAATGCTTCTAGCGCCTGCTTCTTGTTATCAAAAGCTACACGCTTTTCATCAACGGCATTCCTGTTGACTTCTAATGTTTCTTTTAGTTTGCTTTCTGTAACAGTTTCTTCTTCTATTTGCTTTTCAGAGAACGCTATTGATTCTTTAAGCTTACTTAGCTGCTCATCTGCACCTGCTAAGAACTCTTTCAAACTCTGCTCTCTTTCTTTAAGATGATCTATCTTCTGGGCTGCAAGACGTTTGTCACTTTCCAACTGGCGAATTGTATTTACCAGCTCATTAAACCTTTTCTGGAGTCCATTCAGCTCTTGCTCCTTCTCTATTAGCTTTACCTTGTCCTCTTCAAGACCTGCAGCATCTGTATTTAACTGTGTCTCTAATGCCGTCTTTTTGTCCGACTCATTATCCTGTTGCTCATTAAGCTCCTTATACTGATCGTTAAAGTGTTCTAATGATGCCTTCGCTAGCTCTACACTGATCTCTTTGTAGTCCTCTTTTATTTTAAAATAACGTTCTGCTTTCTTTGCTTGACTTTCAAGCGTTCTTAGGTTATTGCCTATCTCGAATAACAGATCCTCAATACGTGCTAGATCTTGCTCGGTAGCATTCAGTTTTAATGCAGCTTCTTTCTTTCTGGTTTTATAGATAGAAATACCCGCTGCTTGCTCCAGCATCTTACGACGAGAGTTATCCTTGTCCTTGATAATGTCATCCACCATTCCCAATTCAATGATTGCGTAGGAGTCATTACTAACACCTGTGTCAAGGAAAAGGTTATGGATATCTTTTAATCTACACGCTACATCATTCAGACGGTACTCGCTCTCTCCATTCTTATAGAATTTACGTGTAATGGTTACTGTTGTAAACTCTGTAGGCAATAAGTTACGTGTATTCTCAAAAGTAAGAGACACCTCCGCCATACCGGCAGCATTACGCGTACGAGAGCCATTGAAGATCAGGTCATCCAAACTATCGGAACGTAAAGACTTTATCTTATGCTCACCTATCACCCAACGTATGGCATCCACAATATTTGACTTACCACAACCATTAGGCCCTACTACACCAGTTATAGGATGGTCTAACGCAACATGGGTTTTGTCTGCAAAGGACTTGAACCCTTTTATATCTAACGATTTTAACCGCAAAGCAATTTTATTTTATGAGGAGAACAAAAATATACATTTCAACCGTTAGAAAGGGAAATATATAATAAACTCTATATAAAATGTGGGTAAGTCGGGGAATACATTATTACAGAGCGTAATACTTTACTCTATTGGCTTAGGGAAACCATTCAATTCTGCGTAATCTTCTCTGAGATCGTAGATATGTTTTAGCTTCTCCTGCTCTATTTCGTTGTATTGCAAAATGCCTAAATATGCATTTTCCATATCTTCTTTTGAGGTATTTTCATCAAAGCTTTCAAACACAACAAAATGACTATCAATCATTTTTAACTCGAATTCTAAAAACTCCAGTTCCGCCTTTTGTAGCTCCTCAGAGCCAGCGATCGGTTTCATTGCTTTTAGCTTAGCTATTTTTTTATTGACATAACCCACCAATTCTTCTCTAGCATTTTTCATATTAGAAAAATCTAATGTATTTACAGCTATCAACAACTCATCACCCCAAATTTTGCCCTGACCAGCCAAAGAATCATTAATAGCAGCTATTTCTATACTCCTTTGCATAGCTTTTTCCTGCTTGTCAAAGTCGCAGGAAGCTACAATTATTGTCAATATGGCTACTAGTATGAGTGAAAAACGGCTGGGCATGAGTTAATTTTATACCTAAAATATCATATATGTACTGTATATCGTAACAGTGAGCATAAAGTTACAACGATTTTAACATCATCTATGTAGCAATAGGCTTTTCTAACTTTCAAACTGACCTATCATACCCTACCTTTGTGCTCAGAAACGATAATATTATGGGTAAAGTAGCGATAAATATAGCTACCGGCAGTTTGCAGAAAGAAGAAACTATTGTTGGTATAGACTTGGGGACAACCAATAGCCTGATAGCTATTGTAAGAGAAGATACAAAGCAGCCTGTGGCGCTACGTGAAACTGATGGGCTGGCTCTGGTACCAAGTATCATACATTTTGATGAACACGATATGCCTACCGTTGGTAATATGGCGAAAGCAAACTTAATTACTCAACCAGAGCGTACTATCTATTCTGCCAAAAGACTAATGGGTAAGTCGTATAAAGATGTAAGTCACCACTCTGACTATTTCGCCTATAAGGTTTTGGATGATGATACCGACTCTTTGGTAAAAGTACAAATAGGAGATAAATTCTACTCTCCTATTGAGCTATCTTCATATATCCTTAAAGAGCTAAAAAATAGAGCAGAGCATATTTTAAAAACGCCTGTAAACAAGGCTGTTATCACGGTGCCTGCCTACTTTAACGATGCACAGCGACAAGCTACAAGAGATGCGGGCAAGCTGGCAGGACTAGACGTATTACGTATAGTAAATGAACCTACGGCAGCGAGCTTAGCTTATGGTATGGGTGTAAATCCTGATGAGGAGAAAACCATTGCTGTATATGACTTAGGTGGTGGTACTTTTGATATCTCCATACTGAAGATTACTAATGGTATTTTTGAAGTTCTTTCTACGCACGGCGATACTTACTTAGGCGGAGATGACTTAGATCGTGCACTAGTACAACACTGGTTAAAAGCGCTTGGGCTAAAGGAGGAAGAACTTAAAATGCACAAACAACTAGTGCAAGAGATAAGGGTGCAAGCAGAAAAAGCAAAAAAACACCTAAGTGCTAATGATACTTTTGAAGGTGAAATAGCTGGAGAAAAAGTCACCATCAATAAAGAAGATTTTAACCAACTCATACAACCACTTGTAGACAGAACTATAGATGCTTGTAAGAGCGCTATAAAGGACGCAGGTATTACCACAGGTGATATAGACGCTATTGTTATGGTAGGCGGCTCTACAAGAGTACCATTAGTAAAAGAATCGGTAGCCAACTATTTTGGCCAACAAGTTTTTGATGAGTTGAACCCTGATGAAGTTGTAGCACTTGGCGCTGCTGTACAAGCAGACATACTTGCGGGTAATAATACAGAGATGTTATTGCTGGACGTTACGCCACTTAGCTTAGGCCTAGAAACTATGGGAGGCCTGATGGATGTGTTAATGCCTAGAAATTCCAAGATCCCTAACAAGGTTGGGCGACAATATACTACCCACAAAGACGGACAAGGCAGTATGCGCATCTCTGTATATCAAGGGGAGCGTGACATGGTTAAAGACAATAGAAAACTTGCTGAATTTAACCTAACAGGAATACCTGGCATGCCAGCGGGGTTACCTAAAGTAGAAGTAACATTTATGATAGATGCTGATGGTATTCTTAAAGTAAGCGCTAAGGAACTTCGTAGTGGTGTGGAACAAAGCATTGATGTAAAACCCCAATACGGATTGACTGATGAAGAGGTGGAAAAAATGCTAATGGACTCTCTTACTCATGCTAAAGAAGATGTAAAAACAAGAGCACTTGTAGAAGCTACTACCGAAGCAGAACAAATGATAAGCACAACAGAAACTTTCTTAGAGAAGCATGCCAGCATTTTAAAAGAGGAAGAAGTAACACTTACAAAGCAACAACTAGAAGTGTTAAAAACAGCCATCAACGCTCAAGACAAGGATAAAATACAGAAAGAGACAGAGCAGCTAAACGACGTGACCAGACCATTTGCAGAACGAGTAATGGATGTAGCTGTAAAAGATGCGATGCAAGGCAAGAAAATCTTATAAATACAAAGCGACATTACTTTTTATACAAAAGCCCCACGATGTGGGGCTTTCTTTATTTCATTACTACTTGCACTGTTTCCTTTGTGCGTTGTTCTAGCAATATATGCCTTCCTTTGGTCAAGTCGGCTAGCATACCGTGTGTATAGTGCCTGATCGTTAACAGGCTCACATCTTCATTGTCAAATACTTCATAATTCTTGCTCAACAACTCTAACAGTTGAGCTAGTTTCCTTTCCTTATGGTCTATACAAGCGATGAAGCTAATTGCTTGGTTTTGCATCAGGTTTACTTTGATATTCAACTGGTGCAGGATGCCATATATTTCGCTCAATTTATCTTCAGTTATAAAAGAAAAATCCTTTGCTGTTACTTGCAGTAAAAGTTGCTTTTTCTTCAATACGATCAATGGTGGGTAGAACAAATTACTCACTTCACTACGTATCACACTACCTTTTAAACTCCTATCAAGGAAGCATTTTACATATAGAGGGATATTATTATTCTGTAATGGTTTAATTGTTTTAGGGTGTATTACCTGAGCACCATAATAAGCCATCTCTATGACCTCATGATAGCTGATCGCCTCTATCTTAACCGTATCTGAAAACTGCTTAGGATCTGCATTTTTCAACCCCTCCACATCCTTCCATATTGTAACACTATTGGCATTTAGCATGGCTGCAAAAAGTGCAGCAGAATAGTCCGACCCTTCTCTACCTAAGGTAATAGATTCATTATCAGAAGTAGCGCCGATAAAACCTTGCGTGATCACGTTTCTGCCCTTTGCTATTAGAGGAGCTATTACATTTTCTGCTTGCTTCTTCGAATAGTCATAATCAACTCTGGCATCTCTATAAGTATCATCAGTACGGATAACATCTCGTACATCTACCCAATCAAAACCTTGTTCTTCTTGCTCTAGATACAATCCAAATATCCTTGTAGAAAGCAACTCTCCTATACATACTATCTGATCGTAAGAGTAGTCAAATCTATTAGCATCTGCGTCATCTACTGCCCATTGCAATTCTGTAAAGAACACATCCATAGCTTTTTGAGCCTCCGTCAAATAATTACCTTCCAATATCTCTGCTGCATAATTCAAATGTTTTTGCTCCAGCTCTTTTACCAATGCCTGTGCTTCCTGTTTCTTACCCTTACATGCCTTGTTTACTATTTCCTCTAATGCATTGGTTGTTTTACCCAATGCTGATACAATCACCAAGATCGGCTTTTCCGCCTCTTGTATGATAGGCAGTAATGCCTTCATTCTTTCCGGGTTGGCTATTGATGCCCCACCAAATTTGTAAACAAGCATGTTTATTTTTTTATTAGATACAAAAAAGGCTTACCTAATTGGTAAGCCTTTGATTAAATATGTTGTACTACATAACACACCAGGCCTACCTTGCGGCAAGAGGTTTTATTGTCTTATATAGCTTTTTTATCATCATTTGTGGGCAAATCTATAATAATTCTCCAATACTCCAAAATGGTTATTCAAATAACTCCGCCAAACTACGAGGTCTTAATTCAGGTAACCAGATGAACCCCTTGAGTTTCATCTTAGTAAGGTCAACATCTTGTAGTGGTGTCATCTTTTGTTTTACTTCCTGCTCAAACACAATACTACTTATGGACTGCTCTTTCATTCTCATCCTCATCCTCATTCTCGCGCTTGTGGCTTCATTAACACCTATATATGCACCACTTTCGTCTACGGAGTAGTAAATGGTTTCTACATTAGGTTTTACTAATATTTCCTTAAGCGCATTTTTCTCAAAATAACCCGTCAATGTTTTACCTTGAACCTGATCATAAAGTTTTGCCTTATCTGGGCCTGATTGAGATATAACAAACGCCTTACTAGGAATGTACATTTTACTCAACTCACTACTGTCCATATACAACAGAATGGTATCACCTGTTATCTGGCTTTTTCTAGACCATAATACAGGCTCATACATTAAGCGCATTGCAGAGTCCTCATCCGAATAGCTCATACTATCACACTTACCCTGTAAGGAATCTGAGTAGATAAGCACATTATGATAGCCTGTAAGGTATCTTTTACGAGACTTGTCTATAGACGTAGAGTCCAGTGTTTTTATTACTTCCTCTTTTTTCTTTTTCCCCCTACCTTTTTTTATAATTGTCGTAACGGTATCTGTAGCTAAGGGAATAGGTGCCGAGAAAAAGGTATCTGCTCTTATAAAAAGGCTATCATCTCCGCTATTCTGTTTCAATACAGGCTTTATAGTGGCAAGTGTGGTTTTTCTTTTTTCATTCACATCTGCTCTACCGCAATAAAGTGTAATGTTTTGTGTAGTATCTATTGCGATCACATCACCTTGTGCTAAACCTATACCTTTCTTTTTATCATAATCTATATAGTCAGCTTCCAAATACTGTTCTTCACTTTGTGTAGAAGAGCGGCATGGGAAATTTGCTAACTCTAAAATAGTATTGTAAGTACCACAGGTTGTTCTTAATACTGACTTATCACTTGTAACTACTGAAGGTGCAAAAAAGCTTACTATCTTACTCTCTGTATTGTAACCCATTTCATCCGACACTACTTCATACTCTGGGTCATAGACCATAACATCTTCAATAAAACGTGCATCCTTTGTTCTTAAGTTATACTCACCACTATTGCTGGATAATGTAGTCTGACCACTTTGCAGTGTACCGCCTTGCGCGTAGGTTCCTACCTTGGTCTTCATATTATAGGTCACTTCTTCCGACCATAAGTTATCCTTACCATCTGTAAGACTTACATTTCCTTTCATGTAAGCCATCCTTG
This sequence comes from Flavipsychrobacter sp., assembly GCA_041392855.1. Taxonomy (NCBI): domain Bacteria; kingdom Pseudomonadati; phylum Bacteroidota; class Chitinophagia; order Chitinophagales; family Chitinophagaceae; genus Flavipsychrobacter; species Flavipsychrobacter sp. Next base: position 1,958,056 of record JAWKLD010000001.1, read on the forward strand.
TGTTACCTGTATATTTCAAGTAATCACTAGCTGCTTCTGTGCCATCGGGCTGTTTGATATACACATCACCAAAAGCTTCTACATTATTTGTTTCGATGTTTAAATAGGCACTATCACAATACATCAAATTCCCCTCTTGCTCCAGCTCTACATTACCTACCAGTTTGTTGAAGGCATTAGTATCTGTTTCTACATACTCTCCGTATTCTGCATGTACGATATTTATATCCACCTTTTTTGAGGTGTCTGATTTACTTTCTTGCGCAGAAAGGTCCATCACCAAAAAAATGGAGACAATTAGTAATAAATACTTCTTTATATGTACTGGTATTATCAACAGTAGTAGGCTATTTGATGCTGCTAAAGACCTAGTCTTTTCTCTTTTTGCCAAAGATGTTGACATTAATATATCTAGAAGGATGTTCGTTCAAATCTGTCATTAAGACATTCAGTGTCTCTAGTGTTTCGTTCAAGTTCTCGTATAGTTGCTTATCGTTTACCAATAATCCTAGCGAGCCTTCAGTACCATTCATCTTCGCAATAACAGACTGTAACTCTTTTACTGTTTTCTGCAAGTCCTTTACTGTCTGCTCTATTGGTGCACCTGCCAGTTGCTTGGTAGTTTTTTCTGCATTCTGGATGATGTTGGTAATCTGTTTGTTATTCTCTGCTATATTACCTGTAATACTATTGGCGTTCTTGATTATAGAGGTAATATTCTCACTCTCATTATTCAACTTTTCAGCAAGCTGAGACAGGTTATGCATACCTACATCTAATGACTTTGTTGTACGAGACAGGTTATTTGCAGTCTCTTCGTTCAAGATACCGCTCAACCCTATCAATACTGTGTCTAATGATGCAGCAACATGCCTTACTTCCACTATTAAAGGAGATAGCTCTAAAGACAAATTATCTATTAAACCTGCATCTACTACTGCTTTTAACTCTGATTCATCTTCCAGCAAAGCAGTACCCGTTCCTAAGTTTAATCTTATCACCTTGGGGTTTAGTAGATCTACAGATGCTAATTCCGCTGTAGTACCTACAGGTACATCCACATCCTTACTTACAGCTATGGTTACCTTTATCCTTTCACCATTTCTATATTCAATATTAGAAACACGTCCTACTTTCAAGCCCTTTACCTGTACAGACGCAGACCGCTGCAACCCCTGTATTTGGTCGTAATAGATATAATATTCATTTTCACCGGATAGTATGTCAGCCCCTTTTAAGAAGTAAAATCCTAAAAAGAAGATCACTAAAGCGATAGATACCAATAAACCGACCTTAGCTTCTTTTGAAAGTTTCATAAAACAGCGTGCGTTTGCAGCAAAAGTAATAAATGACTAGCAATCTTAGCCCTAAAACAGCCTATTTGTTAAGTTATAACAGAATAATAGGAATATCTCTAGAAGTCAGTACCTATTGAAAAATGCAATAACGGTTTGGTCTTATTATCATCAATATTCCATCCAGAATCTAATCTTAAGAAATAACCAAACACCATAGTTCTGATACCTGCACCATAACCAATACCAAAACCTTTTGATTTATCATCTACTGTTATATTCACATTGGTATTCGAAAGGCTTAAACTATTATTCAGATTATCTCCATTAGGCCACAATCCTGCCCAAGCCGACCCCATATCTGCAAATACCACTAATTGTAAGTTTCTCAAAATTGGCGACTGTATCGGTCTTTTTAAGAACGTAGTTAAAACAGGTAGTCTAAGTTCTGTATTTACTACTCCAAAAGAATTACCATTCCATGAGTTCTGCTCATACCCACGAAGGTTGGTTGCTAGAGTTTGGAAGGCATACTGCTCTACTGGCGGACGAATAGATGTTTGTGCATTTTTAGCTCCTAGCCAGTTATCAACACCTCCAACAAAGTACAATAGCTTATAATCACCACCAGAATGGGCAAATGCTGCCCTGGTAGCCCATGTAAAGTTTTTATATAGCTTTTTATAGTAGCGCATATCTGCACCTATATTATATAACCCTCCAGCTTTTTCCGTCAACTTGTAGAAATATTCTCCATACACTTTGGCACGAACACCTTTGTATATATTCATGGTCGGCGTTACACTATTATCAAACACATATTCCGCTCTACTCAATATCCAATATTGGTTGGGGTTTGGCGGGTCGAAAGATAAACTCAACGTGTCTTGAGACTTAAAGTTCAGCGCATCTCTTCTAACACCAAAAGTCATTCTTATACTACTTCTTCTACTAAAAGGATAACTGGCATATCCTTGTATTAGATCTGTAGAGGTTTTCCCTATTTGCTCATTAGTGAAGAACACATTACCACTACTATCGCCATAGGCTACATCATAAGTTTGAGAACGTTGCGTTCTTAAATATAAGATTGACCAGTCTACCCTACGCTTGTAGTTTTCGTACTGTAGAAAATAACTAGTACCTGAAAAGTTAACCGGTAGTCTTACACCCCCGGTCACTCTATAGTCTTCCATCACATCATCTAAACTTACCGTTATCATACCACCCAAACTTGGGTTTACAAAAGTATTAGCATTAGCTCCTGATGGTTGATATCTATTGAACAGCACACTATTATCGAGACGAACAGAGAAGAAATCTGGCTTGAAGGCTAGTTTGTATGGTGCAGCTCTCATTTTTATATAAGAGCTATCCACTCCTTTTGTTACAATTACATCCTCATCATCCTCCTCTTCCACGCTAGGCTCTTCATATGTTTCTTCAGGTTTCTTTTTTACTATTTTTTTCTTTGGTTTCTTTTCATCTTCAAATTCTGACTGGAAGATATTACCACTTCGTAGTATTGGCGTGTCTTCTTGTTCTTCTATTTCTTTTTGGACTTTTGGCTTTATATTAAGCACACTTTTTGTTTTACTCTGTTCTGTTCTTAATAAATTAGTAGGTGCCAGAACAGGGGATGGAGCTTCTACGTTAGGTATTTTTAGAGGCTTATAGAATACCTTATAATGAGACCCATCTCTTATAATATATGCAGCTTTATTAGGCCCAGGATTGTATTGATGAGTAATAACATTACTAGGAAAATCCGTTACAGGTGTTGATACTGCTTTTAACTTACCGTCACTGCCTGTTTTCACCGTTATTACATATTGGTTCTGGATGCCGTTTTTGTCATACAGATAAGCATAATGATCTGTTCCATACTGTATCGGTTGTTTTATCTCACCACCATTAACATCTGTCAGCTTTACCAACTCTTTACTACCGGTAATACTGTTGTAGAAATAAATATTCATAGGGCCGTTGGGCAGTTCATTCACCCCAATTGGAGCCTCTATATTAGATGTTGTTCTGTTGGAAAGGAACAGCACCCCCTTTCTCGACCCACCACTTACAAACCATGGCTGCAGGTCATCCCAAGCATCGTCTGTAATATTCTTCATACGCTTTCCTTTAATTGTGAACTCGTATAGATCGGTTTGACTCTTTTTTATAGCCGAGAAAACCAGTTTGTTGTCATCTTCCATAAAGGTCATACTCAAGAGTCTGTCAAACCTATTATTAGGAATGACATAATTCTCTATCCTGGCTTTTAAAGAGTTGTATACCCTTAATCGGGTTTCTCCTTTTCTTATATAAAGTATAGCTAGTTTATACCCTGTACTCGACCATGTTATTAAAGGATAGTCTTGGTCAGGTAACTCGTTATAATCTTTCACACCACCTTCCAAAATTACTGATACTACTTCTGCATTAGTTGCTTTTTGAATATGCACTTTGTATTCACCGTCTTTCCATGTAACATATGCGACATCTCCACCATGTGGAGCTACAATTATATCTCTTAATATAGAACCATCTTGAGGCACTTTCACCTCTGTTAACAATGTAGAGTCAATTTGTTCTCTAACTGCTTCATCCTCTGCATATATGTTATTGTAGAATGCTATCGTTGAGTCGTAGGTTTGCCTTACAGTCTGTCCCAAGGTCGATTTTATACCGTGAGTTAAACTACTTTTTAGCTGCATGGTATACACCACATTCTTCATTGTATGCTCTCCATATCTATCTGATAAATATTTCCAAAATGCTTTACCAGCTAGTTCAGGATTCTTTTCAGCTAACTCATAAAACCCTTTATCCGGATGTGTTTTTAGTAAGTTTTTCCACTCACTACTACTCTCTGTATCCCATCCATCTACTAAGTAAGAAATAAAACCATAAACTGTCCATTCAGGCAAATTTACAAGTACTGCATTCCTAACCATATCTCTAATATTATCACCAAAGAGCATCTTCTCCATGATCACTCTAGAAACACCTTTTCTTATTTGCCTACGCAGATCAGCATGTTCACCTGTAAAATATACTACGAGTTTATCACCAACTATATTTAGCGTTCCAGCAGGAATACTTTGCAACTGTGAATCATATTTTCTGCCAATATTCCTCTGTCTATACTCATCGTAAGAGTTATATAGTATGATATTGAACCTATTGGGGAATTCACCACCTAGCTTTTTCTCTATTAAACTAATATCATTTTCAACCTGCTCTGCAACATACCTTGCCAATTCTTTACCCGCTCTATCGTAGTTATATATTCTGAAATGCTTTGTTTCGTAATATTTCCATTTATAATTGCGGTATTGAACGCGATTTTGTCCAAATATTTCCAAATTTGCTTGTGCCGCCGACTCTACTGTACTACCAATACACAAGCATAATAACAGCGTTGAAAGTATATACTTATTTTTACCTAATAGCTTCATATAATTCTATCCTTAACCTTATTCTTACAAAACTGGAAGAAGTCCTATTTTTGCCTGAAATAGTATTCTAAATTACTGAAAAAATCAGCGTCAAACATGTTATCTCTGCAATCATTCACTTTTAATCCCTTTCAGGAGAACACTTATATTATACATAACGAAGAAAAGCATTGTTGGATTGTAGACCCTGGTATGTATAATGCTGCAGAATGTGCGATTTTGTCGAAATACATCAATGATACTGACCTTATTCCTCAGGCTATTATCAACACACATGCGCATATTGACCATATCTTTGGTGTTGATTATGTGAAGGAGACCTACAATATCCCTTTTGGTATACACAAACTAGAACAACCTGTACTAGATTCAGCAGCGGGTTCTGCTGCAGTGTTTGGTTTAGACTTTAAAACCGCACCTAAACCAGATTTTTACATTAGTGACATACCTAACTACCAGTTGGATAATGAGTCAATAGAGATAAGACTTGCTCCAGGACACTCACCTGGTAGCATTATATTCTATTCTGCTGCTGATAATTGGCTAATAGGAGGAGATGTGTTATTTGCTGGCAGTATAGGTCGTACAGACTTACCTGGAGGTAGCTATGATACCTTGATCAACAGCATCAAAAACCAGCTATATACATTGCCGGATGATGTAATAGTCCACTCAGGTCACGGTCCTGCTACGCAAATAGGAATCGAAAAAAGAACTAACCCGTTTGTACAAGGGTAGTTTACTCGTGTATTACTAATTTATCCCCTTTTAGTATTGGTAGAACTGGATGTAAATCAGGAGTAGCGCAATATTCCATATCATGCTGTAACCCAAAAGCTGATAAACGTAAATAATGTGCTGAATCCCTTAAATAGTCTATTATGCTTCCTTTGCTAATACAGTCATTGTATAGTAATGTTGTAGCCCTTACACTATCACAATTGTCTTGAAAATGACTACGGATACGTGTAGCTACTGCCCCAGCAAATAACGCATCTTCTAAATTAAATCGGTCTTTCCAACCAGCACATGCCAACAATACATTCTGCTTTTGTTCTAGTAAATAATCACAAACCGCACTTAGGTTTAAAAAAGAGCCTGTTATTATCTCACTAGAATCTTGCACCATGTGTAATAGTCTAGTGCCATTAGTCGTTGTTAGTATCAATCTCTTACCTTCTACAAATGATCTAGGGTATTCTGAAGGAGAATTACCATATTCTAACCCTTCTGCTATTTGTCCGTTTCTCTCTCCAGCAGTAATACTATTATCTGTAGCCTTCCCAATAGCAATACACTCTTCTACGGTAGCTACAGGCAAAACATATTCCGCACCATTATGCAAAGCAGCTGCAATAGTTGATGTAGCACGGAAAACATCTATTATAACAACAATAGTATTCTTCGTGTCAAATAAATGTAGTAGGGAGGGAGAAAGGCAAACTTCTAGTCTTGGTGCTGTAGCCATTTTATTCAAAAGTCATTTATAAAACAGAGCCGCTAAAATTAGCGGCTCTGCATATTTAAATTAGATATATTCTGTTATTAGTAAACCCACATATCGTGCTCTTTGTTGAATAACTTTTCAGCTGCACGTTGACCTTCATATAGAGCTTCTAGATCAGACATAAACTGACTTCTATCTCTGTAACTCATGTCAAATGGATTACTTGTTTTAATGATACGGCTAGAGAAGAAACGACCTTCGAAGAAATCATTCCAAGTCATTCTTGCTACATCATTCTCTGGGTTAAATACCTCATACTGAGCCAACATTGGACGCATTTCTGGGTAGTACAACCAGAAGATAGCTTGAGAACCGCGGAAAGTACCGTCTTCATTGTATCTATCCTGTATAGGAGCAATACCTAGTATTCTAACTATCATTCTACCTACGTTACGATCAAATACTACATCTTCTTTAATTCTGTACTTAGTAACAACCTCAGGGTTGAACTCTCTACTAGTGATCACCATCTGAACTTCACCAGATACAGGGTCAGTTACATAAACGGTATCAGGCTTACCTATAAGGAACTCCATGATCTGATCCTTAGATAAGGCATTAGAGAAACGATCATCAAGGTTAGAATATGCTTTTATCTTACCTTTTTTAACAGCGTCAAGAATAATCTCTATGAAATATCCACCACCGCTGAACTCGTCACCAGGGAATTGGAACGCCATGTTCTGCTTCTCTCTAATATCGATTTCACGCCAAACTCTTTTCTTCCACATTACATCGGCTTCGCGAAGATATTGCCAATCCAAAACTTTATTGATATGTGGTACTCTATCGTACACACCGTCAAGTACTAATGATGGTTCCCATCCTTCTTTAACGGCTTCATTCGCCTTGAAAGATTCCCCATCAGCAGTATTGAATTGTTGGGCAAATACTGCGCTACCAGCAAATAAGAATAGTGCTGTAGCTGCTGCAACTTTGTATAATTTAGGGATATTCATAATATTCCTTACTGATTTATTATAATAAAAGATAAATATAACAATTATTACATTAGACGCAAAGTAATAGAATTCAACTTACGTTGTCTTTTATCTGGTCCAATACCTTTAATTTCTTCAACAAATACCTTATCACCTGGTTTTGCTCTATTGATCAAGTCTTCAACTTGCTTATTACCTCTAGGTCCTTTCAAGTAAGCACTCTTTACTGGGAATGGTCCAAGAATCTCACCACGTTTAGGTAATAAACTGAATTCAAATTCAGTAACTACGAAACGTGCTTCAAAATCGAAAGCTTCAAGCTCAGCAACAACACCAGATTGTGCTTTAAATACGTTAGTTAATAAACCACCACCTGTTTTACCACCAATTTTAGCAACTGGATCGGGGATATATTTAACACGTATCTCAAGTCCACCAACTTTCTTAGGGCCATTGTCTGTTTTGGCCATAATGTCTGCCGGAACTTTACCTGCCTTAGTAACGTTAACTATATAGTGACCTTTACCTGCAGATGTATTTTCTGTAACAGTAGCACCTGGAATATTTACAGAGATATCCTCAAGAGAATAACCTGCCGCAGATACTGTAATTGGGTTTGGAACACCAATATAGAATACGTTCATTTTATCAAGTTGGATAGATGCACCTGTAGAACCAACCATGTATTCAAAAGAGTAATCTCTTTCTTCAACACGACCACCAAGGTCAATCGATACTTTACCTGATACAGTCTTTAAACCTACACCAGTAGCTGTAGTCTCCCAATGAGAAATACCACTATCTACTCTTGTTTCTTGGCCTGTGCTATAACTTACGTTAGGTTTTACGTGTCTGTTATATGCAGACATGAAAACTTTAGCAGTTATTTTTTGACCTTCAAGTGCATATGCTGGTGTTGGTATAGCAATAGCTTGGAATGCGTCAAACTTGATTTGTTCTGCTCCTGCACCATCAAATAACCTTTGAACAACCATTGCCTCACTACTTCTAATATCATTCTGGAATTTAGAAAGTAATGTTACAGCAGCCATCGTAGGCATTTTATTGAAGTAAGCCATAGACCAATCACCTTGAGGATTGTTCTCATTTTTCTCAGCTTCAATTATTTTGATTTGCATTTCCTTCTCCAATGACGCTCTTTGTGCTGGGTTTTCAATTGCGTTAAGCATCATGTTGCGTAAATCAGTCAATTTTTGCTTAAGCTCTTCACCACCCTTATCTTCAACAAGTAATTTTGTACTTGCATCAATATCGCTTTCATTCTTTATTTCGCCCTCATCATCATAACCACCAGCCTGTTGTATCACTTTATCCTTCCATTCTTCAAGGTATGATACCATTTCAGCAGAGGCTGCTTTTATTTGCTTTGCTCTATCGTTAAATGGTTTCACACGTGCTTTTTGACCTTCTTGATTTTCATTCTCATTGAAAGCGTCGTAAAGCTGGTTATTTTTCTGTTCAATAGCAGAATTAGAGGACTTAATACTTCTATTGATAGTTTTAAATGCATGCAGGATCTCAGATGACACGTTCAGTGCTAGCATTGCTGTCAACACCAAATACATCAAGTTAATCATTAACTGCCGCGGCTCTTTAGGTAGAGACATCCTGTTATAAGTTTACTTAGTTATTACTAAATTATTTTATACCCATTCACGCTTAAGATGTTATAAAAACACCATAAACTTCCTTATCACATTACTACTAGCGTCCCTGCATTGCAGTTAGCATGTTTCCATATATGCTATTAAGCGTAGTCAAGTTCTTAGACAATTGAGCAATTTGCTCTTTAGCAGCTACTGCATCTTGTGCACTAGAAGCCATTGCATCAGAAGCACTTACTAAGTTACTGTAGAACTTGTTCATTGCTTTAAGATGATTGTTAGCATCTTGCAACTCCACCTCATAAATTTGGTTTAGAGAACCAAGGTTACGAGATAATACTTGTACTTGCTCATGGAATTTAGTAGTATCCTCAGCAGCGTTGTTAAATGATGCCATAGTATTACTAGCACCAATGAATGTATTTTTCATTTCACCTAATGCAGAAGCTGCATCACGTGCACTTTGAGAATATTCATTTGTAGCAGATGTAACATCTGAAACATCTTTGATTTGCTCCACAACAGCTCCAAATCTCTGGAAGTTATCACCTAGCTTACGAATGTTAGCTGGAGTGATTTGTGCATCTTCCATCATCTTGTCTAGCGTAGCACCAGGAGAAACTTTACCTGCCGCAGAATCAAATTTAGACCCTTTACGGTAAGCCTCAACATGAGGATTCTCGTCAATATTTGGATAAAAACGCTCCCAGTAATAATCCTTGTGAGGAGGAAGCAAACCTAATAATGCAAATATAAACGCCTCAGTAAGCATACCTGCAGTAAGCATAATACCTGCAAATGGCCAGTGCTGAATTTTAAACAGTGCACCCAAAAGTACAACTGATGCACCCATACCAATGATAAGGTTTTTTATGTATTTACCTTGTTTGGTTTCAAAAAACAATGCTATAGAACCCATTGTATATATTTTTTCTAAGAGTTGACAATAATATTATAAAACACGTGCTACTAATACTAACGTTGATATATTAAAAATATTATCTAATAGTTAATATTTCAAGCTTTTCCTTTTACTTCTAGTTAGTGGTTCTTCTATTAGTTAATGCAGGATGTATCTGCTGGTAAATACAACGGAATCCGATGTAAGACTTAGCAGTATCTGCATACTCGTAATCACGAGTACTAGTTTGAAGATAGAAAGCAACATCTCTCCAGCTACCTCCACGTAGTACTTTACGCGTCATCCACTGAGGATCGTTCTCTTTTATTTTATAACCTATTTCAGGGTTAATATCAGAAACAGTTTGATAAGACGTTGTGAAATAAGAAGACTCAGTCCACTCAGCAACGTTACCTGCCATATTATATAAGCCATAATCATTTGGCCAATAACGGTCAACAGGAACAGTGTATAAACCACCATCAGCAGCATAGTTACCACGTTGAGGCTTGAAGTTAGCTAAGTAACAACCTTTTTTGTTAACCACATATGGTCCACCCCAAGGATAAGGAGACTCTGTACGTCCACCACGTGCTGCCCACTCCCACTCTGTTTCATTAGGAAGTTGGAACTTACCCTCAAAGTACATTTTATCATCTTCTCTTTCTACGCGCCATAGGTTGGTACGCCAGTTACAGAAAGCTTGAGCTTGGTGCCAGTTCACACCAACAACAGGATAGTTGTTAAATGCAGGGAACCAGTTATATTGCTTAGCAATAGGCTCGTTATAAGAATAAGTGAATTGTCTCATCCATACAGTAGTATCTGGATAGATAGCAATGTCTTTCTTAACGATAAAGTCTGTACGAGGAGCAGCTTGATTTTTAACGCTTGCTTCGTAATCAAACTCTTCGTAATGATATACTAGCTTAGAATTATCAAATTCTTTCACACCCCAACCTGTTTGGTTAGCAGGAATGTAGAAATTGATCAATTGATCTTGAAGATCTTCATCTTTCCAGTTGATACGTTTTTTCATATCCACTCTCTGACTACCATCATCAAGGTCAATGAAATCACCCAATTGTACATGCGCCATGGAATCGCGCACCCAGTTAGTAAACTGGCGGTACTCTGCATTTGAGATTTCAGTTGCATCCATATAGAAGCCTGTCATCTGAACTGTACGTATTAGCGCGTCGTTCTTGCCACGTACATCTTCATCACTGGCTCCCATTTTCAATACACCGGAAGGAACATATACCATACCTAGAGGAACAGGAGCGTTGTAGTTCATTTGGTTTGGTTCTCCTACCAACTGACCTCCGTTGCCTGGTCTGCCACAACTAGCAGCTAAGGCTATTAATGCTACCGCCGAGATCATCAGGGAAAGTTGTTTCATACTACTAATAGTTAATTTTTTTGCGATTAAGCAAATAAAGTAATTTTTTTTGGAACAATACACATATATGTCATTGAACCGATGCACAATATTTAAAGATTTTTCCAAAAATGCAAGTGTCAAAAAAAAAATTGTTAAGAAATTTAACAACGGAGACTTTTTATTAAACTAGTTCATACACAATATATTAATTACTCATTCGTAACTTTTCCAGTACTTCCTTTACTGTATTAACGGGTGGCAAACACATTTCTTTGCTGCAAATATTAATCTCTAGTTGTTGGGCAAATCCTCGAGACGAGAACCCATCCATATCGCTACCATCCTTTACAGGCAGTAGTTTGACGGCATTAGGTACATAATACTTCAGCAATTCCGCATGTAATTTTTCCGCATTATCTCCTATAAAATCCACCTTATACATGCCAACTAAACCATACTGTAACAGCTGAGCCCAATAGGCAAATGAACTAGGATATTTGACTGAATTTGCAGTCAAATTCGCTACCATATACTCCCCTTGTTCTATCCAATTATTTTTTTCTAAAGCCACCCCCAACCGGAGCAGATTATCAGCCATTACCGCATTAGCAGACGGTAAAGCCCCGTCATATACATCTACTTTCCTTACAGGTATATCTTTCTGCAAGGAAGAACTGTAGTAATAAAAGCTCTTATCCTCGTGCAAAAACTCATTGTTTACTCTTTCAATAATATCAACAGCTTCGTACAGTTTTTTCTTATCGCCAGTTACAGATGCATAGTTAATGATCGCATTTATCAAATAAGCTACATCATCAAGTTTAGCCGTGATCTTAGCTGTTCCATTTTTCCAGGTGTGTAATAGTTTATCCTCAAACACAAACACCTTCATCATCCATTCTAAATGTTCCGTAGCCTTTACCAAGTATTGGCTATCACCCAATACTGCAGCGGCTTTCGTCAATGCAACATTCATTAAAGCATTCCAAGACAATAATGATTTATCATCAGTTGAGGGGCGTATTTTCTTTGCTCTAATTGCAAATAATTGCTTTTTAAACAACTTTATTTTAGCGATAAAATCAGCTTCATTTTGACCGTTTTTTTCCGCTACTTCTTTTGCTGTTTTAGTAACATGCAGAATGTTTGTCCCCTCCCAATTACCGTCTCTTACCACCCCAAAATATTCAGTCAGTATAGGGGCTACATTCAATGCCTCCCACTCTTGCCATGTCCATGTATAGAACTTACCTTCTACCCCCTCACTATCCGCATCAATTGCGCAATAATAGCCTCCATTACCATTCGACAACTCTCGCTCACAAAAAGCTATAGTTTCTTCTATAACCTCTTTATACCGTTCGTTTTGAGTAAGGCTGTAAGCATCACATAGCACACTAACGATCAAGGCATTATCGTACAACATCTTTTCGAAGTGCGGTGCTAACCATTTATCGTCAGTAGAATATCTAGCAAAACCTCCACCTATCTGGTCATAAATACCGCCATTTATCATCATATCTAATGACAATAAAGCCTGTTTTAACGCACTCTCATTACAATAAAAATGATAGTTGTCTAACAGATACTTGATAGCCATTGTTGAAGGGAATTTTGGCGCCTTACCAAAGCCTCCATATCGACTATCAGCATTTTTCAACAAAGTATTTAGCAGCTCTTCATTAACTTCTTTTGATACTCTTTTTTGTTCTGTTCTAGTTGCAATTAATGACGTTTGTTTCAAGTATTGCAGCATTTGGGTTGTCTGCATTTTTACTTCTCCTGTTTGCTTTACCCATATCTCATTCATTCTTTCCAACACTTGCCTCCAAGACAACCTGCCATACATTTCTGTCGGGGGGAAATAAGTTCCTCCATAAAACGGTATTCTATCTGCGGTAACAAAAACATTCAAAGGCCATCCTCCATTACCCGTTATAGCCTGCACTGCATCCATATACATTCCATCCACATCGGGGTGTTCTTCTCTATCAACTTTCACGTTGATAAAATGCTCATTCATATATGCAGCCGTTTCTTCATTTTCAAAGCTTTCACGTTCCATTACATGGCACCAATGACAAGCTGCATAGCCTATACTCACCAATACAGGTTTACCTTCCTTTGCTGCCCTATCAAAGGCATCATCACCCCATGCGTACCAGTCAACAGGATTGTGCGCATGCTGCTGTAAATAGGGGCTTTGTTCATGTATCAATCGATTAGCCATGATCTTATTTTTTTCAAAAATACGAGACAAAAAAAATGGCTCAAATTACTTTGAGCCATTCATCAAAATTATATTGAAGTGTCTTACTTATTATCATTAAGGAATAGTTCTATTGCTGATGCCATAGAAGGTGCATTAGGCATTGGTGCTTTTATGTCTAACCTCAAGCCTGCATCCTCAATAGCTTTTGACGTACTAGGCCCAAATGCTCCGATCAGGGTACCGTTTTGCTTAAACTTTGGATCATGCTCAAACAATGTTTGAACACTGTTAGGACTAAAGAAAACGATCACATCAAACCCTTCTTTCATAACGGGTGCTATATCTGTCGACTGCGTTCTAAAAAGTGTAGCCTCTACAAAGTCACATTCTTCATTTGTCATGAATTGGCAAATGTCGTTTTTCCCCCCCGTATCGGAAGTAGGAAGGATAAAGCGCTCATTGTTTTTATGTTTCGCTATTATCTCCAATAAGCCATCAGTACTACCATCTGCCGAAAAGAATACTTTTCTTTTACGATACAGAATAAACTTTTGCAAGTAAAGTGCTACAGCCTCAGTACTACAGAAATACTTCATGTCTTGTGACACTTTGACCTTCAACTCTTCACAAATTCTGAAAAAGTGATCAATAGCTTTTCTACTGGTGAAAACAATAGCTGTAAAGGCAGTAATATCGATCTTCTGTTTACGGAAATCCTTACCGCTTAACCCTTCTACACTGATGAATGGGTGAAACTCTAAGTCAAAACCATATTTTTTTGCTAAATCAAAGTAGGGAGACTTGTCTGTTTTAGGACGTACGTGTGTGATAAGCACTTTATTTACCTTAACTTCCTTTGCTCCTGCTTTCTTTTTAGAACGTACAACTTTAGCCATATAAGGTTTGCAATAGTTTTAAAAACTGTTTGTTTAGAGCGCATTATTAATAGTAAATAATGCTAGTCAACATTTTTATCAAAACTGCCATTGGCAGCAATTCTGAGGCGCAAAGGTAGGTAAAAAAATGGAAACGGCTGTATTGAAAAACCGAGCCAATCACCTGCCAAGAGCGCAAATACCGGTTAATGAGTAAAAGACCAACAAGGACAAATGACACTATTGCCAAAGGAGCATACATTGCCGGCTTGGCAAATGCTAGCAAGACAATAATGGGCAATAACAATATGGCAATTACCTTATTAATGAGAAATACATTAAACAAGTAATTGTCCGCCACCATTTTAAAGTTGAAGATCCACCCACTGAAACGGATAATCGTATATTTTACAATATACACCACCAAAACAGCCGATATAAATATCAACAAAAGCACAGACGGAGAAAACAAGGCTAAACGTTGGGGATAGAATATGGTTGTTACATAATACAGATAGGTACCTAGTGAGACTGCAAAGAAAATATTCATAAACAACCCCGTCCATCCAGCAGTCATCAGCTGGTCTTTTAATTGCATTTGGCTCAATTCAGGGTTTCTAAAAGACCGCCAAAGATTATAAAAATACCTGCCGTTCGTAAAGTTGATAACACCAAAAAACAAAACAATAGCGATAAGCCAGTAGAGATCAAAGGTGTTATCATCCCTATGACGAAAGCGCTCCACTCTTGCCTCTGTCTCTGCTATCAGCATAGGATTGGTTGTCATTAAGCTATCATACGCTTGCTTGGTTTGGATAGTCAAATCCTCGCTATTTATTGACATGCCATACTTTGCAGCCAAAGGGTTGGCTTTCCCATCACGGGCCAGAAACGTCAGAGAACAAAAAAATAATAACAGGATGCCTAAACGCATAATAAGCTACAAAGTTACAACCAAACAGCACATAGTTGCATAACCGAGCATTTATCTTTGCTGAAATAAATTCAGATTTCGCCTAACCAAATTGTACAGCACCTCCATTTTAGGCTTGTACTTATCTACACAATTAGACAATGCGATGTTTCTAGACTGCTTAAAACAAGTCATTAGATCCCCGTCACAGATCACTCTGATATCAACCGCTATCCTATACGCCCAGTAATCTGAAAATCGGCTACTAACAAGATGGTTTTTTTGGTATAAAAAGGCAGCCAAGTCAGATGGGTGCTGCTCTGCAAAATGTCGGCATACAACTGTCAACTGTTTACTTAGATCACCACGTGCTGTCTTCAACATTCTTGTAGTTAACAGTATATAAAAAGGCCTGGTTTCGTTATTATCAGTAAACATACTATCTGCTGTTTCTAAAGCCTTATCTATGTTCTTAGTTGTTAATCTGCCTGTATAAAACTCAATAGCATCTTCAGAAACGCCACTATGTTGCAGGTAAAAACTGATAGGTTTTAGTTCCTGAGCTTGCGATGCGATACTAAACATCAAGAGAACAAATATTTTGACTAAGGTCGATCTCATTGCAAAAAGTAATCCCACTAATATAAATAAAATAGCTGTACAACTGCTACACAACCCCATATAGATAAGGAAAAGCTACTACCTTTGTCTAACTTGACAACAAATATATGGCTGGTATATACTTACACATACCCTTTTGCAAACAAGCCTGTGTGTATTGCAATTTTCACTTCTCTACCTCTCTCAATCTAAAAGCAGAACTGCTTAGTGCGTTACATAAAGAAGTCGCCTTACAAAGCAGTTATCTTAATGGGCAACAGATCGAGACCATATATTTTGGTGGAGGCACACCATCACTGCTCCATGCAGAGGAAATCAACCAACTGATTGAAACAATTAGCAAGCACTACGAACTGAGTAGCTTAAAAGAGTGTACCCTTGAAGCAAACCCTGACGATCTATCAACCACCTATTTAAAACAACTAAAAAACACTCCCGTAAACAGGCTGAGCATTGGGGTGCAATCTTTCTACGATAGAGATCTGACATATATGCAACGTGCTCATAATGCTCAAGAAGCTGACTATTGCATAAAAGCAGCTCAAGACAATGAGTTTACCAACCTAACTATCGACCTTATATACGGAACACCGGGACTTACAGATACAGACTGGAGGAAAAATTTGGCTAAAATAAAAGAGCTTAGCATCCCTCACTTTTCCTCTTATGCCCTAACGGTTGAAGAAGGAACAGCACTACACCATAATATTAATAAGAAAGCAGCCCGCGCTGTAGACCTCTCACAAGCAGCAGACCAGCTAACAATCTTGATGCAAGAAGCAGAAGCTATGGGCTATGAGCACTATGAGATATCCAACCTTTCATTACCCAACCATTACGCCATTCACAATACTAATTATTGGCATGGCAAGCATTATTTAGGTATAGGCCCTTCGGCACACTCTTTTGATGGCAAAAGTAGAAGATGGAACATTGCAAACAATGCTCTTTACATCAAAAACATTTCGGGAGAGGGGAAACTGAATTATGAAGAAGAAATACTCTCTAAAACACAACAAATAAACGAATACATCATGACGGCGCTGCGTACGAAATGGGGTATTGACTTAGAAAAAACAGCAACACAATGGGGCAGTGACTACTGTAATGAGATAATGAAAAATAGTGTGCGCTATAAAGAAGATGGTTATTTACTGCACAATGCTAACAATACACTTACACTTACTAATAAGGGGAAACTGATCGCAGACCATATAGCCAGCGAACTATTTTTTCTATAACTTTAGTAAAACCAAACAGCAACTTATGCAAACCCTTATCCGCATCTTTATCCTTAGCCTTTTTAGCATCATTTCACTTACAACTAATGCTCAAAGCATTTTCATTGTAAGACAATTTGATAACAACATCAATAAAGAGCCTAAAATTTGTCCTATAGACAAAAACGAATTGGTGACGGCTAGCAGAGAAATGTTTGAGGGGTCGAATCCTAAATATATTATCGTTGACCTAATTGCTGATGGCTACCTCAGCCTTACTGATTCTTTTGATTATAATATCAACATCAAACTATCAGCCCCTCCGTTTAAAGATGCCAAGTTTGCCCTAAACCTACCTGTAGATGTTCAAAAAGCATATGTAGCCAAGTTTGAAAGATTTCTTACAGCAACTGGCATGACTAAAAAGCGCTATGAAGGGCACACAGGTAGCTTCAGTTTCCACAACACCATCACTAAAGAAGACATCCTTAACCCCTACTCCTCCTTTAGAAACGAATCTTTTCTAGAGCTAAAAATGCTTGGCTATTACTATTATAAAGATGAAGGCTATTTACGTATATATCGAGAACTGGCAAAGGATAGGCTTGCACCACTAGATAAAGCTTTAAACCTAGATTTTAGCCGCAAGGGCTTTTTCGTTCATGGCAAAAGGCTAACCAATGTACAAAGGCAAAAATACTCTGACATATGCCTGAAATACTTTGGCAATAATTACTATACTGACAACTCTAGCTGGAGAGTAGGTGCACTAGCTGAAAACACCTTAGAGAAAGAAATAGCCCAACTAAAAATGGAACTTACAGAGCAGTCTGTAGAGAAATAATTGCCATATTTACCCAAATACAACATAATAGATTGCTCATTAAAAAAAAATCAATGTGCTTTTCTATAATGCAATCACTATTTTAGAGGCGTAAATAGTAAATCAATGAAACTTCTTGAAAATAAAGTAGCATTAGTAACTGGTGCTAGTAGAGGCATCGGTGAGGCGATAGCTATAAAATTTGCCGAGCATGGCGCTAACATAGCCTTTACATACTTATCATCTGACGAGAAAGCTAAAGCACTTGAAGAAAAATTGGCTGGATTAGGCGTAAAAGCAAAAGCTTATAAGTCTGACGCAGGCGATTATATTGCTGCAGAAACATTAGCCAAAAGTGTACAAGAAGACTTTGGCGCTATTGATATTTGCGTTAACAACGCAGGCATCTCTAAAGACAACTTATTGCTACGTATGACCCCTGAGCAGTGGGACGACGTAATGCAGGCCAACTTAAAATCTGTTTTCAACCTTACGAAGCAAGTAATAAGGCCTATGATGAAAGCTCGCTCAGGCAGCATCATCAACATGAGCTCTATAGTGGGCATGAAGGGTAATGCAGGTCAAAGTAGCTATGCTGCTTCCAAGGCCGGTATCATTGGTTTTACCAAATCAATTGCAGCTGAAATTGGCAGCAGGAATATACGTTGCAATGCAATTGCCCCAGGATTTATTGAAACAGACATGACACACTACCTGAAAGATGGTGGTGCGGATGCTTGGTTTGAAAAAATACCTTTACAACGCTTTGGGAAGCCTGAAGAGATTGCCAATGTTGCGCTATTCTTAGCTTCTGACATGAGCGGCTACGTTACAGGCCAAGTACTAAGTGCTTGTGGAGGAATGAATATGTAATTTAACTATAGCAATATATAGAAAGCTTTAAGATTAAAGCTGTAATTTTGCTATCAAATAAGAATAAATGCAGAAGATAAACGCTGCAATAACAGCAGTTGGCGGATACGTTCCTGACTACATTCTAACTAACAAAGAGTTAGAAACTATAATTGACACTACCGACGAGTGGATAACGACAAGAACAGGCATAAAGGAACGCCGCATACTTAAAGGCGAGGGCAAAGGCTCATCTGACATTGCCGTCGAAGCTGTAAAAGAAATATTCCGCAAAACAGGCGTTAAACCAGAAGAGATAGACCTAGTGATCTGTGCTAGTACTACTCCTGATATGGTTTTCCCTGCAACTGCCAATATTGTATCAGACAAAGCAGGCATGGTCAATGCATTTGGCTATGATATCAATGCTGCTTGTAGTGGTTTTCTTTACGCACTTACTACAGGTGCTCAGTTTATACAAACAGGAAAATACAAGAAGGTAATTGTTATAGGTGTAGATAAAATGAGTTCTATACTTAACTATGAAGACCGTACAACTTGTATCATATTTGGAGATGGAGGGGGCGCTGTACTCCTAGAGCCTACTGAAGAAGATTATGGTATAATGGACTCAGTATTAAAGAGCGACGGTAGTGGCAGAGCTTATTTGCACCAAAAAGCAGGTGGTTCGGTAAGGCCTGCAACTATAGAAACGGTACAGAACAAAGAACACTTTGTATACCAAGAAGGTAAAACAGTATTTAAGTTTGCTGTAAAGAACATGGCTGATGTTGCTGCCGAAATAATGGAACGTAACAACCTAAGCTCTGAAGATGTTTCTTGGCTAGTACCACACCAAGCTAACAAGCGCATAATAGATGCAACTAGAGAGCGTATGGGTCTTCCTGAAGAGAAAGTAATGATCAACATACAGAAGTATGGTAACACTACTAATGGCACATTACCACTTTGCCTTTGGGAGTGGGAAGACCAACTTAAAAAAGGTGACAACATCGTATTAGCTGCTTTTGGTGGTGGCTTTACATGGGGCGCTACATATATTAAGTGGGCCTACGATGGTAAAAAGTAAACCTCATAACACTTATAAATAAAACAGCCGGTAAGTATTACTTACCGGCTGTTTTATTATTTCTAAGAATCGTTTGTAAAGCCACTAAGTCAAATTCCCTTTATGATCAACATTAGCTAACTGTCCGCAAGCTGCGTCTATATCCTTACCTCTACTCCTACGCAACCTTGCATTAACCTTCTTACTTTCTAGATAGCGCATAAACTCATCTACTTTCGCTTCGTCCGGTTTTTCAAAGTCCGCTTTATCAATAGGATTATACTCAATAATATTTACAAGATCTGCAGGCACCTGACGGTAAATTTTTACCAATTCGTCCGCATCGCTTATATCATCATTAAAGTCTTTGAACAGGATATACTCAAAGGTTATTTCATTCTTGGTTTTTTGATAGAAGTAATTCAGTGCATCTATCAACTCCTTAAGATTATTGCTTTCGTTGATAGGCATGATCTCATTTCTCTTGAAATCATTGGCAGCATGTAGCGATAAGGCCAATTTAAAACGAACCTCATCGTCTCCCAGCTGGCGTATCATCTTTGCAATACCCGCAGTAGATACTGTTATTCTTCTAGGACTCATCCCCAAACCGTCGGGCGAGCTAATACGCTCTACGGCCTTAAGCATATTTTTATAATTCAGCAAAGGCTCTCCCATACCCATAAACACAATATTGGTCAGCTTTCTCCCATAGTTCTCTAATGATTGCTCATTGGCAAGCGTTACCTGATCTACTATCTCGTCATAATTAAGATTTCTCTTACGTGCCAAAAAACCTGTGGCACAAAACTTACAAGACAAGGAACAACCCACTTGAGAGGACACGCATACTGTCATTCTTTTTTCTGTGGGTATCAATACACTCTCTATATAATACTTATCATCCAGTTGCAATCGGTTTTTAATAGTACCGTCGCTACTAAATTGACTATGATCTACAGAAACTTTAGGTATATTAAATTTCTCTGAGAGCTTAGCTCTTAACTCTTTAGACAAGTTGGTCATTCCCTCTATATCATGCACATGCTTATCCCACACCCATTCATATATCTGCTTGGCTCTAAAACCAGGTTCTCCCAACTCTTTCATCAAGTCGGTCAAATCCTCTAAACTATAATGCCTGATATTTTTCATTCTGCAAAGGTACATTACTAATACAGAAGTATAACAATACTTAAATCCAACACTATTAATCTTAGAATAATAGACGGTCTATACCTTCAACTGAATTATTTTCATACTTTTGGTACAAATTAAAATAAATCGACTATGAAAAAGTTTTTACGCTTTATTGGTATTCTTCTGGTTATATTGATAGTGGGCTTTTTAATACTATGTGTAACAGGAGAAAAAGACGTTAACATTGAACGTTCTACAACCATAAATGGTTCAAAACAAGCTGTTTGGAACCAAATGGTAAAATTTGACAACTGGACAAACTGGAGCCCGTGGAAAGCTATGGATTCTACAATGACGTATACTGTAGATGGTACCGATGGAGAAGTAGGTAGTGTATATACATGGACAGGTGAAAAATCTGGCAAAGGAAGCATTACTAACAATAATGTATCTGGCAATATGATGAGCTATGACATGCACTTCATTGAGCCATTTGATGCCACAGCTGACGGTTACTTAAAAGTAGAGGGCGACGATGGAAATGTTACTGCTATATGGGGCTACCATACTACTCAAAGCTTCTTCATGAGAGGCATGTCATCATTAATGGGTATGAAAAGCATGCTAGAAGCCAGCTTTGATGAAGGCCTTGGTTACCTAAAAGAATATGTAGAAAGCGGCAAAGCGTCTGCATTCAACATTCAAACTACAACCTTCCCTGCTACTACTTATGCATCAGTAAGGGGCACGGTTAAATTTGCTGACATGCAGAACTATTTTCAAGAATCTTATGGCAAGATATATGGCGCAGCGGGAGATAGAATAGACAAGACTAAACCTGCTGGAGCTATCTACTACAAGTGGGATGAAGAAAACGGACAAGCTGATATGGCACCTACATTTGCAGTAACTGATGGAGACGACATAAAAGGCGTAGACATGGCACGTATACCTGAATCTCAAGCTTATATGATCAAGTACCAAGGAGGCTATTCAGGTTCTTACAATGCTCATATGGCGCTAGGCGAACATCTTGGAAAGAGTGGCAAAGAGCTTAATGTTGTAATTGAAGAATATGTAGTAAGCCCTGAGCAAGAAACAGACTCGAACAAATTTGTAACAAACATCTACTATCTAACTAAGTAGATGATATTATTAATACTTTTAAGCAGCAGATACACAATGTATCTGCTGCTTTTTCGTTATTAAGGTTCCTAAACTTATATTCGCAGACTCAACTGCAAATTTCCTTGCCTGCATGAAGGTATCTGTCATTATAGTCAACTACAACGTAAAATACTTTTTAGAAGTATGTTTACACTCAGTATCAAGAGCTTGTGCAAAGCTGGATGCTGAAATAATTGTGGTGGATAACGACTCTTATGACGATAGTTGTAAGATGGTGAAGGACAAGTACCCCGAAGTGGTACTTATTGAGAACAAGGACAACAAAGGCTTTTCTAAAGCTAACAATCAGGGGGTAGCCATTGCCAAAGGAGAGTATATCCTCTTCCTCAACCCTGACACCGTAATGCCTGAAGATTTTTTAGAAAAGCTTACTAGCTATATGGACACCCATCCTGATGCTGGCGCCATAGGACCAAGGATAATAGATGGGAAAGGCCAATTTGCACCAGACGGGAAAAAATCTTTCCCTTCTTTATCGGTAGCTATATTTAAGACTACCGGCATTAATAAGCTATTCAAGAAATCGCCCTATTTCAACAAATATTATGCAGTACATATAGGTGATAATGAAACCGCGGCGGTAGACGTACTATCGGGTTGCTGTATGATGGTAAGACGATCTCTTTTAAAAGAGATCGGAGGTGCATTTGATGAAGATTATTTCATGTATTGCGAAGATGTAGACCTTTCTTACAGAATACAACAGTCTGGGCATAAGAACATATACTACCCAGAAACAACTATAATACATTATAAAGGAGAAAGTACCAGAAAAGCGACGTTGTCTTATGTAAGGATATTTAATGAAGCGCTTTCTCTTTTTGTAAAAAAGCACTATAGCAAACAAAGTGCTCGTTTATTCATCCTATTTATCAATGTAGGCATCATCCTCAGGGCAATACTGGGAGCGGCAAAACAAGTGCTTAAGGTATTAAGAATGCCGCTGTTCGATGCATTGATACTACTAGGAACACTTTGGTTCATGAAAGACTTTTGGGTAGAACAGGTAAAAAGCATTCAGCCAATTCCTCTGAGCTCTGTCCTTGCAACCTTCCCTGTTTATATTCTACTATGGCTCTTCAGCTTGTATATGAATGGCGCCTACGACCAGTCCTACCGAGCGACTAGAGTTATAAGAGGCATGGTAATAGGCACCGTGCTTATTTTGGCCTACTACGGTATGCTACAACCTGGCTTACGTTATTCCAGAGCTATCATAATACTTAGCGGATTTATAGGCACAGTGGCCATGCTTGGCTTACATGAGCTTTTTTACAGACTAGGTATTATCAAGTTCATTCCATACGACAAACTACCTAGCAAAGCCGTAATAGTAGGAGCTAATGAGGCTTATAAAAACACAACGGACACTTTACAAAAAGTGCACTACGCTCCAGAGGTTTCGGGTCGCATCTCCCCTACTGATGATAAAAATAATGCTTTGGCATCACTCCAAGACATGAAGGCTTTCATATATACTGCAAGTATCAACGAAGTGATCTTTTGTGTAAATGGGCTTAGCTATAGCCAAATCTTAAAACAGATGGAGCTTTGCGGAGCCGACAACGATTATAAAATACATATCCCTGGCAGCCAAAGCTTTGTAGGAAGCAACTCTAGCCATACAGCAGGAGACTTATATACTATAGACCGCACTTACAATTTGGCACGTTTTGCCCAACAAAGGAATAAGCGCATTTTAGACGTACTCGTGTCAATTATCATGTTACTTATCAGCCCCATTTTTATATTCATGGTTAAACGACCATTTAATTACTTAAGTAACTGCATACTTGTCTTAACAGGAAAAAATACTTGGGTGGGCTACACAGACCCTATTAACGAATATTTACCCTCTTTAAGGGAAGGAATACTACCACCATACAATATATTGACAGACTTTAAGCCAGATGAAGACCTTATCGATAAACTGAACAACACCTATGCCCAACAATACACCCCTAGCGCAGACATTGGCTTAATACTTAAGAACTATAAATATATGGGAGGTTTCTAAAAAAATGTTTTGCAATTTTAATAAAGTGTTTATTTTTGCACTCCCAGCAACAACATTCCTCTTTAGCTCAGCTGGTTAGAGCATCTGACTGTTAATCAGAGGGTCGTTGGTTCGAGTCCAACAAGAGGAGCTTAAAAGGGCTATACTGATGTATAGCCCTTTTCCTTTTGTATTAATCTATATTTACCTTTACTTTCCTCAATGCCAATAGTGCTAACAGACCAATAATTAGTTCTACTAGCATGGCAACCATCAAACCCTGAGCAGGGATTCCATCTAATGCTAAACTTAATAATCGTCCAACACCATAAGAAAGGAACACAAGAGCCGATAAGAGTAATGCTATATACCTCCAACGAACTCTAAAAGCACCAATTAATATAATGACACTAATGGATAAAATAGACAAGCCTGGGGCTCTTATCTCGCTAAGCTGGCTTACATTACCCTGCATTATAATATCGTATTGGGCTTGCATTGACACTGGAAAAAATGTCAGACCAACACCTACAGCTAAGCCTATTAGACCAGCGATCACCAAAAACAGGCTTGTTAATTTGTTACTATTCATTTGCATTTAGTTTTAAATAAGTTTTAGTTATTAATGAATGCAAATGTGGGGTTGATATGGCTATATTATTTGTTTGAAAAGAATTACTATTTGTTTGAAAGGTATTATTTTGAAACCTGTTCGTAATACCAACTTATTACTATACAAAACATTTATATGCTTTCTACTAACTTTCTTTTTATCTCATTGGGCAATCTTGTTAGCAGTTCATAATTCAGCTCATTGATCATCTCTCCGAAAGAGGCTACACTTATTTCCTTATTATTTTCCTCCCCTATCAATATAACTTTATCACCTATTGAAACACCAGGAACATCTGTAATATCTACAACAATACAATTCATATTCACAATACCGACAACTGGTAACAATTGCCCTTTTAGCAATACAATACCTGAATTACTTAACCCCCTACTAAAGCCATGCGAATACCCAACAGGGATTGTTGCTATTTCCATATTTCTCTTGGCAAGAAAGGAGTATCCATAACCTATATAAGCCCCCTTAGGTACTATTTTTGTGCTCATTACATTACTTGTCCAGTTAATCACTCTATGCAGTGGAGATGATACAACATCACCATCCTCAAACTCTTTCTTGGTCAAGTATTCCACTTTTAATTCCTGACTTGGCCAAAAGCCATATTGCATGATACCAATACGCACCATATCATAGTGCATCTCCGGAAGACGCAATGAAGCGGCAGAACAACAAGTATGTATTATTTCAGGTTCAACACCCGATGCTTTAAACTGTTTTAATACTTTTCTAAACGCGGCTTTTTGCTTTCTTAATCTCACATAGTTACTAATATGCTCAGCACCTGCAAAATGCATACATAACCCTCTAAAAGTCAAAAAGTCTTTATTCTTTTCAAGGGTACTAATAACCATATCCATATCCTTTTCCTCAAAACCAGTACGGTACATCCCTGTCTCTACCTCTATATGAACTATAGCCCTCTTACCCTGTCGCTCAGCTTCGTTGATTGCCTTTAGCAATCTGCTTTTTTCGAAAACATAAAATTCTACATCATTAGCTACTGCCCAGCTTATGTCCTCGTCAGCCATTGCCCCCATAATCATTATAGCGGTACTCTTTTTTGCTACTCTATGCACTTTATATGCTTCTTCTGCATCGAAAACAGAGAAATGCGAAACACCACACTCTTCAGCAAAAGGCACATATGTTTCTATACCATGCCCGTAAGCATTACCTTTCACAACTGCACTTATTTTTACTTGGCGAGGGAAATAAGATTGTAGAAAATCCCAGTTGTTTTTTATAGCTGACTTATCTAGAGATATCTCTGTCATTCTTATTTCTTTTGTGCTTCTTTTTGAAGGGTAATAAACATATTGATCGCTGTTGTTATTATCTCATCGGGAAAGTCGTAAGCGGGATGATGTAATGGCTTGCAATCTAGCCCTGACCCAATACCAAACATAGCACCTTCTACCTTTTGTGTATATATCCCAAAATCTTCACCCCATCTAAAAGGTTCATCTTTCTCTACATAATTAAGCCCTAAATGATTTGCTGATGCTTTAATAAGAGCTACAACATCTTGGGCATTTTTATTTGATTCAAAACGTTCTTCTTCTTTAAACTTTATTTGCAAACCTTCACCCTTAGCTATAGCAAAACCTTGCTCTTGTATTGCTGCAAGTATTCGCTCTAGCTTTTCAGTACTGTCTGCCCTGATTGTTAAATGGACAGACCCTTCTCCTGCAGATGTCCCATAGGCAAGTGCCCCCATTTCTGTATATACCGGCGTTATTGTTACAAACTCGTGGGTCTTTTTTTGCTCCTCATTATACTTGAGTGCTTCAAGCATATATTTGCTCATTGCAGCTGCTGGATTACGACCATTCCAAGGCTCTGCAGCGTGAGAAGTATACCCAATAAAGCTGGCTATCAATGTTGTGACAGCTGGCGTAAAACTACCTTCCCTACACACAATATCATGTAGTACATAGCCAGGCACATTATGAAGCGAGACCACATTATCTATAGAATGCTTATCGAGCAATCCTGTTTTTACTATTTCTACAGCACCCCAACCTATCTCTTCAGCCGGCTGAAAAACAATACAGACATCTCCCTTTTCAGGTCGCTCTATAGCATATTGCTTTGCAAGACCATACATAATAGTAGTGTGGCCATCATGCCCGCATTTATGCGACACATTTTCACTAGAGGATCTATATTCAAAATCATTGAACTCTTGTATAGGCAAAGCATCCATATCTCCACGAAACAAAAGGTTTTTACCTTCCGCCTTACCCTTAAAGAACACTACAATTCCTGTATTAGCTACTTTTTCTACACTATCTACATTTAGCTTTCCTAACAGACCTAGGACAAACTCTTGTGTTTTACTTTCCTGTTTAGACAACTCAGGATGTTGGTGCAAATGTCTACGTATTGCTATTAGATCTTCCATTATTTTTTCTTGAGATTTATTTTTTCTCATGCTCATCAAAAAATCTCTTTTCGATGTATGATGAGTTCATTAACCTAAGAGCACCCATGTAGTCCATTTTAAATGAAATCAGATCTCCTATTTTATAATCATTTATTGCATTTTCAATATCCACTACAAGCATATCAGAGCTACCACCTAATATCACAATACCTTCGTCCATAGCATGTAAAAAGTCAACATGAGACACATCTAACAATCCCATATCCAGTATTGCTCTTTTATGAGTCTTTCCATAATCCTCTTCATTTACTTCAAATGTTTCTCCCGAAGGGTTGCTATCCAGTTCTCCAAAAGGCACTACTGGCTTCTCTGTTATCTCTACAACTTCTGCATGAAGTCTAAAGATGTCAGATTTCATTTTAGGTATTATTTCGTTTGTAAATAGGTTATTGCCATAAAATAAAGTTTCCCCAACCCTAAAATGATTGATGCCCTTTGGTACTTGCTTGGTTAGCAAAAGAGGGATCATTACCGATGAACCTCCTGTAACACCTCTTATTTTCCTATCAAATTTTGCTTCTATCAATTGCTCATAAAGACTTAACTGAATTAGCTTATCCTTACTTGGCATTACTCCACTTAGGCAGTTTAGGTTCGCACCTATTCCTGCCACTTCTATATTAGGCAGCTCAAATATTTGTCTGTAAAAACTAATTAGATCCTCCCCCATTATCCCTTCTCGCAAATCACCTAACTCTATCATGATGATGATACGGTGTACTTTATTTTGCTTTACCGCTTCTTCCGACAACCATTTAATAGTAGTAATTTCTGTATTAAAGCTAACATCAGCATATTTCACAACATTAGCTATACTACGCTTTGCAGGAGGTTTTATGTATATCGTTTCTTTATTAGGAGCTATTGATTTGATCGTTTTAAGATTAGACAATCTTGCATCGCAAACCTGTTCATCCCCTAACGACAAAACAAACTCTAGATACTTTCTATTACCACAAAGCAACTTAAGCACAGGCGCCCATTCTATATGGTGCTCTTTAAACAAACCTTGTAGATACCTATAATTATGCTCAAGCGACTTTCTATTTAGTGTAATATACGCCATGGTTATTTTTTATACCTCATTTCTAAGTATGGATTTGTAAACCCAATTTTTTCATAAAGGAATTTTGCAGGGTTATCCTTCTCTACATGCAAGGCCACATCTCCAACACAATTATCGATTGCAGCTTGCATAAGTCGCTTACCTAAACCAGTGCCTCTTGTATCACTATGCACGGCAATGTATACAAGGATATTTTCAGGTATGTACCCACCCATATTTGTTTCATTTACAACTACAGCTCCTTTTATATTATCCTGCCCATCACTAGCTACTAGTACAAAGCCTCCTTTCTGCTCATGTTTCTTTTGCGTATACTCTATACACTTAGTAATATCTTCAATCTTATCTCCATATTGATCTAAATGCTCAAATAAAAAAGAGGCAATTTTTTCATTACTAAATTTCTCATGCATTCCTGTTTCTGTGTCAATCTTTGTAATATTCATCTTCTGTATTTATTTACTAGTACAAATAATATTGTAGATATTCCTATTCCGAACAAATTGGCATCTAACCCGTAAGGCAATGGCACTTGTAATAAAATAAGCACCAAAGTGGTAGAACCTCCACCAATCATTGAAACAATAGCAGCAGCAGGTTTCAGCTTTTTAACAAAAAGCATAGTTATAACAGGCACAAATAAACCCGAAACCATAAATGCATAAGAGTACAGCATTAACTCTAGTACACTTTGCATTTGAGTAGCCAATAGAATAGCAAAGATACCAATACCTAAAGTAAGCACTTGAGACAACCCTAAATTGTTAGACAACTTAGGTTTAAAATAACCGACTATATCTGTCATCAAGTTTCCTGAAGCCGCCATAATACAACTATCGGCAGTAGACATTATTGCAGAAAAATAGGCTGACAACATTAAACCCATCAACCCAACAGGCAACATATTCCGCAAAAACATAGGCAGTCCCATTTCAGCATCCAACATACTATCTGCAGGAAAACCTAATGCTGCAAAACTACCCTGCAAAAAAGCCACTTTAGCAAACAAACCGAGTACCACACCCATAAAAGCCATAATAGGCCACTCGAACAAACCTGCTATCTTCCATGCTTTTATTGCGGTCTTTTCATCTTTTGCTGAATAAATACGCTGATACAATGTCATACCTACAAACCATATAGGCACTATGGTAATTAGCCAATTAAAAATATCTGCTAATGAGATGTTGGTTAAAGACATCATATCCGTACTCACATATTTTTGTATCGCTTCAAATCCTCCGATATAATAGTACCCATAAGGAATACCTATCCCTACCAACCCTATCATCAAGACTATCCACTGCACAGTATCTGTATAAATAACTGCTTTTATGCCACCCACCACAGTATACAATACAGCTATGACACCCATAATTAATACTGCCTGATTAATACTTATCGTTGCCGGGAATGTAGCTGACGCTAACTTAGCACCTGCTAAAATTTGGCTACTGGAAAAACCTATATACCCTATTAATGAAATAATACCTGCAACAATAGCAACCTCTTTATTATAATAATGCTTAATTGCCTGCGGGAAGCTCAATAGTTTCTTTTCTTTAGCTATTGGATATACTTTAGGGATTAACAACACTGCACTTAACCATGCACCTATTAAGCCTGTAAACAGCATCCAGCTACCTGCAAGCCCCATTGTAAAACCAAGACCGCCAAGACCAATAGAGAAACCTCCACCGACATCTGTAGCTACTACTGAAAGCCCAATATGCCCTGCCGACATACCTCTTCCCCCAACATAATAATCCTCGTCAGATTTATTTGTTTTAAAGAAATAAAACCCTATTCCTAGTAGTAAAAGGAAATAAACGACAAATATGGTAATGTCCAACCAATGTAACTGTTCGATACAATAAAGCTTTTGTGATATCCCTGAAGGGTACACAATTATGTATAGAAAACCAAATTAGTCGGCACTATACAACTAATAGACTGTATCTATCGCAAATAAACATAAATGACAGAAGCTAATAATAAGCAAAAAAAAGGCAGCCAAGAATGGCTGCCTAACAAATACATGTTTAAATCAATATTTGTAATAAAGCATCTTATCGTAGTATGTTGAATGGCTTACTGATTATATATCCGTTATCAACAACCGCTCTTAGTGTGTAGTGACCGTTTGGCAGAGCGCTAATATTTGCACTGTGCTCTTTACCATCATTACCTACTTCGCTACCATATACAACCATACCTACGCTATTCAATATTTGTACAGATTCCATTGTTGCGCCTTGTACTTTAACAGTAACCTTGTTTGACGCAGGGTTTGGATAAAGGTCTACGCTAAAGTTATTAGCCACACCTTCAACATTTAGTGGGAATCCTAATTGAGATGTATCAGAACCACACTGATTGTACATTACTAATCTTACATACAACTCTCCATTTAATGTTTTCTTAGGATATTGTTGTGTACTAGTTGTACCATCACTGAACAACCATAGATAACCAATTACGCCTGCAGGACCTGCTGGGTTAAAGGTATACTCATTACCATTTTTCACGTAAGAGATACCATTAGACCTTGGCAACGGATCTATATTCACATTAATATCGTCTGTTGCAATACAGTTAGGACCTCCATTAACAGTAACTGTATAATTACCGCTCTTAGTAACAGCTATTTGTCTTGTAGTATCACCTGTGCTCCAAGTATACTTAGCACCAGGATAACCAGCATTAAGCACTAGATATACATTCTTCTTCTCACAATAGCTAGTATCATTACCTAGATCAACTTTGATCGGACCACTAGTAACCGGAGTAACTGGTGAAGATGTACTGCAACCAATGTTTGTTACTACAACTGTATAGTTACCTGCTTGATTTAGTTGATAAGTGTTATTTGTTGCACCTGCAATATCAACACCATTTAACTGCCATTGGTATTTAAGACCTTGACCATTTCCTGCACTCAATGTTAAACCATTACCTATACAGTAAGTAAGAGGGCCATTTGCTGATACAAGTGCATTTGGAGGAGCTACAGTACTAACTGTTAACGGAACAGCTTCAACTGATTTTGAACCGTTAGTTATTACTACACTATAGTCACCTGCTTGGTTTGCAGTATATGTTTGGCTTGTAGCACTAGGAAGAATAACATTATTCTTATACCATTGGTAAGTATTTCCTGCAACTACTGGCTCAGCACTTAGCGTTACACTGTTACCAGTACATATTACCGCTTTACCCAAAGGACGAACGAAAGCAGATGTAATACTACCATTCTCCAGTCCGGTGAAAGCACCATAGTGAATCAATGATGTACCACTGATAACATTAGTACCAGTATTAACGCTACTCAAAGTACCACTGAAAAGCATCCATTGATAGTTGCTATTAAACTTATGAGCAAGTCTCAACTCGCTTTCGTTGCTAATAGTACCCATCCATATATCCATATAGTTTAGGTCTAGATCGAAATCATAAATCGTACTAGTGCCTTGCGCTTGAACAGTAGTGTAGAAATACATGCTACCCTTAGGAGCTGCTGCTGCTGCAATACCAGCACCTTTTTCACCACTATACTGTCTGATAACTAATGGCGCTGTTATTGGAAGTTGTGTACCCCACTTAACACGAGCTATTTGCTGCTCACCAAAAGTAAACACTTGTACATCTCCAGGGTTAGCGCTAGCAGGAACTGCTGTAGCTACCGGAGGCTCTACAGTTGGTGTAAATTCGTAAGCACCAATATCAGGAGTACCGTTCTTAACATCATCAATTCTTGCTGAACCTAACCTATCCTTATTATTACCAGCAATTTGCAATGCACGTCCGTTCAAAGACCAGCTTGCAGGATTAGTTGCATCAGGACGCAAATCTGTACTGCTTGTAAAACCAGGATCGTATGTTATAGAGTTCTTATCAGAACTTGATGCAGATTTCCATGCAGAGAAAGAAGAAACCGTACTACCATTATAACTAGCAAAGGTAGAACCTGTAGCGTAGATGTTATTGTAGTCCATGTTATTGTTAGATGCTAAGTTGTAGTACAACAACGCAGGACCACCGCCTGTGTTACAGAACACGTTATTGTAGAAATTATTGTTATTATAAGTGCTGCTTGAATAATAGAAATAACCTGCATAACCGGTTGTGTTATTATTCGTAAAGTTCACACTGTTGTTTGCTATATCTTGATACTGACCGTAAGACACCATCATACCATAGTATGCAGTGCTACCTGTAGTCATAGCAATAGCGTTGTTCATTATCTTAGCTCTATTAGAAGAAGAACCTTCAGCATAGTAAACTAACATACCATAACCGTAGTCTTTCTCAATAGTGTTGTTGCTAATGTTCGGGCTTTGGTATGGATAGTAGATGTAAGCACCATAGTATCCATTAGTAGTAAAGTTGTCTAATGTATTATTAGTGAACACCAAACCATTAGTTCTGTAAAGGTATGCACCCATATAGCCTGCATTCTTGATAGTGTTATTATCAACAACAGGCCTGTTAATAGGAGTACTAGAGCTATAGATCCATACAGTATAGTAACCACCGTTGATCTCGTTACCTTTCACTACCAGATCTTCACCATTAAAGTTGGTATACTGACTGTAAGCAAAAATACAAGAGTTGTAAGTGTTACCAGCGTTTGGAGCATTAAGCACACAACCTACGATCGAGTCTCTATCAGAACCGCCGTGCAAGCCAAAAGAATGACCCGTAGACGTAGTAGTAACTGTTAGATTCTTGAAAGTGAAATTATCTGCATCTCTCAATTCAATTACACCATTATTTGATGTTCCGTAATTGATAGTTGTAGTTGATGCAACACCATTCTCAGACTGGAAGGTAACTCTACCAGGAGTACCAGCAGTTTGTGGGTTGTTAATAACCAACTGACCTGTATAAGTACCAGGGCGGATATTGAAAGTAACATTACCACATGTACCAAAAGAATTCAACGCGTCAACAGCATCAACAGGAGTAGCAAAGTTTGGCGTAGTACCACCAACTGTGTATGTACCTTGCAATGCCGCTCTATAGTTCACATTTGAAGTATCGTCTCCAGGAACAGGGTCTTGATTACCATTTGGCTCATAAGTCCAAGCCTTGATATTCACACCTGTGCTACCAAAAGTGATGTTACCCAATGGAATAATAGCTTCATTACCTTGTACGCTACCATTGATATTAATAGGCGTGTTGTACACTATTGGAGTCTGTGCAACACCATTTAATTCCCATGCTATCTTAACCTTGTTAATAATATTATTACCATTGTTTTTGATTCTCATCTTCACAGTATAAGTACCAGGACAGAAAGGAGGAGTTGGATCGATGATACCATCAGCACCTGCATTATCTTTCACGTCTATACCTGTAAATAAAGAAACACCATTAGGAACATTTGGAGTATGTATGAAGTTTCTTGCAGTGTTTGAAGAACTTACAGACGGCGCATAGCCACTCCAAGCACTTGCACCTGGTTTTTCAGCAAGACGCAATGCAGCTTCTGAAGCTATTGTACCCATCCAAGCATCTTTATAATATAGATCTTGTGTAAAGTTCAAACCAGTACTAGTACCTGTAGATGTAGCATCAAAATAGTAGAACATTTGTGTTGGGTTGATGCTCAAAATACCTGGAGGGTTAGTACCAGTATATTGTTTGATATCTAAAGTAGAAGGCACTGTAGTACCCCAGTGATACACCGCAACAGTATCTTCACCAAATGTAAATGTTTGGCTAGAGCTTGCTGTAGGTGTAGCAGGTGTAGCAACACAGCTTGGAGGCGTAGAAGTAGGCGTAAACTCATAAGCACCCAAATCCGGAACACCATCAATAGTTGTTGTTGCACGAGGGTTGCCTAACATATCAGTACCATTACTAGCAAACTGAACACCACGACCATTCATAGACCAAGAGTTAGCGCTTGTAGCATCAGGACGTAGATCTCCGTTTGATACATTCATATATGCAGGCGCATAGGTAAGCGAGTTCATATTCTGACCAGTACCAGCTCTTAGAGCAGATATGGTAGTATAGTTTTGACCAGTACCACCATAATAAACCATTGTACCACCATCAGCATAAAGGTTATTATAGTCCATCTCGTAATAAGTAGGAGTGTACATATAAGTCAAATAACCACTACCTCCATCTCTAGACAACATATTGTTGTAAATAGAAGCAGATTGTGAACCTGAAGATTCGTATATATATAATGTATATGCAGTACTAGAGTTACCACCAGCAGTATGCATAGTATTATTATACACTCTTGCCCCACCACTATTATAACCACCTAAGTACGCATATCTAAAACCAGAAGACTTAACATAAATGGAGTTGTTTATAAGATCTAAATTATTTGCATAGTAATTATACAGACCATAAACGGTACCACTACCACCACTTTCTGCTACTATTCTGTTATTCTTTATTATCCAAGGACCTGCACCACCTGAATAACCGTAAGCATACATACCATAAGCAGTAGATGTACCAGAACGAGACTCTATATCATTACCTGTAATTTCTGCGCTAGTATTGTAATAAGCAAAGTAGTTGTAAGAACCACCTGACGAAGTAGTTTTTAATCTTACTTTATTATTGTTGTACTTAGCATAACCAGTGTTATCTATTTGATAGTATCCTACATAGTGATATATAGAACCTGTAGTTGAATTTATCTCAACATCATTGTTAGAGAATTCGAAATTATTTCTAGAATAATAGTAACCAGCATATAAATATTTAGAGCCGCTAGTACCATCCATTTTAATAGTGTTACCATTAAACTCCATATTGTACTGGTAGTAATATCCACCGTAGATGTACTGAGTACCAGAACCACCATTAAAAGTGATCTTGTTGTTATTGAACTTAGGATTTTGCTGATAGTAATAGTGACCATATAGATAAATGGTACTATTAGTTGTAGCTGTGATCTCGTTGTTCTCTATATAGCAATCTTTACCATATCCAAAAGCAGTACTACTATTGTAGTTATAGTTATACAATGGATATATTGTACTACTACTAGTTAAATCAATTTTATTACCTGAGATAGAATAATAGTTACTATAGTAGATATAGTTGTATATAGAAGTAGAGCTTGATACAGTAATATTGTTGTTGCTTATGCTACCTCTTTCTGTAGAAGTACCATCGCAGTAGTAGAAATACATTGGATAGTTAGTACTTGTTGCACTAGTAGAAGTCAAAGTATTACCTGATATTTCAAAAGCACCATCAGCATACCAAGTATAAAAACCATAGAAAGTACCAGAACCACTACGTGTAATAGTGTTATTCTTGATCTTTAAGTTTTTAGTATAGTAAGTATAGAATCCATAATAGTAAGGTTGAGTTATTGTATTCTCCTCAAACTCGTTATCCTCACTTAAATTACTGCTAGAGCTACCATACCAGTAAACTGCCATAGAACCGCGGTCGATCGTATTGTTTTTGATCTTGTTATTCTCTGCACTACCTAAACCAGAACCATAGATACGTGCCATATTGGTACTAGTAGAAGAACTGGTAGAACCTTCAATAACACAGTTTTCAACTAAGTTGTTAGAAGCACTGCCTTCAAATCTAAGCACAGTACCATAACTAGAACTAGTTTTATCAAGTGTTAGGTTTCTAACCTTGATATACTTCGCACTATTGAAACGGAAAATAAAGTTGCCAGTTGTTGTACTACTACTAGTATTTGTATTAGTAATAGTTGTTGTAGCAGCATTTCCATTTTCAGCTTCAAATGTAATTGTATTTGTTGCACTAGCACCTGTAATGCTGTTCAACACTGCTGATGAAGTACTAGAACTACTCCATGTACCAGGACGCACCTTAAACACAACAGGTCCCGAAACACCTTGTGAGTTCAATGCGCTGGCGGCATCACTTAATGTTGCATAATTTGCTCCAGCACCATAAATAGTATAGTTACCATTTAATGGTTGTGCTACAGCAGTACCGAATAGTGCCATCAATAGCACTAACTGCACATAAAAAGCAGCTGTTTTGTAGAGATTATTCATAATAAAATTTTTAACCGTTTACCTTTAATAACATGTATTTTGTTAATATTTTAAGTAAATATAAACCTCAATTTAATCCATTTATTATATTGAGATTAAAAACAGATTAAAATAGTTAAAAAAATATTAACACTACAGACTTGAAATATTGCAAATATTTGAATATCTGCGTGATATGAATAAATAGACTAAAGAATACAGAGGAAGCTATTCTTAAAATTTATTCCGTGTAGTAAAAAAAGCTACTAAGCCGGGCTAATAATGCTTCTAACTTACCTAAGTTACATCTTATACGTAAGAGCAAAGCCACTGTAGTTATTATAGTAAAATGGAGACAAACTAAATTTACTATTTGAGTTCTTTTTTCTATGCAATTCAGGAACTAAAATACCTGTAGCTGCACCTACTACCAGCCCTACCATCACATCTGTTCTAAAGTGCTTACCTGCCCTCATTCTATAATAACCTACTAGAGAAGGAGGAATGGCTGCAGCAGTATACACAAGCAGACGTTTCCATCCTTTAATACCATGATAATCTGTTAACACTTTTGCTGCAAAAAAGGTGGAAGCAGCACTTGTAGAAACGTGGCCACTGAAGAAAGAGTTACTCCTGGCTTCACCTGTTCTCAAGCTTATATCATAAGCTGTATTGTAAGTTAAAGGCCTAGCCCTTCGCACAGACCTTACACCTGTAAAGTATAGTGCATTGTTTACAGTATGCGTGGTAACAAACATAGTAGCTAGTGCTGCCCAATCTTTGCGTGCCTTGCTATCTAGACCTAATAATAGAGGACTAGCCACACATATATTCAAAAACATATCAGAAACCTGTTGCCCATGATCATATCCAGCGGGATCGTAAAAAACAACAGGACGGTCAAATGCATTAATATCGTTAGGATTTAATCCATACAGGTCTTTTTCAGTATAGCTGGCATACTTATCCATTTCTCTAAAACCAAAATAGGAAGCTCCTAGCAACCCTATAGATGTTGGCAACTCCCATTTTAAGTTTACATTATAAACTGTATTCTTTTGAGGCTTCTCTTGCGCTACAAGATTCATAGGCATGAACAATATGCTCAACAATACTATACACCATCTTTGATTAAAGTCCATCAACATTAGCATTAAATAATTAAATATTGCTTACATATTTATAAGTAGCAATTTGCGAATCTATTACTTCATTATTATTCTCAACAGGCAAAGATCGTCCATCTTGCTGCAATATAGTAGCCTGTATATTATCGGCAAGCTGTAAGTTGACAATATCAACAACTTCTTTCTTCAACCTTTCGTTATATATAGGGAAAACAACCTCAATTCTCCTGTAAATATTTCTATTCATTAAATCTGCCGAACCCACGAACACTTCTTTTTCACCATTATTTTCAAAAACAAACACTCTGGAATGCTCTAAATACCTACCTACAATTCTTCTTACTGTTATATTTTCACTTAACCCCTCAACACCAGGCACCAAACAGCAAATACCTCTCACAATTAAGTTTATCGTTACGCCAGCACCACTTGCCTTATAAAGTAGTGCTATCATCTCTCGCTCTTCCAAGTTATTCACCTTAATAGTAACACCTGCACTCTTTCCCAACTTTTTATTTACTATTTCTCTTTCTATTAACTCACTTAGCTTATCAACTAAGTTAAACCCTGCAACAATCAAATCACTAAAGACTATATGAGGATAATCCTTTGGGGGCTTCCTTGCAGAAAGATATGCAAATAGCATATCTACATCTTTTGTGACTCCTTTATTCGATGTAAGCAATATATGATCGGTATAGAAACGAGCTGTGTTCTCATTAAAATTACCTGTAGATAGCAAACTGTAATATTTTGCATTAAGACCTTCTCTTCTTTTCACTAACGCTAGCTTCACGTGTACTTTTATTCCCGGTATACTATATATAATTCTCACACCAGCTGCCTTCATCTTCTTTGCCCAATTCAAATTGTTTTCTTCGTCAAATCGAGCCTTTAATTCTACGAAAGCTGTAACCTTTTTGCCATTACGGGCTGCACTTATTAATGCATTTGTAATAAAGGAGTTTGATGCAACTCTATATAAAGTCACACTTATCTCCTCAACCTCTGGGGCAATTGCAGCTTCGTTAAAAAATCTAAGCACATGATTATAGGAATGGTAAGGCAAATGAAGCATCTCATCACTGTGACTAATAGCTTCAAATACTGAACTGTAACTATTTATTTTACTATTACCAACAGGAAATTGTTGCTTAAACCTTAAACTATTTCCTACAGGGTTTGGCAAAGATGACAGGTCTTTTAGATTATGATACCTTCCTCCTTCTATTAACCCTCCCTTATTTAGCTGGAAGTATTTTTTTAAGAATGCAACACTGTTGTCATCCATCCCCTTTTCATATAACAATCTGGTAGGTGCGCCTTTTTCTCGCTTACGTATCATGGTCAGCACTTGCTCTTCAAAAAGATCACTCCATTCATCTTCAATGTCAACATCTGCATTTCTGGTTAGTTTTATAGCATAACAACCTTCTACCATATAAGCAGGAAACAACTTAGTTATATTAGTTCTTACTACATCATCTATGAATATGAATTGAGACTTATCATCCAAGTTGGGCAATGGTACAAACCTACCTAAATGCAGGGTTGGGATATTCACTATGCCATACCTCTGCTCGTCTTCTTTTTTTAATGACACAAAAAAGTAAAGCGCATTATCGTTTAGCAGCGTCTGTTCTACTCTACTGAAAACAACAATAGGCTGAAGAAAAGTAAGAACATGAGTATAAAAATAATTAGCAACGAATGCTTGATGCGCGGGATCTAAGTCTTCATTATAGTATAAACGTATTCCTTGATCATACAAAGAAGGCAGAATATCATCATTGAGAATTGCACCAAAAATGGGCAATTGTTCATTTACAATTCCCTGTATTTGTTTAGCCTCCTCTTTAACCGCTCCTTTTATTTTTTTGAGTCTGTTATATACAGTATAACGCACCCTAAAGAACTCGTCTAAGTTTGATGAAAAAATAGACAGAAACTGTATTCGCTCATATAGTGGCACCTCTTTCTTTTTCGCCTCTTGCAATACGCGGAAGTTAAACTCCAGCCAACTAATGTCCCTGTTAAAAAAGCGCATCTACTATTTTTGAAAAGCTGTTACTGCTATAACAAATGCTATGATTGAAATTATAAACCCGAACATAAATACACTGTAGGCTACTCTTAGCATTTTATACTTCCTACCAAGCACAACACCTAGATTATAGATATCTCGGGTCATACTCCCGTATAAAAACTCTGAATCACCCATCATGGCACTAATACCATCTTGATAGTCTTTCAGTTTCATTTTATGAAAATTGCCGAAGAAAAGAAGGTTTGCCCTTTTCTTGTCTACATCTTCTTTGGTAAAAGTACCTTGGGTAATATTGGGTCGAGTAACAAGTATTGCAAAAATGATAGACACCAGTGATGTTGCTAGAAATAATATTGCAGGTATAAGCAAACGTGGGTCATCATCTAATTTCCTAAACAACATAGACACTAAAATAGATGCCATAA
Organism: Flavipsychrobacter sp.; assembly: GCA_041392855.1. NCBI lineage: Bacteria > Pseudomonadati > Bacteroidota > Chitinophagia > Chitinophagales > Chitinophagaceae > Flavipsychrobacter > Flavipsychrobacter sp. The sequence goes on from JAWKLD010000001.1 coordinate 1,997,827, forward strand.
TTGAATTGACTGAGATCATAATGTTAGCTTTTGAATCTGCCATTTCACTTAACCTTAGATGGTTAGTAGATGTGGTTCTAAACATTGTCTCAATACCTCTCGATGGTCTTGTTACGTCTTTACTTTTATTATTTTGCTCTTTATCGCCTTGCTTTTCATCATCTTGTTTTACCCTCTCTTTTAGCGCCTTTACATTCTGAATCAAAGTTGCCTGTAGTAAAGTTTTGGCATAATCTGTTTGGTACCGATGCTGCTCTATAAACGGCAAGGAGAATTTCCTCCAATCTTTACCTGAAATTTTTTGGCCAGATACCAAATTATACTCTTTCCTTACCAGTTTATTTTTTTCAAAAAAGTCTTCTGTACCCAGATGATACAGATCTGCATCTCTTACAATTTTTTCTATTAGCGACCCAGGGCTAGCGCTCATACAAGTTGCCAATATGCAAGCTTTCACCTTCTCTGCCAGTGCCTCATCTCCTCCGTTTTCTAAAACAAATGAAACAGCCTTTTGCGCGCCAACTTCCTCATGCCCCTCAGGCCTACCAAACAGGTAACCAATATCATGAAACCAGGAAGCTATAACTACAGCGGCATAATCATGTTTATCAAGCTGGTAATGATCTGCTATCTTTCTACAAGCCACTACTACATCCTCAGTATGTTTTAAATTATGATAAACAAGCTGCGGCTTTTTATTACTTTCAAAAACACTGCGAATATGTTTTGCCGTACTGTCTATTAAGTTATCTAGCTTCATAATGCTACATTTAATAATTAAAACCTAAACCCTAGGGACACATAAGGTAACGGACCTTCCTCCGAAAACCCTAGCACACCACTTAAAACAATAGTTTGTGCGGGGATTACAAACAAGCCGCCTCCATACCCAACATGCCATTTATCAGAAATATCATTTCTTGCCCATACCCTTCCTACATCATTAAATCCTATAACACCAAATCTTCCAGGAAATAAATATGAATTAAAATCGAAGAGTTTAATCCTTATTTCAAAATTATTGTACAAAGTAGCATATCCAGCAAATCTATTATTACGATAACCTTGAAGGCTTCCTTGCCCACCTATATAATTAATCTGAAAAAAATACGGATCTCCTAAAGTAGTACTCAGACCAAACCTATTAGCAAAAACAACCTTAGGACTCCTACTAAAACTTACCAATAGACTCATCTCGCTTTCTAAACGGGCAAAACTTCTACTTTGCCCTCCCATTTGCTGAACACCTGTTATGGTTGTTTTCCAACGCATACCTCTTACCGGTATTATTTTACTATTTCTTGTATCTATATCAAATCCTGTCTTTACTCCAGCAAAAAGTTTTTCTTTTGCCACGTCTTCATTTGGATTTGAAGCTGCATAGCTAATAATAAAACGACCTATATTATCCTCTGCATCAGCAAGTTTGTAGTACTGGCCCGTAACACCTCCAAAAAAGTTTGCATACTTTCCAAACGAATATTTAAACATACCTTCAATATCACTTAAGTGATAACGGGTTCTATAGTACCTTATTTTATCTTCACTAATTTTTAAGAAATCGGTTTCATTACCTATACCGAAAAAATTTGCTGTATTATTAGGAGCCCTTACATTTACTTGAACATCAAGATCCAAACTCCCTATAACATCTACCATATGCCCTTTATATTTCAAAAAACCAGCTCCTGTGGCAAAAGCACCTCCGAGCACAATACTATGTTTTGAAGAATAGGGGTCTTTCCTAAAACCATGCTTGGTATACATAGCACCACCACCAATGAGTAAGCCATCGTCCAAATTATACCCCCCCGCAACTAGTGGCATTAACTTATTATACTTAAATGTTCTACCGTTATAGTTATTAATATCGTTATTGCTTGACAAATTTAGTCTTGCCTGCTTTTTATCTGGAAAATAATTCCCTTTGTCAGACCGGTCATATATGTATATGCTCCTCTTATTATCTACATATTTACCAATCTTAAACTCATCATCCTTGCCACCACCTATCAGTCTTACTTTTATCTTAGACTTTTCATTCCCTTGCAGATTAAATATATCCTTACCACCTCTACCAAAAACCCTTATCTCTTTTGTTACTTGCCTATCAATTGTTCTATAGTAAATAGTATCACCTATTCTATTTTTTTTCTCCTTCTTTTGTACAAGTAAATTCAAATTCCCATTCGGCTGATATGTGATATTTATAACCTCTTTTTTATCTGAAACAGGCACTTCTATAGATTTCGATAAAAACCTGTAATACTTCAGCCCCTCTTGCAATAAAACATCTCGCCTAGACTTAAGGTTATGTATGATCAGCGCACCAACTTGTTTATATATTGTATCAGGAAGTTGCCTTACTGCCTCTACTATTATACTATCAGATATATTTAATTGAATATCTTTTATTACGCTTTTCCAATCCTCTTGGTTTAATTCATTTAAAAACCTTCTATCAAAATGGCGAGCATTGAACATGAAACCATTTACATTCTTAATTTGCTCATCAAAACCTTGAAACTTTGGCATAACCCAACTACGACCTGCAACGTAAGGTATAATACCAGTACTTATAAAAAACACCTGATCTCTGTCTCTAGGTATTGGTGAGTATATATTTTTCTTGCCTGATTTAGTCTTCTGCCATCGCCACTGATCTTCATGCCTATCCCAATCTCCTATTAACAGATCAAACATTCTAGCTTTTAATACCGCATACCCATCTATCAAATTATCATTGTCTTCTTCCAACTTATCCAGCACTTTGAACGTGCTGTACGTTTTCCCATCAACCGGTTCTCGCTCCTCAAACAAGCATACTGTATTTGAGAAATCATCTTTATATATCCCCAATGAAGGGTCATTAGGCACATACATTATTTGAGGGTTGGCATGAGGCAGGTTTATAGCATTGGCTAATATGGGGACTACCAATGGAGCATATGGGTTTGCTGCCGATATTTGGTCTTGAACTATTGACTTTGCTATTGTGCCTCTCAAATTTGACGGCAAGGCTTTTTCAGGATCCTTCTGTACCGTTCTTAATACCCATTGTTTGCCCAAACTATCTTCTAGCCTTAAAGATTTTGTTTGCTGCCCTCCACCTCTTTTTAGTATACTCAATCCTCCTTGTTCCTCTTTAAGATCAAACACCTTCAATTTAACTGGAGTTGCCCATAACTTTCTATAGTGTTCACCAAACAAGAATCTATGAGTATTACTCACTTCATCATACTCAGGGGCAATAGCAACAAGAACACTATCTTCTAGCTTTTTTACTTCTTGAGCTACTATTTTCTCTTGCTGTTTTTTTACATGTTTCTTATCAACGGAATATGAAAACAACGTTTTTTTAGTAGCCTTTTCATCTACTTCGTAAAAGGTTATTATTTGCTTACCTGAGTTTGTGTATACTATTTCAGCAAAACCTATTTTACTAGCTGCAAACAAAGACCCCTTACCCATTTTCACTCTTGTAGATTTAGACCCAGAACCACTAACAACGTAATGCCTGTCTCCTTTTTTTATCAACTGTAAATTATGCTCATGACCAGCTACATAAGTTAAATCAACCACATCTTCCATGGCAGCTTCAATAGTTTTGATCATGTCTTTGTATACAGGATGCATAACATCTTGTATATTACCAAAGCTACCACGCGCTATAGGATAAATTGAGCCTAATACAGGCAATGGAACATATGCATTTGGCACAATATCCGATACAGGGAAGAGATGTTGTTTTAACGTGTAATAACCACCATGTATACCATAAGTTTTAAATGGGTGATGGGCAGCAAACAACATCTTTTTATTCGAATTTCTAAAGGCAATATCTTTTAGCTGGGTTACCAACTCTGCTTCTGTTTTACAATCACAATCACTGGTTTCATCTGGTTTATCATTCTCGTGTAGCCACCATTGTGTATCCATCAATACAAGAACTACATCATTACCCATACCTATCTCGATGGGACCAGGACAACCACCCTGAGGTAAGAACTTAATATTATCAGACAATGTATTTACCAATCTTGACTGCCCAATTACATTACTCCAGCCAATCTCTCTGCCATTTGCCCAATCATGATTACCAGGTATTACATATACTGAAACTTTCTTATCAACAAAGGGTTGTAGTTGTTGTAGCAGTACATTCTTTTTTTCAACATGATCATTCTCCTCCTCATCAGGCAAGCCTTGCTGATAAATATTATCACCTAAAAACAAGACTGTTGTATTCTTAGAATTTTCACCTACATAGCTACTTATTGCTTGCGCAACAGGATGTACTCCATTTTTCAAAACACCACCATCTCCAACAATTATGATTCTAGCAGCAACATCTTCATATTCGTTTAAAGTGTTTTGTGCAATGGCACAAAATGGGGAGAACGATAAGAACAATATTAAGTGTTGCCAAAATTTCATGAATCGATGTACTATCTTTTTACTGGTATCTTTATAATATTAGGTCTTCCATCTTTGGCTTCATTACTTATAAAGAGGTCACCTTCATTATTAAAAGTGATACCCTCTGGCTGCTTAAACAGTTTTTTATCTAAGCTATGTACCTCTTCTACCTTCCAATCCTTATTTAAGATTATTAATAGCTTTTCAATAGAAGCCACTATATATATCTTCTTAGAGAAGGGATGCACTGCTGCGCCTGACACATGCAATTTATCTACTCCACCTTTTGCCTTCACCTCCAACCAATCCACTCCTTTTGCCACCTCTTTGTTGTATTCCTTCGTCCTAATGTTAAAAGAATAAAAAAGCGTTTTCTTTTGCACTTTATTCAGAGCACTTTGCTTACTGATCAAATATATAATACCCTTCTCACTCAAAACCATGGCCTCAAACTCTACTTTCTCATCAAATGGGAACTCATAATTTCCCACATGTCGCACTTTATCATCATCCAGTTCCATTTCCCACAATCCGCCCTTGCTATTCATAACAAAAACGATATTGGCTTTCAACCCTATAGCCTCATAGTCACCACCACCAGCAAACTTTATACTATGCCTTATTTTATAGTTATCTGCACTTACCTTGTATATATTACCCTTCTCATCATTTACAGCTAAGAATGATTTTGACCTATTATCATACACGATTCCTGACACCTCATCGAGCTTATGTTCTAAATGTAACTTCTCCATATTATCCCAGTCATACCCCTTTAGCAACAATGGCTGTGTGTATGTATTGGTATTACACGCTACTAATAGCAGTGCTAACATGAAGTATTTACTATATCTCATTTAGTATATGCTTGAGTACTCGGCTTTGCTTGCACTTTATTCCCTTTGTTAAAATTTATTTTTACTCTTATTGCTTTTAGCTTGCCAATCCCTTGCATTTGCTCTAAATCAAGATACTCAATTCCTTTTTCTATTTCGCCTGCACTTATCAACTCTTCTATTTTATCTAAATAAGGTTTACAGCTGCTGAGGTGTGCATATACAATAGCAATCTTACCAGGTTGTGTAAGGCGCTCATTACTATTAAGCAATCTCGCTTTATCTATCCTCTTCTTCATCACCTCGTACCTGATACTATAGGCTCCTTCAACATCAAAATGCTTTTCATCAACTCTATAACTTATGTCAACCTTATTTTCATGTATCAATATGAGTTGTGTTGTTTCTAAGGGTACACTTAAGTTATTCTTATACTCGTAAGTTGCTGTAGCCAATCTTACCATTGTCTCTACTTGCCACTCCGCTACTATATCTGTTATATTTTCAGGAAAGTCTATATTAGGATTTATGCTTTTACCTGCATATAAACTATACTCAACACCATCCGTTTGGAATTTCTCAAAATAATGAGGGACTACTTTAGCCAAACTATTTTGTGCTTTATTAAGCTCTGTTTTTAAAATACCATTCAATTGTTGCATGCTATTTTCATAATCGTTGTGCGACAAATGAAAAATACCTGTTTTAGAGCTCGCAGCTTTTACATACAACTTATACGTATCCTCGCTTATTCTATCTTGCTCAAAAAGCTCTTTTAAGAATGTTACAGCATTTTGTTCTAAAAATCTTCTTAATTCATATTCTTCATCAGCCTCTATCTCCCCTTCCACACGCCTTTCCCAAGCACTAATTGTATTTAAAAATCCTACAACACTTTTATTCTCTAAAAATTCATCTTCTTCCAGTAATGTTCTAAGATAGTCTAGCTGCAAAAGATAATCGGAATGAATAGCCTGTAACTGTTTAGCTGAAGAATTCCTATAATCTACAGCACCATAAAAAGGGTATAGATTATCAAACTTAATAGCAGGTGTAGCAGCAGCAACCTCTTCCGTCTCTATTTCTACCTCCTTAAGCATATCCCATACAACGTCATTAAACTTCCAACGCACCGATGGCTGTATAGAGGTATACCTATTCATGATAAACGACTTCATATACTCATCAAAAAAGCCAGACTTATAAATAAAAAACTCACGATAAAACGGAGCTGCTGCCTCTAGTTTCCTTAATGCGTTTTTGTCAATAGCATCACTTTTTCTACTCCCTACCTCTATTACACCCAATAGCGTGTCTTGGTTCCAAATTGGGACAAAGGTCAAATGTGCTAACCCTGCATTAGTCAGAATGCCTACAATGGCGTCTTCTTCTTCACATTCGGGGCTTTTTTGACACAAGTCTTTATTTAAGGAAGATTGTATTGTTGGCAGCTCCTCGCATTTTTCCGCTACAAAGTTGAACACTTTCGACAATTCATCAATTGCAAGAGTACTCTTTAGGCTATTAAATACGACACTTATCTTACCGATCTCCTGATGATACGCATATTTATCATTTACTTTAAAAAATGGTAGGAAGCCTACCTCTATATTCTCCACTCCCAATAAAGACAGTGTAGCATCTTTCATTTTATAAAACGACTCATTGCTGTCATAGGTATGTAACTTTGCAATGGTATCGCTCAACTGGTTTAATGCAAATTCCTCCGTATCATCTTCTATAGAGAATAGAAAAAAGCCTCTAACTACAAATTCATTAAAAGGCAATGGATCTTTCAGCTCAGCATGTAGACTTATATTACCTTGAGCATACTCTACCCATTCCTTATTAAGCTGAGGTAATGCATTTAATGGTATGATATCAGCAAAAGTATTTCTGCGTATTATTTTATAATACTTCTTTATTGTTTGGCTTGTATCTATTACTTGAAGCTCACTATCTGTTGGGTAGTTTTCCTCATCCCCAATATTATAGCATTCATACAGTACTATTAAATACATCTCTCTTATTAGCTCTTCAATATGCTCTTCACTATATATCTGAGCTACGCCATTATTTTTCTGAAAAAAGGACTTAAATGCCAGAGATGAACTAAAGTAATTCATCATCAATGGGTCGCTAGATGGTATACCCAGCGAATGAAGAGGATTTTCTCCGGCCACTTGCGATAAATGTGTGATTTTTAGTAGTTCTGTAAGCTCCTTATGATCTTCCAACACTTGTAAGTCATTAATTGTATTTAATAATACAGGATTGTCTTTCAAGAGCTTTATTATAGACTCTAAGTATATTTTATAGATACTGCTTTTAGTATTGGCTTGCTGCTCCTCCAGATATTTTAAATACGGCTCAAATGTGAGCTCGCACTTAACAGAAGGGATAGGTAAGTCTGGTAGTGGTATAGAAAAGACTTCCATATATATAAATTTGGCTGCTGTATTAAAGTTACTTTATAATAAGTACTTAACATTAACAAAAAGCAGGCAACCTTCAATAAAACTGCTTTTATGTCACAAATACCCACCTTACAAATAAACACTAATCTTCATACGTGACTTATAGGCGTAACATATTGCAAAGACCTGCGCAATATTATACTCTATGAAAAAAAAAGGTGCACCATAAGGTGCACCTTGTATAATAGAGGTTATCTATTTCTTATTTCATTACATTGAATGGCTTACTTAACATTGCACCATCCTTAGTAGTAACACGCAACATGTAGTGACCGTTAGTGTATCCACTTACATCAAGCTTCATCTCATTAGACTTCACTTCAGTGTTGTGGTACATTACCTGACCAACTGCATTGATTACACTTACCTCATTTAGCTCGATATCACCACTGATATTAAGTGTGATTTGCTCGCTAGCTGGGTTTGGATACAAGCTGATAGCAGCTTCACCAGACACATTAGTTACATTTAGAGGGAAACCTAAAGTAATAGTGTCAGAACCACAGTTGTTATACATCACTAAACGGATGTGTAAGTTTGGATCAGATACATTCTTGTTCACTACTTTGTTAGTGCTAGAAGAACCGTCACTGAATAACCATAAGTAGCTATTAGCATTTTGAGGTCCACTAGGGCTGAATGTATAATTGTTACCAGCCTTAACATAAGAGATACCATTTGCTGATGGAAGTGGATCTATATTAACTTGGATAGTATCCGTATCAATACAGTTAACACCGCCATTTACAGTTACATAGTAATCACCAGAAACTTTAGGTGAAATAGTACGTGTAGTATCACCAGTATTCCAAGTATACTTAGCACCAGGGAAACCAGCATCAAGATATAGAGGTACATTTTTCACTTCACAGAAGCTAGTATCTGCACCAAGATTTACAACTAATGGACCGCTAGTAACCGGAGTAACAATAGACTCAGTGAAACAACCGATATTCTCAACTTTAACAGAGTAGTTACCTGGTTGCTTAATAGTATAAGTTGAACTATTAGCACCTGCGATATCAACACCATTTAAAGCCCACTGATATACAAGACCGTTACCTGTGCTAGCATATAGTACTAGATTGCTACCAGTACAGTATGTAAGAGGACCGCTTGCATTAACTAGAGCCATAGGAGGCGCTACAGCAGTTACAGTAATAGGAATTGATTGCGCTTTCTTAGTATTACCGTTTTTAACTTCAGTGATAACTACAGTATAGTCACCAGGTTGAGTTGTTTTGTAAACATCTGAAGTAGCACCAGGAATAGTATTGTTATTCAATCTCCACTCATAAGAGTAAGTACCACCAGAGCTAGTGTGTATAGCATTAAGTGTTACAGTGTCTCCATAACAGAATACTGTAGATCCTGAAGGAGTAACAAAAGAAGAGAATATAGAACCATTCTGTAAACCTGTATAGTTTCCGAAGCTAGTTAAACCTGTACCGCTAATAACGTTAGAACCTGTGTTAACAGAGCTTAGCGTACCGCCATAAACTACCCATGGATTTGGTGCTAAATGGTGTGCTAGTTTCAACTCATTTTCTTGGGCTATTGTACCTAACCAAATATCCATATAGTTCACCTTAACATCAAAGTTATAAGTCTTACCAGGACCAGATGGATCAATATTTGTATAGAAGTACATGTTATTAGCTGCTGATTGAGGAGTAGCAGTATTAACACCTGGAGCACGACGACCACTGTACTGACGAACAGTAATAGGAGATGTCAATTTAAGTGCTTTGTTCCATGTAATTTGAGCTACCTCATTTCCGCCAAAAGTGAATACTTGAGTAACACCCGGAGCAGGCAAAGCAGGAGTAGCTATAGCTGCAGGAGGAAGGGATGTAGGTTCAAATTCGTAAGCACCTATATCCGGAACACCATCTGCTCTCTTATCAACACGATTATCCATATTGATATCTGTAGTATTACCTGCAATATGTACACCACGACCGTTAAGAGACCAAGAGTTTGGATTCGCTGGGTCCGGACGTAAGTCTGTATTACCCATAAATCCAGGCTCATAAGTTAATGAGTGATCTCCTTGACCACTTGCAGAACGGTAAGCAGCTAGTGAGTTTCTAGCAGAACCGTTGTAAACAAGTAATGTGTTACCGTTCTCTGTATAGAAGTTGTTATAGTCATATGTCTGAGTAGAAGACACTCTGTAGAAGTAGATTGATTTAGAACTACCCTTACCTACGAATACGTTGTTTCTAACCGTAATATCACGATAAGTGCTAGATGAATGATAGAAATAAGCAGCATATGAATTACTGTTAGTAGAATTCATATAGAAGCTGTTATTGATCACATCCATATACTTATTGTAAGAGAAAAGAACAGCATAGTTACTGCTATTAGATGGGTTATGTACGGCTACAGTATTGTTCATCACTTTCAAGTGATTTGACGCTGTACCATCATTGTAATAAGAGTAAACACCATAACCTCTGAACGTACCTGAGATATTGTTACCAATAAATTCTCTAACACCAGCCGGCATACCGTACATGTACCAGTAAACACCATAGTAAGCATTAGTCGTAGGGTTGTATAGCTTATTATAATTCACCTTAGTGTTAGATGCACTATAAGGAATATACATACCCATGTAACCACTCTCTGAGATGTCATTACCTATGATATCTAAACCATCAGTATAACTACCACTATTGCCATAGAAATATATAGAGTAGTAACCTTTTTCCATCACATTATTGTGTATAGTTATATCTTTACCTTTAACATTATTTGCATATATAACACTATGATAGAAAGTAGTATTAGAAGTACAAATTAATCTACAATTTGTAATACTGTCATGCTTAGGTGCACCCGTAAACTCGATTAGGCGACCATAGCTTGAACTTGATGTAGTTACAGTTATGTTCTTAATAGTAACATATTCTGCATCATCCAATTTCCAGATATATGCATCATTAAAGTTAGTAGGACTAGCTGTTACTGTAACAGATGAGTTATCACCGTTTTCAGCTTGGAATGTAATACGTGCATTAGAACCCGTACCATTTACCTTGCCAAGCACTAATTGACCAGCATAAGTACCTGGACGGATATCAAAGTTTACGTTACCACAAATACCATATTTATTCAAATCAGTAATTGCATCAGATACAACAGGATAGTTTGGAGTAGTACCACCAATAGTATAATTACCTGCTAGGGCTGCATGCATTTCTGCAGTCAATGTATCATCACCTGGCACAGGGTCAACCTTGTTGTTTGGAGCATGTGTCCAGGCTTTTAGGTTCACAGTACTGTTAGCAAAAGTAACATTACCTAAAGGTATGATAGCTTCATTACCATTTGCACTACCATTAATATCTATAGTATTGTTGTAATTGATCGTTCCTTTAGTTACACCATTTTCTTGCCAAGTAACTTTTAGACTGTTGATCTTATTGTTACCACTGTTCTTAACACGCAATTTAACGTTGTAAGTACCAGGACAGAAAGGAGAAACAGGATCAATGATCACGTCTGCACTAGCGTTATCACTCACGTCAATACCAGTCCATAGACCAGACTTAGTTAAGTTCGGTGTGCTAATATAGTTACGTATAGTGTTAGAATTACTTACCGCAGGTGAATATGGAGACCAAGCATTAGTACCCACTTTCTCTGCTAAACGAAGAGCTGCTTCAGAAGCAATAGTTCCCATTGCTGGATCCTTGTAGTACAAGTTCAAGTTATAATCATGAGTACCAGTACCAAAACCGGCATCTACATAATAGAACATTTGTGTTGGGTTGATAGAAGTAATACCTGGAGGATTAGTACCAGTATATTGCTTCATATCAATAGTAGAAGGAACTGTAGAACCTGTAGCCCATGCTATTGTAGCTACAGTATCTTGACCAAACAAGAATGTTTGAGTAGAACCAGCAGTTGCAGCAGCAGGAATAGCTGTACAGTTAGGAGGCGTTGCTGTAGGAGTGAACTCATAAGCACCTAAATCAGGCACACCTTGTACTGTAGTTTCAGCACGAGCAGCACCAGTTATATCTTTATTATTACCTGCTACTTGTACACCACGACCATTTAGAGCCCATGAAGCTGGAGCACTAGGATCAGGTCTTAAATCACCAGTAGACTGGTTCATAAATGCAGGAACATACGTTAATGAGTTATCTCCATGATTTGTTGCATTACGTAAAGCTTGAATTGAGCTATAACCACCTTTATTAGCAAATGTAATTAAACCTCCACTAGCCTTAGCATACAAGTTATAGTCCATTGTTACGTTATCATCGAAACGAGAGTATACAGCAAAACCATTATTGCTAGACTTAGAGAATACATTGTTTTTAAAGTCTGTACTGTATTGACTACCATAATTATAAATATATGCTGCATAACCATTACTACTTGTACTCTCTACATGAAAAGTATTGTTATGTACGTTAGTATTTGTAGCATAACCTATATATAGTGCATATGGCCTACCATTACCTTTTACCCAAACAGCATTGTTATAAATGTTAACATTTTTAGCATAGTACAAATATGCACCATATATGCTGTTCCAAGAACTAGTACTCTTAGATTCCGCCTTTAAAATGTTGTTGGCAAAAACTCCATTATTAGTGCCATAGCTATATGCATACGCCGCATAGCATGAACCTAGTTGACTATAAGCATCGATTGTGTTACCATCAACTACATAGTTACTACAACCATAAGGGAAGTAGTTATAACAACCGCGATAACCATCTAGTTTCATCTCATTACCCTTAGCTTCAGCATCATCTGAATAATAAACACTATAAGCATAAGTGTAGTAAGATCTAGTCTTAAGATCAAACTTGTTGTAGTTCATCTTAGTGCCTTTACTACGGTAGTTTAAATAACCCCAAGTGTAATAGTTGACATTACTCTTGATATCGTTATTTTCAATTGTATTATCGTTACCATAGTAAGAACTATATATATAACCGTAGCTGTAAAAACCCGAAGAATAAAGGTCAATCTTATTGCCTTTATAAGTCAGATACTTACAATAATAGTTATAAGAAGGATATACAGAGCTACTAGTGCTACCTGTGAACTCATTATTTTCTACCATAACATTAGTAGTTGAGTTACCTTCACAGTAATACATGTAAATAGGATATACGCTTGAAGTTTTACCAGTCAAAGAACCTTTGTTGTTGTTAACTTGAGTAGTACCATACGCATAACCCATGTATACAGCATAGAAATAGCTGCTTAAAGTATTATTTATCGTATTATTTAAAACTTTAGTACCGTCTGTATAATAAGTATAGATACCGTAGTAACCATTCTGTATACATTCGTTATTACTAAATTCATTATTGTCTGACGTACCTGAAGAAGAAGAAGAAGAACCTCTCCAGTAAATAGCGTGTGCACCATACTCAATTTTACAATTGGTAATTATGTTATTGCTAGCTTGGCTTACACTGTTAGCATACACACGAGATCTTGAAGTACTACTAGATCTTGAAGTACTACCGTACAACCTACACCCATCAACAATATCATACTGAGAAGCACCTTCGAAAACCACACATCTACCATAAGACGACGATGTTTTTTCAAGACCTAGATTCTTAACCGTTACATATTTTGCACCGTTGAAACGGAATACAAAGTTTTGTGTCGAACTAGAACTCGTGCTAGTGTTTCTAATTACAGTTGTTGAGTGACTACCATTTTCAGACTCAATTGTGACTCTGTTAGTAGCACTTGCTCCTGTAATGTTATTAATAGTAAGCCCCGACATCGTGTGTGTACCAGGACGAACTTTTATCGTTACAGGACCAGAAACACCTTTACTATTCAGATCACTAATCGCTGCCGATAGTGATGTATAGTTCGGGCTGGCACCGTAAACGGTGTAAGTACCGTTCAGAGGCTGAGCGGCAGCAGGTATCACTACGGCTAGCATAACTAGCAAAGGCAGTAGTGCCTGTCTTAAAAAGTTGAAATGCTTCATTACAAATAAAGTTTTAAACGTTTACCCTAAAATTATAAATAACAAAACCCGCACACGTGAACGCATGCGTGAATTGAGTTATACAAATAAATAATATGGTATTAACATATAAAGTACTAGTAAAGTTAACTTATATATGTATTCGCATGTATTAAAAGACTATAAAAATGAGATTAAAGTAAGATTAAAGGATTTTTTAAGAATCAATCCCAATATGTACTTTTCATTGCAAAAAAAAGCGAAAAAACGTTTTATTGATATCACATTATCGAACCGCTGAAAGCTTTTAAGGCTCTTACTTTCAGAGGATTACTAGTGCACTGACAACCTATTGATACCAGCTTTTGCTTGTTGATCTATTGAACTTTTGAAATCGTGGTCGTCCATACTCAACACTTGTTTATACATTAGTAATGCATTTGCCGGTTTTTTATTCTTTTCATAAATGAAACCAACTTGAAGTGCAGAGCGTGCAGCAAAATGCTCCCTCTTACCGTAACCAAGCTTTATTGCTTTCTTATAGTACTCTATAGCAAGTTCATCTTCACCTATCTCATCATATGCTCTTGCTGTTCTAAAAACAAACTCTACCTTATCAACTTCATTAGCAAAATCACTTATGCTATGCTTTTTTATTTCTAACAAAGCACTTTGGTAATACCCCCCATCTATTAACAACCTTATTTGTAATAATGCTTTATTAGGTAGCACTCCTCGTTCTGCAAAACGCAACGCTTGCTTATCTGCATCTACTATAGATGAGCCTTCGTGAACAACGCGTTCCATAACGCGTTTAGCCTTTTCTGCATTGCCTTTCAGATAATAAGCATAAGACAACTGAAGTAGCGCATCTTTATAAAACAAACCTCCTTTATATCTACTCAAAAAACTATTGAATGCTTCTATACAAGAGTAATCTTGTTTTAATAATTGCGCTTGAGCTAATTCAAAATCTAGCACAGGATACTTATCATAACCAGAAACTTTCTTTGCTTCGTTTATAACAATTATACAGTCTTCTGCTTTTCTGAAATTATGGGCGATATTGGCTTTAACAAATGAATACAAAAGATTACCGTTTGTATTTATTTTTGGTGTGTTTAAAAAACTCCAAACAGATTCCTTGTCTGATAGTAAGTAGAATTTTAAATAGGCATAATATACTACAACCTCATTATACAGAAGATCGTCTGCATTACTTGTCGCTAAAAATTTTTCTAACTTTTTTATTCCTGATTTCACATCCCCTCTCATACCAAAAATAGAGGCTACCCATTTGAAATTGTCAGGAATGGCACCAAGAGCAGCTTCTTCTGCACCATAGAATACTTCATTATACTTAAAGTCGGGAAAACGTTTCCTATTCTCTTTAATAAGGATAAATGATTTTCTAAACAGATTAGCCGCTTTAAGATTTTCTCCAAACCTAACATAGATACATGCCCAATGCATATACAACCCCGACTTACATAATCTATACCATGGGCTATCATCACCTCCTTGCTCTAATAGCTTGATACGCTCGTCCAAGTTATCTCTTCTCAATGCCAACTGTGCCTTATCTCCATTAAACAGCAAAAGCAAACAGTCATCATAATCTTCAATATAAACCCTCATGAGATTATTAGGGTGCAGCTCTTTCTCTCTATTCAGATATTGTATAGCTCTTTCAGACTGTAGAGAAAGCAGTTCATTATACGCCTTACTACAATTGCTATTATACTCATAATAGTAGGGCCCATTATCTGCCCTGGCAACCGTAAAAAGAAAAAAAGATATGACTAAGAGTACTATTCGCATGCTGCGCAAAGGTAGAAATCAATATGCTTATTCTTAGTTAATAAATTATTGACATTACGCATATTTACATATATTAAAAATCATATTGATGATTTAGCTAAAAAAGAGGAAATTCTTCTCTTATCAATTAACTTTGGCATGTCATTTGTCGTATATAAAAACTAAAATCTAAACTTTATGAAAAACATTCGCAACATTGCTTTATCAGCACTTTTAACTATTGGCGCATTTACAGCTATCACATACACATCTTGCAACAAAGACGCTTGTAAAGATGTAGTTTGTCAGAACGGCGGTATCTGCTTAAATGGTTCTTGCTCTTGCGCTACTGGCTATGAAGGCACAAACTGTGAAACGAAAGCTAATGCAAAATATGTTGGTACATATTCTGTAACTGAAACTTGCGGCGGCACAACTTCTAACCCTTACATAGTTACTATTACTGCTGGCACAGGACCTTCTGATGTATTGGTTAGCAACTTAGGTAACTACGGTTGTACTACTGGCGGTACAATATTATTTAATGGCCTAGCAGCTGGTACTACACTAACTATTAATGACAGCAAGTGTAACACACAAATGAACGCTACGGGTAATTATGCAAATGGTGTTATTACTATCTCTTACACTGCTACTTATGGTGTAACTGTTGATAACTGTACTGCAACACTTACTAAACAATAATTAAGACTTACAATAGACCGTAATAAATAAAGGCTTCCAAATGGAAGCCTTTATTTATATTAATTATATTAAGATTTAAACTAGTATTATCTTTTACCAGTATTAGTTCCACTATTCTGGTCACCTTTCTTTCCTGTATTAGTTCCACTACTTTGGTTACCCATTTTACCAGTATTAGTATTAGGTGGTGTAGTTGGCTCAGAACTAGCTTTGGTTGAACTTCCACCAGCACTCATTGTACCTTCATCTCTTGTCTTTACTGTTCTTGCAGGCGCTTTTCTTTTTACAGTAGTCTTTTTGCTCATTGCATTCAAAATAGAATCAGCTCTTTCTTGTGCCAACACATTGATGATAGAATCGTTTTGCATCATCATTTCCATGCGCAACGCTTCTACTTTGGCGTTTACTGCAGAATCAATAAAAGCCTCATCAGCCCCATCATTACTAGGGGCAGCTGTATTACACGATGCGGCAAGTGCTATAACTCCAGCTGCGATAATCAATCTTGATTGCTTTTTCATTATATACGTTGTTTTAAATGTTATGTAAAAGTATTGCTGTAATACTTATAAACAAATAGCGTTCCAAAAAATCCATTAGAAATATTACCTATTTAACAAGTCTTTATCTCTATCCAGCTTATCAAGAGGCAGGGTGATAACAAAGCTAGTACCCTCCCCTTCTTCAGATTTCACCTCTATAGAACCCTTATGTAGTTTAATGATCCTATTTGCCAACGCCAAACCGAGCCCCGCTCCGGAAATGTAAGTATCGTGCGTTTTACTTCTATAGAACGGTTGGAAAATGTGCTTCAAGTCATTAGGCTTAATACCCGGCCCAGTGTCAAGAATAGAAATAGTAACATGTGTCTCTGAAAAGCTCAACTTTACTATAGCCGACTTATTCTCAGCAAACTTACAAGCATTGTGCACTATATTTCTAAAGGCACTATAGAGCAAATGCTCATTACCAAATATCACAAAGAAGGTCTCATCATCAGGAAATTCGTCAAATTGTATTTTGACATCGTAGAATGGGCTCGCCTTTTTCATATCAGCAGGCAAGCGCATGATCAGCTCATCTACCCTTAACGACGTCAATTCTGTACCACCCATCGAGCCGCTTACTTTTGCTATTTCCAGTAGGCTTCTTACTAACAAGCTCAAGCGCTTCACATCATCGCTAATAGACAGCATTGACTTAATATACTCCTCTGCAGTTCTATCTCTTTGTAAAGTAACATCCAACTGACTGGATATGGATGCTAACGGTGTAGACAACTCATGAGATGCATTATCGATAAAACGTCTTTGTGTATCGAAGGACGCCTGCAACCTATCCAAGAGATCGTTAATGGTTATAGCGAGTTTTTGAAGCTCATCTTTATCCGTACCTGTATCTAATCTTAAAGAGAATTTTTCGGAAGAGATACGCTCAATATTCTCTGTAAACCTGCTTATGGAATTTACTAATGACAAAGAGTAGAAATAACCCGCTATGGCAACTATAAGCATGCATATCAAGAAGCCTGCAATAAGCATCCATCTTAGATTCGAAAGCCATTCTTGCGCTCCCTTATCTACAGCTGCAGCAACTATAGTATAATTACCAGTACTAGTAAGATGCCTTACGGCTATGGCTAAGCGTCCGTTATCTTCAAATATATAGGGCTTTTCTGCAGAGGCTTTTTTTAGAATATCTTGAGATACAGCTAATGAGGAAACGCCTTTATCGTTATAGGAAAATATCCTCCTATAGGTATAATCATATATGGCTATACTTCTTTGCTCCTCCCCAAAAAAAGAAGCACTACACACTTCTTTTACTTTCTGTGCATCAAGTTCATTTATCCTCAATAGCACACAAGTACTTATAGCTTGGTTGGTTAACTCTTCCTGAAAACTTTTTTGCTTGCTGTTATAGGCATAGTAATATACGGACACACTGAAAAGAGAAAGCACTATAGCTACTATCACAGCATATACTATCGTTATCCTATAGCGTATTGGCATTAGTCCTGATCTACCTTTAATATATAACCCATACCCACCTGTGTATGTATAAGCTTAGGCGTAAAGCCTTTATCCAATTTCTTTCTCAAGAAGTTCACATACACATCTATCACATTGGTCTGGGTATCAAAATCTATCTCCCAAACATCTTTAGCTATATCTGCTCTCGATACCACCTTCTCTTTATTCTTAAGCAAATATTCTAACAGTTGGAATTCTTTTGCCGTCAACGAAATTTTCTGCCCACTTCTTCTCACTTCTTTGCTATCCAGATTCATTTCCAGATCAGCAATTTTCAACAGTTTTTCTTCCTCTACTTCCACCTTTAAGTCAGATCGTCTAAGCAATGCCTTTATTCTTGCCAGCAGCTCCCTAAACTCAAACGGCTTAGGAATATAATCATCAGCCCCTAGCTCAAATCCTTCGATCTTATTATCTACAAAGTTTAATGCTGTAAGAATTATGATAGGTACACGCTCGTCATTTTCTCTTATCATCTTGCACAGCTCATACCCGTTAATAAAAGGCAGGTTGATATCGAGAATGATAAGGTCGTAAGCATTATCTAAATAAAACTTTTTACCATCTAGCCCATTATATGCTATAGTTACATCAAAGTTTTGCTCAGCCAATCCTGTTTGTAGCGTGTCTGCTAACTTTTTTTCGTCTTCAACTAAAAGGATACTATAATTCATATATGGTTACAATTACGGGACAGCCAAAATATTACCATCAATTCGTTTAACAGCTATAAGTTACATTAAAATATGATAAAATATAGACTGTGAGTACCTTACAAATATAAACAACTATCGCAGATACCTACTTTTTACACGATCTCAAGGCTGACAAACACAACTTAACAACAATAAAATAGCCTGCAAAAAGCAGGCTATTAATTAATATACTTTTCTACTGAAATTTAGTTTTCGAAATCGAACACTTTATTATTCAATTTAAAGCCATCGATATTTTCCGTGTAACCACTAGCATATGGCGAGCCTACACGGATACCTAACCATGGATCGCTTACTCTGATACGTATACCAGGGTAAGTTGACAGTAGATCGCTCCATGTCATAGAAGTTACTGCAGTACCAGGGAACGTTCCGCCAGACCAACGCCATACAGCATTACCATTATCTATACAATCCCACTCTTGCCAAGTATCCTGAGACACAGCTCCTGATGGTGGTGTAAAAATAAGACGTCTTTGCCAAGTATCGCTTCCGTCAAAGTCTACATTAAAGTTTAAATATGCCGAACGGTTTGCTGCACCTCCATTACCTGCTGAAGGATTATAGGTACTGAATGCTAAAACACTAATGCTAGCTAATGGCGTACCTGCAAACTGATAAGTAGCCAAGTTTCTTCTCTGACTTCCGGATACGCTTATTTGCGCACTTCCAGAACCATAAGGTGTTGTTCCCGGTCCTGAAACAAAACTGCCTAGAGCATTATCAATAACATCGGTTTGATCGTTATAGAAAAACCACTTATACGGCGCAGCAGCTACATCATTAAGATTGGCAGCCATATCTCCTGCCTGAACAACCATTTGATCTCCATGACCAAAATGCGCTGCCATAGCATTAGCACTCACTTGAATAATGCTACCGTTATGTCTAAACTTTACTTTGTTGCTAGTAGCATTGTTAGACTTTTTAGACACTGCTGCACTACCATTGTCGGGCGATATATTGGCTTCATTAGAGGCCTTATTACATCCTACAACAACAGAACCTGCCAGTAACACTAAAAATAATTTTTTCATAGTTCTTAGTTTTTTGGGGTGAATTAATTCTATAAACTTACACACTGACATTTTAAATAAAGATAATACGAGCAAGTATTACACAAATTTAATACCGCTACGCGAGTGTTTTTTGCTCTAATAAGGCAAGGCTAATAGACCTTCAAAAAATGAATTAAGAACTCAGGCATTGAAAGCAACCATTCAAAGCAATGATTGTCAGCATTATTTACATAAAGAAAAAATAAGCTACATAAGGTATGGGCGCAAAAAAAGCCTGCAATTTCTTGCAAGCTTTTTGCGGACTGGACGGGACTCGAACCCGCGACCTCCGCCGTGACAGGGCGGCATTCTAACCAACTGAACTACCAATCCTTGTAGTTGGGGCAGCAAAGATAAGTTCATTTTTCTTAATTCTGCAAATGTTCTTTCAAAAATTTTCAAAGCATTACTTTTGTAGACCTAAAATAGATATATGCAATTTCTAGATTTTGAGAAACCGCTTGAAGATCTGTACGCTCAGATAGAAAAATTGAACGAGATGTCTGCTAAAAACAAAGTAGATGTTAGTGCCTCTATCAAAGAGCTGGAAGCTACTATTGAAAAAACAAGATCGAACATATACGACAACTTAACGCCTTGGCAGAGAGTACAACTTAGTCGTCATCCAGATCGCCCATATACTTTCTACTACATAGAAAATATTTTTACCAACTTCACCGAGCTACATGGTGACAGAAATGTTGGCGATGATAAAGCTATGGTTGGTGGCATGGCCGAGCTAGATGGTATGCCAGTGATGATAATGGGACAACAAAAAGGTGTGAACACCAAAATGCGTCAGCTACGCAACTTTGGTATGGCCAACCCTGAGGGCTATCGTAAAGCGCTACGCCTGATGAAGATGGCAGAAAAGTTTAATCGCCCTATTATTACTTTCATAGACACACCCGGTGCTTACCCAGGCTTAGAAGCTGAACAACGCGGACAAGCAGAGGCCATTGCCAGAAACATCTACGAGATGGTGAACCTGAAAGTACCTGTTATTTGCGTAGTGATAGGTGAAGGTGCATCTGGCGGCGCTATTGGTATAGGCGTAGGTGATAAAGTGACCATGTTGGAAAACACTTGGTACACAGTTATCTCTCCTGAAAACTGCTCTACTATTTTGTGGCGCAGCTGGGACTACAAAGTGCAAGCGGCAGAACAATTGAAACTGACCTCTTCTGACATGAAGGGCTTTAACTTGGTAGACCATGTAGTAAAAGAGCCAAACGGTGGTGCACATGCTAAGCCTGAAGAGATGGCTGCTACATTAAAGACATACCTTATAGATACGGTTAAAGAACTATCTAAAATAGACCCTGAAGAACGCATTACACAGAGAATAGAAAAATTCTCTAAAATGGGTTTCTACGAAGAAGCATAAACACTTATATAAATAGTACAATACAAATTATGGCACATCAATTTGGTGGATCAGGAGTAGCATTGGTTACCCCTTTTCTTGATGACAGCACGATTGATTACAACGGCTTGGAAAAGCTGATAAATCACGTGATAGATGGAGGTATTAATTTCTTAGTAGCATTAGGCTCAACAGGAGAAACACCTACCTTGAGTAAGGAA
The DNA here is from genome assembly GCA_041392855.1 of Flavipsychrobacter sp. NCBI lineage: Bacteria > Pseudomonadati > Bacteroidota > Chitinophagia > Chitinophagales > Chitinophagaceae > Flavipsychrobacter > Flavipsychrobacter sp. The sequence goes on from JAWKLD010000001.1 coordinate 2,019,429, forward strand.
GAACAACAACAAGTACTGTCTTTCGTAGTAGAAAAATGCAATGGACGTGTGCCTGTAGTATGTGGTATAGCAGGCAACAATACTGCCGAAGTAGTAAACAATGTGAAAAGCTACGATCTTACTGGTGTAGCAGGTATATTAAGTGCTTCTCCCCACTACAACAAACCATCACAAGAAGGTATCTACCTGCACTTTAAAGCAATAGCAGAGGCTACGGATAAAGATATTATCCTTTACAACGTACCGGGACGTACAGGTGGGAATATGCTACCGGCTACCGTACTTCGCTTGGCTAACGATTTTAAAAACATAGTAGCCATCAAAGAAGCGAGTGGCAACCTTGGGCAGTGCATGGAAATAGTAAAAGATAAACCTGCTCATTTTGCTGTACTAAGTGGTGATGATGATCTGATACTACCGCAAATGTCTATAGGCATGGAAGGTGTTATTTCAGTAGCTGCCAACTATTTCACTAAAGACTTCACTACCATGGTAAATGCGGGACTTGCCGGAGACTTTACAACGGCACGTACTATTCACTACAAGTTAATAGATGGTATCCGACTGTTATTTGCCGATGGCAACCCTGCGGGCATTAAATGCGTGTTGAGCCAAAATGGTATTTGTCAGGAAAACCTGCGCCTGCCGCTAACACCTGTAACCGACGCTACCAGAGAAAAAATCAAACAATATTTACAGAACTATTAGACATCTATACAGGTATTAAAGGAGCTTATAACAACACATTAATAAATAGTCTATTAATGTATTATTACCTACCTTTGTGCCGAATTATTAAAAAATTACTTTAAGATATGAGTACAATGACTCGTTCAGAGATTGATTTTAAAATGCCTTACAAGGTAAAAGACATCAGCCTGGCTGATTGGGGACGTAAAGAAATTAGACTTGCAGAGGCTGAAATGCCTGGTCTTATGGCTATCCGTGAGGAGTATAAAGACCAACAACCTTTGAAGGGTGCACGTATTGCAGGTTGTCTACACATGACTATCCAAACAGCGGTATTGATCGAAACGCTTGTAGCATTGGGTGCAGAGGTACGTTGGAGCTCTTGTAACATCTTCTCTACGCAAGACCAAGCTGCTGCTGCTATTGCTGCTGCAGGTATCGGTGTTTTTGCATGGAAAGGACAAACACAAGCTGAGGCTGACTGGTGTATCGAGCAAACTTTATTCTTTGGTAGTGAAGACCGTCCGTTGAACATGATCTTGGATGATGGTGGTGACCTTACTAACATGGTATTGGACAACTACACTGAGCTAGTAGCTGGTATCAAAGGTCTTAGTGAAGAGACTACTACAGGTGTTCACCGTTTGTACGAGCGTATGAAGAAAGGAACACTTCCTATGCCTGCTATCAACGTAAACGATTCTGTTACAAAATCTAAATTCGATAATAAATACGGTTGTCAAGAGTCATTGGTAGACGCTATCCGTCGTGCTACTGACGTGATGATGGCTGGTAAGGTTGCTGTAGTAGGTGGTTATGGTGACGTGGGTAAAGGTTCTGCACAATCACTACGTGGTGCAGGTGCTCGTGTTATCGTTACAGAGATTGACCCAATATGTGCACTACAAGCAGCTATGGACGGCTTTGAAGTGAAGAAAATGATCGATGCTGTGAAAGAAGCAGACATCGTTGTTACGGCTTCTGGTTGTTGCGACCTTATTGGCGAAGAGCACTTCCGTGCTATGGGCGATAAGACTATCGTTTGTAACATCGGTCACTTCGATAACGAGATCGATATGGCATGGATCAACAAAAACTACGGTGATACAAAAGATACATTGAAACCACAGGTAGACATCTACAATGTGGATGGTAATGATATCATCATCTTGGCTGAAGGTCGTTTGGTGAACTTGGGTTGTGCTACTGGTCACCCAAGCTTTGTAATGAGTAACTCATTCACTAACCAAACTTTGGCACAGATAGAGCTTTGGAATCATACTGACCGTTACGAGAACAAAGTATACGTTCTTCCTAAGCACTTGGATGAGAAAGTAGCACGCCTACACTTAGCTAAGATCAACGTAGAGTTGGATGAGCTAACTGATGAGCAAGCAGCTTACCTAGGTATCACTAAAGATGGTCCTTACAAGGCAGAACACTACAGATACTAGTATCTAGTACATTATATTTCAAGAGCCTTCCCAATTCGGGAGGGCTTTTTTTATGACAGTTACAAGACATTAGAACACATAACTTTATAGAACATATAACTATATACTACTATGAAAAAAAACCTTTACCTACTATTATCCCTTTTGCTCTTATCCACCACCTCTATAGCTCAACCATACAAGAGTATCTTTGGGGATAGTACAAGTATGTGGACTTGTAGCTATTCCGGGTTAGCTACACACTCTATAGCTTTTTTTGCAAAAGGCGATACTACAGTTAGAGGAGAAACATATAAAAAAGTAGGCTTTTCAGGCAATAGTTACCCATTAAGTTTCCTTAACACAACACTTGGTTTATTAAGAGAAGACACAGCAACCGGTAAAGTTTGGTATCGCTCTCAGCCCAAATACAAAACTAATGCCTATAGTAATCCTGCTAGAGATACTGTAGATATACTCATCATGGATATGACCTTACAACTAGGCGACACCTTTTATACAGGCAAAGTAAGCGGTATGGGGCAAGATACTATGGCTATAGTAGATAGTGTATATATAGACACAGATAACAGAAAGCATATCAGGTTTAACAAAAAAATTGGCTGGAATTTAAATTTAGAATTTATAGAGCGTGTAGGTACAACATTAGGTATAGCCTACAAAGACAGCAACGTTATTAGTTCATTTGCTGAAAACGGAGGTTTGATTTGTTGCTTTCATGATTCTGTAAATATTTACTCAACAATCCTAAAAACCAACCTCAATAATAAATGCATACCTACTGTTGGCATTAAGCACTTGAGTAAAAAGCAACTACTCACACACCCCAACCCATCTACAGGGGTGGTAACTATAAATGTACCTACCCTTGCCAGTACTCATATCGTTGTTGCCAATATTGCAGGGCAGCTGGTGTATACTCGTACTATTAGCAACAGTCGGCAGATTAGTATAGACCTCACTACCCAACCCAAAGGTATCTATACCATACGCCTTACCAACCAGCAACATAGCTATACCAACAAACTAATTTTAGAATAACACCTTACCATATTATTCAAGAGCCTTCCCAATTCGGGAGGGCTTTTTTGTTTTTTTTGTTGTTAATTATTTTATTGTATATTTGCTATTGTAATTCTTGCCCGCAGTTGCTCACTAAGCGGCTGCTTCACCGATGGGCGTACTACTGTTTCCACTGTATCGTTTGTATCGCTGTATCGCCACCCTTTTTTCAAAAAACAGGAAAACATTAAACCTTAAAATAAAAATCACGATGAACCATCATTACTTTCTTCAGTACCTCGACGAGCACGAGTACAGCAACCAGATCTCTGCCAGCATTTACCCCCAGCTACCCCGCTTGCTACAAGAGTGCCTCAACAAAATGGAGACACCACAGGAGCGAGAGCTATTTCTGCTGGGTAGCCTTGGCGTACTTAGCGGTATGATGCCCAACGTACAGGGCAGCTATTTTGGCAAAGCCCTCTACCCCAACCTCTACTGCTTTGTGATAGGCAAATACGGCACGGGCAAAGGCGGGCTACTATGGGCAAGAAATTTGGGTAATACCGTACACGAGCAGCTACTACAAAAAGCAGAAGAACTACATAAAGACCATAGTAAACAACTGGCAGACTACAACCGTAAACTAAAGGAATTTGATAAAGGCAAGCTTGCCGAACCACCTGTAGAGCCTACACCACCTGCTCACCTCAAGCTATTCATACCCGCCAACACAACCAAAACCGCCGTGATGCAACTACTAAAAGAGAATGAGGGCAGAGGCATCATCTTTGAGACGGAGGGAGATACGCTGGCAGATATGCTAAGACAAGACTATGGCAACTTCTCCGACATACTACGCAAGGCTTATCATCACGAACCCTTAAGCTATTTTAGAAGAAGTAATAATGAGGATGTAGATATAACACTACCTGCACTAAGTGTAGTGCTTAGCGGCACGTACGACCAGCTGCTGCGCCTCATACCTACCGCAGAGAATGGGTTGTTTAGCCGATTTTGCTTTTACCTTTTGGATAGCTATACCTCCTTTAGAGACCCTTTTGCTACCGTGCACGATGATAAGGAACAATTCTTTACCTATGCCGGTGGCGAGTATGCCAAGCTATACGACAGGCTGATGGCACGTAGCGAACCCCTACAGTTCTCCCTCACTCCCGAACAACAAAAACAATTCCTAAACCTCTTTATAGAATATAAAGATGGTGTGGTAGAGATGGTAGACAGTGAGCTGGATGGTAGCGTGAACCGTATGGGGGTCATTTGTTTTAGGCTGGCGATGATACTCAGCACCCTACGCGCCTTTGAGTATAACCAACTAGATGCGCCCAAGCTGGTATGTACGGATAAAGACTTTAACATCGCAAAAGAACTTGCCGCCGTGCTACTGCACTATACCCTAGAGGTGTACGACCATATAAAGCAGCAAAACATATCGAGGAATAATACCACTATCACCCCCGAGCAGGGTGAGGAGATAAAGCAAATGGTGGAAGAAGGCTATAGCCTCCGCAACATAGCCCGTAAGGTGTTGGGAGATGCAGGGCTGCACAACAAGGTAAACCGCTATAAAAAGAACGTTTTGAAAAAATGACCCCCGATACAGCGATACAAACGATACAGCGATACAGTGATACAGCAAAACAATAATCGTCATTGCGAGGAGCTAGGCAGTACAGTAGTACTGAGCCCAATAGGTAGACAACGAAAAAAACAGGCAACAAACGATACAGCAAAAACCAACCCTACTATGACCAAATGCAAACAGTTCACCTTTACCGAAGGCGACACGACTATAGAAGCCACCATAGAGCAGTGGCTACGCAAGAACAGATATATACGAGTGCTGCACGCCCAGTTTTTACAGCTGGGTGGTGCGCTGCACTACATCATCCTCTACCATCAAGAACTTAGCGAATGGGATACTACACCCTGTGTAAATTGTTAAAGAGGGGGGAGGGTGTTTTTAAAGGATTGATATTTGGTAACTTTATAGATGGATAAAAAGTTCTACTTCGACCTTGACAAAGATGGTATTATAGACTACTTCAAAGAAGAAAGAGACGAAACTGCACAACTAGAATTTAAAAGAGGAGATGCAGATTTAAATAAACTGTACAAAGAGATTGCTGCTTTTGCCAATACAGATGGGGGCATACTCATATACGGTAGTCCAAAAGAGGAAGAAGAAAAAATAAAAGGTGATGCAAAACGACGTTTTTGCAAAGGGGATATTATTCCTTCCAAACTCACTAAAAGTGAAGATGATATTCTATCCTCCATACATAGCAACATTACTCCTGCTCCAGTAGGTATTAGTATCAAGAGAATAAAGCTTGATGAAGGTTGTGTATACATTTTCCATGTACCTAAAAGCAACAATAAACCACACCAATGTAATGGTGCATACTACATTAGGATAAACACAATGAGCCTAGCTGCGGAACACGGTACAGTTGAGATGATGTTTAAGCAGGTGCAAGAGGTAGATTTAAATGTAAAAGTTATCCATAATGAATCTAGCACTAAAGGTTTAAGTACTATAAGATTAGACCTCACAAACAAAACAAGAATTCCTGCACAGAAATTTGAGTTTTACTTTTCAATAATTGGAGAGGTTGAACAAATGGGTAAAAAAGATGAACACAAACAATTTCTCCTTGGCAGCGAATCTCTAAATTCAGGTTACTCACGGTTAAGTATCCACATGAGTTTAAACGAGGCTGTTATAGATAAAATAACTACATGGTACTCCTTTCATGATATTCTTATATCTACCGACTATTGCTATTTAGATGTTACGTATTGGGCAGAAGGAGTTCCCTCAAAAAACGATATTTACAAAATATATAAAGACTTCTCAAAACCAATAGAAGTAGTATATCCAAATACACAAGAAGCTAAAGAACACAACAAATGGCAATGGGGTTGATAACCATTCTTTTCCACCCTTATTGCTTGTTCTCACCAACATGCCCCCGTCACTGCGAGGCACGAAGCAGTCTCACGAAATGAAGGCAAGAACATTATGTATATCTTGAGATTGCCACGTCGCGAAGCTCCTCGCAATGACGTATAGTCCTCCACACTTGATACACCGTTACACAGGGTACAATTCTCATTTTTCGCCGTATATTACAATACACTAATACATAATACGATGAAAAGAATAGCTACACTAATAGTAGCCCTACTGGGCTTGGGCACAGCAGCGCAGGCACAAACGGAGGCTACCTTCTACACTACCATGGGCGATTTTGTGGTGAAGTTTGAGAACACCAAGACCCCCATCACGGTAGATAGCATGATATCGCGCATCAACAGTAAGTTTTACGACGGGTTGATATTTCACCGTGTCATCAAAAACTTTATGATACAAGGCGGCGACCCTAATGGTAACGGTACAGGCGGTCCGGGCTACTATGTACCCGATGAGTTCGACCCATCGCTAACCAATATACCCGGCACTATGGCTATGGCCAATGCGGGCCCTAATACCAATGGCAGTCAGTTCTTCATCAATGTGGTCAACAATACCCACCTTAATAATAAGCATACCGTGTTTGGCACGGTCATCACAGGCTATACTGTAGTGGAGAACATCAGTAAGGTAGCTACAGGGGCGGGAGACAAGCCCGTTACCGATGTGAGGATGGATAGCGTACGCATTACCAAACTACACGCTACTAATGTAGCCACCACACAAACAGAGGCGGGCAAGGTACAGGTATACCCCAACCCAAGTACGGGAGTGTTCACCATCGTAACGCCTAATAATGCTAAAGCACATCAAGTGATCGTAACTAATATAAAAGGACAGGTAGTACACCAAGCTACTATCAACAATACCACTAGCATCAACCTAGGCAACCAAGCCAAGGGTATGTACATTGTACAGGTAGTGAACGAACAAGGCACTTACCACACCAAGCTTTTGGTACAGTAGGTTATAGGTCTAGATAAGCGTCTACGCTGGTGCGTATCATGGCTATCAGTTCCTCGTCCATATATTGGTATTCGTCGGGGATGTCTAGTACCAAAACTTCTTTAGACTGCAACAGGGTAGAAAAATCTTGTTGTAGTCTTTTTTTATGATGTTGCTCCATCACGCATATGAGGTCTGCCCATTGCAGGAGTTTTTCATTCACTCTGGTTCTTGCAGCAGCCTCCGTACCTGCCGAGCGGGCGGTAATGCCTTCTACATGGTTATAGATCGTCTCCCCCGTAGGGCTGCGCCATTTATTTCTGCTGCAAACAAAAAGGATATTCATAGCCGTTTATAGCACATACATGTATGCCGCCATCTGTACGGCAAAGCCCAATACATAGCCTATCCATATCTGCGACTGGTTGTGCGCCCCCAATAGCATACGAGAAGTACCAATGACACCTGCTATTACTATAGCTATAAACAGAGGTACAATCATACCCACAGGGCTACTGATGAGCAACACCGTAAGCACACCAAGCATGCCTCCCGCCGCCATAGTATGCATACTCACTTTGAAGAATATATTGGTTAGGAACAATACGATAATACCCCAATAGGCTCCCAACATCAGTACCCTTAAGGTCATAGGTACATCAGGCTGATTTTTAAAAACAAGATTGGCCCAAAAGTAAAATACCATAGACCCTATTAGCGGTATGATACGCTCCTTTGAGGTGCGCATATAGATACTTTGGATAAAGCCCAAACCCTTTAGCAGCAATACCAACACAAGCGGGAACACTATGGTATTGATAGCAATGGCTGCCAGCCAGCGTACAAACTGGTCGGACGATATGGCAATAAAACCTGTAGTATCCAACTTGTAGAGCACCGCTGCCATAGCCGCAGGCATAAACATAGGATGAAAAACATACGACACTATTGCGGCAAGTGTACGCAACCATTTCACCTTAGTTCCATTAGCAGCAACTATATCAGCCGCCAAATTTTTATCTTGTTCTTTATCCATTATCCTTCTAGTATCGGCGATAGCCATTTACTTACTTCTTTCTCACTCATGCCCTTACGCTTAGCATAATCTGCTACCTGATCTTGTTGTATCCTACCTACACCAAAGTACACACTCTGCGGGTGGCTATAGTACCAGCCACAAACACTAGCTGCAGGGTACATCGCCAAATGCTCTGTAAGTGTTATGCCCGCATCTTCTGTAGCATTCAACAGGTCGAAGAGTTTGTATTTCTCTGTATGGTCAGGGCAGGCAGGGTAGCCCGGTGCCGGTCTTATACCTTGATATTTTTCTTTTACCAATTCTTCTACGGCTATCTCTTCACTTGGTACGTACCCCCAGAACTCTTTGCGCGTACGTAGATGCAGCACTTCGGCAAATGCCTCTGCCAAACGGTCGGCCATAGCCTGTAGCATTATCTTATGGTAGTCGTCGTGGTCGTCTATGTATTTTTGTAAATGAGGCTCTATACCATGTATGCTCACCGCAAATGCCCCCATATAGTCATCTTGTACAGGACTAATAAAGTCAGACAAAGAGAAGTTGGGTTGGCTAGATGCCTTTTTCAATTGTTGTCTTAACGATTCTAAATGACAAAGCTCTTTACCTTCCTCATCTTTCAGCACTACAGTATCAGGCGCTATCTTATTAACCTGCCAAAAACCTACCACACCTTTAGCTGTTAGCCATTTCTCTGCTATTATTTTATCCAACATGGCGTTGGCATCATTGTATAGCTTAGTGGCTTCCACACCCACATTTTCGTCTGTAAGTATAGCCGGGTATTTACCTTTCATCTCCCAAGCTATAAAGAACGGTCCCCAGTCGATGTACTTTCTTATCTCATTCAGGTCGTAGTCAGCAAACACCTTCGTCCCCATCAAGTTAGGCTTAGGCGGAGTATATCCTGCCCAGTCTATCTTCATCACATTTTGCTGCGCTTGGGTAAAAGGTATCAACTCCTTTACCTTACGTTTATTAGCAAAGTCTACACGTATTTTATTATACTCTTGATTGGTACTTTCTAAGTAAGCCCCTTTTTGGTCTTGGCTCAAAAGGCTACCGGCAACTGTTACACTACGGCTGGCATCCAATACATGCACCACACCATGTTCGTACTCAGGAGCTATCTTCACTGCGGTATGCGTGCGCGAAGTAGTAGCACCGCCAATAAGCAGAGGCAGGTTCATATTCCTACGCTTCATCTCTTTGGCTACGTGTACCATCTCATCCAGCGATGGTGTGATCAAACCACTCAAGCCGATCATATCCACCTTCTCTTCTACCGCCTTATCCAATATTTTATCAGCAGGCACCATTACACCCATATCTATCACATCGTATCCATTACAACCCAATACCACACCTACTATATTCTTACCAATATCATGCACATCCCCCTTCACAGTGGCCATCAATATCTTGGCAGCTCCTTTTTCATCTTCAGCCGCTAACCCTGCTTTTTCGCGTGCTAGTTTTAGCTCTTCTTTCTCCTGCTCAATGAACGGGAACAAATAAGCCACACTCTTCTTCATCACCCTTGCGCTCTTTACTACCTGTGGCAAAAACATCTTACCACTACCAAAGAGGTCTCCTACTACATTCATACCATCCATTAGTGGTCCTTCTATCACATCAAGCGGTTTAGGATATTTCACCCTAGCTTCTTCGGTATCTTCATCTATATAGTCGGTAATACCATGTACCAAAGAGTGTTTTAAACGCTCCTCAACAGCACCCAGTCTCCACTCATCTGTTTTCTTTTCTGTTTTTCCTTTTGCCTGTACGGTTTCTGCAAAAGTTATCAACCTGTCCGTTGCATCTTCCCTTCGATTTAATATTACATCTTCACAAAGCTCGCGTAGCTCTGGTTCTATCTCATCTAGTATCTGTAGTTGCCCAGCATTTACGATACCCATATCCATACCAGCATTAATAGCATGGTAAAGGAATACGCTATGCATCGCTTCACGAACAGGCTCATTACCTCTAAAGGAGAAAGACACATTACTCACCCCACCGCTTACTTTAGCCAGAGGCATTTTTTGCTTCACTATCCTTGTACCTTCAATAAAGTCTAGTGCATAGTTATTATGCTCCTCAATACCGGTAGCTACAGCAAATATGTTTAGGTCGAAGATGATATCCTGTGGTGGATAATGCACCACTTCTGTAAGTATCTTATAAGCGCGCTCGCAAATATCTACACGTCTTTGTAAGTTATCCGCTTGCCCTTGCTCGTCAAAAGCCATCACAATTACAGACGCACCAAAGCTTTTACAAATATGAGCTTGCTCTATAAATTTCTCTTCTCCTTCTTTAAGTGAAATGGAGTTTACGATACATTTTCCTTGCACACATTTAAGCCCTGCTTCTATTATCTCAAACTTTGAAGAATCGAGCATAATAGGGATCTTAGCAATATCCGGCTCTGCTTGTAGCAGGTTAAGATAGGTGGTCATCACCTTTACACCATCCAGCAAGGCATCATCCATGTTGATGTCTAATATCTGTGCTCCGTTCTCTACCTGTTGGCGTGCTACGGATAGGGCTTCTTCATATTTTTCTTCCCTTATCAAACGTGCAAAACGCTTGGAGCCTGTAACATTGGTACGCTCCCCCACGTTTACAAAGTTGGTTTCGGGACGAAGGACTAATGGTTCTAAACCGCTCAATCTTAAGAATGGACGTATCTTAGTCATATATTGTATGTATCAAAAATTGATGGCAAAGGTAATATGTCCTAGCTACAATACCCATTATATCTCACTATAAGGGCATCTAATAACTTAACCTATCAATTGTAAAAACTCTTCTTCGGTCAAAATGGTAACTGTACCTAGCTTTTTTGCCTTCTCCAGCTTAGAACCGGCATCTGCCCCTACCACCAAATAATTAAGCTTACTGCTTACGCCACTTAGTTTACTTCCTCCTTTGGCTTCTACCATAGCTTCTGCCTCACTACGTTTGAATTGTGTCAACGTTCCTGTAAACAAGAAGGTTTTACCCGACAATTCTCCGCCTGACTCTTTACTACTAGACTGCGTATTGGTAAGGTTCACCCCTTGCTCTTGCAGTTGCTCTATCATATGTCTATTCTCTGGCAGGCTAAAAAAGTGCACTGCCGAAGAGGCTACTTTGGGCCCTATATCTTCCAGAGCCATAAATTGCTCTTGTGTCCAAGTGTATAGATCAGATATGTGTGTAATAGCACGGGCTAAGGTTTTGGCTGTTGTTTCCCCTACATAGCGTATACCCAAACCAAATATCACTCTATTCAATGGTTGCTGTTTAGACCCTTCGATAGCTTCTTTCAAGTTGTTGACCGACTTTTCTTTAAAGCCTTCTAACGCTAGTACCTGCTCCCAATCTATTTGGTAAATACCAGGTATATCTTTTAACAAGCCTAGTTCATAAAACTTGCGAATATTAGACTCTCCCAAATTGCGGATGTCCATTGCATTTTTGCTAGCATAATGAATGATACGCTCTACTACCTGCGCTGCACAGTTGATATTGATACAACGCCATACGGCTTCTTCTTCGGGCTTGTCTAGTGCTTCGTTACACACAGGACAATGAGTAGGGAAATTGATGGGCTGTTCTTCCCCTGTACGCAGTTCGGGCAACGACCTTACAATATAAGGTATCACATCACCAGCACGCTCTACGAGCACTGTATCACCAATACGTAGGTCTTTCTCTTTTACCACATCTTCATTGAATAACGACAAGGAGCTTACCATTACACCACCTATAGGTGTAGGCTCTATTTTACCTACAGGTGTTATAGAACCTGTACGCCCTACCTGATATTCTACATTAATAAGCTTACTGGTGGCTTGTCTGGCTTTAAACTTATAGGCTACCGCCCAGCGTGGGTGGTGGCTGGTCATACCCATCCTATCTTGTAGTTCAAAGCTGTTTACTTTTATCACTAAACCATCTACCTCAAAAGGCAAGCTATCTCTCTTCTCTTCAAAAGCGGCACAGAAATCGATCACCTCATCAATTGTTTTAAAACGCTGCATCTCTTTGACTGGTGTAGGGTATCCTAACTGATACAGCCACTCCAGCGATCCATAATGCGTATTCAATGCTTCAGGCAGTACACTACCTTCTACTAAGGTATAATCACTGATATGGTACAGCACAGCTGACAGCTTTCTCTTACTCACCTCCTGTGGGTCGAGCATACGCAATGTACCTGATGCAGCATTACGTGGATTAGCCAATGGCGCTAACCCTTCTGCTGCACGCTGTTCATTAAATTGGGCAAATACATCTTTATGTATCACTACCTCGCCACGTATCTCTATTTGACTAATACCCTCACCCTCTAACTTGGCAGACAGCGGTAAAGAACGAATCAACTTTGCATTGGTCGTTATGTCCTCACCCATTACCCCGTCACCACGAGTAGCGCCACGTGTTAGTTGTCCGTTATCATATATCAAAGAAATACTAGCCCCATCATATTTGGGTTCTACGCAATACTCTATCTGGTCGGTCTCAGCATAGTCTTTACAACGTTTGTCCCAGTCGCGTAGGTCATCAGCATTGTAGGTATTATCCAAACTCAGCATAGGTACCAAGTGGCTAACTGTAGGGAACTTTTCACTCAAACCCTTGGCCACACGTTGTGTAGGAGAATCGGGTGTTATTTGTTGCGGATATTTATCTTCTAATGCCTTTAACTTCTTATATAAAGTATCGTACTCTACATCCGCCAATACGGGTTCACTCTGCACATAATATTTCCAATCGTTGTAGTTAATAACCTCTCTTAACAATTGAATTTCTTGCAACTCATCTACAGATGGTTGGTTCAGCAAAGTTTTTGCTTGTTCAAATAAGCGTTGTTCGTCCTGCTTTGTGTACATGATAGCGAAGATAATGCTATCACTAATAATATTTATCCTTGCAGGGTATCCCAATCACCCGCACCTGCTCTTAATAACTCTGGGGCTCCGTCCACACAGCTTATTACTGTAGAAGGTTCATAGCCACCATACCCTCCATTTATGACTATATCCACTTGATTTTCGAAGATATCGTGTATCAATTCAGGGTCAGTATAATACTCTACGTCTTCCTCCATAGGCAACGAAGTACTCATAATAGGATTGCCCAATGCCGCCACTATAGCCTGACAGATATTATGATCAGGCACACGTATACCGACCGTATCTTTTTTGGTCTTTAGTGTCTTAGGTACTTGCTTGCTGGCATTGAGGATAAAAGTGTATGGACCGGGTAGGGCTTGCTTCAACAACCTAAACGTAGGCGTGTCAATACTCTTAGCATAGTCGCTTATATGACTCAAGTCTGCACATACGAATGAGAACTGTGCCTTTTTAGGATCTACCCCTTTTATCTGTGCTATACGGGCTATCGCTTTTGCGTTGTAAATATCACAACCCAAGCCGTAAATAGTATCAGTAGGATAAATGATAACACCCCCATCTCTCAAACACTCTACTACAGTATCTATGTTTCGTTGTTGCGGATTATCGGGATGTATGTGCAAAAGCATAATGTAAAGTTACTAATTAAAAGTACTCTTGATAAACTTTAGTGCAGTTTGCAAGCGCTCTTCTTCATTACCACTAACTACAGTATAGGGTAGCCCCGTTTCTGCAACTAACTTTTTGTAGATATAGAAAAACTTTTGCCTGTCCTCTAAGGCAGGGTATTCTCTTTGCGGGTCATCTTCCCAAGGCAAATCTGTATCTGTTAATAGATATAGATCGTACTTTCTGTTCTTTATTTGCTCCTCTACCCAAGTATGACAGTTACCGTATTTAGCTTCACTCCAAACTTTTATTACATGCAGGTCTGTGTCACATATCAGGTATCTATCAGCATAGGGTATCATGCTCTCCTCTGCTCTTACCTGCCCTATTGCCATACGGTGCAGATCAGCCTCTATATATTTCCGTCCCAGATCTTCCAGATATTCTCTTGCGAACTCCGGCACCCACATGGTATCCAGTTCTTTTGCTAATGCCTCACTAAGTGTGCTCTTGCCTGTAGACTCTGGCCCAATTACTACGACCTTCTTTATACTCACGCTCTACTTTTTTCTTCTTGTAAACGATATAATTTAAGCCATCTGAAGTAGCCAAATACAGCTACTATAAATAAAAACAGGGTTAGTATTGCATAAAAAGCCAACCCTTTATATAACAATAGAGGTATGGCTATAGCATTACTGATATTGAGCAATATCCAATTCTGCACCTTATGCTTTGCCAACAGCCACATGCCTGCCCAAGCTGCCGAAGAAACAATAGCATCAAGCATTGGTACGTCTGAATCCGTAAAGCGGCTAAGCACAAAATATAAAATACCCCAACCCAGTACTACTATTGCTGTAGTTATCACCCAGTCGGTTTTGCCATTTATGCTTATCACACTCTTGCCTTCCTTTCCCCTATTCTTCACCCATAGTATCCAACCATAGACACTCATAATGAAGTAGTACATATTTAAAGCCGACTCTGCGTACAGCTTAGCATTTATCATCACATAAACACTAATAACAGTACTTATAATACCTGTAGGATACAACCATACACTATTCCTATTGGCCAACACTACACTTACCATCCCAAACACTACAGCAACAATTTCTGTTACCGACGTATTGAGTAAATCACTCAGAAATTTTATAAAGAATTCCTCTAAACTCATTGACCCACAAAAGTACTACCTTAATTGTTGATACTTTCATCTTTTATAGGATCGGCTATTCCCTACCAACACATTAAAACACTTTTACATGTCACTTATTTTTTTTCGAAAAAAGATGGTGTAAATGATTTTAGGTTTTGGTTATTTCAGTTTAAGTACTATTTTTGCCATCCCAAATACGGAAGGTGTGGTAGCTCAGTTGGTAGAGCAAAGGACTGAAAATCCTTGTGTCGGGGGTTCAATTCCCTCCCACACCACTTAAAAATCAAGCAGTTATGATGAATTTCATAGCTGCTTTTTCTTTTGGTCGAACAATGGTCGAACAAGTAATAGACAGGGAATTACAAATCTATATAATATTAATACAAGACAGTCTTTTAATAAGTATATTTGTGAATATTCATGGCAGCCGCAGAACAAATAAAAAGCTTAATTAAATCCTTCGGTGATGGTGATGAGACGCGCTTTTATGCGACGGCTATGCAAATAGCAGCTTCGGAGGCTAGAAACGGTCATATGGCTTTAGCTGAGGAGCTAAAGAAGCTGATTGACAATGCTAAAAGCAGCAGACCGCAAAATTTTGGTGTTGTAAAGTCTTTCCCTTTAAGTGCTACTCAAAGAGAACTCAATGACCTATTAGAGTTATCGCATCCAGGTGAGAAGCTAAAAGAAATGGTTTTGGATTCAACAGTTGAAAAAACACTGAAACGAATTCTAGATGAACACAAAAAATTAGAAATTTTGCGTAGCAACAATTTATTCCCGAGGAAGAAATTGTTGTTTGTGGGGCCCCCTGGTTGCGGCAAGACCCTTTCAGCAAAAGTTTTAGCAAGTGAACTCGCTATACCGCTTTTTATCATTAGACTTGATGGATTAATAAGCAGATATATGGGTGAATCCATTGCCAAGCTCAGATTAATATTTGAGTCTATGAACCAATTTCGTGCAGTTTATTTTTTCGACGAATTTGATAGCATTGGAACAACTAGACATCAGCAAAATGACGTAGGAGAGATTAAAAGAGTTTTAAATTCTTTTCTTCTCCAAATTGAAAAGGATAATTCGAATAGTGTTGTTATAGCTGCAACCAATATCCCAGAATATTTAGACCAAGCACTATTTAGAAGGTTTGATGACATCTTACAATATCCATTACCTGATGTTAGCGAGTTAAAAAGATTGTTCAAAAAAGAATTGCAAAATTTTAAGCTCTCGAAGAAATTTGATCTTCAGAAAATTGCGAATGAATCAATTGGTTTAAGTTATGCAGATGTGCATAGAATCTGCGAAGATATGGTTAAGGACTATCTAGTATATGGCGAAGGTGAAATTTCTGAAGAACGCCTAATAAAATATGCACATCATCGCAAAAATCCATTTTAGTAAAGTTCCACAATGCCACCATTTAAACGCGAACATATTGTATTAAATAGCCAACCTGAGACATTAAGATATACAAGTCCCAATACGGGTAGATCTAAAGTTATCCCTCGTGAAATTGGTGACCGTGTAGCACATGGCAACCAAGTTCGGGATGAACTTAATCAATCAGTACAAGCATTTCAGCGAGAAGGGGATGAGGATGTTATATATATTGTTATTAAATCACCGATTGATTTTCTCATTGATATTGATAAGTTTGACAAAGGCAGCTTCCGACTTGCATCATATAAAAAAATACCTTCTATAGTAGAGGAAAATAATACAACAAACTATTATGAAGCTACAGTCTGTTTGAACCGCCATGCAGTATCACTATTTTTAACCAAAATAGAAAAGTACCTGACAGAGGAAACGCCAACAGGAAATCCGAAAAACAACTCTTTAATAGCTAATATTGAACAGATAAGAGCCGCGACATTAGAGAGCTTTTGGCAGGAACCAGAACTTCCATTTCCTCAACATGATGACAACGTTTGGTGGGAAGTTTGGCTAGCCAAGAGTGGCAGTGCAAACGACATAAATGTAAATGCCCAAGTGGCTACTTCATTAGTCGAAAGAAATATCCAAGTTGCTGAACGTGTACTCGAGTTTCCTGAGCACTCGGTTTATTTAGTAAGGGGGACGGTGCAGCAGTTAGCTAACACCGTTTTGTATTCCGATAGACTTGCTGAAATCAGAAAGCCGAGGGATTTAACAGACTTCTTTACTAACCTTGAATATGGTGAACAAACTGACTGGCTTGACGATCTCATTGCACGAACGGACGTTCGTTCGGCAAATAATGAGGTAGTGGTTTGTCTTTTAGATACAGGGGTAAATAGAAGTCACCCTCTTTTGGTAAATCTTATCCCTGAACATCACTTAGATAGTGTAAATCCAGCTTGGGGTACTGCGGATAACCGTACGCCTGACGGTCATGGAACACCTATGGCAGGCATTGCATTATATGGCGACCTTTCTGAAATAATGGGTTCCGATAATCGAATTGAAATCTTACATCATCTAGAAAGTATAAAATTAATTAACGACAACGCCCCACATGCCCCAGATTTATACGGCGCGGTAACTCAAGAGGCAATTGCTCGAGGGCTTGTAATAAATCCAAACTTCAAGAGAGTTGTGTGCATGGCTGTAACCAGTGCTGATATCGTGCATCGAGGCCGACCGACCTCGTGGTCATCTGCTATTGATCAAACTCTTTTTGGCACTATTGAGCAAAGAAACGACAAGACATTATTGATGGTATCATCAGGTAATTTACCGCTTGAAGAAAGAGTAAACTACCCTATTGGAAATGTAGATTTTACGATTGAAGATCCAGCACAGTCCTACAACGCAATTACTGTTGGTTCTTATACTCTGAAGGACGTTATTGATGAGGGCGCGTTCCCAGGTTCTGAAGTTCTAGCGCGTAGAGGCGCAATGTCGCCTTGTAATACCACTTCTATCGGTTGGCTACATGAATGGTGCAAGAAGCCTGATATTGTCATGGAAGGAGGGAATGCTGCCATTCAAAACGGTGATGCCATTTACCCGGATTCATTAATGCTTCTTAGTATTTCAAGGAAACGTTTTGGCCACAGTAGCCCTTTGACAACTTTTAGGGATACAAGTGCATCAACTGCTTTAGCATCAAAATTTGCTGCGGAGCTCTATACCGCTTATCCAAACTTACGGCCTGAAACTATTCGTGCATTAATGGTGCATTCTGCAGAGTGGACTCCAGAAATGCTGAATAACAGAAATATTAGCCAGTTAAATAGCCTCGAGAAAGAACGTTTGCTAGCGCACGTTGGGTACGGCGTTCCAAACTTTGAACGTGCAAAATATAGCGCCAATAATTCCCTTTCTATGATTGTAGAACGTACAATTAAACCGTTTCGTCTTGAAGGGTCGTTAGTCAAGACTGATGAGTTTCACCTGTTTGACTTACCTTGGCCAACGGATGTTCTACAAGACCTGTTAGGCACAGTCGTAAAATTTAAAATAACACTTTCTTATTTCATTGAACCTAACCCTGGCAACAGACAATACGAACTATCAGCGAGTTATAAATCTCATGGACTTCGGTTTAAAATGATAAATCCACTGGAAACTGTCGAAAACTTTAGAGGTAGAATTAGCCGTGCTGAAAGAGCTGCAAATTACGCAAATGAAGGTGGCGAACAATGGATTTTGGGAACACAGCTTCGAGATAAAGGTTGCATACATAAAGATATATGGGAAGGTACAGCAGCGGATCTGGCTACGCGCAATAAAATAGCGGTATATCCTATTGGAGGCTGGTGGAAAACTCGACGAAACCTTACTCGGTACGATAATCAAGTTCATTATAGCCTTGTTATGACGATTGACACACCGTCAGTCGATACCGATATTTATACACCAGTTCAAGTCCAAATCCCGATAGAAGTTTAACTATTATCACACGACACATCCTCAGTGTTTTTTCAAATAATAAGTCAGGTTTATGCTATCTTAGACTATAAGTAATCTTTTCACCGAATTGAGCGTACCCTTTCTATCCTCTCCAAAACATAATCTGGATATTGTCCATCAAAGTACTCAAATACTAATGGATTGCCAGTCAAAAATTGTCCGACAAATTCCATCCATATTTCGACGGTATACTCACCATTTAATTTAAACAGCTTTAATGAGTCTCCCTTAATGTGTCCGCTGTTCTTAATGTTGTAATTAAAATCAGAATCACGGCGTGCTAGATATTCATCCTTATTATAAAAATGGATAGCGCCGTCTAAATGATTACACATGCCCGTCTGAATATCAAATTCTGCATGTAAATATTTTGAGGGATAATATTCTAAGCCATTTCGCACTATCATAGTCTGCTCTTGTCTGAATTCTTCTGCCTGGAAAGTTTTAATTCCTTGTCTGGACGACCACTTAATATCTAGTGAGTGAACACCTCCAAATATCAATTCAATGTAACGTTCTAATAAATCCAATGGCGGGGCTATTTTTGATATTGAATCTGGAATTTCTCTTATATCTTTATTGAATTTTGGACCGTACCATGTATCAAGTTCCATATATCCATTTGTGTCGAGATTGATACGCACTCTATCATAGTCCAGTGCTATATGAGCCTGTATGTTGGGATCGGTTATTGACCAAAAATACTCAATGAACCTAGGTGAGAAATTATTCCATGGATGATAGCTTCTCCGAAAATAAGGATGAGCCATAAGGATATGAGTGTCGCTATAAAGGTATCCTTTAGCAAAAAAATGGCGTTTGAATTTGCTTTGAAGAATACTATAGTCCATTAAACCATCTTGATCAATAGTAAGTTCTGGATGTAATAATGGAACAATACCGGGATAATTCACAACTATTCCAGTTGTAGGGATAAATTCGAAATTGCTGTCGTTAAGGGCAATCCCTAGATTCGCTGCATAAAGCTTATATTTTTCAATAAGCTCAACGTTCTCTATTAGCTCTGAAACCATTTCAAGTTTTCTCTTGTTCTCAAGGTTTTCAAAACTGTCTTCCTTTTCTTCATCATTCTTTTGACTGCTCATAATTTTAAAGTTATCAATTATTCAGGTAGGACTAAAGAACCTATTATTGCATATAGGAAATGAACTATTTTTATAGCATGAACTTTGGAAAATATCTTGATAAAATCCTGACCTATCTTGTTGAAAATCCTGAATTAAACAACATCAATGCATACACTATCCAGAAAAAAATTCTGGATAACAGAGTCTCATTAGTAGAGGCAAACAATCTTTTACAATTACTACAGGAGTCCAGCTATGTAACCACGAACAGTAATAGATTTATAGGAGTGTCACAAGACACGGAGAATTTTTTACAAAGTGGTGGGTTTCAGAAACTTTTTCCTGAACATTCTGAAATAATAGCAATGTCGAGCAACTCCGATATAAAAATATTCCTTTCATATTGCTGGAAGCAAGAAAAAGAAGCACAGGAAGTCCATAAGGACTTGTCTCAAATAGGTGTAACTATTAAAAAGGATGATCATGTATTACGCTATAAGGATAGTATACATGACTATATGAGTTCAATACGGACTGACGACTTTGCATTGGTGTTAATCAGTGAAGATTTTCTTAAGTCAAGGAATTGCATGAATGAAATGATTCATATTTCTAAGGAACAAAATGCATGGGTAAAAATATTACCGGTTATAGTAGATGGTACCGTTCTATATCGACCAAAGGATAGACTAGCATACATTAAATATTGGGAGGATGAGCTTAAAGATTTGCAGGAACAAATAACAAACCTTCCCCCTTACAAAAGTTTGTCACTACACGAAGAAATTAAGGTAGTTGCCGAAATATCAATGATGATAGACACGTTTCTCTCTACGTTGGTGAAAGAGAAAAATGTGTACCTAAGCGATTTAAAAGAAAGTGGTTATAAAGAACTTCATGAAAAGATTGGAGTTGAAAACTTATCGTATGCATTCAATCTGCTGGAGATTTCTTTCATGAACGATGCAGAAGAAAGGGAGCTGGCGTTGTCAGAATATTCTAATAAGTTTCCGATCAACGGTTTTTACTGGGGTATCATGGCAGCGACAGCTAAGATGTCTAAACGCTTTAGGCTTGCAAAGGAATATTATATTAGATCAATCGAACTTTCTCCAGATAATATTGCATCACTTAATAATCTCGGGATGCTATATCTTGAATATTTCAAAGATTTTACTGCTGCACGAGATTGTTTTCAGAAGGTGCTTAATATTGATGAGAAGCACACAATCAGCAGACTAAATCTAGGAGTTGTTTACACTGAACTTGGAGAACGGGGAAAAGCATTCCTAGAATACTCATTCATTCTTACATATGACCCTAAAAATGCTCAAGCGCATTGTAACATCGGTAATTATTATCGAATGGATAACATAAATCACGAAAAAGCTGAAGAGCATTATAAACTTGCTCTGGACTCCGACCCGACCCTTCCTGAAACCTATCTTAACTATGGCAATTTCCTAAAAAATAGTGGTAAACTAGAGGAGGGAAACGAATTATACAAGCGCCTCCTCAAATTGGATATTCGAGATGATGTTCGGGAAGCTGTTCAAACATTACTAAAAAGCAATAAAGGGTGATACAGATATTTCTCGATAAGTTTAACCGCTACGAATAAATCTAAACTGAGATTACAGCATTATTGCTATAGCTTAGTTTCTCATTTTCTTCAAATCACTTTAAGCGCTTGTTCTAACTGGTTGTATGGACAAGATTAATAACAACAACCTTCAGGTTATGAAGAATAGTGACAAGCTGCCTTCAATATCCACTCCTTTTTTTGATTTAAAGTCGCACCGTCACCATATTTAGGACGGTGAAACTTATGACCCATTAATTCTGCCTGGACACGATCCGGTGCATTGGCAGCTAATAGCCTGTCCTGAAAGCTATGACGTAAAGAATACAGTGAATGGTTTTCTGATGGCAATAAACCATGATGACGAAGAAATTTGTTCAATAGAGCGGTAAGGCTGTCTGTTTTATCTCTATATCTGGTGAACCCATTAGGTAGATGTTCAAAAGCTTTTACAGCATTACCGAATAGCGGAATTTCACGCTCACTGTGAGGTGTTTTTAGTTCACGTTCCTTTCTGTCCTTGATACTGATATGAGGAATGTCGTGTTTGAGATTAATATCAGTTGGCAACAAACCTGTTAACTCTGATGGTCTAGCGCCTGTTTCAGCCGCAACGAACAAGAACCATTTGGCTTGGTCATTTAGCAATTCAAGTTTAGGACTTTGCAGTATTGTACGGATTTGCTCAGTAGTTAATGGAAGCCGCGTTTGTTTGTGCCTTGTCTTAATTTTAATTTTTTTAAACAGGTGAGTGATATCTAACCCTAATTTCAGGTTGTCAGATACGGTTTCAAAAATCACCTTCAGGTGAATAAAGTCTTTATTTGCTGTAGTCGGATTCATATTCTCTTTATCAATCCGTTTAAGCCACCAGTCTCTGAAAGCAAGCATATCTTCACGTGTAATCGTTACAAGCTCTTTATTGCCACTTGCTTTGACAAAGTTGGCTATAGCCCTTTTACGAGGATTTTCCCATTTTCTCACTTTATCTAAAGGCTTATTAAGTATTTTATCTTTTGACAGTTCCCAATACTTCTTAAGTGCCTCCTTAACAGTTAACACTGGCTGGGGCTTCGCACCTAGTACAGCTTCTATTTGTGGCAGCGAAGCATCTTTCAGAGCCAAAATTCGCTCAACAAGCTCAACTATTGGCAGGTTAGCTACTACCGACATAGGTTCGTATGAAAAGCCTAACTGACGTGCTATCCTGACGGTCTTAGTGAAGCGAATATTATCATGACGAACTTGACCCTTAACCAGTTCTTGCCAATAGGCTTCAATCTGATCGTTTAAGACTACTGCACGTTTCGCTGCAATAGCCTTACTGTCTGTTTTAAGAGATACCCTGATATTCTCTCGTGGGTCAAACTCACGCATTTCCTCCGGAACACGGCGATTGTAATAGTAGTAGCCGCGTATTTTAATCAACCTCAACATGCGTCACCTATTTAGTGTGATAAAACAGGTGACGATTTATAACGAGCCGAAAAACGATTCGTTGATTTAAACAGAAAATGTGTTTGTTTTTAAGAAGATATATGCCAGTTAATAAGCAATAAACTGGCGGACAGAGGGACATTTGCATTGTAGCTCCTAATTCCGCAATTGTGGTTTATTTTTCAGTACTTCAAGAGGTGTTTAATTGTCGCCGTGTAGAAAATTATTTTTCATTTCGTGTGACAAATACCATCTCTATTAAAGCAAAAGTGCTTCAAGTTGTCAACAAATTTTTATTATACTACTCGGCCAATTGAGACGCAATCTCTAATAAATTCTTTTGAGCTTTACGCACTTCAATCTCTTCATGCATCCTTTTAAATATTGGCAGATACTTTTCTCCATGCTGTTTTACTATCCCAGCAATTATTAGATACGCCGATTGCAGCTTTTCGTCAGTTACAGGTTTTTTAATCGTCATGACTTTCCTCCGGTTTTTGCAGAAGTCTATAACGATTCGTTTCCCGCTGTGAAAACTACTTTCAAGAATTTAACTCGACTAGGTAATAATACGTAGATCAATCTTGATTAAGCAGGGCTGGGACATTATCGGGTATTAATTGTGATAATATTTCCGTTTTTTATTTGACAGCACATATTGATTTCGCATATCAAGCACTCCGTTTGTCCAACCCACAAATCATAAGAAACATCAGTTATTAATCATAGAAAGGATTTCCAATGAATATCCCAAACCACGACCCATTATTTAACCGAAAAGAAGCGGCTCGATATATTAACTATTCTTACGGCACGTTAGCCGTATGGGATAGTACAAAGCGATACGACCTTAAGCCAATCAAAATCGGGCGTAGTGTACGTTATCGAAGATCATGTCTTGACGCATTTCTGGAAGAGCGTCGCTTAAACGCATTCTAAATATTTCAATCACAATTTACTTCTAGGAATAGCACAATGGATATTGCACATGCTAAATCTATACCCATGCGCAAAATATTTGCCGTATGGGGTATAAAACCAAACCCTATTCTACATGGTTTGGATTTATACACATCACCCTTCGACTGCGAGCAGAAAACAAAGCTGGTCGTTAATCCCAAAACAAACACATGGTATGACCCTGTATCAAACACAAAAGGTGATACAATTAAGTTGGTCTGTCTATATCTCCAAAGCCAGGACGTTAATCATACCGTTATGGATGCATTGCGTTGGCTAAAAAACATGGTTGGTTTTAATTATCCGACAATTGAATTGCCGCCTGGCATGCCACGATATGAAAGAAAAGATGGATGCTTTGTCGTAAAAGACAAATCATATTTATCCGAACCTGTATTAATCCGGTATTTGGAAGAAAACCGTTGTATTCCATTCAGGGTAGCTCGCCATATACTCCAGCAGGTAAGGGTACTTAATCGTGAGACTGGAAGAAGCTTTATTGCCATTGGGTTTGAGAATGAAGATGGTGGTTTCGCAATACGAAATCCCAAAATCAAAGCCCATCTTGGCAATCGTGCTATCAGTTTTATCAGGGGCCGTGTACCAAAGCCTTCGGGCATCCATGTTTTCAAAGACGTTTACGATTATCTCTCTGCCATCATTATCAGAGAAGGGAAGTCATTTACTGAAGACGCAATCATTCTTAATAGCTATGACTGTTTAAAAGACATGACTGGGTATATCCGTAATTACGGCTACGAATACTTGCATTCATGGCTCGGGAATAATGAAATCGGAATACAAGCAACAAATTCTCTGGATCAATTCTGCAAAACTGAACAATTAAAACACCACGCGCAGAATACGGACTATGCATCCTTTAATGACATGAACGCAAAACTTATTGCACGACTCCGCAACTAACAATCAAAAGTCAAACGAAAGGCACTCAATTGAGACACGGAAGCTTGTTTTCCGGTGGCGGAGGTTTTGACCTTGCTGCTGAAAAAATGGGATGGGAAAACGTATTTCATTGTGAAAAGGATACGTTTTGCCAAACCATACTGAAACACTACTGGCCAAAAGCAAACTCACACCATGATATAGGAGAATTTGATGCGAGACACTACAAAGGGCAAATTGACATCCTTACAGGAGGTTTCCCTTGCCAACCATTTAGTGCAGCCGGGAAGCGACAAGGCACGTCAGATGACCGCTATCTCTGGCCAGAAATGTATCGAATTATTAGAGAAGTCAAACCCAGATGGGTTGTTTGTGAGAACGTTTACGGCCTTATTAGTTGGAACGATGGACTGGTATTCGACACGGTGCAATCTGACTTGGAAGCTGAAGGCTACAAAGTTGCAGCGTATGTATTGCCAGCTTCAGGTGTCAATGCACCGCATCAAAGATACAGGGTGTGGATTGTCGGACTCAATTCTGAATATGCCCCCACAAGGCAAACGAAAGCTTATTCCAACTCCAACAGCTTTCGATGGAAACGCACCAGGCTTTGCAGCAAGGCTCCGAAAAGACGAAAATGCAGACAATGCCACCAAATTGACGGCTTATGTACTTCACAACTGGAAGAAACTATTACCTACACCAATTGCAAGCGACTGCAACTACAAAAGACAAACTGCCAATTGGCGGGGAGACGACCTCGGTTCAAAAGTACAAATGCTCGTTGGCAAGACTGGCCTACTGAACCCCCGCTTTGTGGGGGAGATGATGGGCTTCCCGCCCGACTGGACAATATTACCATTCCAAAATGGAGAACTCAATCAATAAGGATGTTTGGTAATGCCATTGTGCCTGAAATAGCTTTGCAGCTTTTCAAAACAATTGAAAGATTTGAGCGAATGCATTGCTAATGCTTTCTATCAAAGATGCGGTCAATGGTTTCAGTACAGGTGATTAACCGAAGCCGTTCCCGTCACCAACTATTATTTTCCTCTCCCGCCTGCGGCGGCATTCACCGCGACACAAAATAACAGCCGGCTTGGTCACTAGTCCTTCGGTTGTGCCATCACCTGTAACCATTAACCTTAATAGAAAGGCAATACCAATGAAACACATCTCTGAATCCGTTCCAACCGTTATTGACAATGCAAAAACCGATGTTCACCAAAGAGTGACAAATACTATTATTAAATATCTTGAGAATGGTGTTACTCCTTGGATTAAACCTTGGAAGTCGGGTAACGACACCTTCAAATTGCCCAAAAATCTTGTAAGTGATAAGTCTTACAACGGAATTAATACCCTGTTACTTTGGGGAGCTGCACATGAGCATGAATACACCTCCAATGTCTGGGGTAGCTTTAAACAATGGAAGTCTAAAAATGAGCAAATAAAAAAGGGTGAGCGCGGTACAACTGTTTTGTACTATGACTTCATCGAAAAAGAGGATGATAATGGTGAAGTTGTCAAAGTGCCTTTCATCAAGACTTATGTGGTTTTCAATAAATGTCAGTTGGCAAGTTATGAGCCTGATGAAGTAATTATTGAAGAACAACCGCCACTTGTTCAAAGAATTGACCAAGCTGAAAATTTTGTAGCTAATACCAAAGCCGTTATTAAACACAAGGGAACGAAGGCATGTTACAAGTTATCGTCAGATGAAATTTACATGCCAAAGAAATCCTTGTTTTTTGACACAGAACATAGCACTGCAACAGAGAACTATTATAGTACTCTTGGTCATGAATTAATTCATTGGTCAGGACATGAGAGCCGAATTAACCGTGAATTCGGTAAACGCTTTGGGGACAAAGCCTATGCCGCCGAAGAACTCGTGGCAGAATTTGGAGCAAGCTTCTTATGTGCGGAACTTAATATCAGTCGTGAGCCAAGAAAGGATCACGCCGATTATATAGGTCACTGGATGCAGGCATTGAAAAGCAATAAATATCTTTTAGCGAATGCTGCAAATACTGCATCTCGTTCAGTTGCATATCTCAAATCTCTGCAACCAACATCATAATTAATAATAGAGGGTTGGTATTTCCAACCCTCTATTTTATTGAACTTCTGTAACAACAATGTTATTGACAATACTCTTACTCTTGGTAACAGAATTATATCGCTCATCACTGTAGCAAATTAGTCTGGCGGTTTGGTTCATCAAACTATAAAATATGTCGGCAAGATTATTACCTTCCAAAAGCACTGTATGGGTTGTAAATCCAATTGTTATTTTATTGGTATCCGGTTGGTATGAGCATGTGACCAGATAATTATACCCAAAAAATACATAGCTATCATCAGGCAGACCGAAGCAAATATTTCGTGCATATCCTGATTCAGGATATGTTTCCGTTGGCGAAACAGTTTCAGGTGATGCGGATGAAGGGTTATTCTCCAACATCCTGTCAAACTTGGCATTAAAGTCTCGGTTCATAATCCCTGTCTTCAAACCTTGCCCTTCTTACAGGCTGTTTAACGAATTGTTTTTTAGGTATCTGTTTTTTATTTACTTCATCACGTAGTAAATACTGAATTGCATCACCATGTTGTTTACTATGTATAGCTATTTCAATTGCAGATTGCCTTTCGCTTATCCTACCAACATGGTTTAAAAGGCCCTCTTTGTCGTCTGTATAAAATGTAACACTTTCCTTAGCCCTGGAGGCAGAAACATAGAACTGCTTATCATTTGTAGCTTCAAAGGTCGTTGCAGGCTGTGCAATAAACACTCTGTCAACTGTCTTGCCTTGTGATGCGTGAGAGGTCAGACAATGAGCATGGGCAACATGACCAAAGGTAGGAGACAATGAATATTTACATTTACTAACCGGATTGCGCAGTTCTACTTTCCCGTTCTTATCAATATTGACCACTTCCATAAGCTGCCCATTATTCAGCTTTGTCTTGCGTTCGTCATACCCATTCCGGGTAATCCTTATTGTGTCACCCTTTGCTATAGCTAAAGGCTGCATTTCATAAACTTCGTAATGTTTGGCTTTATTCAATGGTAATGAAGCGGTCTGTCCTCTATTACCTTTCAGGCTAATGTATTGTTCAGCAACTCCTGTAACCATCCATTTACTGGCTTTGGTCAGTGTTCCGGTCACTTTCTGATTAAACTGAACAACATGCCCTTTCTGCAAATTGCGCCAGTCTGCTTTCTCTGCCTCGGTTAGGTTGAGGTTTGCCAGCTTTGTTATCTGGCGTTCCTTGTTACCAATCATTTTTTCTTGTCTTAAAGCGTTGCGTATTTCTCTTGTGACTATCTCCCCCTGTTTATGGGTAGGGGAAATAACAAGTGCTTTCTTTCCAGCTTTAAGGGATTGCACGTAGTCTTTGACTAGTTCCCGATAGGGGGATTGTTCGTCCATTTGCTTGATAAAGCCAATGCCGTCAAGTTGCCGAAAACCACTTTCAACATCGCCTTTTGAAATATGTTCTACAGCCGTCCGATATTGGTATTTCTTTTGACGATATATTTTACTTACCTCGGCAACAGGAATCTTTGCTACTGTATTCAGGATGCGTAAAGCATCCCCTCTCACAACACTCGCATGTTGCCGTGTATCGCCCCCAAGTATCAGTCTTGCATGTTGCTTCTCGGCAAGCTCCAGCAATTCACGCATATCTTTTGTGCCTAGCAATCCTGCTTCATCTACCCAAATGACATTGTATTTTAGCTTGTGATGCTCTTTTTTATTTTGCAATAACGAGGCAACCGTTTCCGCATTGGAAAAACCTTCGCTCCTTAATACGCCTCTTGAAGCTTCCGAGGTAGGGGCAACCGTGAACACCTGCTTGCCCGATTTTTGGATATGCTTCACCGCTTCCTGCATTAAAGTAGTCTTTCCGGTTCCTGCACCACCACGAATAATATTCACCCTGTTACTGCTGGTCAGGAGAAAGGAAACTGCATCTGCTTGTTGACCCTTCAAATCAAGGGCAGGGCATGCCTTATACATGGGGGTTACTGCATCCAATCCACGCCGCGCAAGCTTGACCATTCGTTTTTCCTCTGACAGCACTTCTTTTGTCGTGCATTTAACGACACCTGCTTCAGTAATCTTTATAAGCTGCTTAGCCGTTTTAACTCCTCTAACAATATCTTCAGCTTTAGAAAAACGGCTGCCTATGCCATGCTTTAAAGCCGCTTCCAACAGCTTTCGTTCCGGTACAACTGAGGCTCGCTCAAAACTATGGTTCAGGCTATAGGTTACACATTTATCTGGTGTAATGACATCTTTAGCGGTTGGTGATCCATAGCGTATATCTGGCTTATCCGGTTCATGTCTAATGCCATGCTCCGATATTTGCTTACGCCAATGTTCTTTCAGGGTTGTCATCGTCAGACCTTTTTGCTTCTTGCATCGGGTTTTTGCACCCAATTCAGCCAGTTCTTTAGAATTAGTGATACCCTTTTCTTTTGCGACCTGTCCGATTTCATTCGTTCTTTTCGAGAACAATTCAATCGCTTTTTTAGGCACTCCTTCTAATTCAAACGAGTTTTTAGTTCGTTCTATACCATACCCTAAATCCATTAGTTTATCTGAAAGCAGCTTGTGAAAGAGGGACTGGTAATAAGGCATATTCCTGTTTATTTCCCTGAATTGCGCTGCCTTGATTTTATCTTCCATTGCATCGTAAGTGGCGTTGAAAGTAAAACAATGAGCATGTAAATGTGGGTCGGGGAGGCTCTCTCCGGCAGGCCTTGCAGTCTGATGAATAAACTCTGCCCATATCAATTCGCCTGTCATTCTGTCTGTATCTGCACCACCAACTCTAACTCTGGTCATAGCATCCATTTCCATCACCTGCATGGTTTTGTTGACGCACTCGGAGAATGCTTTGAGTATATGGTCGTCTTTTGAAAGGGCATGGATAATGGATACCGATTTAGGACAATGGAAGTTTATATCGTACCCAACCGTTCTATCTTCCTTTGTTACTTGGGTGAGCTTATTTCCGGTCTGAGGATTAATGTTTTCACATAGGTTAAAGAAAGCAGTTTTGTTGACGTCCGCTTTCAGGTTTAACCTTTCTGCGAATTTTCCCCTGAATACTCCTTTCAGTTCCTGGTCGTTAATATAGTAATCGGATTTAATCAGCGCGTCCGAGAAATACGATTTCGCGGACGCTGCTGATGTATTAGGAATCATCCGTATCATGGATGGAGGTTTTAGGTGATAAAAATTGTGTTTAGGATTTTTTCTAATGAATGTGGCGATAAAGAATGTCTGTTAAAGATGATAGGGATTTATAGGTTTTGTTTTCAGGATTGGGTTATAGGGGCTGTTTGGCGATCAGGGTTAGGGGCTGTGTCCCGCTGTTTTCTTATGTTAACTGTTTTCTTGCTTTTTTCTATCAGACATCTTCCCGCTTCCGTGTAAAGTGGTTAAAACGCATAGCTGGTTTCGTCGGAATCATCGTCTTTCTGGTTCATGCCATTGGCAATAATTTTGCCCAATTCTTTATCATCCGGTCTGTCGGTATAAAACTGAACACCACGTTTTGCCACAGTATCTTCATCCCCTTCATAATATTTTGTAGTGGCTTCTGAAACAATTTTTTCATCAATGATATCCCAAATCAGGTTGTCACCGATATGATATGCAGCCATATAACTGAGGCAATACATGATTGAACAGAATGCGAGTAGGATACCCAAGATGCTATGGAAGAAGAGCAGCAGGATACCCACGATAAAAAAGGGAAGGGGTTCGATCCAGATGGTCATCACCCTGCTATTGGGTGTTTTCCCATTAATGGTGAACTTCTCGAAAAAGTCTCTTCTGACACCAGCACTCAAGCTGAACCACCTATGGTCATACCACCCACCTTTAACTTTGAGTTCCCTGTATCTTTTCCAACTAAAGAACAGAAAAGTAAATAGGTAGCCATACCAAAGCGGGTTATCAGTCAGTACATAGTAGAGCATGTCAAGGTCAAAATAGAGACCACTTTGCAGGAAAGGGATAAAGGCCAGCAGGCTGAATACTGACAAAGCGGCAGCCAAACTAAAATACCTGTGCCCGAAATCTGTCCTGATAAATACCTCAATGAGCAGTCTCGGATAGGAGCATAGATGAAATACCAACCCCAAAATTGAGTCTTTAATAAGATTGAAGCGTCTGAACGTTGCGCGGTAATAAAGGTTTTGTTTTTTCATTGTTATTTGTTTTTATGATTAAGAATTAATGTCTGTATATGGATGTATATTTTGATGAAAACCTACCTTCCGGTAGTTAAAACCATTGCTGAATGTTTTGCCCTGAATAACCACATAAGCTTCACAGATGAAATCATTGAGTGGCCCTCCGGTTTTCAGTCTTGAAAAAGTTTCTTTTCGTACCATAGATTCCAGCTTGACCGATGTGCCTTTGCTTACACTGAATTGTTGTCCTAAATTGACATTTCGGGAATGGTCATGCTGGTAGGCTTCACCAATAAGTTCACTGGCATAAGCGTTAGTTTCTGCATCCGAATTGGCATGGAATATCTTAGTTGAAAGGGTTCCTAAAAATGCTTTGACTTTGTAAGTTGACTTTTCGCCACCCATATTTGCGAAAAAGTTTGGCAAATTTTGGGTGAGATAGACAGTAGCAACTCTGGAGCTTCTGGCTGTAGCCTGAAATTCTGCATCATGTTCATGCAAGAAATGCTGCGCTTCATCTGCCCAAAGAAATACGGGTCGGTCGTATATTTTTACATTACGTTGCTCCATTGCCCTTTGCCATATGTATTTGAACAATATTTGCGCATCTTGCCCCGCTTTGTGATATTGCTTTACTGGAAGGTTGAGAATAATTACCTTGCCGTTTAGACAATCTTCCGGTGTGACAGTAGAACTATACCTGGCAAGTAATGAGTATATAGGATCACGTAATATGCGTTGTAAAAATGAGGTGAGACAGAACTCTATAATAGCTCTTGTTTTTTCTCCTATGCTATAAAAGCTCTCCATAAAAAAATTATTGAGCATTTTAAGGTCGCGGTATCCATGTATGGACTCTTCTAGCAAACTTTCGTAGACATCCTCAGGCAATGACTGAATATATGCTGCATCATGTTGACAGTTCCATTCACTAATTGCTTTCTTCATCCTGTCCTTTACAATGGTTACAGCTTTTTGATACGCAGTCGGTTCATTTATATCGTATTCATTCACATTAGGTGTGAGAGGTCGTTTAGGGGCAGACTGCGCTATATCAAATAATAGTTGAATAGTCGCCTTGTCGTATGCAAGCAAACAAAGTGTAATCACATTGTTCATAAATAGGTCTAAGGATTGTTCCCAAAAAGCATCATCGCTCCGTCCACCTGCTTTTTCCTCGGCAGCACGAATTACAGTCCTCAACACTTCATGGATATTATCAGTGTAGGATACTCCATTCCTGAGCTTGCTTTCGTATTCAAGAAAATTGAACACATATTTGTTTTGCCCTGGCTCAATAACGATAACGTCTTTCTCTCTTCCAGTTGTTTTAGCGTAATCAAGCCATGTGTCTTTTTCGTCAGGCTTAACTGTTAGAATAAGCCCTCCAAATCCGTGAAGTAGGTACTTCATAGCCAAAAGCCTACCCGAACCAGAGGTTTTGCCGGAACCTACCCCGCCCATTATCAATACCGATTCACAAGCCGTTCTGACGCTAATACTTGAACGTTCGGTTTCACCTGCGAACCGCAGTAATTCGGTATCTAAATCCCACGTTTGTAGTGGTGGCAGTTGGTGTTGTGAAATATCTATCTGTTTCATCGTTTATAATTGGTGGTTCGTCATTCCAGTAATAAATTGTTTCCGGTGCGGTTATTTCAGCTTGTGCCAGGTACTCAAATCGGGAGGCCCAATATTCCCTGGCTAATTGCTCTTTTTCATCCTGTGTCATGGTGCCATGTGTTTGTTATTGCAAATATCTGGGAGTGTCTTCGCAGAAGTGGATCAGGTCACCTGACAAAATGGTTGGATATGTATTAATGTGGGTTTATTTGTGAAATAGTAGCTGTTTTAAGAGCCTAATTGGGCGATAAACACTATCTTTTTTTGCAACTGCTAGTAATTGATAAGCTGTTGTTTGAAATGCACTTAAAATTTATCATTTTACAGAGAAATAATATGCCTTAACGCTTTGATGTATGGAAGACAACACTGTAGAGTATGTCAACCCTGTTTTATTATTGCTCATAAGAGAGACTTTTCGATTTGAGATTGGCTTGCTTTATCAGAAGGTGACAGAAAATGCTATTTGCAGATATTTGAAACTGAAACGTCCTGTTGATTTAGGAGCATTACTTATCGAGTTAGAAGATGAAGACCTTGAGATAAAAACTATATGTGACAAAAAAGGAATTCAAAGCTTTTTGAGAAACGTTTATTATGTTCCAGATAAAGTTAATTTCAGCAAGTACTGGCTTGACCAAATTGCGAGGTCTTTATTTGTTCTCGGAGAATACAAAGATTGGGATGATTTTGTTAAAAGTAACGAACAGTTAACGGAGAAAAAATATGGTGACGACATAAAAATTCAAGACCTAAACGAACTACATCCGCGTGAACGCCTGAACTTGTCAATGATTGCGCAAAGTATGCTTCTTAGAAAATATCATCATTCACTATTATCAGGAAGGTTGTCAGGCAAAACATATAACATGATTATCATAAATGATGATTCTGTGGTCAGGACAATCGAGCACGATGAGTTGGAAGTGTTACAAAAATATGTTGAAGAAAAGAATGTATTTCATGAAAAATATGTACTTGAAAACAGGGAAGAGTTATTTCATAAAAACAGCAACATATATGTGCTGTTTAAAGACGTTTACGACTATAGGGCTGTATGCTCTATCCTTCCCATAACAAACGATACATTACTTGATTTATGGAATGGTAAAAAATTTGAAGATGAACTTGGTTATTTTGACATTTATCCTGACAGTCAAAAATCAGGTATTAAAACAATATTTATTACTGAGTTTATGTGTGCTAACACCCACCACTTCGAATATCTTATACAACAATTGTCAAGAATTATTCGTACTCTTTTTGATATAACAGTAGATGAGTGCGATATCTATTTGAGGGTAGATATAAATATGACCCGAATTCTACAGCATTCCAGCTTTATGTATCAATATAATATGGATAAATCTATGGAAGCTTATGGACTGAAGTTCTGGGTTAGTTCTTATAAGTCATTGGAAAAAGACAATAATGAATAAGTAAATAATTCTTTAATTTTGATATATAATATGGTATGCTGGTAGTCACAGATAAGGAGCGAGGTATGGAGCTGTTTACACCAGACCAGTATGAGCAGCTAATCTTTAATGGTAAGTCTGGGCAAGCTCATTTGGATGTCATACCTGTCGCTTATATCGTATGCCCAAAACACAATTATAGCTGGCTGGTTACAGAATTATATGAGCATGATCCTAATTTGGCATTTGGCTTGTCGCAATTCAGTAAAATAAATACCCGTGCCCGTAATCTACCAACCCCTAAGTTTGGGCTATTCAGTCTCAATGACATTGACAACTTAGTAAACAGTGGCGGACAAATACTCAATAATTTGGGATTTACCACAGGCGATAAAATATCAGTATTTAAAAGCATTGCCGATGAACTTGGTTTTCTTGTGGCCAATGAAGAAGGTTTTTCTACTCATTTTAGGAAATATAGGCTTGAATAATAGCTAAAAAGCATCAACCATTTTAGCGAGTATATTATACTCAATTTTTGGACACTACCTGTCTGGTTCATATGTGTCTTTACCCTTATCCGGGTCAATATCTTTTCCTTCCACATCTCTATTCTGCAACCATTTAGGCATACGTTCTGCTTTTTCTGCTATGTATTGTTCTCTGCCATCCAAGAAACCATCCCCACGTTCAGATTGACGCATGGCTTTTGCTAAATGGTCAGCAAGGTCAGGATATTGTTGCATCAGAATATAAGCTTCATTAAACCCCTCTACATAGTCGGGGTGTGGGTCAAATTCAAATTCTCTTTCCATGTTAAAAGGTGTTTACGGCGTTTTTTTCTAAATATTCGTTGATAGAATCCCGGTCATACAGAATAACTTTTCTCTGAGGCTGGCTAAATCTAATTTTTCCAGTATCACGTAATGTCTGTAAACTTGTTTTGCTTTTAATATTGAGTAACTGCATAGCCTCCTGGGGAGGTATCCATTTCTTGTATGGTTGCTCGTTGGGGGATTGTAACCTGCTCACGACAATTTCTACGAGTTGAAATAGTGCAGGCTCTTCAAGACAAATAACGTTCATGTTTTCAGGTTTTAGGTAATGCAAATATAGGAACTTTTGCAATAGCCTATATCACCTTTTGTATTCCGGTCTTATTCGGAAAGCGTATAACCTTTACTGGCCTACTTTGCTTTTGCCAGTTTCAATAACAGATTTTCAGCAGAAACCTTTGATGCTAATTTATCGAACTCCCTCTCTTTAACTAAAACAATACTGTATGCCGTTTCGCTTAATAATTCACTTGATGCAGAGAGTTGTAATCTACACTCCTTATTACCAAGAACAGAAAAAATAGGTCTAAGATTTAAGGTTTCTAAATAAGTAAACTTCTTTTCAAAACTGTCATACATCCAAACCTCTACTATTGGAAATGCAACATCCATTTCCTTTATGGTGTAGGAAACATCATTCTCTTTTACTGTTTTCTTCCATTCAGTAAATTTTGCTTTTGCCTTTAATAATGCTTCAATAAATGCACTATGATTTTTATCAAACTTAAAATAATACCTGTCTTTTAAAATGCCGCTAAAGACTTCAAGATATAGTATAGGTTTATTGTCTGGATTGGTTGAAGCTCTAATATTAAAGGACTGTCCTAAATTGGCACAATAATATTTATCAACTTTCTCTTGAGCAGATACCGCTAGTATAAAAACTGAAAATAATATTGTTAGCTTGAGTTTTACCATCCTACTAATGTTTACATGAGATATTTTATTCTTCTAAATTATACAATATTGTTTTAGTCATCGTCCTTCTATCAATTGTAATTCGTTGCGACGCTCCGTTTATCGTTCGTTCTTCCATTCAACAAAAAAGCCGACCCGAGAACAGGTCAGCCCCTATAAACCCTATCACCATGAAAACTCTTTGTGAAACACTCAAATATATTTAATCAGATTTACTGTGCAAACTTTTTTCTTTGTCCTATTCAGCCTTTGAGACCGCTAAGATAGGCACAGCCTGAACGAACAAACAAGGTCGAGCCTTTAGGGTTTGACGAAAACAATCTCCATTTGCATTGACAAGTAATATTGAAGTACAAATAGTATTCTTTTCGCCAAAACCTTGTTTGTTCGTTCATGCTGTACACAAGAGTTGCTTATCAAAGACTAATGAGGTTTTATGCAGAATAGCTTGTTCTATTTTGCCCACTTATAAAATAACAAAGGGAGTATAACACTCCCTTATTATACTTAGTCAGCATCGAAATTGACTATTTTCTTTTCCATGTCAGCGTATATATACGAGTATCAACTGGCATTTCATATTTAAGATACGTTTCGTCTAATTGAATAACTTTAACTACTGTAAATTCTGTAGTGGCATCCTGTTTAAATTCCAATGTAGGGTAGCTTGTCATTTTCCATGTACCTGTGCTTGTTTGTGCATCCATGCTATCGCACTTTACAGCACCTTCATCGGCAAGCATTGTTCCGTCCGCATTGAATGTAACAAGATTATCCTTAGAACAATCAGGTAATGTACTTGGATTGCCCGCTTCATTACTAACAGAGGATTCAATCTTCCAAGTTCCCTTTAATAATTCCGAAGGTGTTTTTTCTGGTGTCGGGTTTGGGTTGCTCGGTGTTGTGGTATTCTCCTTAGAGCAGGATGCTAGTAAGGCACAAAATGTCATTAATTTGATTATCCGTTTCATTGTCCTTGCTATTTAGTGAGCGTAAATTATTTGCGTTTGTAGTAATAGGTTTTAACTGTCGAATAATTGAACCAACTGGAATGCGTGGCATAGACTGCAAAATGGTTGTTGTCAATTTTGTGGAAAGTACCGTCACCATATAGTTGACCAGGGCCATGCTTGTATTTAAAGTGCTTTGAGTTCATGTCTATAGCCCATTCTTCTTGTTTGTATATCTCACCTTTACTGCATGTATCAGGCCCTTCATCCATAAGATAGGTACGGTCAGCACTAAATATATATGTGTCGTCTTGGCCGCAGGGATAAGGAACCCCGTCTTTGACTTCACCCAAGTCTGAACCATAAAAGACACTATCAACAAGTCTTTCAAGTACCCATGACCCAACAACCATCTGTTCATACTCATTCAGTGAATTGCTTGGCTCTGGATTGTTATTACCTGGATTGGAATTTGCATTGTTGCCCTTTTTTGAGCATGAAAGCAGCATCAATGCTGCAAATACGAAGAGTAGTAATCGTTTCATTTATTATAGTTTAGTTTTTAATGTTTAGCCTTTTTATTCTTTTAATAAGGTTATGCACTGTATTAGGATGCCACTTCTTATTTCTATAGGTTGTCACTTTTAGCCGATTTAGTTCTCCTGTAATCCCTCTGATTGTCCTAATCCCATTTGTTTGTATTTGTTCTATTATTGGTTTCATCTTTTCAGCGAAGCAATCTGCTTCACGGTGATTTTTTTTTGACAACACATCACGACCATGTTTACCTAACTTTACACCTCTTGCCTTTGCGGCTCTTAGTGCTGCGGTTGTTCTTTTGCTAATCTGTACACGTTCATGTTGAGCAAATGCAGCCATGATATGTATTATCAAATCTTCTGCATAAGGGTTATCAACAGCTTTGAAATCAACTCTTGATTCCATCAATGTAGATATGAACTTTACATTCCTGGCTAATCTGTCCAGCTTGGCAATTAAAAGTGTGGCATTAGTTGCCTTACATCTTCTGAGTGCCTTAGCAAGTATTGGTCTGCTTGCCTTTTTCCCTGACTCAATTTCAATGAACTCTTTATCTAACAAATAGTCGTTTACCTTAATGAAGTCTGTAACAGACTTCTTTTGTGCTTCCAGCCCTAAGCCACTATGTCCTTGTCTTTCGGTAGATACCCGATAATACGCTACGGCTTTTCTCATGTCTGACCATTTTACTTTGTGTTCCAGACAGTGATCTGTACATAAGTAAACCAAGGTTTATATTTGTACAGCTTTGGGTCTGAAAGTTGGAGAACTGGGAAGCTTGTATAGTCGGAAACCTATATAAATACAAGGGTTGAGAAAACTATGGGTGCTGACAATGCGATGAATAAAATACCATTTTGTCCATATACATACGTTGGTTTGTATACGAACAAATATTCTCGATATTTTTTGTTACAGAATAGTATAGCTGACAATTAATATTGCTGTCTTTCCAAGTGAGACTAGCAGAACATGTCAATGTATGCATTGTTTAACCTATATCAGGAATTTCTTTAGTTTTGATATATGGAGATAAACAGTCTAGACAACTTAATACAAGAGGGTTCAAAATTGTTTAAAGGCAGTGATGCGGTTGAAACACATAGTCGCTTTGAACGTTGGATAGATCATGTTTTGGATTGGCTTAATAAGTCATATCCCAATACTGGTTTATCTGGACTTTGGCTTAGTTTAGGCCATTCATTACTAGTTACAAGCCAAGGATATTCAAACGATGATAATACATGGGCGCACTTTCAAGGTGTTGTTCAACAACGTATGAATTGGCTTGGCAATATTGGTGTTGAAGCTGCAAAAATTCGCAACTCCACACCTGTTACAACCCAAGAACAAGCTTCGTCTTCTGGACGGAAGGAAATAAAATTGGAATTGACTTCCAGTGCCTACATTGACCCTAGCAGAATTGAAAACTTGTTAGCATTAAAAAGTACAGAGTTTGACCTGTCAAAACTCATTCGACTATGCGAAGAGCTAAATCTTGCATTTGCAACGGAGTCTTATTTAAGTATGCCAATGTTGACACGTGCAATCATGGATCACATCCCACCAATATTTGGATTCAAGACCTTTAAAGAACTTGCAAATAGCTATGGGGATGGTGGCAAATCCTTTAAAGATCAAATGCAACATTTGGAGAATTCATCCAGGAAAATAGCTGATGGATATCTTCATACACCAATAAGACAATCTGAATCGTTGCCAACAGTAACACAGGTGAATTTTTCAAACATAATTGATAGTCTTCTCGCCGAAATAGTCAGAGTGTTAAAGGTTCCCTCAAAATAACAAATAAGCATTAGCATCCTGGCATTGACTCTAATAAGAGTTCATTCATTATATCCCAGTTTAACCACACCTACGTTTTATAAAAGCTGATTTCACCAATATTCGTATACTCGCTTGTTTCAATTATTGAAATATGAGATATTTGAATCTTAAAACATACCAATGAAAGCAGTCTTCCTCTTTTTATTATTTATCTCTAGTTTTTATCGTTTAGTCGCACAGAACTATGTAAATACTAGCGAAATACAAACAATTGTCGAACAGCGAACTATTTATCTAAACGGAGGTGCTAGAGCGGCAGTTGGTGGTAAATCCAGGGTAATAATTCCGGTGAACTTACCTCCTGGAACAGTTAAGTGGTATTACAGCTTTACAACAAGCTCTGGGGAAAGCGGCTCTGCAAATCTACATTTGCTAACTCAACTATCTGCGTTGATTCTTGACCCTTCTGGCCTTACTAAATCAGCACTTTCCAACATTGAAATCCCCCAAGGTTCAACAAGTATTGATGTATATCTTCTGGATAAAAATAATGCTGATGCCTTTTTAAATAAAGTTGATAATTACGAAGGTTCATATCGCTACTACAATGATGGTTACGTTACGAATACCAAACAAGCTTTAGTACCAGTGAACTTTAAATCGGATAATACAATCTATATCGGTCTCAAAAATCCGAGCACATTAGATGGTGTGAATATTACAATTGAAGTCGTTGCAGAAATTAACAAACAGGTTTACCAGGATGTATGGGTCTCTCAAAGTATAGACAAGTTATACTTATCGTGTATGGACAACTTTGTTATGAAGTCGAAAGAGGTAGAACGAATTTGTGAATGCTATAAACAAGAAGTAACATCAGCATATAGTCCATCTACATATGACATTTTATCAGCTACTGAAAAAAAGCATATTTATTCTTCTAAAATTGAAGAGTGTCTAAAGAGCACTGGAAACCAGGCCGTGCTAGGACAGGAAAAAACACTTATAGAAACTATCGAACTTTACCGGGGTCAAAATATTACAAAGGACTATGAAGGTCAGGAGCAAACTATATTTAAGCTGATATCTTTAGGCGCTGACGACTACAATATTTATAACAGTCTAGGATTTTGTCAACTTTGCTTAAAAAAATATGAAGATGCAAAGAAAAGCCTGACAATTGGACTTGGTAAAAACCCTACTGATTTATTCCTTCTTGGCAACTTGGCCAATTATTATTTATTGACGGATCAATACGATCAAGCGATTAAAATATACTTACCGAATAAAAATAAAAAACTACTTGACAAGCGAAAGTTTAAAGACGCGGTTTCAGATGATCTTAAGGAGTTCGAACGCCTAGGAATTGTCAATAGTAATTTTAATCGATTAAGGCGTGATCTAAAAATAGACTAACATCACTTTTGCCATGACAAAGGAAGATTATTATAAAATCAGTCGAGACCAGAAGTTACCTTTGAGGTGTCCTTGTTTAAATAACTGTGTTAGATATCGTGACACAGCATACTTTATTGGTGTGACTTGCTACAAGCCGAGGGCTCACAGTGTTGAAGAAGCAATGCTAGAAATGGGAATATTGGGACACGACGAGGATATTAGTAAGATGCTAAATGCAGGCGAGCCAGTTACAATGATTGGAGGAAGTCGCTCATTTTGGATTAGTAATGGATGTCCAGAATTCTTTTTACACCCACATCAACACAAGTTAGTTGAAATGAAAGACCTAGCTGTTCATCAATATTCATATGATAAAGAATATAAGACAGAGAAGTGTAGACCCGGAGAATCTCGACATTATACGGAATGTGCTGAATATTCATTATTTACTTCAAAAAAAGTGAGAACCAGTAGTAATCGAAAGAAGGTTTCTCCAAAAGTTAAGGCAATACTGCAAAAAGAAATTAACTCGCAATGCCCTATCTGTTTTGACGACAACGTAGAACACTTTGAGATACATCACATTGATGAGGACAGAACAAATAACGAAGAACGCAATCTATTAATGGTCTGTAGAAATTGTCACTCTAAGTTCACCAAAGGAGATATTTC
Source organism: Flavipsychrobacter sp. (assembly GCA_041392855.1). Classification (NCBI taxonomy): domain Bacteria; kingdom Pseudomonadati; phylum Bacteroidota; class Chitinophagia; order Chitinophagales; family Chitinophagaceae; genus Flavipsychrobacter; species Flavipsychrobacter sp. Next base: position 2,060,462 of record JAWKLD010000001.1, read on the forward strand.
AATTGACCAAGCGAAAGAAATCAAGACTAATTTAAAAAAAGACACTTTCAACATTCAATGTCTGTCAGTTAATATTGACTCTTCAAGTTGTTCATGGAAGCGATATGATGAGCCTAATGCTTTTTATGATGATAATAATGAAAAAAGCCGCTATCCCATTCTTCAATTCTCAGTTGTAAATAACTCAAAGCAAACTGTTCTTTTAACTGGCATTGAACTAAAGTCAAAAAAACTACCGAGTGGCATATCTGGTATCCCTAAGCCATATGAATTGAAGTCTTTAGCAACTTATAAAATCCTGCTACCTTCTGGACAGGATATAAGTAAGTACTCGTTAGAGAACGAACTAGTCCTATATAAAGAAAGTGCGGCTAAATTTTCGATTGAACCTTATTTGCAAATTTGTGGTAAGAAGTATCCACCGAACGGACGAATGATACTATACTTCACATTTATATTTAACAACAACATCAGAGTTCCCGTTTCTGATATCTTCCTAAATTGTAAAGACGATAATGAATCATTCACTATTGCGATAATCAGCTAAAATGGATTCGATAGAAAAAGGGCGATTAGGAGAGAGTTTTGTAAATCAAATCGCTTTCAGGTCATTTCTGAAATACTGGTGCTATCCCGCACCTTTGGATATCGTAAAAGACAATAAGGAGATATGTGATCTGCTAATAGTCTTTAAAGATGTATGTTTTATTATTTCAGTCAAAAACTATTCCTTCAAAGGAGACTATCAGCAGTATTTTAAAAAAACCACTGATAAAGCTATCCGTCAGATAAAAGGAGCAGAGCGCACTCTATTTCGAAATGATGTGCCTGTACTTTTAAAGCACCCAGATCGTGATGCTGAGGTATTCCAAAGTGAGATAGTTAAAGAAACATATCGAATAGTAATAAATATCAGTACTGATGTTAAGTACTATCAGACTTCTTTTTATTTGAATGAGCAAAGCTATACAGTTATGGATGCCGCGGCTTGGTTTGCAGCTTTAGAAGAGCTTAACTCAGTTCCTGACTTTACAAACTACATATCAAAACGCTGTAAATTATTTGGGAAATACCCCGCGTTTATTATGCCGCGTGAGGAGTATGATATCTCTGATAATGATAAATTAAATATCCAACACGATGTTACAGATTCGATGAAAATCTACAATGGTGTTACTATAATTAGTGGGTCAGAATTGGATCTCATAGCTATTTACTTTGAACAAGGCTATAAATTTTCTGACGATTTGCAAAAAAGTGATGATGTTCAATCGCATGTCCTCAAAATAGATGGTAGATGGGAAGCTTTTCAAAATTCGAAAATCACAGAAATAAAGGAAGATTACGAAAAAGAAAGCTATTTTATTGATGAACTTGTAAGAGAATTTTTGATAGCACAAAAAGATGGACATCACCTTGCCGCAATGTTTTTTCAGCTAGACCGATTAGACAGAGCAGCTTTTGCGAGGACATTTCTTGAGTATCATGGCAATGTAGGTACTGGCACAAAGCTGAATCGTACTCATGTTGTTTTCCCATTCATGCACATGGTTTTCATTTATTTTGAAGATGGTTATCCAACTGAAGAACTACAGAGCTTTTTAGAGATAAGTTTACATCATCATCATTATCTTTTTAATTCTGCATGCAAACAAGTTGGAGCATTAGGAATGTCTAAATCAACTAATGAATTTCTATTTGGATATGCCGAAATAGATGAGCCTTACACAGCAGAGGAAATTGAAAAAATGAAAATACAATTTAGTAAGCTTGGTTGGAAGACTGATCACGTTAATACCGAGGACATAGAGTTTAAAGATGAATACTAGTGGCTTAGCTATTTAATATCCACCGCAGATACTGCATGACCGTATGAAGAGCGATGATTTAACGCTCTGCTTATTGTTATATACCTGCTTTAATTTCACAATAAAAATACCCCGAATCATCTTAGCTATGCTTTGTAACTCAATAGTGAGGTGAACGATGTTATACGAAGCATTATATAAGATTTCAGAAGTAGAGCTAGTTTATAGGACTAAGGTCAAGGCTTCTGAACGCCCCACAGTCAAATCCTCCATAGATGCGTATAACATCTTATTACAGTATTGGGACGGTAATAAAATTGAATTACTGGAACAATTTAAGATTCTGCTGCTTAATCGTGCGAGTAAAGTGATAGGAATTAGCGAAATATCTTCCGGCGGTTTAACCGGAACTGTTGTTGACCCTAAAATTGTTTTTTCTACTGCTTTAAAAGCTAATGCAGCGAGCATAATCCTGTCTCACAATCACCCTTCGGGTAATTTGCAACCTAGTAAAGAGGATACGGCTTTAACTACCAAGATGAAAGAAGCTGGAAGTTTTTTAGACCTGCGTGTGCTGGATCACATCATTGTGACAAAAGAGGGGTATTACTCTTTTGCGGATGACGGTGCACTCTGTATACCTTGAATGAAATTACAAACCCTAAGATTATAGTTAAAATAAGGTACCAGTACTTGGGGGCAAGTCATATGGGACGGGCTTTTGAATTTCAGGAACATTCGTATCAATCCCACGCTGGCTGATAGCTTTTGAAATTGTATGAGCTTGCAGCAATCCGTCAGGGCATGGGCGCATAATATCTGCTATTTCCTGTTTATCTAGTTGCCCAAGCCATTTATCACGCTCTTCTGGCAACACTATAAATGGCATACGCTTTTTGTTGTTGTGAATTTCAGCCATAAGATCGTTAGCGGGTGTGGTAATAATACTTACCGTTGTCATTATTTCACCAGTATCTGGGCGCGCCCAGTTTGAATATATACCGCCAAAGGAAAATGGCTGATGATTGGGCATATAGATATAATGTGGAATCTTATTTTTCCCGTTATCCCGCCATTGCCATTCATAAAAACCATCGACCCAGATTAAACAGCGATTTTTGCCAATATAGTTTTTGTATGAAGCTGTCGTGAAGACCTTTTCGCATCTTGCATTCAAGGTCATGTCTGCGATTTCTTTTGCTCTTGCTGATTCGTGTACCCAACCTGGTACAAGTCCCCAGATACCACCATCCACGACAAGTGGATGTTCGTTAGTTGTCACTGGTATAAACTTGTGATCAAAACCAGAGAGGTGATAATAAAAGGCAGCATTTTTTACGTCATAGCCAGGTAGATATTCTTTTAGCTTTGGCTCAACCGCAGTAGAGGTATGGTAGCACATTATTAGTCTGTTTTGTTTGAAGGGTTATACCTGTAAAAATAAATATTTCCCCTTGTTGGCTTGGATATACATGGTTTGCATTCAAAATATAGACATGTGTACAATTTATTTTCTCATTATTTGTACATTTGTGCAATAATTGCAAAACAAACACTTATGGAACGTGCTAAAGTAATCACACCTATCGGCTACTCGTCCAGTAAATCTGGGCTCATTGAAAAATTACAGCAGGAAGTATATGCCTTGCAACGTTTCAAAAAAACAAAATCTGATGTACCAGAATTAGGACTTGGACCAATTGCTGACGCTTTTCCACAAAATTCATTCCCAATTGGTGCAATTCATGAATTTATCAGCTATAAAGTAGCCGATGCAGCCGCAACAACAGGCTTTATAGTCGCTCTTGCAGGAAGACTAATGCAGCAACAAGGCACTTGTCTTTGGGTCAGCACAAGGCGAACACTTTATCCACCATCGCTAAAACAATATGGCTTAGATGCTTCTCGTGTAATTTGTGTAGACCTATCACGACAAAAGGACGTACTATGGGCAGTTGAAGAAGCATTAAAATGTCAATCGTTGTCACTTGTCATTGGTGAATTGAGTGATATGAATTTCAATGACTCAAGACGTTTGCAACTTGCTGTCGAGCAAAGTAATGTAACCGGATTGCTGCATCGCTATAACCCACGCTCAGAAAACACACTTGCTACAGTAGCTCGTTGGAAAATCACTTCATTACCAAGTCACAATGATACAACAGTGCCAGGCATGGGGTTTTCACAGTGGCATGTACAGCTATCAAAAGTCAGAAATGGGAAGCCAAATTCTTGGGATGTCCAATGGTCTGCAAAAGGCTTTCAGCATCTATTACCGAAAACAGACAAAACTCAAATTCAAAAACGCAAAACCGCGTAATAATGGCAAAGCGTTTTGTTTCTATATGGTTCCGTTACTTAACAACGGATTGGCTCACCCGTCGCAAGCCTGAGCTAAAGAATATACCGTTTGTATTTGCAGCCCCAGAGCGAGGACGAATGGTTGTCAAAGCTGTTAATCCTATAGCATCTGCAAATGGCATCTCTCCTGGTATGGTGGTTGCTGATGGAAGAGCCATATTGCCTAGTTTACAAGTGTTCGACGACCAGCATGGCAAGGATGTTACGCTGCTTACTGCAATAGCTGAATGGTGCATTCGCTATACACCCATAGCAGCAATTGACCCACCTGATGGACTTATCTTGGATGTAAGTGGTTGCACTCATCTTTGGGGTAGCGAGCTACAGTATCTAAAAGATTTACTAGGAAGGTTAAGTGCATTCGGTTACTCAGTAAGGCCGGGTATGGCTGATACTATTGGCTGCGCGTGGGCAATTGCCCGCTTTGGTCTGTCAAACCCGGTTATTGAATCTGGTAAGCAGGTTGAAGCACTTAATCTGTTACCACCTGCTGCACTTCGTCTGGAAACCTCAACAAATGAACGACTAAATAAACTTGGGTTAATCGAGATTGGAAAGTTTATGACCATGCCTCGTTCAGCACTAAGAAGACGTTTTGGGCAGTCCTTACTATCCCGTTTAGATCAGGCTCTAGGGCAAGAAATAGAGGTGTTGGTGCCTGTTAAACCAATAGAACCTTATCAGGAACGTCTTCCAAGCCTTGAACCTGTCCGTACTGCACAAGCGATTGAATATGCGTTACAAGAGCTTCTCGATAAAATTTGTCAAAGATTGACAGCAGAAGAGAAGGGGATTCGAAAGGCAGTGTTTAAGTGTTACCGCATTGATAATAACATACAGAGTATCGATATAGGGACAGCGAAAGCATCTCGCAATGCCATGCATTTATTCAGACTTTTTGAAATCAAAATCGGGCAGATTATGCCAGCCTTGGGGATTGAACTTTTTGTCTTAGAGGCAACTGTTGTAGAGCATTTATCTAGTAATCAAGAAGCTATCTGGAATTTCAGCTACAACCGCCAAAAGGAACTTGCAGAATTACTTGACCGCATTGCCGTAAAAGTCGGTATGCATACTATTCACCGCTATTTGCCAGATGAGCATCATTGGCCGGAACGTTCATTTAAAGAGGCGAAGTCACTGGAAGAAGAAGCAACCACAACATGGCAAGATGATTTACCGCGTCCTGTACATTTATTACGTGATCCTGAATTAATTGAAGTGACAGTTGCAATGCCTGACTATCCACCAATGTTATTTAAGCACAAAGGGAATTTGTATCGAGTCAAAAAAGCAGATGGGCCGGAACGTATAGAACAGGAATGGTGGATTGAGCAGGGATTATATCGGGACTATTATTGTGTTGAGGATGACAAGGGCGCACGATATTGGCTGTTTCGTTTAGGCCATTATCTTAATCATGAACCTAAATGGTTTATACATGGCTTTTTTGCTTAAACCTAAAAAAGATGAGCTATACAGAACTACAGGTCACGTCAAATTTCAGTTTTTTACGTGGGGCTTCGCACCCAGAAGAACTCATAAACTATGCTGTAGAGCTGGGGTATGAAACAATTGCTATCACAGACCGCAACACACTTGCTGGAATTGTCCGTGCCTATAGTGCTGCAAAGAAAGCAGGCATCCGTCTCATTGTTGGCTGCCGCCTTGATCTGGTTGATGGTATTAGTCTTTTGGCTTACCCCACCAACAAAGATGCTTATTCACGGCTTTCAGGCTTGCTGTCAACAGGTAATTTGCGTACAGAAAAAGGCAGATGCGATTTATACAAAGCTGATGTATTTGCAGCAGCACAAGGGATCAAGTTTATTATCGTGCCACCAAATACAATTAATAGCGAGTTCGAATTTGAAGCAGATTTCATCAAAGCTGTTTCAGAGTATAGAAAGCAATTTGGCAATCATGTTTATTTAGGCGCATCACGCACCTATCAAGCTAATGATGCAAAGCGTTTATTCAGACTTGCTCAATTATCAGACCAGTTTGACATCCCACTTGTCGCAGTGAATGACATACATTATCATATACCTGAACGCCGCGAATTGCAGGACATCATGACCTGTGTGCGTGAGAAATGCACAATCTATAATGCAGGCTATCGCTTACATCAAAACGCCGAACGTTATCTCAAAACGACAAAAGAGATGCAAAGGCTGTTCATGCAATACCCTGATGCCATTACACGCACGCAGGAAATTGCCGAAGCTTGCCAGTTTTCTTTAAGTGAACTCAAATATGTTTATCCAGAAGAGATCACAAACGGCAGACCGCCTTACGAAGAGCTTGTCGACCTTACCTGGCAAGGCGCAAAAGATTTTTATGGTGAGCCGTTACCTGAAAAAGTTATTACAAATATTAATCACGAACTAGCTTTTATTAGTGAGATGGATTATGCACCTTATTTTCTAACGGTGTATGATATTGTACGTTTTGCTCGAAGTAAGGGAATTCTATGTCAAGGGAGAGGGTCGGCAGCAAACTCAACAATCTGTTTCGTTCTAGGCATTACATCGGTCGATCCTACCAAATTTGATTTGCTTTTCGAACGCTTTATATCATCCGCACGCGATGAACCACCAGATATTGACGTGGACTTCGAGCATGAACGTCGCGAAGAAGTAATCCAGTATATCTATGAGAAATATGGACGTGACCGGGCCGGGATTGTCGCTACAGTCACACAGTTGCATCAAAAAGGTGCAATACGTGACGTAGCTAAAGCAATGGGGATGTCCGTTGACGCTATCAACCGACTGTCAAAATCACTTTGGGAATTTACCGATGAATGGTTTGAACGTAAACGTATCAGTGATCAGGGCTTCAACCCTGAAGACAAGCATCTTCTTAAAGTATTGGAACTGACCAAACAGTTTATGGGTTTTCCGCGCCAGCTAGGACAGCATACTGGCGGCTTTGTTATTACACAGGATAAGTTAACTGATTTATGCCCTATTCTGAATGCAAGGATGGAAAACCGTACTAACATTGAATGGAATAAAGATGATATAGATGCGCTTGGGTTTTTAAAAATTGACGTGTTGGCTTTAGGCATGTTGACCTGCATCCGGAAGGCATTTGACCTAGCTAAAAAACATTACGGATTGACATTAACCTTAGCAAATATACCGCAGGATGATCCTGCTGTTTATGAAATGGTTGGACATGCAGACACCATCGGCGTTTTTCAGATCGAGAGTAGGGCGCAGCAATCCATGCTGCCTCGTCTAAAACCCAAAAACTTTTACGACTTGGTAATTGAGGTAGCAATCGTTCGACCAGGGCCGATACAGGGTGACATGGTGCATCCATATCTACGCAGGCGAAATGGAGAAGAACCTGTAACCTATCCATCCAAAGACCTTGAAAAAATATTGGGAAGGACTTTAGGTGTACCACTATTCCAAGAACAAGTCATGAAAATTGCCATCATTGCCGCAGGATTTACACCTGCCGAAGCAGATGAGCTACGCCGTAGTATGGCAACTTTTAAAGCCAAGGGAACAGTCAACCAGTTTGAAAAACGTCTGATTAATGGCATGTTGGAACGCGGCTACACTCATGAATTTGCAACTCGCATCATGCGTCAACTAGAGGGTTTTGGAGCATATGGATTTCCTGAAAGCCATGCTGCCAGTTTTGCATTACTAGTGTATGTATCCTGTTGGATTAAATGCTATTATCCTGACATATTTTGTACGGCGTTACTGAACAGCCAGCCAATGGGCTTTTATCAACCAGCCCAACTTGTGAGTGATGCACGTAACCACAGAGTTGAGGTAAGACCAGTAGATATCAATTATTCTTTTTGGGACAATACGCTTGAAGAACAAGTCGGAAAATTCAGAGCAGTACGTCTTGGCTTTCGTCAGGTTAAAGGTCTCCGCGTAGAAGATATGACGGTTCTAGTCGCTAGCAGGCGTAAACACTTCACCAGAATTACAGAATTAATGGACGCTGGTGCTTCATTATCAGCAATCGAAATGCTGGCAGATGCTGATGCCTTCCGGTCTATCGGGCTCGACCGCAGACAAGCCTTGTGGTATGTGTCTGCCCTAGCTGATAGACCAAACGGCATCTATACTGGGCAAAGCTCCGAAAGTGTGGCTGAAAATTGTATTAAACTTCCACCCATGGCACTTTCCGAACATGTTTTACACGATTACGGTAGTATGTCGCTATCTCTCAAAAAGCACCCAGTCGACTTCGTTCGTGAGAAACTAACACAGCTTAATGTCCTGACTACGGCTCAGCTTGTCGATTGTAAAAATGGAGAGAGTGTAAAAGTATCTGGGCTAGTACTCGTTCGTCAGCGCCCAGGCACTGCCGCTGGGGTGTGTTTTATCACAATTGAGGATGAAACTGGCTTTGCAAACCTTGTGGTTTGGCAAAGCTTGTTTGAAACTTATCGAAAAGAAATATTGCGGGCTACATTATTAATGGTTGAGGGCAAGCTACAAAGAGAAGGGGAGGTAACACATGTAATTGTAAGTAAATGCCATGATATATCGAAGATGTTGAAAAAACTTGGAGAGGTTCAAAAGAATCATCACAAGTTGCAACTTAGATCTTGTGCTGACAACCGGGAATGCACTTTTGTAGACGAGCGTAAGCCAACACGTGAGAAACTGACTAATCAAGGTGAAATTTTCTCAAAAGGCAGAAATTTTAAATGACACACATTAACCTTATGCGCATATAGCTCTCGAAATAACATGTCAACACTAACTAATATTTATAATATTTTATAATTTCACTAAAGATGGCTACTACAACGTCAATATTAAAGGCAAATATACCTTTGACCCCATATAGATTCTACACCGATTTTCTAGAAGAAGTTGCAAACTTTTACAAGAATCCGGCACAAGAGCCTATTATCTTTAAACTTTTTGAGAAAGGTGATGACGAGATATTTAATTCAACGTATAGAATCGACCCAATTGTAATTCCGCTTTTATTAAGCCTAGTCCAACAATTAAAGAGATATCACAATAGCCCATTACAACTTCTACTATACAATAATGTTGCAACAATACCAGTACTAGAATTCCTGTTTAAGTCACAATTCTTTTTCATCGCAGGGAATGGTGAATTTGTTTCTTCGCCACATGGTCGATCTATACTTGAATTTGATAAGTTATACCTTGGTTCATTTCATGGAAAAAAATTTCGCAAGGAACACTTGGTTCGAGCATATTCTATAACTGACGACGACTTACAAGATGACTTATCACGCTATGAAAAAGAACATGAGAAAATAGAAACCGACGAGGATATGCGTGATTTTTTAATATCGCATTACACCTACAAAACAAGAGAGCATTTCAATGAACTACTTGGTCTTAATGCATCCACACGCGAGGTCCAAAATATCTATATGGATATTCTGACGGAACTAATTACGAATTCAGTACTATACTCAGGAACAGACACTTTTGCACTAATGTTCGTCGATCGATTTAGTACAAAATTTTCAATTTCAGATAATGGTGTCGGATTTGAAAACTCAATGGCAAAAAAGAGTTCGCTACCCTACTATCTTTTTGGTGATCTTATTGCAGATTTAGAAAAAAACAGTGTAATAAGAGCTATCCCAAAGCTTATTCTGCGAAATCTATTTGTAGTGTTAGAAGTTTTGTATTACTCATCACTGAAGTCCAGAAGGGGTCTATTTGATTTGATGATGAATGTCGTTTTAAACAGCAACGGATATTTTAGAATCCACTGTGAAAATAGTCAGCTAATAATTTCCAATAGAATGAAGGACGAGTTGTATACTCTTAATAATATAAGAACTTCAATTTATAAACTACATACAGACAGAGAGTTTCAAAAAATCACAGTAGAAGAATGTGAAAGAAAAATAAAGGAATATACAACACCTATGAAAGCAGCCTTTATTACATTTTATGAAAGACTAGCAGGAAAATATACTGAAGATATTAAATACTCTTCAATTAGATTTTATAAAGTCAAATTTCGAGGTGTACATCTTGAAGTAGAGATACCTAATCCACAAAATCATGGTAATATCGGCAATTAATACGGATAATTACATTTATGTCAACCTTCATGCTGAAGAGGTTGTAACTTCCAATTTTATTGCGGATGACAATGTTGGGATATACGGTAATAGGTTACAAATAATAACATTAAAACGAATTATTGAATACATAAAATCACAAAAAACTGCAAAAGCAATTACATTCGATTGCAAATTTTTAAGAGCATGTCAACAAAACCTCAACAAAGTACTAGTTGAACTAAAAAATGAAGGTTATAAAATTGTATTCCTTCACTTGCAGAAATCTCTTTGTGACGAACTATCACTATCTACTATAACAAATGAAAAAAATCAGCTAGACGGCGACGAATATAGAAAATTCTATTTCTTCGAGGATGGACATGACCCTTTCACAAATGTTGGAATAAATGCTGCTCGACTATTCGAATTAACATTCAAGGAAAAAATAAAACAATTTATTGAACCGCATAAAAAACCGCATACCTCATCATACATCTATCTAACTTCTTACGTTGACATTAAAAAGTTCATTAGTTACGAAAAGGAATTTGTACTATTTTCACTCTATAGATTAGCGTCAAAGATACAATTAGAATGGGGTCAAGAAATCGGCATGAAACCTATTCTAATTTGCCAAAGCCTGAACAGTGCCTATATCGTTTCAGTCCTTTCTAATCTTTTGCAATTAGACATTTTAATCCTCGACAAAATAGGTCCAGTCAATAAATTATACAACAGAATTGACAGCACGATAATTAAAGATCGAAAATACATAGTGGTGTCTGATCTGGTCTGCCTGGGTACTGAAGTAAAAATAGTTAAAAACTTAATACAGTTTATCGGCGGTCGCTACCTCGGGAATGTCGCAATAATAAAAACTGAAACACTAAGCAAAAGCGACATCCTTAGAAGTGAAGCAACGATAGCAGTTTTCTCTATTAACAGAGATAATAATAAAGAGCTAGGATATGGCATAACTACAAACTTAGAATTGATTTAATGACGAAAGTGATAATCCATATATCTGACCTCCATGTGAGTACTAAAGTCAAAAATGATGGCAGGGTAAATGATAGCATCAATTCATATCTCACAACTGATGCAAACACAGAATCTGCGTTCAACTTCATCGATGAGTTTCTTGACTCCATTAAAAAGGAGTTTAAAGATGCAACATATTTTTTACTAGTGACCGGAGACATCGCAGACACTGGTTCAGTAACTGAGTATGAATCAGCATCAACTTTTCTAAAAAGAATAATTTCGGGCTTAGGAATCAAGATCAGCGAATGTCTCATATTACCGGGAGATCACGATGTGCATAGACTATCTCTACTTAAAGAATTAGATGAAAGGCCAAATAACTCATCCCATCTACTAAACGAAATTAAATTTAAAAACTTTTCTACTTTCTATACGGATGTTACAAACGAAGAATATCAATTCAACAATATCATCATAAAACATATTGCAGTTGATCCTCTACTAGTTCTAATTGGCCTAAATTCTAATTACAAAATTGATGCAGCTGGCGGGGAAGGATACGTACCAGTAGAAACTTTTAAGGCAGAAATAGAGGCTCTAAAAGAAAAGTATGATTGCAAAAGAGTACAGTTTGTATTGGCTTGGCATCATAACTTTACTGCTGGCTTTGAAGACACAAATCGAGGCCAATGGGAGAGGGAAAACAGACAGCATTTTCTGGATGAGCTACAGCGACAAAATATTAAGGTAATTCTAACTGGAAATGAGCATACCAGTAACTCTAGAAAAGTCGAATCTATAGAAACTAGTGATTGCGGCTCATTAACAAGTATCCCACATGATGCTGCATTTAAGGTCTACCCGGTCAATGTTACAGAGGAACAAATTTCATTAGGCAATGTAATATTTGGATTGCAAAAAACGCAAGATAATAGCTCTCCATTTTTTTGGCAACGGCGAGATAATGGCCCCGCTAAACAACCCCAAGAGTTTGTGTTGTTTGTAAAAAACAAACAAGAAATAGAAGCTGCAATAGAGTTACCACATTCTGAAAATGCAGAACTATCGTCAAATGAAAAATTAGGGGGGTCTATTCAGTCAAAGTCTATATACAGAAACGAAGGAATTTCAGATTACTTGTATTCGATTGTGAAAGACAAAAAGCTATTCCACTCTGGACATTTCCACTGGAGTGAAACATCTAGAGCCCATAATTGGATTGATATTACAAAGCTCTTAGAGGACAACAGCGATTTATACTTCTCACAGACGGCAATAATGGATATCATTGATAAGCTTAATCTCGCAGAAGATTGTCAATTAATAATTGGCTTGGGTTATGAAGGAAATATATTATCCAGTAAAGCCTCAATTAAATATAACATCCCATACACCTCGCTCCCTTATTCGTATCGCTACGATGATCATCATGACTATGAAAAGAAGTTGAATTTCGAAAACACAACTGGAGAATTTAAAACTATAATAATTGTAACAGACGTAGTAAATGACGGACGTACAATTAGAAAACTTATTGAGCGTGAGAAAGGCTTTTTCGATAATGTGAAACGCGTAATCGTACTGTCATTATTCTACACCGGTACACAAGAACTTAATTCAGACATTCTGAATTATAAAAATTTACCAGCAGAACACGACTTCGAAAGCGATTATGAAGTTGATAATATTGAGTTTTATACGGTTACGTCATTACGCGTTGAAAGATGTCCTTATGGGGCAAATTACAAAACTGAGTGTTTTATTTATCGGGATGATCTTAGCTGCGTTCATCTATTCTATAATGAAAGTTGACACGATAACCATCCTACCTGTAACAAAATGTTGCTGAAATGGCATCAAATAACTAAAAGATGACGGCACGTAGAAAACAAAGAGTTCTTCAACATATAATGGAGGACGAGTCATATAAAATAATAAAACAGCAGATTCCTGCGGAATGGGTAGTAAGAGATTTCAATAGACCAGACTACGGAGTGGATTTAGTTATTGAATTATTCGAGAAGACTGAAGGCGAATTGGCTGAGACTTTAGGTGAATTTATCTATGTGCAAGTAAAATCTATATCGTCGATTCCAAAGAGGGAAATAACTCTTTATGATGTCGAAAACGTAGCTAAGGGAGTATGGACAGAAGACAAAACTAAATCTGTCAATATTGAATGTGTAACTTATAGATATGATACCAACTCAATCTTGACTGTTCAGGCTCTTGGTGGAAGTATTTCTTTTCTTCTTTTTCTAGTGGATATATCCACACGTGAGGTGTATTTCGTTTGTATGAATGATTATATTGAAAAAATCATTCTGCCTAAGGATTCAAATTATGCAGATCGACAATCCGTGTTGATAACAATCCCCACGCTAAATCGCTTATCAAATAAAGTAGTTACAGCTGCTGCATTGGGCTTTTACGGCAAACGTTCTAAACTACTTGGTGCCTTCTCAAAATTTTCTTACCAAAAAAATGAAATAGCCCATCTTTTGGGATTCAAAGACTATCCTGTCAAGACACTGCGTGATGATGTCGAAAAGCGAGTTGAGAATGATATTCAAAAGATAAAAGTTCAACTGCTATACTTTATTGCACAAATCGAAGATATGGATATCTGGAGATACAAATACTGGAATGTGTTGCCATTAGCTCATGCAGATCTAAAGAGTGTAAAAAATCTATTGCAAAATGACAGACAGGATTGGGATGTTTTGAAAAGCATGATTATTATTTTGTGGCATCACCTAACAAACCTGGGAACAATGTATGAAGAAATTTGCCGAGAGTGGTTTCTTCCTAAAAAAATCAGTATTGAATTATCTTACCCATTGTTAAAAATAAACGAGTAGCAAATCACAAGCTATATGATTTTACTTTACGGTTCAGGGTCGATATGATTTTTGACCTTTCCTAGTACAGCGTCCAATGCGTCATCAGCTTCTTTGTGAATAAAATTGGATTGATAGCCAATAGTAGTGGCAACATTTGAATGCCTGTAGAGCTTTTGAAGCATCTGTATCGGTATTGCATCACCCGCTAACGCCCCAAATGAATGTCTGGCCATGTGCATTGTGAGTTTTTCTTCTATGTTAGCTGCCGGACCCACATATTTTCTAAGCACCTTATCTAATGCACTCGTCTTAAATGCAATAGTTCTTTGCGCTTTGAATTCGTCATTAAAGTCCACGCCCTTTAATTCAGGAAAGACTAAGTCGTCACTATTAACTCTGAATTGCTCATAGTGTTTTAATATCTCTACAGCTTTATCAGGAATTTTGAGTGAACCGACTTTGTTGTTTTTCCCCATTGAATAGACAAGCCTATAATTCACAAAATCTGACCATCGCAGTCTAAAAACATCAGAAACCCTCATTCCAGCAAAATAGAAAGAGAACAACCATAGTTTACGGGCGTGTTCATGACGCGGGTCTTCTAATCTAAGCTCTTCCAGCCTGGCAATCGCACTTTCAGATGGCCCTGTTTTGGTAGAGTCAGGAAACTTAATCTTTATTCCTCCATCGCCACCAAAAGGGCTTTGCTCTTTAGTAATTACTCCGTTTCTGCGAGCATGTGCAAATACACTACGAATGACAGCCATGTGATTGACTATAGTTCTTTCACTAAGCTTCTTTTTGTTGATTTTACCTGTAGTGCAGCTTCTTAGATAAGCATCAAATTTTTTGAGTAGTCCAGGTGTAATGTCGGAGAATGAAATGTCGTTCTTTAGATATTTTTTAAATCGATTAATTCTCGCTTTATCAGCAGTGTATTGATTATATTTTCCTGCGGATTTTAAAGTATCCAAATAGTCCTGAGATTGTGCAATAAATGAAACTCCTGTCTGGGGTTTAATTTTATTCTTTAACGCCTTCGCAGAAACCGTATCTTTTTGCGTTTCTTGCTCTAATACCTTGGCCATAGCTTCGGCATGCTTGGTAAGCAGAAAAGCGTTTAAACGTGCGGAGTTTGGATGAGACTTTTTGACCTGCTTTTTGGTATCATCCCAATCTGATTGCTTAACATGATGCCCAAGATGTATAATAGATTTTTTACGATCTTTAATAATCTGAAGTACGAGGGCGTGTGTATCATCTTTATTCGCCCTCTTGCGAAGAATAATTTTCACGGATGCCATGATGACCTGATAGGTTTAAGGTTAGGGTTTCTTGGTTCAACAAAGTTAAAAACTTTGGTCGAACAATGGTCGAACAATTACCCTATTTATAAAAACCCATGTGGTTTAATTTGGAAAATTAAAGCTGGTTATCAACGGTTTACGTACATATAAAACCATATTAAACCAGTAATTTCTGGACTGAAAATCCTTGTGTCGGGGGTTCAATTCCCTCCCACACCACCACTACACAAAGGCTTTCAAGAGATTATCTTGGAAGCCTTTTTCTTTTGGTACAACAAAAACAGGGTGTTTTTCACGTGTTTTCTTTTTACATAACAATGTACTTTTATATGAGAAAAATAATAATCAACTCATGGAAAAAGTAAGCTGTTCAAATAAAGAATGTAAACTAGACGTTGTTTTCCAAAAAGAAATCCCCTCAACAAATGTTTTACCAGGTATTGAGTATGACATACCTCAAGTACCTAGCAGAGCTATTTCTGCAAGTATTGCTGAAGAAAGGGATGAGACGAAATCTGAAGTGGAATATAGGCATTATATCGTCGTTTATTGCGATAACGGACATGCCAACTATATAGGCTACAATTTACCCTCTACTAAATAGTAACTGTTATGGCAATATCTAAACAACCTTTAGGGCTTAATAACGCTCCTTTTAACTACAATTCATATTGGTTGAGCTATGGCAGGGATTTGCTAGATAATTCAATCCCTACCCTTCAGAAAAAATTTACAGGCTATATCAAGTACTTGAATACACTTTCCGTTGCCTCCTTTTTAGGTAGTATAGGCTTAACTGTTACATTACAAACAACAAAAATTGATACATTTATCTTCTTAGGTATAGCCATAGCTACTTTACAGCTTTCCAAACTGTATTTCTCATTAGGGCTACTGGATAATAGTGCAACCGAAATAAGGGATATCAGAGATCCCGTTTTGGTACACAAAGCACACAATGCATTTGTTGCACATTTACAGAATAAGCTGAAAGGGGCATCAATAGCCGTAACACTAGCAACTATTATATTCATAATTTTTGTTTTTCTTGGCATTAACTCTGAAACCCAAAGACCTACAAATAACCTTATCCCAAAAACACAATTTTGTTATTTCTCAATAACAGAAAGTGTTGCTCAGTTTAAAGCGTCTTTACCGGATAGCACCACAGATATTAGGTTTGAATTAAGGGGAGTAAGTACCCATAAAAAAAGTACAGGTAAAAGGGCAACTATACTCTTAACGGTTTTACCAACACAAGATAGCATTATAAGAGGCAATTATTCTTTGAAGTATTTATACATAAAACCTGACACCGCAATACTATACTACAAAGAGAACAGGCAAATCAAATCGTACATACACATTAATAACCCTTCAAAAGTCACCCTCAATACAAAAGGAAAATAGCTATCAAAAACAACTAAAATTTTACTCTATGGCACGACAAAAAATGACAATAAATAGGATTAATAGATCAAAACGAATAAAAAGTATCAAAGAAGATATGATCTCAATTCTAGTAAATGAAAACTCATTAACTACATCTCAAATAAAAGAAAGATTGTCCAGTAGTGTTACTAGAACTAGCACATTAACAATTTATGAAGTCGCTAATGTAGATCCAATATTTAAGATTGAAAATGGTAGAGTTTCGACTAGTGTTACTGACTTTGCAGATGTCAACTTTGCAATAGCAGGTGGCAACCAGCCAAGCGTGAATTTTGATGGCGCTGTTATGCAAGGAAATAATGCTAGCGGTGCGTATATATACTATGAAAACAATAAGAATATTTTGAAAGGATACGTTAATGACAGCTTACTAATACAATGGACATTAACAATTAATAGCATTTATACGTATAAAAGTGGTAACAAAGCTCCTACTCCAGATACAAAACAACAATCTGGATCTGGATATAAAAACTTTATTGTAGAAATCAACTAAATAAACTGTCAATTATGTATAATCTGTTGAAATGCTTTATTATAAGTATCACTTGGATATTGTTGTCGTGCATACAATTGAATGCACAAACAATTTCGCAGGATGTAGATGGATATAGTCCCATAATTATTCCTACATCATCTATTGCACTAGATATACCAAATGGAGTTGCAAATTTTTCTTTTTATAATAGATACGATATTAATAAGCAATCAAAACAAAACTCAAAATTTGGCAATAATATTACTGTAGGTGGAGAAGTAACAGGCAAAGTTAAGGACGGACTAGGCACACTTTTTAGTGGTGGAGATGCTACATCAACTGGAGCAATTACATTAATGGGAGGCTTCCACTGGAATTCTATTCATAAAAAGAATGGGGCTTCCTTTAATAAAAAACTCAATGAAGCTAAGAGGAGGATGGATGACGAAATATCTCTAAGACAAAAGATTAACACTCTGCTATCTAAGTTACATGATGTTAACATCATTGACGATGACTATAAAATAATATTAAGCCCATACTACAAAGACGGCACTGCTAAAAATGAAGATGTAATCGATGCTAGTATTTTAAAAAAAACATTTCTTGCTTATGATAAACTGAGTGATTATCATAAGCAAATAGAAAATACTAAAAATACAATCAAAAACAGAGTTGATACGCTTAAAAAATTTTACGGGCTACTTATAACATTATCAAGATCATCTCTAGAAAACTATGCTGATAATGCAGATTCAGTAATAGCCGCATATAAGAATTTAGACAAATATCATAAAATTACTATTCAAATAGAAAATATTAACTCTCAAGATAGTTTGTCAAAAGTTCTAAATAAAACATTAGAAGTTCTTAAAAAAGAATCTCTGCTTGAAAAGAAGTTAAAAAACGTAGACTCAAAAAAATATGCTGAGACTTATTTAGATATACGGAATACATATCTCCTTCTAAGAAATCACCTTATTTTTTGCAATAAAAACAAACCTAATAAGTATAATCATGCGAGACTTTTAAATAAAAAACAGTATGCTAAAAATGGGCTTGTATACATTAGAGCATCTGGTAATGGGACTACTTTTAAATACGATTATGGTCAAGATAGTCTTACAATAAAAAGTCGTTTTCAAAATAGGAACTTTTTAGGCTATAGAGTGGAATTAGGTTACACTTTACAAATTAAAAATTACAACTTTTTGGGGGCTAGTATAGCAACTAATTATACAAATAACTTATCAGGATTAAGTAGCTCTACATATAACCTAAAAACACTGGATACTACTATATCTACAGGCAACTTTACAAGTTCACAAGATATTACTGCTATATCTGGTTCATACGATACTTTTTATAGGTATGACTTTAATTTTGATTATGCTTATTTGATAAAACTAAAACCCAATAAAAGTACAAGTCACTTATATCTAAACATTAATCCATACTTGCGTCATTATATTTATGATGTCAATACGTCTAATCTAAATAACAATACTATTTTAGGTCTAGGCCTTCATATGTATAATGCTACAGACAATAAGATCATGGGAGGTGTTTTCGTTCAAACAAATGATGTGTTTGGTAACATGGCAGACGAAAAAAGCACTTTCGGTAAACGAATAAGCATAGGTATTATTGCTAAGTTTGGTTTTAAAGGATTTGAACCAAAGGAATAATGTTTAATCTATTTGGACTATTATTACTTAAAAATTAAAATCCTTGTGTCGGGGGTTCAATTCCCTCCCACACCACAAAAGACCTCAAGCTAAGCTTGAGTTTTTTTTTATTACGCCTATAATGCCTCTTCGAAAATACGTAACTGTTCCTCAAAAGACATTTTGAGCGCTTCATCAACTATGCCTTCGGAAAAGTTTTGAGTAAAAGAAGGCAAAGAGAAACTTGCAATAGTATTCTTGTTCATAAAACTGAACTTATTGACCGCTATATCTAAGACTGTTCTTCCTCCTCTTGCGCCTGGAGATGTTGCTAATAAAAGCATAGTTTTTTGCCCCCAAACATCTTTATCGATTCTTGATATCCAATCAAATATATTTTTGAATGCAGTAGAGTAGGCTCCATTATGCTCTGCAAATGAGATGATTATGCCATCTGCTGCTAGTACCTTTGCTTTGAAATCGTGAGCTAACTGTGGTATACCTCCTTCATTCTCTTTATCTATACTATAAATAGGCATCTCATAATCATTCAGATCTACCAGATCCACCTTAGCATTACGTACAAGATTTGCTGCATATTGGGCAAACCTCTTATTAATAGACTTTCTACTACTACTCGCCCCCATTGCCAAAATTTGTTTAACCATAGTTTATATATGCGTTTATACCAATCAGACAAATATACCCTTTACCTAACAAGTCTATTTCTTTACCCTTTTAGGCGATTAATTTTGCCCTTCTATCAGATAAGTACCAGCACCAATAAATATTTTTTGGGTCTTAATAGGGGTAATTGAAGGTTGAGATGTCATCTATAAAAGGACAACCATTGGAAGAAGCACTTATCTTTGATACAAGATACGCTACACGCAGAATGGAACAGGACATAAGTTACAGTATACCAACCACTTCTGACAGCACAGTGATCTTTGAACAAATCTTTAAGGATAACTTCAAAGACCTGCACGGCTACGCATGCTCTATCCTTAAGGACAGCGATGATGCAGAAGAGATCGTTCAGAATGTATTTTTTAAACTTTGGGAAAAAAGAGAAAAAATACCTACGCTTAACTCTGTGCCAGCATATTTGTACAGATCTGTTCATAATGAGTGCCTCAACTCCATAAAACATAACAAAGTAAAGGCCGATTATCAGAGCCACAGCTTACATGTGGCTAGTAATGATACAAACACGAGCGACAACACGACAACAAAAGAACTGGAACATAGAATACATGATGCTATAAACAGCCTGCCCGAACAGTGTAGAACCATTTTTCAGCTTAGCCGTTTCGAAGAATTAAAATATAGAGAGATTGCTGACAAGCTTGGGTTATCTGTTAAGACCGTGGAAAACCAGATGGGCAAGGCCCTTAAAGTAATGAGAACAAAGTTGGCAGATTTTTTACCATCCCTGATCTTGGTATTGCTTAACCTCTTAAATGAAATAACGTGAACAAGAACAACAAACATATAAACGAAGAGTTGATGGTGAGGTACTTACTTGGGGAAACTACCAATGAAGAAAACTTACTTATAAACGCACGGCTGGAAACAGATACCGAATACAAAAAACAATTTGAAGATTATAGATCCATATGGGACAAGAGCAAAAACATTTCGGCAACCAGTAATATAAATGTAGATGCTGCTTGGGAAAAGTTCGTAGAGAAAACCCAACAAACAGCAGTTAAAGAAACTAAAACCATTTCTTTCCCTGCTCAACGCAAAAGCATATTAAAAATAGCTGCAGCAGTATTAATGTTAGTTTTTTGTGGCATCATTGGATATACTATCTATCAACAGCCTATTACTATTGCCTCAAATGATAATGTTTTAACAGAAACATTGCCTGACGGCACTATAGTTACATTAAATAGAAACGCAAGCATTACTTATCCAAGAAATTTTGAAGGAGATACTAGAGATGTAACACTTGAAGGAGAAGCATTCTTTGATGTAGCCCCTAATAAGGCTAAACCATTTATGATAACAGCCGACGAAACAACTGTTAAGGTGGTAGGAACTTCCTTTAATGTGAAATGCTCTGATGCCATTACAGAGATCGTAGTAGAAACAGGAATTGTTTCCGTTACTAAAAAACAAAATGAAGTAGTACTTACTCCAAACGAGGTAGCATTTGTTCATAAAAACAAGGCGAAGCCTGTTAAACAAAACAACACTGACCAGCTTTACAATTACTATCGCACCAAAGAGTTTATTTGCGACGGAACACCACTATGGAGACTAGTAGATGTACTTAATGAAGCTTATGACACAGAAATTATTATTGCCAATAACGATCTTAAGAACTTACCTTTGAACACTACCTTCCATAACAAATCGCTAGACTATGTATTAGATGTTATAAGCGAGACCTTTAATATACATGTCATAGACAATGATGGTAGAAAAGTATTAAAATAAGGTATAAACATATCGATGAAACACCTTTTAGAATCATTAAGATTCATCATTCTGACTAGCATCTTTATTTGTACTGCAACAATAGTTTGCAGCGCACAAAAACACTTGTCTAAAAAAGTAACGGTAAACGTAAGCAGGCAGCCTATCAGTGTTTTATTTGCAGAAATATGTAAGCAAGGAAAGTTCGAATTTTCCTACAATAGCAACCTGATAAATGGCGATAGCATAGTAACCATATCAGCTATTAATAAACCGGTGCAAAGTATACTTAACCAAGTTTTTGCTGGGAAATATCATTATAAAGAAAGAGGCAATCATATAATAATACAAAAAGACCCTAATGGTCATTTTTGGTACTTAAGTGGCTATATAGTAGATGCTAAAACAGGGGAACGTATACGAGATGTGAGTGTATATGAAAAAAATCAACTAGTGGCATCTCTTACTGACGAGGATGGTTATTTTCAACTAAAACTAAAAGACAAAAACCCAACTGCACAAATAGGCGTAAGCAAATCTTGGTATGTAGACACAGCTATTGTTTTACAACCGGGGTACAACCAGGAAATAACACTAAGCATTAAACCTGAAAGCTTCCTGCTGGACTCCGTAGTAGTAAACAGTGTTGAAGAAACATGGTGGGCCAACTTCCTTTTGTCTTCTAAGCAAAAAATGCAAGGGCTTAATCTTGGAAAATTCTTTGTAGACAAACCCTACCAAGCATCTATAATACCAGGTGTAAGTACTCATGGAAAAATGAGTGCACAAACAATCAATAAGGTATCCTTCAATCTTTTAGGCGGCTATACAACAGGGGTTGAAGGTGTTGAGATCGGGGGACTATTCAACATCAATAAAAGGAATGTCAATTATGCACAAATAGCTGGGCTATTTAATATTGTAGGTGGGCAAGTAAAAGGTGCTCATGTAGCAGGGCTATACAACTTTGTACTTGATACTACTATTGGGGTACAAGTAAGTGGCATAAGCTCTATGACTCAAAAAAGCGTGATTGGTATTCAAGCTAGTGGACTGTATAGCCATGTCCGAGAAAAGATGATTGGTATACAAGCATCGGGGTTAGTAAGTCTTGCGGCTAAAGGAGTTATAGGCCTTCAAGCCAGCGGACTGGGCAATATTGCAGGTAAAGAAGTAGACGGTAGCCAAATAAGTGGATTCTTCAACATTAGCACAAAAGAAATAAATGGAGGGCAAGTAACAGGATTTGTTAATGTAGCTAAAAGAGTAGATGGTGCGCAAGTAGGCTTTATTAATATAGCAGACACCTCATCAGGTGTAAGTATAGGCTTCTTGAATATACAGCTCAAAGGGTATCATAAATTGGCAATTTACTACAATGAGGCTTTCGACTTTAATGCTTCTATTAAAACAGGCAGTAAGCGCTTCTATAACATCTTTACAGCATCTGCCAACCCTAGTACTAAGGATAGGGCTTTTGCATTTGGCTATGGTATAGGTATGGATATACCTATAGGCAAAACATTCTCTATAGCATGTGAAGGCGTTGGTAAATATTTGTATTTAGGAAATTGGGACAATAGCAATTTCTTAATGAAAATAAACACCCATCTAAATGTTAAGGTATGGAAGTACTTAACACTTTTTGCAGGACCAACCTATAACATATATTATTCTAACCAAGCCACTCAAATTATCACAACTGATTTCACATACAAATATCAAGTACCTAGAGACGGCTATGGTGTTACTACTATTGATGATGAGTCTTCTGCCTGGATAGGCATCAATGCAGGAATAATGATTTTCTAATAGGGGTATTCTTTACCTCAGGTGTCAATATAGCAAAGAGTAAAAGCTATGACACATAAAATAATCAAAACAATACTAGTTACCTGTTGTGCAATCACTTCTTGCTTTGCACAATATGATGAGAGCAGAGATGCGCACATTGGCCTAATATATCCTTTAAGCACTAATGGGATAAGAGCCATTGACTATTCTAACAAGATGTCTTTACATGCTATTGCTGGAGTTTCCGGGAATGAAGAAAACCTATGCCTTTCCGGCCTTGCGAGTTTTGTGATGCAAGACGCTAATGGATTGATAGCATCAGGATTTACAAATGCTGTACTTGGCAATAGTAAAGGCGCTCAATTAGCGGGGTTTGTCAACTTCACAAGAGGTAACATTACAGGGTTTCAAGGAGCAGGATTTACTAACATCACCTTACAACATGTTCATGGTGTACAGGCTGCTGAGTTTCTCAACATCTCTGGTTCTGTAAATGGTCTACAGGGAGCAGGGTTTGGGAATATCACAACACAAAATGTTAACGGTGCACAGCTTGGAGGATTCATGAATATTTCTAAGACGGTAACTGGTTTTCAAGGAGCTGGTTTTATGAATATATCTACAGATGTAAAAGGTGTTCAAATAGCAGGGTTCATGAATAAGTCTAAAGACGTTAACTCTCAAGCCGCTGGCTTTTTAAATATTGCCAAAGAGGTAAAAGGTGTACAGCTATCAGGATTTATGAATATAGCTGATAGTAGCGACTACCCTATTGGGTTAGTCAACATCATTAGAAAAGGAGACAAGGCAATTGGTGTTACTGTTGACCAAAACCTTACCAGTATTATCGGTTTCAGATCGGGAGGAAAAGTACTATATGGCATAGTGGGTGTGGGTAGTAATTTAAAAAACTATGACGACCCCCTATTGGCTATTGAGATGGGTTTAGGAGCTCACCTGAATATCACTAAACACTTCAGAATAAATACAGAAGCCGTGTTCTCTACAGTTTCAGACCTTTATGATGGTGCCGATGTTTCTACCTCTGTAAGACTATTACCTGCTTTACGCTTTGGTGCAATAGAAATATTTGGTGGCCCCACATTCAATTACTTTGCTGTAACAAACAACTATAATAATAGCGTTATTGACAGCTATGCTTGGGGCAAGCATGAATATGGTGATTTTTATGGTGCACAGTTTGGTGCTATAGGTGGTATTCAATTTCATTTCTAAAATAAATAACAACACATAGGGGTATTTCCCTAGTCGCTTGTCTTATTCAAAACCGCACAACCAAATGTTTCAATTCCGCTTTACCATTATACTATTATTGGCTATTGCCTTTCGCATAAACCTAAATGCACAAGACCATAAAACACAACCAACTCAAAACGTAAGGGGTGTTGTAAAAGATGCCGAATCAAAAGAGCCCTTAATAGGAGTTATTGTAGTCTCTTTGAGCAATTCAAAACTTAATGCTCTTACTGATGAGAATGGATATTTCATCATACAAAATGTACCTGTGGGAAGGCAGTCATTTAAGTTCACTTATATGGGCTACGAAACCAGAACAGTACCTGAAGTTTTGGTTACATCTGGAAAAGCATTAGAACTAAACATTGACCTAACCGAAAGTCTACACACATTAAAAGAAGTAACCGTAAAAGCTTCAAATGGTAGAGGTAAGGCGTTAAATGAGTTCGCTACTATCAGTGCACGCTCTTTCTCTGTAGAAGAAACCAAGCGCTATGCCGGCACACTTGCAGACCCTGCAAGAATGGCAATGAACTTTATGGGTGTTTCAAATAGTGGTGATATGGACAATGGTATAGTAGTAAGAGGCAACTCTCCTAAAAGTGTGCTGTGGAGGCTAGAGGGGATTGAAATACCTAACCCAAACCATTTTAGTTCTCAAGGAACAACAGGTGGAGCTATAAGCATGCTGAACCCAAGTATGCTGGGAGCATCTGATTTTTATACTGGAGCTTTCCCTGCGGAAATGGGTAATGCACTATCTGGTGTTTTTGACATCAATTATCGTAACGGAAATAAAAATAAAAGAGAACATACTTTCCAAATAGGTGCATTAGGAACTGAGATAGCTAGTGAAGGGCCTTTTAAAAAGGGGGGAAGAGCCACTTACCTATTCAATTACCGATACTCTACTCTTGCATTACTAAAAGGGTTCTTTGATTTTGGCGGTGTACTTCCTGAATATCAAGACGCATCTTTTAAAATACATTTACCCACTAACCGTTTAGGCACTTTCTCCTTATTTGGATTAGCAGGATATAACTCTGCTAACAAAGATGCAAAGGCAGATAGTAGTAAATGGGATGATGAAGATCCTAATTTCAACCTTCGTTCTGATAATAAAATGGCTGTGGTTGGGGTCAGCAACACATACTTTGTCAATAAAAACTCTTATATAAAAACAGTATTGTCTACCTCTTACGAAAAATCTCAAGAAAGTGTAGACACTCTAAATCCCGCAGAAAGCTATAAAGTAGTACACACTAGCGATGAATATTATCAAAACAATGCTTACAGACTATCGGTATTATACAATAGTAAACTGAACAGTAAAAACACCATCCGTATTGGGCTAAGAGCAGATCAATTGGAGTATGACCTAAACAATAGATATTTTGATGAGGACGATGCTATTTGGAAATCATTTATTAATAGCAAGGGCGGCACTCAATACTACCAAGCTTACGCGCAATGGAAAAGAAGAATAACAAAAGAGTTAACGGTTGTTGGAGGCGTACATGGCTCTTATTACGCACTGAATGGCAAAAGTAGCCTAGAGCCAAGAGCATCTATAACCTACGAAAAAAGAGCTACGACATACTCTCTTGCCGCAGGGATGCACAGCAAGCCTGAACATGTTTCTGTATACCGCTTTCAAAACATGAAGCAAAAGCAAGCAGGCATATTTCCAAATAAAAACCTGGACCTACAAAGGGCAATGCATATAGTTGCAGGTTATCAAACAGCTCTACCGTTAGGGATACGTTTTAAAACCGAGGTCTACTACCAGTACCTATATAATATACCTGTGGCCAAGGATAGCACAAGCGAATTCTCAACGCTAAATGCTTTAGACATCTACTCCCTTGCAAGCAATGAACAATTAGTAAGCGAAGGAACAGGCAGAAACTATGGTATAGACTTTAGCTTTGAAAGACCATTTGCCAACAACTACTACTTTACCCTTACCAGTTCTTTATACAACTCTACTTATACAACATATGCTGGCACCAGATACAATACAATGTTTAACAGAGGTTACCAACTTAATATATTAGGTGGTAAGGAATTTAAAATGGGAAGAAACAACAAAAATGTATTGGGAGTAAATGCTAAAGTATTGTACAGTGGTGGCATGAGAGAGTCTAAAATTGACCTGGCTAAATCTATTGCTGAGAAAGAAACAAACTATGTACCGGGTGAATATTACACACAACAAACACCTGCATACTTAAGATTTGATGCAACGATCTATTACAAAATGAACAGAAAAAGATCCACACATAGCATACAGTTGGATGTTCAAAATATCACAAACAGACAAAATCACTATTTCTCCTATTTTGATAGTAACTCAGGAAGTATAAAAACAGTTTATCAACTAGGCATATTCCCTAACATAGCCTATAGGATAGACTTTCAATGGTAAAACAATAACGATAAAACAATAATTAAAATGAAAAAAGTAGCCGTATTATTAGCTCTAGCAATTAGCACAATTAGCTTTACCTCATGCCGAAAACATGTACTAAGAGGAGGCGGGAGTATTGTAACTGAAACAAGAAGCCTTGCAGATTTTGATGAGATTATCTCCAATGGCAGTATCGATGTTGAAGTTTTGCCTTCTAACAGAGATGAAGTTAGAATTACAGGATACCAAAACCTTGTATCAGCATTTAAAACAGATGTATCTAACAAACGACTCTATTTAGAGTATGACGATCAATACATCAACATAAAACAAGACAACATAAAACTAACCGTATACACAACAGACATGACTGTCTTTACACTTAACGGATCGGGAGATGTTGCGATACCACAGGGTGCTAATACTACTTATATGGAATTGAAAGTAACGGGGTCGGGCAATATAAGGATGAATGGAGGAGACTCATTACAAACACTAAAAATAAGAGTAAATGGTTCTGGCAATGTGTACACAAGAGATACCGATGCTAAAAATGTGGAGGCAACAGTAACAGGTTCTGGCGACATTACACTTACAGCCCACGAAAGTCTTGATGCAAGAATTTCAGGCTCAGGGAATATTAACTATTGGGGTAACCCTTCTATTGTAACAGTAAACATAACTGGTTCGGGGAAGGTTAGAAAATACTAGTCAGGGGTGTGTATTTTATATACAACAACCAAGAAGGGTGCTTTCTAGCACCCTTAATTTTTTATACTTGATTTCCCGTATTTGCTTTCTTGATCACCTGAGTAGCTGTTGCAATAATGCTTGATATATCTGCCATGTTCGAAGGTATGATCATCGTATTATTCTCCTTAGCAAGGTTACCAAACTCACCAATATACTGCTCAGCTATTCGAAGATTAACCGCATCTTGACCACCTGGAGCATTTATGGCCAGAGCTATTTCTCTAATACCTTTCGCCGTAGCTGTTGCAACTGCTTCAATTTCAGCAGCACTACCCTCAGCTTCATTGATACGTCTCATTTTCTCACCTTCAGAACGTGCTATCAATTCTTGCTTTTCACCTTCAGCTCTATTGATACGTGCCTGCATATCACCTTCAGAGTTGGCTATGTTGGCTCTCTTCTCACGTTCCGCTCTCATCTGCTTTTCCATAGCATCTTTAATACTTTGTGGTGGTGTAATATTTTTCACCTCATAACGTGTCACTTTCACACCCCATGGGTCAGAGGCTCTATCCACTGCATCCACAATTATACTATTCATTGCCTCTCGCTCTTCAAAAGTTTTATCTAATTCCATTTTACCAATAATACTACGCATAGTAGTCTGTGCTAGTTGCGTAGCAGCAAAACGGTAATTATCAATACCATAAGACGCCTTTTGTGCATCCATTATTTGTAAATAAAGCACACCATCTACTTCTACCGATATGTTATCCTTCGTAATACACACTTGTGCTGCCACATCCATTACCTGCTCTTTGAGAATGTGCTTGTAAGATATCTTATCTACAAAAGGTATGATGATATGGAAGCCTGCCAATAAAGTAGCCCGATACTTACCAAAACGCTCTACAATATAGGCTGAACGTTGAGGAACGATCTTAATAGTTGAAATAAAAATAACGATTGATAAGATGGCTAGGCCAACAAAAATGATAGTGCTTGCGTTCATGTTTTAATAATTGTTTTTTATAGAATTGGTTCAACAAAAAGCTGTATGCTTTTATAACCTGTAATACGTAATCTATCGCCCTCTTTAACAGGCTTAGTGGCTATTGCTTCCCAGTTAGCCCCTTTAAATGATACTCTCCCCACTTCTCCTGCAGCAAAGCTTGCTACAGCTGTAGCTACCTGCCCTATGTATTCGTCCTCAAGTCCACCGCTAACAGGAGATGTCTTGTCCATATAGCGTTTCTTGATAGCTCTTCTTAATAATGCTAAACTGGCAATGGAGCTTATTAGAAAGATGAATAACTGCACGTTGATACTGACATCAAAGACCCAACATACAATAGCTGTAACCCATGCCCCTATTCCAAAAAACACTAAGACAAAACCAGGCACTACAAACTCTAACAGGATCAGCGCGAACCCTATCAAAAACCATATCGTATGCGATTGTAAAAAGAAATCTTTCAAACTATGATGAATTATGATCTTTTTAAAAATACTAAAAAAGCACCATATCGAAATTTATTTTGCCGCATCTTATGTTACGGGTTTTGAATGAAACTTTTATCGAAGCATCTTTGCAATATGCAATTGCAGGTACTCGACGATACACTTTGGTTTCCCCCTGTAGAACAAGCCTTACCTGACGGCTTACTAGCTATAGGAGGAGATTTGAGTACAGAGCGTTTATTATTAGCTTATCGTAATGGTATTTTCCCTTGGTTTGATGATGATGTACCCCTATGGTGGAGCCCAGACCCACGCTTTGTTCTATACCCCGAAGAGCTAAAGGTGAGCAAAAGCATGAAGCAACTTTTAAAAAAAGAAGCTTTCTGCTTTAAAACCAACACTAATTTTGAGCAAGTAATCACTAACTGCCAACAACAGCCACGCAAAGACCAAGATGGCACATGGATAACGAATGACATCGTTACCGCTTATGTAAAACTACATCAACTTGGCTACGCTCATAGTGCCGAAGCATGGCAGGGCAATACACTTGTAGGAGGTCTTTATGGTATAAGAATGGGCGATGCTTTTTTTGGGGAAAGCATGTTTAGCCACCAAAGCAATGCTAGCAAGTATGCATTTATAAAATACGTACAGCTATTAAAAGAAGAAGGTGTGCAACTGATAGATTGTCAGGTACACACCTCTCATTTAGAAAGTCTTGGAGCGAGAATGATACCCCGCGCAAGTTTTATTAGTCAGATTTCAGAATTGATAAACCTGTAGACTATTTTCCGAATTTCTTTTTCAATAAACTTAAAGCATCATCCATGCTAGCGGAAGCTTTTTCTTCACGCTTGTTACCTCTGCGTTCATCCCTCTTACCACTATTTCTTGCAGGAGCTTCTTGTGTTTGTTTTATAGATAATGCAATACGTTTACGACTCATGTCTACCTCAAGTACTTTTACTTGCACCTTATCATTTAGCTTCAGCACTTCATTAGGATCTGTGATATACTTGTTGGCAATTTCCGATACGTGTACTAAACCATCTTGCTTTACTCCTATATCTACAAAAGCTCCAAACCTGGTCAAGTTTGTAACAATACCAGGCACTACCATACCTACAGCTACATCTTCTATGCTGTAGATATTAGCAAATTCAAAAGCTTGTGCTTCACTACGAGGGTCAAGACCTGGCTTCTTTAATTCATTAATAATATCCTTTATAGTATGCGCTCCGTTTACATCATCTATATAGTTCTTCACCTCTATCTGCTTCAGTAGATCCTCATTACCAATTAAAGTCTTTACATCAACATTTAAATCACTAGCCATTCGGGCAACTATTGGATAAGACTCCGGATGCACAGCACTTGCATCTAATGGCTCTTCTCCGTCTTTCACTCTAAGGAAACCGGCACACTGCTCGTATGCTTTACTACCTAACCTTGGCACTTTCATCAATTGCTTTCTTGAGGTAAAACCACCCAGTTCTTCGCGCTGCTTTACAATATTGTCAGCAATTGTTGCACCTATACCACTTACATAACTTAAAAGATGCTTACTAGCTGTGTTTAAGTTCACACCAACAGTGTTTACACAGCTTACCACAGTTTGATCTAGGCGTTCTTTTAAACGAGTCTGATTAACATCGTGCTGATATTGCCCTACTCCTATACTTTTAGGGTCTATCTTTACAAGTTCAGCAAGAGGGTCCATCAATCTACGTCCTATACTTACGGCACCTCTTATTGTAATATCCTCATTAGGAAACTCTTCTCTCGCCGTTTCAGAAGCCGAATAGATAGATGCACCATCTTCATTCACTAAAAAAACAGGTAAGCCGAGACTTAATTGTTTTATAAACTGTTCAGTTTCTCTACCTGCAGTACCATCACCTACCGCTATTGCCTGGATCTTATATTGCTGTACAAAAGTTCTTATTTTATGCGTGGCATCATCTAGCCTATTTTTCTCATGCACGTAGATCAAGTCTGTATTTTGCAGCATTCCCTTCTCATCAAGGCATACTACTTTACAACCAGTGCGATATCCAGGGTCTATCGCTAAAGTACGCTTACCTCCTAGTGGCGAACTCAATAATAACTGCCTTAAGTTTTCTGCAAATACATTAATAGCTTCTTCATCAGCCTGTGTTTTTAGCATTAACCTGAATTCACTCTCCAAACTTGTTTGCAACAATCTTCTATAAGCACTCTTAATAGCTTTCTTCACCTCCTTTGCTGCGTCATTATTTGCTTTTACATATTGCTTTTCAATTATTTCCAGAGCATCATCTTCATTCGGAGCTATAGACATTCGCAACACCCCTTCCATAAAACCACGCATTACCGCTAGCATTCTATGCGATGGGATCTTAGATACAGGCTCTGAAAATTCGAAATAGTCTTTATACTTAGCTCCTTCTTCTTCTTTCTCTTTTAACACTGAGCTTATTACTTCAGCTTTTGTTTCAAAAAGTTGACGCATTTTGGCACGCACCTCAGCATCTTCATTCACAATTTCAGCAATTATATCTCTAGCACCTTTCAATGCTTCTTCAACATCTTTCACCTGTTCTGTAATAAAACCCTCGGCTTCACTATTAGGGTTAATCTCTCCCTGATCCAAAAGTATATTTGCCAATGGCTCCAGCCCATTCTCTCTAGCTGTTTGTGCCTTAGTTTTACGCTTAGGCTTGTACGGGAGATATATGTCTTCTAACTCTGCCAGTGTAGTCGCTGCATCTATTTTTGCTTGCAGCTCCTCTGTCATTTTTTCTTGTTCTGTTATCGTCTTTTCTATAAAAGCCTTACGGTCTGAAAACTCTTTCTGAAACTTAGCTTCGTCTTGTATCCCTTGTATTTGCACTTCATCGAGTGCTCCTGTTGTATCCTTTCTATATCTAGCTATAAAAGGGATAGTAGCCCCTTCATTCAATAATTGTAGCACTGCAGAAACCTGAGTTTCTCTTATATTTACCTTCTCGGCTACCTGTTTTGCAAATTCAATCATGTTCGTACTTATTTCTTAGCAGATGGCGAATGTATAATGAGTACTCGAAATACAAAAAGAAAATCTTTCCACAAATTTGCGTATGAACATCAGAGAGCAAATATTAACCGAACACTCAAAAGAAAATGCAGAAGCTATTGCAGACTGGATAGGTACAGATAAGTCCCGCCTTAAAAAACTTATAGATATATTTCTATATGATGAATACCGGGTAGTACAATGGGCGGCTTTTGTAATAAGTAGGGTGGCGGATAAACATCACGACCTGCTGACACCTCATCTTGATAGTATGGTGGCAAGAATGAAAGAGCCAAATCTACATGTTGCTGTAAAAAGAAATGTATTAAGAATATTACAAGACAGGCAGATACCGGAACATTTGCATGGAGACATCATGAATCTATGCTTTGATAGCTTAGCAAATGTACAAGAGCCTATTGCTGTACGAGTTTTTTCAATGACTGTTTTAGACAATCTTTCAAAACAATACCCTGAAATAAAACAAGAGCTACACGCTATAATTGAAGAAGAATTACAACGTGGTGCAAGTGCAGGCTTTACAAGCAGGGCAAAGAAAATATTAAAGCGGCGATAATCTTATTTATTCAGATAGCTCTTGATATAATTTACCAGAGTATAAGCATCTTTAAAATTAGAAACATAACCAAAAGATGCTCTAATAGCTCCTACAACAAACTCTTCTTTCTTGGCATGTACGAATTTTTTATAGCTCGTTTTTTCCTCACATTCAAATACTGGGCGCAGCATTTCTGGAGTAAACTGCCCTACAATCTCGCTCAAACCTGGGTTACAAAAACAACCGGCTCTTAGTGATATCCCTAGCTTATTAGCGTTACTCTCTATTTCTTCATAAAAAATCACCTTACCATCAGACGACTTGACATTAAAAGTTATAGTAGCACCTCTTTTACTCAAATCACTTGTTCCATATAATTCTATTAAGGATGTGCCATTATCATGTTTCAGTGGCAAAAGCTCATCTAGTGTCCATTGAGCTAATGATGTAATTCTTTTTTGAATATTCTCAATACCTATATTCTTAATATACTTTAGTCCCATCTCTACTGCTGGGATATTCAAGTAATTTATAGTACCATCTTCAAAACCAACCTCATTATCAGCAAAAAAATGACCGTCACCTCTAACAGATGCTAACTCAATAGTACCTCCCGCAAACCATGGTCTTTTCATTTTGTGCAGTACCGACTTTCTAATAAGTAGCGCACCAATCCCTGTTGGATATCCGAATATTTTATAAAATGATATACTAACAAACTCAGGTTTATATTTAGACAGGTCTAGTTCATTACTAGGAGCATATGCTGCAGCGTCTAGCAATACATCCCATCCTCTTTCCTGCGCTTCTCCTATCCATTTCAAGTCATGTTTTACTCCAGAGAAATTAGACTGGGCTGGATATGCAAACAACTTATTATCATACCCCTTATCGTCGTTTAATACAGTGTCAAGCTTTTTCTCATCAATAGTTAGACTATCTTCCAAAACAGGCACGTAAGTAAATTTTGACTGCTTGCATCTGGCAAACTCTCTAATGCCATTTACAGAATTATGATTATCTACTAACAAGGCATAATGACTCTTATCAGTAAACGGATATGCCTCCCCTATCAACTTAAGTGCACCACTAGCATTAAGGGTAAATACCACACAATATTCGTCTTCCTTGTCATTGAAATACTCCTTCACATAAGCCCTGGCTTTTTCATTACACTCGGTTGCCAATTTAGAAGTCGGATTCTCAGAGTGAGGATTTCCATATACATCTGCAAGTAAAAAGTCTTGATGATCTTGTATTAACGATGCAGGATATAAATTTCCACCTACAAAATCTAGGTAAACATGATCTTTAGCTTCAATGCGCGAAAAATCCTTCTTTCTCAATTCATCTAAAAAACCAGACTCGCTGTACTGCGGATGTTTTTTGAGAAAATCGCTCAATACACGCTCATAATCAACAGTTTGTATTTCTTTTACCTCTTGCATACTTATTATTTGGTTTATGGCCTAATTCGGTTCAAAAGTCTAAAATATATAAATATAATGCAACGTATAAGTTCGTACGTTTTCAAACATTAAAAAAAACATACTTTAATCCACCTATTTTATAATAAATAGCCTTACCTTTGCCATCCCAAAAATACTTGGCTGCCCGAAAGGGTACCCATAGTTGCTGCCAAGTATGAGGGATATTTTTTAACTATTTAAAGACATCAATGGCAACAGAAAATCTACAGAGCTATGAGCTTATGATCATCTTCACGCCTGTATTAGCTGAAGATGAGTACAAAGCTGCTCAACAAAACCTTGCTGATTTCATTAAAGAAAACGGTGGAGAGGTAACACACCAAAACGCTTGGGGGCTTCGCTCACTTGCTTATCCAATCAATAAAAAGACTACAGGTTTGTACTGGGTAATTGAATACAGTGCACCAGCAGACCTAAATGCAAAAATGGAGATTCAAATGAACCGTGACGAAAACGTTATGCGTCATATGATCACTCGTTTGGATAAGTATGCAGTTGCTTACAATGAAAAGCGTCGTAACAAATTAGCGGAAAACGCTTAATTAAAACCTTCCACCACTCAATTAAAAAATTAAACAATGGCAAGAAATAACGAAATAAAATTCCTTACTTCTACCCGTGTTGAGAAGCGTCAAAAGAAATATTGTCGTTTCAAGAAAATGGGTATCAAGTATATTGATTATAAGGATGGCGAATTCCTTAAGAAATTCTTGAATGATCAAGGTAAAATGCTTCCTCGTCGTATTACTGGTAACTCTCTAAAGTATCAGCGTAAGGTAGCACAAGCAATAAAAAAGGCACGCCAAATGGCTATCTTGCCTTATGTAACTGACCTTTTAAAGTAAAATAAGCCATGCAAGTAATTCTAATAAAAGACGTAGATAATTTGGGCGGCGCCCACGAATTGGTAGAAGTAAAGCCTGGTTATGCTCGCAACTTCTTGATACCACAGAAATATGCTATCGAAGCAAGCCAATCTAATTTAAAGATATTAGGTGAGCGTAAAAAGCAAATGGAAAAGCGTGAAGCGGCTCTATTAGCTGAAATAGCGAAAGTAAGAGCAGTACTATCTGAAAGCCCAGTAAAAATTGGTGCTAAGTTGGGTACTACTGGAAAAATCTTTGGTTCTGTAACTTCTATACAACTTGGTCGCGCTATA
This sequence comes from Flavipsychrobacter sp., assembly GCA_041392855.1. Taxonomy (NCBI): domain Bacteria; kingdom Pseudomonadati; phylum Bacteroidota; class Chitinophagia; order Chitinophagales; family Chitinophagaceae; genus Flavipsychrobacter; species Flavipsychrobacter sp. Next base: position 2,095,695 of record JAWKLD010000001.1, read on the forward strand.
CGCGAGCAAAAAGGATATGAGATCGATCGTCGCCGTATTAACATACTAGACGAGATCAAAGAAGCTGGTACTTTCAAAGCACAAATCGACTTTGGTAAAGACAACATCGTTGATATGGAGTTTGAAGTTGTAGGAGAATAATTAATATTCTTACTTGATATAAATAGAAAGGGGTTGCAGCAAGCAATCCCTTTCTATTTTATTACATGTTTACTACCTAATATTTAGAAGACTAAAGTATATTGCAACATTCAAAAGGATACCTTGTATAAGATATCTATGACCTAAAGAACTAAATTGACTAATGTTTTTACGTAAACTCAACTCCTTTTTAAAAGGATTTTTACTTTTTTCGAGAATAGGGCTACTATTAAAACCCTTCAGTCATTTTTTTAAGTTCTCCAGCAACTTTGCAAACCTAGCTTCATGGATACAAAAACACCATAAAACCATCCCTTTTACTGACTTCTATAAGGTTAATAAAGTTTATACCGATAGAAATAAGCTTTATGCTTATGTGTCTGAAAAGTTCAATCTCAAAGAAGAAAAAATTGAATATTACGAGTTTGGCGTTGCAGGAGGCACCTCTTTCAAATGGTGGCTAAATGAAAATAATAATGATCAGTCTAAGTTTTGGGGGTTCGATACATTTGAGGGGCTACCTGAAGATTGGCATTTTTATAAAAAAGGAGATATGAGCTTCAATACTCCTGACTTAAACGACCCTAGAGGAGGTTTTATTAAAGGGCTTTTCCAAGACACCTTTTTTAGCTTTATTAAAAAAAATCAACCTAGTACCACAACTAAGAAGGTAATACATTTGGACGCTGATCTATACAGCTCTACTTTATTCATCCTCACCAGTTTTGCACCTTATTTAAGAGATGGTGACATCTTACTTTTCGACGAATTCAACGTACCCAATCACGAATTTGCTGCTTGGGACACTTTTACCAAAAGCTTTTATTTAGACTACGAAGTACTTGGTGGTGTCAATAATTATTATCAAATAGCTGTTAGAATAAAGAATTATAACACAAATTTATAGCCCTTATACACTAACAATATTTATGCAGTTAGTATATAACATTCTATAGGTTTCGTACCTTTGCGCCGCTATGCAGATAGAAATGATGAAATCGAAGCTGCACCGTGTAACGGTGACAGAAGCCAACCTTAACTATATAGGCAGCATTACAATTGATGAAAACCTAATGGATGCTGCTAATCTTATAGAAAATGAAAAGGTGCAAGTGCTTGATGTAGAAAATGGCGAACGACTTGAAACTTATGTAATCAAAGGGAAACGAGGTTCTGGCATGATATGTATGAATGGCCCTGCTTCGAGAAAAGTATCCGTTGGCGATACGGTCATCATTGTTTCTTACGCGAGTATGGATCTAGAAGAAGCAAAAACTTTCCAACCAACAGTAATATTCCCTAATAAAGACAATACACTATAAATAATTACCTTTAGCCTAGATGAGTAAAAAAACGCTCTTAAAGATCATCCAATACATTGTCTTTCTTGGGCTAGGCGTGGGCATTATCTACTACATGTCTTCTCAACTATCTGATGAGGAGAAAACAGAGATGGTCAATGCAATAAAGGGCGTACGTATTGGCTGGCTAGTCCCTATATTTATTGCAGGTTTTCTTTCTCATTTATTTAGGGCACTACGATGGAAATTATTGATGGAACCTTTAAATATAAGGCCAACTACACTAAACACTACTGCTGCTGTACTAATTGGTTATATAGCAAACCTGTTTATTCCTAGAGCTGGAGAGGTAGCAAAATGTACTGTTCTTGCTAGATATGAGAATGTACCTGCAGACAAAATGATAGGCACAATTGTAGCAGAAAGGGCTTTTGATGTTTTATCTCTTGTTACTGTTACAACTATTGCTTTCTTATTGCAAGCAGATATTATTGGCAGCTATGCTACCAATCTTCTTTCTGCCATATCGGCAAAAAGTAACACCATATTTATTGCTATCGGAGCTTTAATACTACTTATAATAGTATTGGTGGTTTTGTATAGACGTATGGGAGATACCAAAATAGGGCAATTCATCAAAGGATTGGGCGATGGTGTAAAATCTATCTTTAAACTAAAAAAGCGTGGACTATTTCTGCTATATACAGTCCTGCTATGGTTTACTTATTGGATACAAGTTGTATTTGGCTTCTGGAGCATGCCTGCATTAGAACATCTTTCGGGGCTCACAGCTCTTATTACACTCATTTTTGGCAGCATTGGCATGATTGCTACCCAAGGAGGAATAGGCGCTTATACTTACCTTGTTGCAGATATACTTAATACCTATGGTATAGATAAAGCATATGGTCAGGCATTTGGCTGGGTATCATGGGCAGTACAAACAGGAATTATCCTTATATTAGGTCTAGCTTCTATATTATTCATCATGAATAGAAAAAGACGCAATGCACAAGTTAAAGCAGATAACTAGTAAAATACTTGATAATACCCTTTTGCAGGAGCACTGTAAAGAGTGGCACAAATCTGGAAAAAAAATAGTTTTTACTAATGGCTGTTTTGATATTCTGCATCATGGTCATATCGATTTACTAGCCAAAGCTGCTGATTTTGGAGATGTGCTTATTGTTGGTTTAAACAGTGACAATTCTGTAAAAAGGCTGAAGGGAGAAGAAAGACCCATCAATCATGAGCAAGACAGAGCTTTCCAACTTGCAGCTCTTTTACCTGTAGATGCCGTTTGTTTTTTCTCTGAAGATACTCCGGAAGCTCTTATCAAAACTATTAATCCCGACGTTTTGGTTAAAGGAGGCGACTATACCATTGACACTATTGTTGGTGCCAGTCATATTATTGAAAATGGAGGACGAGTAGAAATAGTTCCTTTTGTATCCGGCTACTCCACTAGCGCTACAATTGAGCGTATTAAGAAATTGTAAATAATCCTTTTTGTATATTCATGTAAAGTGTACTACAATCTGTAGTGCTTAGCTTTGCTAGTTGACAAAACAATCGTCTCAAATTGAAATCTTCTAAACAAACCATAGTACGTGATATTAGTTGGTTGTCCTTCAATGCAAGAGTATTGCAAGAAGCTAAAGACAATTCGAATCACCTGTACGACCGACTTAGATTCTTGGGAATATTCTCTAATAACCTCGATGAATTTTTTAGAGTAAGAGTAGCTACACTGGCAAGAATGGTAAGGCTTGGAAAAGCTGCAAAGGTGCATCTGGAAGAAAACCCGAGTAAAATACTTTCTAGGATACAAGAGATTGTCATGACGCAACAGGCAACCTTTGACAATACATACAATGAAATAATAAGAGCGTTACGCAAGAAAAACATCTATATAAAAAATGAGAACCAGCTCAATAAAGAGCAAAAAGAATTTGTACTCAACTACTTCAACGATAAGGTAAGGACTCAGACGGTTCCTTTAATGATCGAGAGTATATTAGACATGCCTTATTTAAGAGACAAGTCGGTATACCTAGCCTGCGTACTTGGCAATACAAACAACCCCATGCTGCAGCGCTATTCACTTATAGAAATACCTACAAAGGTTTTACCTCGTTTTCTGATCTTACCTTCAGAAAAAGGCAGGCATGATATCATCTTATTAGAAGACGTAATTCGCTTTAGCCTCCCTAACTTATTTGCACCATTCGGGTTTAATCGTTTTTTAGGATACATAATAAAAGTGACACGTGATGCTGAATTAGATATTGATAACGATATCAATACCAATCTAATAGATGAGCTGGAAAAGGGGTTAAAGAATAGAAAAAAAGGTAGAGCCACACGTTTTGTTTACGACAGGAATATTGATAAAAACTTATTAGAATACCTTATTAAGAGGCTAAATCTTAATAAAAAAGACCACCTAATACCCGGTGGACGAATTCATAACTTCAAGGAGTTCATGGATTTCCCGCCACAAGTTTTTGAAGACCTGAAACCACGGTCAAGATCACTGGTGCATCCACTGCTCAAACAGCCTTGTCGTATTATGGAAATAATAGAAAAGAGAGATGTAATGCTTCATTTCCCTTATCACTCTTTCGACTCTGTTATAGACCTGCTTCGAGAGGCCGCGATTGACCCTTTTGTGCAAAGCATAAAAATCACCTGCTATAGACTAGCAAAAGAGTCAAAATTAGTAAACGCCATAGTGAATGCCGTAAGAAATGGCAAAACGGTAACTGTAGCTCTAGAGTTAAGAGCTCGGTTTGATGAAGAGGCCAATTTAATGTGGAAGGAACGCTTAGAGGAAGAAGGCGTAAAAGTGGTGTTAGGCATACCTAACATGAAGGTGCATACTAAAATATGTGTCATCAAGAAAAAAGAGTTTAGCAAAATAAAGCATTATGCTTTTGTGTCTACGGGCAACTTTAACGAGAACACCGCTAGACTTTATGGAGATCATTGTTTACTCACTACCAACCGTGCTATCATATCAGATATCAACAGAACATTTTTATTCTTAGAATCTGAAAAGCCCAACCTGGAGACCTTAAAAAAATGTAAAACGCTACCTACGTCTCCTATAAACATGAGGAGCTATTTTATTGACTTAATTGACAAAGAGATAGACGCTGCAAAAAAAGGACAAAAGTCGGGAGTTACTATAAAATTAAACAGTCTTGTTGACCATGACTTTATTGCAAAACTATATGAGGCGGCACGCGTTGGTGTAGAGGTAAATCTTATCATAAGAGGTATCTGCTGTGCCTATACACAACAAAAAGCCTTTAAAAAGCCTATAAGAGCCATTAGCATAGTTGATGAATATCTGGAGCATGCTCGCGTTTTTGTTTTCTATAATGCGGGAGACCCTAAAGTATATATATCTTCTGCCGACTGGATGATAAGAAACCTCGACCATAGAGTAGAAACAGCCTGCCCAATACTTGACCCGTCGATAAAACAAGAATTGATAGACATGTTAGCAATTCAATTGTCGGGCAATGTAAAAGCTCGTATCTTGGATAACGAGCAGAGCAATGGTTATGTAAAAAGAGCTGTTGAAGACGAAATAATTAGATCACAAGTTGCCATAAGCAACTATTTGGAAAACAAAACTTACTAATATTGATATTAGCTGCTATAGACATAGGTTCTAATGCTGTAAGACTACTAATAAATGATGTTACTGTCTACGAAGATGGGAAAGCGGATTTTACCAAACTTACTCTTTTACGTATCCCTTTACGTTTAGGTTTTGATGTTTTTAAAAACGGCGTTATAGCTAAAAAGAAAAAACAAAAATTAATAGACACTATTAAGATCTACAAACTATTGATGGATGTATATGAAGTAGAAGACTATAGAGCCTGCGCTACTTCGGCCATGCGCGATGCCTCCAACGGATTCGATATTATAAAAGAAATAAAAAAAGAAACCGGCATTGACATAAAGCTCATCACAGGGCATGAGGAAGCTGATATCATTTATGAAACACATATTGCCGAAAACTTAAACGAGGATTCTTCCTACTTGTATATAGATGTTGGAGGAGGTAGTACAGAGGTAACACTCTTCTCTAAGAACCAAACCATTTTTAAAGAATCATTCAACATTGGTACCATTAGACTGATCAACGACGCGGTTACCGAGGAGCAATGGAATCATGTAAAGCAGTTCATAAAAAAAGAAACCAAAAACTATCGACCACTTAAAGCAATTGGTAGTGGTGGCAATATAAATAAGACCTTCTCTATATCTAAAACCAAGGAAGGCCGTGCATTATCTATACAGTTATTAAAAGACTACTATAAAGAACTAAGCATGTATAGCCTTGAGGAAAGGAAACATGTATACAACCTTAGGGCAGACAGAGCAGATGTTATAGTGCCTGCTTTGAACATTTATATCTCAATAATGAGATGGGCAGGTGCTGATAGAATATTTGTACCCAAAATAGGGCTAGCTGATGGATTAATTAAAATGATGTACCAAGAGTACTTAGAAGGGGAGCAAAAATAAATTGCTCCCCTTCTTGCATATATGTTATTTATCAACTGACAATTTACCTGTATAAACTAGAGCACCATCGTTTGACGTAATACTGTAGAAATACATGCCTGATGGTAATTCTTTCACATTAACCGTAGTATTTTTCGTAAAATTTACCTGCTTCACTTTCTGACCACTCATATTATAAAGCTCCCATATCAACGGTTGATTTATTGTGGTATTGATATTCACCACTTCTGTAGCAGGGTTAGGATAACAGCTTACAACTTCATTATTCAATAAAGGGAAGTGTATTCCCGAAGAATGAATACCTGCTTCTACATCATCAACAGTTAGCTTGCTACCGTCCACAGGTACTGTAGCCGTAACACTAGTACTACTTAAAAACAGCACTAACAGTTTATCCGGAACAACGTTTGGGTCTATGTAATTAATCTTTACTTCGTATTTCGTATAAGCAGATACTTGACTAGCAATGATCGTATCTGCACTTCCTACTATCGAGTCTGCCCCTCCTAATCCTTGCCCTGCCAGCACAGCTGTTATGATTATCTGTGCTTTATCTCCTCCTTGAGGTGCATATTTAAGCCAGGCGCTAACATAACCTATTCTTGAGCTTATTGATGTTCCCCCTACATAGTTTATGCTGGATATTGGGTTATTGGGGTCAAATTTAGCAATGTCTATTCCTGGTCTTGCATTGGTTAATATACCTGGTATTACTCCTAGTGTCGTGCCCTGATTCTTACTGGTTACCTCTGCCGCAAAAGAGCCAGAGTGCGCGCTACTAGATTTTACCATTTGCTTGGTAAGGCTAGACGTTGGAATGGTTAGAAAAGGAGCTACTGTATATATTAAAGAATCAGTACCAAACCAATGATCAGGCAACGTAACCTGTGTGCTTGGGAAACCAACAGAAAGAGAACGCCAACTCTCCATCCCTGCGCCCGAAAATGTTTGTGCAGTAGCTGACAGCATACTTATTAAGATGGTGATCGATAGTAAAACTTTTTTCATAATCACATATGGTTTTCTGTTATACAAATACTAGAATACAAATCTATCGTATTTTTTACCCAAAAATGCGCTGTAGCTACATATCCGTGTAAAATCTCCCTAATAGAATAAAACAAGCTGTCTAACTGTCAAAATGAGAGGTTACAAGCAAAATATGCAAAATTGACCGTACTAAAAGATAGCCCCAACAGTATATTTGCAATATCTCTGCAAAAATGACGGTACTATTGCAATGGCATAATACATGTTATAAAGGAGGTACAATCGTAAAAATTAATAAATCGTAAAATAGTTAGTGATTATGGCAAACAACGTTAAAATTACTCCACTACATGACAGAGTGATAGTTGAAGCAGCTGCAGCTGAAGAAACTACTGCAAGCGGTATCATCATTCCTGATACTGCAAAAGAAAAACCACAAAAAGGTACTGTTATAGCAGCTGGTCCTGGCAAAAAAGATGAGCCAATGACTGTAAAAGTTGGAGATACTGTATTGTATGGTAAATATGCAGGTACAGAGATATCATTGGAAGGACGCGACTATCTTATCATGCGCGAAAGCGATATTCTAGCTATTGTCTAACATTTATCTAGCAATTTGATTACTAAAACAAGTAAAAAGTAAAAATTATGTCTAAGCAACTATTCTTTAATATAGAAGCACGTAATAAAATGAAGGCTGGTGTAGATGCATTGGCTAACGCAGTAAAAGTAACATTAGGACCTAAAGGTCGTAACGTTGTAATAGAAAAGAAATTTGGAGCACCCGCGATCACTAAAGACGGTGTTTCAGTAGCGAAGGAAATAGAGCTTGAAAACCCTATTGAAAATATGGGTGCTCAGATGGTGAAGGAAGTAGCTTCAAAAACTGCAGATGTTGCAGGTGATGGTACTACTACCGCTACAGTTCTTGCTCAAGCTATCATTAGCGAAGGACTTAAAAACGTTGCAGCAGGTGCTAACCCAATGGATTTGAAACGTGGTATTGACAAAGCTGTTGGTGTAGTTTTTGAAAACCTTAAAGCTCAGTCTGAAAAAGTTGGTAACGACAATAAGAAAATTGAGCAAGTAGCTACTATCTCCGCAAACAACGACAATGAAATTGGCAAGTTGATCGCTCAAGCAATGGAGAAAGTAGGTAACGAAGGAGTTATCACTGTAGAAGAAGCAAAAGGCACTGAAACTACTGTAGATGTAGTTGAAGGTATGCAGTTTGACCGTGGTTACTTAAGCCCATACTTTGTTACTAATACAGAGAAAATGCAAACTGAACTGGACAACCCATTGATACTTATCTATGATAAGAAAATCAGCACAATGAAAGATATCCTTCCTTTATTGGAAAGTGCTGTACAAAGTGGTCGTCCGTTATTGATCATTGCAGAAGATGTTGATGGTGAAGCATTAGCTACACTTGTTGTAAATAAACTACGTGGTTCCCTTAAGATCGCAGCTGTAAAAGCACCTGGTTTTGGCGACCGTAGAAAAGAAATGCTACAAGACTTAGCTATTCTTACTGGAGGTACTGTTATTAGTGAAGAGCAAGGCCATAAACTAGAGAATGCAACTGTTGAACATTTAGGACAGGCTGAAAGCGTAACAATTGATAAAGACAATACTACTATCGTAAATGGTAGAGGTGAAAAAGCTAACATTGATGCTCGTGTAAATCAAATCAAAGCGCAAATGGAAACTTCTACTAGCGACTATGATAAAGAAAAATTACAAGAGCGTTTAGCTAAGTTAAGTGGAGGAGTTGCTGTACTATATGTTGGTGCTTCTACAGAAGTGGAGATGAAAGAGAAAAAAGACAGAGTAGACGATGCGCTACACGCTACACGTGCAGCTGTTGAGGAAGGTATCGTGCCTGGTGGAGGTACTGCTTTCATCCGTGCTATTGAGTCTTTAGCTACATTAGAAGGTGATAATAATGACGAGACTACAGGTATCGCTATTATTCGCCGTTCTCTTGAAGAGCCATTACGTCAAATAGTTGCTAATGCTGGTATTGAAGGATCTATCATTGTACAAAAAGTAAAAGAGGGGAAAGCAGACTTCGGTTTCAATGCCCGTACTGAAGTATATGAGAACCTACTTGCTGCAGGTGTTATCGACCCAACTAAAGTAAGCCGTGTAGCTCTTGAAAATGCAGCTTCTATAGCTAGCATGTTATTAACTACAGAGTGCGTGATTGCTGACAAACCAGAGCCAGCAGGAGATGGCCATAGCCACGATATGCCTCCTGGAGGTATGGGTGGAATGGGAATGGGAATGTAATCACTCCTTTTCAATATTAAGAAAGCCGTTATGCTAAATACATAACGGCTTTCTTTTTGTTTATGATCTATCTTTTTACCAAAAATTATGAGGGCATATTGTTCTACTTCTTTGCAGATTAGGATTATTTAGCAACCCAGTTTTTACTAATGTAATTTCATATCCTCCTTGTAAATTGCTAGCTGCCTGTAGAGAGGACAAGTTCATATCGTAACTCATACCTATGTTATAACTCTTGTACTTTAATTTTACTACAGGTACTACAGCATCTAAAACTCTATAAAAAGCTCCAGCATAAATACCAAATACTAGATCTCCATTATAGTTTTTTAAATTCCAACCTAAAAGCCCACCTGCTATCGCTTCGTTATAGTTACCCTGCCTCATATAATTTATATGAACTTGATAATTAAAAGATTCACTAGCCTTCACGCTCATGCTTGCACTGGCATTCCATCTTGTATCAGTCTTAATATTAGGGTCTTTATAAAAAGAGCTATTGGGTTGAGTAATATGATAAGCTGCAACTCCTACTATATAATTAATATTATCCTCTTCTCCTACGGTGCTACTAAAACTCACACCTGCACCCAAATCCCATTGACTTAATTTAGGATTAGGTAACGTTTCTCCATTGGGATTATCCGGGCTATAATACCCATTTTGATATTGATTATCAAAGGTAGCTTTGGAAGGATTAAAACTTCGTTGTAAATATCCTCCTGTAAAACCTACAGATAAGTAAGAGTTATTATCATCTTCTAAGTACTTATTATAGTTAATAGCAGGGTATATACCCAATGTCTGCAAATCAATACTGCCTGCTTTATCATAATATGCCAACAATCCAAAACTAGCGAAATCCTTGCCTATTGGAAGATGCGATTCCACATTAGCAACAGCTGTAGTAAATGGTCTACTGATGCTACTCCATTGATTACGATAAACTACTCCTACCTTGTAATCATCAGTAAACAAGCCTGTCAATGATGGATTTCTTAAAATTGACAACTCATAAAATTGAGAAAAGTGAATATCCTGTGCGTTAGAAGATACTCCTAAAAACAATGTCACTATTGTTGATAATATGATAACTGACTTTCTCATTTCTTCTTTTAACGAATTATTGTAACATCACCTTTCCATTGCAAAACTTCTCCTTCATCACAAGTAGCTTCAACAATATACACATACACATCAGGAGGTAACACCTTACCATTGTAAGTACCGTCCCATGCACTTGCTTTATCGTTAGTAGCAAATCCATCTCTTTTAAAAACTACCTCACCCCATCTGTTATATATTCTGAAACTGTTTATACGCTCTATACCTGTTCCTCTCGGATAAAACACATCATTTTGCCCATCTCCGTTAGGCGTAAAAGTATTAGGAATAAATACTTGACTCTTATCACACAAAACCTTTATCGTCACAGATGCACTATCTACACAATTATATCTAGAATACGCCGTAAGTATATAGGTAGTTGTCTTTAACGGAGTCGCTATAGTAGATGGGCAGTTAGCACAACTTAAACTTTCACTTGGCGACCATATTACTCTATTAATGTCGTTACCTGTTACGGATAAGTCTGCTGAGGTTCCTGCAACTATTGTTTGTTCACCAGTAACTATTGGGTCAGGTTTAGGTCTTACTACCACATCCACAAAGTTCGTATCAGGGATGCAAGAGCCTTCATATGCTATCACCATAAACTTTGTCGTCTGAGTAGGGAACGCTTCTGGGTTTCCTATAGCGTCATTATCTAATACTCCTCCCGGTGTCCATTTATACGTTCTTGCGCCTGTAACGCTGAGTAATATTCTTTCACCTTCACATATTTCACCACCCTTGCCTACTTCACTCTTTACATCAGTCTTTGTATCTATTGCTACCTTACTTGTATCCTTACAACCATTAACATCAGTCCCTATTACTGTGTAGAATATTTTTGAAGGTGGTGAGGCATATGGGTTAGTACAATTGACACAACTCAAATATATTGCTGGCGACCATACATATGTAGTAGCGCCTGTAGGTTGTAACATTATAGAGTCTTTTACACAAATTAAAGTATCGTCTCCAGCTGTCACAGTCGGATTCCCATATATTGTTACATTCTTAGTAATTGAATCTTTACAACCATTGGCATTAGAAACATACAGCGTTACCGGATAGCTGCCTTTAGGACCGTAATAATTGGTCGTGCTAGACTTGGCACTCGTTTGTCCATTATCAAACTTCCACGACCATGATGCGACATTTGAATAAGGTGAAACAGACTTATCATCAAACTTAACAATAGAATTTTCACATGGGGCTTCTATTTCAAAATCAGCAATTATTTCATCAACAGTAATTGTATCTATACCATTACTAAAACTTTGACATCCAGAGCTGTTACCAAAAATAACCTTAGGCAAATACTTGCCAGCAGCTGTATATGTATGCGACAAGCTGCTTACTGAATTTGTTACGGTATTACCATCTCCAAAATCCCAAACAACAGTAGGCACGCTTGAAGTTGTAGTGCTGGAGAACTGTATCGTCATAGGCTTACACCCAATTAAAGGTGTGTAAGTAAATGCGCCTGCATAACCCAATACCTTAACAGATCTATATGCGGTATCCTTACAACCCAAGGTATCCGTAACGATTAATCTTATTGGATAATTTCCTTGTGCTGTATATATTTCGCTAGGTGTAAAGCTACTGGTTGTAGTACCATTGCCTAAATCCCACAATGTATTTATTACACCTGTAGAAGTATTAGTAAACTTGGCTAAAAGAGGAGGACAAACAGCTATAGAATCACTAATTGTAAAACTAGCTGTAGGTTTTTGCACCCTGATAGGATTACCCACTAAAGTATCTTTACAACCCAAACTATCGGAAACTATCAAAGTAGGTGTAAATGTACCCTTTTGTGAATATATATGCTTAGGCTGCGCATTGGTTATGGTATCACCATCTCCAAAATCCCAAAATGCAGATCTGCTATTAATAGAAAAGTTAAAGAATGAAACTGTATCGCCTTGACAAATCTTATTAGTGCTATTGAAAAATGCAACAGGCTTATGAGGATGAATATATTCTATTCTAGTAAAAGAATCCTTACAGCCTACATTGTCTGTAACAACAATTTTTATATCATACGCCCCTCTATTGTTATAAGTATACCTTAAAGTATCATCCGTTGAAGTAATTGAGGTTGTTGTATTCACTGTCCATTTTCTACTCAATATATTTGCCCCTTGTGTGGTTATACTTGAATCTTGAAAAAGTACATCATGAGGCACACAACCTAACAATGGAGTAGCTCCAAAATTAGCTACAGGTTGTGCCACTAATATATAATTACTCTTCACCCTTTCATGAGTACAACCATTGATGTCAGCAACTACAAGTTTTATTTCGTGATAACCAGTATCTGTAAATTTGTATTTGAATGTTGGTATTATGATCTGCTTAAGCGATCCGTCTACATACCATAAGTATTCTTTAGGTGTTCCTCCTGTAATTGATGGTGTAAATGTTACAGTATCTCCTAAACAAACTGCTGTATCATCAGCAGAAAAATCCACACCCATATCTAGTAAAGTAAGTGTCTGCTGAACAGAATCCCAACAACCTGTATTACTATTGTGCACTACTATCTTAGCATTATAAGTACCATTGGCAGCATATGTGTGTATTGGTTTATCTAATATTGACGTATTACCATCACCAAAGTAAAAAGTATGTGATGTTTCATCTTTAGTAGTATTCTCAAACGACACTTTAAGAGGAGTATCACAATTCACTTTAGTAATAAATTCTGCAACAGAAGGCTTAATGATAATGTAGTCTTTCTTTTCTAAACGAGACAAACAACCATTATGATAAGCCTTTAATGTCACATCAAAAGTATCTGCTTTAGTATATTCCTTACCAGGGCTTTTAGCGGTAGTATTTGTACCGTCTCCAAAATCCCATTCCCATTTTGTAACTGTACCTGTTGTCGTATTGGTAAATACTATCTGTTCTCTTGGGCAGGCTATAGTAGGTGTTGCCGTAAAACTTACTACAGGTTTCTTACCTACATAGATGTAAGTGGTATCATAAGCTATACACCCTTTTAATGTCGTCACTTTTAATACAGCCCTGAAAATGCCGGTATCTACATAAGTATGGTTAGGATTTTTGACTGTTGAAGAATTACCATCTCCAAAATCCCAATTATAAGAACCTATAGGGTAAGGATAATTTACGCCGCTGTCTACTTCTGCAAACGACTTAAAACTAACTTGAAAAGGAGCGCATCCGCTATCTACCGGAGGTGAAATCCTTGCCTTCAAATCGAATAATTCAACAAACGAGGTCTTAGTTAAAGTATCAAAACAACCTTTATTATCAGTCGCTGCAAGCCTTACAGTATATTGGCCATTTTGTGTATAGGTATAACTAGGAGAAGCATTTGTACTTGTCCCAATACCATCCCCAAAACTCCACCAATAGCCTGTAAGTACACTTGTAGTACTTGTAGGAAAAAACTTAACAGTTTGAGGAGCTGGGCAAAGTGTATCAGGCACTTTGTAAAAGTCAAATACGGGAGCAGGATTAATAGTTATCGTCTTTGTCGTAGTATCAGTACATCCACCTGCGTAGGTAACTAATTTTACAGTGTACGTACCTGCCGTGTTATAATTAAACGCCGATGATATTTGTGTTGAAGTATTATTACCAGCATCTCCAAAGAACCACAATGCACCTGTAGGTGTTGGTGTAGAAGTATTTGTAAAGTTAACTGTTGCCTTAACACAAGCTTGAGTAGGCGCTGTAAAGTTTGCTACCGGCTTAGGCATTTTTATGTAGTCTATTTTTGTAATACTATCCTTGCAACCATTATTGTCAGTAACCACTAATTTAACATCATACGTTATGGGAGGCGTTCCTGTATAGGAAAAAGTAGGATTAGCAATAGTGGAGGTGCTTGGAGATACGTTACCCGAGTTCCACAAATAAGTATATGGGGTAGTACCTCCTGTAGTAGTTGACGTAAAGTTTACCGTTGCAGGAGAGCTACAGAACACTGTGTTATTAGCCGTGAAGTTTGGAGAAGGTTTATCGTGAACTAAAATGTAGTTATTCTTTGTGAGGCTTGAAGAACACCCGTTGCTGTTTTTTACAGTAAGTGTTATTGTTTTTGTACCTGGTGTCGTATAGACTTGAGTAGGGTTTTGCAAATTTGTAGTTCCTACACCTGTATACCATGTATATGTGGCCGCCCCGGGGGCATTGTTGTTTGTACTATTAGTAAAATTAACTGTCAATGGAGGACAGCCTACTAAAGGTGTTGCCGAGAAGTTAACTGTTGGGGCAGGATGGACAGTTATATAAGCCGTTTTTGTTTCCACATCGGTTGATGTTCCGTTAGAAACTGTTAAGCTTACGGTGTAAGTGCCAGGTACGGTATAGATAGTACTTGGATTTGTATTGTTGGTATTTGAGGTCGATCCATTATTGAATACCCAATTTCTTGTTGTAATATTTGACCCAGTGGACTGATCTGTAAAAGAAACCAACAATGGGGCACAACCTGACAATTTATTAGCTGCAAAGCCTGCACTAACTTGTGCTGTAGCAGATATTACAGAACACAACAACAAAAAAACAACTAGAGCGTATTTTCTGGTATTAGGTAGCATTGGCGCTTAAAATCAAAATAAAGTAATAATATTCCTAAAGTTACTTATTTAATAAGATTAACTCTTGATTAGTAAGACGCAAGAATATTGCAGAAGGTTAGCTTTTTTCTTAGTTTCAATCATTAAAATATTTTAATAAAATATGTCATATCCATACCAGTTAAAAACTATTAATGAATATAACCAAGCCTATAATTTGAGTACTGAAGACCCTGAAGCTTTTTGGGGGTCTATAGCCGAAAATTTTGTTTGGAAAAAGAAATGGGACTCGGTATTAAAATGGGACTTCAACGAACCAGATATTCAATGGTTTATTAATGGCAAGTTAAACATCACTGAAAACTGTATTGATAGACACTTAGAAAAAAATGGAGATACCCCAGCAATTATTTGGGAAGCCAATGATCCAGAAGGTGGTCATCAAACCATATCATATAATGAACTTCATCATAAAGTATGTCAATTTGCACATGTTTTAAAGAACAATGGGGTAAAAAAAGGAGATAGGATTTGTATTTACATGGGGATGGTACCAGAACTGGCTGTAGCTGTATTAGCTTGTGCCCGTATTGGAGCTATACACTCTGTGATTTTCGGTGGCTTTAGTGCTAAAAGTATAGCCGACAGGGTTATTGATGCCCATGCAGAATATATTATAACCTGTGATGGCGCCTATAGAGGCGCAAAACAAATTCCTCTGAAATCAGTAGTAGATGATGCGTTGACTCAATGCGATTTTGTAAAAAAAGTGATCGTATTAACCAGAACAGATGCTTCTGTAAGTATGATAGAAGGCCGAGATGTATGGTGGGAAGATGAGATAGAAAAAGTAGAAAAAGCCGGCAATCCAGACTTTCCTGCTGTAGAAATGGATGCAGAAGACCCTTTGTTTATTTTATATACTTCTGGCTCTACTGGTAAGCCTAAAGGTGTAGTGCATACCTGCGGTGGCTATATGGTATATACCACTTATTCTTTTGTCAATGTTTTTCAATACACACCCGGGGACGTCTTCTTTTGTACTGCCGATATTGGCTGGATAACAGGGCATAGCTATATCGTATATGGTCCTTTAAGCGCAGGAGCTACAACACTTATGTTTGAAGGGGTGCCCACATGGCCTGATGCAGGACGCTTTTGGGACATTGTAGACAAGTATAAAGTTAATCAGCTGTATACTGCCCCAACAGCTATTCGTAGTCTTATGGCTTGCGGAACGGAACACTTGGAAAATAAAAACTTAACAAGCATTAAAACACTAGGCAGTGTGGGTGAGCCCATTAACGAAGAAGCTTGGCATTGGTTTGATGAAAAAATAGGGAAAGGAAACGCACCAATAGTAGATACTTGGTGGCAAACAGAGACTGGTGGCATAATGATATCCAACTTATCAGGCGTTACGCCAGCTAAACCTGCTCATGCAACGCTACCTTTACCAGGCATACAGCCTGTATTGATGGATGAAAATGGCAAAGAAGTAACAGGCAATAATGTGAGCGGCAACCTATGCATTAAACACCCTTGGCCATCTATGATACGCACCACTTGGGGTGATCTTAAAAGATGTAAGGATGTTTACTTCTCCGCATACGAAAATATGTACTTTACAGGAGATGGCTGCCTTAGAGATACTGATGGCAATTACCGTATAACAGGTCGTGTAGACGATGTGCTGAATGTAAGTGGACACAGAATAGGCACGGCCGAAGTAGAAAATGCTATTAATATGCACCAAGGTGTTATTGAGAGTGCCGTTGTGGGCTATCCACACGATGTAAAAGGAATAGGCATCTATGCATATGTAATATATGACCATCACCACGTGGACGAGAAGCATACAAGTGCTGATATTAGAGAAACTGTTTCCCGAATTATAGGCCCTATAGCTAAACCTGATAAAATACAGTTTGTTAGCGGGTTACCCAAAACACGTAGTGGTAAGATAATGAGACGAATATTGAGGAAAATAGCTGAAAATCAGACAGAAAACCTTGGAGATACAACCACCCTCCTAGACCCAACAGTAGTTGAAGAAATAATAAAAGGCAAACAATAGTTTGCTCTTATTTTCATATTTAAAAGAGCAAGTAACGTTTATTACTTGCTCTTTTTCTATTTTTGCAGACTTTATAAGAAACAATCATGTTTGAACCGATAACAAATGAACAGCTAATTGCTGTTGCAGAAGAATTTGGCACACCTACTTATGTGTACCATGCTGAGAAGATTGCTAATCAATACGAGAAATTACAAAATGCTTTTAAAGGGCACCCTACAAAGTTCTTCTATGCTTGCAAAGCGCTAACTAATATCAATATACTTAAGTACTTAAAGAGCTTGGGGTCTTGTATCGACTGTGTAAGTATCTATGAGGTTCAACTGGCACTTAAAGCAGGGTTTGACTGTAACGACATTCTCTTTACACCTAACTGTGTAGATATTAGTGAAATCGAAGAAGGCGTTGCTCTTGGTGTAAATATCAATATTGATAATATCTCCATACTAGAGCAGTTTGGCAACAAGTATGGTAACAGCTACCCTATTTGCATCCGAATTAACCCTCATATCGAAGCAGGAGGTAACTATAAAATATCTACTGGGCATGTGGATAGTAAGTTTGGTATTTCCATTCACCAAATGAGACATATTGAACGCGTAGTAAAAACAACCAACCTGCATGTAAAAGGTCTTCACATGCACACTGGTAGCGAAATAAAGGATACCAGTATATTCTTACGCGGGCTAGAAGTAATGTTTGAAATGGCTAAACATTTTGACGCTTTAGAATATCTAGATATGGGTAGTGGCTTCAAAGTACCTTATAGAGATGATGAGATTGAAACAAATATTGAAGAGCTAGGTGCTCAACTTACAGAAGCTGTTAGCGCATTTGAGAAAGAATACGGCAGACCTTTGGAAGTATGGTTTGAACCGGGGAAATATTTAGTTAGCGAAAGTGGTAGTTTTATCACAAAAGCTAATGTGATCAAACAAACACCTGCTACTGTTTTTGTTGGCATCAACTCGGGCTTCAACCACTTAATAAGGCCAATGTTTTATGAAGCTTATCATAAAATAACCAATATCTCTAACCCTAACGGCACTAAACGCATCTATACTATAGTCGGCAACATTTGTGAAACTGATACATTTGCTTGGGATAGAGTAATGAGCGAAGTGCGTGAAGGGGATTACCTGATCTTCCATAATGCAGGTGCTTATTGTTATCAGATGAGTAGCAACTTCAACTCTCGAATGAAACCTGCTGAAGTGCTCATAAAAGACGGGAAGGCTCACCTAATAAGAGAGCGAGATGAGTTTGAAGACCTAATGCACAAACAAATAGAAGTACTATAAAATAAATACTAATGAAAAGCATAGCTGTATTTTGCGGTTCTAAAGACGGGTATATTGATGTTTATCGTGACGAAGCGTATAGACTTGGTGGCATACTTGCAGAGCGCGAAATACAGCTTGTATATGGCGGTGCCAAAATAGGGGTCATGGGAGCTGTTGCTGATGGTGTATTAAATGCTGGCGGTAAGGTAATAGGCGTAATACCTCATTTCTTAAAAACTAAAGAAGTAGTACACGAAGGACTAACAGAGCTTATTACAGTTGACACCATGCATCAGCGCAAACTAAAGATGTATGAGAATTGCGATGCCATGATGACCTTACCTGGTGGTTGGGGAACAATGGAGGAGCTTTTTGAGACTTTGACTTGGGGACAGTTAGGCATGCATAACAAACCCATGGGCGTACTTAACATTAACGGATACTATGATAGCCTAAAAGTATTAATGATGATGATGGTACATGAGGGCTTCTTGAATGAATGGGTAAGAAAAATGTTGATGGTAAGTGAATCTATAGACGAGTTATTACAGATGATGGATGACTACAATGCTCCCGAAAGAGAGCAATTTATAGATAACATATCTAACTAGGTATATCTGCAGCAAAAAAAGCATAGGCAACTATTATTGCAACAATAACACTCACCAAATCTGCGATTAAACCACAGACCAAAGCATAACGGGGGTTTTTAACTCCTACACTACCAAAATAGACAGCTAATACATAAAATGTTGTTTCTGTAGACCCTTGTAATATAGCGGCTAGTTTGCCCTGAAAAGAAGCAACACCATAAGTATTCATTACATCAACCATCATACCACGAGCGCCGCTACCACTTAAAGGCTTCATTAATGCCATGGGCAAGTCTGCTACAAAATGTGTTGGCAAACCGCAAAAAGCAACAGTAGCTCCTATAGCATCTACCATATACTGCATACAACCAGAAGTTCGAAACACACTAATAGCGATCAACATGGCTATCAAATAAGGGATGATACGAATAGCAACCGTGAAGCCTTCCTTTGCCCCATCAATAAAGTTATCATATACATTCTGCTTTTTTAGCGCACCTGCAACTATAAACAACACTACAATGAGCATAATAACGCTACTGCCTATCAAGCCAATTGTTGAGCTCATCTGTTCAGGTGGCATCTTTGACAAAGTATAATACAACAAAGCTATTATCCCTCCAAAACCTCCAACAAATAGCAATACAGGCAGCTTGAACAAGTTTATTTTTTGCACTATAGCTACAGCTATCATACCCGCCACAAAGGATATAAATGTTACAATAAGCGTAGGTAAAAATATATCTGCAGCATTAAAATTAGCAACTCCTTGCTCCAACGCTACAGCTTGCCTTATCGCTATAACGGATGTAGGTATTAGTGTTACCCCTGCCGTATTAAGCACCAAAAACATGATCTGTGCATTGCTAGCTTTTTCTTTTTCAGAATTCAACTCCTGTAAGTTTTCCATTGCTTTTAAACCTAATGGAGTAGCAGCATTATCAAGCCCAAGCATATTGGCTGAAAAGTTCATCATTATACTTCCCTGTGCTTTATGCCCTTTGGGTACTCCCGGGAACAATGTTTTAAAGAAAGGTGTTACTCCTTTTGAAAAAATACTGATAACACCTGCCTTCTCCCCTACCTTCATCAGACCTAGCCATAAAGTCATTATACCTGTAAGTCCGATAGATATTTCAAAACCTGTCTTTGCGCTATCAAACATACCATTCATCATATCATTCATCAAACCACTCTCACCCAAAAAGAGCGACTTGACTATTGCAACTATAAACCCTACTAAAAAAAATGCAATCCAGATATAATTGAGTGCCATACTTAAAAATAATAAAGAAAGGCTACTATACTAGCAGCCTTTTTAAACAATAATATTAATGATCATGCATTCACTATTCTTCTATAGGACCGTCAATTTCTTCCTGAATTTCCTGCATGTTATCCTCTTTAGTCAAATTCGCCAACCACTCACCATTTTCTTTTACCATATTTAAATGTCTTTCTGTTGGGTCATTAGACAAGGTGTACGTTACAACTGCTTTATCCTTTTCTTCTTCTACTTTAACGATATCTACCTTTATATTTTTATAGTCTACATCAGTAGAGTCTTGCAAATTATTTGATATTTTCTCCACAATAACCAATATATCCTTGGCTTTATCAGTAGCAACAGTTTTTGCCTCAGCATAATTCATCTGATAAAAATTAGTCAGAAACTTCTCTGCTACCACTTGAGGCTCCCCTTTGTTGCATGAAGAAAAAATGAAAGTGGTTATTACCAATAATGATTTTAGTATGGCGTTTTTCATGTCGTTTTAAACTTGTAACAAAGTTATTATTTAAAGCTAACCTTACAAATGAACTTAGCTGCTGGATGAAGGAATAGGTCATCTACAGCAATATAGCTTTTATTAGCTGCTTTAGAGGGAATCAGCCAGTTTACATTGCCCGTCGCCTCCCCTATAGCTTTGTATATCATTTCTGTACAGTAAAGGCTATTGTCAGTTTCTAGATCAAAATCCATATCAAACTTCACTTTATTATAGTAGTACGACCTTACTTTGGAGATAACACCTCTAACCTCATTACTATCTAAGTCATACCTAACTGCGGCAAACCCACTATTAAACGATGGATTGCACCAGAAATACAGATGCTCCTTCCTCAATATGGCATCAGGATTATCTTCACCTCCAATTGCATGATAAACATAAGGAGTCCCTTCTTCTATTATCAATATCCCCGTATGAGAATAGGTTTTATTCTTGGTATTGAAATTTGCTAACAACATGCTTGTAAAACTGTTTCCTGACCTTAACATAACATCTCCACTTTTCAAATACCTAAGTGAGGAATCTACTAAATCCAACATCTGCTTTTCTTTGTCAGCTACTCCTTTATTATTACATGACATGGAAGCAACCATGAAAACGACCAAACACATTTGGCCAATAAATATGCGTCTCAACCTATACCCAGTTAAAAATATAATATATCGCAAATTTCTAAAGCAGTTGTAATTTTACAGCAACTGTAGTGCAAACTACAAGATAACTACAAATAACAATCAGCTATGGCATATAAATCTTTAAGCTCATTTATTGAACAATTAGATGCGGCAGGAGAATTAATAAGAATCAAGACCTTTGTTGACCCTGTTCTTGAAATAGCAGAAATAACAGATCGGGTATCAAAGACTCCAGACCGAAATAAAGCCTTACTTTTTGAAAATACAGGTACTGATTTCCCTTTGTTGATCAACTCCATGGGAAGTTATAAAAGAATGTGTATAGCACTGGGTGTAGACAGCTTGGATGATGTAGCCAATGATATTGAAGAATTATTCAAACAGCTTTCTGCTCCTAAAAACGGATTACTGGAAAAGCTGGCTATGCTACCTCAACTTGGTAAGTTTGCTTCTTGGATGCCAAAAGTGATTAAAGGGCGCGGCGCTTGTCAAGAGGTAATAATGGACGAACCCGACCTGTCGAAGATACCTATACTTAAATGTTGGCCAAAAGATGGAGGTCGCTTTGTAACCCTACCTGCAATACATACTAAAGACCCTAATACTAACATCAGAAACATAGGTATGTATCGCATGCAGATCTTTGAAAAAGATATGACAGCTTTACACTGGCATAAACACAAAGTATCTGCCAAACATTTTAATGAGTACAAAAAAAGAGGCGAACGAATGCCGGTTGCTGTAGCTATTGGAGGGGATCCTGCATATACCTATTCCGCAACAGCACCTCTACCTGAAAATGTGGATGAGTATATGCTGGCGGGTTTCTTAAGAAAGAAAAAAGTAGAATTAGTAAAATGCATCACACAACCTGAAATTGAAGTGCCCGCTGATGCTGATTTTATTATTGAAGGTTATGTAGACCCTGAAGAAGAACTAATATGGGAAGGGCCTTTTGGAGACCACACAGGGTATTACTCATTACCAGACTGGTATCCTCGCTTTCACGTCACAGCAATCACACATAAAAAAAATGCGGTGTACCCAGCGACAATAGTAGGGATACCGCCTCAAGAGGATGCATGGCTAGGCAAAGCTACAGAACGAATATTTCTGGCACCTATAAAAATGACAATGGTACCCGAAATAAAAGATATGAATATGCCTGTAGAAGGCGTATTTCATAATCTTGTGATAACATCCATTGACAAAGAATATGCTGGGCAAGGACAGAAAGTGATGAATGCTATGTGGGGAGCAGGGCAAATGATGTTCAATAAAATATTAGTACTTGCTGATGGGGATATTGACATTAATAACTACAGGGACTTAACACAATATATATTCAAAAACTTGAATGCAGCTACAGATGTATACTTCAGTCAAGGCCCTATGGATGTCCTTGACCATAGCTGTAGCAAATTAGGATTTGGAGGAAAGATGTGTATTGATGGAACTAAGAAGTGGGAAGAAGAAATAACAGAGCCGCAAAAAGATTTTACAATAAATAAAGACCTTTCTGTCGAAAAGCTAAAAGACGAGTATAAAGAGATATATGGCATTAATGACCACTTAGCCAGAACACTGAACTTACCTGTCCTTTTTATATCTGTCAAAAAGGATAGAGTTGGTCATATTCAAGCTCTCCATAGTGCACTCACTCAGAAAGAAGAGTTACAAAACTTCAAAATGCTACTTTACGTAGAACATACTGTCGATACAGATGACATAGCAGACTTTTTGTGGAGATTCTGCAATAACCTTGACCCAAGAAGAGACCATTTTTATGGGGGCTTAAAGAACAATATCTTAGGGCTCGATGGTACTATAAAGACTAAAAAACATGACAATTTTGATAGACCATGGCCTAATATTATCGCTGCAGACCCTGCAACGATAACTTCTGTTGATGAGAAATGGGAGACCCTAGGTCTAGGTACTCTTATTAAGTCACCGTCTTTAAAATATCAATCCCAGATGTACGGTACAGAAGCTGAGGTGTCTGAATATGAATAGTTTTCTTATATGATTTTAGTATTTTTATAAAAACTGTGTATAATGAGAGCCTTATTTTTATCTATTTGCATTTGTCTGCTTGCCCCTACATTGAGCCTTGCTCAATCTAATGGTAATAACAGACTTGATCCAAAAGTATTATTACGCTCAAAAACTGATGAGTTTGCTGCACATGCATCTAGAAATAGCCTTAGAGCGGTGAGTAATTCTTATAATGACATAAAGGTATTATTAGAAGAGTTTATGAATGAAACACAACTGAAATTGAATAATGCCGTCGAGCCTCAAAAAACACAACTACAACAAAAACTAAAACAACAACAACTTCTTTACGCCAATATTAATAGTTTATATACTGCTAACCCGTTACAAAACAGCAGCACCATTAACACAAAGCTTCAAAGCTTTTTACAAACCCTTTATTAATAGCCACATAT
Source organism: Flavipsychrobacter sp. (assembly GCA_041392855.1). Lineage (NCBI taxonomy): Bacteria > Pseudomonadati > Bacteroidota > Chitinophagia > Chitinophagales > Chitinophagaceae > Flavipsychrobacter > Flavipsychrobacter sp. Next base: position 2,119,467 of record JAWKLD010000001.1, read on the forward strand.
AAGCTATTATTGATAACATAATATTGACTATTCAGAATAGTCCTTTTATAGTACATTCGCTTTGAAAAGCGTAAAGTCATATTATACTTTATACGCTCAAACATAAAAGACATTTATTGTGAAAGCCATTATACCAGTAGCAGGAGCAGGAACTAAATTAAGACCACTAACGTATACACAACCCAAAGCATTGATACCAATAGCAGGGAAAACAATACTTGGTGTAATAATTGACCAACTTCAAAATGCAGGTGTTGACGAATTTATATTTGTAATTGGCTACCTAGGAGAAAAAATACAACGTTATATTGCAAAAAACTATCCTGATTTAAAACACACTTTTGTTAATCAAACAGATAGATTAGGAACAGGGCATGCAATATGGCTTACAAAAGAAGCTGTTAACAATGATGAAGTAATTATTGTTTTAGGCGATACTATCTGTGATTATTCTGTTAAAGAGGTCATCAATAGTAATACATCTCAAATAGGAGTACGAAAAGTTGATGATCCGAGAAGCTTTGGCGTAGCTGAACTGGACGATGACAACAAGGTTTTAAAAGTGGTTGAAAAGCCCTTAATACCTAAGTCGAACATGGCTATGGTTGGGATATACTTCATAAAAGAAACTAAAGAACTCTACGAAGCTATTAGCGCACACCTTAGTAGCAGAGCTGACGAAGAAGGAGAATATCACCTTACTAACGCTTTGCAAAAAATGATCGATAATGGCGTAACACTTAAGGCCTTTAGAGTAAACAATTGGTTTGATTGTGGAAAGAAAGAAACTTTACTATCAACTAACGCCATTCTACTCAAAGAACTTAGCGAAGAAAAACAAGAAGCTCAGACCTCTTATACTCGTGATACAAATGTAATAATCCCTCCTGTTAGCATTGCTGACGGGTGCAATATTACTCATTCTATAATTGGGCCGAATGTTTCAATTGGCGACAACACCACTATCAAGTCTTCAATAATTAAAAACACAATTATTGGATCATATGCCGAGCTAGACGAAGTAGTTCTTCACTCTTCAATAATAGGTAGTGATGCCTATATACGCGGACTGAGCCAGAGCCTTAATATTGGAGATAATACTGAAATAGATCTGGGATAGTAGATTTTACTAGTTTAATTTAGCTTTTGTCGCTTCTTTTTTCAATTTCTGTTCCCAGTTCCAAGCAGTCTCCATCATTTGCTCTAGGCTGTACTTAATTTCCCAATCTAGTAAAGCTCTCGCCTTACAATTATCAGCATATACAGCTACTACATCACCTTCCCTTCGTGGTCCCATTTCATAGTTAAGCTTTTCACCTGAAACTTTTTCAAAAGCATTAATGAGCTCTAAGACCGTCACACCGTTTCCAGAACCAAGATTAAAGACCTCGCAACGATTTTCATTTTTTTCTTCTAATGTATATTGTAATGCTTTGGTATGTGCATTAGCTATATCCATCACATGTATATAATCCCTTACACAAGAACCATCTCGCGTATCATAATCTGAACCAAACACATGCATTTCAGGTCTTTTACCTATTGCCGTTTGTGTAATCACAGGTACAAGGTTCTCGGGTTTTTCCTGAAGTTCCCCTATTAATCCTGAAGGGTGAGCACCAACTGGGTTAAAATAACGTAAAAGCGTTACGTTAAAATCTAGTTTTATCCTGGCAAAATCTCTACAGATAGCCTCTCCCATTTGCTTTGTTCTCGCATACGGGGATTCTGGCTCTATTAGGTTAGCTTTTTCATCTACTGGCAGCTTATCAGGATTACCATATACAGAACATGAAGAGGAAAACACAAAATGATTCACATCGTAAGTGTGTGCACAATGCAAAACGTTTACCAGAGAATTTATATTATTTCTAAAATAACGTAATGGATGTTCTACCGATTCAGGCACAGATTTAAATGCTGCAAAATGAATAATACCAACTATATCAGGATTTTCTATAAATATGGCCTCTGTATCTTCCATATTACAAAGGTTTACTTTATAATTCTTTACTGGCTTGCCAACAATCTGCTCTATACCCTTATTCATTCTTATATCTCCTCGAGACAAGTCGTCAACGGATATTACCTCAAACCCATTCTCTATAAGGTCTACAATAGTGTGACCTCCTATATAACCACAACCGCCAGTTACAAGAATTTTCTTCATAAAACTTATTTGCTACAAATATACCTTAACTATTTCACCTGTTGGATATCCACCAACTTTTTATAAACACCCTCTTTTGCTAATAATTCACTATGTGTTCCTCTTTCTTTTATTTCACCTTTTTCAAGCACAATTATTTCATCTGCATTTTGAACAGTTGACAATCTATGAGCTATAACAATGCTTGTTCTATTTTTCATTAAGCTATTGATTGCTTCTTGAACTATACGCTCACTTTCGGTATCTAATGAAGAAGTAGCCTCATCCAAAATTAGTACAGGAGGGTTCTTCAAAACAGCACGTGCAATTGTAATACGTTGACGTTCTCCTCCACTAAGCTTAGCTCCTCTATCTCCTACTATTGTATTATACCCATCCTCCTTTTGAATGATAAACTTATGCGCATTTGCAATTCTAGCGGCTTCCTCAACTTGCTCCTGTGTAACTTGTCCAGCACCAAGTGTAATGTTATTATAAATGGTATCGTTAAACAATATAGGATCTTGCCCCACAATACCCATAAGTTTGCGAAGCTCGAACAACTTGCAATCTTTTATATCTATACCATCAATTAAAACTGCACCTTTTTGAACATCATGAAAACGAGGCACTAGATCTGCAATAGTAGACTTACCTGCACCTGAAGCACCCACCAACGCAAGCATTTTACCTTTACCTACTTTGAAATTTATATCACTCAGAATTTTCTTATCGCCGTAAGAGAAGTCAACATTTTTAAACTCTATTGCCTCTTTAAATTCAGTAACAGACTTAGGGCTACCAATTTCTTTAATGCTATTTTCTGCGTCTAATAAATGTTCTATACGTTCAATAGCAGCTGTACCTTTACGCACATTGTAGAATGCTGAAGAAAGGTTTTTAAAAGGGTTTATTATTTGGGTAAACAATGCTATATAGTTTAAAAACCACTCCCCTTCAAAACCAGATGTATTACTTAATACTAATCGCCCGCCATACCATAAAATAATACAAACCACTAATACCCCCATCGTTTCAGACATTGGAGACGCTAATTCCCTACGCGCTGCAATTTTATTACGTGTACGAAACAATAGGTTATTCAACTTAGCAAAACGACTTAGCTGATGCTTCTCAGCATTGAAAGCTTTTACAACACGCATACCTGCAACAGTCTCGTCAATAACACCTACCATTTCACTAACCTGCTCTTGCGCAAGGGTGGATGACTTCTTTAACGATTTACTAATACGTCCTATAATAAGCCCTGCAATTGGCAGAAAAATAAACAAGAAGACAGTTAACTGAGGGCTGATCATTATCATAGTTGTCAAGAAGAAAATGATAGTCAATGGTTCTCTAATAAATACCTCTAGCACACTTACTACAGAGTATTCCACCTCATTAATATCATTGGTCATTCTTGAAACCAAGTCTCCTTTACGCTCTTCAGTAAAAAAGCCTATTGGCAAAGACAATGTTTTGGTAAACATATCATTCCTCAAACGCCTAATAATAGAATTACGCAATGGGTTAAGGATGTACATAGATAGATAGAAGAATACATTCTTCAATAGAGTAAAAACAACTGCAGCGATACATACATAAGCCAGCGCTGCCATTTTACCATCCGACTCCAGAATGCCGCTCATGATGTCGTTTATAAAACCTTTTATTCCGCCATCACCTTTTACTATTTTTTCATCGCCTCCAAATATCACTTGCAATATTGGTGCAAGCATCGTAAACGATGCTAAAGAGAATAATACCGCTAATAAACTGGTAATAAAATATGCTGTTATATGAGACTTATAACCTTTTAAGTAACGGAGTATTCTAGAAACTTTTTTCATAAGATACTATTCAATTGTATAGGACACACTGCCATCCTTCTCATCCTTTAGTAAAACTCCACTTTCTGCAAGCTTATCACGTATCAAATCAGATGTCGCAAAATCTTTTCTCTTACGTGCATCTGCCCTTATCTCTACCAATAAAGACATCACCTTATCCAGCTTGTCGCTTTGTTCCTTTTGTAACGGTTGTAAGCCTAGTATATCTACTAAATACGTCTTAAACGTTCCGAGCAATAGCGTGTAAGTGCTACTACTCAAAGCATCTTTCTTTACTTGTCCTCCTTTTATACCGTTTATTACGGGAGCCATCTCAAACAAGTTTGCAAGCACTTTAGCAGTATTAAAGTCGTCATTCATGAAGTCTTCACATTCATTACACCAATTGACTACTTTTTCATTGAGCTCTTTATCTGTTGCATCACCTTTATTAGCTTCTAGTTTTTGCAATACTTCATAAGCATCCCATAAACGGCGCAATGCCTTTTCTGATGCTTGTAATGCGCTATTGGAAAAATCAAGCGTACTACGATAATGTGTTTGCAAAATATTAAAGCGAATAACCATTGGGTGATATGGCTGATCTAACACTTCATGGTCTCCTGAAAACATCTGAGATAAGGTTATAAAATTATTATAACTCTTCCCCATCTTCTTCCCATTTATGGTGATCATGTTATTATGCATCCAATACTTAACAGGAGCACACCCATGAGCTATGGTAGATTGTGCGATTTCACTTTCATGATGAGGGAACTGCAGATCCATACCGCCACCATGTATATCAAATGTTTCGCCAAGATATTTACTACTCATTGCAGAACACTCAATATGCCAACCTGGGAAGCCTTCACCCCAAGGACTCTTCCATCTCATAATATGCTCTTGTGGTGCTTTTTTCCACAAAGCAAAATCTACGCTGTTTCTCTTCTCTTCTTGCCCATCCAACTCTCGAGTATTTTCTAACAACTCGTCAATTTTTCTTCCTGACAACTTGCCATACGGATACGCTTCAGCATATTTCTTTACGTCAAAATACACTGAACCATTTTGCTCGTAAGCATACCCTTTACGAATTATATCTTCTATCATGTTTATTTGTTCAATAACATGACCTGTAGCTGTTGGCTCTATATTGGGGTCTATATTATTGAACAGACGCATACCATAATGGAATAAATTAGTGTATTTATGCACTAACTCCATTGGTTCCATTTTTTCAATTTGTGCTTTCTGAGCAACCTTATCTACAGCTTCTCTACCTTCTTCTTCAAAATGACCAGCATCTGTAATATTTCTTACATACCTTACTTTATAACCTAAATGGGTAAGATATCGATACACTACATCAAAAGTGATATATGGACGAGCATGACCTAAATGAGACTCCCCCGAAACTGTAGGACCACAAACATACAAACCAACATGGTTTGGTGTTATGGATTCGAATTTCTCCTTTTGTCTCGTATAAGAGTTGTATAAAAATAAGTCTGACATATTTATAAAATTAGTCTTCGGCTTAACCTTTAGACTGTTCAAGAATTTTAAAATTAGCAATAATAGGGTTATGGTCTGACAATGTATAATCGGCAAAACGACTTGTAACAACTTTTTAAGACGAAATGTAACAAAAATATAGATTTTTTGTGCCCCTTGTTGTTGCTCCCTCTCTTTTTACTTCTCTTGCCTAAACAGTGCTTAATTAGTGTTTGAGGGCTATTTAAAGCCCGTCCTTACATTATCACCCGCTTAGGGGTGTTAGGACTCAATATAGTTGTTTTATGGAACAGTGCGCCATTTATAGGCTTTGCTAGTGCCCTGATATTATAATGCACTCCCTCAGTATAGCTGAGCACCTCTACCATGTTGCCCTTAGCATCATAGCTTATTGGCTTATTCTCAGCAGTCAATGCCTGGAGCTTAGTGCTGAGCTCCTCCTCATCTTTTGCCTCAATAAGCCTAACCTCATTAGGGAGCTTACCCACCTCATCAATGATGATACCATTAGCATGATAGTAGCCCCCTTTATAGTCAGCCACGTTAAAGCCTGCCAATGCTAGGTCTGCAATCAGAGCCTCGATGCTCTCGGTGCATATGTAGTAATCTAGTTTCATGTGGTTAACGTTTGTAGTATACTGTTTTTTACCAATCTGTTATACAGTGCTATATGAAACACACAAACACGGTCATTAGTAGGTAGTATTCTAAGGCGCTCTACTACCATTGGTGCAGTATTCTCACTAAGCTCCTCCGTTACTGCTCCTGCTGTCACAACCACACCTTTCTCGTTATATTCCCACTTATAACCTGCCTTATCATTGGTAGCCACTGGTAATATCTCCTCAAACATACCCACTATAGACATACCTGCTTTTGATATGCGAAATATATCATCATTGCCATCATCCAAATGCACATCGTAATCGGGAGACAATACAGCACTCATAAACAAAGTGCCCTTATTGTCAGCAAACGCCCCCTGTGCCTGCAAGGCTGTAAATAGGAGCTCATCAGCAGGCTGTGTGACTTGGATACCATATGTAGGCTTGTAGCTCGTAAGTCTGCCAATTTCAAACTGGAAACAACTTACCAAGACAGATGTACCAACAGGCTGATTAGTAGAGTAAGAGCCAGTGCCTGCATATATCTGTCCGATATAAGACATATTGTAAATTTCAAACGTAAGATGCAGCCTATACCAACCATCTGTCAACTCCTGATAGCCTACCTCCTCATTGCGTAGCACATCAAACTGACCGCCACCATATACTGCTGTTATCTCTTTAGTATCAAAATTGAAATTCAAATCAATGCCAATAAATACATTAGCACTATCTGATTGCCTAGTGCCTAGCACAATGGCATAGAGACCTACCTTGTTACTATCTCCATCTATTTTTTTAACCATGAGAGATATGGTACGATAGCCAACACCATGCCCGGTGTCTCTAATGTAGGCATAAGCAGCGCCTCCAAAAGAGCGTGTGAATTTTAGCACAGTAGCATCAGCATATGGAGCAGAGGTAGCTACCACCTCTCTATTAGCTTGCCCAATGTTTAAATTATCAAAGGCAACAGTATTCTCAACTAAATTGGTAGACTGTCGCTCGAGCAACAAATAAGACTTATTGTTGGCTAGGTCATACTCTATACGTGGCACGTTGGGCTGTGTCAATACTACTTGCCCCAAAGCATTAACACGTGTTGCTGTACCTGGTCTGGATAACGTGGCTTTGTAGTACGGCGAAAACTTTTGGAAACAATACAATGTATCAGATTTGTACGCACCAGGCACAAGCAATATATTAGCGTCCAACACATCATCAGGCAATTGGTGATACATTGCCAATGCTGTTTCCACAATACCTCCATCATTGGCAACATTTGCCAAAAAACGCTCATAATTTGAGGCATCGGGCTTTTTGGTTATATATGGAGGTAGTCCTACAATACTCATCACAAAATGGTTTATCCTAAATAATAAGAGGTGCTAATCTCAATGTTGTAGCTAGTTGCTGAGGCTGTTTTAATAGGTGCAATGTTAAAGCTGCCTGAGGCATCCACCTCTGCATAAATGTTTTTTAGCAGCCCCATTGCATTGTTAAATGGTGCTACATAACCCGCATGGTAACGTAGCAAACAATTAAAAGAGTGTCTACGTGCAGGCGTATATGCTCCGCTTGCCCCTAATGAGCTTGCCACCTGTAATACTATTGCGGGCTCTGTTAAAGACGTTGCACCGTTTACTGTCAACGTGCCTCTCATATGCACCATATTGGTGAGCAAGTTTTTGACCAGGTACAAATTGCCCGTAAATCTAGAATGACTAATAGCAATAGTCTCCTCATTAGTTACACTTGCTGCTGATAGCTTGTTCATGTACAGCTCCTCTGCTCGTTTTAGGTTTACACCATCAAATGCAAAATCTCCAGCTTGTACTGTTCCAACTGGTAAATTGGAACTGATTGTATTAAGCGTAAAAAGGTATATCGTTCTGTTTACATGAACATCATGGCTGTTGCCGTCTCCATGTGATACAGGATTATCCGCATGGGCTGTCTCAACTATTCGAGCATAAACACCTGCAATAAAATCATCACCATCTGCACCGCCTGCTGCAACATGGCACACCTCATCACCTGTGAAGAGCCAACCCTCAGTCCAATTAACTATAGAGCCTGAAACAGAGAACTCCACACCACTCAACACAAAATGAGTGTTAGTTGTTGGGTCATCCGAATAGCTCAGCCCCAAAGCTGTGGCAATATCAACAGCCTGTTTTTGTAAATAATCAAAGTCGTTTACACTCCTCTGTTTGCCTCCTGTAAATAGATTTATTTTGTGCATTATGTAAGGTTTTTAAATACAATATTAAATAGCATACCTGCTGCTCTATACCTGTTTAAGAAACTTCTTATATCCTGCTCTTTAGCAGTGTACGCCTCAGGAACATATGCGATATAGTCATACTCTTGCTCAAACTCATTCAAAAAGTAATCGTAAGTTTTAGGCGCAGTTTCATCTAAAAAATATTCATACTCAGACAGGTGATGCTCTGATAAATTAGTGTCAAATGTTCTCTCTTTGTCATCATAGGTAGTTTTGATGTAGACTTTAAAACCGCCAACCTCAGGGTATAAAGTTCTTAGCTTTGCCTGTATACTGCCAACTGTAATATTTACATCAAGAGTAGACAATAAGTTGGTGCGAAATGTGAGAAAAGAACCCCACAACGTACTTACAGGCTTTAGCAACGTTATCAGGAATTTTATAATAAAAGGTATGCGCAACACAGCAGGCAATACCCGTCTTATTTTCTTCTCTATATCTATTTGTGTATAATTCATTATTGGTACATTGATAAGGTGATTAAATCATTGCCACCGCTTTGCCCTACAGCAAAATATCCTGCATCTGCATCTACACTATTGTTAGTAATAAGTACATAGCCTAACCCTCTATTTACTTTAAGCTCTGTGATAAACACATCCTCCACACCGTCTACCTTTAGCAGTTCCTGCTCCACTAATGTTTTAGATAGTTCTACATCGTAAAGAGTGCTTAAATAGTCTTTAAGTGCTGTTTGCACAGCCGTCTCTACTGTTGCTTGGTCTCCAGTAAAGCGCACTGATATTTTAAAGTCGCACAGGTCAGCCGTTTGGCTCAGCACTATTAAGTCAGTACCTGCCACTTTGCTATCTGTTTTGAACTCGTTGCGCAACCCTTCCAACTCTGCATCTGTTAAGTGCACAATTGTACCACTGCCTCCATTTTTAGCCGTCTTTACAATTACTACCTTTCGCCCTTCTCTTACTGATACTCTACTCACTATTGCACCGCCACCATATGCTAGTGCCTTACCTCTATAGTAGGGCACTGTTCCGTACTTTTGCTGCTCACCTATTTCTATTAGGTCAGCCTTAAAGGCATCCCATAGCTCCTCCATGCTACGAATACCTTTTGCAACCACACTTATCAACTTTCTCCAAATACCTGTACCACTAGGTGTGTCTAATACATCCAACTCTGAGTGTGTTGCCTTCTCGTTGAGCATTTCCTGCTCTATATCTACAAGCTCTCTTGCCATGATTATTGTTGGTTTATTCTTTCTGCATTTATTCGTATATCGCTAAGGCTATTCACCTGCACTTGCAATGGCTTATAGCCGTCTAATATCAATTGCAACTCTATCTCTGTTGCAAGTTTTTCTAAAGACAGCCCTTGATTGTTTCCATTCACCCATCTACTAATGCCCACACCCAAAAGAGGGGCATTTTTCCAATCACCTTTGCTGCTTTTTAGTATATGCTCAATATGTACCAGTTCACTATCAGAGACCACAAAATCACCGTTGCGAACAGTCAGCGTGCCATCTTTCAACTCTAAGTCTTTAGCCATGCTTTACCTCCTCGTTTAGTATGTTTTGAAATGTTGGTAACTGCTTGCCTGCTATTGCCAACTTTAGTGCAGCCTGTAGTGCTGAGGGAGCATTGGCAGGCTGAGTGATAGGCATACCGTTTATTGTCATCATTATTGCTTGGATGATACTGGTATACTTTTTCAACTCTGCTTTGAGCTCATCATCTTTTATCAAGCTGTATTTATCGCCATTTATCTCTATAGCACTGCCTTTCATCTTTATATACTTACCCTTATCTATCTCCAACCACACCTCCTCTATATCGCTATAAGAGCATACATACGCAGCAGCAGCATTGTCTCCTATCATGCCCACAATTACCTCGCTATCCTTTTTAGGAATGTGAATAGCTCCTTTTGTACTGCCAGTTATCGCAGCTCTTAAACGTACACCCATGAATGGGGCATCACCGTTTAAGGGCTCACAATCACACGTAAGCTTTTTACTATCCACTCTAGTCACTTTGCAAACTGTTGTTTGCACATCACGCAGCATATCTGCCATTCTCATTATTGTATCTCCTGCCCCCATATCAATCTGCTTTTGCTCCTAGTTCTGTAATTCTATAATAGCCGTTACCATAAAGCACCGTTACTTTATCAGCAAAGTATTTTCCTGTGCGCTCAGGGTATTCATAATCTTCTAACTGTACAGTATAGCCATGCTCTACATACGGAAAACCTAAAGACTTAAAAGCGCCCCTATAGCCTGCATATTTCAACCTTGCCAACTCTGCCTCTCCGCGCCTCCTGAGCTCTGCCTTATCAGATATGTTGTAGAAGTGCAAATTGCGTTGCTCTCCATCAGGGTCTCCAACCTCTACAAACACCACTTTATTATCAGCCAACAAGCTAGACACACGAATTTTTACATTTACCTCATCTACACTTTTAAACTCCAAGTTGTTGTCTAGTATGCTTTTTTGAAAGTGGAACTTAGCCAGGTAGTTTTTATCTCCTGCCCATGCTAGAGGGTAAGCAAAACCAACACACAACATACTACCTCTGAAATAGCTATATATACCGTACTTAGTTCTGAGCTCATGCAATATCATGGCAGGTGTTTTTTTGCTAAAACGCACATCACCAATAGAGGCATCAATAACATCAGTAGGAATGCCAGGGGGCACAATATCTTTTATCAGCTTAGACAGCTTTGCATTGCTGTAGGCAACTGTTTTTTGTCCACGCTTTAGTTGTCGCATACCATCCTCACAATAAACAAAGGCAGGGTTAGTACTGCCTATATTCACTATCTCACCAGTAAACTCCTCAGCAAACTCTAAGTTAAAACCTAACTTAATAACCACTTTATTGCCAGGCTGTATGAGCTCATCAATTCGCTCACCTTTTAAGCCTTTGATGTTGCGAGGCAGAAAAAACGAGGCAGTACTAGTAAGCTCTCTCCAGGTGCGGATTATTTCCAAATCTTGCACCACGTCAAAGTACAGTATCTTACCTGCATTATTTTGTATTCTTATATCGCAACAAGGGTTAAGCATCAGCGCGTGAGTTTACTTTTATTTTGTTTGCTCTAAAGTGCTCCATAAGCTCCTTATCATTCACATCAGGCGACTGTCTTATCAAAAGCTTAGTGCCTGGTGCCAGGTTGTGGTTGAGGTCTGTTATCACGGCATTATCTTTCATTAACACATATACACCTACATAGTCTGCATACTCTTGCATAGCTATGTCGTATATGGTTTGCCCCTCCTCAGATGTTATAGTGTAGAACTCCATTAAAAACCGTTTTTATACTTCACTTCATATGTTGGCTCACTCCAACAATCTATTACAAATGGCTGCACACCTGGAAAACCTTCAATGCCTGGAAACTCCACATCATGTATAGCAATGTCGTATATCTCCAACCATCTGCACATCTCGTTTATAATTCTTATACTAGCCCGTGATGCCTTTAATGCCCTTAGCTGCCTGATGAATTGCTCAGGAGGGTTGTATGGGTCTGCTTCATTGACCATTACCCCTCTTATTTTAATATCCCAATCATCCTCACCTAAAAATTGCTTTAGCCTACCATTCATGCCTGAGGGGTGGTCTCTTTGTATGATATTGGCTTGCCTAAAGTCTATGATAGTAGCAGGAGGCATAACCATTTCGGGCACTATATTAGTCACACGCTTACCATCTCTATCCAAGCTATCCCACTTAGTCTCCTCAAACGCTACAGGCATCACTATAGGAGTATTAAGTAAACTTTGTGCGCTCGATTTACTATCAAGATGTACGGGAACACCTGTAACCTGATAAACAAACCCGCCGAACAGAGGAGACGGCGGGTTGAAAGTTCTAATACCTGCTATGCCAAAGGCATCCTCAATGGCTTGATTGATGTCAAATACATACTCAGGCATTATTTTCTATTTTTTTTAAATCGTTTACGTTTAGGGTCAGTTTGTTCTTTTTCAAACGCACGTACCCATTTTAGCTGCTCCACCTTCTCCCAATAAGTCTCATCGTCTAAGTCCTCAGGGTATGGTATTTTGAAATAGTAGCTTAGTAAAGCGTTCCATTTCCTAAGGTTGTCAACGCCATCTCTTTGAGAGATAGGTATTACACCTCCTCTGTTCCTGTCTCCAAAAAATCAAGGATATTAACCGCCTCTAAGGAAAGGGCAACGCGCACTTTGTCAACCGTTTTAGCACGTACCATATCACCTGCCACCATGCAGTTATCCAAAATAGCCTCACCCGCTTCCAATGGTAGCTTTGCAGCCCTACGGCTCAGGGCTAGTGATTGCGTGTTTCGGTCTGGCTCTACACAATACACCAATGCTGTATCGGCATCAGTAACCTTTGCAAATACACGATGTATTTTTTTGCCAGGGTGTTGTGCTTTCAGTTGCGCCTCTTCATCTTTTGACAATTCGCCAGTACGCAATCTTGGCGTAGGCGTAGGCGTAGGTGTAGGTGTAGGAGTGCTTGCACCCTCATCTCCATTATTTTCTTGTGGCGTTTTCTTTTGTTGTGCCATTGTTTGTATTTTTTTAATAGTTATTAAATAGTAATTAATGAATAGTTATAGTTAGGGGCAATAGGGGCTTATATATCCCAATCAATTGAGCCAACCTCCAAAACAAACTCTGATTCAAATTGAGTATCTCCAACTTTTGTTTTTCGAGACACATTAGTAAACTCACAATCATTCATTCGGTCAGTCACAATGACATTGCTGCCATCATCAGGCAAATAGGAAATAATAATTGGAAAGGGGGCAATATCTTGCATACGCCTTCCTTTGGGTAGAGCCCTTTGTATTGCAACAACTTCTTTCATAGAAAGTGTAATTGAACCACTTGCCTCATAGTTGCCACGCCCACGACTGACCCCAAACTTCCCTCTGCCTTTATGCGTGACTTTATCTACATTGTCATCATAGTCAACAGCAGAGATACCCTCAACTATCCTGTTTAGCAACATGACGTTAACAGTGCTCCAATCGTATTCCATTCCGTTTATCAGCATGATAAAATGTTTTTAATAGTTAAAGTATTATTGTTGTTTAGCAGCCATTTAAAGGCTTATTAAGGCTTAGGCTGCTATCTTAGCAGTGAACCCTATATTAACCCCAATCCAACGGGCAGTACCGTTTTTAAGCACCCTTATTCTCACCAATAAAATGCCAGTAGCGTTGATGTCTTGGTCGGGGTCAATCCACACCTCAACACCGCTTATCTCCTCACTTACTAGCATTTGGTTAAGCGCATTCTCTGCAATGGCTGTAAAATTGGCTATAAAAGAAGGATGCAGCTTTCCGTCACTATCTACCTTTACAGGGCTGTTTGTTTTGGGAACTAAGGCAGCATATACGGAACGTACTGCCTTATGTAATACATCCACATCCTCTGTATAAGCATAATCACTGCTTATGTCAGTACAGGTATGGCTATCGTTAAAGTATACACCAGGATAACCAACAAATGTTCTTAGGAATATGTACCCCTTATCATTAAGTGTCTTTTGGTCAGCAGCAGATATAGCAGATAACGCCAAACCGCCTGAATAACCAGGACGAACAAAAGCACCATCGGCTGCACTCTGAATGTTGAACTTTTCAACCCAACCTACATTCTCATGCACTCTTGCAGCAGAGCTCACGCCCAATAACGTGCCTATGTCTGCATAAGCAGCTTGAGGGTTGGCAGCATCCTCTGCCACATCCAAATCAGCCCCTATGCAAACAGATGCTCCAGGACTTTGCATTGTACGCAAATCTTTTGCTGAGGCTGCATTGCCTGAGAAGGAACGCCCCTCTATTATTACACCAGTAGGATAATGGTCGCCAAACAGCTTTGCTGTTAACGCCTCTGCCTTTGGCACGGCTGCCAACACATCACTATCCAACCCATCTGTAATAGTAGGCGTATAGCCCGATGCAGGATTGCGTACTATGCCAAAACGCTTGATTTCTCCACCTGAGTCAATCATTAGTTTCTCAACAGCACATAAGCCAACAAAATCTTTATCCACCATATCCTCCAATGAGACAGTTTGTGCCACCAAACGCAGCCACAACTTTCCGAATGGGTTTTTTTGAAAAAAGCGCAGTATGTGATGATACACCAACACTGCATTATCTGTGTCGTATTGTTTGGTAATACCTAATGCTTTAGCAGCATCAATACTATTCAAAGGAGTAGACACGTCAAGAGCCAAACCAGTAGCAGCAACTCCACTAACCACAAGACCACGTACATTGTCCGTGTTCTTTTGTAGCCTGTTAAGACCGCCCTCTTGTTTGGTAACTGTAACACCGTTCAATTCGTTCACGATTGTTGTTTTTTACGGTTAAGAAATTTGTATATGAAAATGAAAGCGCAAACAATAAACACAGATACCAGTATCACCTTATCACCATCCACTGTGCTCTCATGTTCTGTGTTAGCATCTTTATGCACAGCTTTGATATTTCGCTCCTCAGTGGCTTCAATATCGTTTGCCTTACGAATTTTTAGTTTTTGCTTCACTGGGATGAGACGCTCCTTTTGGAACGCCTCAGCCTTTAGTGAACCTGATGCACTGTCATATTGCAGCCTAACGCCTAGCCCGTTTTGCTCTACATACTGCATGGGTTTTAGTAGTAGCTGCTCGATGCTTGTTATAAGCGTGGACTGGTTAGGGGCAATACGCAGCGTAGTATCAATTTCTGTTTCCAACTCAATGACAGACTTATCCTTTAAACTGGTCTCAGTTTTATCTTTATAGCTATCGCGCGTTTTGTCCTTAGTGGTATTCCTGAATATGTTGCAAGAACCCATTATTAGCAAGCTGCACAGTAGCCATATGTAGGATAGTTGTTTCATTGATTGTTGTTAGTTGCTAGTTGTTACGATGCCTTGAAATCATGCACTAGCAGCTTGTTGTTAGTGGCATAATGTGCAGCATCATTTTTATTAGAGAATGGTGTACCATCACATACAACAAACACCTCTTTTATTTTGTGGGTGCTCATAATGTGATTAGCCACTTTTTTCAATTCACTTTGTGGCAGTTTATCAATCTTCTTTTTGCCTGACAGCTCACTCAAGCGTTGCACCTCTGCACTCAGCTCCTCTATCTTTGCATTAGCAGCAACGAGCGCCACACCTTTCTCATCGGTAGCCTCTTTTGCTTCTTTCAAATCAGCAGCAGACTTTTCAAGAGCTTGCTCTTGCTCAGCTATTTCCTTATCCTTATCAGCCAATAGTAAATGCTGCTCACTTATTTGCTGCTCTTGATTGGCAGATTTACCAAGCAACCCTTCAATGGCTTGTACCAACTCCTCCTCTGTAGAGGTTTGCTTTACGCCTAATGCTTTTGCTATATTTTTCACTTTGTAAAAATTTTGTAGTTAACAATCTGTTTGAATGTTGAGGACTGCTTACACAGCCCCCAACTGAGTCAAACAAGGGTTATTTTATGCGTTTGGAGCTAGAACTAAAGCACCAAGCGTTTTTGCTCTTTTTGGGAGTATCACTGCACGTAAACCAAAGTTTACTATATCTCCTTTTTGCTCAGGGTCTCTCTCTCGTGCAAACATCTCAGGCGTACCAAGACCTTTACCAAAAGATTGACCACTACCGAGATAAGAAACTGCTGCCTCTGTACCGTTTAGAGAACCTTTAGCCTCTTTTACTTTTGCAGCACTATAGCGAGCTACAGTTTTTCGTGGGCGTATTTTAAAGTCATAATACTCCACAAACTTTCCTGTACCAGTACCACCTATGCCATTACGCTCTGCTTGAGCTTTCAAAACAGGGTCGCTGTTTACAAACAGCCAAAACACTGATGGAGGCATTACCATTCTACGGTCAGCATCCCACTTGTTGTTATCGTAAGCAATTGCCAATTGCATAAAGTCACTGGCGGTCGGTATCTTAACATTAAGAACAGGGTCAACCGCTCCACTAGTCATAATAATTGGAGCATTAGCAGTTTCAGCAGCAGGCGCAATATTGTACAAGCCATCATTAGCAATGAAATTTCTCAAAGCTTTCCTATGTTGCTTGATTATACTTTCTCTTTTATTGTAGAACAACGCCTTGTCTTGCAACCTTCTTGTTACTGTACCCTCAGTATCATAGGTACTCAAAGGGATTGCCAAAGGGGTGTCTGCGCGCTCAGCAAACGGAACAGGATAAACAGCATTATCTTTAATAACATTAGGGTCAACACCTATCTCTGCTAGATTGATAGTATCATTATCCACATCGTCATCCCAATTTTCACCGTCTTCCAAAAAAGAGTCATCATCCCAAAACCCCTCAAGCAATTGGTCGAGCCATATATCTGTAAACAAGCCGTCAAAAGCCATGTTTTGTGCACGCTGCTTGCCTACACCTATAAGACCTACCAAAAAAGATAGCGCCATAGTAGTGGCAAAGACTGCTTGCACAGGTATTGGTGTAACTGATGCAATTAGCGCAGCAAATAATGCGTTAATAAGTAACGCGCCTAAAAAACTGTTTATCGTTTTCATTCTTACTGTTTTAAAATGTTGTTTAAGTAGTGTTTAAATGCCCTTGTTTGCCTGTTATATTATTTTGAGGTGTATCGTTCCATAAAGACCTTTACATCCTTTATCACCTCTGTATTATGGTTGAGTGATGTGATGAGCTTCTCCTGCATTTGCAATAACTCATTCCTAAACTCTTGTTGCAGGCTATCCTTATCATTTTGCAATTGCTGTACTATATCCCTGAGCTCCTCAATATCTTTCTGCTGCCTTTCCTGCCCTTTTTTGAAGTACAACCACAGTTGCCAGGCAACTACCGTTAACACCAATACCCCCAACCCATACTGTGAAAATGTGTGCAAAGCCGTTTCTGACATCCTACCCGTTTTATGGTTTACAATCAGAGGTTAGGCGTTTGCCCCTGCTCTTGCTTTTGGGTTTAACCTGTTTCTCTTTTCAGCATATAGCTTTTGGAAACGCTCAGGCTCTTCTTGCTTTATACGCTTTAGCTCGAGAGGGTTTGTTTTGCTCAGGATGTCAAACTCACACTCTCCATTATTGGCGGGTGTTGCATCTTCTTTAGGCAATTGCTGATTAGCATTTAGCTTTTGCACAACATTGTTAACGTTGTTAATACTAGGTGCGCCACCTTTACCCTCTTCACCATCAGGAGCATTACCTGTAGCGGTCAATTTCAGCATCATAGAGCTAAATAGCTTGGGGCTAGTTGCTGATAGTTCCACCAAGCCCTCACGCTCCTCCTCAGTAGAGTTGCCTAGCTCAATAGCCTTATCAATTAAAGGTTTAGCGTGTAGCTCACGCACCTCTTTTAGTGTGCCCTCAATTGCTGTTTTTGCTTGTTCAGCAGCAGACAGTTTTGCTTTTAGGGTGTTGACTGCTTGAGTCACTTCTGCCTCTGTAGCTCCACAACCTAAAAGAGCAGAGAGTGTTAGGACTAGTTTGTTATCCATTACATTTTTATTTTGGTTATTGTTAATAGGAGATAAGAATTGTTGCACCTCCTCCTGTTTCGTTTGGTTATTCAAGCTGATGTATTTGCCCTGTGCTTTCAGCTTTAGTGCGTTGTAATTGCCTGGCAGACCACATGGGCTACATTCTGACAATCTGCTTTTTGTAAATGTTGGTAGTGTTTGCCCTGGCAGCATATCCTCAGGAGCTTCACTAATTTCAATGGGCTCTATTGTAACACTGCAAGCATTGACAAAGCCTCTCTCAATTTTACCGTACACTTTCATGCTCTCCTCATCGTCCTCATCGGGCACTAAGTCGCCAATCAGCTTACTGTTTTCAACTCTTATATTTTCCCATCTAAACAATGGCAGCAATGCCTCCTCTTTGTATTCGTCCTCATTTCTATGATTCCAAAAACCAACAGGGTTGTTTAAAAAATCTGAGTAGTCAATACCTGCTGTGAGCACTCTAAATCCGTAGAAGTTTACAGACTCATCACTCATCACAAACGAGATACTTTTTTTAGTTGCTTTTGCCATTATTGCAATTAGTTGTTAATGCAAAAATGTAACGTGTTGTTGATTGTAAAAAATCATGAAACGCACATCAGTAAAGGGTTTCGCTTTATGAGAAAATAAATTCTGATGTACGATTGCTCTTTTTAAAAACTCTATATATAAGAGCAAATTTGTAGGAAACAGATACCGAAATGGCTAAAAAAGACAAAGAGAAAAATCTAGCACGTGAGCTGTTTCTCTACACCAACAAAACACAAAAAGAGATTGCTGAGATAGTAGACGTGAACACCAAAACAATGTCGCAATGGGTGAGTGATGGCGAATGGGAGACCATAAAAAAAATGCAACAGCAAACGCCTGAGCGTATCATCAACGACCTATACAAAGAGCTTGATGAGATAAACAGCTTTATCAAAAACAAAGAGGAGGGCAAGCGTTATGCAGACAGCAAAGAAGCTGATGCCAGGAACAAAATAATATCCTCTATAAAGGGCATGGTGAGAGAGGTGGCACTACCTCAATACGTACAGGTAATAGTGAAGCTCATGGACTATCTCCAACGTCACGACTTAGCAACAGCCAAAGCGCTCAACCCTCACGCTAATGATTTTTTACTAGCCATTTCAGCAGACACAAACAACCAGTAATATGCTCAGCAGACACGACAAACAAGCAATGGAGTTGTGGCACTTGAAATGTGCCGAAATAAAAGCAGCAACTGGAGAGATAGCCGTTGAAGCTAAAGAGGTAAAAGAGAAAAGGATAAAACGATTGCTCAAAGACTATAGAGCATTTGTCAATTATTACTTTCCACACTATGCCGATGCAGACAGTGCTGATTTTCATGTGAAGTTTGCTAATGCTTGTAAAGCCAACAAGAAGTTTAAAGGCATTGCTGAGTGGGCAAGGGAACACGCTAAATCGGTACACGTAACTGTATTTATACCCATGTGGCTGAAAGCCTGTGGCGAGCTTACAGGTATGCTGTTGGCTAGTGTAAACAAAGATGCAGCGTGTGAACTATTAAGCGATGTGCAGGCTGAGCTAGTAAGCAATGAAAAATATATCAACGACTTTGGAAAGCAGGCAAAGCATGGCAGTTGGGCTGATGGTAAGTTCATATGTGAGGATGGCACTTTCTTTAGGGCAATAGGTAGAGGCGAAAGCCCAAGAGGTAAAAGAAACAGAGAGAAGCGCCCTAACTATGGAGTGATTGATGATATAGATGATGATGTAATTGTAAGAAATGAGAGGCGCGTGGATGATGTGTTGGATTGGATATTGGGCGCGTTCTTAGGCGCATTATCTATCAAAGGAGGTAGGCTAGTAGTTGCCAACAACAGAATACACAAAAAGAGCATCCTTGCAAAACTAGCAGGCGATATAGAGCCAGGAGACCCTAAAAGAAAAGGATGGTATCACAGCAAGGTTAATGCACTGGATGAAAATGGGCAGCCTAGTTGGTGGCAGCGTTACACCTTACAGGACATACTTGACCGTATCAACGAGATGGGTTATAGGATGGCTCAAAAGGAGTTATTCAACAACCCAATTATTGAGGGCAAGGTGTTCAAAAACGAGTGGATAAAATGGGGCAAGATACCATCTCTATACGATATGGAAAGTGTTGTTGCCTACTTTGACCCCTCTTTTAAATCTACCAAAAAGAACGACTACAAAGCAATACGCATATGGGGCAAAAAGGGTAAGTACTTCTATCTCATAGCATCGTTTGTAAGGCAATGCACCATCATGGAGGCTTGCCGTTGGGTGTATGGTTGGTATAGTGACAATATCACAGACAGCGAGGGCAGAGAGGCTGTTGTGCCTTTCTACATGGAGGCAAACTTTATGCAGGATATGCTATTGGATGAGTTTGAGAACCAGGGCGAGATAGAAGGTTGGCAACTACCAGTAAGAGGAGACAAACGTGCGAAGCCTGATAAGTTTGCCCGTATTGAAAATATGACACCCGTGTATGAGCGTGGCAGGTCTATATGGGATGAACGATTAAAGAACGACCCCGATACACAAACAGGGCTAGAGCAGCTACTAGCTATACAACCTGGTAGTGATACACATGATGATGCACCTGATGCCGATGAGGGAGCATGGTGGCTGCTAAACCGTAGAACCAAACAAAGCAAAACTAAACGCAGAGTGGGCAAAAGACAAAGCCCGTCACAATACTAATAATTTTTAAAACCATACTGAACATGGCATTTTTAACAGAGCAAGATTATAAGACCGTTCTTAAACAGGATTTCAAAGCCCTAATACTAGAGGGCGATGCAGCCACACAAACAGATGCAGAGCTCAAAGCACAGGCAGAGATGAGCACCTACCTAAGAAAGCGTTACGATGTGGCGCAGATATTCAACAAAGTAGGTACAGAGCGCAACTACAACATTGTAATGCTGCTGACCGATATGGTTATCTATCACATATACAGCAGTAGAACACCGCGCAACATTCCTGAGTTGAGACTGGATAGGTATGACTATGCTACTAAGATGCTCACACGTATGAGCGATGGCACAATTGAGGAGGATTTGCCCATTAGAAAAAATGAGGATAACGAGGAGATAAACCCTTTGCGCACAGGTAGCCATACACCAACAACACACGGCTATTAAACACTATTTAAGCAACGTTTAAACAATTGATAATGAAAGCTCCAAAACTACTGCATACTACACGAATACATAAGCCTACCACAAGGCAAGTAATGGCTTTAAACAAGCAAGGCAAAACCAACGAGCGCAAAGGTCTGGATGATATATACAACCTCCTGATAAAAATGGAGCAACGCATGAAGAGCATGGCGAAACAAGACATAGGTACTTGGAGAAATTCACACCGTGCAGCCCTCAATCCGCAGCGCCCAAACAGGAGACCATTATACTCTATATACAGAGATGCAGAGCTAGATGACCAGGTGGAGACTGTGATGAGCAACCTCATTGCAGATGTAATGAGTGAGGAGTATTACATCACCAAAGCAAACAACACAGAAAAGGACGATAAAGCAAGTGACTACTTAGAGCGCTCATGGTTCTACTATGTACTAGAGGAGGCATTGAAAACTGAGGGTTGGGGGCATCAGGTGTTGCAGCTCACATCTTTTATCAACATCAACGGCTTTTATGAGTTTGGGGAGTTTGAGGATATAGACAGAGACCACATCATCCCTGAGTGGGGGCTCTTTATGCCTGACATCAGTGGAGATGAGGGTATCAACTACAGAGACCCATTATTTGCTAAATCGGTACTGGAGATAGGCAAGCCTAAAGACTTAGGCAAGCTACTCAAAGCATCTAAGCCTGCACTCTACAAAAAAAATATGGAGGCAGCATGGTCTCAACATGGAGAGATATTTGGTTCTCCTTTCAGAATTGGTAAAGTATCTAGTGGCAACAAGGAAGACCTTGACCGCATGGAGGAGTTTTTGAAAAACATGGGGCGCAGTGCTTATGCCGTTACTGACATTGATGATTCTGTAGAGCTAGTAGAAACTAGCAAAGGAGATGCTTATATGGTGTTTGACCAATTCCTAGCAAGAGCAGACCGCGCCATTAGTAAAATATTCTTAGGGCAAACCATGACCACTGACAACGGGAGCTCCAAATCACAAGCTGAGGTGCATGAGCGTGTAGGTAAGAGTAGAATGTGGGCATTAAAACTCAAGATTGAGTTTTTAGTGAATGACAAAATACTGCCGATGATGAGAGCTAATGGCTACCCCATAAAAGAGGGGCAGCGTTTTAAATGGGCTGTAGTGGATGAGATAACCACAACGGATATAGTCATGGATGAGTTTTTGGTACAAAACTTTGAGCTCACCGACCTAGAATATTTTGAGAAAAAGTACGGGGTGAAGATAAAAGGGCTTAGAGAATTTACCACCTCTACAACACCAAAAAACGAGCAGGTAAAAGAAGCCCTAACCCGCATCAAACAACTGCACCTTAAAACAGACAAACTATACCAAAATGGCAATTGCTGTTAACAGACATATTATAGCACTTACTAAAGCTGACAAACTATTTGACCGTATTGCCAAAGAGGTGTATGAGGGCAAACTGGATGGTGAGCAACTAGATGAGGAGCTCAACAACTTTGTGGCAACACACTTGATGAATGGTGTAACTGAGGGCTACGGTAAAGGATTTGCTGAGGTAGACTACAACACGCCCGATGCAGAGATGATGGCGCGATTGGAGCAAGATGTGTATTGGTTTAGCTCTGCTAAAACATACAATGAATTGGTGGAGCTCAATTTGGCACTTGTAGATGATAGTGGCGCAATACGCTCTTTTGTAGATTTCAAACAAGCAGCAGCAGCTATACATGACAGGTATAATGTGAGGTATCTGCAAACAGAATACAACCAAGCCATTGCCTCCTCTCAAATGGCAGGCAAGTGGGTGAGAATACAAGAGGATAAGGAAATATTGCCCCTGCTCAGGTTTAATACCGTAGGCGACAAAAGAGTGAGACCTGAGCACGCTATGTTGGAAGGTATCACCAAACCTGTTGATGACCCTTTTTGGGATACTTATTACCCGCCACTTAGTTGGAATTGCAGATGTGATGTTGACCAGGTTGCAGAGGGCAATATCACGCCCGATGATAAAGTGCGCACCCCTGAGCTCCCTGATGTGTTTAAAGACAATGTTGGCAAAAAGGGCATTGTATACCCTAAAGAGCACCCTTACCATGAGCTCCCTGATGTGGTGGATAAAATACGCATCAACCAAAAAGCTGCTGAGCTCCTCAATAAGAACACACAGGCATATCATCACCTGCAATCATTCAAGAACGGGGGGCGTGTAGAGGTACACTCTTTGGCTGATAAGAGTGATTTGGAATACAACATAGACCTGAGCACAGAAATAGCCAGGAAGGGGCGCAAAATGCGCATAAGACCACACTCAACGCTAGAGGGTGTTAAAAACCCTGAGATTGAGCATAAGGGGCTAACTGGAGACTTTAAAGAGACTAAGGCATCAGGTAGCTCCAACGCCTTACAATCGCATATTAAATCGGCTGCAAAACAGAAAGCTGATAGTGTTTGGCTATACCTAACACATGAGGACTTAACCATCAACAATATCAAAAAGGGACTATACGCATCACTGCACAACCCTACATGGAATAAGACGATTAAAAAGGTGATGCTGATATATAAAGATTTTGAAGTGGTAGAGCTTGACCGAAAGGAGATAGCCAACTGGAGCTTTGTAAAGAAGCTAAGAGAACCATAAAACAAGAAAGACAGCCAAAGGCTGTCATCCTGCATAGTGCAAAGGGGTCTAGCCGACTCCCTTACACATTGCAAATATAGGGAATAAAATAAATGAGTCAAAAACAAGGGTGTAATGATTTTTTAACCATCAAACACTCTAATGATGAAACAAGATGCAATAACACTCAAAAGGATTGAGCTGTTACACCCTGCTCTAAGAGAGGAGGCAAAGAAAATTTATGCTGAAATATGCCAGGCTTTACAAGGGCGAGCCATGTGCAGATTTTCGCACACACTTAGAACATTCAAAGAGCAGGATGCTCTATTTGCTAAACGCCCGAAAGTGACCAACGCTAGAGGTGGTCAAAGCTTTCACAACTATGGTTGTGCTATTGACATAGTGCTACTAAAAGACACAGACGGCAATGGCACATATGAGACTGCTAGTTGGGAGACCAATGTGGACTTTGATGGAGATGGCAAAGCAGACTGGATGGAAGTGGTTGCCATATTTGAAAAACATGGATGGCAATGGGGGCTCATAAACAGGAAAGGCAAACGGTATGACTTGCCTCACTTTCAAAAAACGTTTGGGCATAAACATTATAGCACACTCTTAGCAAAATACCAGGCTAAGGACTTCATACCAGGTACTACATATGTAAACCTTTAGTAACAACAAACAATGAACACATCCGTAAAATACAGCTTTGAGGAGAAAGGATTTGATAAGCTTGATAAGATAGACAGAATACTGGAGCGATTTGATGACAACCTAGTGAGTGCAGACCGCCACTTGGATAAGCTCAACCGTACACAGCTAAGAACCAATAAGCATATTGACAACTTCAACAACATAGGAGGTAGGCAAATGCAATTAGTAGACGGCTTAGCTACTCGTATTCCTTTCTTAGGAGAGGCAGCAGGCGCATTGGTCAACCCATATACAGCAGCAGCATTAGCCGTTGCAGCATTGGGGGCTGCACTATTCAAAGCAGGCAAAGAGGCTCAGGGATGGGAGCGCATGATGGCAAAAATAAACGTCACGGCACAACTCTCTAGGATAGAGCTTACCAGGCTTAGCACCAAGATTAGAGATATAGGTGACGATTATATCACCTCCCTTATTGAAGTGCCTGACGCTTTCAATCAAATCATCTCAGGCATTGGTGAAGTACCCAAATCATTAGACATTTTGGATAAGTCACTAAAAGCCTCGCAGGCTGGTTTTACGGATGTGAAATTGACGGCTGAGGCAGCAGTAAATGTAATGAACAGTGTGGGCGATGTAGATGCCAAAGAGACCTTTGACACGCTCTTTGCTACGCTAAGAATAGGTAAGACTGAGTTTAGAGATATAGCGCAATACCTGCCTAAAATCATCCCTTACTCTAACCAGTTGGGGCTCTCCTTCAAAGAGACGGCCGCAGGCTTTGCTTTATTTACTAAAACAGGACAAAGTGCTGAATATAGTACTACACTATTACAAAACGCCTATAAGTCTTTAGCCGACCAAAAGAAAAGGCAACAGATAGAGAAGCTTGTTAAAGTGTTTGATGACACTGGCAAGATGAGGAGCATGGTGGATATTGTGGAGGATATGGATGCCAAGTTTGAAGGGCTGAGCGATAAAGCAAGAATTGAGAAGCTAGGCAAGTTAGGGCTCGACAGTGAGGCTGCATCTGCTTTCTCCATATATATCAAAAACGCAGAGTTATTTGAAAACATCAACAAAGAGATACAAACGAGCTCTGAGGGTGTTGGCGCACTAGAAACGGCATATAACAATGCTGCAAACGGTCTCAACAAATGGGACGTGATACAAAACAAGCTCAACAGTAAAATCATTGCACTAGGCGAAAAGGTAACACCGATTTTTGATAAGGTAGCGGATAAAATAATCCGCATCATAGACTGGATAGATGAGGCTGAGGAGCACACCGGTGTATTTAGTGCAGCCATTGAAACATTGGGAAAAGTACTAGGCTATACAATCAAAATTGCGACTGCACCCTTACGTTTTATGCTCAAGCAGTTTGAACTTATTGGCATGGCTGCTGATAAGCTAGGCATTAAAATAGAGGGAGGTGCCAACCTTGGTAGCAAAGCTTTAAACTTTCTACTACGTGTCACCAAAAGCCTCTTTGAAGTGGCAGGAGATGTGTATGATATATTGGGGGATATTTTCACCTTCAACTTTGGCAATCTAAAAGATGATTTTGGGGAACTCAAAAAAGACATCACCAACTTTGCCAAAGAGGAGCATAAGGTGTTTGATGTGGCAGAGCCTAAACAATACAGCAACTTCTTACCAGGTAACGCACCTGATAAGATGGCGCAATACATATCTCAAACGCCAACTAACAACAGCAATACCACCACACCCGTTGTACCATCTGCACCATCTGCTGAGAGCGAAATGCAGACCATAGCCAAAGGAGGCAACCAAACACAAAACATAACGGTGCGTATAGACAAAGGTGTGAGTATAGAGCAAATAGTAATGAATAGCGTGAGAGACGTGGCAGAGATAAGACGAATATTTGAGGAGATGCTCACCCGTATAGAGCGCGATGTATCACTATCAATAAGGTAATGTTATGCCCATAAAAAAAAGAGGCAAGAGCATTGCCCAACAACGAAAAGAGTTTAAAAGACTGCAACGGCAACTCCCTACCATAGTAGGCAATGAGGCAGTGAACTTTTTTAAACAGAGCTTTAAACGCCAGGGCTTTATTGATGAGCACTATAGAAGATGGAAGGACAGGAAAGATAAGAGCAAAAGCAGCAGAGGCAGAAAGATACTAGTGAAGAGTGGCAGACTAAGGAGGAGCATAAGGATAACTAAGAAAGGCAGAAACTATGTAGAGGTAGGCACTAATGTACCCTATGCACAAATACATAATGAAGGGGGCACAGTACGCAAAGAGGTAAGGGTGCGAGAGCATACCAGGCGTAGTGCAGCAGGTAGTACCAGGACAGCAAGAAAAAGCAGAACAAGAAAGAAAACAACCGTAAAGGCACACAGTAGAAAAATGAACCTCACACAGGAGCAACGACAGTTTATTGGTAAGAGCAAGTTTTTTAACAAGCGCATACACAAACTAATAACACGCCACCTGAGGCATATATTTAACGATTAACAAGCATTATTATGTACATCTTAAAAAAGTCATACCACTATCTAAAAAATAACATCAAGCAGCATTGCCCGTCTATCAAATACATTGACGTTTGGAATAACCAAACAGCCAACAGACCAAAGGAGGATGCTTACCCCACACCTGCTGTGTTTATAGAGTTTATAGGCTTCAACTTTATAGACAAAAACAAGGGTGTTGTACAAGTTGGTGAGGATGGCTTTATCATATACCATGTTGAGCAGGAGAAGGTGAGCGAGAGTTGGTCTACCGATGAGGCAGAGTCTCCATCTCAGGCTGATGCTGATGAACGTTGGGATGTACTACAAGAGATACACCTAGCCACACAGGGCATAAAAACAACTTTCCTTAAAGATGTATCGAGAGCCAACATAGAGACCGACTACGACCACGACAGCCTGCTCAATGACGGTGTGGCATACAGGGCAACCATGATAGATGAGCCTGATGAGAATAGTGGCGAATTTATACACCTCAACAAATACACTGATGCCAACATAAATAGTATAAAAACAGAAAAAGGGAAAGCTCCCGATACTGTGCCAGGAGACAGCTTAGGGTATGAGGTAGAGACTTAATCCTCTATATCTTCATAGTTGCTGATGATGCCGTAAAGCGTTTTAGGTTTGAGGAAAAACTCAGGTTCTAAATAGTGTTTCATGATATAGTCAACCCGATATTTTTTGAGCGCGCACAACTCTCTATAACGTTTTACTATACGTTTATCCCTTTTTTGTTTGAGTGTAGCATCGCGCATTGCAACAAAAATATATTGATTTCTAGTTTTTTTAGCCAACAACCTATGTATGTAAAATTTACACAGGTATAAAAAAAGGAGCTCATGGAGCTCCTTTACTGTTGTGTTAACAAACTGTGCTACCTTTTCAATTGCACACCCTGCTCCTCATTGTCTATCATGGAGACCATCCCCAACCAATCATAACCATCAGCCCTCCAGTCAACACCTGCCTCATGCACGTAGATATACACGTGTGTGGGATGTGTGGAATATTTATAGCCATCTGTTTTTTTAGCTGCCTCATATAAGCCATTCAGCAGCCTGGTCAAATCCTCATTGCTAATACACGCAGGCACTACCACACGCTGCTCAAGCTGTGTTTTTACAGGCACATCATACACATTATTGTAAGCAATAGTGTGTTGTGGCAATGGTGGCTCAGTAGCACAAGAGCAGAACAGCCCCAAGGTGATAATACATAGTAGTTTTCTCATAGAAACAAATTTAAAACTTCTTTTCAACAACATAATCAGCATATCCTCTATTTAACGCATCATGATAAAATACAATCACCTTATCATATGGCGACAAAAACCAAACGCAATTGCTAAATATGCTATCTAAGAACCTATGAGACTCAGGCAATGAAAAGTAAACTTCTTTATAATAAACAGGCATCAGTACAACCATGTCACTTTTTTTAAATCCATTATCACACCACTTTTCAATTATTCCCTCAACAAAAACAATAGCTGCTCTCATTTTATTTTGAGTAAACCTATCTGATGGAGTTTGTATAGCTATTGCTGTTAAATCTACTTTTTTAGGAACTGTAAACAAGTTAAATATATACCCATCTTCATTCCCGTCTGCAACTAGGACAAAATCACCAATTGAATTAAACACAACAGATGCGTGCATGGTTGTTTCTAAAAACTCAACATCAAAATACCCATTATAACACAGGCAAGAAAACATTACCTCCAATTCAGCAGGCAAAAACACACATATATTGCGCATGCCTTTTTTATTTAGAATAAAAACGTGTTCATTGACAAAGTCAATAATCTCTTTAATCTTCTCAGGTGTATAATACAAAGCCCTTTCCAGTTCCATACCGCCAACACATCTCTGCACTATATCATCAAATGGTATTTTAACTTTTACATCCATAACCTTTATTTACTATTAACAAATATACTGTTTAAACAGTGTTTAAATACTATCCATATGCTTTTTGTGCATCTCTCCAAACTGTGTGACTAGGTGGGGCAATTCTAATGGCGTATGGTCGTTAAGTGGCTTATTGTACCTGCCATAAAACTCACACCATTCATTAACACGTCTTAGCGTTTCTACCTTTCCTGAGAAACTAAAGGAGTTGCCCCAACCCATATCATATGCCATGCTTATAATCTTCTTACGCATTTTATCGGCTGATTGGTATTCAGGGCTCTCCAGTTTGGCAATGAGCTCATCAGCATCATAGTCGCTCAAGTCTTTAACGCTATTGGTGCGCCCGTCTGTAAACTGAGATATAAGCTCACGGCGCTCCTCATCACCTGCCAATCCTAGCGAGCTCAATACGCCAAATAGTTCTTTTCTTTTTTCGTGGTTCATTGTCTTATTATTTTTAGTAGTGATTAATTATTTCATTTTATCGTAGTCGTTCATATATCGTTGTTGCCTTAGCCAAGCATCAGGCGCTTTGGAATTTTTGTAAGGATTGCGAGCACACCAACGTCTATAGGCAGGCATTATTTTAAACACGCGCACCTTTTGCTCTATGGTCATTTTATTCCATACTGCCTCAGCCTCTTTTTTGTTGATTTTCTGCTCACACCACACCGCCCAAAACGCCTCAAAACTTAGGTCTGCTTTTACCTTATCTACCTCAAAGCCTGCTCTTTTTGCCCACTGCACCAACGGCTGCTCTAGTACTGGTACGTGGCGCAACACCCACTCCAGTTGATGAGGCTGCATGGTAATGCTGCTTATCAATGTGCTCACTATATCATCAGCATCATATGCCAACTCAATGCAGCCCTCAAAGTCTTTATGTGTTAGTATGTACTTATTCATTGCTGTAGCTGTTTACTCCTCTTCATAAATATCTTGGTTGTCCATCTGCACATCTTTGTGCTCCAATACTCGTGCTACCTCTTTAGGGTAGGCTGTAGGGTCGTCAAAGAGCAACTCACTTACACGCTCCTCCCAAATAATAAATGGCAGGTTGCCCCCAAAGCGAGAACGTGGATAAGCCACATACTTATTGACTCTTATTTTTATATCACACATAAACTCCACATCCTTTGCATATTGGCTTTTTGGGAAATCACCCTTGCCCCATGCTACTATTACAAATGACTTTTTAGGAAATAGCTTAACGAGTTGTTTAAACTGCTCAGTTGTGAGGCGTAGATAATCCAAGCTGTCAATGAATATTATATCGGGTCTATTCCTTTTACTGAGGTAATCCACCAACTCTGTAAAAGTTGTTTTCTCTGCAAGTATCAACCGCTTTGAAACTTCGTGCATATCCTCATCTCTAAATGCCTGCTGTATGGTTTTACTGATACCCTCCTCTTCACTTACATAGAGCACCTTTTTAAACTGTGTGAGGTACTTAGCATACATCACGCAAAAGCGTGTTTTACCGTTGCCACTCTCTCCATGAATAAGGCATTTGAAATTCACCTCAGGGTTGCCAAAAGAGGCTTGCCATCTACCCTCAAACTGTAGCTCTTTAAACTTTTTTTGTAATAGTTGCTTTACGCCTATTGTTTGCATTTAATTGTCTGTTGTGTTGTTAGTAAAGTCAATTTTCAATTGTTGGTCTCCTTTCCAGTTCCTACCGTACCTCCTGTTATCAACGTGCTGTTTAATATCATGCCTCAAGTGGCAGCGTTGGCAAAGAGCAGCAAGGTTATTAAATCGGTTGTTGTTTTTGTTATGGTCAATATGCGCAACCGTTAATACCACCTTGCTGCCTGTGATGGGGTGAGGCTCATAGTTTGTAGCTCCACACCACTCACATTTGTTGCCTGCTCTTACAAACCTGATGAGTCTGCTGATGAGTTTCCACTTTGGATGATATGTTGAATAATCACAGGGCATCTCTTAGTATTTAAAATCAGTCCAATGTATTAACCTGAAATATTTGCATTGTTGTGGTTCTTTTTCTAAAATCGGGATGAACCAATCTTCCATCTCATCTACACTGTCAAATCCATCATTTAAGGCAAGTTCCATTTTTTCAGGATAGTACAACTCAGCATAGCCAAATGCACCGCTACCACCCGTAATAGAAATATGCAGCATCCAATCATAAGACATAAAAACCCTTTGCACTCCAGTACACTCACCAACATGGAAACAATTATAATTTGCTGTTCTCACGCCTGTAGCCATGTGCATCTTTAACCCTTTGTGCCATCTATTATGCACATCCTCTCTCATAGTATGAATTTTAGTGCCTGCTAATATCTTAGGCTTAAACTGTTCCTTAAATCCGATTATCATGTTTAGATTTTTATTAGTGAGAAAATATGCG
This sequence comes from Flavipsychrobacter sp., assembly GCA_041392855.1. NCBI lineage: Bacteria > Pseudomonadati > Bacteroidota > Chitinophagia > Chitinophagales > Chitinophagaceae > Flavipsychrobacter > Flavipsychrobacter sp. The sequence goes on from JAWKLD010000001.1 coordinate 2,150,533, forward strand.
CCCCTGTACACTCTTGAGAAAAAACATCATTTACAACTTTGATTAAGAATAATTAGTTTGAAAAATGAAACAAGCAGGGGCGCAATGTGGTTAATCATAATTCGTCAATGTCATCTTGAAATTTGAGCCACTTCTTTCAAAAAGCACATCAAAGCCATCAATCAAATCAAAGAATGTTTTAGCACCTCCCTTTGTTATGTTTAAATAGTTCTTTGTTGCGTAAATTGAATACCCATCAATTCTGCATGACATACCATATCTTTTTTGTAAAGCATAAGCAACTTTTACCAACTTCTCCTCTCTACTCATCGCCATCCTTTTGTTGCTCCAAATAATCCAACCTGTCACGCTCAGCAGCTAAGAAAGAAGCAGCTATAACTACACGCTCTTTGTAAGGTTTTTCTAATAATGTAATCCAGTAGGCTCTTGCAAATGTTCTAGGTTGGGAATAAATCAACATCTTTTTTGCTTTTTCAGGGAGCTCATCATACTCTTTATCAAATTGGAAAAGCAACATACCAGCTGCCTCTGCTAACTCTCCATTAGGATGTGTTTTTACATCATGCTCAACAGTGTATTTGTGTTTTGTTATCTGTTTGGCTCTTTCGGCATCTATCAAGTCAATGCCTGTTTTGTGCCCTTGTTTAATCTCAGTCATCTGTAGTTATTTTTGTTGGTTATAAAATCATTGTGTAATGCTACACTCACAGTGGCATTTGTTCTTTTTTCTTTCTTGCTCCTCTAGTTGGTCAAATCCTACACCCATTAAAACCCCCATAATTCCACCAATAATTATAGATGGTATCCAGTAGTATTTTTCTATTAGCTTTTTCATTTCTATTACTGTTTTAGTTAGTTATCAAAATCATCACCAGTTACTAGAGGCTCATCATACGCATCACCCACATCACCTCCTGCAAAAACGTTATCTCTAAATGCGCCACAGGAGAGGCATATATCATCAGCAAAACGTCCTATCCAGTTGCAGTGCGCTTTGCCTTTGCACTGTGGCATTACCGTGTTTTCTTGCGAGCTTTCCACGTCCATTTTGTATTCTTTACCTCCAGTACAAACTCAATTAACCCATGTATCAAGTAGTATAGTATCATGTACACAAAGAACAGGATAACATACACCCACATGGCAGGATGCCACCACACGTGTGCATCATCTTTCCTGAGTGCGCCAATACCGATTAGTATTTTGTCTATAAATTTCATTGTTAGTTGTTGTTAGTGTTTAAGAAATAGCGAGCGTAGACACGCTCACTCTTTTTATTTAACCCGTTTACATGAAACGTCTTTAGTGTTTTTCTTGATTACTCATACTATGTGATACAATCATTAATGCCTCCTTTTTAGTCCACCAATGAAATTTGTTGTGCATATCACATGATGCCTTACAATCATCTTTTGTAGTGAACACTCTAGCGTTAAACGGTATATCATAACCTGTAGGCAGTAATACATTTGCCCCATACCAAAGCCCATCTTTATACACAGGATATTTTACATAGTAGGTTTTTAAATTTTCCTCTAATGGGTAGTTTTTTACCAACTCCTCCAGTGTTCTATCTTTTTTCTTCTTGCTCATAACGCCACGCCTTTACGTTTACGATTGCTGTATCTTCTTTTGAGCTCCCTGTACAGCTTACGGGTTATTTGCTCTGATTGCCCAACGGTTTGACTTTCTGCAACCCGTGCAAGCCTTTTGGCTACCTTGTTTCTCATATCTACTTTTTGTAATACCCTTTGCCAGTATGCTGTCTAGGGTTGTTAAAAATTTGTTCTAACTGCTTAGTGCTTACGTTTTTTCTAAACAGTTGAGTTTTACCTTTTTTCGGATGTTTTAAGCTTGTTGAAACGGTCATAGTTGTTAGGTATATATTTACCCTTGTTGCGCCATCAGAATAAGAAGCCATGCCAATGCTCTCCTGAAAATCAATACAATCATACTTGTACTTGGCTGCCAACTCATCAACAAGCTCTTTAGGCGTTTTATAATTCATGCTAACAACTATTAAGTGTCTATTTTGCCTCTAAGGCTTTAAAGCTATACTTTGACATACCTGAGCTCACACCTACACCTAGTTTTTTAAATAGAGCTACTGAGCCTTTATTGGCTCTGATAGACATGAGCGCAGTCTTGTTTACCGACTTCTTAATGATTAAGTATTCTTTATGCTTTTTTGCTTTTTCAATATTGGCAATGACAGCATCCCAATTTGCAACTCCATCAGCAAGCACCAAGGAGGGAGGCAATGCCCTTTTGCTTACAGTTCCGTGTAGTGTAGTACTGCTCTTTGAGCCATCTGTAAACAACACCTTATCGTTTTGCAGGCAGTACTCTTGTATTACTGCATTAGCTTCAATATGTGCATTTTCTGCCTCAGCAATTTTTGCTTGGTACTTTTTAGCAATCCTTGAAACATCTTTTTGTTTTTTTGCATCAATCGTTGCTAGTTCTTGCAACGATTGCACTACTTGCTTTTGCGCTTCTTCAAATTGCTCTTCTGTGATTTTTTTTGTAGCCATAATTTTCGATTGTTTAATTAGTGTTTAGATGTTATTAAAGTATTGAGCCGTGTGTTTGAGTACACGCTCACTTATCCTATTTTTAGATACTGATGATTGTATTATCTCATCTCTTATGCGCATGACTTGCACATAGCTTAGAGACTCTTTGGCGATGTAGTCCAGTGCAGCCCCCCATAGTTGGCAAAAGGCAAGGGCAGACACACCGCTGATGCTCACCGTCTTTTTACCATTCATCCACATCTGTATGAAGGTGTACGCCTGCTCTATAGCGTGTTCTCTTAGCAGGTTGCTGTGCATATCCTTGCCCTCATATTCTTCTATCAGGCTTTCATAAGCTCTGCATACTGCTACTAGCTCATTGTCAGTTTTGAACTTTATCTTATGCTTTGGTAGTTTCATTTTGTTGGTATTTGTCCTGTATGGCTGCCTTTGCGTTTAGATATACAGGGTAGAAATAATCATCTTTAGAAAAGATGTAATCATCCTTTACTTTCAGAGAGTGGTTGATGGAGGAGGTGGAAGTGTTAAACATTTTTGCCACTCGGTACAGCTTCAACATTGGAAAATAGGCTACCACCAAGCACACCGCCACCTGCCTTATAGCATTAATCTGTATGGAGGCATTTTTGGGCTTGTGAGTAATGTATCTTACTGATGTTTTAGAACAAGCTGCCACCTCATCAATCACATCCTGTGGAATAAATTTTGTTTCCCCAATTTTTACCTCCCATTCTACCTCATGCCCCAATAGTGTTTGCAAATCCAACTCTGCCCTCCTGATGATCTGCCTAGCTTTATGCACAACCGTGTCTTTACGTTTTTGTTCTACATTATCCATATACCAGGCTTTTATTAAACTCAGTAATCATTTTGCTGTATGTCTCCTCCATAATGTGTGCGTGTGGATGGTTAGAGAGTGCTATTGGAGAGTGGATGGTTTTATATTTCAACATACGGTCATTATGCCCCATACCTGTTGCCTCAGGCAAAAACAAATGCTCCTCTCTTTGATACCATTGCGAACGAAACCACCCCCAAAACAGTTTGCTTTGACTCATAAAAGCAATTGCCCAATCATCCATATAAAGCACATATCTCATGTACTCCATTCCTGCCTGCATCATATACGCACCATACTCCAACTCAGTCCATTCCATTAGGATCATCACCTTTTGCGCAATTGCCCTGTGCTTGTTTTGCATTTCTCTTATTTGACTCATGGCATATTGTTTTAAGATTTTTGCATTTGCTTCTTAGCGTGTACCAACTTTTTCACCCTCCTAAAATCACCATCGCATTTATTGGTTATTTCCGTAATGGTAAGGGCATCGCTTATGCCATTGGCAATGCATATAGCTTTTATGTCCTCTTTCAATTGAGCAGGGGTTATAGCTATCTCAATAAACCGCCTGCCTATACGGCTGTATATTTCTTTGTAGCCTCTACGGTTTAGCTTTACACCCTTATCTATCCTCTTTTCTAAAAAGTTTGTACCTAAGAGCACAATGGCACATTTATCCTCAAGCTCATTGGAGAAAGTGATAAAGAAGCTTAACACCTGGTCACTCAGTTTATCTGCCTCATCTATAAACAATACAGGCTTATCACAACCCTCTATATAGGTCACTATGTTATGCATCATATCGCTTACCGTTCCGCTATTATCGCGCAACATGGCTTGCAATATTTTTGAGAGGAACGTCTTACGGTTGAAATATTCACTACAGGCTATATACCATGCATTAGCATTTCTTTTGGCGTAGTTCTTAACTGTTGCACTCTTGCTGCCTCCCTCTCTATGTACAATAGCGTGCACATTGGTATAGCGTTGAGCATCCTCTAAATAACTTGCTATCTTCTTAGAGGTATTTGCAGTCTCTACAAACTGCCATACATCATCAACACCTATTTGCTTTGCAATGCGCCTCCACATCTCATCACTTATCTCATCCCAATTGCCCTTTAACACCTGAGTAATAGTGGCAGAGCTAACTTTGTTTAAAGAGTTTGCTGCTTTGTTTTGGCTATCATACTTGCCTACATAATCAAGTAAAGCCTCTTTGATTTGATGTTTTCTTTCTAGTTGCATATTTTGTGTTAGTTTTTAATGAAACGATGAGCATTGCCGATGTTTGAGCGCAGAGGCAGTGCTTATTTTATTTTTATACTGTTTAGGAGGTGTTTAAGCTCATCAAAGCACTCTTTATCCATCTCTATGCGATAATTACCATCAACCTCCCTCACCTTATTCTTTAAAGCCAACAATTGCTCTTTCATAGAAAGCACCTTCTCAGGGTTGATATTTTGCACAAATGTGTTGTTGTATGCCATAGCTAATGCATGAGCGTGTGCAAGTTTTCTTTGACTGTCTTTAACATCTTCTTTCGAGTAGCATAAAGTAGCTATTGGAAATTTTGCCTTTCTACCTTCCTGCAACCATATATTCCTTATTGATATGTAGTCTGATGCTATAAGCCTGTTATGGTCAGGTAGTACTTTAATTATTTCATTCAGTTTCATATAATTGGTTTTAATTGTTTACATATTGTTATATATATCATCGCTATCAGTATCATCCACATCCTCTGTATGGTCATACTGCTCAGGCTTTTGCCCGTTTTGTAGTTGTAAATAACCATGTGTAGCTATCTGTTTCATGGCTTTGTCCATAACCCCCGCCTGGAGCACACTTTTTGCATCTACCCCCTCAATTGACAATATATTTTGCCTCTTAGCCCTCTCATCAGCAATGCGCTGCATGGTTCTTTCCTTCCTCGCCAACTTATCCTCCAGTAGCTTACCATCCCCCGTTCTAAAGTCCATTAGTGCACTCTTAGCATTCACATACTCCTGTGCTACAAAGCGTACTTTATCATCATCCTTACCCACTACCAACACTCTGCTCATGTCATACGGATCATAGAGCACATTCATTTTAATACCTACATATTGCAGGTATAGATGCTCAGGCACTTCATATCTATATTTTGCACCTGATATCTCTATGTTTATGCCTTTATTAGTTAGGGTATTGCCACGCTCATGGGATAGCCTGCCAAACAGCAGCAACATTTGCTCATCATTCACCTTTTTACGTTGGCTTACTTCATTCCTAGTAAATGCATCCAACCATTTTTGCTGCCTGTTTTTACTTTGGCGCATCATCTCAATAAATAGATGTATCTGCTCAGCAGCATCCTCTGCACTTGGATAAAACTTTTTGTTGATGGCAACAGCATCAGGGTTTAGATTTTCTTTAGCTGTTATATTATGACCTGCGTAGTTATCAAAATGCTTTAGGTTTTTGTGCCACTCCTTACCAAAACTTTGCTCTATATATTTAGAGCGAGGGTTTTTAGCTTTGGCAGGTGTAAACTTTCCAAGTGACTTGTAAAACATGGATAGCTCATTTTTGAGTTGCACATCCAATCCCCAACGGTCACTCTTTAACTCATGTGGCAGGTAAAAACTTCCTGTCAATTCTTTAATGTGGTGCATGGCATCCAAATAGGCATCTCTTACCAGTTGGGTTGTTTGTGACTCACCTATAGCATAGCCTAGTATATAATCGTTATAGCTATCCTTTACTACCATTATCACAAAACGCTTGTAGTAGTTTGTCTGTTTTTTACCATCTAAATAGTACACGTGTTTGTAATACAAATCGAGGTCATTATCATCCGACTCTATTAAGAACAATGGAGCAGACGGGCGCACCCTGCCAATAGACTCTCCATATTTCTCATAGTTTACTTTATTACCCTCTCTCTGTTGGGTTATCTTCCATGCATTAGCTCTCCTGTAATTACCTATAGTACTGGCACTTTTTATCAAAGGCTTTCCGTTATCTCTTGCCCACTTATTGTATTGCTCCTGTATTACTACATCTTCATGTTGATGAGGATGTGCTAACATTTCTAATAGCAATGCCTCACTTAACTCATCCTTTATTTTGTTACGGTTAGTATTACCATACCTAAACTTTTCAATTAGAAAATCATATTGCTCATTAGCCACATCACTCTCTTTGCATGTTCTATATTGCTCAATCTTTTGTTGTAGTCTTATTCTGTTTTTAGGTAGGTCAATATCTTTAGCTGCTAATAGTATTTGCAACACTTTCCAAAACTTACCCATGCTCAGCCTGTATTTATTCTTAATCTGTTTTTTATCGGCTGTGAGCTCATCCAACATTTTTAACCATGAGGCTGATGTGGTATATTTATCTATATGCTCAGGTGGTAGGCTAGTTCCATCATCAAATCGAAATTTTATATAATACTGCTCAGCTTCAAAATCATGTTGCACACTATCAGCAATTGCCTCATTTGCTTTGTAGGTGTAAGGGTCTCCATATTTTGAAATGACTGCTTTTTGATAAGCAACTGGTAAACTCTCATAACCTATCAACGCAACATTGCCCTTACCGCCACCTCTTGAGAATGATGATATTTTACCTTTAGACTTTAGGCTCTTATATGTACCCTCAGGCATTATATGTGGCACTATCTCCTTATAGGTTAGGCATAATATGTTCCCTTGAAATTCCAATTGCTGATTAGTTATTTTGAATAAAACGGTTATGCTTTTTTACTACTGCACCAAGCATTATGTATAGTTGCTTTACAGGCTTGCCATCTTTCTCCCTCTGACTTATCATTTTCCTAAGCTCATCCTTAGCGTAATTCGTGTCAGATATATCTGTACAGTTCTTAGCTTTGTATATAAATTTTTGCATAGCCTTGTTATTTTGAGGTTGGTTTTGAGTCAGTAGACAAAGCCGTTTTTACTTTGTCAATACCCATATTTATTTCCTCTTTTATTAAGAGCTCAGCTACTTCAATTTTTTGTGCAGTAGATGTGTTTTTATTTCGCTCACCACTTCTCACTTTTCTTACATATATGGCACTGCACCCTACAACCTTTGCCAACACTTTAGATGGGATATGTATTTCTATATCTGTAACATTCTGAGGAGCAACATTATTTATTGCTATTTTGTTACATGTCGTTTTTTTATTTGTTATCTTCGTTGCCATTGTATCTCTTTGCTGATACAATATTACAGAATATCTGTGAAAAACCAACACTCTATCAAAGAAATTCTATGATTTTTTATAAACATGAAACAGGAAAACACAGAAATATCCGCGAAAGATGCTATAAGAGAGCGTTTTATTGAAGCTATAGAATATCTTCTAAGCAATAATAGTGCTCTAAAAAAGGGTGATATTGCACTTAGTATAGATATAAAACCTCAAAACCTCACAGAAATATTGGGCAGGAGGATGTATGTGCAGTCTGAAATGATACAGAAAATTTGTGATGTGTATAATGTTAGCCCTTTCTTTATATTCTTTAATACTAAGCCAATTGTAGAAAGCTTTAAAGAATACATCAACACCAACAAGCAGTTATACAACAGCAACAATGAGGGGATTAGCTATAAAGAGTACATGAGCCTAAGTGATACTAATGAACATTACCACTCCAAACCAACAAAAAAAGAGGGGAGCACAGCTACAATAATCAACCTCATGGATGCTCTAAAAGAAGAGATGATAACACTTAGTAAGAAGGTAGAAAACGCAGAAAAGGGTGCTAAAAAGTAGCTTTAACTATAGTTCTAGCAAGGTGTTTTGTACATATACAGGGCTCAAAATGCACATAACCCCCTAGCAAAAACGCCGTTTTACATCCCCAAACTCATCCCCAACGCATCCCCAAACAATAAAAAAACACGATTTTTCAGCAATTCGACAAAGCAGGCAATTACTCATATACTGTAGTTATATTACAGCATAAATAAGCAGCTTTTTGCACCCGTATTGCTTTATTATAGCCTATTTACCTGGAAAACTACGGTTATTTACATTCGATATACTTTACCGTTTAGAAACGCTTAGGAAATTGGTGGAGAATGTACCGTATATTTACCTTTTGTTACAAGTCGTTTTTTTATAGTTATCCACATAAAAAACGCTAAAATGCTTTACTATGGCTGTTTTCGCCTCAAATTTTGCGCTTTTTTTGTCTCTTGATGTTTGTAACATATGGTATTACCCCCCTTACAAAAGCTTTCCAATATATATAGTTCTATTAAATATATTTTTGCGTTTTAACCATATTCTAATCTATGATGAAAGCATATATACCTTTCCATAAATGGACAGTCTATATCCAATAGCCTTGTTTTTTCAGGGCATCAAAATAAATTTTGAAAATTAGAACGCTTGTTCTAATTTTGCATTGTGTCTACTAAAACTAAAATCATTAAGTCTTCTGTTGAACTCTTTAATAATAAGGGATTTAATGAAACGACAATAAGAGATATTGCTGCTGCTACAGGTATAAGTTCGGGGAACTTTGCATATCATTTTAAAAACAAAGAAGCTGTTATAGAATATTTTTATAATCATATGTACGATGAGGTACATATTGATGATAAAATAAAGGAAACAGACGATTTTAAAACATTAAATGACGTATTTAAGTACATCACATCATTTATGGAGAAGTATAGATTTTTTTACATTAATCTAATTGACATCTTCAATACTTGCCCGTTAATAAAGGATAACTATTATCAGAACTACCAAGACCGAATAGGCTTTTATAGGAAATATCTAGTACATTATATAGCATTAGGCCTTTTAGATTCCTCTCAAGAAAAATACATTCTAACTAAAATACCACATAGCATATGGTTTCAACTAACTTTTTGGCAAGCTCAAAAAAAGGTCTTGCCTCATGATTTCGAAACAGTAAAATCAAAATATATCATCGATAACATATGGGGCCTTATAACTCCTTTTATGACCACTAAAGGAAAAGAAAACTTCGAGAAGGTAAAATAGCATAAACAATTAAAAATCAATTAACTAATAGCTACTATATAGCTAAAAGGAATTCTTATGTCTAAAAAAACAGCTATGCGACAAAAAATCATTTTCACAGCACTTTCATTAATCATCTTAACATCTACAACTATGGCACAAAACGTATATCATGTAACTCAGACGAAATTCATAACAGATCATAATCTATCGGCTGCTGTTAGTAACACTGTTGTTATCAATAAGCCTATAAATGAAGTTTGGGAACTCATTTCGAATTGGGGGGATGCTTACATCTATACCCCAGGGCTTGACAAATCATATTGCACAACTGATTCAAAAAACGGACTCGCATCTAAAAGACACTGTGATATAGGAAAAGGATCTGTAGAAGAATCAATAGTCGCATATGAAGACATGTCATATTTTATTTTAGAAGTGTATCAGATTGATATGCCGATGATAAAGAAACTATTTGCCGAATTTGAAGTAACCGACCTAGGCGAAGGGAAAACAAAGTTTACTCTATCTATGGCATACAAAATGCCATTAGGGAAAATAATGAAAGGGAAAATAAAAAATAATGTGACCACAAACTCCTATGCAATAAAACATTATTTAGAAACAGGGGATGCTCAAACGTCGAAAAACGCTAAAAAAATCAAACAACTTTACCTATAAACCACATGACAACTAATGTGTATCGTATAATAAAGAGTACAATATGATTGTACTCTTTATTATTTACAGACTGTGTAAAAATGATGACCAACGACTCATTAAAAAATCAGAAAAATTTACCTGTAATACTTTTTATGGGGGCTAGTGAAAGTTCTGGCTATGGTTTAGCTGACCAAAAGTCTTTTGTTGATATTTTTTATCAATTAGTAGAAAACGAACGCCCTCAAAAATACATGGTTATTAATGCATCCATCCCAGGCGCATCCACTTCCGACCTTAAAGAGCTACTAAATAGAACCAATGTAAATAAAAATACTATTAGCCATCTTGTTATAACATTAGGTCTTAGTGATGCTATATATCAAACACCACCGACTGAAATTTATAACAATCTAAAAGAAGGAATAAACTATTTAAAAGAGCAACAGCCCACCATGAAAATATGGGTGATGAGATGTGACATGTTTCAACATCATGCAATCAGCGGCCTACCTCTAAAAAATTCACCTTATTATGTCAACTTCAGGAAAGCGTTTGATGATATTGGCAAAGAAAAACAAGTACAAATATTTCCATTTTATAATGGAGGATATTATAAATGACCCAAGCCTTATGTTACAAGACATGATACACCCAAATGAAAAAGGGGCATCAAAAATGGCTATAAAATTATATAATTACATCAAAGAAGACCTATAACCTAAATATCTTTAACCTGTAATAATTTAAGCCCAATAAGTAACTTTAGTTATGAATAGGATATTCCTGCTACTTCTTATACTTCTCACCTGCAATTGTTCTAATGCTATGGAATTAAACAATACAATAAAACTATCAGATGGGCGTATTTTAGGTTATGCGGAATATGGAGCAAGTAATGGAATTCCAATATTGTACTTCCATGGAGGTCAAGAGAGCAGGCTATCTTCCATATTTATGGATAGTGTTGCTAAAAAGCTAGGCATCCGAATTATAGCACCTGATAGACCAGGAGTAGGATTGTCAACTTACCAACCTGAAAGAAAATTTTTAGATTGGTCAAGCGATGTTAATGAATTACTCGACAGTTTAGGAATTAGCCAATGTTCAATATTTGGTCTTTCTGGTGGCGCGCCACATGTCTTATCATGTTTATATAATAACCCTGAAAGGATCATAAATGCATCTATCGTATCGGGTGCAACTCCATATAACTATAAAAGCTCTTTAAAAGGGATGTGGTTTCCTGTAAAGCTGCTACACCTTTTCGCAAGCAAAAAAAATGACAAAACACTTAGGAAGTATATAAAAAAGGACTCTGAAAGCTTGGTTTATAAGCCAGAGAAAAGAATAAAACAATTTCAAAAATATTTACCCATACCCGATAAAGAGTTAATGAAAAGCAATCCCAAGTATGGATGGTCTTTCATTGATGGGAGTAAGGAAAGTTATAAACAAGGTATTGACGGTGTCGTACAAGAATGGAAATTATATGTTAGAGATTGGGGCTATGACCTCGAAAAAATCACTACCCATGTAACACTATGGTATGGAGATAAAGACAAAATGGCTCCAATATCAAGAGGACAGTATTACTACAAAACATTGCCCTCATCTACCTTATATATCATTGAAAACGAAGCGCATTTTTCACTTATACGCAATCGCTTAGAAGAAATATTAAGCGATTTAAAAAAATAAGAGTGGAGCCGGCGGGAGTCGAACCCGCGTCCAAACATATGCCCAATAAGCTTTCTACATGTGTATTTCGGAATTAGATTTCAGAAGCAGTCCGGAACCGAACGAACCAACTTGCCTCCTAGTCACTTAAGTTTCACAACCGCACCATGACTTTACGTTTGCTATCCTGTTGAAGGATGAGTTAGGCGGCAGTAGCGTCAACAGGCAAAAGCCGGTCTGCGGCCAAAATGGTTACACTAATCTCTGATTAGGCAGCCATGGCGTAATTGTTTTCGCCATTTAAAAGTTTGAGTATTCTGATTTACGTGCTAATTACACAACGCACGACATGCTTACTTACCCTGCCTTATGCTGTCAAAACCAAGCGGCCCCAGGTAGTTCTTTATCAAAGAGCTAAATGCAAAAATACAAAGAAGTACGGATTAAACGGATAATACTTTAAAGATTAAGTGTTTGTAAACATTTACTTTGATAATTTGCTGGCAATGCTAAAAATAGCTTACGATAAGATATATGCTCATCCACTACCCAAAGGACATCGTTTCCCTATGGAGAAGTATGAGCTTATCCCACAGCAACTCATACATGAGGGTATTATTAGCGAGGCCAACCTGTTTTCGCCATCCATATTAGACGAAGACACCATACTACTTACTCATAGCATGGACTACTGGGATAGAATGAAAAATCTGGCTCTTACTACCAAGGAGATGCGTGCTATCGGCTTCCCTCTATCTGCTGAGCTTATCGAAAGAGAAAGAAGAATATGCCAAGGTACAATAGACTGCACCCAGTACGCGATTAAATATGGCGTATCCTTGAATATAGCTGGCGGTACTCATCACTCTTTTGCTGATAGAGGAGAAGGTTTTTGCTTACTAAACGATTTCGCTATTGCTGCTAATTATCTGATTAATAATAGGCTAGCAAAACAAATATTAATAGTAGACCTAGATGTGCATCAAGGAAACGGTAGTGCTGCGATATTTAAACACGAGTCAAAGGTTTTCACATTCAGTATGCACGGAGCTCATAATTACCCTTTCAGAAAAGAAGAAAGCGACCTAGACATAGGCTTGCCAGACGGGGTAAATGGGGAAAATTATTTAGCCATACTAGCCCAAGAATTACCAAAACTCATCAAGCAAGTTCAGCCTGAGCATATTTTCTACTTATCAGGCGTAGATATATTATCTACAGACAAGTTTGGCAAGCTAAACATCACCATAGATGAATGTAAACAAAGAGATGAAATGGTATTTCACCTTTGCAAGGATTATTCTATACCTGTTACCGTTGCTATGGGAGGAGGGTATTCGCCTCAAGTAAAAGATATAGTTAATGCACACTGCAATACCTATAAGGCAGCAAAAGACATATTTGAACTATAGAAAGACCAAGCCTCTATATCTCACTACTTAAATAACCTCATTATATCTAAACCGTTAGCATAAAGCATTAGACCTAGTAATAAGATCAAACCAACAGTAGTAGCTCTTTCCATCACCTTATCGCTTACTTTTCTACCTGTGATCAGTTCAAACAATAAGAAGATAACATAACCACCATCAAGCCCAGGTATTGGCAACAAATTCATTACAGCTAGAATAATAGAGATAAAAGCCGTTAGCATAAGGAACTCTTGCCAATCAAAAACAGGCGAGAACAGTTTTCCAAAAGTGACAAAGCCACCCAAACTTTCAGAGGTTTTTATCTCTGAAGAAGTAAATAAAAGTTTCAATTGTGCGGCATAGCTACCTATCTGCTGAAAGGTGTACTGAAATCCTTTACCTACAGCTTGTATAGGCCCATACTTAATAGTTTTTACGTCGAAATAACGATTAAGTGTCATATCTGGCTGAAAACCTAATATTTTGCTATCAGGTACTTCTCCATTTAGGACCAACTCTTTACCATCTCTTACTACGGTTAAAACTATGGCTTCTCCTGCCAAACTTCTTTTCTTATTATCAAACTCATCATAGAAAAGAGTTGTTTCACCATTTACTGCTATAATGCTATCCTTGCTTTTCAATCCCATTTTATCTGCAGCCGTCCCGTCCGACACTTTTGCAATTACGATAGGCACCCTTGGCGTTATAAACGGAGCTGAAGATCTTTTAGATTTAGCCAATTTACCTATAGTTCCCTCTGGAATGTTTATTGTAACAAGCTCTCCGTCACGTATTACTTCTATTGTTTTAGCTTCTGTAAATACTATTTCAGACGCTATTCTCGTAAATCTTTCTACCTTCTTACCACCTACACTTACGATCTCATCTCCATCCTTCAAACCTGCACTTCTCGATAACTCACTCGTGCTAATACCATTTTTTACATTTTCTAAAGGCAAGTATTCTTCTCCCCATACGCCAAACACAACAGCATATATAACCATAGCAGTAAGTACGTTCATTATAATACCTCCAAGCATTATGAAGAGTCTTTGCCATGCTTTTTTAGAACGGTATTCCCACGGTTCAGGAGGCCTATTCATCGCCTCTTTGTCCATACTTTCATCTACCATTCCTGCTATTTTTACATAGCCTCCCATCGGGAACCAACCTATACCGTACTCCGTATCTCCTTTTTTCTTCTTGAATAATGAGAAGTTCAATAATCCAGGAAAAGGGAACAGGAAATCAAAAAATAAATAGAATTTTTCTACACGTGTTTTAAATAAACGTGCAAAGAAAAAGTGACCGAATTCGTGAAGAATTATTAGTAGTGAAAGGGATGCTAATAGCTGTATTGCCTGTACTAAACCTCCAGACATGAGTAATATTGTATTCAATTGCATGTTAATAATCAATCAGTTAGTACGCCATTTGGCTTTTCTTAATCAGTTCAGCAGCATGAATGCGTGCCTCTTTATCTGTTTGTATATAGTCTTCAAGAGATGGCTTCTCAACATGCGAAAGATACGCTAATGTTTTTTCTATCACATCACTCATCTCAATAAAACCAATTTTATTTTTCAAAAATGCCTCTACTACAACCTCATTAGCCGCATTAAGCACACAAGGAGCTGTACCTCCTTTTATCATCGCTTCTTTAGCCAACGCAAGATTACGGAAAGTTTTATAATCGGGCTCTTCAAAGGTCAATTTATTATAATCTTTAAAATTGAACCTTTTAAAGTCATTGGTAATACGCTTAGGATATGCTATTGCGTATTGTATCGGCAATTTCATATCCGGAATACCTAGTTGTGCTTTTAATGAACCATCATTAAACTCTACTAATGAGTGGATGATAGATTGAGGGTGTACGATTACATCTATTTGTTCATTTTTTAGCCCAAACAGCCATTTTGCTTCAATCATTTCCAGCCCCTTATTCATTAAGGTAGCGCTATCTATAGTGATCTTAGCACCCATCGTCCAGTTTGGATGCTGCAAGGCATGAGAAGCTTTTACATTAAGTAAGTAATTGGTTTTCTTGCCTACAAATGGGCCTCCTGATGCCGTTAGTACAATCTTATCAATCGTATTTAGGTCCTCACCTACCAGACATTGGAATATAGCAGAGTGTTCACTATCTACAGGTATTATACTTGTTCCTTTTTCTAGCACACGTTGCATTACCAATTCACCTGCCACTACTAATGTCTCCTTGTTTGCTAACGCTACTCTTTTGCCAGCTTCTATTGCTGCTAATGTAGAGGATAAGCCGGCAAAACCGACTATTGCAGCCAAGACAGTATCTACACTATCCCACTGTACAACATCGTTTAAAGCATCATGTCCGCAAAACACTTTTATGGGGAATAATGCCAATGCATTTTTCAGCTCTTCATATTTTGCACTATCAGTTATTACAACTGCATTAGGCTTGAACTTTTTAGCCTGTTCTACTAGTAAGCGTGTATTGCTATGTGCGCTCAAAACCTCTACCTCAAAAAGCTCAGGATGTGCTTGTACAACATCTAGTGCCTGTGTTCCAATTGACCCAGTTGAGCCTAAAATAGCGAGACGCTTCATTTTATCTATTGATTATAAAATATTCTGTATGCTGCAAAGGTATTAAAACACATGCAGGATATAAATGTATTTATATCCAAAGCTATGGCTAAGCTTATATAAAAAGACCTGCTTAGGTTTGTTTTCTCAAAACCTTAACATGGAGTGGAATTCTTTAGTATCAAGAAGAGGGGATATACAGGATACTATTTAGACTAATCGCTAATTTTTAATTGCGAAAAACAAGAAATTCAAACGGTCTGTGGTTTTGAACCATTTTCTTTTTCTTAGCGGCATTTTGAGACTCCTTAGTCGTATTATGATATACGTCTAACAACTCAGTGGCATTACTTAAATAATCATCATTATCAACTCTAGCAACAATTTCCATTAACTCATCTACATTCTTATCAAAATCTTCCTGCCAATTCTGTGCTACTTTCGTCGTCACCAACAACTCTCTAGCTGATTGCTTCATAAGGTAACATTTAAAGTGAAACTATATTAAAGTAAAATACAGTTTTTTTTCACCAAAAAGAATAGGAAAAATATCACATATATATTAGCAAGAGGCTGAATTAGTAGAACTTGGTTAGGTATGGATAACGCTCTTCATATAAGGCTTTTACTTCTTTTAAAATAGTATTGCGCAGTTCTTCTATATTGGTTTTCTTGGTAGCAGATATAAATACACATCTACCATTGGTTTCTCTCTCCCAGCGGCTCTTGAGCTGGTTCAATAAGTCTTCCTTAACACTTTCTTCCAACCATTCATCAAAAACATGCTCTTCATACAGATCCATTTTATTGAATATGGTTATAGTGGGCTTATCAAAGGCTTTTATTTCTTGCAGTGTTTTATTTACAACACCAAGCTGATCCTCATACTTTTGATGAGATATATCGACCACATGCAATAACATATCTGCCTCTCTTACCTCATCGAGTGTACTTTTAAAACTTTCCACTAAATGATGGGGAAGCTTTCTTATAAACCCTACTGTATCACTTAATAAAAATGGGGTCTGCTCATAAACGACCTTACGGGTAGTTGTGTCAAGGGTTGCAAAAAGCTTATTCTCTGCAAATACATTACTTTTTGACAGTAATGTCATTAATGTACTCTTACCCACGTTGGTATACCCCACCAAAGCCAATCTAATATAAGTACCTCTTTCTTTACGCTGTGTCTCTGCCTGCTTATCTATAGAGGCTAACCTTTTGCGTAGCAGCGCTATCTTATCCTTAACGATACGTCTATCTGTTTCTATTTCTGTCTCCCCAGGACCTCGAGAGCCAATACCACCGCCTTGACGCTCTAGGTGTGTCCACATACCTCTTAGTCTAGGTAGTATATATTGATATTGCGCCAGTTCTACCTGCACCTTAGCTTGTGCAGTTTTAGCTCTACTAGCAAAAATATCTAATATCAGGTCACTTCTATCTATTGTTTTCACCCCTAATACCTTCTCGATATTACTTATCTGTGAGCCCGACAACTCGTCATCAAATATGGCTAGTTTTATATTTTTTGACTGGATATATTCTTTTATTTCTTGCAGCTTACCCTTACCAACATAGGTTTTGTTATCAGGATGCGGGAGCTTTTGAAAAAACATCTTTGCAGTAGTTGCACCAGCAGTCTCTGCCAAAAAAGCCAACTCATCCAAATATTCAAGCGCTAACTCTTCAGACTGATTCTTATGAATCACACCCACCAAGACTGCCAGGTCTTCATCGTGTATTATTCCTTTCTTATCAAGCATATTATAAGCAAATAACCATCCTATTTCTATTCAGGATGGTTATTATTTGTCAAAAATAAGTTATTTGTTTCATATCAAACCAATCGTTCTTGCTCGCGAAACCACCTTTCAGGGATATTGCCATTGCTTGCAGTTTGATAATCTTCATAGGTACACGGTACATAATCCCCGCTAGGGAGTTTCATCCACCACCTATTTGTTCTTTTGCTTTTAAGAAACTCGGCATCTATTTCGGAGAAACTGAGGTAAAAGGACAAGTATTCATCCTTATCGACAAAGGGAGCCTCTGTTTGCCTTACATGGTATCCATCAATGAAATACCACAGCATTTGGGATATCAGCTTAGCTGTCATCTTATGAATGTCCTTTTCAGGAGCATAACCATATATACCAAACGAAGTAAGCTTATCGCTCATACCTGCATATCTGGCCAACTGACAAGATTCATCCCCTGCTAAACCGTTTGGAGAAGCATTATCGTTCGTAGGAGCATCACAATACTTTACTGTATTAATATCAAAACTAAATATATCGCTAGAACGCAACACTGGCTCCATATGCTCTACATTATCTTTCACTACACCCAATCTATAGAAATCGAAACGCAACTTGTCTAATGTCTCCAATATCTTTGGTTCTACATAATAGCTTTGAAAGGCAATATGATTATAATGCTTTACAAAGTTGGGCTGCTCGGTCAGCATATCCATTAGGAAACTTCTATCTGTAACCCCCTCAGTTTCTTCCAAGTCTATTAACATGTCAGACACTGTAGCATTTATCATCTTTTGCGATTTTTTAAACGCCTCGTACTGCTCAAGCGTCAAGTCGTGTGAGCCTCCTAATACCACAACTGTCTTTCCCTCTTGCTGTAGCTCGTGCAACACAGTTCTTAATGCAGCTTTGGTATCATTTACAGTAGCACCTTCCAAGACATTTCCCATATCTACTATTTTGACATTGCTATGCCAAAAATGTAGTTGATACAGCTCCGCCCTTATTGCATCGGGCGCATTACTATAACCTAACTTCCTTCCTTTCCCTCTTTGTTCTCCACACCCAACAATAACGATATCAGCATCTTCAACATGAAAATCATCATGTGTGAGACAAGATATATAAGCTCCTAATTGACTAGGGCCGTAGATGTTACCTTGTGATTCTATGAAGTGCTTGTCTGAAAAAAATGAACTTAAATCTTGCATTATACAGTTATCCTTGAGGCTAAGTTAATCAATAGATCAATTGACTAATAATCCTTAAACATAGAAATAATATCTTCATAAGGTGACAAGCTCTATCAAAATTGTTAATAAAGGCATATAACCTTTACAGCAATGAGCTTTATTACTGTATTTTTCTATTTTTGAGTGTCAAGTATCATTATGGCTACAAGCAAAAAAGCTAAACATTCTTATATCTATGCTATTATAGGTGTATCCTCAGTATTATTCTTACTAGGTACTCTAGGATGGTTTATGATAAATGGTCGTGCATTATCACATGTTTTTAAAGAAGGTGTCGAAGTAGAAGTGATTCTACACGACAATACCAGAGATGAAATGGCTGATAACTTACACGGTATTTTACAGAAACAAAACTTTGTAAAAAAAGCAGAGATCATCACTAAAGAGGAAGCTGCGGCAAAGTTCTTATCTGATGGAGGAGAGGATTTTACTGAGCTATTAGACTTTAATCCTCTTTATACGTCCATTGTATTACAACTACATTCAAAATATGTAAATAAAGACAGCTTAGATAAGATACGTCTTTTCATACTTCAAAGTAATATTGTACGAGAGGTTGCTTACCCCAATACCATAGTAGATAAAATGGATAGCAATTTCCGCAAAATAGGTGTAATACTGGGTAGTATTTCTTTACTGTTATTTTTTATAGTGGTAGTACTTATTGACAATACGGTACGCTTAGCAATGTTTAGTAATCGTTTCTTGATAAAAACAATGCAAATGGTAGGCGCCACTCGCAACTTTATTTCTAGACCATTTGATAAACGAGCCGTAATCAATGGTCTTATTAGTGGAATTATTGCTGTTGTATTCCTCTCTTTGGTAATCACTTTTGCAGAGAAACAACTACCTGCATTAAAACTACTTCATGATACAACATCCCTTATCTTCCTTATGGTAGGTATGATAATCATGGGTATTCTGATATCATTTTTGAGCACGCATAGGTCTGTTATTAAATACCTAAAAATGCGTGTAGACGATTTATATTAATTTTCTTTAGTAACATTGTAACTATTATGGCAAATACGCAGAATAAATCAACAACAGGAAGTACAAAAGGACAACCCCTTGGTAATCAAACTTTCCTTTTTGATAAAAATAATTACATGTGGATGATTGGCGGTGTAATACTTATTGTATTAGGCTATATCCTTATGTCTGGAGGTAAAAGTGAAGACCCTAACCAGTTTGATTACAACGCGATCTACAGCGCTAGAAGGGTAACTATAGCTCCACTACTTATTTTGATAGGTTTTGCGATTGAGATTTACGCCATTATGAAAAAACCAAGTACGAAATAATTTAAACCTTTTAACTATCAAAAAGGGATGTATCATATGATACATCCCTTTTTCTTTATAGTATAGTTAGTTGTAAGCTTAGATTTTCCAATCTTCAACACTACTATTATCATCTTGCGTTGCAGCATCTACTACAGAAGGCTCTACAGAAGCAGTTGCCGGCTCTTTTACTGATGACTCAGACACTGAATCATCGGCAGAAGTAGTGCTACCTGGCTGATATTCCTCATCTTGGTCGTGATTGAATGCATCAAAATCAAAATCTGGCATCAACTCTGTTTTTACATGATCTACTGTATCATTAAGAGCTGCTATGAACTTATTAAAATCTTCTTTGTACAAGAACATTTTATGTCTGTCATAACCATTGTCATCAAAGCGCTTTTTGCTTTCTGTAATTGTGATAAAGTAATCGTTGCCACGCGTAGTTCTTACATCAAAAAAGTAAGTTCTTCTCTTACCAGCTTTTATGCGTTTACTAAAAATAGCTTCGTTGTTACGGTTCTCACCAAAATTTTTGTTTTCGTACGACACAATTCTGTTGTTTTAATTAACGATTGATTGGGAACAAAAATAATTAAGATTATGTAGTATGCAAATTAATTTAGGGTAAAAACAGGTTGAAAAAACACCATTTATAGGGGTTTTGAACGGATTTTCAGTAAAATCACCCTAAATATTAATAAAGTATTTTATAAGATATTTATTCATATTAGCTATAGCATCCTCCATTTTCCAACTGTCTCTATTTCTAGGTTCTACATAGTTAGATATACCACGTATTTGCAAAAACATCACTTTTTCTTGTAAGCATATATAATGCAAAGCTGCACCTTCCATACTCTCAGTGGCAACATTATACTTTGCATTCATATAGTCAATGGTTGCTTGCTTACCAGTTACAGTATTTACAGTTACAGCATCAACAGCTTCTAAGTCTTTTACCCCTAAATCTTTACTCGAATAGGGGTTGGGAAGCATCTTGTTAGTGAATGGATACTCATTTTTCTTAATCAATCCTATATCAAAAACGTCAAGGTAGTCTTCATTATCCTCTACTCTCAAATCCCCTAATTGCTCTTTTTTTACCCAAACAATACTCCCTAGATCTATGCTCCTATCATAGGAACCACCTACCCCTGCCTGTACTACTAAGTCATATTTACCTTCATTAAGCTTTTTTGTCAAATGATAGGCAGTAGCTAGCATACCTATACCACACACTTGAACATGAAGTTTCAACTCATTTATTTGAAAAATACCAGCTTCAACACATTGCCATGAAGTAGATATGAATTTTATCAATGGGGCTATTTCAGCCTCTGTGGCTGCTATCAGCAAAATATTCCTCATATGACAAACGATAATTTTGTACAAACCATAATGTAAAGGTAATTTTGTGCATTAATATAAAAAGAAGATGGTTTACCTAACACGTGCTGAGCATTTTAATGCTGCCCACAAATTATACAATGACGACTGGACTCCTGAAAAAAATATGGAGGTTTTTGGTAAATGTGCCAACCCCAACTGGCATGGGCACAACTATGAGTTATTCGTAACTATAAAGGGGGAACCCAACCCAAATACGGGCTTTGTGTTCAATGCTAAAACGCTTGGAAAACTTATTAATGAGGTAATAGTTGATAAAGTAGACCATAGGAACCTTAACATTGACGTTGAGTTCATGAGAGGAAAGTTTACAAGTGCTGAGCATTTTGCCATTAGTATTTGGGAGGAACTTAAACCTTATATTGAGAAAAATGGTGCTCAACTACACTGTATCAAACTACAAGAGACACCACGTATCTATGTAGAATATTTCGGGTAACCTTTTACATTAAACACATAATATCAACCTGTGGCATATAACAGAGAAGAAAAGTACGACGAAGATGTTACCGCTAAACTAATGGAGCATTACAGAGCTACGTTAGAGACTATCGGAGAAGATCCAGAACGTGAAGGCTTACAGAAGACCCCCGAACGTATTGCTAAAGCTTTACAATACATCACACAAGGGTATGGCAAAGACGCTAAAGCTATTTTAAATTCGGCTAAGTTTCAAGAGTCTTATAGTGAAATGGTTATTGTAAAAGACATTGAACTATACTCAATGTGCGAGCACCATATGTTGCCCTTCTTTGGCAAAGCTCATATAGCCTATATCCCCAATGGCTATATTACAGGCCTAAGCAAACTAGCACGTGTAGTGGATTGTTTTGCACGTAGGTTGCAAGTACAAGAGCGTATGACCCATCAAATACTAGATGCGATTCAAGAAACGCTGAACCCATTAGGGGTAGCAGTAGTAATAGAAGCGAAACATTTATGTATGATGATGCGTGGCGTATCTAAGCAGAATAGTGTCACCACTACTTCTGCCTTTAGTGGTCAATTCGAAAAAAATGAAACTCGCTCAGAGTTTTTGAAACTAATCACTGCAGATCTATATTAGCAAATATTTTCGGGAAGTGGCGCAGTCCGGTAGCGTACTTGGATGGGGTTCAAGGGGTCGCAAGTTCGAATCTTGTCTTCCCGACATATTATCAACACGACCTACCTTATAAGTAGGTCGTTCCTTTTTATACTATTTCCTTATACTGTCATTTAAATCCAATCAATTTTTAGTGCGAATAAACAACTACCTTTGTACATACAATAGTCCTTAAAAATATACTATATGAAAAGAATGGACTTTCTTAAAATTTTAGGTATGACTACATTATCAACTTCAGGAGTTATTAGCACGAATCTACTTGCGCAAGAACTTCATAGTTTGGATGAAGAAGAATTTATGACCCCCTCACTTTTTATAGGGCATGGACATCCTAAAAATGCCGTAGAGCGTACAAGATACACCGAAACGCTAAGTAAAGTTGGAGCAAGCATTAAAGTCCCTAAAGCCATTATAGTAATATCGGCACACTGGCTTACAAAAGGCACTTATGTAAATGGAGCTGCTCAACCTAAAATGATCTATGACTATTACGGCTTTCCTAAAGAATACTATGAAGTTCAATACCCTGCTCCAGGCAACCCCGAACTGGCTAGAGAAGTACAGCAGCTTATTAAGAAAACAGAAGTAGGCTGGGATACCGAATGGGGGTTTGACCATGGAGGTTTTATAGCATTAAAAAGCCTATTTCCAAAAGCTAACATACCCACATTTGAACTAAGCATTGATTACAATAAGCCATTTAGTTATCACTATGAACTTGCTCAAGAGCTAAAAGAACTAAGAAAGAAAGGAGTATTAATTATAGGAAGTGGTAATATGACACATAATCTAAGCGCTATAAATCCTGACGAAAAAGCACAACCAAATGACTGGGCTATGGAATTTGATGAGACCCTTAAAAAACTATTAGACAACCATAATCATAAAGAGGTCATCAATATCAATAATAACAGACTTATGAATATAGCTCATCCAGAGCCTAGCCACTTCTTACCTCTGCTATATGCGCTTGGTGTTAGTAGCGAGAATGATGTAGTAACACATCCATATATGGATTGGGTACATGGAAGCTTGAGTATGCGCTGTGTACAATTTGGGTAAGCTCATTCCTTTATCTTAACTACTTTTGCAGCATGCAGTTAACAATAGGTTTCAGCCCATGCCCCAACGACACATTTATTTTCGATGCCATGATAAATGGCAAAATAGATACAAAGGGGTTAACCTTTAAGCCTGTGTTAGAAGATGTAGAGACTTTGAATAATTATGCTACACTAAACAAACTCGACATCACTAAATTAAGTTACAACGCCTTTTTACATACTGTAAATAACTATGCACTCTTACATGCAGGAAGCGCTTTAGGTAATGGAGTTGGGCCATTATTAGTTGCTAAGCAAAAGCTTGATCTAGTTAATATTGCTGATTATAAAATTGCTATCCCGGGGAAAAACACAACCGCCAACTTATTATTGTCACTAGCTTTTCCAAAGGCTACTAACAAGCATGAGCTAGTATTTAGTGAAATTGAATCAGCAGTTTTAAAGGGAGAGTTTGACGCAGGGCTTATTATCCATGAAAGCAGGTTCACTTATGCTCAAAAAGGGTTAAACAAATTAATTGACCTTGGAGACTGGTGGGAACAAGAAACTAATGCTGCGATACCATTAGGAGGAATTGTTATAAAACGTACACTTGGCAAAGTGATTGCAGCAAAAGTCGATGAGGTCATAAAAGCAAGTATTGAGTATGCCTGGCAAAACCACCCCAATCTATCGACCTATGTAAGTGACCATGCTCAGGAAATGGAAGAAGATGTTATGCGCCAACATATCGACTTGTATGTTAATGATTATACAACCAATTTAGGTTCGGTTGGCACAAGTGCAGTGAAACAGCTATTTAGTTTAGCCAAAGAAAAGGGGTTAATAAAAACACTGCCTGAAAATATCTTCTACTAGTTAGCAAGTTGGTATATAGACTTGAGGTTTCTTCCTAGGCCATTATAATCTAACCCATACCCAACTACAAACTTATTCTCTATTTCAAAGCCAATATAATTAGGTTGTAGATCATATTGTAAAGCTGAAGGCTTAAATAAAAGCGTTGCTATTTTTATTGACTTGGGTTGCTTTGCTACTAGTTCCTGCAGGAAACTGTGTAGTGTTCTGCCTGTATCAATTATATCTTCCAAGAGCAACACATCCCTATCTTTAATATCTTCTTCAAGGCCAATAGCACTTACTACGTTACCAGTAGACTTCAACCCTTGATAAGACATTAACCTAACAAAAGTAATCTGCACATCACCTTCTAGCTCTCTGTACAGATCAGAAGCGAATACAAAAACACCGTTCATAACACCAATAACTAATGGAGGGTTATCTCTATAATCCTTATTTATTTGCTCTGCTAATTCTTCTATTCTCTTCGTGAGTGTCACTTCACTTATAAACAGTTCAAATTCCTTATCATGTAGCTTAATGTTACCCATACTACTTCTTAACTTGGAGTTTCATTCCTGTCTTAATAGCATCAAAATCCAAATCATTCCAATCCATAAGCTGCCTCATGCTTATCTTATGTTTCTTCGCTATGCTAAAGGCTGTATCTCCGTCTTTCACAACATAGTATTTTGATGGATCTTCTTGTTCTTTCTGTTTTACTACTTCAGTAGTTTTACTTGTTGGCACTTTCTGCATAGTCTTTACCTTAGCCTCTTCTTTAGGGCTATCGTAGACAACTGCATCAAACTGAGCTTTTAACTTATCTAACTCAGATTTTGGTTCCTCTTTTACTACAGGTTCTGCCTGTGCAACTACTTCCTCCTTAGTTTCATCTTCTTCTTGCTTCTTCTTAAGCAAACCAATAACAGGGATAGTGATCTTTTTCTCTGCAGTTTTATCTTCCTTTATATCAGTAGGTGTCTCTACAACCTTCTCAACTTTTTTATCTGTAGAAGGCTTAGTTATAACTGGCTCAGTGGCAACAGGAACAGGTGTCTCTGTTTTTTCTACTGGCACTTTTACTGTTTTAGTAATGGTTGAAGCACGGTTACTTTGTGGCACATAACGAGGATTAGTAGTGGTCTCCTCTTTTTTAGACTCTTTATTCTCCTTCTTATTATAAAGAACATCGTCAAACTTCTTCTTTAGAGCATCTATACTTTCTTCCTCTTTGGGTGTGGATGTTTCTGTTTTATAAGCTATTGTATTTTCTTCTTTTAGCTCTTTAGCAATAGGTGAAGTAGCCGTACTTGTTTGAGGAGGGGTGGTTGTAACCTTTATAGCTGACTTCTCCTTAACTGTAGCGGACGGAGCAACATACCTTGGATTAGAGGGTATTGGGCTCCTGTTAGTTTTTACATATCCTGCCGATTGGGTAGAGCTATTTTCTTTCACTACCTCTTCTTTTGGAACTTCATATACTCTAGGTTTTTCTTTAGCCTTATTTTGAAGCTCTAACACTATACCCGGTACAGGCTCCTCTCCCGGCAACATAAAATTCAACTCTCTTAAGTACTTTAATTGTATTCCTTCTTTTTGAGAAATACTATGCATGCTTTCTCCAGGCTTTACCATATGCATAGGCCTTACCCCTCTAAAATGTTTCCTCTCTAAGTACAGATACATATCCTGAGATAATATCTTTTCATTTAAATCGTTTAGCTCTAAAAAACGTTTGTACCTAATGCTGTTTTTTATAGCATATTCGAGCGGTGCCTGACCTTCTTTAGCATAAACAGCTCTAAGACCATTTACCTTTACAGGTTGTCCATATGGGGGATGGTTTAGTGCATGTTCTTCCCGTACAGGAACTGTCCTTTGTTCCGCCACCTTCATTCCACTATTGCTTACCGTCTTGGTAACAACAGGCACAGTAGCAACTGTAGTAGATACCGTAGTTGGTGTAGGAACAGGTATTACTTTATTAGTAGCTTCCTCTTTTATAACAGGATCATTATTAGGTATTATCTCATTTTCTCTTTTTGTAGCATAAGTATCTCCTAACGAGTTATTACCCATAGCAGCATAAGTATACTGCTGTAGCTTATAATCTTCAATTAACTTGATCAACATTTGAGCATAGCGAGGGTTTGTTGCGTAGCCTGCTCTCCTTAAACCAACACACCATGCAGCATAGTCCGTGATGGACAATTTGAATAAAGAAGCATAACGGGGGTTATTGCTTAAATAATCCGAATGGTCTTTATAAGAATCTAATGGGTAATTATACTTTCTAAAGCACTCGTTAGGTGCATCATCTGTGTGCTTAATCGTTTGTCCCTTCCAGTCCCTTTTACATTTAATTCCAAAATGATTATTACCTAACGTTGCCAACCGGCTTGTACCAGCGCCAGTTTCATGTATTCCCTGTGCAAGTGTTACAGCTGCAGGAATCCCTACTCGCACTTGTTCGGACATGGCCAATTCTCTGTAAGTATTTATATACTCCTCAACTAATTCAGGTTTTTGCGCTTTTACTTCTGCTATAAATGCGATCAATGCAATAACCAAAAATCTCAATCTCAACTTTACCATTAGTGTTTGTGTTTTGTATTACTTTATTTTACGTGCAACCATTATGCCATCTCTTATTGGCAAAAGTACTTGCTCAACTCGCTCATCATCACGCAGCTTAGTATTGAACGCATGTAAGGCTTTTGCATTTTTACTTTGATCATTCTCATCCATCACAACCTGCCCTTCATACAATACATTATCTGCCAATATATAACCTCCTACTTTTACCTTATCAAAAACCATGTCGTAATACAACGTATAGTTTACTTTATCTGCATCTATAAAAACCATATCAAACTCCTCATCGATTGTCGGTAATATATCAGCTGCGGTACCAATATGCTGTGTTATTTGATGTTCAACGCCAGCTTCACAAAAATAACGAAAACACATATCTTCCAATTCTTCGTTAATATCTATAGTGTGTAAATGGCCGTCTTTAGGCATCCCTTTTGCCATACATATAGCAGAATAACCTGTATAGGTACCTATCTCTAAGACTCTTTTAGGTTTTATCATATGACTCATCATTTCCAAAACAGCACCTTGCAAATGCCCTGATAGCATAACCGGCAATGCCACCTTAAGGTGTGTTTCTCTATTTAGACGCTTCAACACATCGGACTCATCCGTTGTATAATCTTCAGCATATTTATTTATTTCTTCCGGTAATAAAACGCGTGTCATTTACTAGTCTTTTATACGTTATTTATAACTTGTCCTTCTCCTTTTTTCGAGATCAAAAACAGCAACAAGAATGCTATTCCTGCATTTATTATTAATAGTTCTAAGCCTATTTGATAGCCCCCTAACCATGCCTTGTCATTCATCTTTAAGAAATAAGAGATAACAGGTGCTGCGATACAAACAAGAGGAACAAAACGATTTACCACTGCTCTCTTTGTAAAAATACCAAAGGCAAAAAGTGCTAATAAAGGGCCGTAAGTATATCCCGCTACTGATAATAAGGTTGTTATCAAAGAGCCATTATCTACTTCTCTAAAAAAGAAAATACAAGCTAAGAAGATAAGCGCAAAGCTATTGTGTACAATTAGTCTAACATTATTTTTCTTCTTTTCGTCCCAATCCTTCTTGTTTTTCATGCCCAACATATCAATACAATAAGAAGAAGTAAGAGCGGTTAAAGCACCATCTGCACTAGGAAAAAGCGCAGATATCAACCCGATCATGAAACACACTGTTATTATAAATGGCAAGCCACTTTTCAATGCTATCATTGGGAATATATCATCACCTACAGCTGTAATAGCATGAGCATCTGCATATAAATAAAGCAAACCGCCTAAAAGCAAGAATATAAAATTGGCAATTAAAAGTATAAAGCAGAAAGTGATCATATTCTTTTGTGAGTCTTTCAAGTTACTCACACTTATATTCTTTTGCATCATCTCTTGATCAAGCCCCGTCATACCAATGGTAATAAATGCACCACCTAATACATTTTTCCAAAAGTTTCCTGTTGCACTTACATCTGTATTTATTATCCTATTATACCCTTTACTTGATAACGCCTCCCATGTGCCAGCTAAATCCAAATTCAAATCACTCATGATGTAACCTACACATACTAGCAATGCTAATAGCATGAAGGTAGTCTGCAAAGTATCTGTCCATACTATTGTTTTTACACCACCTCTGTATGTATATAATAATATCAATGCTAGAATCAATATTGCAGTAAACTCAAACGATATACCAAAGTCTTCCAACACAAACTTCTCTAAAACTTTGATAACTAGGTATAAACGTAAAGTAGCCCCCAACGTACGAGAAAGGATAAAGAATAATGCACCTGTCTTGTAAGATGCTACTCCTAATCTCTTTTCCAAATAAGTATAGATAGAGGTGAGTTGCATTTTATAGTATATAGGAAGTAGTATAAATGCTACAGCAAAGTATCCAAGCCAAAAACCTATTACAATTTGAAAATAATAGAACCCTGAGCTGCCTACTGTACCGGGTACAGAGATAAAGGTCATCCCTGAAAGCGAAGTGCCTATCATACCAAAAGCCACAACCCACCATTTACTACTACGGTTCCCTATAAAGAATGATTCATTATTAGACCCCTTTGACGTGTAAAAAGCAATACCTAATAAAAGAGCGAAATAGGCAATTACAATTATTAGTAAAATGGTAGAAGAACTCATATCATGTGAAAATAGTGAAACGAGCTAATATTGAGTAATCAAGTGCGCAAAAGCCCTTCTTAATAAAGGGCTTTTATTTATTAATATGTTGTATTTCTTTCTAGAAACCAGCATTTATGCCAAGACGTACAGCAATAGTACCTCTATATGGGCTATACTTATCCTGAAGCACATCATATAATAGCATAGCTACAAAAGACGTCCTGGGAGATATTGGCTGTCTCAAGCCTCCACCTACTAACAATGCAGGTACTTGTATAGTTTCAGACACTTTAACAATTGGGGGGTAGTTTCCGAACGCTTTACTTTCATCCGGTGTATACCTATTTAATGACATTATATTATGTTCATACTCTACGTGAGCAAATATATTATTCCAAATAATATACCTTGCCCATAAACTTGGAGAATATATGTGTGAGGTAAATGGATAGTATTCCGCCTCTCCTGTAGCAGGGTTTATAAATCTATAGCTTTCACTATACTTAACTTTCAAGTATTGATAACCTAGACTAATACCCGCAGAAAAAGCATCGGAAACCCTATAACCAATTACAGGAGTAACACCAATATTAGTAACTCCTGAACCAATACCTAACACACCCCATCCTCCAAATATTAAACGGTCAGTGCTAAAGCCTTTTTCTTTTTCACGCTTCACATTACCGTTTGCATCGGTTTTTACTGGGCGTCCACTGCTGTTATAAACATCTTGAGCAGATGTAGCTATGGCCAGCAAACACACTAGTATTGTACTATATATATATTTCATGCTCATAGTTAGTTAGATAACGAAGTTAAGGTAAAAAAGTTGCCAGTATTGTTATGCTATTCAAAAATCTTTCCGGGATTTAATATGCCATTGGGATCGAATACCTGTTTTATCTGTTTCATAAGCCCCAATTGCGTTCCATTAAAAGCAATTGGCATATACCCTTTTTGTACAAGCCCTATACCATGCTCTCCTGATATAGTACCACCAAGCTTTACAACTTCTTTAAATAATGCCGCTATACCATTTGTTAACTTATTATTCCAGTCATCGTCACTCATGCTCCCTTTTATAATGTTTATATGCAGATTACCATCGCCAGCATGCCCATAGCATACTGACTTAAACCCATACTCCTTGCCCAAGCGTTTTACAATATCTAATAATTGGGGTAGCTCTGCCCTTGGCACTACTGTATCTTCCTCCTTATATATTGAATTACTCTTCACAGCCTCACCTACTTTCCTCCTCAGGCTCCACAGCATTTCTTTTTGCTCGTGACTATCTGCAAAAAGCACCTCCCCAATATCAAAACCCTCTAAAATCTCCGTTATACCTTCTATTTCTTTGTATAGCAACTCTACTTCATTACCATCTACTTCTATAAGCAAATGTGCTTGTATATCTTCCTGAAGTTTGATAACCGTTTCACCAGTAAATTTTATTGACCATTCTAAAGCGTCCCTCTCCATAAACTCCATACAAGAAGGCGTATAGCCTGCTAAGAATATGGCATTAACCGCCTTACACGCTTCTATAGCAGAACGAAAAGGAACCAATACAAGCATATTATGCTTTACTGCAGGTATTAACCGAAGTACTATTTTGGTAACTATACCAAGCGTTCCTTCACTACCTACCAATAGCTGCGTAAGGTTATACCCAGTAGCATTCTTTAGCACATTAGCTCCTGTCCATATTACATCCCCACTGGGTAGCACTACCTCCAAATTAAGCACATAGTCTTTTACTACACCATATTTTACCGCTTTTGGACCACCCGAGTTTTCAGAGACATTACCTCCTATAAAACAAGACCCTTTACTAGCCGGATCAGGAGGATAGAACAACCCCTCTGCTGCAACAATATCTTGCAACTCTTGCGTTATCATACCAGGCTCAACCGTTACTTGCAAGTTTCTTTTATCTAGTTCTATTACTTTATTAAGCCTTTTCATATTCAATACTACTCCACCATGAACAGGTAATGCTCCTCCACTCAATCCCGTACCTGCACCTCTCGGTGTAACTGGGATATTATTGGCATTACAATATTTCATCAATTCACTAATTGCCCCGACAGTAATTGGTTCTACAACTACTTCTGGCAAATACTTTAAATCCTCAGTATGGTCATGAGCATTATCATTAAGGCTCTCCTCATCGACAAAAACATGCTTAACGCCATCAATACGTTTAAGATGTTCTATATCCTCTTCTGTTATCTTTTTATATGGCATACTACAAAGGTCTTAAGATATCTGATAAAAGTAAACAAAATGCTTTGCCCAATACCTTCTTTTACATACTACATTGTTAAATTTAGTACTATGTTTTGCATAGTACTATAAATACACTACATTTGCCTATAAATAATAGAATATGAATATAGAAAATACAGAATCGCAGATGAGAAAGGGATTATTAGAGCTTTGTATTCTAGGTATTATACAAAAAAGCACAGAGGCTTACCCAAGTGATATACTGGAAGGACTGAAAGAATCAAAACTTGTGGTTTTAGAAGGCACTCTATACCCTTTATTGACACGCCTTAAAAATGCGGGGCTCTTGAGTTATAGATGGGAAGAGTCTCAGAACGGTCCCCCTAGAAAATACTATGCTTTAACCGAATCTGGGATTGAAACTTATAATAAACTCCTGAGCACCTGGAATGACTTGAGTAAATCAGTAAACAACCTAACAGCTACTATATAAAACAACTACTATGCAGAAAATAATACAAATTAACATTGGTGGACGTGTAATACCTATTGAAGAAGATGCCTATAAAAGTCTTTATGACTACTTGAGAGCTCTTGGAAGAAACTTTTCATCCGAAGAAGGTAAGGATGAAATAATACAAGATATAGAAAACCGCATAGCAGAGCTTTTTGCAACAAGACTTGAAAATGGCACTGCGGCAATAGACAGAGAAGATGTAAACAAAGTGATTGCTATATTGGGTAGGCCCAGCGACTTAAACAATGATGACAGTACCTCTTACACGAACTATACTACATCAAGTTCCACTTTCAGCAATTACGATAACCAATACACTAGCAGAAGGCTATTTCGTAATACACGAGATAAAATGCTAGGTGGTGTTTGTAGTGGCGTGGCTAGTTACTTTGGTATTGACCCCGTGATCGTAAGACTAGTATTCGCAATGCTTTTCTTAGCAGGCATTGGCTTTGTAGCATACATCTTAGCATGGATCATCATACCTGCAGCTAAAACGCCAGCTGATTTTGCTCAAATGACAGGAGAGCCCATGACATTTGATACTTTCAAGAAAAATATGACGGAAGAGCTTCAAGACCTAAAGAAAAAAGGAGAAGAAATGAGCAATGAATTAAAAGACTTCTTTAATAAAAAGAAATAAAAAAAAGTCCTTGTTATATAGCAAGGACTTTTTTTGTTAGAATATTATTTTAAAAGTAGTTCCCTTATCAACAACACTCCTAACTACTACAACACCACCCATGGCTTCAATTTGATTTTTAGTAATAAACAGCCCAATGCCATTGGCATCTGTATTCCCATGAAAAGTATTGTACATACCAAAGAGTTTATTCCCATATTTTTCTAAATCTATTCCAAGACCATTATCACTAATTGTCAATTCTACCCTTCCAGAAACTTCCTTTGCATATACACTAACTATCGGATCTCTTTTAGGGCTTCTATACTTGATAGCATTAGAAATAAAGTTTAATAAAATACTTTCTAGATAGGCTTCAATATAATTTATAGTTAGGCCTTTAGGTACTTCAATATCGATAGCAACGTTGTGAATATTAATGTCTCCCGATAATATTTCAATAGTTTTATTTACATATTTAAACAGTTCAAGCTCTTTTATATCTTGTTTGAGATTTGCTGTCTGAATAGACACCACCTCACTTAGATGCTCAATCGTTTCGCTAAGTTGACTTGCGACACCTTTCAAATGTTCTTCCAGCTCCTTTCTTTCGTTTATGTCTTTTGCACTTTCTAAAAGTTGTAATAAAAGCTCAAAATTCCCAGAATAGGATCTTAAGTTGTGCGTTACAATGTGAGCAAAATTAAACAACCTCTTATTCTGCTCACTAACAATATCTAGGGTCTTATTGAGTTCTATTTCCTTCTCTTTTCTATCAGAAACATCTCGCATACTCCCCTCTACGCCGATCGGCCGACCATTATCGTCTAGCAAAGCATGAGCATTTACAGACGTATGTATTAATCTACCTTCTACATCATTAAGTCTTATCTCAAAATCGTTGACCTTACCATTTTGTATTAGCGTTTGCATCAACTTCTCTCTATCTTCAATATTATGGTAAAAGTCAGAAACAGGTCTTCCTATCAGCTCTTCCCGTTTCATTCCAGAATATTTTTCAATAGAAGGGCTTATTTCTGTTATTAACCCGTCGTAGTCCGTTCTATAAAATACGTCTTGGACGTTTTCGAATATAGTTCTATACTTTTTTTCTTCTGCTGCTAATGCCTTTTGGGTTTCAGTGATTACTGAAATATCTGTAGCTACACCCAAGAAACCAGATATCTCTTCATTTTCATTTCTAACGGCGGTAACAACTAATTGTACCGGGAAAGTACTGCCATCTTTCCTTATATAGGTCCATTCTCTAGAGTCATGCTTGCCTCTTTTTGCATTCTCTACAAAAACATCAAATCCCTTGATATCCTTACCATATAATTTGCTTAACTCTTCCCCTCTTTTTTCAACTTCTTCGAGAACATGTAATATGGACGGGGTTTGCTTATTGATCATCTCCTCTGCCGTATAGCCCAGCAACTTCTCTGCGCCAGCGCCAAAATGCGTTATAACACCATTATAATCCGTAGCTATAACAGACACTCCTGTCGTTGCATCGTAAAGCCCTTTTACTTCTTGGTTGGCCTTTCTTAGCTTTCTTTCAATTCGTTTTCTTCCTGTAATATCTTCTAACTGAGAAATGAAATGAACCGGGGCTCCTTTGGCATCACGTACAAGAGAAACACTGAGTAATACCCATACGATATGGCCATATTTATGGTAGTACCTTTTTTCCATTTGGTAGCTATTCTCCTTACCCTCTAATAACATTTGCACATTATCCAAGTCTTTATCCAAGTCCTCAGGATGTGTAATATCTTGAAAAGTTTTTTTAAACAATTCATCACGACTATAGCCAACAATATCACAAACTTGCTCGTTCACTTTTAGCCATTTCCCTTCAAGTGATACCAACGCCATCCCAATTGCTGAATACTCAAATGCGTCTTTAAAACGACGCTCACTTAACTCTAGATCTAATTGAGTTCTTTTTTGTTTGTCAATATCTTGAAAAGTACCATAGGCCTTAACACACTTACCATCAATAAAATCAGCTTCGCCAATAGCTCTTACCCATTTCTCATTCCCTTTAGCTGTAATAATTTCTAATTCTAGATCAAAAGGCTCTCCCTTTTCTACTAATTGTGAAAAGGCTTTCTCAATTTTCTTTCTACTTTCTCCCTGTTTATAATAAGAAATACCAGTTTCCACTCTCGGCACATGACTAAAACTTTCCTCATGTATTTCATAAGTAACCTTACTCCATGTGTTTGTATTTTTAATCAAATCAACTTCCCAAGCGCCAACTCTAGCCATCTCACTAGTTTGCCTCAACAGCTTTTGGGCACTTTTCAATTCAAGTTCGGCTTCTTTTTGTTTTGTTATGTCTATATGACATCCAACCATTCTTACAGGGCTGTCTCCATCCCACTCTATGACACTGCCTGTACACAACACCCAAACAGTTGAACCGTTTTTGTGTTTATATCTTACTTCATTATTATATGGAACTTTTCCTTTCGATTTTACGTGCTGATTGAAATTGTCTAGTACAATTTCTAAGTCAGAAGGGAAAATTAATTTTTGCCAAGTATCTGGGCTATTTTCAAGTTCATCATCTTCATAACCAAACATAGACTTGAAAGTGGGACTTAGATATTCTTTATCTTCTGCAATATTCCAATCCCAATACCCTGCTAAAGTATCTTCAAGTATTTTCTTATGTATATCTGTCATGCTTAATAGGCTATATTAACTGCTCTGACTAACTTACAATACAATAGTTAATCATGGTTTATGTAAAATACAGAAATAAACACATATTCTTATTGTAATATTACCCTATAAAACTATAAAAGTAGATACTGTATTTATATACTTTTACGCTACCACATAATAGACATTTAGTATGAGCGAAAAAAAACTCCCTTTGCATATTAAGATTATAATTGGGTTAATAGCAGGTGTATTATGGGCTTTTTTAGCGGGATGGCTAGGTATAACAGAGTTTACCATCAACTGGATATCTCCAATAGGTACTATATTTATAAAACTACTTAAACTCATTGCTGTACCACTGGTACTTTTCTCTATCATTGATGGTATTGCTGGACTATCTGACACAAAAAGTATTGGTCGATTGGGATTAAAGACCCTATCACTATATCTGATCACGACAGTTATGGCAGTGAGTATAGGATTATTACTAGTAAACACTATAAAACCCGGTAATAAAATAGACGAAGAGCAAAAAATAATTAATAGGATCTCTTATGAGTTGTGGGCAAAAGACAATGGAATAAAAATATTAGACAACAAAAATTATTCAGGCAACCCGAGGTACAGCGCATATACACAACAAGCAACAAATAAACTAGTAGAAGAAGGAGTAAATAAAAAAATAGAAGATAAAATAAGCACTGCTAAAAACCAAAAAGGCAAAGGACCTCTACAAGTAATCGTAGACATGGTACCTGGCAATATCTTTGATGCTTTTACTAATAGTAAAATGTTGCAGATAATAATCTTTGCTGTCTTTTTTGGCATTACTATAATATCATTACCACGTGCTAAAGTGGAAACGGTCATATCCTTTGTTAGTGGAGCCAACAACATCTTTATTAAGATGGTAGAGATTATTATGCAAGGAGCTCCGGTTTTTGTTTTTGCCTTAATGGCTGGTAAACTAACAGAAATGGCAAAAGACAACCCTGACAAAATAGTAGACCTACTGGGAGGGATAGTTGCTTATATGATTGCCGTTGTGGCAGGGCTAGCATTTTTAGCTTTTATTCTTTACCCCTTAATAGTTACCCGAGTTGTTAAAAAACTTAGTTATAAAGGATTCTTTAAAGCTATAAGCCCGGCACAGTTCTTAGCATTTTCTTCCAGTAGTTCTGCGGCTACACTACCAGTAACTATGGAATGTGTAAATAAAAACCTAGGCGTAAAAGAAGAGGTTAGCAGTTTTGTATTGCCTATTGGGGCTACTGTAAACATGGATGGCACTAGTCTCTATCAAGCTGTAGCTGTAGTTTTTCTTGCACAAGTACATGGCGTTGACCTTACAGTTACTCAGCAGCTTACCATTATTGTCACCGCCACATTAGCATCTATTGGTACTGCAGCTGTACCAAGTGCAGGTTTAATAATGTTGATCATTGTACTACAATCTGTGGGGTTAAACCCTGCTTGGATTGCCTTGATATTTCCTGTAGACAGAATATTAGACATGTGTCGTACTGTTGTTAATGTAACAGGTGACGCTACGGTATCAACTATTGTAGCTGGTTCAGAAAAGAAAATAACCTACCCACCAATAAAAAACTAATGAGCATCAAATACATAAAAGGCTTTGATGCGCTAAGAGCTATATCAATTCTTTTTGTTTTGCAGGCTCATTTGGGCACTTTTCATTTACTACCTAATAGCACTTTTTTAAGGGAGGGTGTTTGGCATCTTATATCCGGAAGCACAGGAGTTAATATCTTTTTTGTTCTCAGCGGGTTCCTAATTACAAGAATATTACTTAATGAAAGAAGAGAATACGGAACTATCAATCTTCGCAATTTTTACATACGGCGATTATTGCGTTTAACCCCTCCAGTTATCATTCTACTATTGGTACTTTTTTCTTTAATGATAACAGGATTAATAAAAGAAAGCTATCTAGGATTGGCTATGGCAAGCACCTACACGTTCAACTATGCCCCTTTACATGACATGACTCCCGAGCTCGGGCATATGTGGTCTTTATCGGTTGAGGAACAATATTACTTTCTTTGGCCAATAGCCCTATTAGCTATCAAAAAACATAAAACTATTTTAGCCTTATCTGCAATACTTATTTTCGTTTGCATATTGTATATGCAGTACATTGGTCACATACCTATTATAGACACACACTCTATTTCAATAAAAGGTTATAATATAATTTTAGGCAAGTTCTTTAATACTCGCCATTGGTTAATACCTGCAATAGGACCAATTCTAATTGGCAGCTCTATATCAATGCTTATTCATTATAATCAAGAACGAGCGAATAAACTCTTCTCCACAAACAAGCTTATCACTCCTATTGCTTTACTCTTGTTCTTATCTCCACTTTTTTTGCCGCTATCAATAGCGGGCTTTTTTGCTCCTACACAGTCATTAGGTGTTGCTTTATTTTTAACGTGGATTCTATTCAACCAGACCAATGCTATATGCAATATTCTTGAGCTACCCCTGTTAAGATATATCGGCCGCATATCCTATGGGTTATATGTTTACCATGGATTATTTGTACGAACTGGCCCAGAAGGAGCTACACTAACTATTCAGCAGTTTCCAATAAATATCATACTCACCTTTATCACTGCCATACTTTCTTACGAATTAATGGAGCAAAAAGTACTGAGGTATAAACAGCAATTTAAATAACAAAGCCGCCGATAGGCGGCTTTGTCTTGTGGAGAATACCGGAGTCGAACCGGTGACCTCTTGCATGCCATGCAAGCGCTCTAGCCAGCTGAGCTAATCCCCCTCCTATTTATTATTAAATATACTTAGGATCAATGTAAGTATAGGTAGGCTTGTCTCTTTTTATACCATACATCATTAAGTTCGTTTCGTGTAGCATAGCTCTTTGATTAAAGATACCATTGTCTAGGCCTAGCTTTCTTAAAGCTTTCACGTACATACTTATATACCAAGGATATTTGTTTAAGCCAGAACCAAAGTCAAACTCCGTAACATCCTCTACTCTAGAGAATTTATTACCACGTCTAGGAGTTTGAACACTCTTAGAATCTATAAATTCTATATTGGGGAATAGATAGTCAATACCCTGAGGGGTAAATCGCCACATGTCAATTGGTATTCTATGTAAACGCCAAGAAAATGGCACGCTAAATAACAACACCCCATCTTTATCTAGCAATTTTTCAATATTCTTTGCCATACCAAAAATATCTGTCACATGCTCCATTACATAGTGGCAATGTATGGTCTTATACTTTTGTATCGGCAGTTTTGCTATACTTTCGTCATCACAAAGATTCACAACATAATCCACACCTTCTCCTTCAAAAATATCAATGCCAATAAAATCTTTAGGCATATTGCCTTCATGAATATCTTTTGGGGCATACTGAACATAAGAGGCATCCACCAAGGAGCCTATTTCGAGGCATGGTCCTTGTAGTTCACCGCTAAATTGCTTAAAAAAATCAATTGTTTGCTTAGTAGCCATAGTAGAGATATGTTATTACCAGTTTATAGATTTCAACGCAAGTTAATACTAATTATCATTATTCATTGTTGCTATATTAACAACTTTTTTTGCAGCATTTAGTGATGCTTTCTCTTTCCCAAGCTTATCCCAAAGCGCTCTGTAATCCTGCATTAGTTCTGCCTTGTAGGCATTATTATTAAGCAACTTATCCAGATTTTCAAACAATAGTTTCTCATTCAAATCTGCCTGTATCAATTCTTTTATCACCTCTTTATCCATTATCAGATTTACTAAGGATATGTACTTTATATCCACTAGCTTAGTTGCTATCCAGTAAGATATGGGATTACCCTTATAACATACTACTTCTGGGACTCCAAATAGAGCTGTCTCTAATGTTGCTGTTCCACTAGTTACCAAAGCAGCACTAGATTGCTTTAACAAATTATAAGTCTGATCGGGTACTAATATTACATTCTTGTCTCCTATTATTTCTTCATATAAGGCACTGTCTTGCGATGGTGCTTGTGCAATAGCAAACTGGTAGTCAGGAAACTTATCAACCATCAACAGCATGATTGGAAGCTTAATCTTTATTTCTTGACTTCGGCTACCTGGCAAAAGTGCTATGATCGGCTTGTTTGATAATGGTGTTGCTGGTGTGGACTTTTCATGCTCTATTACTTCTATCAAAGGGTGCCCTACATAAGTTACATCATACTGCCACTTTTCTTTGTAGTAATCTACCTCAAAAGGCAGTATTACCAGCATTTCATCTACATCTCTTTTAAGTTTTTTTACCCTATTAGCCTTCCAAGCCCACACTTGTGGGGAAATATAATATACTATTTTAATACCTTGCTGTCTTGCCCAAGTGGCAATTCTCATGTTAAAGCCAGGGTAGTCAATAAGCACCAAAACATCAGGCTCAAAAGCAGCTATATCTTCTTTACAGAAACTGATATTTTTAAAAATGGTTCTAATATGCAAAAGCACTTCAACAAACCCCATAAACGCAAGATCCCTGTAGTGCTTCACCAAATTCGCACCTGCCTCTTGCATTTTTTCACCGCCCCAACATCTTATAGCTGCGGAGGCATCAATATTGTGAATAGCCTTTATTAGATTGCTACCATGCAGATCTCCACTAGCCTCTCCTGCTATGATATAGTAGCGCATTAAAAAGAGTTGAGTTTAGTTCCAAACAAACTTCAGTAATATAATCAGCACTGCATATAACACAGTTGCGATCAGTACACCCCTCGCTGTTAAGTCCAAACGTTTATTGGTGTAGAAAATGAATGGGATAATATTGGCAATTATGCTAAGGCTGAGCACTTTTGCTGTTACATCATGCTCTCTTAACAATACATGGAAAAATGTATCGAAGCTCTGACCTTGAAACTTCAAGAGATACATTACTAATAAACCAAACATTGGCATTATTAAACCAATAATAAAACCCAGCATGGGTACATTACGTTTCATAATAGCTAAATATAATGCTAATATACGAGGTTATATAGATTATTGCATACTCAAAGAGGAAAGAGTTAACTTTGCCAGCAAACATGAATAATATAGGTTATGAATTTTCAACTTAAAAACATTCCTGAGCGCACTATAAAACCTCGTCAACATGGGTTAACGATGGTTATGGACAAAGGCATGGGACTTGATGATGTGAAAAACTTCATGTCCGTAGCTGCCCCATATGTTGATATCGTAAAACTAGGGTTTGGTACTGCTTTTGTTACAAACAATTTGAGAGAAAAAATAGATATATACCGTCAACATGGTATCCCTGTATATTTTGGCGGCACATTATTTGAAGCTTTTTTAATACGTGATCAATTTGAAGATTATGTAAACGTTATTAAAGATTTTCAATTAGAGTTTGTAGAAGTATCTGATGGTTCTATTACGATACCGCATGTTGACAAGTGCAAGTATATTTCAGAGCTAGCAAAACACACAACTGTATTATCAGAAGTAGGGTCAAAAGATGCAACGCACATTATTCCTCCATACAAATGGATAGAACTAATGACTGCCGAACTAGAGGCTGGTTCTAAATATGTAATAGCAGAAGCTAGAGAGTCTGGAAATGTTGGTGTTTATAGAGGCTCTGGAGAAGTAAGAGAAGGTCTGGTACAAGAAATCCTCACCAAAATACCATATGAAAAAATAATATGGGAAGCACCACTAAAGGCACAGCAAGTATACTTCTTAGAATTACTGGGCGCTAATGTAAATTTAGGCAATATTGCACCTGCAGAAGTACTACCTCTTGAAGCTACCCGAAACGGCTTGCGTGGAGACACCTTCCACCTATTCTTAAACAAATAAATAATGACAATAGCAACTTATGGCCTTGTTGGATACCCCCTATCTCACTCATTTTCTCCTCAATATTTTGAGCGAAAATTTATCCAACTGAACATACATGCTTGCTATAAATTATTTCCTATAAAAGATATATCCTCAATAGTTCAGGTTCTAAACGAAGAACCTGGACTATTAGGTTTAAACGTTACTATACCATATAAAGAAGCTGTCATTCCCTTTCTTGACGAGGTAGAAGAAGCTGCATTAGAGATAGGCGCTGTCAACTGTATCAAAATTTCAAACAAAAAACTAGTAGGATTTAATACAGATGCTATAGGTTTTACAAACAGTTTGAAAAACATACTTCAACCTCAACATACTAATGCCCTAATACTAGGTACCGGTGGTGCATCTAAAGCTATAGCCTATGCATTAAAAAAAATGCAAATACCCTACACATTTGTATCAAGAAGAAAAAAAAATAATGAAGGTATAAACTATGGCGACTTAGATAAACACACTATTGACAATCATAGACTCATTATCAACACAACCCCCTTAGGCATGCACCCCTATATTGACACAGAGCCTCTATTACCATATCAGTATATCACTAAAGAACACCTATTATATGACCTTATCTATAACCCAACAACTACTCGTTTTTTAACTCATGGGATAACAAAAGGAGCTAGTATTAAGAATGGGCTTGAGATGTTGGAATTACAAGCCGAAGCTTCTTGGAATATTTGGCATGCTGACTAACCTACTGTATAATAAACACAGGTAGTTAAAAAGTTTCTCACAAACGGTATAGCACTTATTAGTGCTGATTGCTTTCTAGCATTGACACCAAACTTATACTTATATATTGGGTTGAATAAATAGTGTTGTCTATTCTTTATCTGCAAGCCACTTCTTTTAATGATACGTTCAAATCGCTCTATCGTAATGCGAGTATCATACACTTCTTCCAAATCTCTTTGTATACGTTCATCTTCGCCTATCATCTTCAGAATTCCCATATAAATAGGCTTAGGTAAAATGTGATAATAAGGCATCATACCTATTTTGTTCCGACATACTTGTTGATGACCGCCAAAAGGCATGTACCATGGCGGAAAGCCAAAGAAAATTTGCCCGCCTTCTCTCAAAAATTGTTTAATGTGAGGGACAAACTTTTCTTGCTCAGGGATATGTTCAATAACATCTTTCAGTATAATAATGTCAAAATACCCTTTGTACTTGGCTACAAAATCTTCGTCGTATACATTCTTACATAAAAATGTAGCCCTACCTTCTTCTACATACTTTTTCAGATAATCATTAGCTACATCTATTCTCGGGCAGTCTAAATCTACACCTACTACTTCACACCCTTTATCTAAAAAGGGTATTAATACGCCTGCTTCACCACATCCAATTTCAAATACTCTTGTACTATTATTTATCTGGTGTGTGACTTCAATAAATGGCAATACATACTCGCGCGAGTTATTTACTTGTTGTTCGTACTTAACCTTATTATCTGTATGCTGCTTTAGTGCCAATGCTTTACTGTTTAAAGGGATTAAAGTTAAGCGTTTATATCCTTTTGCAAATTATCCAGTATACGTAACTGCTTTTTTATGCTTTCGTTATGTATCAGTTCATATACAGCAACTATGAAATCGGTTGAAAGGTGCAAGTTTTTTGCTCGTTCACCACGTGTTTCTACAATTTCCCTCCATCTTTCAGGTTGGTAGACGGTCATATTATGCTCATTCTTTATTGAGCCTATCTTATCACTTAATTCCATTCTTCTACTAATCAGATCAATAATTTCAGCATCAATACCGTCCATTATAGTTCTATAATGCTCTAGCCCCATACGTTCATTCATTGCAGGATCATGCGCTGCTCTTACTATCAGATTATCTAAAATTTCCTGCAAGCTACTTGGCGAAACCTGCTGCCTTGCATCACTCCAAGCCTCGTCAGGCTGTTGATGTGTTTCTATCATCAAACCTGCGTACCCCATATCCATTGCCTTCTGTGAAATATTTGCTACCATTTCCCTTTTCCCTGTTATGTGGCTAGGGTCGCAGATCATAGTCATTTCAGGTCGCCTTCTCATGAGCTCAATAGGTATGGGCCAGTTGGGCTGATTACGATATATAGACGCTGCGTTATATGTAGAAAACCCCCTATGTATTGCTGCAATATCTTTTATACCTACACGCTCTAAGCGCTCTATAGCACCTTCCCATAGATCCACATCAGGATTTACTGGGTTTTTAACCATAACTGGAATATCCACACCTCTTAAAGCCTCTGCTATATTTTGCACTTGAAATGGATTAACAGTTGTGCGAGCACCTAGCCACAACACATCTACACCATATTTTAACGCCAGTTCAACATGTGTTGCCTCAGCCACCTCAACGGTAATTGGCAATCGGTATTCCTTTTTAAGCTGTTGTAGCCATTTTAAAGCATCTTCTCCCACCCCCTCAAAAGAACCGGGCTTGGTCCTTGGCTTCCATACACCTGCCCTAAAAAGGCTTATAGGCATTTTGCTTAATTGCTCACCTATACCCATTACTTGCTCCTCAGTCTCTGCACTACAAGGACCTGCTATTAAAAATGGTTTTGCTG
The DNA here is from genome assembly GCA_041392855.1 of Flavipsychrobacter sp. Classification (NCBI taxonomy): domain Bacteria; kingdom Pseudomonadati; phylum Bacteroidota; class Chitinophagia; order Chitinophagales; family Chitinophagaceae; genus Flavipsychrobacter; species Flavipsychrobacter sp. The sequence goes on from JAWKLD010000001.1 coordinate 2,194,194, forward strand.
TCGTATTAAAAAAGGACATGCCACAAATATAGGCCTCAAATACTTACTAGTAGTTGTCTAATTTTTATAGCCATATTTAATACACACTGCTATCTTTGCGTCATGAAGACTTTGCCCGGTGTTTCCGAATTAAAAGAGGGAGGTGTAATACTTGTAGATAAACCTTATGAATGGACATCTTTTGATGTGATCAATAAATTACGAAGACAATTACATGTAAAAATTGGCCACTGTGGTACGCTAGACCCACTTGCTACAGGCTTATTGATATGCTGTACCAGTAAATTCACCAAAAAGATAACCGACTACCAAAAGCTACCTAAAGAGTACACCGGCATTATTCACCTAGGCGCCACAACACCCACCTACGATCTAGAAAGTGAACCTGAGAACCTCAAAACCTTGAATGGCCTTTCTAACGAAAAAATACTTGCTGCCACAAAGCAATTTACAGGTACAATTCAGCAAATGCCTCCGGCACATTCTGCTATAAAAAAGGGCGGAAAAAGAGCGTATGAGCTAGCTCGAGCAGGAAAAGAAGTAAAACTAGACCCAAGAACTATTACCATCACTGAATTTGAAATAACGAAAATAGAACTACCAGAAGTTCATTTTAGAGTAGCTTGTAGTACAGGTACTTATATCCGTTCTTTAGCTAACGACTTTGGTGCAGCCTTAGGGTACGGAGGCTACTTACAAGAGTTAAGACGTACTAAGATCGGAGAGTTTGATGTAATAGAAGCCGCGACAATAGAAGAACTCATTACGACTTGGAAAGATGAAAAAATATTATGATAATTATAAAGCCTCCTTTTAGGAGGCTTTATAATTGATTAGTTATACAGCACTTTAAAACTTTCTAATTGATCTTGGTATTGAACTTGTATCATATAAGTTCCATAACTTAATCCAGACAGATCAACACTTCTTTTCAGCCCTTCCGATTCCACTTCTTTCACTAATCTACCCTGCATATCGTATAATTTGAGCTGGACCTTATCATATCCTTTGGGCAAGTCTATGTTCACTATTCCATTAGTAGGAGATGGATATACCTTAATATCAGCAACAACCCCATTGGCGCTAATACTTGTAGTACCACCTTTAAAGTTCTCTTTCAGTTTGATAATTATCCAGTCTTGCTTCCCTTTATAATTGAGATGATCTCCAGAGTTGTCTGCCATATAGCCTACCAACACATACCCGTCATTGGCTAATGTCATTCCATTAAACTTATCAGACGCTAAAGTACCAAATGACTTTTCCCATTTGAGGTTATGCATTTTGTCTAATCGAAGAATCCACCAGTCATTATTGCCTTTACTAACTGATATATCATTATCATTAGAATTAGTGATGCCTCCTATAACAAAACCACTGTCAGGTGTTTGCAATATCCTGGCAGCATACTCAAATCGTGACCCACCAAAACTTTTATCCCAAAGCACTTTTCCTGTATCGTCTATCCCTAAAACCCAGACATCAGACTCACCTTTTCTAGCAGTACTAACATCTCCATTGTTTGACCAAGTTTCGCCAGCAATAACATAGCCACCACCATTAATATTCTTTATTACTGAATACCCCATATCATTTCTGCTACCTCCATATGTTTTATTCCACAAAATATTACCGGTACTATCGAGCTGTATCACCCACACATCATTACTGTCCCTTAATTTATTTACATCACCATCAGTTGAAAAGGCATTACCCAATACAAGCAGACCATCATTACTAGTTAATAGCATATCCCATCCAATTTCTCCAGAACTGCCACCTAAGCATTTTTGCCATTTAATGGTTCCCAAACTGTCAATTTTCACTACCCAAATATCTCCTGTAACTACTGGCAAAGTTGAAGGGCCATGTTTACCACTAACATCATCATCGTTTGAATAAGTTGTACCCATAAATACATAACCACCATCACTTACTTGAACTATCTTCTTTGTATTTTCCGAATTGATGCCCCCATAGCTCTTTTCCCAGATTAGGGTGCCGGTTGCTGATATCTTTATTACCCAAATATCCTCAGAAGTATAGTTGGGGTTTGTTCTAAACTTTGTCACATCTCCACCAACACCCCCTGTAGTACCTGTAACAATATAGCCTCCGTCTCTAGCCTGTGCTATACTATAAACAAACTCACTCCATTGGCTACCATAACACTTCTTCCATTGAATATTTCCATTGCTATCCAACTTTACGATCCAAAAATCTTGCGCATTGATATTAGTGCCGTGGTTTCCTACCACATCTATATCATGAGAGCCTGCAGTACCTGCAACCACATACCCTCCATCGGGTGTATTTAATACAACTTCAGCATAATCCGGGCTAGTACCACCATATGTTTTTTGCCACTGTATAGGAGGGGCTGTCTGTGCTAGTATTATTGTTGAGAAAAAAGAAACAACAAATAGTAGAATTATGCTCTTAGTATATTGAATAGAATTAATAGGTCTCATATCGTATATGTTTATATTATGAAGTTACAAAAAAAGCAGCTCTATATTGAGCTGCTTTTAGTATGCATGCAATAGGTTAATTATTGCTTAAGTACTTTATAACTTGAAGCTTGTTCTCCGTATATCACCTGTATCGTATATCTACCTGATGCAAATTGTGACAGGTCTACAGTTCTCACTGCTCCTTGTTGCTTAATATTCACCTGCAATAACTTACCCATCATATCATATACTTTCAATTCTGCGTTTTCATAGCCTTGAGATAATTCGATGTTTACCAGTCCGCTTGTAGGTGATGGATACACTCTAATATTAGGTACCAATACATTATTACTGATGGTTGTGGTTCCTCCACCACCTTTAAAGTTCTCTTTCAGCTTAACAACAACCCAATCTCCTAAACCTTTATGTTCATTAAGCAGATCACCTGAATTATCATACATATAGCCAACACACACATATCCATCTTTTGCCAGTGTTATTCCTTCAATTCTATCTGACAAAAGAGTACCAAGAGATTTTTCCCATTTCAATACTCCTTGCTGGTCTGTCTTGTGGATCCACCAATCAAAATTACCCTTACCAACCGACACGTCTTGATCATTAGAGTTTGTCTCCGAAATAAAAACAAAACCGCTATCAGGTGTTTGTATCACTCCTTTTGCCAACTCACTTTCTGATCCACCATACGATTTGTCCCATAGCACCTTACCTGTATCATTTAGCCTAACAGCCCATGTACAAATTTTCCCCTTTAGCGTTGTCACATCACCATTATTAGATGATGTAGCGGCCATCAGCATATAGCCACCATCTACACACTCTACTATTGCAGCAGCATTATCATTCTCTGTTCCTCCATAATTCTTTTGCCATGTGGTAGTTCCCAAGCTATCTGTTTTTATAACCCACGCATCATTTTTTCCCTTCGCTGTAGTCACATCACCATCGTTTGACTTAGCAAAACCTGCAATAACCAAACCTTTATCTTTTGTAGCGATGATGTCTAACGGCCTATCGTGATCGCTACCACCTAAACAACGCTGCCATTTTAGAACACCCAAACTATCTATCTTGATCAACCATATATCTGTCGCGTTTACATCAGGCCCTTTATGATAACCTGACACATCAGCATCTGATGAATCAGTAGTCGCTACAATAGCATATCCACCATCATGTGTTTGCGCTACAGCATACACCCTTTCCTTCCCTGCACCACCGTAACAGTTTTGCCATATAATATTTCCATTATCATCAAATTTCACTATCCATACATCAGGGGTGTTCAGTTGTACGCCATTAGGATGATAGCCACTGACATCTCCTCCATTAGCAGTTGCATTAGCTGCTAAAAGAAAATTACCATCTCTTGTAGCAATTAGATCATAACCCGATTCGCCTAAAGCACTACCGTATATTTTTTTCCACTGAATAGCACCATTGCTATCTACTTTTATTACCCAAGCATCTCCGCCTCCCTTGCTGCCTGTAATATCAATATCAGAAGAAGTGGTAAATCCACCAATCATAAAACCGCCATCACTTGTATTTACTACGGCTCTGGCTTCATCGTGATTTGTACCGCCAAACGACTTTTTCCATTGTATAGGTGGCGCTGTTTGTGCAGATAACATTGTTGAGAAAAAAGAAACAACAAATAGTAGAATTATGCTCTTAGCATATTGAATAGAATTAATAGGTCTCATATCGTATATGTTTATATTATGAAGTTACAAAAAAGGCAGTTCAATATTGAGCTGCTTTTAGTATGCATGCAATAGGTTAATTATTGCTTAAGTACTTTATAACTTGAAGCTTGTTCTCCGTATATCACCTGTATCATATATGTACCTGATGCAAATTGTGACAGGTCTACAGTTCTCACTGCTCCTTGTTGCTTAATATTCACCTGCAATAACTTACCCATCATATCATATACTTTCAATTCTGCATTTTCATAGCCTTGAGATAATTCGATGTTTACCAGTCCGCTTGTAGGTGATGGGTATACTTTGATAGCTTTATCACCTATGGCTTTAGTAATTGTTGTGGGTTTGAAGTTCTCTTTGAGCTTTACGAAGAAATAATCGCTAGCGCCCTTAAAACCTGTATTAAGCATATCACCTGTATTACCAGAAGAACCTCCTGTAATAAAATAGCCATCTTTAGCTAGAACAATATCATAAGGTCTTTCATTAAAAGTAGACCCTATACTTAGTTGCCAGTTTTTCACACCATTTTTATTAGTTTTCACTATCCACCAGTCAGAAGGTCCATTATTTACTGTAACATCTCCGTCATTAGATGCAGTAAAGCCTGCTACAACAAAACCGCTATCAGGAGTTTGTATCACCTTTGAGAATCCATCATAGCCTGAACCTCCAAATGATTTTTCCCATAATATTTTACCAGTATCATCTAATCTAACCATCCAAATATCCGAACCACCTTTATTCCCAGATATATCTCCATCTGACGATTGCGGGTGAGCTACAAACAAGTAACCACCATCAACAGATTCAACTATACTGCCTCCACCTTGATCAACCTTCGAACCTCCATAGGTTTTATTCCATTGCATGGCTCCTATGCTATCCAATTTCAGTACCCAAGTATCTCTACCGCCTTGCCTGTCATTTACATCTCCATCATCAGAATCTGCAATAGATGCAATAACAAACCCTCTATCAGATGTATTTTTTAAATCTATCGGGCTTTCTATTTTACTACCTCCATATATCTTTTGCCAAAGTATCTTTCCGGTATCATTCATTTTTACAACCCAGACTTTTTCTTCAGGTTTTAAACCAGTTAAATCTCCATTAGTGGAATTAGAATAACCAATAAAGGCGAAACCTCCATCAGGGGTTTGCACTAATGATCTAACATAATCATGTCCAGCACCTCCAATACTTTTCTCCCACAATATTGTACCACTAGCATTTGTCTTCACCATCCAAATATTAGTATTAAAACATGTAGCACAAGTATCTGGAAAAATGCCAGTAACATCACCACTTTGATAAGATGTGGTTTCGCCAATAAAAAAGAAACCTCCATCTGCAGTTGCTATCACATCTTTAAACTCCTCGCTACCATAAGCTCCATAGCATTTCTTCCATACAACAGAACCATTACTGTCTAGTCTTATAACCCAAGCGTCATGTGGCACATATGGTGCTAGAATATGATTACCTACAACATCATTATCAGATGAGTAAGAACCTCCAGCAACTATATATCCACCATCAAGGGTATTATCAACAGCCCAAGCATTATCAGTTTTTGTACCACCAAACGATTTTTTCCATTGTATAGGTGGAGCTGTTTGTGCAGATAACATTGTTGAGAAAAGAGAAAATACTATGAGCAGCAATGAGTTCTTTATTCTTAAAGTAGAATTAATAGGTTTCATAAGATAAATGTTGTGATGTTGTATAAAGTTAGTTTAAAACAATTACACACAAAAAAGCCTTGACTATAATTGTCAAGGCTTAATATTTAAATACGCTATCAAAAGACTAGTATTCATCTTCATTGAAGAAGAAGTCTTCTTGTGTAGGATAATCAGGCCATATGTCTTCTATCCCTTCGTATATTTCCCCTTCATCATCCAGCTCCTGCAAATTCTCAACTACCTCTAGTGGAGACCCAGAACGAATAGCATAATCTATTAGTTCATCTTTAGTTGCCGGCCATGGTGCATCTTCTAAATGTGATGCTAATTCTAAACTCCAGAACATATTATAATTTATTTTATTATATTATCTATTTCCAGCAAATGTAAGTTTTAGATTATGATTTACAAACTTTTATATTTTTATAAATAATACTTTTTTGTTAACAGCTTTTTCAGCCTAAGCGTACTTTTGTTAATCCAACCTTTTTAAAACATATTTACAGTATGCTAGTTGCAAAAAACTTAACCAAAAAATATGCCACCCTTACTGTAGTTGACAATGTATCGTTAGCAATAGATAAGGGAGAAATTATATCGGTTGTTGGTCCGTCAGGTGCTGGCAAAAGCAGCTTGCTTCATATTTTAGGTTCCCTTGACACTCCGGATAGTGGTGAAGTCTATATTAAAGAGACAGATGTATTTTCTTTACCAGCCAAGAAACAGGCTAATTTTCGAAACAGTAACATGGGTTTTGTTTTTCAATTCCATCATTTGTTGCCAGAGTTTAGTGCTGTTGAGAATGTTGCTATGCCTTTATGGATAGCAGGCGTTGACAAAAAGGAAGCTTTAGAGCAAGCAACAGAGGCATTAACAACTGTAGGGCTAAAAAATAGAGTAAATAACAAGCCTTCTGCACTATCAGGAGGAGAGCAACAACGTGTTGCAATTGCAAGAGCATTGGTTAATAAGCCTGCAATAATATTTGCCGATGAGCCAACAGGTAACTTAGATAGTGCAAATGCCGATGCAATACACCAACTTTTCTTAGAATTAAGAGAAAAACTAGACCAGACTTTTGTGATCGTTACACATAATGATGAATTAGCCAAAATGACTGATAAAATACTAGTAATGAAGGATGGAAGTATAAAAGAAGTGATAAATACGAAGATATAAATGTATCTTTATTGAGATAAAGATTGTATCTTTTACCAAAGAAATTAAGATTATGCTTTTACCTTTTAGTAAAAAGTATATTTTTGCACCATAAAATTAAATTGCATTAAATCATGTCTGAAATTGCAAATCGCGTTAAGAAAATTATAGTAGACAAATTAGGTGTTGATGAGTCAGAGGTTACTCCTGAAGCAAGCTTCACAAATGATTTGGGTGCTGACTCACTTGACACAGTAGAATTGATCATGGAATTCGAAAAAGAATTCAACATATCTATTCCTGACGAGCAAGCAGAAACTATTACTACTGTTGGCCAAGCTGTATCTTACTTGGAAGAACACGTTAAGTAATTATTCTTACTCTAAATTAGATTTTTAAATGAATTTTCCGTTCAAACGAGTTGTCGTTACGGGTATCGGCGCCATCACACCAATAGGTAACAATGCATCTGATTACTGGAATGCGTTAGTTAGTGGTGTGTCTGGCGCTGATTTCATTAAGAATTTCGATGCAGAGAAGTTTAAAACAAAATTTGCCTGTGAAGTTAAGGGTTACGACCCTCTTGACTTTTTCGACAGAAAAGAAGCAAGAAAGCTTGACAGGTTCTCCCAACTAGCACTAGTAGCAGCTACCGAGGCTGTTGAATCCTCAGGATTAAACGACGAAAGCTTAGATAAAGACCGAATAGGTGTTATATGGGCTTCTGGTATTGGAGGTATGATTACTTTCATTGAAGAAATGCAAAACTTCAATGCCGGTGATGGTACTCCTCGTTTCAATCCATTCTTCATTCCAAAACTTATTCTAGATATAGCCTCAGGGCATATATCTATGAAATATAGTTTTAGAGGGCCAAACTTTGCAACGGTTAGTGCTTGTGCTTCGGCAACCAATGGCCTAATTGATGCTTTAACCTACATTAGACTAGGAAAAGCAGATGCTATAGTAACCGGAGGCTCTGAAGCTGTTATTACACAAGCAGGTATTGGTGGTTTTAATGCTATGAAAGCACTTTCTGAGCGTAACGATAGCCCTAAAACTGCTAGTAGACCTTTTGATGTAACAAGAGACGGCTTTGTTATGGGTGAAGGTGCTGGCTCTCTCATATTAGAAGAGTTGGAACATGCCCAAAAAAGGGGTGCCACTATCTACGCGGAAGTAGCTGGTGGAGGAATGAGTGCTGATGCTCACCACCTTACTGCCCCACATCCTGAGGGGCTTGGTGCATACAACGTTATGAAAAATGCTCTTGATGATGCTGGCTTAAAACCTGAAGACATTGATTATATCAATGTACATGGTACATCTACCCCATTAGGAGACATTAGCGAGATTACCGCCATAGAGAAAGTATTTGGGGAGCATGCATATAATTTAAATATCAGCTCTACTAAATCTATGACTGGTCACCTATTAGGGGCTGCAGGAGGCATTGAAGCCATTGCAAGTGTTCTTGCTGTTAAAAACAACATAGTTCCTCCTACAATCAACTTAACCACAGAAGTAGACCCTGTATTTAATCCTAAATTGAATTTTACATTCCATAAAGCTCAGGAACGAATAGTCAATAAGGCTTTAAGTAATACTTTTGGGTTTGGAGGGCACAATGCCTCTATTATATTCAAAAAATTTGAAGGTTAAACGTTTTGAGACGCTTTACGTCCAAACTGCTACATCTTTTCACTTCCAATAAACAATTGGTATCCCAACTAGAACACTTGTTAGGATATACACCTAAGCATTTGCCTTATTATCAATTGGCATTAATGCATCGGTCTAAAATTGAAGAGGTTTCTCATAATAATGAACGTTTAGAGTTTCTAGGCGACGCCATACTTGGATCTATAGTAGCAGATTATCTTTTCAAAAAATACCCATATCAAACTGAAGGTTACCTTACTGAGCTTCGTTCAAAAATTGTCAGGAGAGAGACATTAAACAATGTTGCTTTAAGAATGGGGTTGCAGAAGCTAGTACAATTTAACCAAAATGATAAAGGGCTTGGAAGAAGTCATATATTCGGCAATGCATTGGAGGCATTAATAGGCGCTGTTTACTTAGATCAAGGGTTTAATAAAACTAAAAAATTCATAATCAACCAGATTATAAAACCATACATCGATATTGAATTGTTAGAATCTAAGGACACCAACTATAAAAACAAGTTACTTAGTTGGACTCAGAAAAATAACCATAATATTAGCTTTGAGACACTAGAGGAGAAAAATGATGGCTCTAGAAAGATCTTCACAATTGGTATTGTGATAAATGGAGAATTAATAGCTAGCGGTAACGGTTTTAATAAAAAAGAAGCTGGTCAGGTTGCTGCACAGGAAGCAATAAAAGCCTTAAAGATCAGTGACACTTAAAATGTTCAAAAGGCTCCTTACAACTATTACATTTATATAAGGACTTACAAGAAGTTGGTCCAAAACCACTGACTAAAGTTGTGTCTATTGAATCACATTTCGGACAAGGGACACCATCTTCTTCAAACAAGCCGATTTCTTCCTTCGATTTTCTAATAGGGGGAGCTATTCCATATTCCTTAAGCTTCATCTTTCCTTCCTCACTCATCCAGTCTGTAGTCCAGGCAGGACTTAATTGCTGCTGTATATTAACCTTGCTAACTCCCCTACTTAATAAAGTCATCCTTATTTGCATACTTATCATATCCATTGCAGGACAACCACTATATGTAGGAGTTATTACTACAGTTATTTCTTTATCTTCTCCTATAATAACATCTCTTACTATACCTAAATCTAAGATAGTTAATACAGGCACCTCTGGGTCGGTCACTGCACTTAGCCATTCATATACTTTTTCTTTGCTTAGCACAATATAAAGTTAGCTATTTAGTGTCTAATATATGATTATTGACCATTATAACAGTTGAGTCCTTTTTACTGAACCTTGAAATCGTAGTAGCCTCAGCTGGCCTAAACACAATTTCATCAAGAAATGTATAGCTATTAAAGTAATCCTTTGGCACAGTTACTTTTAAAGACACTGTATTTTCAGGTAGCACAAAATAACTATTAGCTCTTAGCCATCCCTCTTTATTATCTACACTAAATGCTGCCTTTACTTTATTCAAGCTAGTTACCTCTCCATTGTCATTTAATGTTTCCACTACAAATGTAGGTGTTTGGTAGTTATAACTATTCACTAAAGACCAAAATGAAAATTCATAGAGTTTAGCTTTTGTTAGTGGTTTAAGATTGTATGTTTTTATATTGGAGCTTTGTTGTTTTTCTTTTGATCGAGCACCTGAACTATAAAAGCTATTAACAGTATCTTCATCAAGATGATCAACTATGTATGGGTAATCTGCACATTCTAAACAGGTATCTTTTGCGTCTATGCCTTCGGCTACTTTTTTCAGACTATCTCTATAATTACTATCCTTGACTCTTAACTTTTGGGGTGATAATATATAAGCACTGATTTGATCATATGTATCAATATAATCAGCTACCTCCAAGAGATACTTACTATCTGGATCTAGCTTTTCAGCTTCTAAATGCAATACAAGGAAAGGCCTATCAGTTTTTATAGTATCAAGAAGTGGTTTACTGACAATAGGCCCACCAATAGTTTTAACTTGGGCGTATGTTTCAGGCCATGCAGTTCTTGACATATGAACATTAACAATCGGCAACTTTAATTGTAAGGCATTACTAATACCTAACGTAAACACCCATGCCTTCTCACCATTCAACCATATTTTTTCTGAACCAACATGCACATATGGCAAAAGGATGACACCTTGAAAATCATCAGAATTGACCCATTGATAGCCATACAACTTCTTCCAATCATAATATTCAAAAACAAACATGTAGTTATACATGGAGTTTTCTACGGCTTTTCTTGATGACACGATATACCCATTAGCTTCTATACCCCATAATAAAGTAGTGAAGAATAGTATTATATAAGCCCGTTGTCTTTTGTTCTTTTTCTTTAGCTCTATAAAAAGGTTGTATAAAAGCACAACAGCATATATTGATACTATATAATAAAACAAGAATGCAAAACGACCTAATGTTCGAAATTGACGGAAAGAGGAAATATAATCTAATAGCCATTCCATATTCCAAACAAATGGGACACCTTGAGCTAATAGGAATGTCCCCAAAGCAATAAATAACCAAATAGGAGAAAATCCAAACTGACGAGAAACTTCAAATGTTTGCTTTTTCTTTATTGTATTGATAATAGTAGTAATTAAAGCTATTAATACTACCGTTATACCTACTATGCCTAAGTAGGCTAGCCCTTCACCTCTACTTGTTTTCTCTACTATTCCAAGATCGAACAGGCCCTGCCAAATTGGAGAGCTGCCAGATGTAAATATATCTCTACCCACAGTACAGCCTGACAATGTCCCGTACGGAAACTCTGTTCTTCCAATCTTACTATCTGTTAAATACATGAACAACTTCACAAAACCCACAATACTTACTGCTGCAATACTAATTGGCAAAACATCCTTTAATCTGTCTTTTATTCTTACATGTTTATAAATTAACATGTACCCGAATACGTACAACATTAGCCATATAAAAAATAAAGCCGCACAATATGGATGTAATAGAGCGCAACCTATTCCCAATAAAAGCAGAAGTATGATGTAGCCTATTTTTTTTGTGTCATGATACTTTATATTCCAATAAAAAAGCATAGGAACCATCGACTGATAACCTAAACCAAAATGACCATGGATTCTAAATAATTGTGGAGACATTAACACAATAAGTGCACTAGTTATAATAGCATATATAGGATGTATTTTAAAATATATAAGTGTTTTATAGGTAAAAATGATTGCTAAAAAAAAAGACAAGGCAAGAGATAAATGTAAAATAGCAAGCAAAGTATTATAGCTCAACGGAACCAACTTGCTTATATAACCCAAAGGAACAGATAATAACGGCTGTGCATCTGTATAAACTATATGTTCTCCATAAGGATAATTCATCCCTTCAAAATGCAAACCAGAACCATTTGCTGCATGATACAAATAGGAGTAATAGTTCTTGATACCATCTCCCCCCATTGTGACAAGTGAAGTACTTGGCTTTGTTACCATATAAGAAAGTGTATATATGGTAATGATAATAGCTATCACTACAAGTGTAAGGGAATATAAGTGCTTAGAAGAAAGCTTCATGATTATTTTTTAAACAGTAACTTTATAAAATTGAACATCTCAGGGAATAGAATTTTATAATTCATTTTTCTAAAAACTACATTGCTATTTAGTTCTACAGCTACTGGTGTAATTTTATATTTCTTTTTATACGCGTTTCTTAAAAACTCAATATCAAAAAGATATCTATTAATTGTTGTCTGTAAAAAGACATGCTTTACCGGTTTTTTAAATCCTTTTAAGCCACATTGGGTATCACTTATAGGCAATGACAATAATGACTTCGTCAAAAAGCGTAAGCTTTTCGATATAACTTTACGAGTATAGGGAACATTATTATAGTACTCTGTACTTTTTACGCCTGCAACAATATCAGATTTGCCATTAAGTAACTCTTGATATACGGCAATAATACTATCTAAATTGTATGGAAAATCAATATCTGTATAAATAATCAGCTCGCCTTTAGCAAATGGCACACCACACCTGATAGCATAGCCCTTGCCATTATTACTCTTATTATCTATAAATTGAAAATTTACAATTTCGGAAGAAAGCTTCTGTATACTTGTTTCAGATATAGGTTGTGTGCTTCCATCATTAACAACAATAACCTCTACATCTTCAGGAATAGTGGCAACTATTTTATTATAGTTTTGCACTACATTGTTTACCCACCCTTCTGGTGGGTTATAGCATGGTAAAATAATGGTTAACAAACTATCTTAACATTTGAGTGAGTAAGCTATGAAAAAATAGCAAACACAACAAAAGATATTACCATTCCATGTTAGGATACGCCCTTTGCATGTATTGAAGCTCTGCTAATATAAAGCCCATATGTTCAGTATGAGTACCTGTCTTCCCTCCATCTTGCATCCATTCTTCTTCTGGTATACTTAAAGTAGCCTCAGATATGATTTCTTTTATTCTTGCATCAAAGTCTGTTTTAACTTGCTCTCCATTTGGTATAATACCAGCCTTTGACAACTCTTTTTCTGCATCACTTTGTTTTGTTAATTCCCCAGAGAATGACCAATAATCCTTCAAAGCTTTTTGTATCCTCTCTTTACTTTCAGCAGTACCATCACCAAGTCTAATCATCCACTCACTACTCCAACGCAGATGATAACTCACTTCTTTTAAGGATTTCTCTGCTATAGCAGCTAGAACCTCATCACTACTGCTTTTTAGTCGACTGTATAGAGTGTAGTTATATGTATCATATATAAATGACCTCACTATAGTATATGCCCAGTCATTATTAGGTTGTTCTACAAGAAGTACGTTTCTGAAGTCCCAAGCATCTCTCAAAAAAGGCAGGTCGTCTTCATCAATATCTTTACCTTCAGCAGCTAGTTGTTGTATACTTACTGATGCAAATGCATTGTGTTTTTCCTCCTTTGTTAAAGCATTATACTGTTTTGCCGCATATTGATATAGGCTTCTTGCTTGCCCTAAATGATCTAATGCAATATTAGTAAGTGCTATATCTTGTTCTAACACTGGTCCATGACCACACCACTCACTTAACCTATGACCAATAACCATAGCATTATCTGCTAACTGAAGTGTATATATTAGCTTGTTATCCATTTTACCTATCTTTCTCAATTAAAAACTACATATGTTTCAACTCATCTGGCAAGTTGTAGAATGTTGGGTGACGATATATCTTATCATTAGCCGGTTCGTATAGTTCACCAGCCTCGCCTGGATCTGAAGCGTGAATATTATTACTTTCTACAACCCAGATACTCACTCCTTCCATTCTACGTGTATATACATCTCTAGCATTTTCTATAGCCATAGCTGCATCTGCAGCATGTAAACTTCCCGCATGTTTATGATCTAGCCCAGCCTTGCTTCTAATAAACACTTCCCATAACGGCCATTCTGCTTTGTTTTTTTCTGACATATTGATAATCTTTTAGAATATTAAGCAGCTTTTTGTTTAGTAGTTTTTGCAGCTCTTTCTTTACGTTTTTTAGAATAAGCCATTGCAGCATCTCTAACCCAAGCGCCATCTTCCCAAGCTTTAACTCTAGCATTTAATCTTTCTTTATTACAAGGGCCATTACCTTTCACGACATTCCAAAACTCATCCCAATTTATTTTGCCAAAATCGTAATGCCCTGTTTCTTCATTCCACTTCAAATCAGGATCCGGAACTGTCAAACCAATTAGTCTAGCTTGTTCTACTGTAACATCAACAAATTTTTGACGTAATTCATCGTTAGTGAAACGCTTTATGCGCCATTTCATACTTTGTGCGGTGTGAGGACTATCTGCATCAGGAGGTCCAAACATCATTAACGATGGCCACCACCATCTATTAAGGGCATCTTGCGCCATTTTCTTTTGCACTTCAGTACCCTTGCTAAGGGTTAATAATATTTCATAACCTTGACGTTGGTGGAAACTTTCTTCTTTACAAACGCGCACCATTGCCCTTGCATAAGGCCCATAAGAAGTACGACATAGAGGCACCTGGTTCATAATAGCCGCACCATCTACTAGCCAACCTATAGCTCCAATATCTGCCCATGTTAATGATGGGTAATTAAAAATGGAAGAATATTTAGCTTTGCCTGTGTGCAATTGTTCCAGCATCTCATCTCGTGTTATCCCTAAGGTTTCAGCAGCACTATATAAATATAAACCATGACCACCTTCGTCTTGCACCTTAGCCAATAAAACAGCTTTTCTACGCAAACTTGGGGCACGTGTTATCCAATTACCTTCAGGCAACATACCTACTATTTCACTATGCGCATGTTGAGATATCTGCCTAATTAGTGTTTTGCGATAGTCATCAGGCATCCAATCTTGCGGCTCAATATTTATTTCTTTGGCCAACTTTTCCTCAAATCCGTCTTCAAAAGAATGTACCGTCATTTACTAAGTTTTTTATTGCTAAACAAAGATAAGACATCAACGATAAAGATGTCTTATTACCTTATATGATATTAATCAGTTTATTGAGCAAAAATGAACCTCAGGGTTATCCCTGCTCTAGTTGTAGTGATCGGGTAGGAGCTAGTCACGTATGGGATACTCTGCCTCCTGTCATAAAATAGCCTCAAAGTAAGTCTATCACTAACAATATAGTCTACTGAAGGTGATATTGTTATCACTTTCTGCCCTCTTGTAACTACATTTAAAGATTGCGCCAAGTAATTATTACTGCTCTTATCATCCCTTAATCCTACATCAACCTTTACATTCAGGTCATTATCTAGCTTTCTAACGCCAAATACCTCGAAAGGTAGTGTAATACCTCTTATACGATATCCTAATCCTACTACGTACTCGGTACTGTTAGTCTCACTAATTTGATAATCAATTAAGCTTAAGCTTACAGTTCTGGTTTTCCTATACTCAAACCTAGCCGTTAGATTGTTTCTAAACGATGCATCAAACCCTATGAGTGGATTTAACTGCTCTGATATGGTAATATTAGGCACTTGATAAAAAGGCACGAAGTTTCCAGAGTTAGAATCAATAAATGAAGGGAAGCCCACATCAAAAATATCCTGATAGAAAAGAGTAGACACAAAACTGTTCATAGACAATGTACCTGTATAGCCATGATTAACTACCAGATTACTTACAATATCGTTTATAGCAGGTATTTTAGTTAAACCATTATATGTAGCTCTCCAGTTTGGAGATGGCCGGTAATTTCTAAATGGATTAGCTCTGGTATCCGTACTATTACTATAATCAATAAGGCCTACCTCTTGTGCACTTTTCCCAGAATATGCTGCTATAAATGAAGGCACTAAAACATCTTGCGAAAATTCGGTATAACCTTTTGCATATATAGGGTTGGTCGGGTCAGGCACACCATTATTATATGGGTTATTTCGTCCCAACCTTGCTGATACTATTGGTCTATTATCCAAAAACTGCTGATAGATAGAAGAATTAACACTTGATGATTTAAACAATGTTTTTAAACCAATGTAAGAAACCGTGAATGAGCCTGAAGCATAAGGATTATTATGCGTAAACTCACCATTTGCCAATGTTGTATCCTTAAAGAGCTCACTGTAACTTTTGCTAAATGTTTTAGTAAGACTCAAGTCAATTCTTAAATCTGGCAAAGGCTCTATTGTGGTAACAATGCTTAAGTTTTGAGAATACTGTTGTTGAAACTGACCATTGAACAATGTATCTCTACTCAATCTATTTTGCGAAGCCTGAGTCTCCAGCCATGCCCTGTCAGGTTGATAACCGTATATAAAGTTAAAACCAGGCGCTCCACTACTACGATCATTTATTCCTAAGAATCTTGTACTATCCATATAACCTGGCAAAATAGTGCCAGCATTCTCTGTATAATTAATTGTCGATCGCTTAACCATTGTTATTAACCTTCCTCCTACACGCTCTGCATCGCTAACCTCTAAAGGTTTTCTTCTACGCTCCTCTCTACGCTTTTTTCTTTCACGCTTTTTCTTTTCTTTCTCTGCTTTTTTGCGTGCTAGTTCTCGCGCTTTAAATATTTTCTTTACTGAATCCAACTCTGTATTTGATAAACGAGACGCTAATTCATCAATAGTTGTAGTATCACCATTATATATTATTTCATCAGGGCCTATACCATCAACTTTTATTTCTTTTAGCTTTTTACTTGTACTTTTTGAAGGTCTTAAATCCTTTACATTTTTCTGACCATTTGCCTTTTCGTCTTCATCTTTGCCTGTTTTTTGCTTCCTTGGTTTAGGCTGGTTTACTGTTCTCAACCATTTCTGCTTATTATACAGTTGTCTAAAATTTAGTTCTCCATTTATCTGTTTCGTCTGAGTATTACCTATTGTGTTACCTTGAGATTCTGTAAGTCTAGAGGCAGCTGTCCAGTTATAAGTAGCACCATAAGTCAATCTCAAGTTCATCCAATCTGTTGCGGGGAGCTTTTGGAATGGTAAGTTATAGCTAGTATTAAACTGCTGTGTATAGTAAGTATTCCTTCCAAATGTAGAGACCCTATTCCAAAGAGTATCTCTTTTTTGCTTTGTATCTATTTTACCATATGGCTCATCTATACGAGAGTTGTTGGTGGCACTATAATCAAATGAGAGAGACTTTGTCAGCTCCCATCTGGTAGTATAATTACGAACCCAAGTAAAGTTCTTATAGTATGTTGGTTGAATTTTTATTAAGCCATCGCCAATATTTCGAACTTGCGTTTCGTTAAATATTCTATTTAAATCGGTACGGAAAGTAAAGTTTGCGGGTAAAGGATTGAAATTAAAATCCTTAATTAAAGATAGCCAACGCGATTTAGATTTTATAGACTTTTTAAATGGCTCAACAGGTTTTGACTGTATTGTGTATGTATATCCTAAACCTAATTTCTGATCTATTATCTCGTCCTTTTCAATAATTGGATTCCTCTTAAACTGACGATTATAAGCATAGCTTACGTCAAAATTCTTAACACTCCATGGCTTAGTTTTACTAGATACTTTTTCAGGATTACCTAGTATTCTAACATTAGAAAAGTTGACACTAGTTACTGAGGTATAGTCTTGTGCCACTTTTCGCAAAGAATCTCTATGTGCAGCATCTCTAGCATCATTTAATTTATCCTTATATTTTACATCAAGATCATAAGGATCATATTGAGGGTTACTTATATTTTCAGAATAACCTACATAAACTGGTAGTTGTACCCCCCATTTTCTTGGCATCAACTTACCCACATTCAGATTAGTAGAGGCATTGTATTGATAGAAATTATCTCTAAATCTTTGATTCAGTTTCTGATCAATATTTCCATAGCCCTCTGTATGCATACTACCGGCAAGATTTACATTACCCAAATCTGCTAGTTGTACGCTCAAATTACCTGATGCTGCATAACCCGGAGTTTCATTTAACCCAGTCATACGCAATTCGTTAAACCAAACCTCTCCACATTTAGGCAACCCGTCATCTTGAAGCCTATCGTTTGTCTTTTTAGGATTAGCAATACCCAACATCATGGTTTTAGCATCTCCTATATTAGGATTACCAACAACTATTATAGTGTTACCTTTTTCATCAATTTGCTGAAATGGCACAAACGATGGAAGCCCTTGATTATTACGTTCATTTTTAACCCTTACAAATTCGTCTAAAACCAGATCCACCTTGTTGGCATCCGGCCACACCGCTTCAGCGCCTACAGAACTTGGCAAGGTTACTTTTAAAGGCACTTGATATTCATAGTAGTTATTAGTAAAATCACTACCAATACGTACTATAGCACGAACATCACCATCTTGTATTGGGGGAACACCTACCCTTGATTCTGCGTGAATGAACATCCGTAAGTTACTAAACTGACGCATGTCTACATTTACTTCTTTAAATACAGCTCTCGCATCACCATCTTTCAACCCACAAAATTGTAATGATAATGCCTGCTCATTTAATTGAATATTTTGTCCGTTAGCTACATTCGCTTGCTGACGATTTACTCCTGGTGGTATTACATAAGGAACTGGTTCTCTATCACTGTTTTCTTCTACACTTACAGATGCTACTGAAAATTCAACATTTCTTAAATCGTCTTCAGGAATATTTTCTCCAGGTGTTTGCAAAGAAAATAAATATCGTCTCCAGTTATTCCTCCCTAAATCTAACCTAGCAAAACGCATAACAAGACTATCCTCAAAATCACTTAAGAATAAACGCATAAATCTGATAGAGCGAAAATCTGCGATATTACCTACTCTATTCGTATACTCTCTGATAGGCACTTTAAACTGATACCATGTTTCTTTACTTATCTGACCGTTGGGTAATTTGACATTTGATTCTTGCTTATTAACGATATAGTTCGTACCAACATTCATGTTGGGTTTTATATCGATACGGTATTCAAAGTAATCTTCCGACTCGCTTAATGTGTTATCTCTATTTATATCCTCTGATTCTGGGATATTAGTACCTGCTTGAGAAAAATTAGCACCTGCATCAGATACTGGAGAATTACCATGAGGATTATTAAAACGCTTGTAACGTTCTATGACAAATGTTCCTTGGTTATCGTATTCAGCATTTCTAAAATAGGCATAGTCGTCGTTTGAAGGGTCTGCTTGTATCCCTTGCAATACTTGTGGAGAAACAACACCTGCTATTTGATTTATATATTGAGAGAAAAATTGACGCTCTTCATCATTGTCTAAACCATCATAACCAACATCTTGTGCAGTACGAGCATCGGGCTCATTATCAAAAGAGCGTGTTATTTGTTGCTGGAATTTTGGTGCATACCCCCACTTTGTTTTATCTAGTTTTGCTGCATCTTTAGGATAAGCAATACCGTTTTCAAAAAACTTCTTAGAATCTTTTAGTACATCTTCCGATACACTACCAAGGTTTAAGTATAATGACCCTCCTCTTGCGCTAGGCTCGTTAATAAACGGATCCATAACCCAAAACTCTATAAACTCTACATTTGACTGTTCAAAGTCACTATTATCAATAGCTCTCATTATCCCCCCCCATCTACTTCTTGGGTTTGTAAGTTTACCATCAGGTGTCACACCGGCTACATCAAAATTATATGGCCCTTTCTGATCAGGATAATACGCTAAGTCGAGTGTTGTTAGTGCATTTTGAAGAGAGTTGGTATTCTTTGCAGGAAAAACATCTTGTTGTTGTATAAGCCTTATATAGTGTTGTCTTTTATCCAACTTTACATAATCAGGTATGCCAGTTGATGGGTCAACCAAATTAGGCTCAAGAAAATACCAAGCTAACTTGGCTCTATTTTTACCATAATCTAAATCATTGACCAACTTTGACTCTTTAAATAATTCATTTCCATTAGGCCCTGTTGCTCCTTGTGGCGTACTTGCCAGTGTCCACGCAGTTGGTGGATATTTTAAATCATAAGAACTTCTTGTTCCTTCAAAATCGTCTATATAAACCGACCCTTCTGGATCTAATGCATTAATTTGTTTCGGATGGCTAGGCAACAACCCTGCCACTTCCCCAGTAACATTTATTATAGAGGGTGCTGTTGTTGCGAATAGAGGCAGCTTGTCTAACGCTCGAGTTAAACTTGGCACCTCTGATTGATAGTTCACATCAAGCCCTATTACTGTATTTTTAATAGGGTCATCGCCAAAAGTTGTTTTTTGGGTAAAAGGTCTCTCTGTTAGCCTCATATAAGTACCCCCAACTATCAATTTATCATTTACGAAATAATCTAACCTAGCCCCCATAAAGTTTTGCTGTTGAAAACCAAATGTGGCATTATCTTCATATTGTACGTTAATTGGTATACCTGAATTTAAAATACCTGTATTCAATATTTTTAGCCTGCCTAAACCATAATCAATTTGGTAATCAACATTTTCAACTAACCTTTGACCACCAGCAGTTACCGCAACTGATCCTTGAGGAATATTAAAACCTCCTAAGAATATTTCAGAAGACGAAGCTGATTTATAAGAACCCTTAATTACGTATCTGTTATTTTGCTGAAACTGTCGTGCTACAGTTTTAGTAGAATCGTATAGTATTTGATACAAATACTTTTTTTCTAACAATGGCGCACTTGTACCTAGTGAAGGTTTCAAGTCTTCGCCAAAAGGCTCTAGCACGGGGAATATGATTTTACCTTGTTGTGTGTTGATCGTTATCCCTTCTACAAAGTCAAATATACCATCGGGAGCAGGGTCATTTTGAATATTAAGCCTGTCTAAATTTAGCAATGTTATTAAAGGTACTCCTGCATTATCCCCTTCTGGTATATATCTTTTTTCACCGCCTCCAGGATCTTGGTATAAAATGTTTAACCTAAATTCATCTTTAGAAACGCCAAGTCCTCCTAGTGCATACACATTCTTCATCATCAGCCCCCAAATAGGTAATCTAGGGTTAGGTGCTGTCCCTTTCAACATTTTCAAGAATATAACTCTTTGATCGGCTACAGCATTACCTGTAGTTTGCTGGCCTTGCTGCGGTTGCGCCGTTCTTGATGGAGGTAAATCTTCTGCAAATTCACCCACTTGATACACTTTACCATTGTATGTATATCTAAAGGCCACTGCAAGTACATCATTTGGTTGGACTTGTGTATTAAGAGATATATAACCCAGTTGTGGATTAAAAGAATACTCAGAGGGGTTTAGTTTTCTAGCTTGCTGCGGCACAAAATCGATACCATTATCCAAACCAGGAATTACACTTGCACTTGTTCTTAAGATAGGATTCTGCTGCAGGTTTGCATATAATTGATTGACGTAGTTGTCTGGCAACCCGTATGGCACATTGTTAATAGGTCCTATAAGCGTATTTTTATGCGGAGCTACCTCACCCAGATCCATAAATGCAGCAACATTACGAACACCCTCTGTTGCTCCGGTGCTATTGGTTATCCATACCTCGATCTTATTAATGGTTACTTGAGAATTTATTATAGGGAAATTACTTAGTGCTCTGTTATAGTTATTCTTAAAATACTGAGATAAAAGGAAGTGTCGATTTTCCTCATAGTCGTCTGCTTTTATCGCAAAGTTCTGTGTTTGCGACCCTCCTTGTATTGTCAAGCTCTGTCTTTTCGATCGTTGTTGAGACAATACAGCTGTAACCCAAAGCTTACCAAATTGTAATCTTGTTTTAAGTCCAAATAGAGATTGTACTCCTTGTATCAAATTACTATTCAGATCGAAACTAATATTACCTGCTTCTATCTTCTTTATGATTTCATCTTCCTTACCCGTATACTCTAGTCTCTGGATATTTTGAAAATCAAACGTAGCTTGAGTATTATTACTTATATTAAGTTTCAACTTATCACCTACTGTAGCTAGCAAGTTGATATTCATTTGCATATCAAAATCAAATATGCCGTACTTCTGTGCTCTCTGAGGCAGTGTAGGGTTTTGTATATTCTGCCAGTTACCCCCAAAGGTTATATCTACATTACCCTGAGGCTTTACAGAAATTGTATTACCCCCGAATATTCTATCAAAAATCCCCTCCTTGTACATTGTAGGGAGCTTAGGTTTTTGATTAAATAGTGTTAATGCATCCAGTCTTCTTTTCCAATAGTTTTGTTCATCCTTTTCAGCTTGGTATTTTATATACTCATCAAAGGTCATGAAGGTAGGCGCACCTAAATAGCGGTCGCTCAACTTTTCGGAGAAATAGTACCTATTATCATCAGGATCATACTCAACTGACTGCTTTATATTAGATGGTCTATTTAGATCGATACTTGAAGGTTGACGCTCAACAGGATTATTAGTATTATCGTATATCGGAAACCTGAGTGAATCTTTATTAGTTGAGTCTTCTATAGGATCGGGATCATCAAAATAAAATGGATCGTCAAAATCTCGCGCAGCAGCATTAGCTATCACTACCAATAGTGATATTATAGCCAAAAACTTGTACCCAAAATGCTTACTACCCTTCAATTATACTTACTTTATTTATAGCATCTGAAGTGCTTTTTTTATCAGCTCTTCAACCGTTAATGAACCTGCATTATTTACTTTCTTCAATGCACCCTGAGCCATAGACTTAGAAATACCAAGGTTTACTAAAGCAAATAACGCATCTTCTTCAATTGTATTGTGTTTTACACTAGACAGCTCAGCCTCTCCTCTTTCTATATTCAACTTCCCTTTTAGCTCTAAAATTATACGTTGAGCACTTTTAGCACCAATACCCTTTACCTTTTGCAAGGTTGCAGTATTATCTGTAGCTATTGCTCTTTCCAATTCTTCTGGTGTTAGTGAGGAGAGAATAATTCGTGCCGTTGCAGCACCTACACCGTTTATACTTAACAAACTTCTAAATGTAGCGCGCTCTTGCTCGTCAGCAAAACCATATACCACCCATGCATCTTCTCTAATATGTAAGTGCGTGAACAGTTTACATTTATCGTCATTTTGAATTTTACTATATGTCTGTAGAGTTATGTGCACTTCATAACCTACACCACCTACATCCATATATAACAATGATGGAGATTTGTAAGACAAAACTCCTTCAAGATATGCATACATATTTTCTTTCGCTTAAGGGCTTGAAAATTAGTGTATTTGCTTATAAATACCTTATTATTTTAGTAAATAATACCGAAATATTACTACTAACTTTCACAGGCATTATATTATTATTAAAAAGGGCGATATTTTCCATATCGCCCTTTTCGTAACACAATTTATAAAAATCTCCTTAGTACCACCAAGGTATTTTGTTTGTTTCTAATCTATAGATAAACTGGATACTAAAAGTAGAATATCCGTCAAGGATCTCTTTATTACCTCTAGTACTTCCTGGTGCGTTTGTAGAACCTGGCTCTATATACCAAGATTTATCATATACTTGCTTTGCAGTTTCAGCATATTCTTCTGATAAATGTCTATCGAAATATGCTTTCGACACATATTCACTACTTACATTATCTAATCTATCTGTAGTAGTAAAGCGATATAGATATTCAAAACCGAACATCATATTATTACCGATATCCCAACGAAGACCTAAACCTACAGGTACCGCAATTTGGAATGGAGTTGTAGCTCTTGCACCAGAATTAGGAACGCCATCTCCTTCCAGTTGCAAGTCTCTAGTATCTACCCATCTTTTACGACCAGTAAGAGGGTCTATCAATGACGTTTGAGGACGGAAATAAAAACCACCAACACCTGCTGTAAGGTATGGTTGCATTGCCTTTTGAGCAACTTTGCTCTCAGAGTTCCATCTAAGCGGCATTAATTCGAACATAAAAGTCGCTTCCCATACATTAGCTCGAGCATCTTGATTACGCAAGTAACGTTGATAAGCGTCATCTTCAACAGATGTTGCCGATTTAGCCTTATTAATATTCCACTCGTCTGTAGCGTAGAGTGTACCGTAGTTAATATTTAGACGCATTCCAACAGATGGATGAGCTACATAACGGAAGAAAATACCTCCCATAAATGTTGGCTTATCAAAATACTTATCATTATTGTAATGGTCTACGAAGTTTTGAGTACCTACATCGCCCCATAAATCTGACATACCAAAATTGATACCCAAAGAAAAACCCGGATGCTCAACATATTTTCTTGGTATAGCAGGCTGTGCATATGCCGATAAGGCTGTAGCACCGATGCACAATACTAAAATACTACGGAGTAAATTTTTCCGCATAGCGCTGATTTTTTAGCGTTTGAAGATAAATAATTATTTTCCTTTAAATGTTGCTTTTCTCTTTTCTAGAAAAGCGCTTGTTCCTTCACGCATATCTTCCGTTTCGAAACAATCACCAAAGCGAGCAATCTCATTGGCAAACCCTTGAGGGTCAGCCTTAGCTGCTTCGTTCACACAATATATAACTTTTGTTATAGCTAAGGGAGCTTTTGACTGAATTTTTTGTAATATTTTCTTTGTTTGGTCCAATAATTCGGCTTGGGGAGTTACATAATTCACTAAACCCAGCATTTTTGCCTCTTCTGCCCCAATCATATCTCCAGTCATAGATAATTCCATAGACTTCCCTTTACCTATAAGCTGCGTAAGTCTTTGAGTACCACCATACCCAGGTATCAAACCTAGGTTTACTTCTGGCTGCCCAAATTTGGCATTTTCGCTAGCTAGTCTAAAATGACAAGCCATAGCCAATTCGCAACCACCACCTAGCGCAAACCCATTAACAGCCGCAATAATTGGCTTAGGGCTATTTTCAATCTTACTAAATACTAGGTCTTGCCCCTTTTGAGCCAAGGCCGCACCTTGCTTACCATCTAATGCGGAAAACTCTGATATATCCGCACCTGCAATGAATGCTTTTTCACCGGCACCAGTAATAATTGCTGTTTTGATGTCATCATTATTATATACATCGTCTAAAACAGTTCCTAATTCTTCAATTACATCTTTATTTAATGCATTGAGTTTGTCAGGGCGATTGATAGTAATAGTTAGAATACCTTCATTCAGCTCTGTCAATAATGTTTTATACATATAAATTATTTAATTAGAATAGCTCTGCTCTGTTTTCTTTTACCCAGTTATTTATATAATCTGCTATTTCAGAAGTTGCCGCTCCAGGAGCAAAAAGTTTTCCTACTCCTTTTTCATTCAACTCCTTCATATCTTCTTCAGGTATAATACCCCCACCGGTAAGTAATACATTTTCCAAACCTTTTTCTTTCATTAAGGAAATTAGTTTAGGGAAAACTGTCATATGCGCACCACTTAAAATGCTAACGCCTATAGCATCAACATCTTCCTGTAAGGCAGCGTTAACAACCATATCCGCAGTTTGCCTCAACCCTGTGTATATTACTTCCATACCTGCATCTCTCAAAGCTGTGGCTATTACTTTGGCTCCTCGGTCATGACCGTCTAAACCTACTTTTGCTACCAGTACCCTTACTGGGCGTTGCATCGTGTCTGTCATAATAAGTTAAAATGCGATTGTAAAAGTAATAATTTATCAGTCGTTAATTATATCTCTCTCCCATATGTTTTACCTTTATTGGAAATATAACTACTAAGACTTTTATGAAACGTGGCATATTGATAGCCTGCATCATAATTATAGGTGTTCATTCGGCTATTGCACAGAGGGGGTTATATTTCAGCCCTGTATTTAGAAACGGTATTAGTTCTTCAGACCAAGTAAACCTAACACCTTTACAGCACGTAGCCAACCCCGTATACACTTACGGTGCAGAGCTTGGTGTTGGTTACAGCTTTAATAAACTTAGAGTACAGGCGGGTGCCGGCTACCAGAGAAGTGGTTATAATTATAACATGGGGGCTAATAAAACCAGCTATTATTTCAACCATCTTACTGGTACATTGCAACTGGGCTATGTATTAAGAAATAATAAGAGATTAGCCATAGTGCCCTACCTAGGTGCTAGCTATGCCTTTAATTACGGTTCTCGAAGTGTGAGTAAACTACTTGATGGCTCTATATTAAAAAAGAGATTAGACCAAACCACATTTAAAAAGCAGTTTAACCCTAGTAGTATTTTAGGACATGCTAAACTACATTTTGAATACCGATTTGCTCAAAATGCGGCACTCATATTTGGCCCATCCTTCCAATATATGATAACTGACATGAGCAATAGCAATGTAATATTAGCAGGGAATACTGAATTAAAGAATCATATAGCCTTTTTAGACTTGGGTATTATATGGATATTACCCGACCGGAGTAAGTCAGGTAAAAACCGAATGCCTTCGCTCTTTTATAATTAGACAAACATTACCTTTACAGATTGCAAACAAGAGCACTAATGAGTGAAGAAAAATCATTAAATTTTATTGAAGAGATAATAGAGGCCGATTTAAGAAGTGGCAAAATCAAAGAAGTTCATACGCGTTTCCCGCCTGAACCTAATGGCTATTTACACATAGGTCATGCTTCTTCTATCTGTCTCAACTTTGGCTTGGCAGAGAAATATAATGGCACTTGCAACCTACGTTTTGATGACACTAATCCTACGACCGAAGAAACAAGGTATGTAGATAGCATAAAAAAAGATATTGAGTGGTTAGGATTTAAATGGGATAAGGAGTTATATACTTCCGACTATTTTGAGACCCTGTATAATTATGCTGTCACTCTAATCAGAAAGGGACTAGCCTATGTAGACGATAGTACTGCAGAAGAGATGTCTCAACAAAGAGGTGATATTAATAAAGCTGGCACTAACAGCCCATATAGAGAAAGAGGCATTGAAGAAAATCTCCAACTCTTTGAAGATATGCGCAACGGCAAATACCAAGATGGCGCAAAGGTATTACGTGCCAAAATAGATATGAGCCACCCCAACCTGTTAATGCGCGACCCAGTTATTTATAGGTTAAAACATGCACACCACCACCGCACTGGCGACAAATGGTGCCTATACCCTATGTACGATTTTGCACATGGGCAAAGTGATAGTATAGAAGAAATCACCCACTCTGTTTGTACGCTCGAGTTCATTCATCACCGCCCATTATACGATTGGTTTATTGAACAATTGGGAATATATCCATCTCATCAGTATGAATTTGCTCGTCGTAATATGTCTTATACTGTAATGAGTAAACGTAAGCTATTACAGCTGGTGAACGAAAATCATGTATCAGGCTGGGACGACCCACGTATGCCTACGATAAGTGGCATGCGCCGTAGAGGCTACCCTCCTATGGCCATCAGAAATTTTGCAGACACAATTGGTATAGGTAAGCGTGAGAATATGGTAGACATTAGTTTACTAGAATTCAATGTACGTACAGAACTAAACAAGACTACAGATAGAGTTATGGCTGTGCTTGACCCTATTAAGGTTATTATTACAAACTACCCTGAAGGCCAAACCGAAGAATTAGAAATAGACAACAATCCTGAAGACGACAATAGTGGCACAAGAAAAGTCCCCTTTAGTAAAGAGTTATGGATAGAGCGTGAAGACTTTATGGAAGAACCTCCAAAAAAGTTTTTTAGACTAGGGCCAGACAAAATGGTTCGTCTAAAAGGTGCATATATTATTAAGTGTGATAGCTTTGAGAAAGATGCCGATGGCGCTATCACTACTTTGTATTGCACTTACTTCCCTGACAGCAAAAGTGGTCAAGACACAAGCGGACTAAAAGCTAAAGGGGTAATACACTGGATAAGCATACCTCATGCCAAGACGGCAGAAGTTCGTTTATATGATAGACTATTCAGAGTAGAAGACCCCGCAACCGCTGAAGGTGACTTTAAAGATCACATCAATCCAGAGTCATTAACTGTTATACCCAATGCATATATAGAGCCGGCACTAGCAGATGCTAAAGTTGGTCAGCAATATCAATTTATGCGCACTGGTTATTTCTGCGTAGATAAAGACAGCTCTGAAGAAAAATTAGTTTTTAACAGGACAGTTACATTAAAAGACGGATGGGCTAAGGAACAGAAAAAGCAATAATAACACCATACTTAAATAAAAAAGCCCCTTGATGGGGCTTTTTTATTTACCAGCTATTACACTTATTTCAACATTTACACCCTTAGGTAATCCTGCCACCTGTACTGTTTCACGAGCGGGTGGGTTTTCTCCAAAATAGCTGCCATAAACCTCGTTTACTTGCCCAAACTGCCCCATATCCATCAAGAAAATACTTGACTTGATGATATTTGAAAAATCCATATTGGCTTCGGCCAAAACAGCTTTTAGATTCTCCATCACCATCTTGGTTTCCGTTTGTATATCTCCTTCTACCAAATTGCCGGTTTTAGGGTCTATGGCTATTTGCCCTGAAACAAACAACATATCTCCATATTGTATGGCCTGATTATATGGCCCGATCGGTGCAGGCGCATTATCTGTACGAATTACTTTCTTTTCCATAGTACAAATGTAATACACGTATTACATTTGCATAACCTTATGGCATATATTCTACATATTGACACATCTGCAGATAGCGGGCTTACAGCCATTAGCAAGGCTGGCCAATTAGTAGCTCAAAAAGTAAATACAGATGCACGCAACAATGCTTCCATTATTAATAAAGACATAGAATCTGTCTTAAAAACAGCAGGCATAAGCCTAAAAGACATTGCATCAATTGCTGTTTGCTCAGGCCCAGGGTCTTATACAGGGTTAAGAATTGGAACTTCTACCGCCAAAGGAATATGCTACGCTATAGACAAACCTCTTATGATGCATAGCAAGCTACTATTAATTGCTCATGAAGTTTGGAATGATCTAAATCGTTCTCAACACTCTAATAAATACACACAATTTTACTCCATAATACCTGCAAGAGAGGGTGAATATTTTATTTCAGGGTATGATAAGGACTTTATTGAGACAATAGAACCTTGCCATATACTAGAAGAAGAAGTAATGCTGCTAAACCTTAGTCCTAACACTCTAGTTATTGGTGAAATGGACGAAAAAATTGTCGCTTTTATCGAACAAAAAAAGGCAGGAGTTCACACCTCATTTAAAGCTAAAGAAGCTAATGCTGAGAGTTGGGCTCTGTATGCCTACGAACAACACAATAGTAAAAGTTTTGTCAATTTAGCCAATAGCGAGCCTAACTACTTAAAAAAAGTTTACACACATAAGCCAAAGTCTAGCAAATAGTTACAGTATTGGCTACCAACAATCACATATCCCATTTAGGAGTTATTTAACAGAACCAATGAATATAATCTTGTTTCATATTTAGGATTAGTGTATGTTTGCACTCCTTAATTTATAGTACCTACTATATAAGTATTATTTATTATTCATTAACCTTTGTAAATATTTAATTTTAATGGAAACGACTGTGTCGGCGAACACTTTGGTGATTCGTAAAGATGAAGGATCAAACGAGCAGATTAAGCTTGATTACATGGCGGTGAAGAATGCAGCGATGACTCTTAGAGCTATCAATCACAAGCTACGTCAACAAATCGTTAAGTTGTTGGAGGAAAACAGACGTATGAATGTTACTGACATTTATGTAAAGCTTCGTTTAGAGCAATCAGTTGCCTCTCAACACCTAGCTATTTTACGTCGCGCTAACATCGTTATCACTGAGCGTGATGGTAAATTTATTCACTATGCACTAAATCATGCACGTATTGCTTCTGTGGCTAAATTCGTGAATGAACTAGTTAATTCTGACGAAGGTTAATCTTCGTTTTTATATTAACGATTACCCTAAGATTATAAAAGCCACGCAATAGCGTGGCTTTTTCTATTATTATTTTCCTTCTTTTATTTTATTCCAAGTATCGTAGAGCGATTCTTGCTCCGGCCTATTCTCAGGCACTTCTCTTAGTGGCTCACAGGGTTCAGCAGTATCCATCATATCTTTGGGCAACATTTGGTATAGCTTTGTCCCCTTGGTCTTCCAATCAATCATGTCATCACTTACTTGCTTGATCACTTTTGCGGGATTACCCACTACTAATGAACGTGCAGGTATCTCTGTTTTTGCGGCAACAAATGCCAATGCCCCAATTATACTTTCATCTCCTACCACCACATCATCCATTACTACAGCATTCATTCCTACAAGCACATTTTTCCCTATAGTAGCACCATGTATTATAGCTCCATGACCGATATGTGCAGATTCTTTTAGGGTAACCGTTACACCTGGAAACATATGTATCGTGCAGTTCTCTTGCACATTACAACCATCCTCTATCACAATAGCCCCCCAGTCCCCTCTTAATGCTGCTCCAGGGCCTATATAAACATCCTTACCTATTACTACATTACCTGTAACTACAGCCTGTGGATGGACGAAAGCTGTAGGATGAACTACAGGAATAAAACCTTTGAATGAATAAAACATGACCTAAAAATAAACGTAAATTACAAACTAAGCATTGCCTTTATGGCACAGGATCATATCCACTTCCACCCCTTGGGTGACAAGAGGCTATTCTTTTTATAGCCAACTTCCCTCCTTTCAGCGGTCCGTACTTTTTAATAGCTTCCACTCCGTATTCTGAGCAAGAAGGGGTGTACCTGCATTTAGCACCAAGTAATGGAGATATAAATGCCTGATAAAACTTAATTAGCCAAATAAATAATATGCCTAAAAATCTACCCATCTATATGAGATAGTATTTGCTTTAGTTTATCAATACCCTCCATAACCTTGCTTACAAGAATATTCATTTCTTCATTTTCCCTACTTGTGAATATAAGGAATATGTGCAACTCCTTTTCAGGAGGTATATGTTCAAGAAGTAAATGCTTATGCACCCGCCATGCTTCAATTAATTTTCGTCTTACTGCATGACGTTGAACAGAACTCTTAAACTTCTTTTTAGGTACAGAAAAGCCAGTGCGAATAATTGCACTATCGGCTTGACGAGGAACTAGTTGATAAATAAACTTTATCGGGAAAACAGAAAACGCTTTTCCATTACGGAAAAGCGAATCAATATGTTGTTCTCGTTTAAGCCTTTCGTTTTTTTTGAATGTGTAACGAACGGCTGTCACTATAATTTTAATTACTTCAAACGACGCTCGCTTGATACTGATAATTTCTTACGTCCTTTTTTACGACGAGAAGTTAACACTTTACGGCCATTTGCAGACTCCATACGCTTACGGAAACCATGAACTGACTTACGGCTGCGACGACTTGGTTGATACGTACGTTTCATAAAAACTAATATTTAATATCGCTATAAAGCGAAGGATAATTTTAATTTGGTGTGCAAAGGTAAATTATTATAATATACCTTCCAAATTATTTAATAGAAGGAATTTCATGTTTTGTGGCTTGTACCAGGTCTTTTATTAGCATAGGGTCTTTTTCTATTGCATTGCCTACTACAACTATATTGGACCCCGCCATGCAATTATTATATACTTTCTCCGGAGTTTTTATTCCTCCGCCCACAATTAATGGTATTTCAATGCTACTACTCACTTTTTTCAACATCTCCTCAGATATCGGGTTGTTAGCTCCGCTACCTGCATCCATATATATAACATGCTTACCTTGAAGTTCACCCGCCCACGCAGTGCACATAGCTATATCAGGCTTATTAGCAGGTATTGGTGCAGAATGGCTCATATAAGACACTGTAGTAGGAACGCCTCCATCTACTACAATATAACCAGTGGATATCACTTCTAAGCCACTAGACTTAATAGCTGGAGCAGAAACAACGTGCTGACCTATTAACAAATCAGGATTTCTGCCTGATATTAGAGAAAGGTATAATAACGCATCTGCATACTGACTTACCTGTGCATGACTACCCGGAAATAATACAACAGGGATATCACTTTCTGCTTTAAATTGCTGAATACACTTATCTAGCTGGTCCTTCACGATCAAACTACCACCAACAAATAAATAATCAACTGCTGCTTCATTACATAACTCTGCCAATCTCGGCATTTCAGCAGGAGATACGTTATCCGGATCTACCAATACTGCGAAACCACTTTTTCCCGATTGTTTACGAGAACGTAAGTCCTTATATATTTTACCTGTAGCCATAAGCGTAGTAGGAGTTCCTACGACACAAAAATGCGTAAATAATTGGTTTTTAGCTAAAAAAGAGGTGTTAAACCATTATTTTTTTAAGGAATCTCGTATTTCCATCAATAATTTGTCGGTTGAAGATGGTTCTGGTGGTGCAGCAGGTTTCTCCTCTTCTTTCTTTTTCAACTTGTTAAATACCCTTATTACCATAAATATGCTAAACGCTATCAACAAAAAGTCTACTACCGATTGGATAAAATTACCGTATGCAAGCACATTTGCACCTGCATCTTTAGCCTGTGCTAAAGACGTATAAACATCACCTTCCTTACCAGCTTCTAATACAAGGAACCTAGCACTAATTTTGCTACCACCTGTTATCATACCTACTAATGGCATTATTAGGTCTGCTACTAATGACTTTACAATTGCACCAAAGGCACCACCGATGACAACTGCTACTGCCAGATCAACTACATTACCTTTTGTAGCAAATGCTTTAAACTCTTTTAATAGACTCATAGATATAATTTTACACCCAAGATAATAAAAAGTATAATATTTGATTTATAGAGGTTGAGGCAGAAAATAACTCCATTGAAGCAGAAAAAACTCCATTATCTGTTTAAACAATTGGCACTATAAATTAAAATTATACACAGGAAACTATTTTCGTTCAAAATGTTTCCATAGTTTTGCCCACCACATGGATACATTAACTAAAATACTCAGTGCGTCCTCTGAATTGTTTCGCCAATATGGGTTCAAAACAATAACTATGGATGATATTGCAAGGAAAGCGGGTATTTCCAAAAAGACATTGTATCAACATTTCGCCAACAAGCAAGAAGTTGTTACAGAGTCTGTAACATGGTACAAATCCAAAATACATAATCAATGCAAAACTTTAATGGCAGAATCAGACAATGCCATAGAAGCAATGGTACGCATTATGGGCAATTTTGACCAGGTACACCGCCAAATAAATCCAATAGCAATGCTAGAACTGGAACGCTTTTATCCGGAAGCGTTTCAGGAGTTTAGAGGAAAGATGCTCAATGATGATATAGTATCTATAAGAGAAAATATAGAACAAGGCATAGCTTCAGGGCTATATAGAGCAGAGATCAATGCTGATTTTATGGCGCGTTACCGTATGGAAATGTCTTTACTTATTCTTCATCCTAACCTATTAGTAAATGACAGACATGATCTACCATTTGTAGGTCATGAGTTAAGTGAGCATTTTTTATATGGCATAATGACCGATAAAGGAGAAAAACTATACCAGAAATATAAAGAACAATACCTAAAGCAAGTATCTAAAATATGAGACGGCTATTAAACAGCTTTTTATTGACCGCGTTGTTATTACCGGCAACAACAAAAGCTCAAAATGAAAACGGCGCAATAGAACTAAGCCTAGACGACGCCATGAAACTAGCAGTACAGAATAGTGTACAATCCAAAAATGCTAGACTAGACATTCTAAAGCAAAGAGCTATTAATAATGAGGTAACAGGAATTGCTTACCCTAATATTAGTGCTAAGGGCGAGTTTAACGATTATATTAATCCAATTCAATCTTTTGTCCCTGCTGAGTTTATTGGAGGTCCTTCGGGAACGTTTGTGGCTGTTCCATTTACTCCAAAGTTTTCTTCTACTGCATCCGTTTCGGGCTCACAGCTATTATTTGATGGCAGTGTAATGGTTGCCTTACAAGCTAGAAAAGCACTATTAAAACTTTACGAGCAAGCTTCAAAACTTACCAACGAAGAGGTTCGTTACAACATGCATATAGCCTATAATAGTTTAGTTGTAGCTAATAAGCAATATGAAATATTAAAAGAGACAATTGGCTATGCAAGAAAAATGATAGATGACAATAAAGAACTTTACAAGGCTGGATTCATTGAAAAGATAGAGTTAGACAGAACTACTGTCAATCTAAACAATTTAGCATCTGACAGTTTAAAACTACATAATGCCTTAGTTGTCAATGAGCAAATGCTAAAGTACTTAATGGGCCTGCCAAACGAACAACAAATAGCATTAACCGACACTTCTCTTAATGATCAATTTACAGATGCTGCCAGTCTGTTATTAGGAGAGGTAGACTATATGGACAGAACAGATTTTAATTTACTGATTACGGAACTAGAGTTGAATAAATATGACTTAAAAAGGCATAGATTATCTGCCCTACCTCAATTAGCAGCATTCGGTACAGCAGCATATACTTACTCTACTAATAGTTTTAATAATGTGTTTAATCAACAATATATCTTTTATTCCCTTGTTGGCCTACAGCTAAATGTACCAATATTTGATGGATGGCAAAGACGTAGTAGAGTAAAGCAAGCAAAAATATCTGTACAACAAACTCAGAATAAAATAGACTATCTAAAGCTAGGTATTGATTTTGAGAAAAACAGTTCAAAAACTACACTAAAGAACGCATTGTTGACCATGAATAATCAAAAGAGAAATCTTGATCTAGCAAACAATGTCTTAAGGCTGGCAAAAGCAAAATATGATGCAGGTGTGGGAAGTAATACTGAAGTATCTCTTGCACAAACTAACCAACTTGCTGCACAGAATAACTACTTCCAATCGCTTTTAGAAGTTGTAAACGCACAAGCAAAATTGAAAAAAGCACTTGGCGAATTTTAAATAAACAATTAACCAGAACGATATAAACATTATAAAGATGAAACGCTCCATTATCATATTAGCAGCTACACTAGCATTTGCAGCTTGTGGCGGTGGCAATTCAGAAGATTCTTCTGCAGAGTTAGCTAAATTGAAAAAAGAAAGAATTGAACTAGACAAAAAAATCACGGAATTAGAAGAGAAAGTACTTAAAGACAAACCTGCTGAAGCAGTACCTGTTTCTGTCCTTAATCTAACACCAACTGACTTCAAATCATATATTGACGTTCAAGCAGCAGTAAGTGGAGATGAGAACGTACTAGCTACGTCTCAAGCACCAGGTACTGTAAATAAAATACATGTCAATACTGGTCAACATGTTAGCAAAGGGCAAGTATTAGCAACACTAGACGCTGCTGCTGTAGAGCAACAAATAAAAGCTATGGAAGCGCAACTAACCTTAGTAAAGCAACTATACAACAAGCAAGCTAAGCTATGGGAGCAAAATATAGGTTCTGAAGTACAGCTTTTAACCGCCAAAGCTAACTACGAAAGCACTCAAAAACAATATGAGTCGCTACTGGCTCAAAGAAACATGTACCGCATAGTTGCTCCTATTTCAGGTGTAGTAGATGCCATAAACGTAAAAGTAGGTGACGTTGTAGGTTCTCCGGCTGCCCCAGTTACCGGCATAAGAGTAGTAAGTAATTCCAAGCTTAAAGTAAAAACCACCCTTGGTGAGAACTACATTGGTAAAGTAAATACTAACGATCCTGTTATACTAGAATTTTCGGAAACAGGAACTACTATAAATTCTAAACTAAACTACGTTTCTCGTTCTGTAGATCCTATATCAAGAGCTTTTAACATTGAAGTTTGGATAGGCAACAACAAAGACATACGACCAAACATGTCTTGTAAAATGAAAATTTTAAACTACCAAAACAAAGAAGCCTTAACTATACCTGTTGCGGCAATACAGAAAACGGCTAAAGGAGACATGGTATTTACGGTAGAAAACAACAAGGCAAAATCTACTTATATAAAGACAGGAAGAATAGCTAATGGTAATGCTGAAATACTAGAAGGCTTAAATGCTGGCGATAAAGTTATTACAGAAGGCTACGCAGAAGTAGATAACGGTAGGGATGTAGAAATACTATAACATAACTAAGAAAACTATCAGAAAAACTAAACTGATGAAAGATAAGTTTAAAGAATTTAAGCCATCAAGCTGGTCGATTGACAATCGTACTGCTATATATATATTCACTGTTCTGATCTCACTTGCAGGTTTGTTAAGTTATATCAACTTACCTAAAGAGCAGTTTCCTGAGATAAAAATGGCACAAATTATTGTACAGACATTCTATCCAGGATCTTCTCCTGAAAACATGGAGAATTTGGTAACAAAACCAATCGAAAAAGAAGTAAGAAATTTGACTGGGGTTAAAAAGATTACCAGTAACTCCTTTCAAGACTTTTCTATTGTAACTGTTGAGTTTAATACCGATGTAGATGTTACTACTGCAAAGAGAGATGTAAAAGATGCGGTTGATAAAGCGAGAAAAGACCTGCCGCAAAACTTACCTAACGAGCCTGAAGTAACTGATATCGACTTCTCGGAAATTCCGATTATGAATATCAACATTTCAGGCAATTATGATTTAGATAGGCTTAAAAACTATGCTGATGAAATTCAGGATAAAATTGAGGAGCTTAAAGAGATCAAGCAAGCAAAAATGGTTGGTGCTCTTGAACGTGAAATTCAGATAAATGTGGACATGTATAAGATGGCTGCTGCTGGTTTCTCTTTCATGAATATTCAGAATGCAGTTGCTAATGAGAATAAATCATCAACTCCTGGTCAAGTATCCATGAATAATAAAAAAAGGATACTAACGATAAAGAATGAATTTAAATCTGCAGAAGCTATTGGGAATATCATTGTAAAAAATGAACACGGTAAAGCACTATACCTAAAAGATATTGCTGATGTAGTAGATGGTTATGAAGAACAAGAAAGCTATGCACGTTTAAATGGCAACAATGTAATAACCTTGCAAATAATAAAAGCAAAAGGACAGAACCTTATTGCGGCTTCTGACAACATCCAGAAAGTAATAGAAGAAATGAGAGAGAGCACTCTCCCTCAAGATCTAAAAATTGTTACTACTGGAGATTTATCTGAAAAGACAAGGACTACCTTACACGACCTGATCAATACAATTATTATTGGTTTCATTCTTGTAACATTGATCTTAATGTTCTTTATGGGTACTACAAATGCACTTTTTGTTGCTATGTCAGTACCTCTATCATGCGCAATAGCTTTCCTTGCAATGCCAGGACTAGGGATATCACTTAATATGGTCGTGTTATTCTCTTTCTTATTAGCACTAGGTATTGTAGTAGATGATGCCATTGTTGTAATAGAAAATACGCACCGGATATTTGACAATGGAAAAATCCCCATATCCAAAGCCGCCAAGATGGCTACTGGAGAAGTATTCTTACCAGTACTATCTGGAACTGCAACAACGCTAATGCCATTTATTCCGTTGGCATTTTGGGATGGCTTGATAGGTGAGTTTATGGTATATCTACCTCTTACACTCATCATCACATTGCTAGCCTCTTTATTTGTTGCCTATATCATCAACCCCGTTTTTGCTGTTAGCTTTATGAAGCCAGAACAGAACGATGATACTAAAACACAAAAAGGATGGACTAAACGTCAAAAGATAACTGCTGTTATTTTTGGAGCTATTGCAGCCATCTTCTATGTAACACAAATGTGGGGACCAGCAAACTTTGTAGTATTTATCTATCTATTAATATTATTACAACGTTTCTTCTTAAACAGAGTCATTAAAACTTTCCAAACAAAAACTTGGCCTAAATTTAAAGACTTCTATACAAGATGGCTAAAGCGCGCACTAAACAGACCTTGGACAACAATGGGTTTAGCTGCTTTACTTATTATTTTATCAATTGTAGGTATTGCTATTCGCAAACCTAAAGTAGACTTCTTCCCTAAAGCAGAACCTAACTTTGTATATGTATATCTTACAATGCCTGTAGGTACTGACCAAGCATATACTAATGAAAAGTTATTAGAGCTTGAAAAGAAAGTAAATAACGTTTTAGAAATTGACTATAAAGCAAATAAAACAAACCCAATCGTTAAGTCAGTAATTGCCAATGTAACGGTAGGCGCAGTTGACCCTACAGCTAACGAAATTGGTAATTTCCCGAACAAAGGTAGAATTGAAGTTGCTTTTGTTGACTTCTCTGAAAGAGACGGACAATCTACAACGGTATATCTACAGAAGATAAGAGAAGCTGTTCAGGCTGTTCCTGGCGCTCAGGTAGTTGTTGACCAAGAAGGAGGAGGACCTCCTGTATCCAAACCGGTAGTTATAGATATTAAAGGAGACAATCTTGATTCATTAATTGTAACTTCTGAAAGACTTAAAAAGTATTTGGACGACAAACGCATTGCAGGTGTTGAAAAACTATTGAGCGACTTCCAAGCGGACAAACCTGAATTAGTATTTGACATCAATAGAGAGCGCATGAATAATGAAGGTATCTCTACGCAACAAGTTATAGGTGCTTTAAGAACTGCTGTTTTTGGTATCGAAATATCTAGATTCAGAGATGCTAATGACGATTATCCAATAACTCTTAGAGTAAAGAAAGAACAGCGAGAAAACATTGATGCGGTTCGTAACATGCCTTTACAATTCAGAGACATGGGTATGGGCGGTGTTATACGTGAAGTACCAATTAGTGCTTTTGCTGACATAAAGTATGGTAAAACATATGGAGGCATAAAACGTAAAGATCAAAAACGTATAATTACTCTTTCTTCAAACCTGCTTGTTGGCTATGACTTGAACCAAGTTTTAACATCAGTTAAAAGCGAATTGAAGGATTTTAAAGCACCTACAGGAATTTCCATTACTATGGGAGGACAACAGGAAGAGCAAATGGAAACAATGAGTTTTTTAGGCAATGCCATGCTAATAGCTATGATGCTTATCTTCTTAATCCTTATCATGCAGTTCAACTCATTTGGACGTACAACCATTATAATGAGTGAGATCCTATTCAGTGTATTTGGTGTACTATTAGGGTTAGCTATTTTCGGGAATAATGTTTCGATTGTAATGACTGGTGTAGGCGTAGTTGCTCTAGCGGGTATTGTTGTTAGAAATGGTATTCTACTTGTAGAGTTTATGGATCTAATGCTAAAAGAAGGCATGACAGAATATGAAGCAATAGTAGAAGCTGGCAGAACACGTATGACTCCAGTACTATTAACAGCATTGTCTACAACACTGGGACTTATACCTCTTGGTATAGGGCTAAACCTAGACTTTGCAACCTTATTCTCTGAGTTAAATCCTCACATATATTTAGGTGGTGATAACGTTGCTTTCTGGGGGCCTCTTGCGTGGTCTATGATATATGGATTGATGTTTGCAACATTCCTTACATTAATTCTTGTACCAGTAATGTTACTATTAGTTTTCAGATTCAAAAATTGGTTAAAGAAAATAAACAGCAAGGTGAGCGAATCTCTTGCCGACTAACAATTTTCTCTCCCTTTGCCCACACATAAAACAGCAGCCCTCAAATAGAGGGCTGTTTTATTTTACTATAATCACTTTTTCTTGAGGAGCTACCATCCTACCTATAGGATCAATAAAATCACCTAGTCCCACATCCTTAAAAACCTCTACAATATCACTTACTGCATCTTCAGACACTGCAACTAAGAGCCCCCCATTTGTTTGAGGGTCAGGCAATAAATTGAATGCTTCCATCACATCTACACCTGAATCAAACGAGGTCTTATTGCTATATGCGTTCCAATTTCTGTAAGTAGCATCGGGCACAACACGTTGCTTAAGATATTCAGTAGCACCTGTTACAATTTTCAAATTATCATAATACAGCTCTGCAGACAGAGCACTACCCTCTGCCATTTCAATTAAATGTCCTAATATCCCGAAGCCTGTTACATCAGTCATTGCATGTACTCCTTCAATTTTTGCCAACAACTCCCCAACCTTGTTAAGTGAAGCCATATAAGACATCATCTCCTTTTGTTGTTCATCAGTTATCAACCCTCTTTTTTGTGCTGTAGAAAGTATTCCTACACCTAGTGGTTTTGTTAGCAATAACATATCTCCTTCTTTCGCTGTGTTGTTTTTCTTTAAATTTTCAATAGCGCATATGCCATTTACAGCTAGCCCGAAAAAAGGTTCTGCAACATCTATACTATGACCTCCTGCTAAAGAAATGCCAGCCTCTGCACATACTGCTCTACTACCTTCTAAAACCTTATTGGCTAAGCTAGCAGGCAACTTATCTACTGGCCAACCTAAAATTGCGATAGCCAAAAAAGGGGTTCCACCCATAGCATAAACATCACTAATCGCGTTAGCAGAAGCTATTCTCCCAAAATCAAATGCGTCATCAACAATAGGTGTAAAAAAGTCAGTGGTGGTTATTAATGCATTTCCATTTCCTATATCGTAAGCACAAGCATCATCTTTAGAACTATTGCCAATGAGCAACTTATCATTATTTGGAGCAATAGTATTGGCTTCAAGTATTTCAGCTAATACTGTAGGAGCAATTTTACAACCGCACCCTGCTCCATGTGCATATTGAGTTAACTTTATTTCATTTTCTTCCATACTATCAATTTTTCAGCATTTTCTTCACCTGATACATGCTTACATATTATTGTTTCAATTTCATGCTCATGCAGTCCTCTTTTATTAAACGCTTTTAAGTACTGTTTATCATAATACTTTAATAAGACTTCAAATGCATCAGTCACTCTTTCATTCTCCAAATGCTCTATACATTTTTTTGTTTCTAAACCACCTAATCTTTTCTGGATTCGATAAGTAGCCTCTATTAAATCCTGCTTATCTACTACACCATATTCTTCAACAATGTGCTTTAATCTTTCTTCAAAGGGAACGTCTAAAAAGCACACACTTCCCCTGCGCATAGTTTGCCATAAAGGAGGGGGTATATTTAAGTTACCTATCCTTTGACTTTCGTCTTCTATCCATATATATTCCTCAGATTGCACCTTTAAATTAGCCAGCGCTTCCCCTAGCTTATTTTCAAACATTTCTTGTGTAGGCTGAGGCTCTTTCATGCCTCCAAAAGAAGACCCCCTGTGTATAGCAGTAGCTTCTAAATCCACTGCAGCTTCTTGTTTATCTTTCAAACTTTTCAATACTAGTGTCTTGCCCGAACCTGTATATCCGCTCAATATTAAAAATTTATACCCCACACTAAATTGCTGGTGAATCCATTTCCTATAGGCCTTATACCCTCCTGTTAATACATGTACATCAAAACCATACAAATCTAACAACCAAGCAACACCTGCACTACGCATACCTCCTCTCCAACAATGGACAATAATTTTTGAACATGAGTTTTTCTGTATTATATGCTCTACCTCCTCTACCATCTTCCGCATCTTTACTCCAAAATAGTCCAACCCTATTTTTATTGCGCGCTCTCGACTTTCTTGTTTATAAGAAGTTCCTACAACTTTTCTTTCTTCATCCGTAAATAAAGGCATAGATATGGCTCCTAAAATATGTGCATGAGCAAACTCACCAGGACTGCGTACATCTAACACAACGCAACTCTTTCTTAATTCCAGAAACTCTAGTATGCTTATTTTCTTAATTGCCATATCAAATAGCCAATATAATTAGAAAAAGGAATTAGTCAATTATTATAATTCTTGAACTCAGAAAACAATGATATATGATTCTATTTATACAATCAGCTGATACGACAAACTTAAAAACTTATTAAAATAAATGCACATATAAACTGCTAGTTAATATTAAAGACTTAGAGCTTAACTAATTCAGTAAAAAGAAAAACAAAAACATTACTATTATCCTCATATCAAATTCTGTGAGTTATGAAATTCATAAACAAGACCTCTCTTTCCATGATACTTATTTGCATCATTGGTTATTTGTCAATGTTTAACAGTAGTGGCTCCTACACAAGTAATGGCGGACGAACTGGTGCATCTTTTGATAATGGAACCTGCTCTAACGGCACAAGTTGTCATAGCAGTTCTGGTTCATTCTCCCCTACTACAACACTACAACTTTTTGACGGGTCGACTGCTGTAACGAGCTATACAGCAAACCATAGCTATACATTACGTATCACTATTAGTTCTTCAGGAACTAACTCTAACACCAAATACGGATTTCAAGCAGTTAGTGTCAAATCCAGCAATAATAGCAACGTTAGTGGCTGGGGAACTATGCCATCAGGCACTAAAACAGTAACTATAAGTGGCCGTACTTATGCTTCCCATAGTACAAGGCTTACAAGTGGTGTTATTAATATACCGTGGACATCTCCTGTTACTAGTACAGGAAATATCACTTTTTATGCAGCAGGCTTAGTTGCCGATGGAAACTTTCAACAAACAAATGATAATGTAGCAACCTCATCTCTAACTATATCTGCCTCTACAGGTAGTGGCTGTACGAAACCTACAACTACGCCTAATATAACTCATGTTAAATGCTTTGGTGATAACACAGGTGCAATTAATATTACTACTTCTGGCGGCAGCTCACCTTTCAGTTTCGATTGGACCGGCCCTAGTTCTTTTTCATCTACAGCCCAAAATATTAGTTATGTAAAAGCTGGACAATATCGCCTTATAATTACTGCTACAGGAGGCTGCAAGGATACTATATACCCTATTATCAATCAACCTGCTTCTAAAATTTCATTGACCAAATCTTCTGATGCAGCTTTCTGTATTGGTGATAATATACCATTAACAGCCTCAGCAACAGGGGGCACCGGTACACTTGCATATACTTGGCTAGGACCATTAAGCTTTACATCTAATAGTAAAACACCTGCTATTTCACCAGCTATGGTAAACCATACTGGTAAATATTCAATAACTGTTACAGATGCTAATAACTGCATTGCTACAGATACTGTCAATATACAAGTGGACTCTCTACCTATGATAGATCAAATGATTGTTCAAAAGGTTGCAGAAAATACTTTCAAATTTTCTATGGACAATCCACGTTATGTAGATAACCAACAATGGATATTTGGAGACGGACTAAATAATTCAAATGCGACTATTACGCATACCTACACTAGCAAAGGTGCTTTTGTTGCAAAGCTTATTATTTCAAATCATTGTGGTAGTGACACATTCATGAGCAATATTCTAAACTGGCCTACAAATATTTATACACTAAAGGATTCTAAAGAACCCATTAAAGTATACCCTAACCCTTGTGATAAAAGTGCAACTATCACTATTTCAAATGACGATACTGTCAATGATATTTTAATTATGTCTATTGAAGGTATTTTAGTTTACAAAAAGAGAGCTCTACCGAACTCATCTTTTACAATTAATACACGCTCTTACCCTTCAGGACTATACTTAGTGCATTTAAAATCTACGAGCAGTTATTACATCCACTTAATAAAGGTGATTCATTAGAATATATAATATACTCATGTATTAAAATGCCACCTTTTCAGGTGGCATTTTAATTATACGGTTATCCAATTTTTTATTT
Source organism: Flavipsychrobacter sp. (assembly GCA_041392855.1). Classification (NCBI taxonomy): domain Bacteria; kingdom Pseudomonadati; phylum Bacteroidota; class Chitinophagia; order Chitinophagales; family Chitinophagaceae; genus Flavipsychrobacter; species Flavipsychrobacter sp. The sequence goes on from JAWKLD010000001.1 coordinate 2,237,646, forward strand.
AATCACTCCTAGATCCTTCCCAACTTTAGTAAATGCTGCTATTGCTTTATCTAATTGTTCCTTATTGTGCCCCGCAGATATTTGAACACGAATACGAGCCTCCCCTTTTGGCACTACGGGATAAAAGAAACCAATCACATAGATGCCTTCTTCTAGCATGCTTGCAGCCATCTTTTGCGCTACTACAGCATCATACAACATTATTGGAACAATAGGGTGTGTGCCAGGCTTGATGTCAAAACCAACCGCAGTCATCTGCTCTCTAAAATACAATGTATTCTCTTCAAGCTTGTCCCTTAGTTCTGTTGTTTCACTTAACATGTCCAATACAGCTATAGTGGCGCCTACCACTGATGGAGCAACAGTATTAGAGAATAAATATGGACGGCTGCGTTGACGTAGCATGTCTATTATCTCTTTCTTACCACTAGTAAAACCACCAGATGCACCACCCAAGGCTTTACCCAAAGTACTTGTAATTATATCTATTCTATCCATCACACCACATAGCTCATGCACACCTCTACCATTTTTACCCATAAAACCCGAAGAATGGCTTTCGTCTATCATCACTAACGCATCATATTTATCCGCTAAGTCACAAATTTTATCTAATTGTGCAATAGTACCATCCATTGAAAAAACAGAGTCTGTAACAATTAGCCTCGTTCTAGCTCCGGCATGTGCTTTTAGCTGTTCTTCCAAGTCAGCCATGTCATTATGCTTGTATCTCGCCCTTTGTGCTTTACAAAGACGAACACCATCAATGATAGACGCATGATTTAATGTATCAGAAATAATAACATCTTCACTATTCAATAATGGCTCAAAAACACCACCATTAGCATCAAAACAAGCAACGTATAGTATCGTATCCTCCGCACCAACAAATTTTGACAACTTTTCCTCCAGCTCTTTATGTATATCCTGCGTACCACATATAAAACGAACAGAGCTCATCCCATAACCACGATTATCTATCGTCTTGTGTGCCGCTTCTATAACTTTAGAGTGCGAAGACAGACCCAAATAGTTATTAGCACAAAAATTAAGCACTTTCTTTCCATTAACTGTAATCTCTGCACCTTGTTCAGATTCTATAAACCTTTCATTCTTATATAAACCTGAATCTTGGATTTCTTTTAACTCTTCTTGTAATCTATTGTAGAAAGATGGACTTGACATATTTATTTAATTTTAGAGCAAAGTAAATGTAATCCTCTTATTTATCAATGCTTCTTGTGGAGAACTTATACTTTCTTTCTTAAAGTAATGTAAAAAACAGGCAGAAATATATTAGAGAAACTGAGCTTCTGCTACCTTTACCTGTATATTTAGACTATTTGAAAAGACTACTCATCATATTACTTTTATTACCATTGAGCATGGTTGCGCAGACTTTAACTGGTCGTGTTGTAGATGAGAAAAATACACCATTATATCCTGTTACAGTGGTGAATGTAAGCACACAACAAACAACGATCACCTCTAAAGATGGTCTATTTTCAATACCCGTAAAAGATGGGCAACAAGTAACTTTTTCATTTATTGGCTATGACGTAACAGAGTATATTGTTTCGGCAGGCACACCTACGCAAAACATCAAAATAAATATGCACCCTTTGTCGTACAGACTTAATGAATTTGTACTAAGGCCTAAGTATACTCCTTATCAGATCGATTCTATTGAAAAGCAAAGAATCTACGCGCCTGCGCTATCAAGGACACACAGCTCTGTAATGAGCCCAGTTTCATTCGTAGCAGAACGATTGTCAGGTAGAAGCAAGCAGATATTCCGATTTCAAAAAAGCCTGACACAATGGGAAAATAGCCGATTTATTGACACACGCTATACAAGACCTTTAGTACAACAGCTTACCAACCTTAGCGGAGATACATTAGGGTATTTTATGAGCATACACCCTATGGAGTATGATTTTGCCAGAGCAGCTACGGAACTGGAACTGAAAATGTGGATCAGATATAATTATAGAACTTGGCGGGAAAAAGGAAGTCCCATTGACAGTTCTATTTTTAATCTTTCTATCGAAAAGCCCGAATAAGCTATTATATAAATTCAATACCTTTACTACATGTTACCACAATGGCAAAAAGGTATTGTAACAAAAATTGAACAAGCTACAGCAGGTACACGTCGTTATTTCATCACCTTACCTGAAGTAGAATGCTTTGACTTTAAGCCGGGACAATTTGTTACAGCTGATTTACCAATACATGAAAAAAGAAATAAACGTTGGCGTAGTTACAGTATTGCATCTATGCCTGACGGCTCAAATGTAATAGAGCTAGTAATCGTTTATTTAGATGGAGGACTTGGAACAACTTATCTTTTCAACCAAATAGACGAAGGTGCAGAAGTAATACTAAGAGGCCCTCAAGGGGTATTTACGATGCCTGACCACCTTGATACAGACTTCTTCTTTATATGCACAGGCACTGGTATTGCTCCATTCAGAAGCATGTTACACTACATCAAAGAACATAATATACCTCATAAAAAATTACATCTAATTTTTGGCACACGTACCCAAAAAGACTTGCTCTATTTTGATGAAATGAAGCAACTTGAAAAAGAATTAGATGGCTTTCATTATCATCCTGTATTATCTAGAGAAAAATGGGATGGAGAAGAAGGTTATGTGCATGATGTATACGAAAGAATATGCGCCAATAAACCTGAAGCTCAATTCATGTTATGTGGTTGGAAAATGATGGTTGACGATGCTAGAAAAAGACTAGCGGAAATGGGATACGATAAAAAGCAGATTCACTTTGAACTATACGGCTAGCTCTACATACCAGCAGTTGTAATAATGCATGAAGTGATTTACAATAATCACTTTTCTGATTTTTTCAGGTCGGTCAGTCCTAAATAAAGAATCAGACAATTCCCTATCAACTAACAATGACAATGCGTAAGCACTACTTACCGCATACTCCCCACATAAGTGCTTGAATGACGTTTGACATACATCCTTAAATATATTTTCTCTTAGCTGTGTGTAAAATTCGCTAGTAGATTTATCTCCACTATCGCCCAATAAAACTAAATCTACGTTTTGTTCATGACATTGGGCAAAGCCACTAACCTTTTCAATAGCGGCATTTGTATCTTTTGTTGAAAAGCAATACACATCTTTAACACAAGCAACATTATCTTTTAAAGGCTTTCCTGAGACAACAAAAAAAGTTGCTCCTTCTCCCGCTACTGCACCTGTATTAATACCCTCAAGTACCTCATGCTGCTCTAAGTTATTAGAAGTATAAACCCGCCCTCTTTGCAATGCTGCAATACTACCATCGGTTAATTCATCCAAACCACCTGTTAACACAAATTCACTAGGGTTATCATTTAGATACAACTGTGTATTGATCATAGCATGTTCAAAAGAATGACCACGGTGTACATATGTCATATTATGACCATTACATTTAGTATGTAATGCTATTTGTCCTGCTACAGTATTATGTGTTGATTGTATAAAAGCAGTAGGTGTTAGCATCTGCTCTTCCTGATCTATCAATTTCTTCAAAAAAACCTCTGTATCTGCCAAGCAGCCCATTGCTGTTCCTGCAGAAAGGGCATCCGCTTTTTCTAAGCCCACTTTTTCTAATGCTATCGTAGATGCACCAATACCCATTCTAACAGCCTTGCTCATTCTACGTAGCTGCATTGGTTTTATATACGCAGTATAGTCCGGTTCTGCTGCATATAAGCAACTAGTCGGATAACTACCCTCTTTACCTCCGTCTCCACTTATTGACCCTACACTGTTTATATACAATTCCATACTTAGCACTTTGATAAAATTAAAGAGGAACAATTACCTCCAAAACCAAAAGAGTTAGATAAAACGTTATTAATATTTTGACCAGTCATCAACTCTGTAACTGGCTTCCACGTAACATCTTCCATTTGAGTTTTCCATCTCATGTTTGGATATACAATACCTTCCTTTATACTCATAACAGAAAACACAGCCTCTACTCCACCCGCAGCACCCAAGGTATGCCCTGTATAAGCTTTTGTTGATGAGGCTAAAGGTATCATCCCTTTAAACACTTTTTCTATTGCCATACCCTCAGCGCTATCATTATTTGCTGTTCCTGTTCCGTGCAGATTGATGTAGTCTATATCTTCCGGTTTTAATCCTGCTCTTTTCAATGCATTGGTCATTGCTAGTTGATTCCCAATGCCATCAGGAGATGAAGCAGTCTGGTGAAATGCGTCATTGGCATTTGCAAAGCCACTTACAAAACACTGCCCTTCGGCATCAAAATGCTTTAGCGCTTTCTCACTCATTAACACAACATATCCTGCACCTTCCCCAAGATTCAGCCCTCTTCTATTGTTATCAAATGGTTGGCATTCTTCCCTATCTAATATCATAAGGGTATTAAAACCATTTAAAGTAAATTTTGACAACCCATCTGCACCGCCAGCAATTGCAACATCTAACATACCTGCTTCTATCATTTGCGCAGCCATCATAATACTATTTGCAGAAGAAGAACAAGCCGTACTAATGGTTGTTACAAAATCATTGATATTAAAATGTGTTGCAACTAATTCTGTTATCGCACCACACTCATGATTTATGATCTTATTACAATCCACACTATTGGCATCCTGCTTAAAAGCATCATACACTCCTTCAGTCAAATCCATTCCACCAACTGTATTAGCGGAATAAAACCCTACACGCAAACCATCTGATTTTTCTTGATAAGGCCCCCATGCCTCTTGAACGGCAATAGCACTTAACAAGGCCGTTCGAGGCCATTCCTTACTAACGCCTACAATTTCTGCTAACTCTTCATTCGTCTTCTTTACTTCACCTACAGGTATCTCCTTTTGCCAATGCGTAGCCAAATGGTCTGCATAACCTATACCAGACTTGCCTTCAATTAATGCTTGCTTGCATTCGTCGCTGTTATTACCAATAGCAGTAATGATACCTGTATTTACTATATAAGCTTTTGTAGCCATCTAGTCTTTTGAATATATTTCTTTAATATTATCTACTGTAAAACTGTTGCCTATATCACTTTTCGAAACCCAATACATCGCCACATCCTTACTATCGTCAAAAGCATCTACCCAGCCAAAAAGGCAAGCTTTCATACCTCTATTATTCAACAAGTCTGAAACATAATAATGGATCTCTTCTATGTCAAATCTATAACTTACTAAACTTGCTTGTTCCCCTTTAAAGCCATGCCTAATACATATTTCCCCAAGCATAATGTTAGGCAGTGTGTATACAAACAAAGCTGGACTAGGTATAGACTCTGTAGTTTTTAAGTATTTCTTATCTACATCTATGCATCCATGATGGGTCATTAATACAACAGCTATATTGCTCTTATCAATTTCGGATATGATCGAATCATTTTCCTCCAACAAAACCTCTGTACCCAACCACGCCCATTTACATAACAAGTCCATTTTAAAGAACTTCATGTAATTGTATTCCTTGTACCTATAGAATTCTTCCGGTGTTGCTAAAACTTTAGTTTCATCGTCGAATACCATCTCTTTCCCATCCTTAATAAAAGAATGGTTATCAATACGTACCGAACTTATTATAGACAACTCCACTTAATGAATCTTTTTTAATTATTCCCAGTTGCAGCAAGATATTTTGCCAAACCTTTCACATTCTTCTCATGGTTTTTCACAAATGGGTTATCCTCATCCCAAACATACCCTGCCAATACCGAACATATCTGTCCCTTTATATCTTCTCTGGGATTAGGGGTAAAGAATATCTCATGCAAAGTTCCATCATACCAACAATCAACATATGTTCTGAACACATCAATACCTTGCATCATCTTATCCATGTACTCTTTTTGCCAATCAACCTTTTCCCCTTTTAATGTTCTTATTACTAAATGAGCAGCTAATTGAGCAGACACTGCTGCCAGTGTAACTCCTGATGAAAAAATTGGATCTAAAAACTCAGTTACATTTCCTGTCAACACATAGCCATCTCCATAAAAGGAGTCAGTAGTAACGCTCCAGCTCTGTAACACTCTAGGCTCCCATACAAAATCAGCATCTACAAATCTATCTGCTATTGTTGGTTCTGTAGCTATTAGTGCTCTCAATTGTTCTTCTGGAGTGTCTTCAAATTGATCAAAAAAGTCTGGATCTCCAACAAAACCTACAGAAGTATTGCCGTTAGAGAAAGGGATTACCCATATCCAAGTACTTGGATTATGTACTATTGCTATTATTCTATTGGGTTCATGTACCTGTGCCCTTTTAGGGTCTGTTATATGGCAGAAAAGTGCTTTCTTTGGTGGCAACTTTGCCGCTCTCTCAAGCCCAAACATTCTTGGGATTACCCTTCCATATCCACTACCATCTACTATAAACTTCGCCTTTATCTCCTTAAAACCTTCTTTTGTCTCTACCGTAGTTATTGAATGGTCATTATGAAACTTAATATCTGTGACTCCCGTTTCATATGCAATATTAATCCCCATTTTCTCACACTCACTAGCTAAAGCCGTATCAAAATCTGCGCGTGGCACTTGCCAAGTCCATTTCCACCCCGGGGTAAATTGCTGAGAAAAATTAAAGTCACACTTCCTATCACCTTTTACAAATCTTGCACCATCCTTTTGTTGAAACCCTTGCTGTTTAACTACATCTAATAGCTTTGCCTCTTCAAGAGCCTCCATACATCGGGGTAGCAGACTTTCACCTATTACAAAACGAGGGAATTTCATCTTTTCAACTACCTGAACAGACAACCCGTTTTGATGCATAATAGACGCTGCAATACTGCCAGATGGCCCTGCGCCAATAACTAAAACATCTACTTCATTTAGGATACTCATAGGGGCAAACTATCAAAAAAAATAATAATCTAAGAAAGTATTACTTCTTACGTAACTCTAATATTGTGTGACTTTGACCGACATTATCTATATCTCTCACTATTTCAAAACCAGCTTTGTCTATCAATGTCAAAAACACCTTACTATCATACATTTGGCTATTACCGTTGGCCATGGTAGTAAAGTATAACGATGTCATTTGTAAGCTCAATGCCGAAGCCTCAAACTGTTGCCTATCCCAGAACGTCTCATTAATAAATATACTTCCTCCTTCAGCTAATGCTCGATGACATTTTTCCAGTATAAACACAATTTCATTATCTGCAAAACAGTCTAAGAATTGACTCATCCAAATCACATCATAACCTTCAGGCAACTCACTATCCTTATCCAGAACATTACGCTCATGATACTGCACTCTGTCTGCAAAGCCTGCTTCTTTAATATTACCTTCAGCAACATTTAGTTGAACTTGTAGGTCTACCAACCCTACTTCAACGTTAGCATTATGATTTAAACATGCTAAGGTGAACTTACCTGTATTAGCACCTATATCCATAATTCGCTTAGGCTGACGCTCGAATACCAATGGAAGGGCTTCAGGGAACACATTATCAGAATAAAAATGGTCAAAATCAAACCAACTCGTTTTAGCAGGCTCTTTTAAAAGTGAAAGACCCTGATAAATAGTTGACCAGTCTCCCAAATGCTTTAACCCATTTGGCTTGCTATCTTTTATTGAACTTTCTAAATCAGCCGCTCCGTCATAACAAACATCTTTCATAAAGTTTGTATTGACTCTTGTCATTGCTTGGTTGATAAAAAAGTGACCTGTCTTAGCTAAAAAATACTTCCCTTCTTTTCTATATACAAGCCCTATACCTAAACCCGCCTCTAACAATATACGCGCACCATAATGAGACATATCTACTTGAGCTACAATATCTTCAAGTGTTATACCATTTAATCGAGACTCCTCTACTATTTTTAAAATATTACTATCTCTCAACAGCACAGATGCCTGGAAAATATAGGGTGCGAATGCAATAAACTGTGCTTGTGAAATGGCATCTAAAGCCGATTTGCTATCTTTTTCAAATAAACCCGCTTTAGGGGTAGCATTTTTTGTCATATTATTAATTCTGTAAACACAAATGTAACAACTATATCAAAAATGCTTCAAGTTTATTCTGCTCTTTCTACATAGTCTAATATAGCATCAATATCTTCATCTGTAAGATGAGGCATTGGTGTCATCATGGCTTTATTCCATTTATTGTAGACTTCAACCGCACGAGGATTACCACTTGTTATTGCCATTGTTGAATTTTTCACAAACGACCTTAGCGCAACTGTATCATTATCCCATCTAGCTAGAGCACCTTTTAATGCAGGTCCAATCATATCTTTGTTTACAATATGGCATTGTGTACAGTTTTGAGTATATAATTCTTTACCATAATCATATACTGGAACAGCTTTTTTCTCCTCGCTAGTACTATTGCTAGAACTTTCAGCATTACCACATGAAACTAGAAGTAGTGCGCCGCAAGCAATTAATTGTCTCATATATTATTCGCTCAGGGTTTTAACACTTCTTAATAATCTACTCCAACGTATTCCATTCTCATGACTGAACCACACAAATGATGCCTTACCCACAACATGATCTTCTGGAACAAAACCCCAAAAACGAGAGTCTAGAGAATTATGCCTGTTGTCACCCATCATCCAGTAATAGTCCATCTTAAATGTATAACTATTGGTTTCCTGTCCGTTTACGAAAAATCTACCATTCTCTTCTCTGAAGTCATTGCCTTCATAATGACCAATAATTCTTCTATAAATAGCAATATTTTGAGGCGTTAATTGTACAGTAGCACCTTTTTTAGGTATCAATAATGGGCCATAATGGTCCTTATTCCACTTAAAGTTTACCGTATCGTGAGGGAACACCCAATCAATTGGTCTTGCAGGAGGAACACCTGCCATATCATTCACTGGTTCTATGTTTACTACTTGTGGTAGGGCTTTAAGAATAGGGATATGCCTATTCTGCAATTTAAATACATATATACCTCCACCTATAAATTCAGGAGTTTCAATACCTTCTTCCTCTAATAAGTCCAAGGAAACAGAATTTCCATTAGTTGTCACCTTATAGGTACTTTGAGCATGAGGAAAGACTTCCCCTTTCTTACCATTAATATACACTACACCATTCTTGATCTCTATTTTATCCCCTGCTACAGCTACACATCTTTTTATATAGTTATCTGTTTTGTCAACAGGACGTGCAAGTGCGGTATAGCGTCCTAGCACTTGACTCCTTCCATACTCCCTACATAATGAGTAATAGTCACTTTCAGCAAACTCTTTAATGATCGTATCTCCATTAGGGAAGTTAAACACAACTATATCATTACGTTTCACCTTACCGAAACCCGGCAACCTATGATAACCCCATTGTACTGCAGTAGAATACGATTCCCCATCAGACAATGGCATTTTGTTATGAACAAGAGGTACAGCCAAAGGAGTCATGGGTGTACGCGCTCCATATGCAAGCTTACTTACAAACAAATAGTCGTTGACTAACAAACTTCCCTCCATTGACCCCGTAGGTATAGTATAGGCTTCAATGAAAAACATACGGATCAATGTAGCAGCTATAATGGCAAAAAGGCCAGCATCAAGCCACTCTCTCCACCATGATTTCTTTACATCTTTTTCTTTTTTCTTTTTCCAGAACGCTAGTCGCATGAGGTTTTAAATAAGTTGAGGTTCAAAAGTAATAACTTCCATTACATTTCAATGGCTTGAAGTTAATGGCTAAAATACATTTAACAATAAGCTTTCTTAACGAAATTGTAGGAGATTGTTAAATGCTATTCGCAAATACTTTTATATTTTGGGCGCAAATAGAATAAAATGAGTCGTTCAGTTACAATATTAGGTGCAGGGCTAGTAGGTTCTTTACTTGCAGTTATACTTAGAAAACGTGGTCACGAAGTTACTATATACGAACGAAGACCCGACATGCGTAGTGCCTCTCTGTCAGCGGGGAAGTCCATTAACCTTGCAATGAGTGTGCGTGGCTGGAAAGCATTAGACCTTGCGGGGTTAAGAAAAGACATAGAAGATTTAGCTATACCTATGTATGGCAGAGCATTACACCAAGCGGATGGAGCCTCTGCCTTCCAACAATATGGCAAGAACAATGAGGCTATCTATTCTGTAAGTCGTGGAGAGCTAAATAAACGACTAATGACCCTAGCAGAACAAGAAGGTGCTACCATACACTTTGAACAAAAGTGTATCGATGTTGATATTGAAAAAAATGTTATTACACTTGAAGATATCAATACTAATAAAACACAAACAATAGAATCAGACTTGATCTTTGGTGCAGATGGCGCTTTCTCTGCTCTTAGAAATGCATATACACATACCAATAGAGTTGATGCTTCTCATCATTACTTAAAGCATGGCTACAAGGAGCTATCTATTCCACCTAATGAGGACGGAAGTATGAAGATGCAAAAAGAAGCCTTGCATATTTGGCCTCGTAAGAACTTCATGATGATTGCCCTTCCTAATACAGATGGGACATTTACATGCACTTTATTTCTACCTTTTGAGGGGGATATATCCTTTGAAAAGTTAACGAATGAGGAGGAGGTAATGGCATTCTTTAAAGAACACTTCCCTGATGCTGTTCCATTAATGCCAACATTAATAGAAGATTTTTTTAATAACCCTACATCTTCTCTTATTACTACACACGTAGACCCTTGGCATTTTGGCGATAAAAATGCACTTATTGGAGATGCTGCACATGCTATTGTACCTTTTTATGGACAAGGCATGAATGCCGGCTTTGAAGACTGTACCATTTTGGCTGGCCTAATGGATAAGTATGACAAGGACTGGAATACTATTCTAGAAGAGTATGACAATATGCGCAAACCCAATGGGAACGCAGTTGCTGAGCTAGCCCTTATTAATTTTGTAGAGATGCGTGATAAAGTAGCAGACGAAAGTTTTCTTCTACGCAAAAAAATAGAAAAAGAATTGGGAAGGCGCTACCCTGAACAATTTATTTCTGTATACGAAATGGTATCCTTTAGCCACATACCATATCATACAGCCATAAGCTGTATTCATGCTCAAGATGAGCTCCTACAAAACATAATGGCTAAAGGCAACTTTTTTGACAGCTTAGAAAACAGTGATTATATAGCACAACTAAACAAATGGGTGAGTGACTATCACCAGTCTGTGCAACAATTGGATTTTGGACATGATGCCTGATAAAAGATGGACATTAAAAGCCGTTGATGAACAGGTAGCCAAGAATATACAAGAAGCACTAAAAATACACCCTCAACTATGTAATATACTAGCACAAAGAGGAGTAACTAATTTTGACAGTGCAAAAGCTTTCTTTAGACCGAAGTTGTCACAACTACACGACCCCTTCTTAATGAAGGATATGCAGAAGGCTGTAACCCGTATTTCAGAAGCTATAGAATGGCACGAACGCATACTGGTTTATGGTGATTATGATGTAGACGGGACAACTTCTGTATCTCTTGTATACTCTTTTCTTAAAGCTCAATACGAAGGGGAATTAGGATACTATATTCCACATCGCTACCGCGAAGGTTATGGTATTTCTAAAATGGGGATAGACTATGCTAAAGAGCATGGCTATACATTAATGATAACTCTTGATTGCGGCATTAAATCTTACGATCTAATAAAGTACGCACAATCAATAGGTATAGATGTCATTGTATGCGACCACCATACTCCCGATAAAGATATACCACCCGCTGTTGCTATTCTTAACCCAAAACAGCAAGACTGTGATTACCCTTATAAAGAGCTAAGCGGTTGTGGCATCGGTTTTAAACTAGCTCAAGCACTGGCAAAACATTGGCAGCTCCCTGAGGAAAACTATTTACAGTATTTAGACCTTGTAGCCACAAGCATTGCGGCAGACGTAGTACCTATAGACGGAGAAAATAGAATACTAGCATTTTATGGACTAAAAAGGGTAAATGAAAACCCTTCACTCGGTATCAAAACCTTAATGGAATTAGCCGACGTTAAGAAAACCATGACCATATCAGATCTGGTTTTTGTAATAGGGCCTAGAGTAAATGCAGCAGGCAGGATGGACGATGCCAAAAAAGCAGTAGAGCTCTTTATTGAAGAAGATATAGAAAAGTCTTATGAGCATGCAGAGGCCTTGAAATCGGACAATGAGGACAGAAGAGAAATAGACAAAAGCACATCTGAAGAGGCTTTAGCAATGCTAAACAATGACCCTAATCGCCTTCTAAAAAAATCTACTGTTCTATATCAAGAGCATTGGCACAAAGGAGTAGTTGGCATAGTGGCATCAAGGCTTATTGATCATTACTATCGTCCAACAATTATACTGACTAAATCAAACGATCTAGTAGCTGGTTCTGCTCGCTCTGTAGCGGGCTTTAATGTATACGATGCCATACATGAATGCCGCGACTTATTGGAGAATTACGGAGGACACTTCTATGCAGCCGGCATGACCATGCCACCTGAAAATGTAGACGCCTTTATTAAACGGTTTGAAGAGGTTGTTTCAGAAAGCATCACACCAGACCTGCTGGTACCTGAAATAGAAATTGATGCTGAGTTAAAACTCTGCGACATAACTCAGCCTTTCTATAATATTTTAAAACAGATAGCACCATTCGGGCCAACAAATATGCGTCCTGTATTCATGACGCGCTGTGTAAGTGATTATAAAGGCTATTCAAAAGTAGTGAAGGACCTACATATTAAATTTTGTGTGCATCAACACGATGGTACTGTAATGGATGGCATTGGCTTCAACATGGCCGAAAAATTTGACATCGTATCTTCAGGGCTTTTTGACATCGTTTATACGATACATGAAAATGAATTTAATGGTCGTGTGAATTTACAAATGAGGGTGGTTGACATTAGATATCCTCAGTAGCACTACCTATAGCAATATACCCAATACAAGGTATATTCAAATCTTGGTTTCACAGTTACTTTTATTAAAATTTTAGTAATTATGAGACACATCACTACCATCATTGCAATATTTATCATTGCACTTGCTAGTTGTACAAAAAAAGAAACAACTCCTACTAACAATAACAGCAACAATACAGGCTGTGTAGATGGCTATATCTGCTTTACTCTTGATGGAGCAAATATTTCGAAACAAGCAGGAGGTTACGAACTAGCAGATACTTTCCTATTTGTAAAATACGAAGAGGGGAATAAGCAACTCTCTATAGACATCTTTGGTAAAAACACAGGTAGTTATAATGTAACAGATATACGTAAGGTAGGCAATGGACGCTTATACTACTTCCCTGCAGGTAGTTCTGGCAAGATGTTCATGGCCGAAATGGGATTGCTCAACATTTCCTCTTATGATGCTACCAACAGAAAAGTATCTGGAACTTTCTCTGGTACTCTTTATGAATATGATAACAACAATGGCACATTCGATAAGAATAACTCTGTAGAAATAAAGAATGGTGAGTTTAACAAAGTTTCTGTACCTAAATAATTAAATAACTGACTAAATAAAAAAGCCCAGCTAATGCTGGGCTTTTTTATTATTTAAAGCTAAACTTATGATACAACTATATCAAAGTTCACCAAGTCTACAAATTCATTTATACGAGCTTGAATATCGCTGCTATTAAGCTCTTGCAAACGATTAGGGCCAAATTTCTCTACACAGAAAGATGCTAATGCCGAACCTACAATAATAGCAGTCTTCATATTTTCGAAGGAAACATCTTTGGTAGCTGCGATATGCCCCATAAAACCTCCAGCAAAAGTATCACCTGCTCCAGTTGGGTCAAAAACATCTTCTAGTGGTAGTGCTGGCGCGAAGAATACATTCTTATCATTGAATAATAATGCACCGTGCTCACCTTTCTTTATGATAACAAACTTAGGACCCATTTCATGAATCTTCTGAGCTGCTTTTACTAGTGAATACTCTCCACTAAGTTGACGAGCTTCACTATCGTTGACCATCAATACATCTACTTTCTTCAAAACAGCTTTAAGGCCATCAAGTGCAATATCCATCCAAAAGTTCATCGTATCCATTACTACAAGCTTAGGACGCTCTTTCATTTGATCTATCACCTGCATTTGCACATCAGGCGTTAAGTTTCCTAAAAACAAGAACTCACTATCCTGATAACTATCAGGTATCTGCGGATTAAACTGCTCTAATACATTTAACTCAGTAACTAATGTATCACGAGTATTCATGTCCATATGGTAACGTCCACTCCAGAAGAAGCTTTTGCCATCTTCTACTACTTCTACTCCTTCAAATTGAACGCCTCTATCTTCAAGCTTTTGGATTTCCTCCTTTGGAAAGTCTCCGCCGATGATAGACACTTGCTTAATATTTTTAGTAAAATTTGATGCTGCCCAAGCTGCGTATGTTGCAGATCCACCTATTATGCGGTCTACCTTTCCAAATGGGGTTTCTAATGCATCGAAGGCCATTGAGCCTACTATCGTTAAAGACATATCATAATTTTTTAGCGTGACAAAGGTAAGGTTAATGTCGAAAAATGAAAATGTGTTTGTTTTACCTTAGGGTGAAGCCTTTTGGCTATTTTAGAGGCATGAAAGCAATGCTGTTTGCGGCTGGGCTAGGCACCAGACTAAAACCTTTTACGGATAAGCATCCCAAAGCCTTGGCCGAGGTTAATGGAAAAACACTTTTGGAACATAATATTCGTTATCTCCAGAAATACGGTATAACAGATGTGGTTGTTAATGTACACCACTTTGCTGACCAAATAGAAAAGGCCATTGCCAATAATAATGGCTGGGGCAGCAATATTACCGTAAGCGACGAGCGAGGTGAAGTATTAGAGACTGGAGGCGGCTTACAAAAAGCTGCAACGCATTTCATTGGGGAAGATGTATTTATAGTTATGAATGTAGATGTACTTACCAACCTTGACTTAGCGAAGATGATAGCTGCTCATAATATAGGCAGTAGCATAGCCACATTGGCAGTAATGCAACGTGAATCTTCTCGTCATCTGCTCTTTAATAAGGACATGAGGTTATGTGGCTGGCAAAATAATAAAACAGGCGAACAGAAAATAGTACATAATGAACTCGAGCTAAAAGGGTTTGCATTCAGTGGTGTACACGTACTATCTCCTGAAATATTGGATATGCCTTTTGAAGGCAAATTCTCTATTATAGACATATATCTTCATTTTGCAAAAACAGATATCCTACAAGGTTATGATCATACAGGAGATATTTTTCTAGATGTTGGCAAACCTGAAAGCTTAAAGAAAGCAGAAGAATTATTTAGTAAATAAAAAATGGGGGCATTGTATACACCCCCATTTTCAGCTTAATAACTTATTATTGATTCACACCACTCTCTGCCAATCTTTCTTTCATAAAGTTCCCCAATACTGATATGTTGTTTGAGGAGAAATCAAATTTAATACCTGCTGTTTCATACAACTCTGGCAAGGTCTTGGTATAACCTAAACTTAATGCTTGCATATAGTTATCCAAAGCCTGCTCCTTATTCTCTCTATATTGTCGCCACATAGCGATAGCCCCTAATTGTGCAATACCATATTCTATGTAATAGAAGGGTACTTCAAATAAATGCAGTTGTTTCTGCCAGAAGCTAGCACGGTACTCTTCAAAGCCAGTCCAGTCTGTAGCGCCAGTGCTGAATTCATCCAATATACTTAACCAAGACTTTGTTCTTTCTTCCACAGTATGTCCAGGGTTGGTGTACAACCAATGCTGGAACTTATCAATAGTAGCAATCCAAGGCAATACACTTATCACACGTTCCAGCTCTTCTAGTTTTGCACGGCTTAGCTCCTCTTCATTTTTAAAGAACACATCCCAATGCTCCATAGAGAATAGCTCCATACTCATACTTGCGAGTTCTGCGATCTCCATTGGGTATTCTTTGAAAGAAGATAGTTTCAATGGATGTGATAAAAACGAATGTATAGCATGACCACCTTCATGCATCATTGTAATTACATCTCCTATGGTTCCTGCAGCATTCATAAATATAAAAGGCACTCCTGTTTCCGATAACGGACAATTATATCCGCCTGGCGCTTTGCCTTTGCGACTCTCTAGATCCATCCGCTTCATATCTTGCATTGTTTCTAAGCAATAGCTGAAATACGGACGTAGCTTGCTAAACACTTCAGTTGTTTTTTGTGCCAACTCCTCACCTGTTTCAAATGGCTGTAATGGCTCCACACCCTCTGGCTCTGCACTACCATCCCAAGGTCGCATCTTGTCCAGCCCTAAACGTTTACGACGATGTTCAGTTAGCACCTTATTAAGTGGTAATATATGCTCTCTTACCGCATCATGAAAAGCAAAACAATCTTCAACCGTATAGTCAAAACGACCTAACGATTTAAACTTATAATCGCGAAAATTGTCAAAACCTGCATTCTTAGCTACCTGATGGCGTTTAGCTAAAAGCTTATCAAACAAGGTATTCAACTCATCTACATCTTGCAGTCTACGTTCAGCCACTTTTCTAAAGATGCTTTCGCGTAATGCTCTATCAGATTGTTGTAAAAATTTAGCCGCCTGTTGTAGTGTATATTCCATGCCCTCATGTTCAATGGTCATTTTCCCTGAAATAACACCAAACTGTTGCGCTAATACACTCAGCTCAGCTTGTATAGGCACATTCTCTTCTCTGTATAACTCTACTGCATTTTGTACACTACGTAGATAAGGGAAAAACTCTTTTGTATCCAACTCCTGAGTAAATGGGCATGCTAGCAACTTTTTATTCAAGTCGAATAAATACGGCTTTAACTTAGGCTCTATTTCCATAACGAAATAGGTAAAAGCCTCTTCATATTCTTTATTCGTAGTATCTAACGTCATTTTTATTTGACGCCAAGCAGCATCTTCTCCAATTACTGCTTCCAACTCACTTGCATCCTTCAACCATTGCTCTAAAGCTTCTCGAGAATTTAATTCTCTTTCTTTCAAGTTATCGAAATATGATTTTAATTCTTCCCATGTTGATGTCTTAAAATCGTTAGGTAAAAACTGCCTATTTATTTCTGTATTTATCGGTTCAAATTGCTTGCTCATCTATATATTTTTTTCAGGATGCTAAAATACATTTCACAGTGCAATTATCCTGTTAAAACTAGACTACTCAACCTTATCTAATTAAGATTATTTTATATGTTAATAATATTTCTATGTTAATCACTTAATTTTTAATTTATATATGGGATTAACTGACATTGTCAATAAATAAACTTAAAAACTTGAATAACAAACATAAATAAATGCATAAAAAATAATATTTATAAAACTATGATTAACTATCCTTATCAAAATATCTCAAAAGGATTTTTTTCATAGCGGGCTGTTTGCTACATTTGTGCCAAGTTGTGAATTTAATGGGTTAGTAAGTAAGAGCCGACGGATTCTTCCGCTGGCTCTTCTCATTTCTACTATATTTGCTATACTATTATGGCCAAAACCAAAACAGCTTTTTTCTGTCAACAATGCGGATTTGAAACACCTAAATGGACTGGTAAATGCAGCTCGTGTGGTGCGTGGAACTCTTTTGTTGAAGAAGTGATCCATAAAGAGGACAAGGCAAAAAAGGATATCAATTGGGAGCAAGCTAAAGATGCTAAAAAGGCTCAAAAGCTTTCCAGTATTACCCCTCAGAACGACTCTAGAATGCTAACACCCGACCCTGAACTCAATCGAGTATTGGGTGGAGGTATGGTACCAGGCTCGGTCATTCTGATTGGAGGTGAACCGGGGATAGGGAAGTCTACCTTATTTCTTCAATGTGCATTGGAATGGAATACTATTACTACTTTATACGTATCCGGAGAGGAAAGTGGACAGCAAGTGAAACTTCGCGCAGAAAGAGTCGGTAAACAAAACGACAATCTCTTTCTTTTAACAGCAACCGATACAAAATCAATTTTTCAAGAGGTAAAAAAGGTTCAACCTCAGCTACTTATAATAGATTCAATACAAACATTAGAGTCTCCTTATGTGGAATCTGCTGCAGGTAGCGTGTCGCAAGTGCGAGAATGTGCTGCAGAGTTGCAACGCTTTGCTAAAGCAAGCAATATTCCTGTATGTATCATTGGGCATATTACCAAAGAAGGTTCTATAGCTGGTCCTAAAGTATTGGAGCATATGGTAGATACCGTGCTACAATTTGAAGGAGACAGGCATTATGCCTATAGGATACTGCGTACTATTAAAAATCGTTTCGGCTCTACATCAGAGCTTGGCATATACGAGATGGTCACCTCTGGTATGCGACCAGTAGGGAATCCTTCAGAGATCCTACTTTCACAACACGAAGAACCTTTAAGTGGTGTTGCAATTGCTTCTAGTATGGAGGGTTTACGCCCATTAATGATTGAAGTTCAAGCATTAGTAACACAGGCTGTCTATGGAACACCTCAGCGTACAGTAAGCGGCTTGGATCTAAGGAGGCTACAGCTATTGCTGGCCGTTCTTGAAAAAAGGGGTGGCTTTCACTTTGGAACTAAAGATGTATTTGTAAACATAGCAGGAGGTATAAAGGTGGAAGACCCCTCTATAGAGTTGGCACTAGTGTGCGCTTTACTGTCATCCTTTGAGGATACTGCACTACCTTCTAATATTTGTTTTGTAGGTGAGGTTGGGCTATCTGGCGAAATACGTGCTGTAAACCGTATAGACCAACGTATAGCCGAAGCAGATAAAATGGGCATGGACGCCATCCTTATCCCTAAAGCTAATGCAAAAGGGCTTGATAAGAAGAATTATAAGATCGAAATAAAAACCGTGAATAAGGTGGAGGACGTGTATAAAATGTTGTTTTAGATGAGTTCTTTAAAAAATATAACTGAAGGCTTGTCTCACTTGGTATATCCCAAATTATGCGAGGGCTGTAGCAAACAATTACTTGCAGAGGAAGAAGTACTATGCTTGAATTGCAACATTTACAACCTTCCTCGTACAGCCTATCATCATATTGCCGAAAATGAAACAGCAATGCGATTTGCAGGTCGCTTTCCCTTCCAGAAAGCTACTTCATTAGCCTATTTCACCCCAAATGGACTGCTACAACATCTTCTACACAACCTCAAATATGAAGACAAAAAATATATAGGATATTATCTAGGTAAACAATTAGGCTACGACCTGTTACAAACTAACTGGCAAAAAGGGATAGACTTAATTGTACCTGTACCGCTCCACCCAAAAAAAGAAGCCCTGAGAGGGTTTAATCAAAGCCAACTCATAGCAAGTGGTCTTAACGCCGCACTTCATATTCCAATAGAGGAGCAAGTACTAAAAAGAAACCGTTTTACTGATAGTCAAACTCAAAAAACACGAGAAGAGCGCATAACTAACATGCAAGACGCCTTTCTGGCAAGCAATACAGCCCGTATTGAGGGGAAACACATTTTACTAATAGACGATGTATTAACGACTGGTGCAACGTTAGAATCATGTGCTTTAGCCCTGCTAAAAGTCAAAGACGTGATAATTAGCATAGCGACTGTCGGCATAGCCAACTAATATATGCTTGTTTATCACGGAAATAGGTTTACAAATATTGCTTTTTACTGGTATTAGAGTTAATTTAAAGGCAATTTTACAATAGTAATCCGTATAAGGTCATATACAAATTTTTACTTTATGAAAAAACGTTCACTTTTACTGGGTTCACTTCTGCTATCATCTGTCATTACATTTGGTGCAGGTTTCCAGTTGAACTTACAAGGTATTAGACAACTAGCTATGGGAGGCACAGGTGCTGCTGTTCCATGGGATGTATCTACAGTATTTTACAACCCGGGCGGTCTTACCAGTATCAGGGGCTTGCAAGCATACGGTAGTGTACATGCATTAATGCCTAAACTTAGATATGTAGATGCCCCTACGGGAACCTACAAGGCAGACTCTAAAGATGCTGTCTACACACCATTCAATTTTTATATCGGTTCACCTTTAGGTTACAAAAGCCGTGTAAGCATAGGTTTAGGTGTATATACTCCTTTTGGTAGTGGCTTGGCATGGGATGAGAACTGGAAAGGACGCTACGTAATTCAAGACATCAGCTTACAAACGATCTTCATACAACCAACAGTTGCCTATAAAGTGAACGACCAAATATCAGTTGGTGCAGGCTTTGTATATGGTACTGGTAATATTGAAGTTAATCGTGCTGTACCTTTAGTAAATACTAATGGACAGGATGGACAAGCTAACTTGAAAGGAGATGCCAAAGGTGTTGGTTTTAACCTTGGCCTACACATCAAAGCGACCAAGAGAGTATGGTTTGGCCTTACTTACCGCTCTGAAGTAAAGATGAAAGTAAAAAGAGGCTTTGCTACATTTAAAGTTCCTAGCAGTATGGCAAGTAACTTCCCATACACTGCTTTTTCTTCTAGTTTAACACTTCCACAAGTAGCAACTTTCGGGGTTGGATTCAAAGCTAGCAACAAACTTATTTTGACACTCGATGCAAACTTCACTGGATGGAGCTCATATGATAGCTTAATATTTGATTATGAGACCAATACTGCAGCTTTAGCAGATACACGCTCTCCTCGTCATTATAAAAACACAGTAACACTTCGCGCAGGTGCTAACTATAAATTTAATGATAAGTTTTCAGGTATGTTAGGTGCTGCGTTTGATCCTACACCTGTTAAAAACGGATATGTATCTCCGGAGCTACCGGATAATAACCATATAATAACTGCAGCAGGTCTTACATACAAACCTAGAGAGAGATTCACTATCATGGCTGTGTTTGAATATGTGATTACACCAAACCGTACTTCTTCTCTTGATGAAGCCGGATTTAGCCGTACTTACCAAAACAATGTGATTAATCCAGGCGTAGGCGTCTCTTACAATTTTTAAAAAGCAGAAACATGAAAAAACTATTTATATACAGTACTCTGGCATGTTTGGCACTTGCTTCTTGCAAACCAAACTTAGAGCCAAATACTCCTCAAAAGGGAGATGCTGATTTCTCTTATTATTTAGCTGTAGGTAATTCGTTAACTGCTGGCTATACAAACGGTAGTTTGTATAAAAGCGCGCAGATGAACTCTTTCCCTGCAATGCTTGCTACACAATTCAAGCAAGTAAGTAACGGGAAGTTTGAGCAACCTTTATTACCTGGCGAACACGGGTATCCTAATGGCAAAATAATCCTTGCTATGAAGCAAGGTCTTTGTGATACTGTACCGTCTCTAAGCCCAATACCTTTTCCTGGAGCATTAGACTCTGCAGGTAGTAGCTTAAACTTAGCATTCAAAGGACCATTTAACAATATGGGTATCCCTGGTATACGTGCTATAGACTATCTATTCCCAGGCTATGGAGCTATTAATCCATATGCTACACGAATATTTGTTAGCCCATTAACTAACAGACCTCTTGATGAACTAAAACTTCAAAAACATACATTCTTTTCTCTGTGGTTAGGCAACAATGACGTTTTAGGTTATGCAGTAGCTGGTGGAGATCAAGGAACAGGGCCTACAAGCACGATTTCCAACATAGCTATTTTTACTGCTGCATACGATAGTGTATTGCAAGTATTAACAGCTAACGGTGCTAAAGGAATTATTATGAATATTCCTGACGTTACTTCATTACCATACTTTACCGCTATACCTGCCAACTCTGCAGAGGTAACTAAGGCTCAAGCAAACCTGCTTAACAACGCTTACAACGGTACACAAGTACACTTCAACCCTGGTAAGAATTATTTTGTTATCCAAGATGCTAATAGCCCTACAGGTTTCCGTCAAATGAAAAAAGGTGAACTAGTTCGTTTAGAAATACCGCTTGACTCAGTGAAATGTGCAGGATGGGGTACTCAAAAACCTATCCCAGCACAATTTGTGTTAACAGAAAGCGAGATAGCAAAAATCAATACAGCTTTAACGCAGTTTAATAGCACCATATCTACTTTAGCTGCTAAATACTCTATACCAGTAGTAGATATGAACTCTTACTTAAAATCTTTAAGTAAAGGCATTAGCTACAACGGTATTACATATACTCCTGAATTTGTTAGTGGCGGTGCATTCTCTCTAGATGGTATTCACCTTACAGGTAAAGGCTATGCTCTTGCTGCTAATCATATGATAATGACTATCAATAGTTATTATAAATCATCTATTGCTAGCGTAGATCCTAATGAATATAACGGTATCCAGTTCCCATAAGGCGAGAACAAGATCTTTTACAACAAAAGCGCCTAACATTATTTGTTAGGCGCTTTTGTTTATACTTTGATAATTAGCTTAGTTGTTTTGTGTTGGTCTATATAACATATCTGCAGGCGTAACTACAACTATACGTTGTCTCCCTATAAACCGAGGGTTTTGATAGAACATTACAGTTCGTTCATCAACATATACATTCTCTAAAGACCATATATCCGAAAATGCATCAGAAAGTCTAAGTACACCACATCTAACTACATCTAGCTCTTGCAGCCTTTCACACTTTGATATTGATTCAGGTATTAAAGTAAGCCTATTATTGTTTAAGTATAGAAAACCTAAATTTTCAAGATCTCCAATATTCTCAGGAAGCTCTACAAGGTAGTTGTAACCCAAATCCAATAAACGTAGCTTCTTCAGCTTAGTAATTTCGTTCGGAAGTGTATAGAATTTGTTCGATGCCAGCTTTAACGACTCCAAGTTTCTTAATTTTCCAATAGATGGCGGAAGCTTACTTAACTTATTTTTGGAGATGGCTAAGCTCTTCAACTTTGTAAGTGCTCCTATTTCTCTCGGTATAGTTTCTAGATCATTAAAACTTAAAGAAAGCAACTCCAAATGCATTAGTTGTCCAATCTTTGGAGAGATGGAATCAATATTGTTTCGAAAAAGTATCAATTCCTTAAGCTTGTTACATCTATAAAGAGATGGAGGCAGTGAGGATATTAGATTGTTACTTAAGTTAAGCTCTTCTAAATTTGGAAACTGATCAAGTATATCCGGGATCTCAATTATTCTCATCCCTGTTATCTTTATAGCCTTAACATCTGCTTTATTTTCTAAAGCCTCATCCCAACTATGATAAACACGCTTTGCAAAAGCCCTATTGGTTGTTACTAATAACATTAATAACAATGCTATAGAAATATATTTTATCATAGTGCTGCTATTTTGAAGTTTACATAATGCCTATCTCATCTGCTTATATTCATCTTTAGTGACTATTTTATACTCCTTAGGTATTCTAAATTGCGCCGTCTCTATCGTTTTAACTTTGATACTACTTGCCTTAAAATACATGTTCATGTTCTTAGCGCTGCTAAGCACAAAAGACATCGGCATCACCTCTATATTAGGGAAATAGTTAAACATTAACTCCGATGGTTTCCAAATTCCTGAATAGTATAAATCGCATGTACTACCGTCTTTGTATGTAATGGTTGCTTTTTGAGCTTTATTATTAAGAATATCCATTTGACCATTCCCATCAAGCATTGTAAACCCTCGCCTTTTATTAAGCTCCTCCTCTATTTCCTTCATATCTAACTCTATGGCATAAAACTTTCCGCCCATAGTCCGTAATGCATATGCCGTATTATTGTCTCCATTATAAAGGCTTATATCCTTGAAACCGTTTTCAAGCAAAAGTTCTTTTCTAATAGCGTTTCCCTTCACCATTATTGTATATGTTCCTTTATACTGCGTAAGCCCTTCCTCATTTTGAGGAGGGTCTAAAGTGACATCATATACCACTATGCCTTCTGTAAAAAGATTATCTTGGGCTACAGTATAGGTATAGCTTATCATTAGCAATAATATCAGTATGCCTAGCCTTTTCATTAGTTCTATATTCAATACCTTTTCTTACGATATGAATTTACCGATTTTACAGCAAATCCTTTTCATTGAAGTGTAATAATACACACATAGCTCAAAATCCCTACCAAATCTATATCACCGTAATATTAAAAAACAATACTAGTCTTACACAACACCTTGTTAACTTATATATCGAGTTGATTGCTCCATCTGTTTTTTTTGTAGCTTGCTAAGCAATACAAATATTGTTCTTGTAATGAATAACGGTAAAAAGAAAGTTGGGAATAGAGTAAAGCCTTTTTTATCTGGGGTGTTGTTAACACTTACCCTAGTCATTTTTGTGCAGGCAAGAACTACTGACTCTTACTTTGAAATTTCTAAAAACCTAGACATATTCACCAATATATTTAAAGAACTGAATACCAACTATGTTGACCCAATTGCACCAGGTGAATTAATCAAAACTGGTATAGATGCAATGCTTAATGAACTTGACCCCTACACTAACTACATTACAGAATCTGATATTGAGGAATTTGAATTTCAGACTACAGGAAAGTATGGTGGTATAGGGGCTACCATGCGTAAAAATGGGGATACAATCAGAGTTGGGGAAGTTCATGAATACTCGCCTGCCCATAAAGCAGGCTTACACCCTGGTGATCGATTAATTTCTGTTGATAATAAAAGTGTTGTAGGTAAATCTCTAAACGATATTAGTGTTCTATTGAAAGGCGCTCCTGGCACTCAACTTAACATCAAAATAAAAGACATTTATACAGGTCAAGTAATTGACAAAATAATTGTACGAGGAGAAATAGAAGTATCCAGTGTACCTTATGCAGGTTTTGTTGGTGATAAAAATGATATTGCATATGTACGTTTAACACAATTCACACAAGCGTGTAGCAGACAAGTACGTTCTGCATTAGACTCCTTGAAAAAAGTAAACCCTAATATGACAGCAGTTGTATTAGATCTTCGTAATAATCCCGGCGGTTTATTAAATGAGGCTGTAGCTACATGTAATCTTTTTGTTGATAGAGGGCAGCTTATCGTTAGCACAAAAGGCAAAAGAAAAGAAATAGGTCAGAACTTTAATACTAATGATAAACCTTGGGATACGAAAATGCCTTTGGCTGTACTAATAAACCGTTCTTCAGCATCCGCTTCTGAGATAGTATCGGGCACTATTCAAGATTTGGACAGGGGGGTTATTATAGGTGAACGTTCTTACGGAAAAGGTTTAGTACAAACTACAAGGCCCTTAGGTTACAACGCTAGGCTAAAACTAACAACTGCAAAATATTATACACCTAGCGGTAGATGCATACAAGCATTAGACTATTCTCATCGAAATGAGGATGGCAGTGTTGGCCATGTACCTGATTCACTAAAGAAAGAATACAAAACAAAAAGTGGCCGTAAAGTGTTAAGCGGAGGAGGTGTAGAGCCTGATATTGATGTAGACAACAAAGACATTAGCCAATTAGCAGTAACTCTGTACATGAAAGGCTACATTTTTGACTATGCAACACAATATGCTAAAAAGAACAGCTCTATTGCAGACCCTGCTAAGTTCAAACTTAGCGATGCAGAATATACTGCATTTGCTAAGTGGCTTGAGGGTAAAGATTATAGTTATAAAACCGAGACCGAAGTAGCATTAGACTCCTTAAAAAGTGTTGCTAAAAGAGAGAATCGGTTTGACGATTTCGCCTCCACATACAAAGACTTAGAGAAAAAGCTAGCCCATAATAAGAATGATGATCTAAATACTTATAAAAAAGAGGTTAGTACATTCTTAGAAAGTGAAATCATCTCAAGGTACTACTACTTAAGAGGAAGAATAAGCCACGGGCTTACTGATGATAAGTATATTGCCAGTGCAGTAACTACTTTAAACGCTACTACTGAATATAGCGCAATACTTAAGCCATAAAGTTACTGCTTCCATTGCTGCAACTCGTCTGCCAGTTTTCTATCATTAGTTAGCCTAGGCACTTTATTTTGCCCACCTAGCTTGCCTATGGACTTCATATATTCTATAAAGGAATGAGGT
The DNA here is from genome assembly GCA_041392855.1 of Flavipsychrobacter sp. Taxonomy (NCBI): domain Bacteria; kingdom Pseudomonadati; phylum Bacteroidota; class Chitinophagia; order Chitinophagales; family Chitinophagaceae; genus Flavipsychrobacter; species Flavipsychrobacter sp. The sequence goes on from JAWKLD010000001.1 coordinate 2,263,500, forward strand.
TGCATCTGCCTTATTATTAGCGGTTGAAGTATACTACCCTTCACTAAATCATTATAGTATGTGTTCAATGCCCTTAGATTATTATCTAAATCACTTGAAAATTCAGCAATATCATTAGGTTCCTTTTCAAACTCAACAAACCACTCATGAAAAGGAAGCTCATTATCCGTTTGTACCATAGGTGCTACTGTAAATTCTATTATTTTGGCATTATGCTTTTGTGCGGTCTGTAGCATAGCCTTTTCCACCTCTTCCCCTATTACATGTTCTCCAAATGCAGATATAAAATGTTTTATCCTTCCCGAAACTATAACACGGTAGGGATCAGTACTTACAAACTTAACCGTATCTCCTATATTATACCCCCATAAGCCTGCATTACTGTTAATGATCAAAGCATAGTTCTCCCCCACTTTTACATCTTCTAGCGATAAACGGGTTGGATTTTCATCAAACACCTCTCCCACTGGTATAAATTCAAAGAATATCCCCGAATTTGTGTTTAATAACATCCCCTCAGCCTCAAGTGTATCTTGGAATGCAAAGAATCCTTCCGAAGCAGGAAATGTTTCGAGGATATCAATTTTTCTGCCTACACTTTGTAATAGTTTCTCTTTATAAGGTTCAAAATTCACCCCACCTTGAACTAATAGCTGAAGGTTAGGAAATATCTCCATTATTTTCTTGCCATCACTTTTTTCCATTAACCAATCAAAATACATCTGCACCCAAGGAGGTATGCCACTTATCAGTGTCATATTTTTACCTAGCGTTTCGGCTACTATTCTCTCCAGTTTAGTTTCCCAATCTTCTATACAATTGGTTTCATAACTAGGTAACTGATTCCTTCTTAAATAGTTAGGAACAAAATGATTCACGATACCACTCAGTCTTCCCGTTGGTACACTACCTGTTCTTTCCAAAACGGGAGAACCAGAAAGAAATATCATATTCCCATCAACAAAAGAGGCATTACCGGTTTCTGCTATATAGCATAACAGCATATTTTTAGCCGAATTAATATGATTCGGCATAGAATCTTTGGTTATAGGTATATATTTAGCACCACTAGTTGTTCCTGATGTTTTAGCAAAATAAAGAGGCTTGCCCTTCCATAAAATATTTTGCTTCCCTTCTATAATTTGCTCTACGTAAGGTTTTAGTTTTTCATAATCCCTTATTGGTACCGCTTGTTTATATTGTAGATGGTTTTTTACCTCAGCTAAATGATGATCATTCCCAAAAGTGGTTTTACCTCCCACTTGTAACAACTTTGAAAGTATATTTTGCTGATCAGATACTGCAGTATTCATCCCATTACGGATGCGTTTAGATACAATTGAAGCGTATGGCTTTGCAATGGATGACTTAAACTTCATATTCCAAAAAGGTATTCAAGTAAAGCTAAAACTTTATGTGCGATTATAGAATTGTATTTAAATACATATAAAACCTCTTAAACTTATCACGGGTAAGAAATATAATATCAACTTTTATCATAGCTCAATATCTGGAGCTTGTTTTTAGACTTTATAATGGCAAATGTTCCTACAATTATTAAAACAGACCAAAAAAGGGCTAAAAATCAACAATTTGGGTAAAATATATTTTTCTTGTCTATATTATTTTATCCTTGTTTGCCGGATTATTGACAAACATCTTAAAACACTTTTTTTCATATCAAACAGAAGTATTTATTTATAGTTCAGGAACGCCTCTATGCCTTTATTAGTAATACTTTTGCCTGATTTAACCTTATCAAAAACATAACAAGAAGAAGATTAGTGATATATATATGTACGTCTTTAAAACAGGCATTATATTTGATCACATCAATATCAAAAAAACTCTATAAGCTAGTAAATACAGTACATATAGCAAAAATAATTTGCCTGATATCAAAAAACTGTATTAACTTTGCGCGAAATATTTTGGTAGGTCATGTTTGCAATAGTAAATATAGCAGGTCAACAGTTCAAGGTTAGAAAAGACGACGAACTGTTTGTACATAGACTAGGTGGGAACCCTGGTGATAATGTAGAATTTTCTGAAGTTCTAATGACTGGTGATGATAAAAACATCAACTTGTCAGCTTCAGTAAAAGTAAAAGCAGAAATCGTTGATCACCTAAAAGGTGACAAGGTGATTGTGTTCAAAAAGAAGCGCCGTAAGGGCTATCAGAAAAGTAATGGACACCGCCAATATCTTACAAAAATTAAGATTAGCGACATTGCTTAATTTTTTTTATTAAATTCGTAAATAGTATAATAAGAAGATGGCACACAAAAAAGGTGAAGGTAGTGTAAAGAACGGCCGTGATTCCAGAAGCAAACGCTTAGGAATTAAAATATATGGCGGTCAGGAAGCAATTGCAGGTAACATTATTGTACGTCAGAGAGGTACAGTATACCACCCTGGTGAGAATGTTGGAATCGGTAAAGATTTTACAATATTTTCATTAATTGATGGTACAGTTGAATTTCGTAAAACACGTAACAAAACACTTATCTCTGTTAAAGAAAATACAGCAATTGCCGAAGCTTAACCCGCTCGGCAATTTTGCCATATAAGGACTTTTTTTTTAACCCTTAAATTCACAAGTTTATGGCAACAACTAAAAAAGCAGCTAAAAAAGCTGTAGCCAAAAAAAAGGCGGCTCCTAAGAAAGCAGCTAAAAAAGCAGCTCCTAAGAAAGCAGCTAAAAAAGCAGCTCCTAAGAAAGCAGCTAAAAAAGCAGCTCCTAAGAAAGCAGCTAAAAAAGCAGCTCCTAAGAAAGCAGCTAAAAAAGCGGCTCCTAAGAAAGCAGCTAAAAAAGCGGCTCCTAAGAAAGCAGCTAAAAAAGCGGCTCCTAAGAAAGCAGCTAAAAAAGCAGCTCCTAAGAAAGCAGCTAAAAAAGCAGCTCCTAAGAAAGCAGCTAAAAAAGCAGCTCCTAAAAAAGCAGCTCCTAAGAAAGCAGCTAAAAAAGCAGCTCCTAAGAAAGCAGCTAAAAAAGCAGCTCCTAAGAAAGCAGCAAGAAGAGCAGCTCCTAGGAGAAAGAAATAAGACTTATAGAATCATTTATGATAAGAGACTGTATACTAACTATATAGTCTCTTTTTTTGTGCAACTACCATTCATAAATGCCGTAACTGTTAAACTAAACCCAAACAACGTATTTCATGTATGGAAAACCTTTTTTGATACATCTATTTAGTAGAGTAAATAGAAACAATTAAGTTTGCACGATAAAAACAAACCAATGAGTAACGAAAGTAATAGTAGATATAGCAACTTCAGAAGTACAATGCACATTGTTATGGGAGTACTATATATAGCTATAGGCAGTGCTGTACTTTACCTTAAACTATTCGGTAAATTTGAACTATCTCCCGGGCTAGCTTACTTTATCGGGATTATGATGATCTCTTATGGGGCATTTAGAATTTGGAGAGGGTGGAAAGACATACAAAATAACAAACAAAAGTCCTATTAACCCCCTTTTGTAACACTGTTGTAAAAGAGACTCTTTCGCTGTTAAATTAATGTTACAAGACAGCTAGGACTTATGCTTTTTTTTAAAATATTGACTAAAATTGCGCTGAAATGCAACGTCTAAGAAATACATTATTGATTATCCTCACTACTGGCCTATTTACTGCATGTAATGACAAAAAAGCCAGTAAGTATACTGATACTCCTAGTTCAGGAACAATTAATATTTCTGTAGATGAATCTTACAAGCCTATTGTAGAACAACAATTAAAAGTTTTCGATAGCAGTTTTCCCGACGCACATATTAATGTACACTACAAGTCTGAAACTGAATGTATTAACGACTTCAAAAGTGATAGCGCGAGGTTAATTCTTATTACTAGAGACTTATCAGAAGTCGAAAAACAAAATTTACTTGACAATAAAGTTGTAACACACTCTCTTTCAATAGCTAAAGATGCAGTAGCTATTATTGTTAACAATAATAACCCAGATAGTACAGTTAGTATTAGTGAATTGAAGGGGATGCTAACAGGAGAAAATATAAATAACTATACTGTAGTATTTGACAATCAGGGTTCTAGCACTCTTAGGTATATGCTAGATTCCATTATACCAGGAGAGCAATTAGGCAAAAATGTTTTTGCTACCAGCAGTAATGATTCTGTAATAGCTTATGTAGCCAATCACAAGAACGCAATTGGTGTAGTAGGTGTAAGTCATATTAGTGACTTTAATGATCCCGAAGGGCTAGCTTTTATTAACAATGTTCGTGTAGTATCTGTTTTAAATGATTCATTAGGGCAGTATTACAAACCTTACCAAATATATATAGCCCCAAATAAATACCCATTGGTGCGAAATCTATATTATGTACACAGAGAAACACATCAAGGGCTAGCTAATAGTTTTGCTAGATTCCTACGTGAATATAGAGGTCAGCTCATCTTTAAGAGCGGTAGATTATTCCCGACAAGGGTTAATATTATCTTCAGAGGAGCTGAAGTAAACCAGTAACAAACAATAATATCTAACAATAAATAGCAATTTGTATAAAAAATACAACTAATGAAGATTAAACAATCTATAGTAATGATGGTAGCACTTATAATTACAATAAGTGCACAAGCTCAATCATTAGAAGAAGGAATAAAGATGTATAGATTTGAGCGCTACAAAAGCGCTAAACAACAACTATCATCTTTAGCAGGAGGTAATGCAGTAGCCAATTATTACTTAGGACTTTCTGAATTACAACTTGGAAATACTGACGCTGCAAAAGCAATTTTTGCTAAATATCCTGATGATTATGCAAACATCTCCGGTATGGCTAGAGCAGCTTTTGTAACAGGAGATATTGCTAAAGGGAATGAAATAGCTGAAGATCTAGCTAAAAAAGCAAAAAAGAAAGATGCTACACCTTACCGCTATGCTGCTGATGCTATAACTTATACCAAAGGTGGTGACAAGCAAAAGGCAATAGAATGGTATAACCTATTCTTGGAAAAACAAATACTCCCTGAAGTACAAATTGCTCTTGCTGACGCCTATCAAGAGGTTCAAGGTGGAGGTGGTAAAGCGATGAACAACTATGAAACTGTTGTAACTAATAACCCTGACAACTCTTTGGCTTTATCTAGAATAGGTAAATTATGGTATGACGCAAAACGTTATGATCTTGCTTTAGAGAACTGGCAAAAAGCTCAAGAAGCTGATGCTACTAACCCATTACCTTATCGCGACTTAGCAAACGCTTATCGCCTTACAGGGAAATATGCGCTAGCTAAGGAGAACGTTGAAAAATACTGGCAATACTCTGATAAAAGTAATTCTGATAAAGAACAGTACATGGATATACTATTTCTATCAGAAGACTATAAAGGTGCTATATCTAAAGCGAAGGAATTAATTAGTGCTGGTGTAGTAGAGCCACGTTTCTACGGAATACTAGCTTTTAGTCAATTAGAATTAGAAGACTCTACAAATGCACTTGTAAACATTAGAAAATATGTAGCAGGAACTCCTAAAGATAAGATACGTAGTGTTACTTATTTAAAATATGGTAGTATCATGCTCATGAACAGCATGAATGATTCGGCCGATCATTACTTCACTAAGTATGCTAATAGTGATACAGCTAAAGACAAATCTGATAGCTATAGAAATATTGCACAAGCCTTTAAAAATCAAAAGGCATATGAGCAAACAGCACGTTGGTATGAGAAGTTGGTAAATGAATTTCCTAACGATGCTAAAGCTACAGACTTCTTCTATGGTGGTCTTTATTACTACTATAGCCAAGGTTATGGTAAGGCTGATACATTGTTTGCTATGATGGAGAAAAACTATCCGGATCAGCCATCTGCACCATACTGGAGAGGAAGAGCTAATGCAGCAATTGACAATGAAGCAGAACAAGGTTTAGCAGTTCCTCATTATGAAAAATGGCTTGACCTTAAAGCAGAAGACATCGGAGCACCAACTATACTATCTAGCAATACTAAAATAACAACTACTGACGCAAACGGGGCTACAAGAACCACAGATGTTCAAAGTACAACTACATTTAACGATGGTAGTAAAAATGTAAATAAAAACAATCCAGAAAGGCCTAAAGACAAGGATCTAATGCAAGCTTACCAGTATCTTTTGTTGTATTACTTTAAGAAAGAAGACAAACCTAATACAGATAAGTACCTTACTCTTGTAGAGTGGGTAGAACCTGACAACAAATTATCAGAGCAAATACGTGAAATACGAAAAAAATAAATAGATTACTTTAAACAATAAAGCCACCTAAATAGGTGGCTTTATTGTTTTTTACCTATATCTATCAATAACTTTTTTGACAAAGATGTAAGTAGTATTGTTTTTAGTGCAGTATCAGATACATTCATAGCATTAGCTATAATACTAAAGGAAGCACTTTCTTGTCCATCAACGTCAAAATCCGATACAGCTACATCCGCTAAAAGGGACAGAGTTCCCATATGTAACTCTGCTGGTATTTGCTTAAGCATTGCACCTACTATTTCAACAAAAGAGCTTTCAGCAAATTTGACCTGATAGCTTTTATACAAAGCAATGATGGAAACCTCATCATAGTTTGTAAAGATATTTTTCATAGTGATAATTGTAATTAGTTCATTATTATCCACTTCCCCATCTGCTTCTGCCATGGCAAACATTAAACACAATACTGCTTCTTTATAATACATACGAAGATATTTCCTTTAGGTACTATTAATTTTTAGATGACTAATATAGTCAACAAATTTGCTAACCTGCTTTTCTTGAGAATCATCTTATTAAAAAACAGGATACAAAATGCAACATTTTGCCTTATAATTATAGGTATTGAAAGATATATCGTATTATTAATGTTTTAATAATTAGGGGTGTATAGTCGTTTGATTGTCCTATAAACTGTTGCCAATAAATACTTGCGTACTTATATGCACAAACTACCAGCTTTCATTTACTCATTTCTGCTGATTATATGCCTATTGGCTACAAATAGTACTGTAGCCCAACAAGGTAAAATAAATGGCATTGTAAGTAATGCTAATACTTTAGAACCTGTAGCATATGGTACAGCTATATGGATGAAAACACATATAGGCACACAAACTGATACTTTAGGTCATTTTTCTATACCTCTAAGTAAAGACAAACAGGATACCCTTATTATCAGCTTTGTTGGTTATAAACCTTACAAAATTGCCAGAAAACAAATTGAGACTAGGGAGGTATTAAAAATCTTATTAATTCCTACTCATTTATCCGAAGTCTTTGTAAGCTCAAAAATGACAAAAGGTTATCGTTGGTGGCGAGAAATTGTATCCCACAAGAAGTATAATAAGCCTAAGGACTATGACTACTTCTATTGCGAGTTATATAACAAGTATGAGATAGACATAAACAACATAGACCATTATACTAACCTTCGCTTTCTGCAACCTTTCAAGGATAAGATCAATACAATTGTAGATAGCAATAAAAATGGTGAGAAATACTTCCCTATATTTTTCACAGAGTCTGTTTCTGACTTTTATAGTAGCAATCTATTACATAAAACAAGAAATGAGATAAAAGCGCTTAAAAGTACAGGGATCAATAACGAATCTATACTTGAATACTTAGAAGACCAAGATCAAAAAACATCTGCTTACGACAACTTCATTACACTTTTTGGCAAAGAGTTTATTAGTCCACTAAATTATAGTGGTAATAAAAACTATGAATATATCGGTGGTGATACAATTATAAATGACGATGGTGTTTTTTATCAACTTCGATTCAAACCACTACGAAATGGTGAAAATGTCTTTGAAGGGGAATGTTGGGTTGACACTAGCTCATGGGCAGTAAAAAAAATAACACTTACAGCTTCTGAAACTGCAGATATCAACTACATCCACGACATATATCTCGAACAGACTTATCAACTCATCGGGAAAGACGAATGGGTTATATACAAAGACTTCTTAAAAGTAAAAGCAGCACCTCTAAAAAAAAGCACATTATCTGTTTTAGCAAGTAAAACTAGCTTTCAAAAGAATATCAAAACAGACAAAAAGTTTATTAGAAAAAAACTAGAGAACAGTAAAGGCCCTAACGTAATCATACACAGTTATAATGATGTAACATGTAAAAAAATTGATGTTACTAAATTACGCCCTGAAGCATTGTCGCAAAAGGAACTTCAAGTGTATGAGATAATGGACTCTGTAAAGGCAATGCCTGAATATAAAAAGATAAGGAATGGATTCAACTTTTTTGTAGGTGGCTATAAGAAATTCGGCATAATTGAAATTGGCCCTTGGTATAAATGGGTAAGCGGCAATAGGCTTGAAGGACTTAGAAATAGGTTTGATATTTCTACAACCGAAAAGCTAAATAAGAACTTTCGTATACACAGTTATATAGCCTATGGATATAAAGACAAACGATTTAAAGGGGGTGCAGACATTAGGTACTCATTTATAAATGACCTTGATGTTTTTGCTGCTTACAAAAACGATATCTATAATGGCAGACAGAAACATATTGATGCTGACATAGGCATTGACAACCTGTTTAGTGGCATGCTTAGGCGCCCTAATATTAAGCGCAAATTCTTGTACCAAGAACAAGGCTTATTGAGAATAACAAAACGTTTCCCTAGCAGCTTTTCCATCACACCAGGTTATTCTCAAACACATTATGCCTTACTATGGCCAACTAGAAAGGGTCCTTTTGACTATAAAATATTCAATACCGAAAGGATAACTAATGTGGAGCTGTCTCTAGGCTTAAGGTATGCCCCGGGAGAAAAAATAATAGATGGGTTTAGAAAGGATATTAGATTATCTAAAGGCACGCTACCGATTCTATCTTTAAATTATGCACAATCCTTACCTACGCTATTCAACACATTATATGAATACAAAAAAGTTGACGCGAGCTATTATCAGAAAATATTAATACCTAGGTGGGGTATTGTGAAATATACGTTATATGCTGGCAAAGTGTTTGGAGATGGCATACCATTTATGATGCTAGAAGTACATCCAGGCAATGAAACTTTTTACTACAACAAGTTCTCCTTCAACCTTATGAATAGGTTTGAATATTTTAGTGATGAGTATGCTGGTTTGAATTTTGAGCACAACATAGGCCAGAAAGTTTTAAAGTACATTTCTGTATTTAGGAAAATTGGTATCCGTCAATTTTATAACATAAAGACCTTATGGGGCAACGCTAATCTCACTAACAAAAACCTAAACAGAGCTGACCTAGGGGAGTATAACATTCGATCGTTAAACAACGGGATGTATACAGAAGTAGGTACAGGCTTTGATAATATATTCAATGTATTTAGAATAGACTTGGTTTGGAGACTAAACCCTAAAGCTGGAGATAATATTCCCAGCAAGCCCTACCTCAATTCTACCAAACAAAACTTTGGAATATTCGGCAGTTTTAGAGTACAGCTTTAAAGCCAAACATTTTCCCGAACTTTGCCAGAGTATGTTCAAAATTCATAGCCCTTACAAACCTGCAGGAGACCAACCTCATGCCATCTCCGAATTGGTTAATGGTATAAATTCAGGAGAGCAGTTTCAGACATTACTAGGTGTAACTGGGAGTGGTAAAACATTTACCATGGCCAATGTAATACAAGAAACTCAAAAGCCTACTCTAGTTATCACTCACAATAAAACACTTGTAGCACAACTATATGGAGAACTACGACAATTCTTTCCTGATAATGCAGTAGAATATTTTGTAAGCTATTATGATTACTATCAACCAGAAGCATATATACCAACTAGTGACACTTATATAGAAAAAGACTTGTCAATAAATGAAGAACTTGACAAACTTCGTCTACGTGCTACTAGTAACCTACTAAGTGGCCGTAGAGATATTATTGTGGTGGCATCTGTTTCCTGTATTTATGGTATGGGTAACCCAACAGAATATACTAATAGTATCATTCGTTTTAAGACAGGAGACAATGTAGGTCGTAATGGATTCTTACATCACCTCGTTAGTGCTCAATATATGCGTAGCCAAGGAGAGTTTGCCAGAGGAACTTTTCGTGTAAAAGGTGATACAGTTGATATCAATCTCCCTTATTTAGATTATGGCTATCGTATCACATTTTTTGGAGATGAGGTTGAGGAAATTGAAAGTTTTGAAACTGATACAGGCAAACGTATTGCGCGGTTGGATAATGCGGCCATTTTCCCTGCCAACCTTTATCTTGCACCTAAGGACATGATGGCAAGTATCATTCATGAGATACAAGATGAGATGAATGCACAGCAAGAGTATTTCATTAGTATTGGCAAACCACTGGAAGCGCAGCGCATTAAAGAACGTGTAAGCTATGATCTGGAAATGATCCAAGAGCTAGGCTTTTGTAATGGTATAGAAAACTACTCACGCTTTTTAGATAGAAGAGAACCAGGAACTAGGCCATTCTGTTTAATAGATTACTTCCCTGATGATTTTCTAATGGTTATTGACGAGAGCCACGTGACCATACCTCAAGTAAGCGGCATGTATGGTGGAGATAGAAGTAGGAAACTAAATCTTGTTGATTATGGATTTCGACTACCAAGTGCATTGGATAACAGACCCCTTAATTTTCAAGAATTTGAAAGCTTATTAAATCAAGTAGTATTTGTTAGTGCTACACCAGGCGATTATGAATTGCATCGCACACAAGGTGTCGTTACCGAACAAGTTGTGAGACCTACTGGGCTCTTAGACCCCCCAATTGAGATTCGTCCAAGTACCAACCAAATAGATGACTTGCTTGATGAAATAGACAAACGTGTTAAGAAAAATGACCGTGTGTTAGTAACCACCCTTACTAAACGCATGGCAGAAGAGATGGACAAGTACTTGAAACGTATAGATATCAAAAGCAAGTATATACACAGCGAAGTAGACACACTGGAAAGAGTTGAAATACTACGTGAATTACGATTAGGCAAAATTGATGTTTTAGTAGGCGTAAACTTATTGCGGGAGGGCTTAGATTTACCGGAAGTTTCATTAATGGCAATACTTGATGCCGACAAAGAAGGTTTTTTACGTAACGAACGTTCTCTAACACAAATGGCAGGACGTGCAGCTCGTAATGCTGAGGGCTTGGTTATCTTTTATGCTGATAGAATGACGGAAAGCATGCAACGCACAATTGACGAAACAAATAGACGTAGAGAAAAACAAATAAAATACAATACGGAACATAATATAACTCCGATGACTATTAGGAAAAGTACCGATGAAGTTTTTCAACAAACATCAGTACTTGACATTAAAGGTTTTGATGAGAATAATCAGTATGCTGTACACGATGAAATAACTACAATTGCGGCTGAAGAAGAAGTAACTTATAAAACTGCAACTCAGTTACAAAAAATTATCAAACAGACTAAAAAACACATGCAGCAAGCTGCTAAAGATCTAGACTTTATGGAAGCAGCAAGATTGCGCGATAAGATGCTAGCTTTAGAGAAAGAGTTAGAGGCTATGAAGTAACACTAACTTGCAATGTTATTAATATCCCTATTTTCCAAGTGTATTTTATCACTACCATGTAGGGCTACATTTATCATGGCTTTACCTACTCTGGCGGTATCTGTCACTGAAGGTAGTTTTTCTAATAGCGGGAATAGAGGTCTCGTAATTTTGTACATCGTATTATACCACCTTGTTTTAGACTGTATACCTTTTTTAGGTAGAATCACACCTGGCCTAAACATATAAGCTTTCTTAAAAGGCATTGACAATAATTTATTTTCAGTCTTACCTTTTACTCTAGCCCACATGCTTCGCCCCTTCTCTGTACTATCAGTACCAGTACCTGAAACATACAAGAAAGTCATATTAGGACTTACAACAGTTTCAGCAAAATGAATGGTCAAGTCATATGTAAGCCCGGTATACTGTTCCTCACTCATACCTACAGCAGAAACACCTAAACAGAAAAAGCAAGCATCATAACCTTGCAAGCGCTTTTTAACAGAAGACAAGTCAAAAAAATCTTTGTGGATTATCTCTGTCAATTTTGGATGTTTGATTCCAACAGTAGACCTATTGATAATCAGCACTTCTTCTATATTATTACTATCAAGACATTCGTATAGTACACCTTTTCCTACCATACCTGTTGTACCCGTAATAATCACACGTAACTTCATACCTCTAAAGTTAAGTGATATTAGCCATTATGTTATTGACCTGAAAATAGTATACCTCAAGGTGAGCTCTAATAACAGAAGAACAATTGTGATTAATGCAAATGGGAAGAAAAGCTCAGCATAATGCTTGTAGCTACTCACTTCTATTTTTGTTTTTTCTAACTGGTCTATTTCCTTATATATGGCGTTAAGAGAGGTATTATTAGTAGCACGGTAATATTTACCGCCTGTTTCCTTTGCTATTTTTTTCAATAGGGGTTCATCTATTTGTACAGCCATCATCTGTTTCTGTGTACCTAAAGGCGTTTGTACAGGATATGGAGCTTGCCCTTTACTACCTACACCAATAGTATAGACCCTCACTTTATAAGACTTGGCAATTTCAAGAGCAGTACTAGGATCAATAAGGCCAGAATTATTGACCCCATCAGTAAGTAAAATAAGTACTTTACTCTTTGCTTTTGAAGCTCTTAAACGGTCAACACCTGTTGCCAAACCCATACCGATGGCAGTACCATCTGCTAACAGGCCACTCTTTATATTACTTAACTGCTCTTTTAAAACCTGATGATCAATAGTTATAGGTACTTGAGTAAAACTCTCACCGGAAAATATAACAAGTCCTACACGATCCGTTTTTCTACTCTCTACAAACTTTGCCGCTACTTCCTTTGCTGCCTCTATACGGTTAGGTTTTAAATCCTCAGCCAACATACTTCCCGACACATCTATAGACATTACTATATCAATACCCTCACTATCAATATTTTCTGTAACATTACTACTTTGTGGCCTTGCCAATGCAACTATCAAAGAAGCTATAGCCAACACCCTTAGTAAAAACATTGATGGCAATAGACGTACTCTCCAACTAGGCTTCACCTCAGAAATACCACTAAGAGTTGTTAAACGCATCGCTGGCTGATGGTTCTTTTTCTTACGCAGCTGCCACCATATCATAAAAGGTATTACCAGAAGTAATAGAAAATACCATGGGTGTGCAAAGCTGATATGTGACCAAGGCATATTCATTATTTTTTCTTCTCTTTTGGGTTAGTCTCTTCTATGGGCACTGTAATAGAAACGAACTGACTAATTTTATTAAATGCATCAATATGCTCTTCCGGCAATGGTTGTGCTTTTGCAAACTTTGCCATATCTGCTATTCTTAATGCACTTTCTATTATCCCTCTATGCATTGTCAACTCTTTATGCGTTTTCATTTTATCTAACAACTCATCTGTAGTTAGCCCCAAAACGGTAATACCATAACGACCACCAATATAGTAACGAAGAATATCAGTAAGTTCTACATAATACTGCTTGACCTCTCCTTTTTGCCATAGCTCTTTCCTCTCTAACTCACCTAACATTCTAGTAGCTCTTTCATGTAGCGTTTCCGAAGGTGGTGGGATATATGGCTTTTTCTTCTTTTTTAGTAGTGTATATGCTATCATAACCACTAGTGTTAATAACAACAAACCACGCCATATCCAGAAGAGTGTTGTAAGATGATCTAACCAAGTTAACTCTACCTCTTTAATATCCTTTATATCTCTAAATGGTTTTGTAGTATCAACTGGTATGGTCTGCACATACAGATCAAAAGAGTCTGTATAAAATATTGTTGAATTGCCACCCTTTACTGCAGCAAATTCAAATGCAGGTATTTGGTACACCCCAGAATCGAAACCTGTAATTAAAAGTCTTTGCTTGTAGGTAATACCACCGTCTTTTGTAACGGTATCAATTTTGCCCTTTTCAATTACTTCTAGAGTATTAAAGGTGTCAGGAATATTTGCCCAAATCAACTTTCCCTCTTTATCTCCCTTTACTTCAATAAAGTATCTTACTTGGTCTCCTATAGTTATCTCCTTTGCGTCTATTTTTGTTGACACGGTAGTTTGTGCTACCACAGCCAAAGGAGCTAATAGTGTTGCCAATAAAAGAATGATATGTATCCTGATCTTCATAATTACCTATCTACCTTTGAAGAAGCCTTGTAACACTTTTACATAATCCTCATCAGTCCTTAATGTCATCAACTGAGCGCCACTTTTTCTAAACGACTGAGTACAATACTTTTTATGAGTATCAAATCTATGTGCATAATTTACTCTTACAGCTTTACTTTCTGTATCTAGCCAAGCTGTTTCTTTTGTTTCAGAATCTATAACCTGAACCAAACCTGCGTGTGGCAACTCTCTGTCGTGTTTATCGTACACTTGAATACCAACTAGGTCGTGCCTACGAGCAGCAAGTTGTAATGCTTTTTCATAATCCTCGCTTATAAAGTCGCTTAACACAAAAGTGATCGCTCTTTTTTTCTGCACTTGGTTCAATAGCTCTAATGCTGCTTTTACATTCGTTCCACCTTCTTCTTTTGGCTCTAAAGCCACAAGCTCTCTAATAATACGTAATATATGACTACGCCCCTTTTTAGGTGGTATAAACTGCTCTACTTTGTCACTGAAAAATATCACACCAACTTTATCATTATTGGTGGCAGCTGAAAAAGATAATACAGCACTTATCTCTGTAATTAGTTCTCTCTTTAGCCTTTCATTTGTTCCAAACAGAGAACTGCTACTTACATCTACCAAAAGCATGAGAATTAATTCCCGCTCTTCCTCAAACACTTTTACAAAGGGAGTTGAGAATCTGGCAGTTACATTCCAGTCAATGTTCTTCACATCGTCACCATGCTGATACTCTCTTACTTCACTAAAAGACATTCCCCTTCCCTTAAAGGCAGAGTGATATTCGCCTGCGAATATATGGTTACTAAGCCCTTTAGTTTTTATTTCTATCCTTCTTACCTTTTTTAGTATTTCAGCGGTCGTCAGCATAGTTTATTAAACCGTAGTTTCTTTTACTATTTGTTTTAATACTATTGCCATCTGTTCACCTCGAGCCTTAGCCTCTTCTTCTGTCATCTTTAGGGTTATAAGAGATGTTATACAACGTCCCATAATAGCATCGCTGATAGGAAAAGCCTGATTGCTGTAATGTAGTACTTGCTGTTTTTGATCATCATGCAAGCGATGCATAAAGCTGCCATTCTGCAAATGCTGCCATTTACGGATATAATGCCAGTTATTATCGTACCAATAAAAATTACCTCCTATGCCTGCTTTGGCTAATGCAGCAATTCCTTCTCTTGCTTCAGCCTCTGTAGGTAAAAAGAAGGATAAGAACATACAAGTATCTCCTTCCGGATCAGGTATTTCTCTAAACGTTATACCTGGTACATCAACAAGTTGCTCTTTTATAATGCGATGATTTCTCCTTTGTATCTCCAAAACCGAATCAACCTTACGAATTTGAGCTAAACCAACCGCGGCATGTAATTCAGAGATACGGTAGTTAAATCCTAAATAAGGATGCGATTCTGCTCCTCTATCATTGCCCACATGGTCATGACCATGGTCGCTCATATGATCGCATTTTGTATAAACATCTTTATCGTTGGTAAGAACAACACCCCCTTCACCACAAGTCATTATTTTCACGAAGTCAAAAGAAAAGGTTCCTGCATCACCTATCGTTCCTAGATGCTTTCCTTTATAAGTACCACCAATGGCTTGGCAAGCATCTTCTAGTAGTAATAAATTATGTTGTGTACATATAGTTTTTAGTTCATCTATTTTTGCCATACTACCACACATATGTACCGGCATTATAGCTTTTGTTTTTGGTGTTATAGCAGCTGCTACCGCTTTAGGGTCTAGTGTTAGTGACTCATCAATGTCTACTAAAACAGGTATGGCACCTGTAGAAATCACTGCTTCAAAACTAGCGACAAAAGTAAATGTTGGCATGATCACTTCATCACCTGCACCAATGCCCAAAGCTGCCATAGCAAGATTAAGTGCAGCAGTACCACTACTTACCAACTGTGCATGTTTACTGCCAAATCGGTTACATATTTCTTGCTCCAGCTCATTAGCTTTCCAAGTATTATTACGAGCACCATCGAAGCCATAACGCATTAAGATCCCAGTCTCTAAAACGTCATTTACTTCTTTGCGCTCTTCGTCGCCAAATAGTTCAAATCCAGGCATATAAAATGTTTAGTGAACAAAAGTAACAGATAGTATTTTTATATACTTTAATGAATTACTAAAATTTTCTGAAAAATTGGGTTATCATCCCCAATATATAAACCTTAGTTTTGCATTATACACAAAAAAAATCCGCAATTATGAAGAAATTACTTACTGTAATGGTAGGGTCATCATTACTATTTACCGCTTGTAATGACAATACTACACAAGAAGAAGAAACGGTTATGACAGCGGCACCAATATCCATTAATCAAGTTAGTGCTTCTCCTGAATTTGAAGGTGCACAAATAGCAATAGGGAAGGTTACATCTACCCCAGAAGGAGACAATAATGCCATAGTTAGTTTTCAGTTTGATGTGAAAAACTATGAGCTTATGAACCAGACCAACGATGCTGAGGCCAAAATGTGTGCTAACTCAGAAAAAGGGCAACATATTCACTTTATACTAGACAACGAACCATATGCCGCTCTTTATAAGCCAGAGCATCAAGTGACATTAGCTAAAAATAGTGAGCACTATTTGTTAGCTTTTTTATCTCGTTCATACCACGAAAGCATTAAGACTAAAGGTGCTAGCCTTGTCTATCATTTCAAAGTAGATGAAAATGGCACAATACAAGAACTAGACCCTCCTACAGAACCTATGTTGTTCTACAGCAGACCAAAGGGCACCTATGTAGGCCAAAATAATACTGACAATCTTTTATTTGACTTTTTCCTTTGGAATACTGAAATAAGTGAGGATGGTAACCATGTAATGGCGCATATAAAAGGGAATGCTGTAGACACTACTATAGTAGTAACTAACTGGAAGTCTTACTTCTTAAATAACATGCCTCTAGGCGAGCAAACTATAGAGTTAACACTTGTAGACAAAGATGGCAATAAAATTGAGGGGGCTATGACAAATGTAACTCGAGCATATACTCTAGCTGCTGAAGAACCTTTACCAGCGGAATAACAAAACATTCAAATACCTAAAATAGCTGGACAGGTCTGTTCAGCTATTTTTTTGCCTAAAGGACTACAACTTCATCTTTGCTTAAATCCTTTATTAGCAACAATCCAGGCTTTTTACTTACTTCTATGCTACCTATCTCATTATCCATTTGCAATGCTTTGGCACCATTATACGTAGCCCATTTCAGCAAATCATCCCAATCTGCTGCCAAATAATTCTTCTTAATTGTTTGGAGCTCAGCTAATATAGATAGTTGATGATTAGATGCCAGACTATCGGTACCAATACAAATAGTGCTATCTCTCAATAAAGAGATATCTGGCAACCTATTTTCTATATACATGTTAGCGTTAGGGCACAAGCACCAATACAATTCATTAAACTTTTGTTCAGTCTGCTTTATATCCTCACCCGTACTATAAGTATTATGTACTAGTATAACAGGGTGTGAGTTTGACAGCCAACCGCTATAAGTGGCCAATGAGCTTTTATTGGACGGTTTGAAAAAATTATCGTCTATACCCATACCATGTAACATAGACTGAAAAGCACCCTTCTTTTCCTTGTAATACTCATCTTCAGCAGCGCACTCTTGATTATGAATGGATAGCAAGGAATCTTTTTCAAAACCATCTATTAAGGCAAACAGCTGTTCAGATACCGAATAAGGAGCATGAGGCACTATTGACTGATTAAGTAACTTACCCTCTTGCTTTTGTGCACAAAATGCATGATACACCGCCATTGCATAATCAAACTGACGCTGGGGACTATCAGTAAACCCAATACTCTCTACAAAACTGTGGAAATGCATTTTGTTTTGAACACGCAAGTCCTGTGTATCGGAGGTGTTGGTAATATCACCTATAGCTACAATACCCTTTTCCTGTAACTCTTTAAACGCCTTATGTCTTGCAGTTATTTTTTGTTCCTCAGTATAGTTGTTCCTTGTACTATTTACTTGCTCTAAAAAGGGCACCAAACCTGTTTTCTCAGGCACGGCACCTTTCATATGTGATAACTCCAAATGACAGTGCACATTAACAAACCCTGGACATATAATACCATCATAATAGGTCACTTCTTCTTCAGGAACATCATCATGTATTGCAGCGATACTTCCATCGTCTGCTACTTCCAATACTGTACCCCTGGGCATCCACCCTAGTCCATCGTGTATACGTGTTGCACTAATGAGCATATCTAAGATTTAAAATGTTTCAACCTGATAACCTCTTTCTCATTAAGCTGACGCCATTTTCCTCGAGGTATATTTTTCTTGGTCAACCCCGCATACATCACTCTATCCAGCTTTGTCACATTATATCCTAAATGTTCAAATATCCTACGTACGATCCTGTTTCTCCCACTATGTATCTCCAAGCCTATCTCATTTTTGTTGGCTAAATAGGCTAGAGCATCTACTTGTATTGGCCCATCCTCCAACTCCAAACCAGACATTATTTCATCAAAATGAGCCTTAGTGACTTGCTTATCCAAAGTAACTTGATATATCTTTTTAATATTATACTTAGGATGAGATAGTTTCTGTGCTAGATCTCCATCATTAGTTAATAATAACAACCCTGTTGTTTGCCTATCTAGCCTCCCTACAGGATATACACGCTGTTCCACTCCCATTACTAGTGCCATAACCGTTTTACGGTTTTTAGGGTCGTCAGTAGTTGTTATATAGTCTTTAGGTTTATTCAGCAGTATATATACTAGATCTTTTTGTGGTTTTAGTTCTTTTCCACTCATTGTTACCTTGTCTTCCTCCAAAACTCTATATCCAGGAGTTTTCATTACCTTCCCATTCACCAATACTTTACCCTCTTTAATGATTTCAGCTGCCTCTCTACGGCTAGATAAACCACTATGGGCCAAGTACTTATTCAGCGGCATTGGCTCAAACTTCTTTTCAGGTCTTCTACCTCTATACACATCTTTAGTCACCTCCCTTTTTTCAAAAGACGGTTTCTCTTTTCTAACCTTATCTTGCTCACTAAACTCTTTAGGCGAAAAGGTGCCTGACCTTCGTCTTGCAGTACTACCTTTCTTCTCACTAAATTCTTCTTTACCTGTTGCTTTCTTTGATTCCCAAGGTGGTAATTGCTTTTTAGCACTGCGACTACTTGTAAAAGATGGTTTCTTTTTCATTCTAATATATATGAGTCTGTAAAGGTACAACCTTTGTAAACCAATCATGAAAAAATAAAATATAGGAAAGTTTGTAACTTTTTCTCTGAACACACGATTTAATAACTGAATGAAGCCAAAGGATTACAACGCTTGCGTGAAAGAGTGGGCTGATGCACTTTTCCGATTTGCCTTAAAATGTACAGGCAATGAGGAAGACGCTCGCGATGTGATTCAAAATAGCTTCGCTGTTTTATGGCAAAAAAAGGATGACGTTTTACCTGAAAAAGCTAAAGCCTTTTTGTTTCAGGTTGCCTACAGACAGTCTATAGATCTATATAGAAAATATAACAGAATAACACACAATGACGAGATAGAAGATTATAGACAAGTAGAGCAGCCTAATACGGAATTGAAAAGAATACTAGAACGTGCATTGACACAACTTGATGAGCAGTCTAGAGCATTAGTTTTACTTAAAGACTATGAAGGGTATAAATATGACGAAATAGCACGAATAACGGAATTATCAGAAGCGCAGGTAAAAGTATATCTGCATAGAGCAAGGAAGAAGCTAAAACAATATTTAGTAAGTGTAGAAAATGTGATATAGATATGGTAACAAAAGAAAATTTTGAAGAGTATGCGCTACTGTATGTAGACAAAGAACTAACTAAAGCTGAGGAGAAGGCTTTATTAGACTTTGTAGCATTGCACCCTGAGTTCAAGGCCGAACTACAAGCCTATACCGCTACTATCTTGATACCTGATAATAATATCAGCTTCTCCAATAAAGAGGCACTACTACAAGAAGAGCCTAAAACAGGGATTATCAATCTTAGTAGCTACAAAATATACTATGCCATGGCTGCGGGTATCCTTGCATTATTATTCGTTCTATTTTTAAATAAAAATACTGTTGAAACTAAGACTATAGCTCAAAACAACACCAAACTAAATACAACTAAGCTCAGCAGCCCTATAAACACCCTTAATGAAGTAGAAAAAGAGTCTACTACCAAAGTAATAGTTGCACGTACCAAGTCTACACCTCAAATACATCAGCAAGAGGAGGATTTAAATAATGTGCACCCTTTACCATCAGCAAAGGAAGTTACTATTGACGAAGTACCTAGTAGATTAAACATGGTTGCCCACGGCATAAAAGGGGTTGAAGAAACTGACATTGCGGCTTTAGACCTAAAGCCAATACCAGCTACACCATCCTACACACCAACATTAATTGAAGCAACACCAGGCTATTTTGCAGACAATGTAGCTCCATTATTTGCACTTAATGAAAGTGCATCAGGACTTACGGAACTCAGCAAAGTAGTTACTAATAAAATAAGTGATGTAAGAGCTACTGCAAAACAGTTAAAAGGCTCTGATGTAAAAATAAAAATTGGGAATAAAGAAATATTAATTGCAAAACTTTAATAATTAATCGATCATGTATATAAAAAGGATATCTAGCTTACTAGCTTGTTGTTTATTTATTATCAATACAGCTTATGCTCAAAAAGAAAAAGGTGAAAATAATAGTGCCAGCATTTCTATAGGCAGTGGAGGTATTGAGGTAAGTAAGGACAAGAAAAAAGATAAAAAAGAAGAAGCTTTTAATGTAAAGTTTGGAGGTGTCGATATAGGCATCATATCTCTTCAAGACCAAACTAACTATAATAGTACAGCAGCTCAAAGCTTTTTGAACGTTCCACAAGCTTCAAGAAATGAGAACCTCTTTGACCTTAACTCAGGCAAGTCTATAAATGTGAATGTGTGGCTTGTAGAAGCTGGTTGGAATTTGCTGAAAAAGTATGAGCGACAAAAGATTATCATAAGTTCAGGTGTAGGTCTGCAGATGTACAACTTCCGTTTCAATAAACAGATAACATATACTAATGAAACTGTACCTAGCTTACATTTAGACACTTTGGCTCATCTTACTAAAAATAAACTTGGGTTTACCTTCTTAAGCGTACCGCTCAATTTGACGTTTAAAACTAAAGCTGGTAAAAAAACATGGTTAGTATATGGTATAGGGGCAACCGGTGGTTATAGAATTGCGTCGTGGACCAAGCAAATATCTCCTGAAAGAGGCAAGCAAAAAAACAGAGACCCTTTTAACTTTAATGATTTTAATGCCTGTCTTACGGCACAAGTGGGCTTAGACGGCTATTTTAGACTATATACGTCTTATCAAATCACTCCTCTTCACGAAACTGCACTAACACAATACCCTCTTAGTATTGGTATAAGAATAGGTGGTATCTAAGTAATATGTAATAAAAAAGGCGGACTAAAGTCCGCCTTTTTTATTATTCATCATCTTCTTCAAGCTTAGGTTCATTTTTATCTCTTTCTGCCTCCAACAGCGGTAACGCAGCATTAAATGTCTCCAAAAGGCTGTTTAATGTAGTTACTATCTCCTCTTTATTTTCTTTATCGTTCGCCTTATCCTTTCCTTCATGTATTCCTCTAGCTAATGCTTCAATTTTAGCCATTCCAGGATGCACATCTCTAATCTTAATCACGCCAACACTAGATTTTAGTGCATGAGCTTGCTTATATATTGCTTCATAGTCTTTTCCCTTTTCTACAAGTTGTTCTAAATTGACAACCCCATCCGGCGTTGTACTTAAGAATATACTTAGAAGTTCAAACTTGTATATTGAATCTCCACCTGACAGCTCTTCTAAAAAGCCAAAATCAACTATTGGTTGCTCACTCATACTACAAAGATGGTTATTTATTGATAAATATTATATAGCATACAATATCATATAAATATATTTTATACTAAAATACTACATCTATAAATATATGAATAACAATAACATAATGGAAAAATCTGCTATTTAGTATAAGTAATAATAATTTATCGCAAAAAATCTGTTGTGTTTATTACTTTTGTAGTCGTAAGGAAAGGGGTATAATAAAACTGCGCTTTAATACTGTAGATATTCAAGGTATTACACATAAAGCGCTACTATATGTATTATGCAATATAAGATAAGAATATTACCTCGTTGGATTATTTTCACACTCGACCTATTTTATATAGAGTTAAGCATATTCTTTTCTTTCATCTTACGATTTAATTTCAACCTACAAGAGGTCTCTAATTATAATATCTCACTAATACTTGGTATTACATTAGTATTGAATGCATTGCTTTTTTATATGCTGAAAAGCTATGCGGGTATTATTAGATACACAAATATTGAAGATACCTTTCGGCTATTAATAGTTAACTCTATTGCTGCAGTATTCTATTTTTCGATAAATTTTATAGTCAACCATTCTTCAGAAGGCATTAATCTTTTTCCTACTTCTGTCGTTGTAATAAATTTCTTCATTACTAATTTTGTATTAATTACTTATAGGCTTCTTGTACGATATAGTTTCAAATTCTATCAACTAGCGCAAGTAGAAAAAGATAAAATAAAAGCTGCAGTATATGATACGGGCGAAAATGGCCTCCAAACAAAGAAAGTAATTAATGACTTTCCTAATAGCGACTTGCAGGTAGTTGCCTTCTTAGACGACTTGTTGAGTAAAAGCAACAAGCTAATGGAAGGTATACCTATTTATAATACCAAAGAAAGTGGCTTTGAAAAGCTAAAAAATGACGGTGTTGAGTTATTAATAATCGCTAATAGAGAAATTCCAAAAGACAAGCTAGTATACCTAGTTGAGACCTGCTTAAAGTATAGTATTAAAGTACAGCAAGTACCTCCAGTGCAGCAGTGGCTTAATGGTAAGCTAGCTGCTGAACAGCTTAAAGACATCAACATTGAAGAATTACTAGAACGTGAAGTAATTAAGATTGACAATGATAAGATACACTTTGAGCTAAAGGATAAGAAAATACTAGTTACTGGTGCTGCAGGTTCAATTGGTAGTGAACTTGTTCGTCAACTTATCAAATATAAACCTTCACTGATCATATTATGTGACAAGGCGGAAACACCGATGCATGAGTTATACCTTGAAATCAAAGAGTCGCATAAAAATGCTACTATTAAAGCGTATATAGGTGACATCTGTGATAGGGTGAGGATGGAACACTTGTTTGAAATTTATAACCCAGAAGTGGTGTTCCACGCTGCAGCATATAAGCACGTTCCTTTAATGGAAGACAATCCATCAATTGCCGTTTTAAACAATGTAAGTGGTACTAAAAATTTGGTTGAGCTGTCTCAGGCAAATGGAGTAGAGAAATTTGTAATGGTTTCAACGGACAAAGCGGTTAACCCTACAAACATAATGGGGGCTTCTAAAAGAATTGCTGAGATTTTTACTCAAAGCTATTATAAAGAGCAAGTTAAGGATTATGAAAAAGGTCTTAGTGGTAACCACCCTCCAACAAAATTTGTTACCACACGCTTTGGTAATGTATTAGGATCTAATGGCTCTGTTATACCTCGATTTAAGAAGCAGCTAGATGCTGGAGGACCTATAACGGTTACTCACCCTGAGATTACTAGATATTTCATGACAATCCCTGAAGCATGTCAATTAGTTATTGAGGCTGGTGTAATGGGACAGGGTAGTGAGATATTTGTTTTTGATATGGGAGAGCCTGTGAAAATTGTTGACCTTGCTAAAAAGATCATAAGATTAGCAGGTAAAGAACCTGATATTGACATCAAAATAGTATACACAGGACTAAGACCAGGAGAAAAACTATACGAAGAATTACTCAACAATTCTGAAAACGTAATGCCAACTTATCATGACAAGATAATGATAGCAAACGTAGCAGAATATGATTTCAATATTGTAAAAGAAAGAGTTGAAAAACTAATCAATAGCGCTCGTCAGCACTATACTTTAGAAACAGTAGGAATGATAAAAGACCTAGTACCAGAATATACTAGTACTAATAAAACTTATGCTGACGCTAAAATTAATACCAAAAAGAAATAAGGAATACCTACAAAAATATCAATAGTTACTTCCTACTTAGAGGTAACTATTTTTTTTGCAGTAAGGAATATTATTAGAAGGTAGTTTCCGATTGTAGGAGAAAGGATATATCTAAGATTCAATCGGAGTTTTTCAGGCATTATATGATCGATATAATACTGTTCAGGGTTATCTTGTTGCTCCAGTATTTCGTTCTCGTTACTGAATTCTATTGATGCTATATCAGTTATTCCAGGACGTACATTTAATACTTTTCTCTGCTCATCGGTATATAGGTCCACATATTTTTTCACTTCAGGTCTTGGGCCTACTACACTCATTTCTCCTGAAAGCACATTAAACAATTGAGGTAGTTCATCAAGCTTGAACTTACGAAGGTAATAACCCGACTTTGTGATTCTAGGATCTCTTCCCCCAACTGTAAGCAAACCCTTTTTATCCGCATCAACATGCATTGAACGGAATTTTAAAAGAAAAAACTCTTTCCCATATCTACCAATCCTAACTTGCCTATAAAAAATAGGTCCTTTAGAATCTACAATTATCCAAAAACCTAATACTATAAAAAGAGGGCTGAGGATAATTATTCCTATAAGAGACAATATTATATCAAATAGTCTTGTCATGATTTTACTTCCCGATATGCTTCAGCAACTTTAGTTTCAATATACTCAAGCTGCTCATTAGTAAGCTGAGGATATATTGGAAGTGAAATTTCACAAGCATAGTTTTTATATGCTTGCGGGTAATTATCTATAGAATAGCCTTTTTCTTTAAAAAGAGTTAATAGTGGCATTGGCACAAAATGTACATTGGCTGCCACTCCAACATCGGCCAGTTTTTGTATTATCTCATCTCTTTCTACCTCACTAATATCATTTATTCTTAGTGGATATAAATGAAAAGACGATTTTCTATTATCACTAACTGACGGTGGAACTACCGCCCAGTCATGTTTACCAAAAAAGGCAGCGTAATGATTAAACACTCTTTCTCTTTCTGGTAATAATAAGTCTTGATATTTTCTTAGTTGTGCTAAACCTATAGCTGCACATACATCTGGCATATTGATTTTCAAACCATCTGTTACTATATCATACTTCCAACTGCCACCTTGAGATTTTGTAAAAGCATCTTTTGTTTGACCGTTCAGAGAGTTTAGCCGCATCCATTTATACACCTCACCATTATCAAAAGGGGTGGGTAAATCTAAACAAACAATACCTCCTTCTGCAGTAGTAACATTCTTCACAGCATGTAAGGAGTATATAGTAATATCAGAAGCTTTTGCAGCTGGCTGGCCATTATATGTCGCTCCCATTGAGTGAGCTGCATCCGCTATTAAAGCTGGTCTGCCAAATTTTTCCTGTACCTCGTTTGATGCTACAAATTGAGTTTTTACAGTATTACTACTTAATACTTGACTTATAGCACCATAGTCGCATGGCCACCCTGCTATATCAACAGCAAGTATGGCTTTGGTCTTAGGTGTTATTGCTTTGCGTATTTCTTCAGGAGATACTGTAAAATCATCCAAAACATCTACCATTACAGGCTTTGCTCCTCGGTGCATAACTGCCAATGCTGTTGCAGAATAAGTATACGCTGGTACAATTACTTCATCACCCTCACCTATACCTAACCATTTAAGAACCAAGATAGCACCCGACGTCCAAGAATTGACGCAAGCTGCATGAGACACTCCTGATACTTTTGCACTCAACTCTTCCAAGGCCTTTACTTTTGGCCCTGTTGTTATCCAACCTGAGTTAAGAGACTCCGTTACTTCTTTTATTACATCTTCGTCAATAAATGGCGGTGAAAATGGGATGTTCATTTTTTTATTTTTTAAGAGCATATATACGCTCAATAATATCAACTACTTTAAGACCTTCCAATGCATTAGTGGTTATACTTGACCTGCCCTTCAACACGTTCACAACATTCTCAATCACATAATGGTGGTTAGCAGCACTACCTTTATATGGACCATAATCATTAGGAGGATTTGTTTGCTTTAATTCAGGCATTTCATAATCCTTGATATGGCAATATTCTACCTTATCCATATACTGACCGCCTACTTTTATACTACCCTTAGAGCCTATAACCGTCATACTACTCTCTAGGTTCTTATCCCAAACCGAAGTTGAATAGTTCATACATCCCATTCCTCCGTTTGTGAATCTGAAGTTTACAAAACCAGAGTCTTCAAAATCAATCGTATCACCATGACTGTGATTATCAAATGTGGCTTGGATATCTTCTATATCTCCGAACACCCAATACATCAAATCTATAAAGTGACTAAACTGAGTGAATAAGGTACCTCCATCCAATTTACCATCTCCATGCCATGAACCTGGTTTATAGTATCTGTCATCACGGTTCCAATAACAGTTTACCTGCACCATATAAATATCACCCAGTTTACCTGATGTGACTACTTCTTTCAACCACTCAGATGGAGGAGAATAGCGGTTCTGCATCACACAGAATATATGTTTAGAATGATGTAGCCCTTTATATATTAACTCTTCACAGTTTTTCTTACTCAAGCCCATTGGCTTCTCTACAACAATATGATGCCCTGTCTCTAAGGACTTTAAAGCCTGCTCTGCGTGTACTCCATTAGGAGTGGCAATATTTACTACATCAAATTCAACATCTGATGCCAATAGCTCTTCTATAGAACTAAAAAATGGCTTGTTGTATTCTTTTTCTATAGCTTCTTTTATACCAGTATTCGTATCCACAAGTGCTACTAATTCGCACTCTTCGTTACCACGAATCATTTCTGCATGTCTTTTACCGATATGGCCACAGCCGACAACAGCAAACTTTACTTTATTCTCCATGTTAGTATATTATTATTCAGAACTATTTTTTAGCGGTTGTTATTGCCACATACTTTGTTGATGGTGGCAGTATATTAAGTATGTATTTATTTAAAAAGAAAGCAATTCTATTAACTATATTATTCCCAAATAAAGTAGGTAAAACCCCAAAAGATTTGGTTTTCACATCACTGTAAGAGCCATAAAGCTCTTGTATCTCCTGCCAAGAAAAATGATGCCATCCCTTATCCTTTCCTTTCATTTTTCTTAACTGGTGTAATAATAGATTGCCCTTCATATTTTCTACAGATAATAGTATGCCCCCAGGTTTTAATAAATGATGCATATTATTAACTGCTTTCTTTTGAACATCAAAATTTCTACTATCGTGATCACCATAGACAGCCATCACACCACCTAATACAGACTTAATTACAATCAAATCATATTGTTCCCCTTCCCAATCACAATTCACAATGTCTAACTCATCATAAGTAACCTTATCTGCCACACCATATTTTTTATGTAGCTTTCCTGCATCTTCAGTTGGCCCTATTCTATCAGTACACGTAACATTAAACCCCAACAATGCTAACCATAAACTCAACCCTCCATCACGTTCACCCACAGCCAGCACTTTGCCATCTCTAGGTAATTTTTCTACTATAGGAGTCCACTCAGGTATTATTTGAGACCAGTTGAGTATATCCCATTCTATTATTTCGGCAACAGGTATATTTAGCTTATTCATTAAAGTATACTATCTAATGCTGTTTTAAACTCTTCGGCTATTTTCGACCTATTAAATTTTGCTCTTACGTACGACTCTCCATTCTCACCTAGCTCTTTAGACATATTTCTATCAGTGTGCAATTTTACTACATTCTTAGCCAATTCTTGAGCATTCTCAGGAGTAAAAAATAACCCGCATTTACCTTCATCTATAAAGAGTTGCCTTGCCTCCCCATCCACACCTAATAATAACGGCTTTTGAAATATCAGGTACTCAAATATCTTAGAAGGTATTGCCCCTTTGAATAATTCTATATTCTTCAATGGCACTATAGCTGCATTACTAGCACTAACGATATTAGGCATCTCTGTAGAAGGTTGATTACCTAAAAAGAGCACATTATCTAGCTGCAAGTCATCCTTCATTTTATGCAGCATCTCTCTTTCTGGACCATCTCCTGCAATTACATAAAATATATCTTTGTGCTCTTTGGTAATATTTGCTGCTTCTAATATCACCTCTAAATTCTGTGCGTGACCTAACACTCCACCATACACACCAATAAAGTCAGTAGGTTTAAAATTGTGCTTTGCCCTCCAGTCATATGTTACCCTTTCTGCATTGAACTGTGCCAAGTCTACGCCATTACGCAACCAAAACATCTTTTTAGTAGGGAAGCGTTCTTTTATATTACTAACAATCCCTTGTGTTTGTCCACTTACCATCGCAGACTTCTTATACAAGTATTCTTCTAACCAAGTAGATATCTTTAACAGCTGCTTATTATTAATTATGCCTAGTTTCTCCGCACTCTCTGGCCATAAGTCAGAAACATTAAACACTAGTTTAGACCCTTTAAGCCATTTAAGAACTAATGCAGTTTTACCAAGAAAAAGAGGCGGAGACTCACAAATAATGATATCATGTTTCTTCACTCTAAAAAGCCCAACTATCATAGCACTAAGGACAAATGAAAAATAATTCATTAACCTAGCCATTATCTTCTTGCTTTTCTTCACATATATCCAAGAACGATGTACTGTAATACCATCTAACTCATCTTTTACATACCATCTACCTTTATATTCAGGATATACTTCCATTTTAGGGTAGTTCGGCATTGCCGTAAGCACGGTCACGTTCATGCCCTGCTGTTTTAAATGCTTAGCCAAGCTACTCAATCTGTTTTGAGGAGCACCTGTTTCGGGCGGGTAGTATTGTGTAAGAATAAGAATGCTAGCCACTGCCTTAGGATAATAAATGTTTACAAATCATTTCCGAAGCATCACCTCCACCATACAAAGATGTACCTGTTTTAAATGGCTTATTGATATTTGCCATTACGGCTGCAATAATCTTTTCCGTGTCCGCACCTACGATCGTATTAAAACCATTAGTCACTAATTCTGTCCACTCTGTCTGATCCCTCATTGTAATGCA
This sequence comes from Flavipsychrobacter sp., assembly GCA_041392855.1. NCBI lineage: Bacteria > Pseudomonadati > Bacteroidota > Chitinophagia > Chitinophagales > Chitinophagaceae > Flavipsychrobacter > Flavipsychrobacter sp. Next base: position 2,292,783 of record JAWKLD010000001.1, read on the forward strand.
ATATTTCTCAAAAAAGTAGGCCTCCTTTTGTAATCCACCACTATCTGTCAATATCATATTTGCATTACGGATCAACTCTATCATATCAAAATATCCTACAGGATCTATTGTAATACAATTAAGCTCTAAACCATTCTGCGCTATTATCTTTCTAGTACGCGGGTGTACCGGCACAACAATTTTGTATTCTTTCGAGAGCTCATTTAGTGCAGCTACAATACCTTTTAACCTACTTAAATCATCGGTATTCTCTGCACGATGTATTGTTACTAAAAGATACTGTTCATCCTTTAGTTTTAAATCGCTAATAACTGTTGACTTTTCTTTAGCTTTTTCTGCATAAAAAAGAGCGGCATCATTCATTACATCTCCTGTTCTTATGATCTCGCAATCATAGTTTTCAAACCCTTCTTTTTTCAAATTTTCTATAGCAGTATCTGTAGGACAAAATAGTTGGCTACTAATACGATCAGTTAATATCCTATTCACCTCTTCTGGCATCCTCATGTTAAAGCTTCTTAGCCCTGCCTCTACATGCGCTACCGGGATGTGGATCTTTGATGCGGCAACTGCTCCCGCTAATGTTGAATTTGTATCGCCATAAACCATTACTTTATCAGGTTTTTCTTTCAACATCACTTCTTCCAGCTTCTCCAACATTTGTCCGGTCATGGCACCATGAGATAGGCCATGAATATTTAAGTTATAGTCAGGCTTGGGGATTTCCATTTCCTCAAAAAAAACATCAGACATATTAGCATCAAAATGCTGCCCTGTATGCACTATGATCTCTTTTATTTTTCCTGAAGCTTGTATTGCTCTTGATACAGCTGCTGCTTTTACAAATTGAGGTCTTGCTCCTACTACTGTTAAGACTTTCATTATTGAGCTTTTTGTCTTTTTACTTTTGATATTACTGCCCTGAACTTGCCATTGGCACCTTTGGGAATCTCATCCATCTCCACTATCTCCACATTTATATTGCCTAACTGAGAAAAAACTCGCGACTCTAACAAGGCTATATCTTCTATGCTTAAAGGGTTTGATACAGCTACATTAAGTGTCATGTGACCTAAGTCTTCTTGTATTACTTGCCCTTGTATGATATTGTCAATATCGATGAAAATACCATGAAAGCGAACCATTTCCCTACCATCTTTACCTATTACTACATCTTCAAACCTGCCTACTATTTCCTGTACCATAGGCATCTCTCTACCACAAGTGCATTTTTTATCCGATTTAATTACATAGTCCCCTATCCTATATCGAATCAAAGGCTGATCATAATTAATGAATCCTGTACATACTACCTCTCCCATTTCTCCTGGCGCCACTTCATTACCATGTTCATTAATTATTTCAAACAATCCAACCTCTGGGCTAATATGCAAGCCTCCATGTTCACATTCTGTTATTAAACCACATGCTTCTACACCACTATACCCGTCAAAGGTTTTACACCCATATACCTCTTCAAAGGTATCTCTCATTTCTTGTGTTAGCTTTTCACTTGAAGTAATAACGGCTTTCAATTGAGGGGCTTTTAGGCCTTGTTCTTTTATAAACCTTGCCAAAAAGAAGTTACTCATAGCATAGCCTACCATATAGTCTATTTTACGCTTCTTTATTGCCTCCAAATAATCTGAGGCAGTATCAGGAGCAATATGATATGCAGAAAAATAGGCCTGCTTTTCAAAGTAGTTGTACCTGTAATATGGTGGCTTGGCTTGGCTATCAGGCAGTATTCTACGCCCCCCTATCATACCTCTAGACATATATCTATCTACACCAGCCCAGTGCCTAACACGTGCTTCATATGCAGCACTCCACCTTTGATGCATGGGGTGTGAAAACATAATGCTTGTAGGTGTACCTGTACTACCGCTGGAAGCAAAAAAATTACCGCCTTTCTCTCGTTCACTTGACAAAAGTGTTGTCTTACCATACTTCCTCAACTCATCTTTTTCTAAAAAAGGTAACTGTTTAAGTGTTGAAGGCTCCATTACTGCCAATTGTTTTGCAGTAATTCCCAAGCTTGACCATTTCTCTTTATAAAATGGTACAGTATTAAAGGCGTGTAACAGCATTTTTCTTAACTGCAACACATTGTATTCTTCCCACTGTATTCGAGAAAACGATTCTCGCTCTTTATACCCTTTTAGCTCTTCTTCAAAAATACCACCAAACCTCCTCTTCTTCCATTGCCATCCATACAAGCTCACAAGAGCATGCTGTATCCCAACAGGAACAAACTGATATATTTTCTCTTTTATTCCCATTAAAGTATCGTCAATAGTTTATCCCATTTATTGTACACTTCCTGCTCGCTATATCTTTTCACTCTTTCCCTTCCATTTCTGATAAGTTCACCAGAAAGAGCCTCATTGCTTATAACCTCCCTTATATTTGCTGCCATTGCAATATGATCATCATCAGGTACCAGTATTGCATCCTCTCCATCTTTTACCAAATAAGGTATACCACCCACATTAGCACTAATAATTGGCAGTCCCATCGCCCACATTTCTAAAAATGTGACTGGCGCATTATCAACCTTATTGGTGCATATATATACATCTGCTTCTTCACTATACTTATGCTTCATCTTCATATCAACAAAGCCTAGAATTTCTATATTTTCTGCTACTTGTTCTTTTTCTATAAGTATTTTTATTTCCTCCAAACTTCCCTGATCAGGTCCGCCCATATATAATTTCACCTCAGGGAAATCTTTCTTTAATTCTTTTACCACCCTTACTGCCATTGCAGGATTATATATAGAAGCAAAAGAGCGCATCCAAAAAATATGAGGTCTTATTATTGTTTTACTTGTAAAAGTGTAATACTCTAATGGTATGGAATTTTCTACAAGTTGTGCATCAATCCCAAACTCCTTTAGCTTACTAATAATAAATGGTGATGGACAAGTAATAACATCCGCTTTCTTTAACAATGGCAGGTATCTTTTAGGAAGTGCCTTTATCCTATCAGGAACACTACCTCCATGCACTGTAAAGACTAATTTCTTACCAAGAAACTTTGCAATATTACCCGCGAAATATTGCCATATAAAACTATTACCTGAATAAAATTGCACAACAGCTACATCATAACTGCTTGCTCTAAGTAGCATGTATAAAATAATATCTACAATACGTAAATACTTATTTCTGTGCTTAGAAACAGTACAGACTTCGTAGCCATTCTGTTTTAAGACTTTAGCTAATTCGCCTGCTTGCGTTATAGGGTTTTTATTAGGATCCGGGAAAAACCCAACTATTAAAACTCTCTTTCTACTCAACGGTTGGAATTTCTACAGTAGTTTTCTTTTTAATGTTGCTACTTTTCACAAACAAAGGAATAGCAGCAAGGGCATAGCAAACAGTGGTTGTATTGGTACGCATTGCAGCATGCATACTTGTCAACACAGAAATAGTAAACAACGCTGCACTAATACCTCGCCATACTTTTACTCTCTGCTTTGGCACCCAGTATAGCGGGAACAAGGATAATATAAAGCAAACTATTGCTCCTCCAAAACCATGTTCGCTCAACAATCTTGTATATTCAGTATGTGCAGCTGTAGCTTCATGAACTTCAGCATATTTAGCACGTTCTGCTTTGGCCACACCAGGGCCAACTCCAAACAAGAAGTTGTCCATAAATATTTTCCAATCCGCTATAAACACATTATAACGTCCCGAAGTAATCTTATTTAATGTCTTGTCCTTAGCACCTGATAAAGTTTCTTTTGTTTCCCCTTCATACCTCAACAATAACATATTGCCGGATATTTTATTTGCCTGAATAAAAATAACAGTACCTAATACCCCAATACCTAATGCCATCAAAGAGTATCTAAAAAAGGCTTTAGAACTAGCAAATAATGACGGTATCAGTGCAATAAATACAGCTAATGCAGCCCCTACCATACCACCTCTTGAGAATGTCAACAATCCTCTAAACAAGAGAAAACCTATCAAAAAATAATTAACCAACTTTACGGAAAATATAGGGCGTTTCAGGATAACAAGAAGTACCGCATATACTATTCCTAAACCTAAAATTGTAGAAACTTGATTACTACCAAACCCCCCAGAAGCAGCAGAATTGGCTCCCAATTGGAAATCAACATTGTCATAAGTTGGGGTTTTAAACGTTAGAAAAACCAGTATAAAGAATATAGGAAGAATACCAAACTGCAATGTTTTACAAAACCTTTCTACTGTCCACCTTTCTTTTGATATTAACATTAATAACAGCCCTAACTCAAGAATACCTAATGCATTGAATATCCACTGGTCTAAGTTGAATACAGATGTAGCAACTATTAGACTAGGAATAATCATTAAAACTATAGCTATACCAGCCTTATGTAGCGGCTGGTATGCTCCTTTTGTGCTATTATGTAAGAAGATAAGCAACATAGCTAACAGCAGAAAATACTTTCCTATTTCGTCAGGCACACCAGGGGCTCTCGACATCCGTCCCCAAACCTCAAAAAACGGAGATGCTGCTATAGCATACCATATCCAATCTATACGCTGTTTTAAAAACGCATATACAGTAAACAATAGTATGCCAACGATTATTAGTGTAGTTAAAACAGGAAACAACGCACACACAAGACCTATTACTAACAGTATTAGCCCTTGTGGAAGGCTCAGTCCATATGCGTATTTGCTATTTAAACTCAGTTTTGCCATTACTTCTATCCTATAACTTCTTTTTCTAACTTATCTAAGTACCTTTCAAAAGTAAAGAGTCCTGCCATTTCATGTGTTTTTTTCGCCTTCTCTTTTAATATTTCCTCATTATCAAAATCTAATGCAATGAAGAAATCCTCAAAAGACTGCTTATTAGATTCCCATAAGAAGCCATTATCTTGTTTCACATATTGACCTATACTAGACACATCAGACACTACAGGTATACATCCAAAGTTTGCGGCCTCTGCCACAACTTTAGGAAACCCTTCTGACTGACTAGGAAGTAATAATAAATGAGATTGTTTATATATCTCAAAAACTTCTGCTCTTGGCAAAGCCCCATGAAATATTATTGGCAGACCAACATCTTTGGCATATTCTTCCATTTCAGCTTTTTCTGCACTATCACCTACTATATCTAAACGAACAAAACTACTTTTGTCTGGATGCCTTTTTATAGCATCTAGCATATTATATACTCCTTTTTCTTTATCTAACCTTCCTACAAAACATAAGACTAAAGGCTTGGCATACACTTTTGATTGTACAACAATACTACCCAATTTTCTATCCTCATTATCAAGACAAGGATTTTCAAAACTTAGGCATTTAGATGGCTGGTTTTCCCATGAGCCATTTATAGTAATTTTTCTTTTTTGTCTTTTTAATAACCAAGATCTCTGAAATGTGTAAGAAAAAGGTTGAACTTCCCTTACCCAATTACCTGCATATTTATACCAACCTTTTTTGTTGCTGAAAATAGACAAATAAGGGATTACATACATACCCATTGCAGTAGGTGCTCTAAATTGGAACACATCTGCATGTTTTAGCTCTTTTGCTATAGTTTTTAGTATTGTAAAAGCATTGGTTATTATACTAATCTTTTCTTTAATATTCTCACCCCCATATGAAGGGATAGGAACATACCTCACATTTTTATTACCATAAGGAACTGAACTTGCAGGTGCTTTTACATTTTTATGTAAACAAGCTACATGCACCACTTCTCCAAAGCGCTCTGCTAAATAGTCCATTTCTCTAATTGTAGGACCCCAACCTACAATCTGCCCATTTTCATCATAAAAGTGACTAGTATGTGATATTATTAGCAATCTCATAATAGCTCTTCGGAAAGTTTATTCCAATCATGCTTTAATGCCCACGCTTTACAGTTAGCCGTCAAAATCGCTTTGTCATAATTCAGCACCTTGTCTATTGCTGTTAGTATTTCATTGGCATTTGCCCCATCTACTAAAAAGCCGTTTTTACCATCATCAATAGCATCTACTATACCAGAATCATTACTACCAATAGCTGCTAGTCCCATTATATTAGCTTCAAGTATTGCAATACCAAAACCTTCAACATCTCCATTATCTTGTTTCTCACTTAACATAATAAATACATCCGCTGATAGATAAGACCTAATTAGATCTTCATGATGTTGCATTCTACCATGTATTGTAATATGATCTAGTACGTTTAGTTTTTCTGCCAATTCAATAATCGCATCTTTATTGGCTGGAACGCCTACCATATGATATTGTATGTCAGGGTATTTTTCTATTAATTTTGGCAATGCTTTTATTACCTGATGCTGCCCTTTTCTTGGGGTGATACTTCCAACAGTCAAAATTTTAGGATAGCCTTTCCAGTCATCAAACGGCTTCAGCTTTTCTTCATCATAATTCCAATCCAATAGATCTAACCCATTTGGCATTACATCTACATCATTATTATCCAATACTTTTTGTGGAAGCAGACTTTTTGTGAATGTTGACACTGCCCAAATTTTATCTAATGCAGCTAAACTTGTATGAGTAAGTAATCTTTTAGTTTTTTCTTCCGGATTTATCTCTGTTCCATGCACAAACCCTTCAACTACTATATTATTTCCGAATTTTTTCTTCAACATATACCCTAGCCATATAGGGAAAGAACCTGTAATAATTACTTTATCAAAACCTATTTTCTTAGTTAGGTTCAACACTTTTCTGATTCTATCAAAATAAGTTTTAGCACCCTTCCTGCTTATGGGATGAAGCGTAATACCTTCGTCTATATTCTTTATAAAATGTGATACTTCCTCCTCACTTGCATGATCAAAGTGAGAAACCACATGTACAGATACATTATGATATACCAATGATTTAGCTAACGAATACGCATGTCTTCCTATACCACCAGGACCAGGAGGAAATTCAGAACTAATAATCAGAAATTTTTTAGACACTAATTGCTTCTTTTATTCAATTCAGTCAATGCTTCTTTTAATCTTGATTTGTACGTCTTGTAAATAACAGGGCTTTTTAAAAGCATGACCATAAGTCTAAGTGACTTCTTAATAACATTCCCGTTTATTATCATTTGATTGAAATACTTCATTCTTACATACATTTTAAACTGTAGAGGTGAGAAGTACTTTTTAATCAAAAAGAGCTCTGAGGATGTTGGATCCGCAATTTTAGTAAGCATGTTTTTTGCCATATGGTTAGTTACAACCCTTGCTTTATGAGCTCTTAGTCCTCCCATAGGTGCTCTATGATGCCCAATCATAGCTGACGGATCAAATACCATAAAAGCCCCTTTTAGGTGACACCTTATTGACAAGTCAAAATCAGCACGGATATTTCTATTAAAGAACATATCCATATTGCCAGCATCTACAACTAGCTTTCTTTTTATCAATGTTATGGGGAAAGTATCTGTCAAGTAATAGTTATGATTTACATTAGGTTCACCAGCCCCACACTCATATACATTCGAAGCAACCATATCACAATTAAAATACTGTGCCGTTTGCAATAATTTTTCAATAAAATCTGGCTTGATACCATCTGCATCATCACCAAGAAATAAAACATACTCCCCTTTAGCCTCAACAAGTAGTTTATTCCATGCCACACATTGCCCCTTTTCTGTCTGAGGAAAAATTTTTACGTTTATATCAGTATATTTTTCAACATCTACTAGAACTCTTTGTTCTTCACTTGTTTGATCTGTAACTAAAACCTCCAGAGGTAAAATAGTTTGTATACTTAGTTCTTCTAATTCGTTCAATAAATAGCTATATCTATCTAGTGTCGGAGCCAATACGGATACACCCTTATTCTCTACAATAGATTTTTTCTTTAAAGAACTATGAATTTCCGGCTTACAAACAAGTCGATTTATTTTTCTCGTCTTTAACCAAATTCTACAATTGCTTATTAACCCTTTCTTATTTATAATGGTCCATAGCTGCCACTTTCTAGGAAAAAATCTATTAAGAAAAACCCATTGATCCACATCACTAATGTTTTCAAACCTATCAATACTTGTCTTTATCAAATCTGAATGATAACGTATCATCCCACCTTTCCTCAACAATTCATAACCTAAAGCTATACCTGTCATCTCCAAAGACTGGTATATAGATGGTAGACCTTTTAATGCTTTGAGCGTTTTAGTCTTTATAAGGCAGGCCCTTAATGACAACCTAAAGTTGGTGTGCGTTACTTTATCACTTCCATCAAGTGTATATATCCAAGAAGGCATTACATAGTTTAGAATTTGTGGGCTACCTTCAGTACCCAACTTCAAACCTCCATGCCAAACATCAACATTACTATCCGCCAGTTCTTTTAACAAAACAACATCTGGTTCGCCCAAACTATAATCCCAAAATAAGATCCAATCAGACTCAGTATATTCCAGTAGACAATCTATAGTAAACTTAGTGTGCTTTAACGGTAAACTTATAGCCCTTTTTTGCCCAAGCGTCCAATCAGGCAAAGTATCACCTGGCTTATAAAAATATGCTAAGTCAATATTATTAGGCATATACTTCTTTATATAGTTTGTCAAATGCAAGAACTTGTTTCTCAACTGTAAACTTCTCTAATACTCTTTGCCTACCACTCTTGCCAAACTTGTATCTCAACTCAGGATTCCTATATAATTCTAATAATTTATCTGACATATCTTCTGTATCCCACTTTTTTACTAAAAAGCCCGTAACATTATTCTCAATATTTTCTGCTAGCCCATCAGCATCTGTAGCTACGACAGGAATTTCCATGGATTGAGCTTCTATAACTGCATTGCAAAAGCCTTCTGATATAGATGGATGAAAAAACACATCTGCACTATCTAAACATATCTTAGTTTCTTCCGGCATTAATTTTCCATGCATTATCACTTTATCAACCAAACCTAATTCATGTATAAAAAATTCCACTTCTTCATAAGCCGGACCAATACCTACAATATGATAAGTTCCCTCCCCTCCTTTATCAAGATACTTTTTGAATGCCAGTAGTCCATATTCTATTCCCTTTTTCCAAACTAACCTACCAACACTTATTACTGATATAGGTCTAACTCTTTTTTCTAATTCTAACGGAACACTTCTACTAAATACTTCTGGACGAACAGCTGGAGGTATAAAATGTACTATTTTATTTTGGCTATCAAATCCTCTCTTTTTTGCTCTTTTATATAAATCTTCCCCTAAGAAATGAAAGCCATCAGCTTTACTCCAAACTTCACTATAAATGCTATCATCAGATAGCTTGTAGTAATTTAAATCATATCCTCTGAAGCTTACTATTACTTTACAGTTTAGTATTTCTTTTAAATAAATCTTTTTAACTCCTAATGTTCCAAATTCGAAATGTAATACTTCAGGCTTTAATGCCATTAGTTTATAGTCGTCTAATAAAGCAACAATATATTTCTTAATTCCTTTTCCTTTATAATAAGTTTTATGCCTAAAAAATAGTTTGCTATTAGTAGTAGCAAACTTTATTAATGAAACAAGCTCTCCTAAAAGCTTAATAGATTTAACATTTGAAAGAGCTGACACAGTAACATTCTTTTTATAGCTTCTATTAAGCTCCTTACCCCAAAACAACCAAGATTCCTCTTTTGAATTCCAACAAAACACCTTATATCTATATTCCTTTTTTTTAAAAAAAGAATATATTCTGCCTACTACAATTATATTTTCTGGGAAAGATATTATAACTGACAACACCCTCATATTTTTTATAAAATTCTTTTTAAAAACTGAAGAAAGGTATGCAACATTGAAATTGTGTAGCCATTAGACGAGTTTGGGGTTAAATAAAATTCATTAAGTAACCTATTAATTTTATGATGGGGCAACACATCCTTAAATTTATCATCAAAAAATATACTCTCTAATTCCTTTCTACCATTTGAGTTTAAATAGAAAAGCTCCCAGTTTCTGATAATATGCTTGCCAGGAGTAATCATTCTCTGCCCTTTCTTTAACCCACGATAAATAAGATTTCTGTTATTTATCTTTTTATACAAGTATAAATTAGTACCATACTCTTGCCATCTTACTTTTGCTAAGTCAGGGTATTTTGCCTTTATATATTCTATTTGAAAACTTCTACCTGCTAATTGTTTTGTTGGCACACTAGTAAGAGTATATGCTACATTCTTATCATAAAATGGCAATATTGGCATTGAACCAGCTTGATACATTCTTATACTAGGCAAAGTCCATCTAAATGACCATTGATCGGTCTTAAAAATTTTCATTCTAAAATCAACGTCCTTAATGTGTTCATATTTAGACATAAAGGAATTGAAGTTGTCTTTCAATAATTCTTCAGGCTGAAGAACATGGTCTTTACATATATTTTCTAGTAGCCACTGAGATCCTTTCTTTATAATTTTTTTTTGATAGTATGGCAACAATTCCTCCTCATTATCTACACCCATATTATCAAACCATACATCACCCCAATGTCCTCCGATTACAACATCTGATTTTTCCTTCAATATATCAATCATTGACGCTTGTCTCGTACCATCTATATACTGAAACAGATCAACAGACTCTGCGATTACATCTATCCTATCAAATAGGTAATTTGGTAGTTTATATCCATTAAATGAGATGTTTTTTACTCGTGCCAATTTCTGTGCAATTCTAGTTTCAATAGACCTTTTACTATATCCATAAGAATAACTCCATAGTGAATTATACTCTTGTTCTTTTTCTGTCAACACACCCAAGAGTGTTCTTGAATCTAACCCTCCTGAAATAGGCAATGCTACCCTCTGGTTTCGAGTTGCTGTTGTAATAGAATTAAGTAAACTTTCATGAACAGATTCAACAGCGTCGTTTAACCTCTGGTCTACTATATTATGCTCCCACTGCCAATATCTTCTATGAGAAATTTTTTGTAAATCGTTACCAAATAAATAATGCGAGGAGGGTTCTAAGATTTTTATCTTTTTAAGAAAGGTATTATTATTAGCGAAAAAACCTTGACCCAAAAAACTGGTCACGCCCTCCCAATCCAAAGCTTTATCTTTTGACTGCTTTGCCAAACTTATAAAAGGGGTTGCTATTGCACTACCCATTCCTTCAGACAAAAAATATGCTTGATAAGTCCCAAAACGATTTGTAAATACATGCAACTGTCCCTTCTTCTTATCAAGAACAAATATGATATAGTGCCCTGCAGGGTCGATAAATCTTTGACTATCCTCTATGTACCTTATACACCTATTGAAAAGTTTACCAACAGTTAAGTCTTCATACAGCTGGCCAAGTAAAATAAGTCTATAGTTATCATCTTCATACGAAGAAACAAAAGGATTTTTTTCAGAATCTAATGGATAACTTTCCCAATAAGTCATTTTACCAAATGACCTTTCATGCCAATCTGAATTACCCCCTCTTACAAATCTGGGTTTATGTTCACTCCCTACACCAAACCATATATCATTGAAAGCATTCATTAACTCTTCAACATTTTTGAGTACAAGTCTGCAAAAGCTGCAACTTCTAATTCGGGTGTTTGCTTATTACTCTCCTCTACATCCACTTCTTTTAGAGCATTAATCTCATTGATTTGTGGTGCTTTTATTAAAAAAGTTTTCTTCCTTAACTTTTTCGTAGCAAAATAATTTTCAAACATTGTTTTATTTCTAGCAACAATTGCTTTTGAAAGAAAACTCTTTATTCTCCAAGACCTGTGCCCCCAATTCATGTTTTTCTTTACATATACATATTTTGCTCCTGCAGCTTTTGCTATCAAAGCTTCTGAAAAGTCTGATGACTCACTAAAGGAATTCCAAATATCAAACCCATGTTTCTTAAACTCTAACGACATCTTTTTTGACTTAATGTAAGCATCGACCAAGCCATTGCTCCGTATTGTAAATGGTTCTACCATTATTGGGTATCCCATTTTTATAACCTTATCAAAAAAATCACCCCCACCTTTTTCAACTGCCAACCATGGCTCATAAATTGCCTTATCTAACCCCTCAACAAGGGCAAGGACCTCCATGTTATTTGCTTCTGTATGAAAAGAAGGCAATGTAAATAGTACTTTTATTTTACTCATTATTATAGCGTCAATTTGCCACCTTCTTGTATTTCTGTTAAATATTCAGGGTATGCCTTTTCATCTGGTATAAGTAATAGGTGACATTTGCCACGATGGGCAATAGTTTTTGCTTCTGTTATATGCTGGTGTTCTTTTAAATAGTATGCCTTATAATTATTGGCAGCACACCAATTTAAAACATGCGTAGCATTTTGCTCCATTGTCAATTCAGGAACAGCATGCATTTCTACAAAAAATGTTGTCTGTCTCTCTTTTGCTAGCTCTACTGCACCATTAAGCACTAGGTGCTCAGCTCCTTCTACATCAACTTTGATAAAGTCTGGCTGTACAGAAGTGCGTTTTACGATCTCATCAACAGTAAGCGTATCTACTAAATAAAATGAATTTGTAAGTCTTGCAGATTCTGCAGCACTAGCAAACATACTACCAGCTTCACCTATGCCTACAGTATAAAACTTTACTTTCTCACCGCACTTATCCGATACAAAAGCAGGAACAAACTGTTTATTTATTGACAACCCATTTCTTATTAAATTACCTGACGCCATTGCTAAGGCATCAGGGTTAGGGTCCGCTAATACAACTACTTTATCGCTATCGAAAAATGATGCTAAAATTGACGTATAGCCAATATTTGCACCAAGATCAAAAATTCTATTATGATTTTTCACCAATGCAAAATACCATGCGTCATCCTTATCCTCTGAACGAATTGTCCCTTGCAATACAACAAACTCTTTACCCAATAGCTGTACTTTATGCGTTTTGGGTACTGAGGGGAAATACCTGTGTTTATATACTGATAATACTTTTCTTAGCTTCATTTTTTATCGATTTTTAAAACCAATAGTTTTTAATATTAATAAACAGTCGATGGAACCCTAGTCACTAATAGAATAGTTTTCTGACTGGTAGTACCTCTCCGTTACAATCCAAATAGTACATTAAAGTACCTTCTAGCTTTAGGCACAGTGTGTCCTAAAAATGAAGAAATTATATAAAGCTCCTTAACAAGAAACACACGAACTACTAAATAATAAAGACCTATAAAAGCAGCACTTAATATACAAACATTAGCAAACGGATGTATATCAAATCCTAAAGGGACTATACTTCCTACTATTAGAAACCCTACAGCTATAAACACAACCGATAGCCAATAAGGTGCTATATCTCTAAACCATTTGCTAAATGGTATTTCTAAAGCAGTAGATATGTATTTTACAGGAACTATTGTGAATAGTGTTTTGACTATTACCATTGAAATTGCAATACCTATCATCCCAAAACTACCTCCAATCAAAGCTCCTACAATATGAATTGGTGTATAAATAAGGTTCATATTAAATGTTTTCCTAGTAAGATGAAGTGTACTCATCAACACTCCAAAAGAACTAGTAGCTGTTCGTGTTGCTGTATATATCAATAGTATTTGTAATGGTATTACAGCAGCTAACCATTTAGTGCCGTAAAGTGTAAGTATTATAGGTTTAGCAGAAACCACCATCATGGCCAATAAAGGGAAAACCACAAATATGAATGCTTTTAGGAAGCTCATATAATTGTGGTAGAACTTATTATTATCATCGACAAACCTTGGTAATACAGAAGCCAGTACATTGTTTGATATCATTACAAAAGGAGAAATAAATAAATTGGCTAGTTGCATAGCTATGTTATACACTCCTAGTGTTTCAAGTCCTAAAAATGTACTTAGTATTATCTTATCACCTTCATCCGCAATTCTTGCTAAGAGATTGGCTCCTATCAAATGTTTCGTAAAAGCAAATATCTCTCTCCAACGCTCAGTATATAATTTTAATCCGGGATTAAGCCGTGCACCTCTATACAAGAAAAATGTTAGTATCGGCTGAAAGAATAATGACGGTATAATAAGACTATAAACTCCTAAACCTGCATATACCGCTCCTATCTTACTAAATTGTACCAGAATAATAAATGGAGTTTGGATTTTAACCTGTTTTTGATACTCAAGATTTTTAGTTAATAGAGTTTTAGGTATAACCTGCAACTGTGCAAAAAAGAAAATAGCAGCACTAATAAAACTTATCGTAATGATCCGGTCATCTCCTTGATAATCTGCCCAAAAGGGTGCTGCACCGAGAAAGACAACTATTATAGCTATCGTAATAGCAAAATTGAACCAGAATGCAGCTTTAAATATTTTTCTTGTATCCTTCTTTCTGTATGCAAGCAGAAACTCTGCTACTCCTGCAGTACCAAAAGCGGTAATAACCCAAAGTAAAACTTCGGTAATACTTACAAGACCAAAATCATATGGCGTAAGCTTTCTAGCAAGAATAACCATTGCTACCATTCCCAAAATCTTGTCAAGCATATTTCTAATGAAAAAGCTTACAAAACCTTGACTTGCGCTCTTACCTACACTCATTTAATATGAGAGACCTTATTGTTCATTAAAAAAGCGAAGATTATATTCGCTATAGAAAAGATGTGATTAGACGCCTTTTTTAAATACAACGCCATCTTGTAATTGGTATATTTCCTTACTCTCTTCACAAATGGCAAGCCCATTCTCATCAAATATAAGACGATGTCCATATTCACTCATCCAGCCAATCTGCTTTGCAGGATTACCCACAACAAGAGCATATGGCGGAACTGTTTTTGTTACTACTGCCCCTGCTCCTATGAATGCATAGGCACCAATATCATGACCACATACAATAGTAGCATTTGCTCCTATTGATGCCCCTTTACCCACATGAGTTTTATCATACTCTCCTCTTCTATTCACCCCACTTCTTGGGTTTATTACATTTGTAAATACACATGATGGTCCTAAAAATACATCGTCATCACATGTAACACCTGTATATACTGATACATTGTTTTGAATCTTTACATTTCTACCCAAAACAACATTAGGTGAAATGACTACGTTTTGACCAATATTACATTTTTCACCAAGTACACAGTCTGGCATAATGTGTGAGAAGTGCCAAATTTTAGTGCCAGCACCTATAGTGCATCCTTCATCTACAATTGCTGTTTCGTGAGCAAAATATTCCACGGTATTAATTTTATAATCTAGAATTAACATCGTCTTTATTAAGACAACCTTTTACATCATAGATGATTCCATTTTCATTTAAATACTGTTTCCAATTCATCTTCACAAATTCATTATGCGCTACTGCTAGAACAACAGCATCGTATTTAACACCTTCAGGAAGTTCACTGACAGTATCTATTCCATATTCATGCTTTACTTCACTAGGAGATGCCCAAGGATCATATACCGTAACATTCATATCGTAGCTATCAAACTCAGCGTATATATCTACAACTCTTGTATTTCTAACGTCAGGACAGTTTTCTTTAAACGTAATACCTAAGAGTAGAATATTAGCATTTCTTACAACTGCATCCTTCTTTATCATCTCCTTCACAACCTCTTGGGCTATATAGCCACCCATACTATCATTTAATCTTCTTCCTGCTAATATTATTTCAGGATGGTAACCTACTTCTTGTGCTTTTTGCGCAAGATAGTATGGATCAACACCAATACAGTGACCACCTACCAAACCTGGTTTAAACGGAAGGAAGTTCCACTTAGTTCCAGCAGCTTCTAAAACCTCATGAGTATCAATACCCATCTTATTGAAGATCTTTGCCAGTTCATTCACAAAGGCTATGTTAATGTCACGCTGTGCATTCTCAATTACTTTTGCCGCCTCTGCTACTTTTATACTTGAGGCTTTATGAGTACCAGCAACTATAACTTTGCTATACAACTCATCCACCATAGTAGCTACCTTATCATTTGAACCGGATGTAACCTTTTTAATTTTGGTTACTGTATGGTTCTTATCACCAGGGTTTATTCTTTCAGGGGAATAGCCACAGTAAAAGTCTGTATTGTACTTTAAACCGGATATTTTCTCCAGTACTGGCACACACTCATCTTCTGTAACACCAGGGTATACGGTAGATTCATAAATAACAATATCTCCGCTGCTCAACACTTGACCAACAGTTTCACTTGCTTTATATAAAGGGGTCAGATCTGGTTTGTTATATTTATCTACTGGAGTAGGAACTGTTATTATATAATAATTACAAGACTTAATATCTGCAAGTTGATTAGAGAAATACAAACCCACTTCAGAGTTTGTATCATTGGTTATCACACTCTTTAGGTAGTCATTTTCAACTTCTAGTGTGCTATCTTTCCCTGACGATAGTTCTTTAATTCGGCTTTCATTAATATCAAATCCTACTACATGTGCGTGTTTTGCAAATTCTACAGCTAAAGGCAATCCTACGTAGCCTAAACCAATTATTGCTATTCGTTCCTTGTTAGTACTCATGAAAAAGTATTTCTAAAGTGATGAAGGGTTATTAGTTTTTACCCTTATTCTTTCTTTTAAATAGATTAAAACGTTTTGAAGGCTGTTCGTCTTCATAATATCCTCCTCCATCTCCATATGAACCGTAGCCATATCCGTAACCATATCCATAACCATATCCGTAACCATAACTGCTACGTTTGGCATTTACATCATTGACAATAAGATTCATTCTAGGCATCTTATTGCTAACATATAAATCATTTGCTGACCTTAACTGTTGTTTATAAGTATACCCTTGACGGCATAAATACATAACAGTATCAGTATAAGCGCTTAATAGTTGCGCATCTGTAACAAGACCAATCGGAGCAGTATCAATTACTATATAATCATAATCCTGTCTTATTTGGTCAAACATCTCTTTGGTCCTCTTCAACATTATCAACTCTGCTGGATTTGGAGGGATAGGGCCTGAAGGGAGAACAAATAAATTTTCTGCTGCCTGAACAGGTTTAATAATATCACTCAAGCTGGCTTGTCCAATTGCATAATTAGAGAACCCTACACTATTATCTACTCCAAGGTGCTTGGATATCTTTGGCTTACGTAAGTCAAGTTCTAATAACACTACCTTCTTACCAGATATAGCTAACGATGCTGCCAGGTTAATCGCAATAAAGGATTTACCCTCACCACTCATACTAGAAGTTACCATTGCTACTTTGTTACCTGTATCTCCAAATATAAATTGCAGATTGGTACGTAATGCTCTAAACTGCTCTGATACAACACTTCTGCTTTTCTTATCTATTACTATATTATCACCCTTGTCACTATGTCCTATCTCACCAACTATTTGCATGTTGGTTAATTTTTGAATATCATCTTTTGATACTACCCTCAAGTTGAAGAACTCCTTAATAAAAACGAGCAAACCAGGTATGGCCAAGCCAATCACAAAAGCCATCAAATTAATTCTCTTTTTATTAGGGGACACTGGTCCTCCAGAATTGATGGCTGGATCAATTACTCTTGCATTTTCAATAGTAGCAGATTTTGATATTGCTGCTTCTTCTCTTTTCTTTAACAAGAACAGATACAGTTCTTGTTTGATATTTTGTTGTCTTGCAAACTCAAGCGACAACCTTTCTGTTGAAGGTAGCTTTCTAACTTTTGCCTCTAGATCACCAGCACGTGTCTTTAACTCTTTAATTGTCACTTCAATACTTCTCTTAACTGACGCTAGGGAGTTAGCCATGTCACTACGTAGTTTCTTCAACTGATTATCAACATTGACTATGTATGGGCTATTTTCAGTATTTGTCAACAACAACCTCTCTCTTTCTGCTTGTAGTGAATTGTAACTTTCTATAATACTTGTTAGATTATTATCTTGTATTAGAGTACTAGCGGGCACGTCTCTACTGTCATTACTTTTATCTTTCAAATAACTTTGTAACGATTCAACTACTTTAAGCTGCACTTCTTGCTGTGTAATCTGTTTAGAATAGTCACTGGCATTTTCCATGAGTAATTTTGACTGCTCACTCAAATCTGTTAACTCATTATCTTTTTTAAAGTCCTCTATTTTCTTCTCAACACCTTCTAGTTCATTCTGTACACTTTGCAACCTTGAGACAATGAAGCTCATAGTACTATCTACAGTCCTATTCCTATCATCTTTATTGTCTTGTTGGTATACTTCTATTAAGGTGTTTAATATATCCTCACCTCTTTGAGGTATAATGTCAAGTGTCGAAAGTCTAATAACCGATCCTCTTCTTATTGTATTTTCTACCAACACTGAACTAGATAATGCCATTGCCATTGGTTCTATTGGGCCTATGTTCATCGTATATTCAGGAACAGTTCTAAACTCTTTTGGTACTAGATCATTTTTATAAAAAATAATATTACCAACTGGCAGTTCTACAAATTCTCCATACTTTACTTCCCATACTCTTCCATTATCCTTTTTCTCTTTAATAACTAACTTATTACTATCCTCTCGATTTAAAATATAGGTGTAAGATGTATTTAATGAGTCGATATTGAATAATAAGTCCGGAGTAATTGGAACATTCTTATTATATATCTCTGTAGTTTTCACTCTACCTGGTGCAAAGTATTGGATGTTCAAGTTTAGTTTTCTAACTACCCCTTTCATCAATGTACGACTTTGCAAGAGCTCCATCTCATTCTCTATTCTACCTATGCCACTACTGAAACCCATTTCTTCCAGCAAAATATTGTTACCATCAGCTGCACCTCGTTTTTCATTTTTTACTAGCATCTCTGCATGTATACTATAAACCGGAGTTGTATAACGCAGATACACATTAGCAATAACTAAAGAGACCACTACACCTATGGCAAAAATTGGCCAATAAGCAAATACTTTACTTAATATCTTATCAATATTAAGAGTTGAGCTATTTGAGTTAGATTCTTCAGCAAAAACTGGCTCAAGATTATCTTGCATAAAATGCTTTTTATCTAGTAATTAGGATGATTGAAACGGCTAATGATAATACAGATGCTCCTAAAGTGAAGTAACGATCTTTTGATACATCTGTGGTGGCAGTACGGGACTTAGCCTTATTGGGTTCTATATATAATACATCTCCTGAATTCAAATAGAAATACGGTGAATTAAGGAATTCAGTATCATTCATATTATATCTTACAAATACTTTTTCACCATTTTCTTCTCTTATAAGCATTATATTATCCCTTCTACCATATACTGTCATATCACCCGCCATTCCTAATGCATCAATTACACTTACTTTTTCATTGGTAACTATATATCTACCAGGATTAGCCACTTCACCTAAAAGTGTCACATAGAAATTAGAAAAACGCACATTTACTACAGGCTCCTTATAATATCTACCAGCCTTTTCTCTAATTACCTTCTTAGCCTCTGTTGTTGTCAACCCCTCAACCTGTAGTCTACCCACAACAGGTAGTTCTATATAACCCTCTTTATCTACCAGATAACCTGTAGTTTGCTGCAAGCCAACAGTTTCTGTTGTTGAAGTTTGGCTAAAAACATTGTGAGTCTTAGGATCAATGGTCTGAATATGAACCTGTAATATATCATTTGGCGCTATTCTAGGTTCTGCAAAGCTACCATGTGGAACTCTTCTAACAGTATTTGCAGAGTCTGATATATCGTGAAAATATGGAACCTTCTTAGCCGTATTACAGCTAGTTAGTAATAATCCCACTCCTACAAACAGGATTAAAAAAAATCTATACATTGACTTAATACGCATTGTGTATTTTTTTCAAAAGTAATTAAAAACGTTGTGGGCGAATAATCTTATTAAAAAATAAAACTACTAGTCTGTTATTATCTAACGCTCTATAGCTTTTATTAGCTCTTCAATAGGTTTTGCAATGAAATATTTTCTTACCCACTCATAACATTCAAGCCCCATAGCTTTCAGCTTTTGAGGGTTACTATAAGCATCAGACAGAGCTACTTCTATTTCTTCTGGTTCTTTTACGGCATATGTAGGGTATAATTCGTCATACTCTTGAGTGTACAGCTCATCAACACGGTAATTAAGCACAGGCTTTTTCATAAACATAGCCTCAATGATAGTGCCAAATGTTAGAAAACTACGTGTAAACTCTCCGCTACCTATATCTACATTTTTCAGTAAATACATTATATCCTTTCTATACATCTTAGGCAGCCATACTACATGATCTTCTATACCTTTTTCTGCGATCAGTGCTCTCGATCGCTGAACGTCCTGCCCATAGTCTATCAATACCAAGCATGCACTGGCGCTTGGATTATTTTTCAAAAAAGAGGCAAACCCTAGTATTAAATGATGAGACTTTTTAGCTGTTACAGGACTAGCGTTCCACTCTTGTCTTCCATGATAAAGCACTATAAACTTATACTTGTTTCTCAACGTATCAACATAGCTCTTCCAATGGGCATCTGCCTGAAAATGAGTATCGTGTAATTGCTCATATTCAGTAGCATATAAAAAAGGCATAGAGACATACCTTCTTTTATCGCCACAATTAAGTGCATCAAATCGTTCTTCCCATATATCATCCCAGTAGCTGCTAAATATTTCACGCGAATTTACAATTACCCCCTTAGTATATTTTGCTAACGTACCCCGCTGCATTTGCTTATAAGTAATGGTCTTTTTACCCATTCTTATTTGCGACAACAACTTATCTCTAAAGCTATACTCTTGTTTTAGGTGTGCATATTTAAAAACATCAGACCCATAAGGGTAATACACATCCATATTTATACCTGCGTAATATGCTGTCGCTGCCTCATCACCTTGTCCTATGTAAAAGTCAAAACCTTTTACATCCTCCAAAACGTTCTCTTTATCTACATTATGAAACCCTTTATCTAGCCAATTAACCTCATGACAATAGTTAACATAGCTCAGGTCATACGTGTCAGCCTTTGGGTGAAAATGGTCTTGCCCACTTCTAAAAAACAAGTGAGCATCATAGCCATTATCTCTCAACAACCTCGTTATTGCAAAAAAGTTATTGTTTAAGTTTCCTATTAAGGCTATTCTTTTAACCATGCTATTAAGAAATGATATTTTTCATTTTAGCCCTCAATGCTTTATGCTCCTCTATAGGTACCGCCGGTGCCCCTACCCATGTTTCCCCATTAGGTACATCTTTTGTCACTACAGAGCCTATTCCTATCATGGTATTATCACCTACTTTCACACTATCTCTTATTAGGCTACCCACGCCAATAAATACATTATTACCAACTTTACTTCCACCACACATTACTACCTTAGCAGTTATCATTGTATTACTACCAGTAGTGGTATTATGGCTAATATGACAGTAGTGGTCAATTTTTGTTCCACTACCAATTCTAGTTTCAGATAGTGTTGCTCTATCTATATTGCAATACGGGAAAATATCTACATTGTCTTCAATAACCACCTTCCCTATATGTGGCATATTCTCATATCTGTTTTGCTCGTTGAATATGTGTCCAAAACCCTGTCCTCCAATATTGCAAAATTCACTTATTAATATATTAGCCCCCATCTCTACTCTATCCTTTATGACAACGTTCGACTCAATAATGCTATTATCTCCTATTGTACAGTTTCCGATTATTGAGAAAGGACCTATACTTACATTTTTTCCAAGTACGGCATCAGGGTGTATTATAGCTGTCGGATGTATTATTACTTCCCCACTAGCTCTAGAGTATAGGTTTTTCACCAACCTAAGAAAGCCGATATCAGGTCGTGATGTTTTTACGATACACTTATGCTCTAACACCTCCTCTTCTGGCACATAACCCTCTTCACATATTATATATGAGGCTTTAGAAAGTCTTACTAACTCATGTATATTCTTATTGCCAGCTCTTATCCAAGACAAAGAGTTGTCTGTAGCTTCAAAGATGGGCTCTACCCCTTTGAAGGTGAGTTTCTTATTGCCTATCACCTCACAAGGAACACCAATACACTTTAATAAATCATCAATACTATACATATTATAGATTTTAAAAAATAAATAAATGCTGGCAGCAGGTTTTCATACCACTACTATTTTTCGTTATCATAAATATGGCTTTCATAATAGGTATCCGGATGTATCAACAAATGGATAAGAGGTCTATTATCAGCTAGATGTTCTTCAAAGCTTCTATTATCTCCTTTTACTAGCTTGCCCTTATCATAACACTTCCACCTTACCCACTCCGAATCGCTTACATAAAACGACTCATGGAAAAGATTAAAATTAGGCTCGTGGTCATATGCTTCGTATAGCAACCCATAGTCACTAGCTTTCTTGTCCTTCCAAAAATCGAGGTTATTTAACCCTGTCATTCCGCCATGGCTAGCAACTCCAACAATGTTCACATCATACATTTTGTTAAATAGTTCAATATCTCTTTTCAGACATACTTCAGGGTCTTCATCCCAAATTGTGGCTTGGTCTATCACCTCAGAATGATAGCCAATCTCATGACCTGTATTAACAATATGGCGTACTACATTGTATGCAAAAAAAGAAAAAGGATTATACTCTGGTGCATGTAATCTGATAAAGAATGTACCTTTTACTCCTAGTTCATTGAATGCATTGACAAGCTTATCTGCCTTTTGCATCGAAAGGTCTACATCAACTCTATTTACAACAATTTTTGACGGTACAGCACCAGCTTTTTTATAATGATAGTACTCTTCACAAGTGATAAATTTATACCCCGCATCTAGGGCTGCTTGGTATTGTTTTTTTATACCTTCAAAAGTAAAAGGGAAAGTACGTTTCATTAATTCAGTATTTTTTCTAATGTTTTTTTATCTGGGAAATTTACCAATACACCCATACCCTTCTTTTGGTAAACCACCATACTCCCTAAAGCAACTGCAGAAACATTACATTCCTTTACCACCACTTCAATATCATTAACGCTACCAGCACCTCCGTTAGCTATTACAGGTACGTTTACTGCTTCATTGATCTTTAAGATAATGGAATGATCATAACCTGACCATGTCCCATCCTTATCCATAGATGTAACCAACAACTCTCCAACTCCTAATTGCTCTAACTCTTCAGCCCATTCTATTGGGTCTTTTTTTATTTTTTCTTTACCGTCATTAATATAAACTTGGTATTTGCCCCACATATTCTTTTTCACATCTATAGACCCCACTACAGCTTGGTTGCCAAAGTGTTCTGCTACTTTGGTAATCAATTGAGGGTTATTATATGCTGCAGTATTTATTACTATCTTCTCAAAACCAATTGATAATATCTTTTGTGCCGTCTCAAAATCTTTAACACCTCCACCGTAAGACAAAGGCATAAAGCACTCGTTAGCTATTTGATGCAACACTTCTAAATTAGGGGTACGCCCCTGTGCAGATGCTCTTATATCCAGAAAGCATAACTCGTCAACTTCCAACTCATTGAATATTCGTACAGTATTAATTGGATCTCCTATGTAAGAGTGGTTATCAAACTTTACAGTTTTGACTAGATTATCATCAATTAATTGTAAACATGGTATTACTCTAGTTCTTAACATGATTACAAGCTTGCAAAGTTTTCAAATAGTTTCATACCGAACTTGTGGCTTTTCTCAGGATGAAATTGAGCGCCAAATATATTTTCTCCGTTAGTTATTACGGAATCAAACTCATAACCATAGTTAGTACGCATCAGTGAATATTTATCATTCTCTACATTCACATGATAGGAGTGTACAAAGTAGAATCTTGGTTCTTCTGGCAAGTCACTAATTAATCGATGAGGTTGCACTTCCTTTACTAAGTTCCAACCCATATGTGGCACCTTTAGTTTTTTGTCTTCAAACTTAAACCTCGTTGTACTTGCTGGAATCCAACCAAACCCTGGTAGTTTACCTTCCTCACTACTTTTGGTTAATAACTGCATGCCAAGGCATATACCTAATATGGGCACTTTATCTTCTTGCGCTTTTTTATTTAGCACCTCTGCAAAACCTGCTTCGTCTATTTTCTTCATAGCGGCATCAAATGCTCCTACTCCTGGCAAGAGTATTTTTTCAGCTTTACTAATCACCTCAAGGTCACTTGAAATCTGACTCTCTACTTTTATGTATTTAAACATATTGTGTACAGAACCCAAATTCCCCATTCCGTAATCAACTATTGTAATCATGCTTCTTTTTGTTGTGCCTTTAACTTTTCCATATCAAGAGGGAAACAATATTTCAAATAAAAGCTTTTGGGTACTAAATGAGATTTATATAATGTAAAAAATATAGGTCTCATCTTCTCAAAGGTCTTCTTATAGGTCTTATAATCCCAGAAGAACTTCTTAGGTGCTTTCATTAATGCATCGTACTCCTCATCAGTAAGCCCTAACCTCTTTTTAAAATAAGCTACCAACTCTGGTTCTACTTTTGGAGGTGTAGCATATTCTGCAAGTGCGTCCTCTCTCTTCATCACTCCGGATCTTACTGCCGCAGACAAGCTATTATTTCTCTGATCTAAATTAAAGCGCTGCGGATGGTATACACTATGATGGAAAGCAGTCATTCTGTTTTCTAAATGGTGACCACCATAATACTCCCATCCATACTCTTTTTCAAGTATTGCTCTTGCCTCTTCTTTAGAATATGGTATATACCAAAGCGGTCTGACTTTCTTTATTCTAAATAGTATTATCCATTTCAGGAAAGACATTAATGGCATGTTAGGGAAAGTCTTCATCTTTATTTTCCCAAACAGCTTATGTATGTAGGAGATATACTTACCATCTACGTACATAATACCTAGTGGCGACACCCCTTCTGACTTGTAAGAGTGCCCTTCCAGTATATATTTTACACCATACTTTTTTGCACCTCTGTACAATACTTCTGCCAATGCTATATCAGTAGGGCCATCAAGCTCAGGCACACCTGCCTTTAAGAATGACTTAAAAATGTCGTCAGACTCTTTATTGTCTACTACATGCGTATATAGATCTACATTGAGTTTGCCTAATACTTTTCTTATATTTTCAGTAGCAATAGCTGTATTCCATGTATTATCGTAGTGTACCGCCAGTGGTCTTAATCCCCATTCTTTTACTGCCATGTGCAACATAAAAGATGAATCAGTTCCTCCACTCACACCAATAACACAATCATACTTCTTACCCTTCCCTTCTTTCTTTATCTGCTCCAATATTTCATTAAAAGCAGCTATGCCCTCTTCCGTACCTGTCTTATACTCTTCCTGCAAAGTGTCCATCATCAAACAATAATTACACACCCCTTTATCATCAAAAACAATATTAGGTACACGCTCATCGTATATACAACGGGAACATATTGTTAATTCTTTGCTCATAATTATTTATTGTATTGTATTTCTGGCTTTCCGTTATTGAAATTTACCTTTCCTAATACTTTTGCAGGATTACCTCCTACTACTGTATTATCAGGTATATCTTTGTTAACAAAACTATTGGCAGCAACAATACATTGGCTACCTATAATTACCCCTTTTTGAATCATTGATTGTGGTCCGATAAAACAATTATTTCCAATTTTCACTTCCCCATATTCGTAGCCTTCTTTACCGCCACTTACTGCCCACAACACTGTACTGTGGCTATAAATATGAACTCCCGCAGATATAGAACAATTATTCCCTATCATCAAACCTCCTGAACCGTCGAGTATAGTATATGGACCTACCCAAGTATTTTCCCCCACTTTTACCTCTCCAAAAACGCAAGCACTATCATATACACTGCTGCCTTTACCAAAACCTAAATAAGCAGCTTTTTCCCATCTATCAGTAAATACTTCGTTAGTCGGTAGCACACGGTTGTACTTAGACTTCAGTATTTGTCTTTTAGTTGAAAAAAATCTTTTCAGCAGTTTACTAACCAACTTGCTCATTGTTTAAGAATATCTTACACCACCACTCAAAATTCATAAACGACCATAGCAACAAACGATGGTTGATATCTTTTTCCGTATGTTCCTTGTAAATATGCTCTATATATTCAGGATTGATATAATCTGCGGACACGGCTTTTTTTCCTAATAGAAGCTCTTTGATGTATTGTGCATTTTCTCCACGATACCAACTTTCATCAGGGGCGGAAAAACCTTGTTTCTTTCTGTTTATTATTTTTTCTGGCAAGAATCCGCCCATTGCTTTCCTTAAGACATTCTTACCATCATCAAATTCTTGATATACTTTTCGCTTATCTCTGTAATCATTCTCATCGAGTTTCTTCATGTTCTGCAAATTGCCCAGCTTATGTTTCACTGGTATTTGCTGAGCCAGATTCACTAAGTCATTATCTAAGAATGGGAAACGCTCTTCCAGTCCATTTGCCATGGATAGTTTATCGCCAACTAACAATAAACCAGGTAAGAATGTTTTGATTTCAAAGTATAAGCTATTCTCAATATGATGTTCAGGTGTATCATACTTTAATTTGTCATTGAAAGTAAACACACGTTCAAAAACATCTCTTGGTCTTGCTATATCTATTTTACTGTAAGTGCTATCAGTAAATAACCTTGGCTTATCCTCATCTGACACTAAACGTTGCCAAAACCCATAATAATTTTCAAAGAATTCTGGTTGGTCCATAGAGCGGAACACTCTATAATATCGCCAAGGGTAACCACCGTATAATTCATCACCACCCGTACCCTGCAAACACACTTTTACAAACTTTGATGCCAGCCTACTTATATAATAGTTAGGGTAACTCATGCCCACACGCAAGTCTTCTAAATGCCATACGAGCCTTGGTAAAGACCAGCTTAAATCTCCCGCATTTATTACTTGCTCGTAGTGTTCTGTTTTGAAGTGGTTAGCCATCAGCTCCGCATCTCTCCGCTCATCATAGTTTGCTTCAACACCCGTCACTTCCGACATGTCAAAACCCGCTGTAAATGTTGCTAACCTATCTACATGCTTCGAAGCTACTGCTGTAATAGAACCAGAGTCCATTCCTCCTGACAAATAGGAACCTACCGGAACATCTGAAATCATTTGTCTGGTGACTGCTTTTTCAAAACCACTTTTGGTTAAATCCAAAGCATCTTCAAAACTCATTTTATCATCCGGCTTCGTAAAGTCATAGTCCCACCAAGAGTAGTGTTTTACATACGTAGAGTCAGATGTTATTTTAACTGTGTTTGCGGGAGGCAACATCGTTACCCCTTTAAACAAGGTATTGTATGTAAATACGTTTTGGAATGTGAAATACTGATTCAAGGCATCATGATCCACATCTATCTTATAATCAGGATGAGTGATAATCGCTTTTATCTCTGAACCAAAAGCAATACTAGTACCATTAAACCAATAATAAAGCGGCTTTATACCAAACCTATCGCGACTTAGATACAATGCTTCATCCTTTTTATTCCAAGCAGCTACGGCAAACATGCCATTCAATCTTTCAAAGAAAGATGGACCGTAAGCTGCCAAGCCTTCTACTATCACTTCTGTATCTGTACGAGAAACAAAGGAGTGACCCTTAGATCTTAACTCTTGTTTCAACTCAAGAAAATTGTAGATACAACCATTAAATACTACTACCCACTCATCGTTCTTCGATGTCATGGGCTGAGCGCCAAGCGCAGAAGTATCTAGTATTGCTAACCTACGGTGTGTTAAGCCAATTTCATCATGCACATAAAACCCTTCTCCATCAGGTCCACGATGAGCAATTTTATCTGCCATCTTTTGCACCTGCTTTAGCGAAACGGGTTTTCTATTCAGATTATATACACCAGCTATACCACACATAGTTTATTAAAGACCTTTTATAAGGTTAGCTACATATTGATAGTCTTCTTCCACCATTTTGTTGTGCAACGGAATAGACATAGAATATTCATTGGCAGCATATGCACCAGGATAATCTTCAGGCTTAATACCAAAAGTATTAGCATAGTAACCCAACATATGTACTGCATGTGTACCAGGACGTGTGCTCACACCTTCCGATTGCAGATATTCCATAATCTCGTTACGAGATTTTGGCGCTTTACTTTCATCTATAAACAATACATAAGATTGCCAGCCGTGCTTATATCTATCACTATATTCAGGCGTTCTTATCCAATCGATATCTTTAAATTGCTCGTGATAAAACTTAGCCCATTTTGAACGCTCGTCTATAAATGTGTCTAGTTTCTTTATTTGCACCACACCAACAGCTCCTTGTAGGTCAGTCATTCTAAAATTATATCCTACCATATCAAACTCCGGTAATATATAAGGACGAGGTCCTTTATGTCTTTGCTCTTCAGATATCGAAGCACCATGATTACGAAGCTTATTTAGTTTGTCAGCCAGCTCATCATCATTTGTGGTCAACATACCACCTTCACCAGTAGTAACAGACTTACGAGGATGAAAAGAAAAACAACCAATATCCCCTAAGCTACCTGCAGGGTTACCATCTAATGCCGAACCCGCCGCACAAGCACCATCTTCTACAATCTTCAACCCCGGAGCTATTTCTTTTATCTTGTCTACATCAGCACACAATCCAAACAAGTGAACAGGGATAATAGCTTTGGTCTTATCTGTCAACTTAGCTTTTAGCTGTTCCGTATCTATATTGAACGTAACAGGATCAACATCAATGAAAACAGGTGTAGCACCACAATACATTACTGCATTAGCAGTAGATACCCATGTGAATGCTGGCACAATTACTTCATCACCTTCTTTTACGCCCAGTGCTACTAGTGCTAAATGTAGTGCTGTAGTACAACTAGTGACTGCAAGTGCATGCTTTACATTATGACGTTTTGCAAACAAGTCTTCAAACTCTTTTACTTTGGGTCCTTGAGTTATCCAACCACTGAAAAGGGGCTCTTTTAAAGCTTCCCATTCCTCTTGCCCAGTCATAGGCAATGATATCGGTATATTTCTTTTTGTTGTTTCCACTTTGTTTTCTTTTGATTGTTTAAGAAGAAAGAGCTTCAGTTACTTTAGTTGCTTCACGCCACTCAATTAGTTTCATCAAACCTTGTTCTAGAGAATATTTGTATTTAAACCCTAGTTCTTGCTCAGCTTTCTGACGAGAACCGATACGGTTTTTTACTAATGCTCTTGCATCATCTTCACTGTATGGCTTGTATATAACTTCAAGGTTAGATTCTTTTAGTTGAAGTATTGTATCGCAAAGCTGTTTAATAGTTGTTTGCACCTCAGTACCTACATTATAAAAGCCATAATCAGTATCAGAAAGTAGTGCTTGTATATTGCATCTCGCTACATCTTCTACATAGATAAAGTCGTATGCTTGAGAGCCATCGCCATTAATAACAGGTTGCTCATTTGCATCGATCTTGTTCAACATTATTGGTACTACACCGCTGTAAACGGCATGCTGATCTTGACCAGGACCGTAAACATTCATATAGCGTAAGCCAACAACCTTCAAGCCATAGCGGTCGTTGAATGCAGTACACATAGCTTCTCCCGCAATTTTAGTAGCTCCGTAAAAGTTCTGGTTATTGAATGGATGCTCTTCAGTCATTGGTACTTGTACTGCATCCCCATATACAGACGCAGAAGAAGAGTAGATCAACTTCTTCACTTTATGTTTTACACAAGCTTCAAGCACATTAAAAGTGCCAGCGATATTTACATCAAATGCCGTACGAGGAAAATCTTTACAATGCAACAACCACATGGCTGCTAAGTGGAACACGTAATCTATACCTTCGAATGCTTTATCAAGTATATCTGTCTCTCTTAGATCACCACCAAATGGGTAAACTGTGCAACGCTCATCCTTTAAACAATCTTCAATATTCTCCTGCTTACCACGCGTGAAGTTATCATAAATGATTACCTCTTTTACATCATGCTTCAATATCTCTCTCACTACAAAACCACCGATAAAACCGGCACCACCTATTACTAATACTCTAGAATCTTTAAGTTCCATTATTTATAGTATTTATTTGTTATTTATTTTTAATGATTGTACTGGAATTTTGGCTACTAAATTCAGCCCAATAGATTTGAGGTGTAATACTGCTTTACCACCTTCTACTCTTATCACTTTACCTTCTGTTTCTCTTAGTGGCCCTTCCATCACTGTGACGTCTTGTCCTTCAATCAAGTCTATAGTTATATCGGCGTCTCTATATTCATTTAAGAAGCTTTTTATAGCTTCAATTTCACTATCTCTTACTACGCCTGGTTTTTTATTCCACCACAAAAAACGCACGGCACCATGCATTTCTAAAATTTCAGCGCTTTGCGCATCATAATCTGCCAGTCTAACGAATATGTACGAAGTGAAAACAGGTACAATTACTTTTTTCTTCCTATCACTCCACTGTTTTACTTCTTCCCTTACCGGACAATATGCCTCAACCCCTGCTTCTTCCAGCAAGGTTGCCATCTTTTTTTCATTACGAGGTTTTGTATAGAGTACATACCAAGTCATATACTATACATCAGCGTTTGACCACAATAACAAATTGGTATTCTTGTCGTCTTGTGCTAACCACTCTTCTTTAGTATAAGTTAAATAACGAACTTTTCTATGTATTGGCTTTTCAGCTTTGGCTACCAAATTCACCAAATACTCTCTATCAATATTTCCTACAAAAATGAGGTCTATGATTCCACTATCATTCCCTTTAGCGTAGTCACCCGTCAGGTAAACCAACTCTAGCTTACCCATTCTATTAATTACCTGCTCTATTATCTTATCTACTCCTATATATTTAAGTACGATACTATTAATTTCTTGGAAGAGCGGGTGTTTATTATTTGCCTTGTATATTTTTTTATTACCCTGATTCTCAGAGATTAACATATCAGCTTCCTCAAATCTATTTAGCTCCACCCTTATAGAATTGGTACTCTCATTAAACTCTTCAGACAAGCCTCTCAAATAGGCTGTTGTGCCTGGATTGAGGAATAATCTCAATAAAAGTTTAATTCTTGTTTTAGAGGAAATAAGTGTTTCTAACATCTTCTAAGATCTTTTTCACTAGCCATACGGCACGGCTTCGCCATTGTCAGTCCCATAAAAGACTGCACGTAGAACGAGTAAGAATATTACTCAATCTACGTGCAAATCTATAATTATATTTTCTAAATACAAGGGTATTGAGATGACTAAATCTTTAAGAATACCCCATTACACATTATAAAGTACTATAATGCAAGGCTTTTTACATCTTCTTGTGCTTTTTCAAAGTCGTTATGTTTACCTATATCTAACCAATAACCTAATATCGGGAAGGAAACCAGCTTTTTACCTTTAGCAATTAGCTCATCCATAAGATCAGTTACATTATAGAACTCATTGTGAGGAACCAGTGATAATAATTCCTTTTTAATGATATAGATACCTGCGTTAGAATAGTAGGTGTAAGAAGGCTTTTCTTTAAGCGCATTTACCATATTACCATTATCAACTTCCATAACACCATAAGGAACAGTTACTTCATAGCTAGTTGTTGCAACTGCCATATCTGCTCCTGATTTGATAAACGTTTGAAAAAAACCATTGTAATCAATATCTGTTAGCAAGTCAGAGTTCATCACCATCACATAATCATGCTCTAAAGACTCCACCAACTTTACCGAACCTAATGTACCTAGTGGTTTATCTTCATGTACATATTTGATTGATATACCCTTGTCAGAACCATCTTTGAAGTAATCTTCAATCTTATCTGCCAAATAGTTTACACTTAGATATATGTTTTTAATGCCATATTTAATAAGGCGGTCAATGTTATGCTCCATGATAGGTTTATCACCTACATGTAGCATTGGCTTAGGCGTATCCTTAGTTAAAGGCATTAATCTGCTACCCTTGCCACCTGCCATTATAAATACATCTGCAGGCACAACCGACTCCAGCAAAGTAAGGTTAAGCACCTTTACTACTTGTTTCATTCGGTTCACAACAGGTACTATCAAGAAGTTCTTCTTTCTAAGACCGTTTATATCTGCCGATTGTAGCTCGTCTTCGTATATAAAAAGGGGATCTTTTTGTAGATAATCTATTATTGGGTCATCAAAGGTTAATCCTTTTATAAACCCTCTACGCAAGTCACCATCAGTTAATGAACCTATAAGTGTTCTATCTCCGTCTACAATTAATAGAATTGGATTTAGCTTTAAATCATTCAATTTAATAAGAGCGTCATAAACTGACTGGTCTTGAAATAGAATGTGTTTCTCTGTGTTTTGTTTCATATGTTTGGCTGTTTTGTATATTGACTGCAATATAGAGCCAACTCTATCCTACGAGAAAAATATACACGCTCATAACATCAAAACAACAACTGGATAACAAATCATTAGCAAACGGAATCGTAGACTTATGGCCTATAACTACTAGGTATATTGACTATTCTATCTTCTAGCCATTCTGAATTTTCCAGACTACCACACTGACAATCAGCGTACATATCCAGCTTATTCATTAGTGTCCAGATAGGTCTTGTCATTACCTTTTTGCTATTAGTAGCTTCAAGAAACGCATCTCTGTCAGCTCTATTATTTAACACTACACAATTCAGCCAGAAGTTAGCTTGAGTTCCTTCTTGCTCAAATACGAAATCAATATCTGAGTCTTTAAAGTAGGCCTTATACTCATTAGCCAATGCTCTTTTATTAGCCAATATTTCCTCTAACTTCTCTAGTTGAGCACAAGCTAATGCGGCATTTAAATTCGGCATCCTGTAGTTATAACCGACAGTATCATGTACAAACTCCCAAGGGTGTGGTACTTTAGCGGTTGTAGAAATATGTTTTGCTTTTTTTGCCAGTGCCTCATCGTTAGTTACAATAGCGCCACCCCCACCGCAGGTAATTGTTTTATTACCATTGAAGCTAAATGTACCAAGTAATCCGAAAGTACCAGTATGTTGGTCATTTTTATAACTACCCAACGACTCTGCTGCATCTTCTACTACAGGTATATTATATTGATTACATATTTCGACTATTTCATCTATTCTGCAAGGGAAACCAAACGTATGCATAGGCACACATGCTGCTATTTTCTTTCCCGTCGTTTTGTTTACTGCTACTCCTCCTTTCACCTCAACATTCTCTTTCAGGAATGCTGAAAGTGCAGCTGGAGACAACCCCATGGTATCCTTATCTACATCTACAAATACTGGTTTTGCGCCACAATGAGCAATAGCATTTGCTGTAGCAACAAAAGTAAGAGGCTGAGTAATAACTTCATCACCTGCTTCCACACCTGCAACTATCATGGCCAAATGCAGTGCACTAGTACCATTTGTTGTTGCAATAGCATATTTCGCACCTGTTAGATCAGCCATTATCTCCTCAAACTTATTTACATAAGCACCTACAGAAGAAACAAAGGTAGAGTCAATAGTGTCTATAAGATACTTCTTCTCATTACCTCCAAAGTATGGGGCATGTAGCGGTATAAACTCCTCAGGAGTTTTAAATGCTTCACGAATGAAGCTTATTATATTACTGTACATTTTTGTATTTGCTATCGTCTGGGTTAAGAATAAATCCGTCATCTAGTACTTTCTTCATTTGCTTGATACCGTCAGGCACAGTAAACAAAGGTTCAAAACCTAAACGCTCTTTTATCTTATCTGAAGATACCCTGTAATCACGAGGGTCTTCATTTTTAGCAACATACTTGATCTTTGCATCAGGAATGAATTTCTTCACCTCGTCCACAAGCATTTTCTTCTGGTAATTTTCTTTTGTAGAACCAACGTTAAATACATCAAAAGCCACTTTTTCTTCATCAGCTTCAATAACAGAAACTACAGAACGAGCAAGATCATATACATGACAATAAGGGCGCCAAAACTGCTCTCCAAATATTACCAACTCTCTGCCAAGTGCTAATTCTTTAGTGAATTCATTCACTGTCAAATCGAAACGTGGACGTAGAGACAAACCATAAACAGTTGAAAAACGCAAACAAGTTGGCTTGCAGTTATTAGTTTGTGGTTGACTCAGCAAGTGTTTTTCAGCCGCTACCTTTGTTTCTGCGTATAAAGAAACTGGTGCCAAAGTAGACTCTTCTGTAACATATTGGTTGGGATCGTCCATCTTGCCATAGTTGCTACAAGTAGAGGCAAATACGAATTTCTTTACCCCTTTTTCATTAGCTACTTCGTATAGTAGTTTAGTACCTTCTAGGTTGGTTGAGTTGGTCAATTCAGGATCTACAGCACATGCCGGGTCTCCAACTATTGAAGCTAAGTGAGCTACTGCATCTACTCCTTCTAAAGCACTTTCAACATCTGCTCTATTTCTTACATCTCCTTTTATGAACTCAAAGTTGGGATAGTTAAACATATCGATGATGGGCTCTCCACCAAACATCAATCTATCCAGTACACGCACGTTGTACCCTTTTTCTAACAATTGTCTTGTAAGTACAGAGCCTATGTAACCAGCTCCACCTGTAACTAAAATCTTTTGTGGCATATGTGTTTTATTTTTTTGCAAAATCATGTCTTAACTGTAGTCGCACAGTTAGTCTAGAATGCAAATGTATCTGTCAGTATCTTAGTAAATAAATTCTTACAACTTAATAACAAATCGTTAGGAAACGTTATACGTTGACTTGGTTATTCAAAAAATTGCGTTGCATTAAGTCTTCTATGTGATGAGAACGTAATACACTCTTTAACACATCTGCATGCTTTTCATGGTGCATATCAGACCCACAATAATCGTACAAACCATTGGCTAGCAACTTTTCTGCCATTGTTTTTACACCTTTACCATAATACCCTGTTAAGGAATTAGTGTTAAGTTGTAAGTAACAACCCCTATTTCTTAACTCTTCATATATCTGTGGTCGCTCATGCATATATTGATAGCGCTCAGGATGAGCTAATATAGGCTTATATCCAAGTGTTTGAATCTTAAATAGTATATCGGCCAGCCCCATTGGTTCCGACATAAACGACAATTCAACTAAAACCTGATTATCCGTCACCGTTAATAATGGCTGTGTTTCAAGAAGCTCCATAAAGCTATCATCAATATAATACTCAGCGGCCGCCCTTATTGGGAAGTTGATCTGTTGTTCATGTAGTGCATTGCGCAATACATGAAGACCTGTATTAATTGTATCCGAAGTATTTGGGTAGTGTTCATGTTTCACATGAGGTGTTGTTACAGCTGCTCTAAAGCCCATATCCATCATTCTTCTTACAAGCTGAACACTATCTTCCACCGTTTGTGCCCCATCATCTACACCAGGTATTAAATGGGAATGCATATCCACACCAAGGAAACCCCAGTTATAGTTTGCATCACTTATCCTGCTACTCTTTTCTTTCTTTTTTGACCCAAATAATCTTGATAACATTTGTTCCTAGTTTATTACTTCTAATATAGTTCAAAACGAAGTTACAACAATGTATATGCTATACAATGCTACAAGGAATCAACCATGCATATTATAACTTATTGACAACAAAAAGGCTGCATCATAGATACAGCCTATATATTCTTATATAATACCCTCTTAATATTCCCCACCCACCTTTCTATCATTCCAATTTTCGTTTTCAAATTTGGGCAATGATAGCGGCACGGTAGTCATACCTACAGTATCAGTTAGTGTTTTCATAAAGGCTACAATATCATTTACCTCATGCTTATTCAAGCTTAAGCTATCAAAAGGTAATGTTTGGTGTTCTAATACTATACCTAATCCTACTCCTCCACCTTTATTATAAAAGTCAACAACGTCTTCTAATTTGTCATATGCTCCATTATGCATATACGGCGCAGTTAACGCTATATTTCTTATTGATGGTGTTTTAAAAGAGTAATCATAGAAGCCTACTTTATCTTTAAGCCTACCTTCACTACGCCCCTTATCCTTATCTAAAACGATCACTTTAGCTTTAGGATCTTCAGGAACACCCAGCACCTCGCTTTCCGATTCCCTATACATTGGAGGAACAGTACCATTAAACACAGGAGCGAAATGACAAGTACCACAAACTGCTTTTCCCATAAACAAATTAAACCCTCTCTTTGCTTCAGGGCTTAAAACAACCTCTTCTCCTCTCACATATTTATCGAATGGAGAATTGAAACCTCTTAAAGAACTAACGTATGCAGATATAGCATAGGATATCGTTTTACTATTCAGTTTCTCACCCGGATATTTCTTAAAACAATCTTCAAAAAGCTTTTTATACTCTTCACTCTTATTCAGCTTCTCTATGATCTGCATCATGTCAGTATCAAACTCTTTTCTACTTACCAACACATGTTCTATTTGGTCTTCTAGTGCTTCTGAACGCATATCATGAAAAAACTTCTCACTGTACACACAGTTGATAAGTGTGGGTGCATTTCTATCAACTGTACCCTCAAAACTTAATGCTGTGCTTTTAGGTTTACCATCTGTAAAAGCCTTATCTGGATGATGGCAGCTAGCACAAGAACGTTTCATATTACTAGACAATACAGGGTCAAAGAATAAAGCTCTACCCAATGCTACTGCTTTATCTGAATTTAATGCTTGTGGCAGTTGTATGTACTTATAATAATTCAAAAAGTCGTTGCTGAAAATATTTGTTGACAGGTGGTTATAAGGCGCTAATTGGTTGTACGGCACAACCTCATGCAGTTGCTCTATACCTGACTTTTGATGCAAATCCAATATGTCGGCGTAGATCGGATTAATAAATTCCTTTAAGACGAAAAGCCTATCCAAATTATCAAAATCATTATGCTGCTTCAAATACATGATCAAGCTATCAATTGTTTGATACATTCTTGACGCAGTGGCTTTATCCAGCTTATTGAAAAACACCTCGTATAGGCTCACGTCTTCTTGTATAGTTTCTAAAACTGTTATAGCATCTGTAATTGAACTACCCGATGCTGGCACATCAAAACCTGTCAACCCCAATGTAAACACTCTAACTAACTCTAGTCTTGCAGCTTCAAAAACACTTCTATCATACACAGGCTTACCTATATGTTGGTAGTCTGTCAACACTTCTATTAAGTTATTAACTTCATATCTAATCTTCTCCTTCTCCCCATCTATATCTTCAGCATATAACAACTCATCCAAAACTTGCATACCTCTAGGTTGTACCACTTCTATATTAGCAGCATCAGGCATTAGTTTTGGCAATGGGGATCCATTGACATAAATCTTTACAAAATCAGGGTTATTATACTCTGCCAGATATTCCCACTTCTTAAATGCTTTTCTCACCTCCAAGTATCTACCCTGTAGCACTTCAACATTAGTATTATTGTCGGGCAAGTATGCTTTAAAACGTTCCAACTCACTAATAAAAGCCTCCAACCTATCTTGTTGTCTCTGATAAATCTTTTGAGCATTCTTCTTTTCATTATTATGAAAAGCAGTACTGATAATAAACAATAATGTTGCTGCTATTGAAAGCGTAAAAAACCTTTTCATTCTTTCTTCTATTAAATGCAAAAATTACCGAAGCTCTATAGTGAGCTTCGGTAATGAAATATATTCTTGTGTTATTACTGTACTATAAACTTAAGTGTCTCACCTTCTTCATTGCGGATGAAGTAAGTACCAGGTGTCATGTCAGCAACGTGTACTGTTTGAACTTGTCTTAACACTTTAATACGTTGTCCATTTACATTGTAAATAGCTACGTCCATAACTCTACTTAAGTGTAATTCACGAGAAGTAGGGTTTGGATACACAGTGAATGTTTCTGCTTGTACAGGTACAGTTTTTACACTTACAGGATCAGAACCATCAAAACCAGTAATTGCATAAGTTAAAGAGTGATTGTAAGGAGAATCATTAAAACCACCAGGGTGTTGAGAATTCACCAAGATCGTTTTCTCATCTATTTGTATTGCTCCAGTTATCTCTGCATCAAAAGGTGTAGCAGTAACACGTTGTAAGTCTTTGTATGTAGGATTAGTGATAGAAGCATCTACTATATACATTTCACAACGCTCGTAAGAGAAACCTGCAGGCATACTATTCCAAGTTCTTTGGTTCATATCCTCTTGAATCATTAAGTAGTCTTTATTACCAATGGTCATTGTTGCTAAACCGTCAGGGTTAGAAAGGTGAACATCAGGATAAATTGGTAATACATCAGATGAAGACTTACCACTGTAAGGACCACCTTCTAAATAAACTCTTACGTTGTTTGTACTAGGATCAAGTTCTAACACACGACCATAGTAATCTGCAAACTTTCCTTGACGTACCGAATCAGCTGCTGCTGCATCCGTACCAGCAAAAGCAACACCGTTATCTTCTTTATAACGTTGTTTATATGCTTGTACTGCTGATGGAGGAACAACACCGTTAGTAGAACTAAAACGAGAACCTATGCTAGAACGACCTGTTTCTGTGATATATAATTTTCCATTAGCAACTGTACCCCACTCCAAACGATTAAACATTGTAGCACCACGACGGAAAGCAACATTATTTAAGTCCATTAAGGTATCTAGGTTTTCTTCAATATTCACCCACTTAGATGTTGCATCATGTTTGTACACTGACAACTGACCTTTTGTAAAATCTCCTGCAGTTGTAGCCACAAAACGTGCTAGCATACCAGGTGTATTATCTTCAAACAAGTAAACTGTTTTGTTATCGGCCATTACTACGCCAGCTTCCCAGCCACCACGGCCCCAATTATATTGCTTACGTAGTGCTTTACCTGTTTTTGGATCAACTTCAACCAACCAGTTGAAATTTTGATATTTTTTTATTTTTTTGTTATTAGCGAAAGCAAATTCGTTAGACTTAATTGTCCAATCAGCAGTATCACGAGCAGGCATAATGCTTGCATTACTTGTACGGAACCACTCTTCAGCAGTCCATACACGACCTATATGCTTTGCAGCAATACCACCACAGTTCATACCTGTTTCACCAACAGTGTTTACAAAGTCTACATTGAAAAACTTACCCTTACGTCCGTCAGGTAAAGTTTGCTCCATCACCTCTAGTTTATCACCAGTTGTTCTTTTTATCTTGAAGGAGGTCATTCCACCACCATCACCAATTCTGTCATCGCTGGTGATCATTTCATGGTTTACAACAACCCAACCTAGTGCACCTTCAGTAGTATCTTTTACGAATCCGATAAAATCATTCCATTCTTTAGCTTTGGTTTTGCCTGCAGCATTACCATAAGTAGCAGTAGTTTGTACCTCATCTACACCACCAACAAATATTACTTGGTGTTTTAGTGGAGATTTTGGCATAGCAATTGTCTTAGAGCTCCAATCTGGCTGAATATTAACAGGAAAAGGAACTTGTGCGTTGGCATTGCTATAAGCCAACCCGCAAACAACGGTAAGTAAAAGTAATTTCTTCATTTGGTTTGTAATTTTTTACAAAATTCATGTCCTTATGTTACCAAATTGTTCGGCCAATGTTAGCGAAATGCAATGCTTATGTAAACAGTTAATTACCTTATTGTTAACTTATACGATATGTGACTTTCATTTTTTATGAGCATATAATTCAGTACTTTAGTCGATTATATTTTTAATGTGTCGATGGGACTGATAGATAATCATGGTCGATCTGTAAACTACCTTAGGTTAGCAGTTACAGATAGGTGCAACCTACGCTGCTTCTATTGTATGCCAGAAAATGGCATAGACTGGCTAGCGCGTAAAGACCTGATGAGCTACGAGGAAATGTTGCGAGTGTGTGGTGTACTTACTAAAATGGGTATTGAAAAAATACGCATTACAGGAGGCGAGCCCTTTGCTAGAAAAGACATTATGGGTTTTCTTACTTCCTTATCCCAACTTGACGGACTAAAAGAACTAACCCTAACTACAAATGGAGTATTGACGGAACCCTATATTCCTGAACTGAAAAAAATAGGTGTCAAATCTGTCAACCTAAGTCTAGATACTATTGACAGGAATCGTTTTTTCAGCATCACAAGAAGAGATGAGTTACCTAAGGTACTCTCAACTATGGAGTCTTTATTAAAGCATGATATTGCAGTAAAGATCAATGCTGTGGTAATGGAAGGGAAAAATACTGAAGATATACTACCTCTTGCAGCATTGACTAAGGACTATCCTATTAGTGTAAGGTATATTGAAGAAATGCCATTTAATGGTAGTGATAATTATAACGGTCTTAACTGGGATCATGTTCGTATATTAGATAAGCTGAAGGAATCCTATCCAGATATTACTAAAATAACTGACCCTATATATTCTACTTCTTATAACTATCAAATACCTCACCATATAGGCACTGTAGGTATTATAGCTGCTTATACACGCTCTTTTTGTGGTAGTTGCAATCGTATTCGTATCACCCCTCAAGGTGGCCTGAAAACATGCCTATACGGTACAGATGCTATGAATGTAAAAGATATAATGCGTACTACTCCAGATAATCAAGCCTTAGCAACAGCTATACTAAATACGCTTCAGCACAAAGCAAAAGATGGATGGGAAGCAGAAAAAGCAAGAAATATAATTGGTGAATCTATGGCTGCCATTGGCGGATAATGCATATATATGATATCAGTAGCAGTAGCAGCAGCAGAAAATATTATACAGTCGAAACTAAGAGACTATGGTGCCCAGAGAGTAGCTATAGAACAAGCCATCGGTCAAATATTAGCCGAGCCACTTGTAGCTGATAGGGATATGCCTCCTTACAATAGGGTAGCTATGGATGGCATTGCTATCAACTTCGAATTGTTTAAAAAAGGGAACCGGACTTTTAATATCATAGGCACACAAGCCGCGGGCGACACTCCTATCGATATACATGAAGCACATGAGTGTGTAGAAATAATGACTGGTTGTGCCTTACCTGATAGTTGTGACACCATAATCAGATATGAAGACCTAGACATACAAGATGGAAAGGCTACTATAAAAATAGATAATATTAAACTTGGGCAAAACATTCATAAAAAAGGGAGTGATAAAAAAGCCAATGACATACTTGCTCACCCGAACGAAATCATAACACCTGCTCATATTAACATAGCAGCTTCTATAGGGGAATCAGAGATGCTTATTAAAAACCAACCTAAAATAGCGGTTATCTCCAATGGTGATGAACTACTACCTATTAATGAGACACCATCACCCTATGAAATAAGACGTTCAAATAGCTATACCATAGTAGCTATTTTGCAACAACATCATATTCTACCAGACTTACTACACCTGCCTGATGATGAAGCAACCATAACCAAAGAGCTTAAAAAATGTATCAATGAGTATGATGTACTAATTATTAGTGGTGGTGTATCTGCAGGGAAATATGATTATATACCCAATGCATTAGAACAGTTATCTGTCAAAAAACTCTTTCATAAAGTACAGCAACGCCCTGGCAAGCCATTTTGGTTTGGGGAGCATGAAAATGAAACATTAGTATTCTCCTTTCCTGGAAATCCTGTTTCTACATTCATGTGTACATATAGGTATTTCATTCCTTGGTTACTACATTGCAACGGATTACAACACAAGCCTGTATACGCTACATTAACTCATGACTATAACTTTACGCCACAGTTACAATGCTTTCTACAAGTCAAAGTGAACATTAACAACAGTGGTCAAATAGAGGCCACTCCGTCAGTAGGTAATGGATCTGGCGATTTTGCCAATCTTCTATATACAGATGCTTTTATGGAATTGCCCGCTGAACGTAATACCTTTAATAAAGGTGAGACTTTTAGGATATGGCCTTACAAACCATTGTTTAATTAAGTATATAAGCTATGAAAGAGCTAACACATATAGATGAACAAGGACGTGCCAATATGGTAGACGTGAGCGAAAAAGCAATAACCAAAAGAACTGCAAGAGCTCGTAGCATAGTGGTAATGCCTGAAAAAGTAATTGAAAAAA
Organism: Flavipsychrobacter sp.; assembly: GCA_041392855.1. Classification (NCBI taxonomy): domain Bacteria; kingdom Pseudomonadati; phylum Bacteroidota; class Chitinophagia; order Chitinophagales; family Chitinophagaceae; genus Flavipsychrobacter; species Flavipsychrobacter sp. Next base: position 2,334,605 of record JAWKLD010000001.1, read on the forward strand.
TAGCTAATGGAGATATACATACCAAGAAAGGCCCAGTATTTCAAACGGCTATATTAGCAGGTATAATGGGTGCTAAGAAGACTGGAGAACTCATCCCTCTTTGTCATCCTCTTGGTTTAGATAACTGCAATTTAGACATATCAATAAATGAAAATAAAGAAGTAGTTATAGATTGTACTGCAACTATTACTGCTAAAACAGGTATTGAAATGGAAGCATTAACAGGGGCCTCTATTGCTGCGCTAACCATCTATGATATGTGCAAAGCTATGAGTCATGACATTGTGATAAAGGAAACTAAATTGATGGAGAAAACGGGAGGTAAAAATGACTTCAAAAGGGATTAAACTAAATGGGCTAGTACTTGCTGGTGGTAAAAGCACTCGTATGGGGCAAGATAAAAGCCGCATCAACTGGCATGGCAAAGAACAGGTATATCATATAGCTGACCTATTGCAACACTACTGTAATGAAGTATATATTTCTTGCAGAGCAGAGCAGAAAGACTCATTTAATAGCAATTACAATACACTACCTGATAATATTGAGGGAGCAGGACCAACGACAGGCATCCTTACTGCACTTAATAAAAACAATGATACTGCTTGGCTGGTAGTTGCTTGCGATTTACCTTTGATAGACAAGCCAACGATAGAGCAACTTATTAATAATAGAGACACTAATAAAGTAGCTACTACGTTTAAAAGTCCACACGATGGCTTGCCCGAGTCATTAATAACCATATGGGAACCTAAAAGCCTATCCGTTCTTTTATCTTTTAAAGAAAAAGGGTATAACTGTCCAAGAAAAGCTTTAATTAATAGTGACACTCTTATCATAGAGCCAAACAATCCTGAAGCATTAATTAATGCAAATACACCTGAGGAAGCAGAACAAGTACGTGCAATCATTACTAGCTTAAAATCTGTTTCATGAGCGACTGGATGAGATACAGCTGCCAAATAGCACTACCTGGTTTTGATGATGAAGCTCAGCAAAAGCTATCTCAGGCAAAAGTTTTGATTGTAGGAATGGGAGGGCTTGGCTGCCCAGTAGCTCAATACTTAGTATCGTCTGGCATAGGTACTATCGGCTTTGCAGATTATGATGTGGTATCTATAAAAAACTTACACCGTCAAATACTATATACCCCTGCTGATGAGGGAGAAAAAAAGATAGTTGCTGCTTCCAAATGGTTGCGCTCACAAAACCCTGATATAGTAATCAACGAACATGACCTAACAGTAAGTCCTGAAAATGTTGTATCGCTTATCGCACTCTACGATATTGTTGTAGACTGTACAGATAATTTTGAAACACGCTATCTACTCAACGATGCTTGTGTGCTTGTTGAAAAGCCGTTGGTTTACGGGGCAATTTATCAATATGAAGGACAAGTAGCTGTTTGGAATACCAAAAACCAAGATGGTGGTAGAAGCCCTAACTATAGAGACCTTTACCCTAATGTAAATGCTGCAGCAGTACCCAACTGTGCCGATGGTGGTGTTATACCTACAATTGCAGGTATTATAGGATGTATGCAAGCCAATGAAGTGATAAAGCTAATTACCAAAACGGGTAATGTATTAGCAGGGAAAGTTTTGGTTTTTGATGCGCAAACTATGAATAGCAGAGTAATAAAAATGGGTAGCCAAACAAAAACAAACATTACTACACTACCTAAGCAAGCCTCTGTTCTAGAAATAGTTAGGAATGATTTAGAGAAATTGGATGGCTACTTATTAATAGACGTGAGAACTACTGAAGAACGGTTCGCGTTTAATATAGGCGGCATGCACCTTCCACTACAAGAAATAGACAGGCACATAGGCAGCTTCAACCACAAAACTTTAGTCTTCTATTGCGCCTCGGGCAAAAGGAGCAAGCAAGCCGCGCAAATAGCGAAGAAACACCACCCAGATCTATTGGTTTATTCACTTACTGATGGCACTAACGACTGGCAACACTAAGGGTGAGCTGCTACCCAAACCTCTCCATCTTCAAATACCTCTTTCTTCCATATCGGCACAGTCTCTTTCAAAGTATCAATTGTATACCTACATGCGGCAAAGGCAGCATCTCTATGTGCCGCAGACACTGCAATCACTACAGCCACTTCACCTATTTGTAATACTCCTGTACGATGATGAATAACTATTTTATGAACAGGCCATTTCTCCTTTACAGCATCAGCTATCTTATCCAGCTCTTTTATAGCCATACGCTCATAGGCTTCAAACTCAAGTTTTTGCACCTTTTTGCCTTTTGTAGCGTCTCTAACCGTACCTATGAAAATATTAACACCACCACTCTCTGATGTTTGCACATACGCTGTGCAATAATTAATGTCTAGTGGCTTTGCTGAAATCTTTATTTCTTTCATTATCCTCCGCTTACTGGTGGTATTAATGCTATCTCATCATTTATGGTAATAGAAAGACTATCATCTGCATATTCGTCATTTACCGCTACCATATAAGAGGCCAACTCTTTTAGTTGTGGGTACTGTTGCTCTAAGGTTGCTTTTAATTTCTTTACGCTTCCTTCACCTTCTATATCTATAGAAATCTCACTACCTCCAAAAATATCTTTGGCAATACCAAAGGCTAATATTGTTACTTCCATTTTATAATGGCCAATGCTTTAATAAAATATTGATACCTGCAGCAAATACAACAACTGCCGTAACTCTCTTTACCACCAAAGGGTTAAACTTAATAGCACCAAATCTGGCTCCTATTTGCCCACCCAAAAATACAGATAATACTAAAACCATTATTCTTGTATAATTCACATCATTGGGCAATTGTGTTAGCTGCCCGGCAATACCGGCTATCGAGTTTACTAATATAAAGAAGCTTGCTGTAGCGGCTACCTTCTTGGGCGTATCCCATTTACTCAAGTTAAGTATGGGTGAAAGGAAAATACCACCTCCTATACCCACCATACCAGACAAAAAACCTATCGCCCCTCCAATAGTCACATTCTTTACACTTTTATCATTTTTGCTGATAACTTCTGTTTGTTTTTTCTTCACCCAAAGTAATAGGGCGGCTACAACTAAACTACAACCCAACAACACAAAAAAGGTAGTCTGACTTATGCGCAACATAGCACCTATATAAGCTAATGGCACGCTTGTAAGCACTATGGGTAATACTTTTTTAAAATCTATCAACCCATTCTTCCAGTACACCAGCACACTTCCTGAAACCACCACCACGTTACAGATCAACGCCAATAATCTTAACTCTTTAAAAGGCAATGCATATAGAGACAATAATGCAATATAACTAGACCCTCCGCCAAAACCAACCGAAGAATATATCATAGCAACGGCAAAAAAGAAGAAACACAGCTCCCAATGCATCATGGTGCAATAATACAGAAATACTCTACTGTGTAATAATGAGAAGAGGGAATTAATGACAGCACTTTGCTTTCACTGCATTTTGCTCTACAGTTACTTTAGGGCTTATGTATGGAATACCCAAGTTCATACCTCTTAGCATAAACAAGCAGCCAAAAGCGATCATTACTACAGGTACAAATTTTCTTGCAGACCCAAAGTTAAAAAACTTAGCTCTGTCTTTTATTACCGTAAGCGCTACTAACATTGGCGCTGTACCTAATCCAAAAACATACATGAATGCTATCGCTTGTGTTACATCGGGTACTACCATAGTTGCCGATAGTGCCATGTATACTAAACCGCATGGCAATAGCCCATTCAGCATACCAGTAATGAATAATGTAGACACTTTAGGGTTACCCATGAAACTGCCTAGGTATTTTCTCACAAAACCCGTCCATGGCAATGTGATTGTAAACTTATTGCTAGGGAAGAAAGAAAACAGCCCTGCTATAATAAGCATAGCACCCATGGTGATCGACACATATTGCTGTACTTGGGGATTAAATAACGATTTGAAAGAATGCAATACTGCTGCTAATACTGCATAAACAGAAATACGCCCCAAATGATATAAACCAATGCCTAACGCTTTCTTAAAACCGCTCAACCGTTGAAATGGCATAACCCATATTATGGGACCGCACATACCTGCACAGTGCAGGCTGCCTGTCAGCCCCATTAATATAGCTATTGTCAACGTGTAAGTGCTCATTTGTTTAGTTTAAGGTCACTTCACTTTCTTGATAATATCTTTTGCCATCTACCTCCCAGTCTACTTTTACTACATATCGTGTATTTACTAGCTGCTCTCTGGAAACAGACACTAAAGGATTACTATTGTTAAATTCTACCTTATGATCCCAAAGCTTATTGATCGGAGAATAGAAATAAACATTGCCAGACTTCATTGCTGTCACCATCTCTTCAGGAAAATCAATATAAACTTCATGCTCTTCTGCTCTAATAGCTAAAGGGCTAGATAATGTAGCTTGGTTTTTGCTAGCATCTATAAGCTCTTGGTATACCAACTCCTGCTGGTAATAATCATCAGCCACTAAACTTGAATCTTGCTTCATACTACCTATAACAAGAGCAATTATCAGAGCCATAAAACTTCCGTATAGTATTGCTATCCTTGCTCCCCAGTTTAACTTTTTCATAGCTGTTATTTTTTATTGAATGGTCCTAAAAAGTTAGTCTCAATTGTTTTTATCTTCTTACCATCTTCATATACTCCTATCTTCAAAATTGTTTTCCTTTTCTTGATTTTATCCTCATCTATAAAAATGAACAAACTACCGGTTGCGTGTTCTTCTTTACTAATCTTCAACTCTTGGCTACCTACATATTTTATTTCTCCCTCAAAGTCCTCAGGCCTTAACTCTAGTATCTTATCCGCATAAGTTTTATTCACTATTTTATAGTTGTATAAATTACTTATTTGATCATTAGGTTGTTTTTGAAAAAGCTGACCCGAAGAACGAAGTACAGCTACATCAACATTAGTCCGACTCATAAGCAGGAATGTCAATACCCCTAACAAGACTACCATTACTGCGGTATAAGCTTTCATTCTTCCTGTGAATCTTGTAGGCTTATTTTCAGAAATATTACTTTCCGAAGCATAGCGTATTAGTCCTTTAGGTAGCCCTACACTTTCCATAATACTATCACAAGCATCGATACAAGCTGTACAATTCACACACTCTAACTGGGTACCATTACGTATATCTATACCTGTAGGGCATACTCTCACACACTGATTACAATCGATACAGTCACCTATTGTACGTTCTTCATTTTTCTTAAACCTACCTCTTTCTTCCCCTCTTACGTGGTCGTAAGTAACGATTATAGAGTCTCTATCTAAAAGAACCCCTTGCATCCTTCCGTATGGACATACTACTGTACATACTTGCTCTCTAAACCAAGTATAAACAAAGAAGAATATAGTGGTAAATATGAGTAACGCTATAAAGCCACCTAAATTTTCACTAATAGGGGATGATATCACAATTCTCAGCTCATCTATACCAATTATGTAAGCAAGGAAAGTATTGGCAATTAAGAAGCTGATCGTCCAAAACACGATCCACTTCATCGACTTCTTGAATATCTTATCCTTATTCCATTTTTGCTGTGCTAGCCTTTTTTGTTCATTCGCGGTTCCCTCTATCCAGTATTCTACTTTTCTGAATACCATTTCCATAAATATGGTTTGCGGACAAACCCAACCACAAAACACACGACCAAAGACCACCGTAAATAAGGCTATGAACACGATAAATAATATCATGCTCAAGCCAAATATGAAAAAGTCTTGCGGCCAAAATATTTGACCGAATATGATAAACTTTCTTTCTAGGATGTTTAACAAGAACAATGGTCGGCCGTTTACCTTCACAAAGGGCAAACCGAAAAAGACAATTAAATATAGAACAGACAACCAAGTTCTAGCATTATAATACCACCCCTTAGGTTTTTGTGGAAAAACCCATACTCTCTTTCCCTGCTTATCTACAGTGGCTACCTTGTCTCTAAAAGCCGACTGGTCTACATTCTTGCTCATGTTCTCTTTATATTATTCTGCTACTTCAGTAGCTGCTTCACTAGTACTATCTGCTGCCGCAGCCTCTTCCACATATAATTCACCCTGAGGATCTTTTGGCGCTGCAGGAGTGGTACCCTGAAGAGATTTTACATAACTGGCTATTTGCGCAATCTGCTTTGGAGAATACGTGTTCTGCCAGCTCTGCATACCCTTATCTTTCCACCCATATTTAATGCTCTTAAATATATCTTTCAGACTACCACCGTGCAACCAATATTTATCAGTGAGGTTTGGCCCGATAGAATTACCACCACCATCTGCAGCGTGGCAAGCAACGCAAGTAGTTGAGAACATCTCAGCACCCGAAGCAATACCTGCAGCATCTAACATAACTACAGAATTCTCATCTACATTATCAGCTGCACTAGCTAAATACTTTGCTATCTCTTTATTAGCTTTTTCTACCGACTGCACATACTCTTGCTGTTGGTTAAGACCATTACCTCCTGCATGATAATACCATATATATATCACACCTACTACAATGGTCAAATAAAAGCCGTACTTCCACCAAGGCGGCAGACTGTTGTCCAACTCCTGTATGCCATCATAATCATGATCAAGTAGAATGTCTTCTTCCTGCTCAATAGCAACTGCAGCATTAAATCTATCCCAGAATGGCACCTTCTTTACAATTTTTTGTGCCGCCGCAGCCATTTCAGGCTTTTTGCTTATCACACGTACCATTACTTTTATCATAAAAATTAGAGATACGATTGTCACTAATTCTAAAATGATAATAGTAGCAAGTGCATAAAATTCATCCTTCAACATACCATTGATGTATGGAGATGATTGTGATGCGGTAGATGCAGCCTCTTGTGCAATTACACTGCTACTCAATAAGCTTGCACCTAGCAATACTAATAATGCTTTTGCTGTTGTGCTACTTCTTTTCTCACGCATTTTATCACGATACACAAAGCTTAGTTGTCTCAATGTATTCCCTAATATTAGAATAGCGAATAGCAACACTATTATTAAGCTTACTAAACCAATAAGCATAACATTTACTTTTTCGCCACCTTGCGCGGCACCCTCTGCAGCTATAGACAACACGGGTGTCAATAGCACTAATAGCATTGGTGTGATTATATTTTTAAAATATTTGAACATGTCTCTATTCATTTATTTATTAATCATTGTTGTTGCTTAATGGTAAATTTTTCACCTCATCTATATAGCTTTTGCTTACACGCATTGCCCATAAAAACAACCCAGTAAAGAAAGCAAAGAAGATGATCAGCGATATAAGAGGGTAGATATCTACTCCTGTTATCGTTTCTAAATAATGCCTAAACTTCATTTCTTTTATCTTTTAAATAGATGAGTTAATTATTGTTGTGCTGTTTTTTGCTCCAGTTTAATATCAGTACCAATACGTTGCAAATAAGCTATCAATGCTACTATCTCTTTATTCTTCTCAATTTCAATACCCTTGTCGGATAGTCTTTTTTGTATTGCTCCTGCTTGAAGCATCAAATCATTATTAGCAACCACATCATAACCTTCTTCATAAGGCACACCTAATGTCTGCATGGCTCTGATCTTAGCCGGTGTTACCGCAGTATCTAGGTCGTTTTCTATTAGCCAAGGATATGCAGGCATGATAGAGTGAGAAGATATAGTACGAGGATCCAGCATATGGTTGAAGTGCCAGCTATCGTCGTACTTACCACCAATACGTGCTAAGTCAGGACCTGTACGCTTACTACCCCATTGGAATGGGTGGTCGTATACGAATTCACCTGCTTTAGAGTACTCTCCATATCTTACTACCTCACTACGGAATGGTCTGATCATTTGACTATGACAAGTATAACAACCCTCTCTTACGTATATATCACGTCCTTGTAGTTCAAGCGGTGTATATGGTCTTACAGATTCTATTGTCGGCACATTAGACTTCACTAAGAATGTTGGTACGATCTCTATCAAACCTCCTATACCTACTACTACCAAGCTTAGTACTAGCATTTGTACTGGGCGGCGCTCGATCCAACGGTGCCAGTGATGCTTACCATGTTCTACATACACTTTTGGTAATGGTGCCGCCTCTGCTGCTTCATCATTTACAGCAGTACCACTCTTCACTGTTTTGTAAAGGTTAACACACATTAGAATAGCACCTACCAGATATAGTGTACCACCTATACCACGCATCATGTAGAATGGTTCCATTGCCTTCACGGTTTCCATAAACTGATATTCTAACTGACCAGTAGGAGTGAAGTCTTGTAGCATAGACCACTGCATGAAACCAGCCCAGTACATAGGAACTGCATAGAATACAATACCTAGCGTACCGATCCAAAAGTGCCAGTTAGCCCATTTTGTAGAGTATAGGGATGTTTTAAACATTCTTGGTAGCAACCAGTAGAGCACACCAAATGTTAAGAAACCATTCCAACCCAAAGCACCTACGTGTACGTGCGCAATGGTCCAGTCTGTAAAGTGGCTGATAGCATTTACAGATTTCAAACTCAACATTGGCCCTTCAAACGTTGCCATACCGTATGCTGTAACCGCTACAACTAAGAATTTCAATACAGGTTCTTCTCTTACTTTATCCCAAGCACCTCTAAGCGTCAATAAGCCATTCAACATACCACCCCAAGACGGTGCGATCAACATTACTGAGAATACTACCCCAAGAGATTGTGCCCAGTCTGGCAAAGCAGTATATAATAGGTGGTGAGGACCAGCCCAGATATACAAGAATATCAATGCCCAGAAGTGTATGATAGATAGTCTATACGAGTATACCGGTCTATTAGCGGCCTTAGGCAGGAAGTAATACATCAAACCCAAGTATGGTGTCGTTAGGAAGAATGCCACTGCATTATGCCCATACCACCATTGTACCAAAGCATCTTGTACACCTGCATACCAAGAGTATGACTTCATCCATGTGAATGGAATCTCCCAAGAGTTTACGATGTGTAGCATAGCAACAGTAACAAATGTTGCTATGTAGAACCATACTGCAACGTATAGGTGACGCTCTCTACGTTTGATGATAGTACCAAACATATTAACACCAAAAACCACCCAAACTAGTGTAATTAAGATGTCTATAGGCCACTCTAACTCTGCATACTCCTTACCAGTAGTAAAACCTGCAAGTAGCGATACAGCTGCTAAAACAATGATAAGCTGCCAACCCCAAAAGTGTAGCTTACTAAATAAGTCGCTAAACATACGGGCTTTAACCAGCCTTTGCAGAGAGTAATAAACTCCCATAAAAATACCATTACCCACAAATGCGAAAATCACCGCATTGGTGTGTACAGGTCTCACACGGCCAAATGTAGTTTGTGCTGTTTCAAAGTTAAGCGCGGGAAACACTAACTGAAAAGCAGCAAGTACGCCTACAAGCATACCTACCAGCCCCCAAAACATTGTAGCATAAGCAAACCATTTTACGATCTTATTGTCGTAAAAGAACTTGTCCATATGCACTCCGCTTGAGTGTTGGTCTGACCCTTTAGCATGTTCGTTCGGTAGAGAAGATGCAGTACTCATGTATTTGGTCTTTAAGATTTATTATTTGATTGAACTAATTCGTCGTCGTGTAGCATTCTCATTGCTGAGCCTTGCTGGTCTTCGAACTGATTGGCACGTACACTCCAAATAAAAGCCCCTAAAAAGAAGACAGCTACTGCTATACTGGCTAATACAAGGATATAAAGTACGCTCATCGGTTCTGGTTATTTATTATATCAAAAGTATCTCGGCATACGCTCTGGTCATATGACCATACTCAATGCAAAACATGATTGTTGTCATGTTTTTGTCATTCAGGTGAACCAAGGCCTAAATTCAGCCTTTTAGCAGCCAATGCACTTAAGCCTGTTGTTATTAATACTATAGTTAAAGTACTTGCTGGCATTAGCACAGCAGCTATCATAGGGTTCATCTTACCCTGCATGGAGATAGCCAAACCCACAATATTGTAAATGATAGATATTGCAAATGTGATATTGATAATTACCCTGCCCGATTTAGCTAATTTCAATAATGCGGGTAGTGCTTTAAATTTCTTTGCATCAAGAATAGCATCGCATGATGGGGTAAAATTATTGACATCATTTGCCAATGTTATACCCACATTACTCTGCTGCAGTGCTCCTGCATCATTAAGGCCATCCCCCATCATCAACACTTTCTTGCCTTCTTTTTGAAGATTTTCTATATAGTTAAGCTTGTCAATTGGCTTTTGCTCAAACAATAATTCACTATTGGGAAATACAGCTTTAAAAGTTCCTTTCTGTCTATCATTATCACCCGATAATAAAGACATATGATACGCTTTATCTAATTCAGGAATAACTTCTGGTATACTCTCCCTTATTTTAGGATTAATTTCAAATGAAAGTATCTTTTTACCCACCTTAATATAGCAGGCAGCTTTGGCATTCTTCTCCTCATCAGCAATACCAATAAAACTAGCAGAGCCAACCATTACTAACTTGCTGCCTATATATGCTTTAATCCCTTTGCCTGGGTATTCTGCCCAATTATCAACTTCAACTTTTCTTCCGCTAACATATTTAGCGATTGCTACACTATAGGGGTGATTGCTAGAAACTGTAGTAGTATAAACTAGATCCCTTTCTTGCTCAGTAAGTGTTCCTTCAGGGATAGCATACTCTTGACTATCTTCAGTAAGTGTTCCTGTTTTATCAAAAACTATATGATTGATATAACCTAACTGCTCTATGATAAAGGCATCTCTTAAAAACAGTCCATTATTACTAAGCAGCCTTAAAAGATTACCATTGGTAAAGGTAACCGCTAACAGCAACGCGCATGGGCATGCTATTATTAACATGGCCGTTACTGAAGGTATCAGCTTACTAAAGTCTACAACAGCCCAATATGTAGCAGTTGTAGCTACTAGTGCCAAAAGTATTATAGTGAAGTACTTACTTAATACATGTATTACACTATTAGTACGGTTTTGTGATACCTTATTTTTCTTAAAAGTATTATGATTCCACAGCGATGTAAGGTAACTACCCGCTACAGGTTTTACGATCTGTACTTTTAGTTTTTCTCCCACTTGTCTACCACCGGCATATACAGTTTGCCCGGTTTTCACAACTACGGGTTCACTTTCACCAGTTACAAAACTATAGTCTATTCTTGCCCTGCCTTCTACTACTACACTATCGGCAGGCACTATCTCTTCATTATGTAGTTCTACTACATCTTTTTCTTTCAAATCTTGCAAATGTCTACTTTCCACGCCCTTTGAGGTAACAACATTTACAGCTATAGGGAAGTAGGACTTATAATCTCTATGGAAAGAAATAGACTGGTATGTTTTGTCTTGCACAATACGCCCGATCAGCATAAAGAACACAATTCCTGTGCAGCTATCTAAATAACCGGCACCCGTTCCTGTTGCTATCTCATAGATACTCCTACCGAACATTATTATTAGAGCTAGTGCTATCGGAGCGTCAATGTTCAACATTTTTTGCTTGATACCTGCCCAAGCATTTGTAAAAAACTCTGATGCGGAATAAAAGAAAACAGGTATCGCTAATACCAGATTTAGTATTCTAAACAAGCTGGCGTACTCATGCTCAATGCCATTTTTAACTGATAAATACTCTGGGAAACTCATCAGCATAATATTCCCAAAACAAAAACCAGCAATACCTAATTTATATATTCTCTTCTTATCAAAACCACCCTTTTGTTTATCACTCTCCTTTTCTAAACTTATATATGGCTCGTAACCTATAGTAGTTAACAGCTCTACCACCTTTCTTATCGGCATTTCTTCCTTACGAAACTGTATGGTTACTTCTTTCTTGGTAAAATTCAGCCTACTGTCAATTATGGCAGGGTTTACTTTTTGCAAATGCTCTAGCAACCACATACAAGAGCTACAATGTACCCCTGGTATGTAAAAAGTAACTATTGTATTATTACCATCGGTAAACTTATATAGATTGGCCGCTATCTCCTCATTATCTAAATAGCTGTACTTATCATTACGTATCGGTTTGATCTGGGTAAGCCCGGGGTGTGATTGCTGTTCATAGTAATTGCATAATCCATTGGCATTAATGATCTCATATACTAACTTACAACCATCACAGCAGAAGTACTTGTCTTCAATGGCGATTTTATCATTAGCACATTCCGTACCACAGTGATAACACAACTTTTTAGGCTGTGTTTCCTTTTTTAGAATAACGGTGTTTTTCCCCTCTAGTACGTTAGGCATGCATCTGTTTTTGAGCTTCCATCACTTTAGGTATCAACGCCGATTCTTCAAGATAAAATAGCTCTGTAAGAATGGTGTCGATTATGGTCACTTCATTCCTTAATATCTTGTAAGAAGCAGGGTAATCGTTATTTGCATATAGCGGAGAAGCTACCATTTGCAAACGAAAGAGAATCTCTTTAATATTCTTATGTGTGCCTTTCAAGCTTGTTAGGTGCATATTATGCCCTGCATGGCAATTGCCTGAACAGTTTCTGCAATCATGCCCCTCTCTTACTTTTTCATTCAGCTCATTTACGTAAGGAAAAATAACAGCCGTTCTTATTGTAAGCAAGTCCTTTATCTGCTGCAATAGCTTTATTGCCATGCTAACATATAACGAAGTAGTGCTATAGCCCTCTTCTTGCATCGTGTTTGCATGTAACGATGCATTCTCACAAAGAGAATTTAGCACTTGGTAATAGTCCTTGTCTAGCTTATTGATAAGCTCTCTCAGACTATAATTACTGTATTGTGAAAATAAAACTGCAGCCATGGATACAATTGTTTACACGAATGTACCCGCCTGCTAAAATTTAAAAAATGAGTAATGCTTGATTAAAACATGACTTTTGTCATGTTTTGTGTTTAATGTACTAATTGTAAAGATTGGCAGACTTGATAAGTGCGTTCATATCCAAAACTCTTATCTTCTTACCTACAAACTCCACCACCTTGTCATTTTTCAGCTCAGACAATAGGCGAATTGCGGTTTCGGTGGCAGTACCCACTAAATTAGCGATATCCTCTCTAGACAAAGCTACATTAAGTGTTGCGCCATCTTCTTCAAACCCATATGTTTCTTTGAGAAAGAGTAACCCCTCTGCCATACGTTCACGTACAGGGCGTTGTGCAAAATCAGTAATTGTCTGTTCTGCTTTTTTCAGCTCTCCTGATAGCATTTTGATGATTTCCATCGAAAGCCCTGCATTATTTTTCAATACTGAGAAGAAAGTATCTCTAGGCACGAAACATACATTTGTTTCGTCGATAGCCGTAGCACTAGCATTATAACGTTCTGCACTTAGTAAAGCTCTATAGCCCAGTACATCACCCGCCTTGGCCATTCTCACTATCTGTTCCTTACCATCATGACCAGAATATGCAATCTTTACCTTACCATCATTGACACAAAAAATACCTAAAGGCTGGGCACCTTCATGGAAAATTTGCTGCCCTTTTTTAAAAGAGATACAAGACTTATTCTCACTAAAAGCAGCAAGCTCTTCCAACTCTAGATGACAGAAGATAGACTTATGCCGAGATCCGCATGTCTCACAATCTACATGAAAGTTATTTTTCGCTTTTACAGGCACAGATTGCTATAGTTTTTATCTATTGTAAAGGTATAAAATACCTTACATATTTTATGGAATTTCACTTTAAGCTTGAGTAAAACTCCCTTAAACCAAAAAATCTGACTTTTTGTTACAATTTTATATCCGATGTTCATTTATAGTTGATGGGATAATCAATAAAAGCACTCATTTAAAATGATAATGTAAATCGACACTATTAGTGTAATACTTCTAAAGAATACATCATATGACAACATATCTAGAACAGAATTGGAGGCAATTAACTGTAGGGTTAGAGACAGAAAAGACAATATCCTATTATAAGCAGCTCATTGATCTATATAATAATCCAAGCAGGCATTACCACAATCTATCTCACATTTATACACTATTAAAATATACTGACCAATATGCACACTTACTTAGCGACTCTAAAACAATAAAATATGCTATATGGTATCATGATGCTATATATGACAGCAGTAAGAATGATAATGAAGAAAAAAGTGCCGCACTTGCCCTTGAGCATATGACCAATCTTGGTATCGAAAAGCAAATGATAGACACCTGTTGCAAAATGATCATAGCCACTAAAACACATAAACTAACTAATGACATTGACTCTTTCGATGCTCAGTTTCTGCTAGATATAGACTTGTCTATATTAGGCACTAAAGAAGAGGAGTATCGACAATACACTAAACACATACGACAAGAGTACATTATCTACCCTGATCCTATGTATACTATTGGCAGAAAAAATGTAATAGAACACTTTCTTGCTATGGACAGAATTTACAAAACCGACTTGTTTTTTGGACTATGTGAAGAGCACGCCAAAGAGAACCTAAAGGAAGAACTAAAACAACTATTAAACTAGCTCTTCCCTTTCTGCCCACTCAAGCTCTTTTGCCAGATCCATACTATTAAACTCAAGATGTAGCACCCGTCTCCTCTTCTGGTTAATAGACTTTGATGAGGCATGCAACAATAGCGGCTTCATAATGTGCAAACCGCCTTTGTTTACATTGCACATCACTGGCGCACCTGTCATCAGTTTTATATCTCTACTGGCATGTACTTTCTTATGTGAGCCCGGTATTATCTTCAATGCCCCATTTTGCTCATCGGCATCGTCTAGATGTATTCTTACTGTTATCGTGTTGTGCAGTATCTCTTCAGGAGGTATTACACTCACTACACCTTTCTTATTCGTCCACCCCTTGTAGCCTTTCACTACTTTCTTTTCTACGACATTTATGGGTAGGTCTTGGTGCCATGTCACATACCAGTTTGTCTGCGGTGGCTTGTCAAAGTAAATAGCCTTGGTAAGAAATAGATTGTCATCAAACTCCTTCAGTATTTCTTTCAGATTGCTATTGATACATACCTCTTTCAACTCTGGTATTTCTTTAAATAGTCTACGTATGGCATATACAGCCCCGTGTTCTCCCTTGCCTGCTTCTCTATGTTTGTTTATCAGTTTTATTATAAGATTGATAGACTTATTAGTAAACACCTTGCTCGTAATAATTGAACCTCTGGCTTCTAGCTGTTGAGGGTAGTTCTTCAGCGTTCTTTCATTAAGCTCTATCGTATACTCGTCTACGGCAGCTTGTAGGCGTTTTCTTATCACATTGCGCAGGCGTATAGGGGCAATTACTTTTAACCTTTCGCCAAATGCTAGTATATCTCGCTCAAGCTCAAAATTGGTTTGTACATATAGAGACAGCAGGACGCCATCGTCCCTCCTCGCTACTACTTTTTGGCTGTGGTGTAGCGGTTTAGTTATCATATACGGAGCATTGTCGTGCGTTGCGAGCAGTAAAATCTCCTCTGGCGCTTGTCCTTCGTTTACTGTTACGCCTACTACATTATTGAAATAATTAGTGATATACTCCTCATCAAAAGTTTTTAATGGCTTACTCATCACCTCCACGTGTTCTACCCTGTCTAGCGCCAGTAGCATTCTGTTAGATCGCTTATCGGTATCTCCTAGTACAAACCATCTATTGCGGTGCTCCTTTAGTAGAAAAGGGTGAAACAGAAAGCTGTTCTTACTCCTAGCCTTAAACGACTGGTAGGTTATTTCAATACAGTTTTTGTTTAGTATAGCATTGTATATAGGGTCTATATATTCTAGCCCCCTCAGGTGCTCGTTCTTCTCCATATCTATTATAGAGCGCTCCTGTGTTTTAGAGGTGTGTATTTTATCTTCCAAGCGCTGTACCATACTACTCAACTCTTTAAAATGTGTAAACCCTTTGAATTGTTTCAGTATTTCTACCACCTCTGTAAGCTTACCCAAGTCTTGGTCGGTAAGAGGAATGTTGGTTATAGAGTAATCCTCCTCTTCATAAGTGTAGTACTTCTTATCTATCACTACTATCGGTGCATTGTAGCCCAGTTTTTCACTTCTCATCATCTGCAAGTCCATTTGTACTGTTCTTTTACTCACACCTTTGTCTATGCCTTCATACTCATATAGAGCATTAGAGCAAGCATCTACCAAGTCTTCTAGCGTCCACTTTCTCAGCCTATTTCGCAGGCATTTATCAATTGTATTGTAGCGTACAAGGGCATTTCGGGTTACAGGCATCTATCAATTTTTAGTCGCTGGGAAAAGAAATTTTAAGAAAATTAAAAAATATTTTCTACTACGCAAAAAGACTGCGCAGTAGTGTTTCACCTTTACATTGTTGATGAGCGACAAGGATGGTCAAACATCAAAAAAGAAGTTCTTTTAAAAACAATGGAGGTGTTAACAATGGACGGTTAAGCTGATGAAAACATCAGGGTCTTAGCCATTGCAAGTTCGACTCTTGCCATCTCCACGGGTACAAAAAGTAAACAGTAAAGACCTGACGAGTGTTTTTGTATAGCACCGTAGTATTGCCCCAGTAGGGATGCAATATGCTGCTTCACTTTTGCTTTGCATCCACCTTAGATTTGTGGGTCGTGGGTTCGACTCCCACTACTAATGCGTTTAGTATAACTCAGTTGGTAGAGTAACAAATCCCTTTATGTGCAGGTTCGAATCCTGCCTTATGGCTTAACACCATATGTAGTTCAATGGTAGAACAATCGGGCACAATTTAGGTTTGTGATGACGGAAGCTGGTCACTTCTAAAAATGACCGCAGTAAAGAGGCAGAGCAGATATCGGTTTTATCCTTCAGTACGGAGAGTAAAACAGTCTGAACAGAGCCTTGAGGTTCGGGATACCGTACTGGCAAGTTGGGTTACTTTCTTGCGTGCATCTTATAAAGTTCTACTACAGAACTCACTTATAAAGACATAGCGCACAAACTAACACAATACGCTTTTACTAAACGATACACTCCGTTTTGTAAAGATGATCGAACCTCTGCTTCTTTTTTAAATGATAAAGGAACAAGTATAAACCTTAAAATAAAATGTTATGAAAAAGGTAAGAATCAATGTTGGAAATGTAGGATTAGTCTTTAAAAATGGCGACTACAAACGAGTGATCGCAGCAGGAGCACACTGGCTAAGCTTTGGCGAAAGTGTAGAGGTATATGATATGACCAAACGTTTTGTAAGCGCTATAGACTTGAACATATTACTAGAAGACGATACCTTGGCTAGCATGCTTAATATCGTAAATGTGAAAGACAATGAGCTTGCCTTAAGGTTTGATGAAGGAAACCTAAAAGAGGTTTTGATAGCAGGTAAGTATGTCTACTGGAAAAGTATTAGAAATTATACGTTCACAAAAGTCGATTTAACTAACATCGAAATATCTGACACTTTAGATAAGAGTATTGTGAATAGCCCTTTGTTGGTTAACTATATAAGAATATGTGTTATCGCATCTTACGAGAAGGGATTGTTACTTGTTGACAATAAGTTTCAAAAAGAACTAAGCAGCGGCAGATACCTATTTTGGAAGAATGCTACAACAGTAGCTGTGGAGAAAGTAGACTTGAGACGCACAAGGATGGAAATCTCTAGCCAAGAGATCTTGACTAAAGACAAAGCTGCTATAAGAATCAACTTTGAAGCGCAATACAGAGTAACAGACATCAACAAAGCATTGGTAGAAAACAAAGGCTTTGAGAAACAACTATACGTTGCTATACAAATGATAGTAAGAGCTTATACCAGTACGTTGACACTAGACGAATTGCTAGAGCAAAAAGATGAAATAAGCATTGCTATCCAAAAAGCGGCAGAAACAAAAGCAGCCGATTTAGGTGTTGAGGTGAGCAACTGCGGTATCAAAGACATCATCTTACCTGGGGATGTAAAGGACATAATGAACCAAGTATTGATAGCACAGAAAAAGGCACAAGCCAATGTGATATCAAGAAGAGAAGAAACAGCATCTGCAAGAAGCCAATTGAACACCGCTAAAATGATGGAGGAAAACCCAATGTTGTTTAAGCTGAAAGAGATGGAATATGTAGCAGAAATCGCAGAGCGTATCAATAACATATCTCTTTCTGGAGGCAACCAGATAATAGATCAAATGAAAACACTTTTTAGCTAAGGGATGCCGGGGGTGCAATAGGGCACTCCCGAATATTCCGAACTTTAAAAACTAACAACATGACACTTAAAGGAACAGATATAATAGCACTAGGCTACGAAGAAGGTGAAGTAGTAGGAACAGTGTTGCAAACCATCAGCACACACTATGCTGATACTGAAAAAGCCGATATAGAAAAAGTACTAACTGCAGTGCTTGAAAACCCTAACGCCTATGTGGCAGACGAAAAGCTAGGCGCTATTGCAGCCACGCTATTACAGCCTAAAGTAGAAGACTTAACCATACCACTTAGAGCAACAAAAGTACCTTATAAAACATATGGTATTGAAGGCATAGAGCAAGGAGCTATAGACCAAATGGAGGTAGCTATGAGGTTACCTATAGCTAAGTCGGGCGCACTGATGGCCGATGCTCACCAAGGCTATGGACTACCAATAGGTGGCGTACTGGCTACTGAAAATGCGGTGATACCTTATGGCGTGGGTGTAGACATTGGCTGTAGAATGTGTATGTCTATCTATGATATACCTGCTGGCTTTATCAATACCAATACCCCACAGCTAAAGAAAATGCTGAAACAAAACACACAATTTGGTAGAGCTACTTTTAAAAGACCACGCGAGCACGATATATTATCAAACCCATTGTTTGACGAGATAGATGTTGTAAAGCGATTGAAAGATAGAGCCTACCAACAACTAGGCACTTCAGGCGGGGGCAACCATTTTGTAGAATTTGGTATTGCACACATCACCGATGCAGATAATGAATTTGGTATCAAACCTGGCAAATACCTAGCCTTGCTATCACACTCCGGCTCTAGAGGTTTGGGGGCATCTATTGCCAACCACTATACAAAGCTAGCAAGAGAGCTCTGCAAGCTGCCCGACGAGGCAAAGCACTTAGCATGGCTAGACTTAGATACCGAGGCTGGGCAAGAATATTGGTTGGCTATGACCTTAGCCGGCGACTATGCTTCTGCTTGTCACCATCAGATACACGAGCGTATGGCTATTGGCTTAAGAACTACACCACTGGCAATGGTAGAAAACCATCACAACTTTGCGTGGAAGGAAAAAGATGAACAAGGCAATGAGCTAATCGTTCATAGAAAAGGAGCAACACCTGCAGGCAAAGGCGTACTAGGTATCATACCTGGTTCTATGACGGCACCTGGGTTTATTGTAAGGGGTAAGGGGGAGACTTTATCGGTCAACTCTGCATCGCACGGCGCGGGTAGAACTATGTCTCGTACACAAGCCAAGAAAACATTAGACCCTAAAATGGTAAGCAACCACTTAGCAGAAAATGGTATAGAACTTATTGGCTCAGGGCTAGACGAAGCTCCGCAAGCCTACAAAGACATACACCAAGTAATGGACGCACAGATAGACCTTGTAGATGTAGTAGGTACCTTCTTACCAAAAATTGTAAGAATGTGTGGTGACGAAAAATTCAAAGAAGTAGACTAAATAAATAAAGCCATCAGTTTTGATGGCTTTATTTATTTAAATTACAACTACTACTTATTTCAAATCGAACCTATCTAAATTCATCACTTTATTCCATGCTGCTACAAAGTCCTTCACAAATTTCTTTTCTGCGTTTTTATAGCCATATACTTCTGCCAAGGCACGAAGTTCAGAGTTAGATCCAAATATCAAATCGGCTCTAGTACCCGTCCATTTCTTTGCCCCTGTTTTACGATCACTACCTTCAAATACATCTTGTGCATCAGTTGTAGCTTTCCAGGTAGTATTTAGATCTAGCAAATTGATGAAGAAATCATTGGTCAACGCTTCCGGTTGTTTTGTAAACACTCCATGAGCAGATTGGTCATAGTTTGTATTTAAAACACGCATGCCTCCCAGTAACACTGTCATTTCAGGAGCTGTCAGGGTCAACAACTGTGAACGGTCTACCAACATTTCTTCTGCAGTAACATTATGCTTTGGCTCAAAATAGTTACGAAAACCATCTGCTGCTGGTTCTAGCGCCTCAAACGACTCTATATCTGTTTGCTCTTGAGAAGCATCCACTCTACCAGGCGTAAAAGGTACTGACACATCGTGTCCTGCATTTTTTGCAGCTTTCTCTACCCCAGCACAACCTGCAAGTACGATCAAGTCAGCAAGAGAAACTTTCTTAGCAAAATCTTTCTGTATACCCTCTAGTGTACCCAATACTTTCTTTAGCTGATTTGGGTTGTTAACTGTCCAATCTTTTTGTGGTGCTAGTCTTATGCGTGCACCATTGGCACCGCCACGCATATCCGAACCACGGAAGGTAGAAACAGAAGCCCAAGCTGTTGATACAAGTTCTGAAACAGAAAGACCAGAGCTTAATACTTTGTCTTTTAATGTGGCAATATCTGCATCGTTTATCAACTCATGATCTAATGCAGGTAATGGATCTTGCCAAGACAATACTTCCTCCGGCACTTCTGGTCCTAAATAACGAGCAATAGGTCCCATGTCTCTATGTGTCAATTTATACCATGCTTTTGCAAAAGCATCAGCAAACTCATCAGGATTCTCATAAAACCTTCTCGATATTTTCTCATATACAGGGTCCATTCTTAATGAAAGGTCTGTAGTTAGCATAAATGGTGCATGCTTTTTACTAGGGTCATGTGCATCTGGTACAAGTCCTGCTCTCGCACCATCTTTTGGTCGCCATTGATGTGCTCCCGCTGGGCTCTTGGTCAGTTCCCACTCATAACCGAATAAATTTTCAAAGAAGTTATTACTCCATTTAGTAGGCGTTGTAGTCCATGCTCCTTCTAGCCCACTTGTGATCGTATCACTGGCATTACCTGTACCGTAGGTGTTCTTCCAGCCCAGCCCTTGCTCTACTATACCAGCAGCAGCAGGCTCAGGACCTACATATTTTTCAGGGTTGGCTGCACCATGTGTTTTACCAAAAGTATGGCCACCCGCTATTAGCGCTACAGTCTCCTCATCATTCATGGCCATACGCTTAAATGTTTCTCGTATGTCTATTGCTGCTGCCAATGGATCAGGATTCCCGTTAGGCCCTTCAGGGTTCACGTATATCAAACCCATTTGTACTGCTGCAAGTGGATTCTCTAACTCTCTATCATCAGTGTATCTTTTATCTCCCAACCATTCTCCTTCCGAACCCCAATAAATATCTTGCTCTGGCTCCCATACATCTTCACGACCACCAGCAAAACCAAAAGTTTTAAAACCCATTGATTCCAACGCGCAGTTACCTGCAAGAATCATAAGGTCAGCCCAAGATATACTGTTGCCATACTTCTGTTTAATAGGCCACAATAACAAACGAGCTTTATCTAAGTTGGCATTATCCGGCCAGCTATTTAACGGTGCAAAACGTTGTGTACCTGAACCTGCACCACCTCGACCATCACCTACACGATATGTACCTGCACTATGCCATGCCATACGTATGAATAAAGGACCATAATGCCCATAGTCAGCAGGCCACCAATCTTGAGAATCGGTCATTAGGTTATTAATATCCTCTTTTATTGCTTTTAGATCTAGCTTTTTAAATTCTTCTGCATAGTTAAACCCTTCGTCCATGGGGTTAGATAGTGATGAGTTTTGTCTAAGAATATTTAAGTCTAATTGATTAGGCCACCAATCTCTGTTTTGTGTGCCACCTCCTGCGCTTTGTCTTAAAGCACCATTATGAAATGGGCATTTACTAATGTCGTTTCCTTGACTTTTTGAATCCATATTATTGCTATTTATATTGTACTAATTATATACTCAAAGTATACATAAATACTTATAAGATATATTGGCAATACTTATAGCAATATCTAAAGGGATTATTGTAGCTACTTCAATCGTAGCTGTATTTTATAGTAGCACCTTACTATTATTAGGCAAAATTGAAAGAATGTAAGCGTTACAAATATGCTGCTGCCCAAAGCAAGCCTGCATAACTCTTGCTCCATTTTGTTTTAAGTGCTATTAGTTTTTGTTGTGCTTGCAACATCTTGTTCTCTCTAGAGTTCACTAAAAACAAAGTACTCTCACCAACATTATATCTGGTCAACTCTCCTCGATACATTTTGTTGAAGTTATTATAAGCTTCTGTATAAAGTTCTATCTGGTTTTTAAGGATAATAACCTCATTATAATAGCTCCTTATCTTATTCTCAATATTTGCACTGGTATAGTCTTGTTCAAAAGCAGTTTCTTGTAGCTTTATTTTTGCTGATCTATATCCACCTCTACCCTTTCTTAAAAACAAGGGCACACTAAAGTCAACCCCAAACTTGTAGTTATTCTCTATAAATGGTGTTGTCAATTCATTAGGCACTTCATAGCCTTTGTTTAGCAAGTTTGCATTTATATCCAAAGTAGGTAGCAATGACTGTCCTTTTAATCGCTTCTCTATTTTTAATGCATCAAGTTTAGCGTCAACCATTTGTAATTTAGGGTGGTTAGCTAATGCCTGGGCTAAAAAGGTTTCTAAACCATCTACTTCTACCGATGAGATATTTTGAGCAGTACTATCCGGCTCAATATTATCTGACCAACTCATCATAGACCTATCCTCTAACCATAAATAAGTAGACAGCTCAAAGCCAGCATTATAATAATTCATTAATGCTTCGTTTTTGAGCAGCTCATAACTCTGTATCTGCGTCCATGCTTCTACTGTATCAATTGCGGGTCTATTACCTTGCTCATATTCCAGTCTTACAAAGTTTAAGCGAGCAGTACTTATCTGTACCACTTCTTTATAAATTAAATAAGTCTGGTATTCTCGTACCCAATTCCAATAAGTAGCTACTGCTTCAAACAAAATATTATTGACCACCAAACGCTGTTCAGCCTCAGTCATTTCTTGGATGGCTTGTGCTTTTCTTAAAGTAGCCCTCCTTTCATCAAACAGGAGGCCTTGCAAAACAGATACTTTCACACCTGCATAAACAGACTTTCCTGGGGTTAACTCATTAAATACTCTAGAACCATACACCTCTTCTGCACCTGCCTTAAACTCTATACCATACCATGTTGGTAGTTTTAGTTCGGGATTAAAATAGTTGTAGTACAACTTCCCATCAAAAGTTTTTTGCTTGGCATTTGTTTTTAAGTAGGGATCAAAACTACCTCTTGCACTCATCACCTCTGCTTTAGACCTATCTACCTTAAGATTGGCCTGTTTGATTACAGGATGATACGCCTTCACTATACTCAACACATCGTCCTTAGACAGGTATAATGTACCATCTTGTGCCATTGCCCTAGCAGACAATAAGCACATCAACAATATTATATGTAGCTGTAGTAAGCGCACAGGTTTAATACTTTATCTTCTTATCCTTTTTTTGTTCTTTACTCTCTTGCTCTTTATAATAATCTGGAGGGAAACCATTTATATTTCTCCATAGCTCATACCAAACGGGTACATCTTTTAGGAGCATGATGGATTGTGCGCCTGTACCTAATTTGATTTGTGGCGGCCATGCTCTTTCACCTTCTACCTCCTTTACCAACACTCTAAATTTTCCATTGTTGCCTACATTGCTTTCTATGGCTGCCACCTCACCTGCAAATGTACCATAGGAAGCTTGTGGCCATCCGCTAAAAACTATTGCAGGAAAACCATCGAAGAGGAAACGTGTTTTTGTACCTACAGATAGTAATGGTAGATCTACAGGACGTACAAAAAGTTCTACTGCTAATTCAATATTTTCAGGCACTATCTCCAAAAGTGTCTCCCCTTCTTTTACTATCTCATTGATACCTGATTTGGAAGCATTAACTACTTGTCCTGTTTGAGGTGCCAATAGATAGTATTGACCTGACCTAATTTTATAATTCGAATACTGATTTTTAAACTTAGAGACCTCTGCCTGGCCACTAGCAATTTCACTACTTGCAGCAGCAATTTCACTTTGTGCTTTAAATATTTTTTCTGCGTACTCTTGTTTTATTTGGCTTAAATCAGTCCTGGTATTCATCAACTTGATCTCTGTGCTCATTTTCTTAGCTACCGCATCCTGATATTTTTGATTGCGTTGCTCTAACTGCACTTTGGATACCAAACCACTATCACGCATTATTTGTTGACGCCTATACTGTTCTTCAGCTATGTTCAATGCATTTAATGCTGCAGCAGCTTCAATACTATCGCTCACTACCTTCAACCTCAACTGTTGTAGTTTTAGATCTAGTGCATTTTGTAAGGCAGAAATCTGAGCTTTTGTAGCCTGCACTTTGTTCTTATAAGACTCAACAGAAAATTCTTTGGCCGTAAGTTGTTCCTCGGTTCTTTGTAATAGCTCTGGATCAAGGTAATTATCTTTTATCTCTGCCAGTTGCACTATAGTATCACCAGCATTGACATGGTCTCCCTCTTTCACATACCATTTCACTATACGCCCTGGTATAATTGTATTTAACTCCTGTGGTCTGTGCTCTTGTTTCAATGTGGTAACATTACCTCTCGCCCTTATGTTTTGTGTCCAAGGCAAAAACAAAACAACAACAAGGAAAATCAATAGGGCTATCATCCAGTTTTTTATTTTACTGTACTTCCCTACACGATATACGCTTTTAAACGCATCGGTTTCTCCCACACCAGAGATTTGCTCTATCGTCTTTTTTATCTCTTCCATGGTTTAGAAATTGTTTAGTTCATCGATGTTACCAAATAATCTACCATGCCCGTTATCAAGAACCAATACCTTATCACAAACCTCGTTACATATTTTACGCCCCGAAGTAATTATCATTGTGGTATTTTTCATTTCCTCCTTGATAAAATTTTCTACTCTTAGTCTTATTTCTTCTTCCATGCCATCAAAAGCATCATCTATCAATGCAAGCTTAGGTTTCGCCAACAACATACGAGCAACAAGTATTTTTCTTACTATACTATGCGGCAACCCATCACCTGTTGATAGTAATTGCATATCATAACTATCTTGCTGATTGTCTACAAATTTCTTAAGCCCTACTATTTCAGCTATTCTAAATACTTCTTCATAAGTAATGGACTGACCTAAGGTCAAATTTTCATATAACGTACCTTCAAAAATATCTGGAGTGTCTAATAATACCATTGACTGCTGCAGCAAGGCTTCTTTATCGTATTTATTTTGAGGTATATCGTTGATTAGCAATTGACCACCTACGCAGTTGTATATACCAGATAATACATGTAGTAAGGTAGACTTACCTGACACTTTTGGCCCATATATTAAGAGCTTTTCCCCTTTAGCAATTGTAAAGCTCACGTTTTTAATGACCTCAAATCCATCGTCGTAAGAAAAACTGATTTGCTCGGCTGAAAATGCTGGCCCTATATCACTTTCTTCCAGCTTTATAGCACCTACTTCATCTACGGGTTTGTCTAATATTTTATTGATCTTTTCGAGTGATGTAAGTACATCATACACTTTATCTAAATTCACTATCAACTTCTCCACTGAGTTTATTACCAATATTATTACTATTTCTGCAGCAATAAACTGACCAATATTCAATTGTTGGTTAACTAATAACAAAGCACCTACAATTAGCATTGCAGCGGTTATCAAAAACTTAAACCCAACTAGTGTCCAATACTGAATCAATAATATTTTAAAGTGATTTGTTCTTGCTGTCAGGTAATTTGTTATTTCTTTATCTATTCTATTGATTCTGTAGGATGGTTTGATGAACCTATATAAAATATTCAATCTAGCATTGTCCTCTAAGTTTGCAGCAACCCTATATTTATAATTACTTTCTTCCATGCTTGTTTGTAACCCTCTGTTTCCTGTAAAACGAAGAATCAGATATAATACAAACAATAACATGATACCAAAAAAGATAAATGCCGGGTGATAGAAGGATAACAACAACAACCCGAATAATATTTGTATACTGGCAGTAGGAATGTCTAATAACAATTTAGAGATACCCTTCTGTAAAGAGATAACATCAAAAAAACGGTTGGCCAACTCTGGCAAATAATACCCCTTTAAAGACTTTAACTTAATCTTTGGTATTCTATGTGCATAACTGAAAGAATATCTTACAAATAATTGTTGTTGAATTTTCTCAATTATCTTCATTTGATTAACCTGCAACAACCCGTTAAGCAACACACTAAACACAACCAATATTATCAATATAAATAAAGACGTAGAGATTGATCCACCTAAAACAAAGCTTATAATAGCCTGAATACCAAGAGGTAATACTAATTGAACAATACCTAGCATAATGGCATAGAAGTATATGGCATAAATCTCCTTACGCTCAAACTTAAGTATCTCAAGTATTCTATATAGCGGATGACTCTTCTTAATAGACATATGGTCACTTTGTACAAATATAAGCTACTATACAACATGATAGTAATACTATTATCTATGATGGTAAAGATTAAATTTATATATGGAATACTATCACATTTGTATATTTGAGTACTGAAATACTATGGACTTAGCAGTACAAATTAAGATGAATCCCTCGTTGTATGTAAAAGACCCAGAGCAATCTGACCTGGGTAAACGAATTGTGCAACACAGTATTGATGCCATATATGAATATGGTTTTGAAGATTTCACTTTTAAAAAACTAGCTAGTAGAATCAATACTACTGAAGCAAGTGTATACCGATATTTTGAAAATAAACACCGGCTACTTACCTATATCACATCCTGGTTTTGGACATGGATGGAATATCAACTTGTGTTCTACACCAATAACCTTACGGATACCCAAAAGAAAATTGATATATTGATAGATCTTTTGGTCTTCAACTTAGAAGATAAACTATTGGTAGATCATATTAACAAAGGGAAGCTTCAACAAATCATCATTTCAGAAGCTAACAAATCTTACCTGACCAATCATATTGATGAGGATAATAAGGCACAGATATTTAAACCTTATAAAGACCTTTGCCATAGAATATCAGAAATATTTGTTGACCACAACTCTAAGTACAAATACTCGCACTCTCTTTCCAGCACATTAATAGAAACAGCACACCATCAAATGTATTTTCAAAGGCACCTACCCTCACTTACAGACTTTGGAAAGACTCAGAACAACAAAGAGCTTGTGTGCTTCTTAAAAGATTTTATTTATAAGACATTAGGTACATAACCATACTTACTTAGAAATAGAAAAAAGCAGGACACATTAGTAATGTGCCCTGCTAAAAAATAGGAATAGGGGTAACTCCTATCTTCTTATTACTACTCTTGTTCTATATAACTCACCACTGTTTTGAACTTCTATCATATATATACCATCAGCAATACCTGACATATTAAACCTAAGTTGTGCATTAGGAGCAAACTCCGTGCGCTTGATCACCTTGCCGGTAATGTCTCTGAATAGTATTTCACCTTGTTTTACTTCACCAGGTAGCTCTATATTAAACGTACCACTATTAGGGTTTGGATATACTTTTATTTCATCCATCTTCTTGTTCAACTCTTCAATTGCAGCAATACCACCTTCATTACCATTATCACGACCACTTTTGGCTCCTGCATTACAAGACTGATCGCACGCTCCTAATTTATCACCGGAATGATTGCTCAAGTGAGATGCAACTGCATTCACACTTACTGATAGTGTTTTTGCATTATTTGGATTACCGTTAGGTGAGTGACATAAGTAAACCTTACCACTGCTCTTACCTTTTTTACCCGGCACTCTGATGTCTAACACACAGAAACTAACTGTACATGTAGTGGTACATCCGTTTGAGTTGGTAATGGTTACAGTATAAGTATAGTTACCTGCAGCGGTTGGTGTAAACACAGGAGATTGGCAATTGCTACAGCTCAAGTTAGCAGCAGGATACCAAGAATAAGTGAATCCACTTCCACCAGTAGCATTAGCTGTAATAGTAGCACTTTGCGAACCATAACCTAAGTAGATGTTATTAGGATTACCACCAGTATAAATATTGTTAGATGGCGTTGTTGTAATGCTACATGTAGGCTGATACTGTACTGTTACAGTAGTGGTACATGTAGATGTATTACCATGCACATCAGTTACCGTCAGTACTACGTTGTTGTTTCCTGCATCTGCACAAGTAAATGCATTAGGAGATACACTCATGCTAGCGATACCACAATTATCACTACTACCATTATCTACATCTGAAGGGGAAACAGTTCCTGAACCATTGCTTAAGTTAAGCGTGTATGCCTTACATAATGCTGTAGGCGGTTGGTTATCTATTACTATCACATCCTGAGTACAAGTAGCAGTGTTTCCATGTATATCTGTAACTGTCCATGTTACAGTTGTAATACCTACAGGGTAACTACCTGGTGCATTATTAGTAGTACTAGCTACACCACAGTTATCACCTGTTGTTGGTGTGCCTAAACTAACATTTGTTGCAGCACACGCTCCGTTATCTGCATTTACGGTTACGTTAACAGGGCATGCAATTGTAGGGTTTTGATTATCTACAACCGTTACATCTTGAGTGCTGGTAGCAGTATTGCCATGTATATCTGTAACCGTCCACGTAACAGTTGTGGTACCTACAGGATAACTACTTGGTGCATTATTAGTAGTACTGGCTACACCACAGTTATCACCTGTTGTTGGCGTACCTAAGCTAACATTTGTTGCAGCACAGGCTCCGTTATCTGCATTTACAGTTACATTAGCAGGGCCAGTAATTGTTGGGTTCTGATTGTCAACAACTGTTACATCTTGAGTACAAGTAGCAGTGTTGCCATGTACATCCGTTACCGTCCATGTTATGGTTGTTGTACCTACTGGATAACTAGAAGGTGCATTGTTTGTTGTAGATGCTACACCGCAGTTATCACTTGTAGTTGGTGTGCCTAAACTAACATTTGTTGCAGCACAAGCACCATTGTCTGCATTTACTGTTACGTTAGCAGGGCATGCAATTGTAGGGTTCTGATCATCTACAACTGTTACATTTTGTGTACAGGTACTCGTGTTACCATTTTCATCTGTAGCTGTCCATGTTACTACTGTAGTACCTACCGGATATCTACCGGATGCATTTGAAGATGAGTTATAATTGTTTACAAGTGTAATGTTATTTACCCCTGCTGATCCACTTACCCAATTTGAGGTATTATTATTAAGTGCAAAATTGGTTAGCGTACCATTGTTTGAATTTGAAGTTTTATCCATCAATGTATTTACAGCAGGACTTGTATTATTACCTCCTGCTACACCATGGTTCATGTCATAATAAGCCATTAGTCCAGGTTCAGAACCTGAAAGTTCCATATTCATTGCAGCTCTTACATCTGATTCAGAGCGAGCTGTATTCCAAATACGCATTTCATCCAATACACCTTTGAAATATCTTGGATCTGTACTTTGCGAGTTACGACCTATTCTCCAAACATCGTTCGATTGGGTAAAAGGAGCATTAAAAGATTTACTAGTATTCAATACACCGTTTACATAACCCTTCATACCACTACTCGCATCTACTACTACAGCTACGTGTTGCCACTGGTTGGGAGTAAGGAATATGGCTATAGCTTTCCATCCACCAGCACGTACATAACATGCCAGTTTATTACTACCTATCATTTCGAAGACAAGTCCTCTACTATTACCATTGTTTCGGTGTGCAATAACTGTATTGTTTCCCGATACGCTTGTTGGTTTTACCCAAAACTCAATGGTTAATTCACCAGTACTCACATAGCTGTTAAGAGATGAAGAGTTAGGCATCTCCACGTAATCATTAGCGCCATCAAAATCCAAAGAGTTGCCTGGCTGTTGGCAATTGTCTGCCACTATTGGTTGTGGAATATTTATAAATGCGGAACAGGAGTCTTGATCTGCAACGACATTTTTATTCGAAGGACATGTTATGCTTGGCGGAACGGTTTCAACAACACCAGCAAAACTTCCACCTGGTATAGATAGTCCGTGTGTTTCAGAACAAGGAAAAGAGCTTGTTACACTCAACTGTGTACTATTACTTACACCTACAGGGAGATTAATAGCTACACCTGTACTGATACCTGAAGAGAAGTTGTAGGGGCCATAAGAGATATTAGCACCGCTTGGATCATACACTACATTGAATTTTCCACTACCTGTAATAGAAGCACATGAAAGGTGGTTTACTTTGATGGTAGTAGGTAAATAGTCATCAGACATATTACAATTTGTACCATTGTTATTAGGGGTACCATTAATATTTGACCATGATGTTATAGGACATGTGGTACACACAGGTGGTGGTGGTGGTGTAAAATTACCTGAGCCACCAACCATAAATGCCCAGCACGCATTAGTAGAATATGGCTGAACAGAAAGGTTAGTTCCTAAAAAAGGAGTAGTTACAATAGCATAGCTACCTCTGGCACGTTGGGTAGATGTTACAGCAAATACATTGTTGCTAAGCCCTGCTATTGAGCCTGCATGCTCTGACTGTAAAGGATAATTTACACCATTAATGGTTAGTCCGGAATTGGCAATACCACACTGCCCTACGGTGTGATATGATTGCAGGTACCATGTGAGTGTACCGTTTTGTGCCTGGTTGACACGAATTTCCCAGACGTGGGCATAGCTTGCTACTGTTAAACACAACAACGTAACAAGCGATAGTAGTCTTTTCATACAATTAGAATTTTGCAGCGCTATATTTCATTAGCCTACTGCGGGTGATTAATTTTTTTTGTGTGCTCTCTTTTATTCTAAAATGCCTGTAACTCTACCTGTCTTTCCAGGCGGTCTACTTTTTGAGAATAATAGCGCCACACAGCAACCGCAAGTATGACCGATGTCATCACAACCAATAAATAGCTAATGGCTAAGCGGCTTCTTAAAGCGTATAAAACTCTCATGCCGCAAATATGTAAATGGGGGTACCCTAAATGCAAAAAAGTGACGTCCCTAAAACGTCTCAACCACGTCCCTAAGGCGTCTCTTAATGAAAATCAATCAGTTATGAATGCGTACTATATACTATCTATGAGCTGCTCAAGGTCAGTATCGTCTGCCATATCCAGCTTTCTACGAAGTCTGTACTTATAATTTCTCATCCCAGAAAGACCAATACCGAGCATATTGGCCATCTCTTTATTGCTGAGTTTGAGTTTGGAGAGTACCATAAACCTTATTTCAGCAGGAGTAAGTTCCGGCAGTTTTTCCCTGAGCCTGTTCAGGAAACCACGGTGTACAGTCTCGAATAATTCTCTGAATTCATCCCACTGCTCATCGGTTAGGATAATGGCATTTTGCAACTTAGCCAGGTTCTCTTTGGTATTAGGTAGCTCATTACTGCAAGGCAATGCTTGCAATCTTTCTATTTCTTCGGTGAAGTTTTCTATTAGTAGGTTTTTCTCCTGTAGGTTTTTGGTGAATATACTAAGCCTGTGCGATGCGCTTATGAGCTTGTTATCAGCCAGATCTTTTTCTGCTTTCAGCTTTTTGCGCCTGTAATACTGGTTGGTAAGTAACAGTAAACCAATAACTGTAGCCAGCGATAGTATAATGATGAGGTTGTTGCGCCTTTGTATGCTCAACTCTTTTTCTTTTACTATCTGTGCCACCTTTATTTTATTAGCTTCATCTTGTGCAGTTATCTGCGCTTTAGCCATCACTAGTACATCTCTCTTGCGAGAAACGCTATCTTTCGCTATAGCAATACTGTCTTTATATAACAATGCACGACGTGTGTCTCCGTCTTCTATTGCCAGCTCACTTAGTAGTGAGTACAACTTTACAGCATGCTTATATGTATCTCTGCCATAGTGGATGTATTGGTGTGCTATACGGCTGTAGTAGCGGGCGCTATCGTCATTACCCAACCTTCGGTAGATATCTGCCAGACGGATGAGCTGGTTGCTAATGTTATCATACTGTCGCTCTAACAGTGCCCAGTCTATATCTTCTTTCAATAATGGTTTTGCCTCTTTGTATCTGCCCTGCATATAGTACACGATACCAATATTGCCATTTGATATTGGTATCCACGGATCATTTTCATCAATAGCAAGACTCAGCACCCTGTTGAAGTAATACAGTGCTGAATCATACTTACCAGTGTTGCGCATAACAAGTCCGAGTGTATTTAGCAAACCATTGTCGCTATGCCTTGCACCTGGCGCTTTGAATTTTTCAGCTATTAGTAGGTTTTTCTGTGCCTGTTCGTAATCTTCAAAAGCATAATACAGGTCTCCCAGCAAAGCATTATAAAACTTCTTGCCAGGGTATTCCTCATAAGTAATTTCATCCAGCAGGTATTTATAACGCAGCAGATAGTCAAATGCCCCGGTAAATTCATCATTGTGGTAATAGTGGATACCGCTTAAAAAACTAATATTCAATACCAGTTGGGGGTATTTACTCACAGATGGCAACAATGCCTGCAACTCATCTACACCCTCTTCGTAAGTATATATCCAATGAAATATACAATATTCGATGCGGCTTATCTTTGTCAACCAATACAGTTCCTCATCTTTGGCTTTTTTTGCCATAGTGGCTACATCATCCAACATCCTGAAGTATGTAACAGAGTCAAGACTTTGTACCCCGCCTGTAGCAAACAGCAATGAGTCTACTGACTTACTGCGCTCAGCATATGATCTATTGAGCAGAAAGTCGTACTGTGCTTGGCAATCAACACTCAGAATAAGTACACTTAAAAATAATAGGACCCTTTTATACAAACCTTAGTAGAATATAGGCTTTCAAGATATACATTTTACTTAAAAGCTTTGCCTAGAAGATCAAAAAGTTAGACTTACTTTCCGATACAGGAAGTATACTCTTAGCTATAACTCTTTACTACCAACACTTATATCAAATAACATCCTTTTAAGGTACAAATAGGGTACAGAAATGCTACTCAAGTAAACATTAAGCTTAGATATATTCATTATTTTTGCTAGTCATTATGAAAATAAAGTGCATAATATTTCTTCTGCTATTACAAGCAAGCGCTATAGCACAAAAACAAAATAACACATGGGTTCTAGGCAGGCTTGGAGGATTGAATTTTAATACTACTACTCCAACAACTTTTAAAAGCACAATGTACGCTTGGGAAGGGATATCTTGTGTTAGTCATAGAAAAACAGGAGAACTATTATTTGCATGTAATGGAGTAGACATTACTGATAGCAGTTCTAACGTGATGCCTAACGGTAAAGATGTAGGCACTGACCGTTTAAGTACTTGTGCACAAGGTTCTGTTATTATTCCAGACCCTAGTGATAGTAATAAATATTATGTTTTCACATTGCAACATATTGGTCAAAATGGAGATGTTCGCTATTCGATTGTTGACATGAGATTGAATGGCGGCAAAGGTGATGTCATTAGTTCTAAAAAAAGTATTCTTTTGACTACTAATATGACTGAAATTATGACCGTATCACTTGCATGTGACGGCTATTGGTTGATATTATTTGAACGGGTAAGTAACAAATATCATTGCTATAAAATAGGTGCAAATGGAATTAGTAATAGCCCCATTATTTCAACAATGAGTTACCCTTACAAAATCAACGGGCCTAGTACAGCAAAGGTGTCTTCAGATGGAACAAAAATAGCAAGCGTTGTAAGTAAATCAGGGGGAACATCAATGCAAGTATTGATTTTAAATGATTTTGACATCCAAACAGGCATAGTATCAAATACTAGACTACTTGATACATCATACTCTAGATTCGGTTATCAAACAGGGTTTTATAATTGCGAATTCTCACCTAATAGCACTAAACTATACGCCGCCTCGGATACAGACGGGTACATTTATCAATATGATGTATCGTTATCAACAGGCTCAAATATTCGTTCATCGAAAAAGGAAATATATTCAATATCACATGCTGATTTGTTAGGTTCTTTTCAATTAGGTCCAGACAGTAACATTTATATCTCCTTTTTTGATAATTATTTAGGCAGAATAGATAATCCTGATATAGCATTCCCTGGTTGTATAGTTACTAAACAGTCTTTAAAACTACCTACCGGCAGTATAGGAGCTTTTGCACTCCCTCAAAAAGTATTGTATAATATTGATGTATTACCACAGCAATTTACTGGAAATAGTTTTACTATTTGCAAAGGTGACTCTCTAATATTTCATGGTAGAAAAAATGCAGCGACATTTGTATGGAGTACTGGCAGTACTGATAGTAGTATTAAAATAACAAAGGCAGGTACTTATTGGGTGCAATCAAAAGTTTTAGGGGAATGTACTATAATGGCAGATACATTTTATGTAAATGTTCCTAACATTGACTTTGAATTAGGAAACGATACTGTAATATGTCTGGGAGAGTCACTTACCATATCTCCTAATCTATCTTCACAAGGTGTTTCCTATTTGTGGCAGGATAATAGTACTAGCAGTTCACAAGTTATTACTACCGGAGGTAAATACTATTTGACTATACTAAAAGACGGATGTACAAATACCGATACTATTAATATAGATGTAAAGGAGGAACATATATTCAATTTGGGGAACGATACAACAATATGTGTAGGTGATACTATGGAATTGAAAATACAAGGAGGGTTAGATGAATACGCATGGAATAATGGTACAACAACTAATAGTATTGTAATTAAAAAATCAGGCATCTATAGCCTTAGAACAAACCATGAAAAATGCAGCCATACTGATACTATAAAAATTGATTACACCAACCCAAAATTTGAACTAGGAAATGACACTTTGCTTTGTGAAGGCAACTATATAAAACTTAACGTCAAGTCATTAAGCGGAAGCTTTTATACTTGGTCTACAGGTAGCAACAATGAAACTATCTCTATTAATTCATCAGGACTGTATTGGGCAATTGCTGAAAACATATGTGGAACTACTCGAGACTCGATTTATATAAATTACCAGATATGTGACTGTACTCCTTTCATACCCTCTGCTTTTACCCCTAACAATGACGGCAGAAACGACAAACTAAAACCAATAATCCCTAAATGTACTATTGCTAAGTACCAATTCATTATAGTTAACAGATATGGAGAAACAGTCTTTAAAACCAATAACCCAAACGATTATTGGGATGGTACGTATAGGAATAAACCATGTGATATCGGATCGTACTTTTACATACTAAAAACTATGAATAATCTAAATAAGGTAGTAATCACGAAAGGAGATATTGTACTTATTAGATAATAATAACTAACATCAAAATTTACACTAGTCTTCTTCGGTAAGAATTGTATATATCATTGCAGATTGAATAGCTATTCTCCGGGGCGCCAAATCTGTAATAGAATTGTC
Organism: Flavipsychrobacter sp.; assembly: GCA_041392855.1. Taxonomy (NCBI): domain Bacteria; kingdom Pseudomonadati; phylum Bacteroidota; class Chitinophagia; order Chitinophagales; family Chitinophagaceae; genus Flavipsychrobacter; species Flavipsychrobacter sp. Next base: position 2,369,974 of record JAWKLD010000001.1, read on the forward strand.
CTTAAAGAAAACTGGTAAATACAAACCAATATCTTCTTTTGTTAGCTTATTATCATTAATATAATTTCTTACAAAGAATACTTCCCCTCTCAATACTTCATCAACAAGTACTATGTGTAATATTTCTTCACTCTTAGGTTTTATATGGTAATAAATATTACCATCGACCAATGTGTCAAAACTATTATTAGCAGTCAAAAAAGACTTATTATTCTCTATTTCTAAATTTCTATAATACCCCCCTAAATAAGCACGTTTTTCAATATCAGAAAATCTTGAAATACCAGGTATGTATAGTCCTATCAAAGGACTATCGGTTAATGTGTCTACAAAAGTTAATTCTGCGTTGGTATTCGTACGCAACAAAATATCTTTTAACGACTCATTTTTAAGTTTAATCTTTAAGCAATAAGAAGAACCAACTCTATACATTGTATCTAAACTAGTTTGCATATAGTTGTGTACTTTCTCTACCTTTTTATCACATGCCACAAATAGCAATGCAACAGCCACTAGGCTGTTGCATGTTATTTTATAATTATTAAATTTTATCTTAATCATAAGATAATTTTTTATCATTTTGCTCCAGACAAATATTCCCTTGCTGCATTAAGTTCCTTTATAGCATTATCTACAGCAGATTGATCTTTCATCCATGCTGCAGTAAAAATAGTATGCATATAAGCCATTGCTTCACCTTTTGCAGTAGCAAGTGATGCAGCATAACTAGCATCATCGACTTGATTCCTATAAGACAAAAACCACTGGGCATACTGACCATTAGCATAATAAAGTATATGCCAAAACTCATGGTCTAAAACTTGGAAGAGCTCTTTATCTGATAGCATTGCCTTCGAAGTTACATAAACAGTACTAGATACAGGTTCTATAGGCGTATTATCGGGATACGTTAATGCCATAGCGTCACGACCTCCATTTATTAAAACAAATGCATCGACGTCATCACTGCCGTATATAAACCTCGGTTGCTTATTGCTGAAAGACTTAGTGTTAAAATTATCTTTAAAAAATTTCTCCGGATCCTTTACAGGATTACCTGTCAAATGGGGTTTTTGTCTATACGCAGACATTAGCGATGCACCCCTCCAAAAATTAGCTCCATGACTTCTTGCTAACAATCCACTAGAAAGACCTCCTAAAAGACCACCTGCGACACCTCCTGTCATAGCACTACTAGCACCTGCTCCAAGCCCTGCCCCTAAACTACCCGTACGCACCCAAGCATTACCTGCACCTCTTAACAGCCCTACGGCAGATCCTGCTGCAGCTCCGCCAGCAAACCCTCCGATAAAACCGCCATATCCAAACCCTCCAACTGCCCCAGCAATCCCAGATCCTGCAAAGCTACCAAGAGCACCAATACCAAAATACATAGCCCCATCACCAAATGATCTAATATTTGATGCGTTTGCGGCTAAGTTAGCAAATGCTCCAAAAGCTATAATTGCTACTGTTGTAAACACCACATTCCCATCAGGGTCTATATACTTTAAAGGGTTATTACGTGCGTATGCATATTTATTATAATCTTGTGTGTTTGTATTATCAACAATAACAGGATCGGGACTAAACATCCGCCCTATTAAAGGATCATACAAACGCCCGTTCATATTTATGATATTATTATCCCAAGTACCTTGTATTAAATGCTCATGACCTGTGTAGCCACGATCTGTAATTTGCCAATTTGCAGTAGGGAAGTTATTTTGATTGCTAGTATATACTGACCAGTCATTCGGGTTTCTTACCCTACCCCAGGCATCATAACTTCTTTCTTCTATCAACCCATTTGCTTGAGCTCCACCAGTGCCCTTATCGTCTAGTATATGTGTAATACTACCAAGATGATCTCGGAATGGATAATAAATATCGCCCTGAGAAGTTTGAGACCCTATAGGAGTATGTATTTTGAAAATGGCGATTAACTCTTCATTTGCCCAAACATAATTTAGCTCCGTCTTTCCATTCTTATCTTCTATCACCTCATAATTGTGTGCATAATATTTTGTTTTGTCTAAGACGCTAGTTCCGGACGTTAAGTCATAATATTCCGCTTTTACTCTCACATCACCTGCACCATACTCAAATACCACTTCATTTTGTCCAGCCTCGGTTACCTTTTTTACTTTTTTGAAAGGGTGATATTCTACATCTTGCGTATTGCTTGGCACTTGAAAACCCGGCATAGATGTAGCTGGTTCTGGTACTGTTAATAGTGCGTAATTATTATACCTGAAATCAAAAGGAGAAGAAGTAATATCGCTTTTCTTTAAAACATTCCCGTTATCATCGTAGCTCATAAAAACAGGTGACGCATTAACACCCGCTCCACTAGGCACAATAGATGTCAACCTATCAAACTGCGTATCATAAGTGAAGGTCTCTGTAAAGTTTCTTATTACATCTTTACGTTCTAATATATTGCCTGTTTGAGGGTCAGAAATATAATCACTTTTCGCAACATTCATCATATTAGGGATGTGCAACATCTCTCTAGATACAGCGTATCCATGTGCATCGTGTACATACAGAGAGTGATAAAGTTGATTATTATTCTGATCATAATAGTACGCGCCCTCTAGCTGCCCTAAGTGATTTCTATCATTTGCATGCCACAACTTGTGAGGGATAAGTTGGCCTGAACCATTTACTAACTCCACCTCGTTTAAATGCCCAGTATATCTATATGAGTACTTAAGTGTGATATCGTTATAGTAATATATATACTCTAACCTACCCATTAAGTCATATGCATAATGGGTAGATATATCTGGCCTTCCATTAGTTTTTTCAATTGTATAATCCAGTTTATTATTATTTGTATACGCATACTCAGTTTCATTTCCATTTGGAACAGTTTCTTTAATTAACTCACCAGTAGCGCCCAAGCCATTCACATCTTCATATTCATATACATATGAATTAGTAGCCCCAGCAAGAGTTTTTGTCTTAACACGCCCTAGCACATCGTATGAATAATCAAACACCTCATTGGTTGCAAGAGTTTCTTTAGTCAGTCTACTTAATGCATCGTATTCATATTTTATAGTACCACCGTTCGGCTCTGTTTTCTCCTTCAGTCTTCCAAAAGGGTCTAATACCCTATTAAAACTTAGACCATTGGTAGTTGTTGTAGCTGTCTGCCCATTACCATAATAGGTATACGTTATATCTTCACTATTACTAAATAACCTTCTTAAAGTACCCCCACATGTTACTGAAGTTTTTGTTTTTCCTGTACCTAAATCTGATGTAGTGGCATTCATCAATCCTTGTACGATGCTATACGTTGTTTGAATTGTACTACCTCCATTTGAAATACTTCTTTGCACTTCTCTATTATATGGGTCGTACGTTGTGGTTGTAGTAATTGAAGCCGCCGGCGTATTAGCAGGGTAAGGTGCTCTTGAAATAACAACTTGACCATTTGAGTTATATACCAAATCTTCAAAAATATCTGTTCCTGAAAAGCCCTTTTTGATTTTTCTTATTATACGTCCGTATTTGTCATATATAGCAATATTATACTGTGAACTAGCGGTTGTCGTTGTTTTAGCTAAAATCTGCTCATTAGGGTCAGATGTAGAATACTGTGACGTAGGCGCCCATTCATAGATTGTTGTTTCCTCCACCCCATGAACATCAGTGACTTTCTTTTGTCTATTCAACACATCATACTCGTAGTAAGTATCAATATTATGCTTGTCATTAACTTGAATAACATTCCCCCAACAGGCACTAAGTGGGTTGTACGAATTAGTTGTAGTATACCCCATCGCATTCTCTTCAGTAGTAATAAACTTTCCATCGGTAGTGTAGGTATATTTATCTATTATACTAGCAGATATTCCGTTAGCCGTAACAGTTGTTTGTGTAACATTACCAAATACATCATAAGTAAATGCAGCAGTTTTTTCGTTACTAGTACCAGGGTCTGTTGTATTACTTAAAACTGTTCCATCGCCATTGTATGATATATTTTTTGTTCTAGTAATACTGTTATTACCATTAGGGTCTATATCGCTATACCTAGTAATACTAATAGGTTGCCCTCTATTCGCTACCCAATTCATACCGTAATCATAAGTAGTAGTTTCTAAGCTATTATTACCTCCGTTTAAGTCCTTTGTACGAGTTTCTTCAATTTCTATTTTGCCGTAATCATAAAAAACTGTACCAGTAGCTGTACTCCCAGTTGTAAAAGTCCTTTCTTCTATATACCCTGTAATATTATCTTCTATTCTAGAAGCATAAGGGATAATAATTCTAGACATACCATTGGCGCCCCCATCCTCATCTATTCTATCATACTCAATTTTCTTTCCAAATAGTGCTCCATTATAAGCATCATATAAAATTTCCTCTATGAGGTACGGCAGCTTAGCAGTTACATTATACGTTTTATAAATATTTTGTCCTGCCTTGTTTTCAATACTAAATTTTGTGAATCCCTTTCCTCCAACACCATACTTCATAGAGGCGAAACCTTCATATGTATACTTATTATCTAAGTCTACATTATCATATAACCTTTTAACAACATTTAAAGCAAATGTCTTTTTTGTATAATCATTACCTAAGGTTGTTGAGGCAGTATATTGAGCATCCTGTGTCAGTGGTTTGTATTCCACAGATACTGTTTTACCCGCATGCTCTATAGAGGTGACTTTTAGGCTTGTATTGTTTTCATAGAAAGTAATGATTTTACATGTCGTACCAGAAATATAAAGTATATCGGCTTGTCCATCACCATTGAAATCTCCAATTGTATTGGCTTCATAGCTTGCAATACCAGGATAAGTACCAGTCTCTTCTGTAAAATTATTTGTTCCTCCTGAATAATACATGCGGTAAGTTGTAGTACCTTGTGCATATTCTAATTGAAGGATATCTGATAAACCGTCACCATTAAAATCAGCAATGTGCATACTATAATTACTGCTATAGCTAGTAGCACCAGTATATGATAAATTCTGTATTGGAGAAGTTGGTGTATTCAAACTACTAAACAATGCAGTATTTTGATAATGATCATAAGCACCATTAGAGTAAACCATACTCCATTGCATTGGAGATTGTGTACGTCTGAAAATTATGTCATCTTTAGCGTCCCCATTAAAATCGCCAATCCAATTTTGTAAATAAGTATGGGGCAGTCCACTAGTACTATAAGTTATGAGAGGCCATTGAGTAGGTGTTTGATTCAATACAGGTTTTAATGTACTAGAGTTATAAGAAACATCGAGACCATATAAAACAGATTGTGCATTTACATTACCAAAATCATGTGTGAACAAAAACTCATCCTTTCCATCGCCGTTATAATCTAATACCATTGCTCCATTTATGTGGCCCGGGCTGAAGTGATATATTTGATGACTATGATATGGTGAATGATTCCCATATTCGTCACCCACTATATACATTTCGTAATCCTTGACAGAGTTTGTGTTATTAAAGTGATATGGAGCAACGACTAGTAATTCTGACTTTCCATCACCATCATAATCTCCAGCCTTAATAAACGTAAGTGCGTTGAAGTTTACATTATCGGTCTCTCCATTTGCCTTTGAAAATATTTTAACTCCTGGATCAAATACTGTTGTTGGGTTTCCATTTGCTTTGTATAAAACAATATCAAAAAATGGATGCAATACTAACCCTTGGCCAACAATCCATACTCCTGCATTAAAATAATTTATAGTTATTACATCATCAAGTCCATCACCGTCATAATCAAAAAATACACCAGACCTTCCTGCATTCTTGGCATAAGAATATTGATTATTTCTTTTTATTCTAGGACCGTATGTAGCATTAGAGGATGAAAACAATGGGGCATTTGTAGGTGATGATTGCGTGAACGTATTGTTACCATTATTAATATTTACATATGCTGTACCATTAGTATTTTCAACAAAATCCGTATAGCCATCACCATTAAAATCTCCTGGGAAGGTGAATGTTGCACTTCTCGTAAGATTATTTGGTACATTTATAGGATTAACAGTTTGAGAATTGTTCCCCCAATTAATATTAATCGGAGTTAAAATATCATTACCATCTCTTAATTCTTCAATTTTCACTAACCGTGATGCCTTATTGAAGTCATATGTAAAATGATACTTATTTGCCTGTGTGTTATTCGAAAATTTTATCTCAATATCTTCTAGAAGTACATTATTTTTTACTTGTGCTCCTGCAAACCATATTATATTTTCATCTTGTCTGCTAGTATAACTAAAGTTAATACTAATAGGTATCCCTGATGCCGTGTTGCTATTTTCGCCATATGTAATACTAGAAATTCTATGCTCCCCTGTACTTTGAATATTAGTGTATTCAAAAATGATGTAGTTACCATGAACGTCTGTTACTTTGTTAACTGGCCACATCAATACCTCAGTTTTCCCTTGTGCTACCATTTTGGAACTTACAGAATTACCATATTCATATATCGTTCCATTAGGATACTCAACTGTAAAATAGCTAGGTCCATTGCCAGCAATGCCATGAGATTGAATCGTAGCAAAATTCTTCACTTCTGTCATAAAGCCAGAAGAAGTACTAAAAAGACGACTACCATCAAGGTACAGTACATCATTATTGTCAAAATCTATAGGATCAACATTTAAATTATAGTAAATGTTTCCTTGTCCCCTTGTAATAGCTGAAAGTCCTGTCAAAGACCAACCTACCCCCATTAATCCATTACCAGTGTGGCTATTATAAGTAATTCCTAAATTTGGAATTATACCTTTAATCCCAGGAGGCATTCTTAAGGGAACTGTATATTGGAATGCTCCACTAGATGAAACATCATGCGTAGTTGGAATTACGCCAGCTATTACATTTTGTGCTAATGAATTTACAGTGTTGCCAAATGCAAATACTAACATTATCAATATTGACAATGTTATTTTCATGATTTTTTTCATGATTAGATTTTAGAGTTTAATGATTTTCCAAGAGATTACCTTTCTATCATTTAGATAGTAGTTGACATTATATGTTCCAGGAACAATAGCGTTTAGTGATATTTGATTTCTAGATTCATTAGTTGTTTTAGATAAAATTACCTTCCCTGTAATATCCAACAGTTGAATACTCGCTGTATTGCCTTCTTCCCAAGATATATTTTCAACAAATAAAAAATCGCTTGCAGGGTTTGGATAAGCTCTTACAAATTCTTGATTAAAAAGCTCTTTATTCTTAAACACCCCTATGATTGTGTCTGCTTGCTGACCATTATCTTTACCAGGTTTCTGCAAAACTGCTGCAATATTATAATCTCTCTTAACTCTAAAGCCAGCGGCATCATATGTGTATTCTATACCAGGTCCTGTTACTTGTGCAAATGATAATAGTGGTGACAATATCATGGAGATAAGCAAAATTCGTTTCATTGTAGATATTTTATATTCCGCAAAAATATGGACTAAAATTATTTTCCAGTTTTATTATTGTCAAAAATATATTTTAATAACAACCGACAAAACTTCATCCAACCAAACTATGTTTTCATCCATTGTAATGACCTAATTAGAGAATATTTGTCAATATAAATAAGTACGGTACAGCTGAATTAAATCATGATTTACTTAACAATAATGTAGCTAAGCCCTAATAGACTACTATAATATAAGAAGCTTTGATTTTTCACATATTTATTGTAGTTGTTTATTGAACCAACACGTATCATAGCTGACAGAGCAAAACGTTTCTCTAAATCAACTCCTACAATACCACCAATTACAGTACAGTTATCTCTTTTAATTACTGTTGGGAAAGACCTACCACCTTCAATCCCTAAAAAGTGGTGTACTTTTTTATATTTAGCACATAACTACAAGAAACTATTGCAAGTATTGTCCTTTTGCCATAATTATTATCTGGAGTTGGAATAGGAACAATTGAAGTTGCGCTGTTAGACATTTTCAAGCTACTTGTGGCAGCATTGATTCTTAGTTTTTTGGTTGACTTGAAACTCTAACCACTACAATATACTCTACCTTTTTTCAATGTTTAGTACTCCACTTAAGCAACTATAAGCATGTTCTTTTTGACTATCTGTTAATGTATAATCTGAAAATCTGTTTTTATGCAAGACATGAGTAACAAATTCCTTATTCAAGAAACGATAGTCGCTGTTGTTAATATAATAAGAGAAATGGCTGGGCCATATCCATTCACTATCACTAAGAATACGATATGGACCAATATTTTTATCCCCATCCATTAGCCATAACGTCAATGACAATAGAGGTACACCATTGTTAAGATATTCAATAACTATATCCACTTCAGAGTTGTTAAGAAACATCTCAGTGGAAGTATGAACCATATCCAAATACTCGTCCTTAATGATTCCTCTATCTTTGCCCGTCCTAAATCCTATAAATTTCATACATTAATCTATGCAGCCCTTGTTTGTGTTTATCACCAACAAGTAGTGTTACTTTCCGATACAGAACTTAGAAAAAATATAATCAAGCTTATCTTCTGTAGTTACTTGACCTGTTATCTCGCCAAGATAATGAAGGCATCTACGTACATCAAGCGCTATCAAGTCTCCGCTTATATTATTATCGAGTCCAGCTTTTATATCTTGTAGCGATTGTAATACTTCTTGCAATGAGGAATGATGACGAGCATTGGTAACAATAGTTCCTTCCATATTTACTTTGTCATCTATCACCTTATTGTATAGTGCTTCAAGTAGTTGATCAATATGTTGTTTTTGCTTTGCAGATATATATAGTACATCTTCGCCCAAAGACTTATCATTTATATCAGTCTTGTTGGCTACTAATAGATACTTCATCTCCTCTGCTTCAAAAACTTCCTTTTGCGCTTGTAACATTTCAGGCCTTTCTTCCTGCACATCAAACAGGTATACAACTATGTCTGCACGGCTCATGATATCTTTACTACGTTGTACCCCCATTGTCTCTATTACATCACTGGTATGCTCTCTTATACCTGCTGTGTCTATCAGGCGAAATAATATGCCTTTTATATTCAAGGTCTCTTCAATGCTATCGCGCGTAGTACCGGCAATATCGCTTACTATGGCACGCTCTTCGTTGAGTAGTGCATTGAGTAAAGTACTCTTACCTGCATTAGGTTTACCTACTATAGCTACACTTACTCCTTTTTTAATAACGTTCCCCAGGCTAAACGAACTAATGAGTCTTTGCGTGGTGGTTGTGAGTAGATTGATTAATTCGTAGAACATAGTTCTATCTGCAAACTCTACATCTTCCTCACTAAAATCTAGCTCTAGCTCTAGCAAAGCACTAAACTTTATGAGCTGCTCTCTTAATTCTTTCAGCTCATCGCTAAAACCGCCACGCAAATTATGTATGGCCGCCTTATGTGCTGCACTAGAATGGCTGGCAATTAAATCTGCAACTGCCTCAGCTTGCGTAAGATCCATCTTCCCATTCAAAAAAGCACGCTGTGTAAAGGCGCCTGCTTTTGCAAAATGAGCACCATTACGTAAACACAAATCCAATACACGTTCTAATACATACTGCGAGCCGTGGCAGCTTATTTCCACTACCTCTTCTCCCGTATAGCTTTTATTGCCTTTGTATATAGAAGCTACCACTTCGTCTATCACCTCTTCCCCATCCTTTATCTTACCAAAGTGTATAGTATGCGATGGCTGTTTGGCCAATACCTTTCCAAAGAATATTTTATCTGCTATAGTTATAGCATCAGCTCCACTCAACCTTATCACGCCAATAGCCCCCTCACCTGGTGGGGTAGCTATGGCTACAATCGTTTCATTTATATCGTACATCCGTCGGCAAAATTAGCTTAATTATTTACAGGCTGCCAAACTCTTCTTTTGTGATACGGTATGCCCACCACGATTCTTTTTCATCGCTCATTTCCTTCCAAAAGGTCATGCCTATTTTTTCCAAGACTCTAATGGAGGCTTTGTTTTCAGGATATAATTGTCCAATAATTTGTTCTAAACCCAACTGCTTGAAGCCATACTCCAAGCAAGCCAAGCTTGCCTCAGTTGCGTAGCCGTTGCCCCAATATTTAGGCTTCCATCTATAGCCTATATCTACTTCATCCATCTCCTCAATGTATTTCAATCCGCACCAGCCAATTATCTCCCCTGTTTCTTTGAGTGCTGTGGTCCATCTACCATACCCATACTTCTTATAATCAGGATAGTTGTGAATTCTTTCCCTTGTGTCTGCAGCAGACTTTGGAATAAAATCTCCTGTGTACCGATACACTTCGGGATCTGCATCCATTTCAAATATGTCTACAGCATCAGCCTCCACCATCTCCCTTAGTATTAATCGTTCTGTTTCTAGCTGTACTCCCATCATTTATTATTTAAATAGTCTTTTTTGAATAGTCGATAATACACACCAGGGTGTTCTTCAAAGTCAAACTCTTTCCAATAGGCCATGCCTATCTTTTCTAATACTCTGCGCGATGCCACATTATCTGTCATGGTTCTACCTACTATCAAATCAACATTATATTGATTAAAACCTATGTCAAGAGAAGCCTTACAAGCTTCTGTAGCATAACCTTTGTTCCAATACTTTCTTTTTAATCTATAGCCCAAGTCCACTTCATCTACCGATTTGATGTATTTCAGCCCACACCAGCCTAGCACTTCATTAGTTTCTTTGAGTACTACCGTCCATCTACCAAACCCTGTTTTCTCATACTCTTTATAGTTACGAATTAAATCGGCTGACTCTTCCACATTTTTAAATACATAGTCAGCTGTATATTTCATTACCTCTTCATCCAAATTCAGCTCATAAAAATCTTGAGCATCTTCCAGCGAAAACTCTCTTAATATTAGTCTATCTGTTATTACAACCTGTTTCATGCCAATTTGAATATGCAATATCCAAAATCATTTGCACTTTTGTGGTATGCGTGTTGTCATACAAAGAGTATCTAAAGCCAGTGTTACTATTGATAGTGTAGAAAAATCATCCATCCAGCAAGGATTTGTTATACTGCTAGGTATAGAAACAGAGGATAAAGAAGAAGATGCTGACTGGCTTTGTCAAAAGATATCGAAACTAAGAGTATTTGCTGATGAGGAAGGGCTAATGAATAAAGACATAAAAGATGCCAGTGGCAATGCCTTGGTAGTGAGCCAATTTACTCTACATGCTGCTTACAAAAAAGGAAATCGCCCTTCTTTTATTAAAGCTGCAAGACCTGAGCAGGCAATACCACTTTATGAGTATTTTGTTAAACAGCTATCACTACTCATTGCTAAGCAGGTAGCAACAGGTACCTTTGGAGCAGACATGAAAGTGGCATTAGTCAATGATGGCCCTGTAACTATAACAATGGATACTAAGAATAAGGAATGATATGATTTTTGATGACGATTATTTTATGAAGGAAGCCCTTAGGGAAGCTCAGCTTGCTTTCGATGCCGATGAGGTTCCTGTAGGTGCAGTGGTAGTATGGGGTACAAAAATAATAGCACGTGGTCATAACCAAACAGAGCAGTTAACAGACAGTACAGCTCATGCAGAAATGATCGCTCTTACTTCAGCCTTCAATAGCATTGGCAGCAAATATCTGCCTGAAGCTACGCTGTACGTTACGCTAGAACCTTGCCTCATGTGTTGTGGAGCTTTGTATTGGTCTAAAATAGGACGTATCGTTTACGGTGCTTCAGATACTAAAAATGGCTATCAAAAAACAACAGGAGAAAACTGGCCCTTTCACCCAAAAACACAATTGAGCAATGGTATTTTAGCTAAAGAGTGTGCACAATTAATGAAAGACTTTTTTGCAGCTAAGCGATGATATACAACTGGCATAAGGCAGAACATATAATAATAGAAGAACTGGAAGAGAACCAACCTATAGAGACGACGGTTGGCGACAAGACAATTGGCATCTTAAGAAAAGGACCAACACTATATGCTTTTGCTGCTACCTGCCCTCATGCGAGTGCACGCTTCTGTGATGGCTGGCTAGATGCTAGAGGACATATCACCTGCCCGTTACACAAATATAAATTTGACCCAGTTAATGGCAGAAACGTGAGTGGTGAAGGTTATAAACTAAAAACCTTCCCTGTTGAAATAAGAGCAGGTATAGTACACATAGGATTATAAAAGAGGAATAATGATGAAAACACCGGCATATTTAAAAAGAGGTTCAGTAGTAGGTATTACTTGCCCATCAGGTTATGTATCTCATGACAGGATAAGCTTTGCTGTAGAAACTTTAAAACTATGGGGCTTTGAAGTAGTGGTTGGCAATACTGTTGGGAATGAATATCATTATTTCTCAGGCACTGATGGAGAACGGCTGGCTGACCTTCAATCCATGCTGAACAACCCTAACATCGATGCCATACTAATGGGTAGAGGAGGCTATGGCATGAGTAGAATTATTGACCAAATAGATTTTACCAAATTTCTAGCACAACCTAAATGGATCTGTGGCTTTAGTGATATTACGGTTTTACATAGCCACATTAGCAAGCAGTTCCAAATACCCACCCTGCATAGCCCTATGTGTGGCGCCTTTACACCCGATACTATCAATAGCGATCATTTAAAGAACTTCTATGCTGCTTTGACAGGCGTATCACTACATTATCATACCGACCCTAATAAGTATGATAGATGGGGTGTAGCAGAAGCCCCTTTAGTGGGTGGCAACTTAGCAATATTAAGTCACTTGGTAGGCTCTGCTTCAGACATTGACACCTTTGGTAAAATTCTATTCATTGAAGATATCGGTGAGCATTTATACAAAGTAGACCGTATGATGCTTACTCTAAAACGAGCAGGCAAACTACATAATTTAAAAGGATTAATCGTTGGTGGCTTTACAGAAATGGAAGATACCGACCGACCTTTCGGCCAAACTGTAGAAGAAATTATCTGGGATAAAGTAAAAGACTATGACTATCCTGTTTGTTTTGGTTTTCCTTGCGGACATATAAATGAGAACTACACCTTGTCACTGGGTATGAAGCATAAACTGAACGTGACAGAACAAGGTGCTCACTTGGAGATGAATAACCTATTAACCATGTAGTATATTAGTTATTCTACTGCTATCCTTACACATAATACTGCAAACAACAATGTAACTGGGGTAAAAATGATCGCTTCTAAATTATTAATAGAGGTAATATTACCTATTGTATTTAAGGCAAAGAGTGCAGCTATCAACCATAATAAAAAAGTAATAAGCTTTCCGGGAACGATTCTTTTTATATACCCCCCTTTTACAGCTATTATAAAAGCTATAGCAAGGTTTAAGATTATAGATACCGATTCAAAACGATACATCTCTTGCTCCGTTTTCAATCGCCCTCCCCATGTTGCCTCATAGGGAATAAGCTGTGCGACGATCAGAAAATGGTAGACTAATATTGCTGACAATAAAAACAGCATAGTATTTACCGCAAAACGAAATGGAATTCTTTTTAGCATTCATGTATCTTTTTACTGTAAGACTTTTATTAAAAAAAGGATACTTATTTAATTTCCTCCTTCCAGCGTTTCATCCCCCCCGACAAATTGTAGATATTAGTTAACCCTTTAATTTCCAGTTTCTGTATGGCTATTACACTACGTATACCCTTTTCACAATATAATACTATATCTCCCGTAGTAGGTATTTCACTAATCCTTCTTGTCAATTCGTTTACGGGTATTAACTGCCCTCCTATATTGTAAGCATCATGCTCCCACTGCTCTCTAACGTCAATTAGTATAAAAGCCTTATCTTTGTCAATCCAACTCTTTAATTCTAAAGGAGTTATGTTTTTCATTATAGCCTTATCAATAAATGCTAAGTTAGTTTAACATTTCCGTAATACCATTATTCGTACATTTGCTGTTCAAACAATTAATGTAGATACATGAAACGTTTATTATTAACTATTACAGCAGCAAGTTTATTTTTAGCATCTTGTCAAGATGCTCCTAAAGCAGATAGCGCAGAAGCATCTGAAGCACAAGAAGTATCAAATGTAGAAGGTACTGAATACACCGCAAACACTGACCAAACAGTTGTAGAGTGGATCGGTACTAAACCAGTAGGTACTCATCACGGTACTGTTAAGGTTCAAAATGGTACATTGATAGTATCTGGCGACCAACTAACAGGCGGTAGCTTTGTTATGGACATCAAAAGCCTTTCGTCTGATGACCAAAACGACGAATACAATGCAAAACTTACTGGCCACCTTCTAAGTGAAGACTTCTTTAAAGCAGAGGAATTTCCTACTGGAAAATTCGAAATCACAGGTGTAACAGCAGGTGTTGAGCAAACAGAAGACTTAGTGATGAAAGATGCTACACATATGGTTACAGGTAATCTTACTTTAAAAGATGTAACTAAGAGCATTACCTTCCCTGCAAAAGTAGTAATGGGTGAGGGAAACATTATAGCAGACGCTAACTTCAATATCGATCGTACTCAATTTGGTATGGTATATGGTAACGACGAGAGCTTAGGTGATAAGTTCATCCGCCCAACAGTGAACCTACAAGTACACTTAGTGGCAGAACACCAAATGTAATTTCAGTTCTAGTTTATACTATAGAGGCGCTCTTATTAAGTAGCGCCTCTTTTTTTATTCAATTTCTTTATTAATAGCTTCCCAGAGCTTATCCTTTAGCTCTGATAGCCCTTGCTGAGCCACAGAGGATATGAACACATGTGGTATGTCTTTGGGCAATACTGATGATATCTCTTCTTTCAATTCATCATCCAACATATCACTCTTACTAATAGCTAGGATGATGTCTTTATCTAGTAACTCGGGATTATATTCCTTTAATTCATTTAAAAGAATATCGAATTCTTTTTTGTGATCGTCACTATCAGCAGGAATAAGAAATAACAAAACAGAGTTACGCTCAATATGTCTTAAGAAACGATGTCCTAAACCTTTACCTTCCGCTGCTCCCTCTATAATACCCGGCAAATCTGCTACACAAAAGGAACGTTCATCTCTATAAGGCACCATACCCAACTGCGGGGTGAGTGTAGTAAATGCGTAGTTAGCAATTTTAGGTTTGGCGGCACTTATTGTAGATAGTAATGTAGACTTGCCTGCATTAGGGAAACCTACCAAACCAACATCTGCCAATATCTTCAGCTCGAGGTACTTCCAACCTTCTACACCTTCTTCACCAGGTTGCGCATACTCTGGAGCTTGACGTGTAGCGGTAACATAGTGCAGGTTACCTTGGCCACCTCTACCTCCTCGCATCCATATCTTCTCTTCACCATCTTCCAATATCTCTAGCTCTACCTCGCCTGTTTCTTCATCCTTAGCTACAGTACCTAGAGGCACATCTATAATTATATCAGCACCATCTTTTCCTGTACAATTATTCTTACTACCGTTGGTACCATTTTCAGCAAGAATGTTCTTCTGGTACCTAAGGTGCAATAATGTCCACAAGTTGGCATTACCACGTAATATGACATGCCCTCCTCTACCACCATCACCTCCATCTGGCCCTGCCATTGGATTGTATTTGGTACGTGCAAAGTGCATGCTTCCCGCGCCCCCTTTTCCGGAACGACAGAATACCCGTATGTAGTCAACGAAATTTCCCTTCTCCACTATGCTGGTTGCAGATATTTATCTATCTCTTTACTTAGCTTACCGAATATCTCATCGATAGACCCTTCGCCTTTAACAATCTCCAGTTTTCCCTTTTGATTATAATATTCAGCTACAGGTGCAGTTTCAGCTCTGTAAACCTCAATACGCTTATTAGCTACCTCCTCATTATCATCAGACCTTCCAGAAGTTTTACCTCTTTCTACTAAACGCTTTACAAGCTCTTCTTTACTCACCTCTAAGGATAGTAATAGATCTATTTGCGTTTCTTTAAACTCCAATAACTTGTCTAAAGCTTCGGCCTGTGCTTTTGTACGTGGGAAGCCATCGAATATAAAACCACGAGCATCTTGATGCTCATCTATTTTACTGCTGATCATTCCTATCACCACCTCGTCAGGCACCAACATACCTTGGTCCATATACTTTTTAGCTTCAACACCTAAAGGTGTTTGATTACCTACCTCGCTACGCAAAAGGTCGCCGGTAGATATGTGTAATAGGTTATACTTTTCGGTGATAGTAGCTGATTGTGTTCCTTTTCCACTCCCCGGAGGGCCAAATAAAATCAAGTTGAACATAAATTCTTTAAAATGTTAAGAAGCACAAAAATAAGCATCCGCGCGGATATGTTCTTGCTCTTACCCATATTTAAGGTGTTTTTTATGCAAGATATTGTTAAAACCAACTCCGTTTAGTGTGGTTTACTGCTTATATAATCAGTTATTTTTTAGCTGCTTTTGCCCTACTGTCCGACGTTCCGTAGGATTTGATGCCTAATAATAACATCAAAAAAGAAAGTAACATTGTCTTAATCATCCCCTATATTTTAATAACAATATAAGAAAATAATATATGCCAAACTGGTATTTAACGCCCTACTTTTCCACAAAAAGCATTATTTCTTAAAAATCAAGGACTTAATGCTACCGTCCATTTTTATATAATCTCCTGGGGCTATATTATCTATGGTCAGCTTTCCTATGCTATGTCTTATTAAACGAAGTGTAGGGTATCCTACTGCTGCGGTCATCTTTTTTACCTGCCTGTTTTTCCCTTCAGTAAGTGTTAATGATACCCATGAGGTTGGGATATTTTTTCTAACTCTTATTGGCGGATTTCTATCATAAACTATGGGAGGTATTTCTAATTTTTTTGCTCTTGCCTTTTTAGTATGATATGGCTTACCATTAATAGAAATGGTAACGCCTTCTCTTAATTCTTGTATTGCCTCCTCTGTAATATCGTTATCAACCTGAATTAAATAAGTACGCTCATGTCCAAATTCAGGATTAAGTAATTTATTATTTATACTCTTATCATTGGTAAGTAATAATAAACCTTCCGTATCATAATCTAACCTGCCTACAGGGTACACATCTTTTGGAATATCTTTTAAATAATCTGCCAATGTTTCTTTATCACCTTCTTTTGAAAATTGAGAAAGCACTTGAAATGGTTTGTAAAAAACTATATACTCAAACTCCATAAAAAATAAGATAAGTGATGTACTAAATAAGAACGGAAGTTACTAAAAACAAAAAAGTCCGGCTAAGTTTGATAACTGCCGAACTTTTATTAGGATGGGTTAGTAAGCACAATCCTAACACAATATTAAAAATAAAATTTGCTACTAAAAAATAAACTTGTGTTTTTTTTTGATCGTTGAGAAATGTTGCTTCATACTATTCACAACTTATCAACAATTATCAACCGAGAAAAATAAAAACGTAAACTTTAAAACTGTGTAACAGTTACCAATCCTTATCTACTTTTATTGGCACACCTTTTCCCTTCTTCATCTTGTCTTGCAACTTCTTTTCTTCTTGCTGCAAAGCATTTAGTAGCTGTTCAGCTTGTTGCTTAGAAAGCTTACTGGGCATAGATTGTGGCTTCTTATCCTGTTGCTCTTGTTTATCTTTTTGTTGCTGTTGTTTATCTTGTTCGTCCTCTTTACCTTCTTTGTTTTCGTCTTTTTTATCCTGCTCTTTTTTGTCTTCTTTTTTATCTTGCTTGTCTTCGTTCTTATCCTTTTTATTTTTGTCGTCCTTGTCTTTTTTGTCTTTGTTCTTATCTTTTCCTCCACCACCTCCATTTTGTTTCTTAAGCATCTCTAAAGCGTAAGAAAGGTTGTATTTAGCATCCGCATCCTGAGGGTTTTTCCTTAAAGCTTCTTTATAAAACTTAGCGGCTTCTGCCCATTTCTTTTCTTCCATATAGGTATTACCTATGTTATAAGCAGCCTCTGCATATGCACCTGTATCTGTTGTAGTTTTAGAAAAGCCTTCCATTACTTTTCTAGTCTCATCATACTTTTTTTGTTTGTATAAAGAGTTACCATAGTTAAACCAACCATCCTTATTATTAGGGAATAGCGTTATAGCTTTTTGATACTCTTCTGTAGCTTCTTTATACTTCCCTTCTTTGTATAGCTTATTACCTTCTCGTACTTGTTTATTACTATACTGTGCCTGCGCGTGAGTGTACGTTGCTAAACAAGCTACAAGAGATAATAATATAATACGTAAAGTCTTCATTCGGCTACACTATTTTTTAGTTTTCAACTTACCCGCTGGCAAGAACCATTCAATGATTAAGATGATCAATGCAATCAGTAAAAAATACTGGAAATAGCTGGCGTAGTCAACAAACACTACAGACCCTAGCTTCTTTTGCTCCATACCGTTAAGCTCATCTACAAGCTTACTCGCTGCACGGTTTGTATTGGTCAAGTAGGTATATGTTCCTCTGCCATAAGTGGCTATATCTTTCAAGGCATCTTCATTCAGCTTGCTAATAACAGGATTCCCATCATCATCAAGCTTAATGGACTTAGTAGCGGGATCAAATATTGTCGTACCATCTCTTGAACCCACACCTACAGTATGTACAACAACCCCTGTTTCTGCAGCCTCCTTTACTTTCTCTTTGGCATTCTCATCATGGTCTTCACCATCGGATATAACTATTAGCGATTTGTATTTTTTCTCTTTTTGAGAAAATGACTTCATAGCAAGATCTACAGCATCACCTATTACAGTACCTTGAGTAGGTACCAGATCAGGACCGGCATTTTGCAACATCATGCGCATAGCACTATAATCTATGGTAAGTGGCACTTGTAGATAAGCTCGTCCAGCAAATACAACCAAAGCTACACGATCGTTGCTCATCTTATCCATCATTGACAATACCAGCTGCTTAGCTCTAGTAAGCCTATCCGGTTGTATGTCTTTGGCTAACATACTTTTACTCACGTCTAGCGCTATGATCACATCCACGCCACTACGCTCAACTTTTTCAGTATTGGCACCCATCTGCAAGTTAGCCCAGCCTATAATAGCTATTGCCAATGCCAGTGTCATTAGTGTGAACTTGAGCGTAAGCCTACCGGGTATAGCACCGAGCAGTTGTGTCTTTATGAGCCTTTCTTCTCCTAGCCCTTGTTGCTTTTTTTTGCGCCAATATACCATCCATACAAATAGCAGTACCAATAATGGAATGGCTATAAGCAAACCTAAATGTGATATGTGCTGAAAGCGTAACATATATAAAATAGAACAACTGCAAATTTAACCTTGTAAGTTATTTATGAGCATTATAGCTCATGATTTTTAATTTCTTTAACACACAATCCACAGACAGTACTAATTGATGCGCAATAATGTAGATTTGCAATCATGCAGGAATATCTGAAGGGGCTTAATGAACAACAAAAAATAGCCGTAGAACATATTGAGGGACCAATAATGATCGTTGCTGGTGCCGGTAGTGGAAAAACCAAGGTATTAACTACACGTATAGCCCACCTAATGGGGCAAGGTGTGGATGCGTTTAATATACTCGCGCTGACTTTTACCAACAAAGCAGCAAAGGAAATGAAAGAACGTATCGAACTCATATTAGGCAATTCTGAAGCTCGTAATTTATACATAGGTACTTTCCACTCTGTATTCGCAAAAATACTCCGTGCCGAAGCCGATAAACTTGGTTACCCTAACAACTTTACAATATATGATACCGATGACGCTAAAAATGTCATCAAAACAATTGTCAAGGCAATGAACCTTGACGACAAGCACTATAAGCCTAATTACATCTACAACCGTATATCTGCTGCTAAAAATGGCTTAATTGACTATAACACGTATAAGCAAGATACTTTTATACAACAAGAAGATGCTAGAAGTAGCAGGCCACTAATTGGCGAAATATATGAACAGTATGCTAAGCGTTGCTTTAGAAACGGGGCTATGGACTTTGACGATCTACTCTTTAATATGTTCATTCTTTTATCTAGAGTACCGGAAGTGCTAGCTAAGTACCAACACCGCTTCAAGTTCATACTAATAGATGAGTATCAAGATACCAACTTGGCACAGTATCAAATAATAAAAATGCTTGGGGCAGTACACGAAAACATATGCGTAGTAGGTGATGATGCACAAAGTATCTATTCTTTCCGTGGAGCTACCGTGCAAAACATTCTACAGTTTCAAGACGACTATGAGGATGTAAAGGTGGTAAAGCTGGAACAAAACTATAGAAGCACCCAATCTATTCTTAATGTTGCCAATACAATTATATCTAACAATAAAAACCAGATACCTAAAGACCTTTGGACAGACAATAGCCTTGGTGACAAAATAAAGCTCGTACGTACACTGACTGATAATGACGAAGGACGCTTCATTGCTGATGCAATAACAGAAATGAAATTGCGCAACCACTATGCCAATAAAGACTTTGCCATACTTTACCGTACCAATGCGCAAAGCCGTTCCTTTGAAGAAAGTCTCCGTAGGATGAATATCCCCTATAAACTATATGGTGGTGTTTCTTTCTATCAACGTAAGGAGATCAAGGACTACCTAGCTTATCTACGTCTTATCGTTAACAAACAAGACGAAGAGAACCTAAAACGCATTATCAACTACCCTGCAAGAGGTATTGGAAAAACCAGCTTGGAGCGTATGATAGTTGTAGCCAATGAGCACAACGTTACTCTATGGGATGTATTACAAACACCTCAATCAGCAGGATTAAAAGGTGCCGCTAGTAATGCCATTGAAAACTTTGTGATAATGGTTAAGAGTTTTCAAACCTTATTAGAAAAGCAAAACGCATACGATGTTGCCTTCGCTGTTGGTAAACATACAGGTTTAGTACAAGATCTATACAACGACAAATCAGTAGAAGGTCTAGCTCGATATGAAAACGTACAGGAGTTACTTAACTCAATAAAAGAGTTTACAGAAACGCCAGATGAAGAAGGAGAATTAAAAGACAAATCTTTAGGTAGCTACTTACAACAAATATCGCTACTTACTGATGCAGATAATGAGAATGAAGAAGATCAGGATACTGTAAAACTGATGACCATACACGCCGCTAAAGGTCTGGAGTTTCCATGCGTCTTCTCTGTTGGATTGGAAGAAAACCTCTTTCCAAGTGCTATGAGCATGTACGACAGAGCCGATCTGGAGGAAGAGCGCCGCTTGTTTTATGTGAGCACCACCCGCGCTAAAGAAAAGCTATGGGTGACTTATGCTAATAGTCGCTACAGATTTGGAAATTTAGTACAAAATGAACCAAGTAGGTTTATAGACGAGATACCGGAACAATACCTAGACCGTACCTATACAGGTATGAACAGTACTGCAACTGGATCAGTTGGCTCTTTTGGCAACAGACTTGGCAGAAATAAATCTTTTGACAAAGCTCCTTCATTAAAAAAATTAGCTGATAAACTAAATCAAAAAGCACCTCCTGCTCACAGCCCTGCTGCCGATTTTAAAGCTGACGACCCGATGGAAATGGAAGTAGGAATGGATATTGAACATATCAAATTTGGCTTTGGGAAAATAACAAGCATTGAGGGTGGTGCTAATAATAGAATAGCTACAATAGAGTTTCAAGAAGGACATGGTACTAAAAAAATAATGCTCAACTACGCTAAGATTAAGATAGTTAGGTGACGAATCACATTCGTTACAGTTACCTTTAATATGTTAAAAGCTCCTTAATAAGGAGCTTTTTTTATGGAAAGGCTATTCTCATTGCACCTCAAAACAAAAAACTAAACTATGCGTATATCCATCTTGGTATTTCTTCTAGCTAGCTTTCTGGCCAATACCACATCCCACGCCCAAAAACAAGTGCGTGTAGACATTAAAGAAGCAACAGTATTTCTCAGAGGTGCAGAGCTTACCAGCACTACTAACACAAGCATTCCTAAAGGGGAATCAGAAATATTATTTACCAATATTGCTGGCAATGTCAATGAACAAAGTCTGAATATTGGTGCTTCTAATGGTGTAGTGGTGCAATCTGCCACTTTTCAAAACAACTATTTAGTTGATGATAATCTATCACCACGTGCACAAGAAATAAAGGATAGTATTGAACTGGTACAGAACAAACGCAATAGGTACAATAATGAGCTGAGTGTGATTAATGAACAAGTGGCCATACTTAGTCAGAATAGAAAAGTAACTGGTGAGGATAAGGGGCTATCGGTAGTAGAGTTGCAAAAAATGCTTGACTTAGTCAAAAACAGGATGGGTGCTCTTCTTAATGAAAAAGATGCATTAGCTATCAAAGTAAAAGACGCAGACCAGCTTATCAAAAAGCTAAACCAACAGCTACAACAAGAAAAGAACAAGGGATTTCAACCAGGTGGTCAGTTATTGGTGAAGTTTTATGCCACCAAGGCTACTACTACTAATGTTCACATATCTTATGTAGTACCGAACGCAGGATGGACACCTACTTATGACCTACGTGTAGATAAAATAAATGCTCCGGTACAACTATTCTACAAAGCACATGTATATCAAAACAGTGGTGTAAGTTGGAATAACGTAAAGCTATCTCTTTCTACAGGCAACCCTAACGAGGGAGCGCAAGCTCCGGTAATGCACCCTTGGCGCTTAGCCTTCTATACGCCTCGTCCTATTAACTATAGAAACAATGCCTATAACAATGGTTCGGGTGCCGGTAAGTATAACGCAGACATGGCAGAAGCCAAAAGCTTGAGCAGCTACGACAGAGAAATAGCGATCAATGAAGCTGCTCCAAGTAGTATCAATGATTTTGTACAAGTAGACAACAGCGGCATTGCCACATCGTTTGATATAGACCTACCTTATACCATTTTAAGCAATGGGCAAAAACAAACTGTGGCTATCAAAAAACATGAACTACCCGCTACATATCGTTACTATGCAGTACCTAAAATTGACAGGGACGCTTTCCTTCAAGCACAAGTAACAGACTGGGAAGATCTAAATCTACTGCCTGCACAAACCAATATTTTCTTTGAAGACACCTATGTAGGGCAAGGGTATATTGATGTCCGTAATGTAAAAGACACAATGACACTATCACTAGGTAGAGATAAGAAGGTAATAATTCGTAGAGAGTGTGAAAAACACTTACGTAGCGAACGTACGATAGGAACTAATGTCAAGAAAAACTACAACTATGCTATAAGTGTTCGTAATACAAGAAACGAACCTTTAAACATAACCCTGCTAGACCAAATACCGATAAGTAACGATAAGGATATAGTAATAGAGGATAAGAAATACAAAGGTGCTAACTATAACGAAACTACTGGTGCCGTTACCTGGAAACTAAATATAAAAGCCAATGAAACACAAAAGCTAGACTTAGGTTTCACGGTCAAGTATCCTAAAGGCAAAAACATTAATTTATAAGAAGCGATAGATTCATAAAAAAGCCTCACAAAATGTGAGGCTTTTTCTATTTCTTTTCAAATCTAATTTCTCGGAGTATAAATTTGTTATCCAACACTTTCATTACCACATATAATTGGTAATTACCGTTAGATGTTATCAGATTACCAATTGCGTATTTGGTTTTTGGTCCTGCATTGGCACTACTCTGTATTACTTTAAAATCTTTAACGGCATTTTTATTAAAAAAATCTTTTAATATGATCTCTGCCTGCGCATCGCTGTAAGATGCTTGATTATTATTAATGGTAATAGCCACTACTTTATCAAAGTATTTGCCCATACCAGTAACATTTCCCGTACGCACATAGTTCACAACGTCCTCAAGCTCATCGGCTTGTGCCGATGTTGCTACGAATACGGAGCATAATATTGTGATTACTATTTTCTTTAATAACTGTTTCATTCTTTCTACAGACTCTTCTGCTCATTTAGCAAATTTTAATACTGCAAAAAACTTGCCAAAACACCCGTTTTTTAACTTATTGTTTAATATTTCACATAAGCTTTACTAAAAGGGTACTAAATATACAGTTTTTTATCAATTAGTTATATATCAATTTATCACATTAAAACTAAGGATATATCAATGAAAATTGGCTGAAATTGTACTTTTGCTTCCATGTCGAAAAAAGTAATGCTCATTATTATGGACGGGTGGGGTCACGGTCAGAACAAAAAGACTGATGCCATTGCCAATGCAAACACGCCATTTGTTTCTTCTTTATATGACAAATATCCCAACTCTGAACTCATTACTTGTGGCGAAGCGGTGGGGCTGCCTGAAGGGCAAATGGGCAATTCTGAAGTAGGACACCTAAATATAGGCGCAGGCAGGATTGTCTACCAAGAGCTACAACGTATTAATGTAGCCATAAGAGATAAGGAAATCGACAAAAACCCTGCCTTATTGGCTGCTTTTGATAAGGCTAAAGCCAATAATAGCACGCTACACTATATAGGATTAGTGAGCGATGGGGGGGTGCATTCCCATACCAACCATTTGAAAGCTTTATGCAGCCTTGCTAAGGATAATGGAGTACCTCATACGGCAGTACATGCTTTTACCGATGGTAGAGATACCGATCCTAAAGGCGGATATGGTTACATAAAAGACCTGCTCCCACATTTGGAGAAAACAGGGGCACAATTGGCTACTATCTGTGGTAGATACTATGCTATGGATAGAGACAAGCGCTGGGAAAGAGTAGCACTTGCATATAAGGCACTAACAAAAGGTGAAGGACAAAAAACAACTAGTCCGCTTGAGGCTATACAAGCATCTTATAATAATGATGTTACAGATGAGTTTATCCAACCTATTATAGTTACTGGTAACGATGGACAACCTATTGCCAATATAAAAGATGGCGATGTAGTTGTATGTTTTAACTTCCGTACGGATAGATGCAGGGAAATAACCATTGCTTTAACACAACAAGCTTTTCCCGAACAAGGTATGACTCCTCTTGACTTGCATTATGTAACCATGACGGAGTACGATAAGACCTATAAAAATGTCAATGTCATTTTTCATAAAGACAATCTTAACAACACCCTTGGTGAAGTATTAGAAAAAAATGGCAAAAAGCAGATCCGCATTGCAGAAACGGAGAAATACCCGCACGTTACCTTCTTCTTCTCAGGTGGTAGAGAACTACCATTTGAAGGTGAAAAAAGATTGATGGCTGACTCGCCAAAAGATGTGGCTACTTATGATGAAAAACCTGAAATGAGTGCACACGAATTAACAGCACTTATTTTACCTGAAATAAAAAACGAATCTGCTGATTTTATTTGCCTAAACTTCGCTAATGCCGACATGGTAGGACATACAGGTGTGTGGGAAGCGGCTATAAAAGCCGCAGAAACTGTAGACCATTGCGTTGGTCAATTAGTACCAGCTGCTTTGGGAAAAAACTATACTATATTCCTTACTGCAGACCATGGCAACTCTGATCTATTAGTTAATGAAGATGGTACACCAAACACAGCACATACACTAAACCCTGTGCCTCTGTTTGTCATAGACAACGACTTTAATGGAACTGTAGATCCTGGTAAGCTAGGAGACCTAGCCCCAACTATTTTAAAACACATGGGGATACGTATTCCTGAGGATATGACGGGTGATGTATTGACTGATTAGAGTATTTACTATCGTGCGATCCAAAGCTCAGGATTGGTCTTGTTAGCACCACTCCATACTTGGAAGTTGATGAAGCTTTCCCCTTCATCATTAATGTCTACTTTACCAATAGTTTGTTTAGTGGCAACTTTATCTCCTTTCTTTACAGTTACCTTGGAAAGGCGGGAGTATAATGTAAAATAGTGCCCATGATTGATAATAACATTCCAACCCATATCGTCAATAAACAGAACATTAGTAACCGTACCATTAAAGACAGCCCTCGCCGGAGCACCGGGATCAGTACCTATATCAATTCCGTTATTATCCATCTCCACCTTTTCGGCAATAGGGTGCTGATATTTACCAAACTTAATAGCGATATATCCCTTTTCTACAGGCCAAGGCAGCTTACCTTTATTATTGGCAAAATCATTAGATAGTGCTGTAGCCTCTGGCGTCATAGGGTGGTTGAAAGTCCTTACAGGCTTTGTAGACTTTGGCGGCGCAGTTTCTGCAGGCTTAGGTTTGGGGGCACTATTGGTTACTGTTACGTTACTACCATTTCCTACATCATTAATGCTCTTGGCAGCAGCAAGCGCTGCTTGTCTTTCTTTTTCTTGTTGCAGCCTTCTAGCTTCTTCTTCTTTACGTCTTCTCTCCTCTTCTGCTGCCTTTTTTCTAGCTATCTCTATCTCTCTTCGTATGATCTCTTGTACCGCATTATCTAACTTCTTAGCGGCAACTTTGTTCTTATTTATTTTAGCTAAAAGCTCCTTTTCTCTTCCTTTTAGTTGGCGCACCATTTCATCTGTCTGGTCACGTTCTTCCTGTACTGCTTGTCTTTGTTTTTCTTCTGCAGCCAAAAGTTCATCTTTTTTATCCCTTTCAGAGTTGAGCGTCTTTATTTGATCTTCGAGCTTTACTTGTGTCAGGCGTATTTGCTCCGCCTGATCCTTTCTGAAATCACGGTATTTTTTCAGGTATTTTAACCTCCTTAAAGCTTCATTGAAATCATCAGAAGAAAATAGGAAGGATAACATATCATAAGAGCTCCTGCTCTTATAAGCATACCTAACAGACTGTGCATAGCGCATTTTCAATACTCCCAGCTTCTTCCTTAGATCACCTATCTCATCCGTAGAGCCTTTGATGCTATTATCTAGCTGCTTCATCTCCAAATTGATATTGTTGATGAGCTTTTGACGCTTATACAGCTTATTCTTAATAGCGCGAAGCTGCCCCATCGTCACGCGGGTATCTTTCTTTGTAGCTTCTAACTGTGCCTGCGTTTCTTTTATATCCTTTAAAATATCCGAACGTCTCTTTTCCAGCTCAGCACGCGAAGGCTGCTGTGCAGAAGCAACTAGGGAAAAGGCCAAGAAAAATAGCGTGGCAAGAGTACGCATGAATATCAGGTTTTCTAAAGCAACAAAAATAACTAAATATAGTCCCTATCTAAGTATTGAGCAGTTTTTTATGATGATTTTTACTCTTTTTTCTATAAACAGCATCTTATAACTTTTTATTGACCACAGTTTGTTTTTTCTTTGTCGTTAAAGAAGTAGATACATGCTATATTCAATGACAGGTTTCGGCAGGGCAGAAGCTACCATCAACAGCCGACAGGTGATCGTAGAGATGAAATCTTTAAATGGTAAACAATTTGAAGTTGGGCAAAAGCTGTCTCCCATACTACGTGCTTACGAACTGGATATAAGAACGCTACTAAGTCGCTCTTTAAAAAGAGGGAATATAGACCTGACCGTTAGCATTAAACAAGACGGCGCTACAAGACCAATGACGGTAAATACCGAATTAGCGGTTTTTTATTATCAAAGTATGCAGCAAATAGCAAAAAAGCTGAGCATAGCCGAGGATAATATACTATCTACACTTATGCGCATGCCAGAGGTTGTAGCCACAGAGCAAGACATGCTGCCTGAAGAAGAATGGGAGCAAGTAAAAGCGCTTATAGAAAAAGCGGCTGCCAACCTGATGGAACATAGAAAAAATGAAGGGGAAGCACTTTATAAAGATATGCGCACCCGCATTAGCAATATAGAGGCCCTATTGGAAGATATCATACCTCTTGAAGCAGAAAGAACCGAAAAGGTGCGTACTAAACTCAACAATTCTCTCACAGAGATGTTGGGCAAAGATAAAGTGGATCAGAACCGTTTTGAACAGGAAATGATCTATTACTTAGAGCGTATCGATTTCTCAGAAGAAAAAACAAGATTGAAGCAACACTGTATCTACTTTCAGGAAACCGTAGAAAAAGATGATGTGATAAAAGGCAAAGTGCTTGGTTTTATTTTACAAGAAATAGGTAGGGAAATAAACACTCTAGGCGCTAAGGCTAACCATGCGGGCATACAACAATTAGTCATCAACATGAAAGATGAACTAGAAAAAGCGAAGGAACAAATATTGAATATTCTATAAGTATACATTTACTCCATGCAGTCAAAACATATTATACTATCATTACTAGTTACCATCCTGTTGTTGTCTGGTTGCCTACCCTCTCCATATTATCAGAAGGAGTATAATGTGCCTAATAATGCTTGGGATTATGACTTCGACCCTTCTTTCAAGTTTGAAATAACTGACACTACAGCACCCTATCATTTATATTTTATCATCAGGCATACTGATGCCTACCCTTATTCAAACATATGGGTATGGATCAATACCAAACAACCTAACGATACAACCTTCCAAAGATCTCGTATTGAAATACCCCTTACCGATCATAGTGGTAAGTGGTTTGGCAGAGGCATGGGAGAAATTTGGGAACAACGCATGCCCATCACTCGAAACGATAAGCCCATGATATTTAACCAAATAGGCACTTATGAAATTCAGTTTGAACAAAATATGCGTATTAATCCCCTATCAGAAATTCTAAATATTGGCCTACGTGTGGAAAAGGATACAAAGCGTAACTTTAGTACACAGTAACTAACTGGTGCACTATGCGTTATTTTACTACCGTCCACTTATTACTACTAGCATATATTATATCAGCTATTCTGTTTTGGGGCTTTAGCCTACAACAGCAAAGCACTCGTATTTATGAGCTAGAAAAATCCATATTAACTGCAGAAATAGACAGTAATGTAAACAAGGCACTCTATGACAATAAGGTTGCCGCGCTTGAGGAAACAAAATCTTCCAGAACCAAACAATACTGGGGAGAAGGTTCTACCTTCTTGATCATTATACTTATTGGCGCTGCTGTTGTTTATTCTTCATTTCGTAGAAGTATGAGACTATCTCGACAACAGAACAATTTTATATTAGCGGTTACCCATGAACTCAAATCCCCAATTGCAGGTATAAAACTTAACCTGCAAACACTAGAGCGTCATGAACTACCGAGCGATAAAAAGAAAATGCTTATAGAACGTTCCGTATTTGAGGCGAATAGGCTTAATGATTTGTGTAATAATATGCTAATGGTATCGCGCATAGAAGGCAGACAGTACAAGGCCGCAAAAGACAACTTTAACTTATCCGAATTAGTAGCAGATAGTTTGCACGACTATGCCGACAGATACCCAGACCGCTTTAAGCTGAGTAACTATGATGATAAATATGTTACAGGAGATAGAACATTGATACAAATGGCAATAAACAACTTATTGGAAAATGCCATAAAATACAGCCCTGCTGGTACAGAGATAGAATGTGTGCTATCCACTAAGAACAACTATGCTGTAATAGAAGTAAAAGACCTAGGTATTGGCATACATGAAGATGAAAAAAACAAAGTCTTTAATAAGTTTTACAGAGTAGGTAGAGAAGAGACTAGAAAGACAAAAGGTACAGGACTAGGGTTATATCTTACTTCAAAAATAGTGAAGCAGCACAAAGGCAAAATAGCTGTGAAAGACAACGAACCTCAAGGAAGTATATTTGAGATATGCTTACCAATGACTACTTAGTAGCCTTACTAGGAGGTGCTTTCCACTTAAATGTTTTTCTATGATATGGCGAGCTACCATGAATTACTAACTCTCGCCTGTGCTTTATTGTACCATAACCCTTATTACTATCCCAACCATACATTGGGTACTGCTCATGCATAGACATCATGCATTCATCCCTATGCGTCTTGGCCAATATACTTGCTGCAGCTATAGACATATATAAGGAATCCCCCTTCACAATACACTGGTGTGGTATGCCTAAATAAGGTGCAAACCTATTACCATCTATTAGCAATAATTCCGGGGTTGTTTTTAGTGTTTCTATTGCTTTATGCATAGCCTTGAAGGAAGCATTCAAAATGTTTATTTCATCTATTTCATCATGCTCTACCTTTGCCACACTCCACGCTATCGCTTCTTTTTCTATTATAGGTCGTAACATATCCCTATCCCTTTCCGCTATTTGCTTACTATCATTAAGTAACTCATGATAAAATCCTTCTGGCAAAATTACAGCAGCTGCAAATACAGGACCCGCTAAACAGCCTCTACCTGCTTCATCGCAGCCTGCTTCTATTACTCCCTTTTTAAAATGGCTTTTCAGCATAGGAGCACAAAATAAAAAAAAGGCCCTAAATAGGGCCCTTCTGTATATAAGGGATAAGAGAGAGACTCTTTAAAATTCTTAGTCTTGAGTAGCAGTGTATACTACATCTACAGTGTAAGTACCTGCAGGGTAAGCGAAACCAGGAGTAGCTTTGTACTTTACAGAGAAAGTTTGGTTACCACCACGGTCACCGTCAGTGATCAAGTCTTGGTTAGAGCTAGTCAAAGTGTTGTAAGCAGAGCTAGAGAAGTTAGCACCGATGCTACCACCAGTATTGTTAGCAGAAACCATCACTCCAAGAACACCAGAAACAGGCATTACAGGAGCAGGAGAAGTAGAACCACTGTATGAGAAGTTAGCAGCGTTAGTTTTTACTGCAACTGTGAAGTTTTTATTAGAACGAACCTTAAGTTCTTGAGCGCTAGTCTCAACACCGTTAGCGTAGTCATTAACAGTTGTGAAAGGGATAGTTACGTCAGAACCTGTAGCATTACCAGTTCCAGTGAAAGTAATTTCGATAGCGTTGCTCAAAGCTAGCTTTACTGTTTGTGAAGCTGAACTGTTAGCGTTACCCTCGTCAGCTGAAGCTGCGAAACCTAGAGAAACTAATGCTGCGATTGCGATGATCTTTTTCATAATTGTTGTTTTTGTTTGTTTGTGATTGTTGTTTGTTCCTTTGATGATGTAAAGATGCAACCGCGATACAGATAAGAGAAAAAATAAGGCTATGTTAACCCTACGTTTGCAACTGGTTAACCACCGTTTAACAAATGGATTTGATGCTTTAAATAAGAAAAGCAGCCCCGTAGGGCTGCTATGTATATCATTATAGGGCTAGGGGCAGGATTATTTGGTTTGCATGTCTAGAGATATATCTTTCATGGCTTTGATACCCATGATTTCCATATACTGCATGGCGTTGGTACTATTTTTACCATCCATACCACTTTGGTACATAGGTACCAAGTTACCTTTAAACTGTGCGAAGGCGTTCCATTTCATTTCTTCAGCTTTCAGCCAAGCATCTAGCTTTTGTTTCAAGGCACCGTCGGCTTGCATCACTAGGCGTTTTTTAGCCGCTTCACCCTCACCTTCAAGAATCGCTTTCCTTTTTTCCAGTTCAGCGGTCTTTACATCCTCCTCCGCTACCTTACGACGCATCTCTGCCTGGGTGATTTGTTTTGCAGCAATAACCTCTTGTTCCCATTTAGCTTGTGCAGCATCTGCTTCACCCTCTTTTTCTACTGTTAGAGCACGCTGTTCAGCTTCTTTTGCTTTTGCCATAGCGGTTTGCACCTCCATTGTTGCTTTACGCTGTGCTTCTATCTGAGACTCTACCTTCGCATCATATACAATACCTTCAATAGCAAAGTTGCTTAGGGTTACTCCATAATCTACTAATGGAGATATCTCTTGTCTTAGTATATGCCCAGTGCTATCATATTGTACTTCAACGATGGTGATTGTTTTTTCCTGACCACTTATTGGGTCAACAGTTTTCACATCTTTCTGTATAGTTTGATATACACCTTTATTGGCTTGGTCTTCTATAAGCTGTATCAAGTAGCTACGCTTTTCAGCATAAGACTCTTTTGAGCTCATCAACGGACCTGTCATATATACGGCTTTGCGCACATTGGTTTCTATTAGTTCTTTTTCTATTGCTTCTTGTGAGCCATAGATACTGTGTAGTTCAATCATTTTAGAAGTCTCCAATGGTAATTTATAACGAGCAGATCCACTAATAAAAGCTTCACCAGCATCGTTCCAGCGTGCCTTAATAGCACCTGTACCATTTACTTTTTTACCCTCGTCGTTGTTAAACCAGAATTGAGCAGACTTTTCATAATGTGTAGCCTTACCAAACCACTGGCCTACCCATCCGGGTTGTGTATATACTGATAACTTACCAGTAATAGGCGCTTGAATGACTACGATCTGTCCAGCATCCACATCTTCAAATAATGCATTGATAGAACCTAAGGTTACTAGGAGTATTACGGCTAGCATAACACCCCATATTTTCTTACGTAGTGATACTTTTTTAATTCTTTCTTTCATTTAATAAATATTGTTTTAGTTAGGTTGATTAGTTAATAATATTGTTATAGCTCACTGGCCTTATCTATTCGGTCCAGCTTTTTCTTTTGTGTTTTTATAATGTTCTTCACGTTTTTGTATTGTTCTTTAGCTTCCTGAGCTTTATCGTTCAGGTCGTCATATGGTGTTTCTGCTTGAGGGATAACAATATCATCCCTGCTACCTTTGGTGAACAACCAAAACAAACGCAGCTCGCTAACGAACAGAGGCAGTATTATTTGTGTTACTAGTAGTAGCGATACTGCCGTACCGAGCACTACTACTATCATAGCTTTTAGCATATACATAGCATTTAGCAAAGTGAATAAAATAGAGATATGACCATTGAGGCAATACTAAGGCTGGTACACAAGCGTATTGCGGCTAGTGCATCACATACATATATGTGGTAGATAGTTGTTGAACCGAAGAGTTGATCTTCAGTTATAATTTTTTGCTAGGAAATTAGTTGGAGTAACTACGTGTATATGTAAGACTATATTGACTGTAGATAGCCAATAGGAGAAAGCGAATATGTAGTTACGGCGGTTTCATAATAGGGCAAATATACTAAAAATTCTCTATCGCAACAAATAAACTTTATGACGTTTATGTGTCATTTACGGAAATGCTTGTTGCATCTATATTTCCTTAAAATTGAAATACAAAAAAGGAGTCTCCTTAGAGACTCCCACTTAACCTATCACCATGAAAATTTTTCTTAGTCTTGAGTAGCAGTGTATACTACATCTACAGTGTAAGTACCTGCAGGGTAAGCGAAACCAGGAGTAGCCTTGTACTTTACAGAGAAAGTTTGGTTACCACCACGGTCACCGTCAGTGATCAAGTCTTGGTTAGAGCTAGTCAAAGTGTTGTAAGCAGAGCTAGAGAAGTTAGCACCGATGCTACCACCAGTGTTGTTAGCAGAAACCATCACTCCAAGAACACCAGAAACAGGCATGATAGGAGCAGGAGAAGTAGAACCACTGTATGAGAAGTTAGCAGCGTTAGTTTTTACTGCAACTGTGAAGTTTTTATTAGAACGAACCTTAAGTTCTTGAGCGCTAGTCTCAACACCGTTAGCGTAGTCGTTAACAGTTGTGAAAGGGATAGTTACGTCAGAACCTGTAGCATTACCAGTTCCAGTGAAAGTAATTTCGATAGCGTTGCTTAAAGCTAGCTTTACTGTTTGTGAAGCTGAACTGTTAGCGTTACCCTCATCAGCTGATGCTGTGAAACCTAGAGAAACTAATGCTGCGATTGCGATGATCTTTTTCATAATTGTTGTTTTTGTTTGTTTGTGATTGTTGTTTGTTCCTTTGATGATGTAAAGATGCAACCGCGATACAGATAAGAGAAAAAATAAGGCTATGTTAACCCTACGTTTGCAACTGGTTAACCACCGTTTAACAAATGAAAAAGCCTCGCTAATAGCGAGGCTTCGTAGTTATACATAGTAAAGACTATTACTTTATCAGCAATACTTGCCATGCTGCATTTATATCTCCAGCAGCTATCAGTTCTTTAGCGTATTTATGAAGTTCTTCCGTTCTAACGTTATCATCAGTGGCGTGTTCTGCAATTATCATGTTTGCTTTTGTATCTACAAAATCTGCTTCTACATGCGGGATGCTTGTACAGTTACCTAAAATACCCAGATCGTTTCCACTAAGTACTTTGCTGTTCTTTATCATATCTGGCAGGGCATCTACACCTACTCCCAGATCCGTATTGGGTTTTGCCACTTCGAAAACTGCATTACCTGATGCTCTGCAATAATAATTGGCACCCATGCGGGCTACTAGATCTATTTTATGAGGGTCTATATTTCCTTGCTCATCCAACACCTCATCATTTACATGCATACATAGCACCTCACAAATGATAAGATTACCTGCTCCACCTTCTTCTCCTGTAGCTATCACCTCATTTACCCTACACTCTATTTGCACTGGTGCTTCTTTCACCCTAAATGGTGCCACCATATCCGAAGCAATAGGCGTTAAACCACTTTTCTCAAACTCATTAACGCCGTCAGGATATTCACAACTAGATAAACTCATCTGTTGTACAATATCATAATTCACTATATTAATAACTACCTCTTTTGTTGCTATAGCATTTTCTAAAGTATGCTTAATAGTATTGTTACGCACTCTTCTGGCAGGCGAGAATATTAATATTGGAGGCTTGCTCCCGAAAACGTTAAAGAAGCTAAAAGGAGACAAATTAGGATTACCATTTTCGTCTATTGTACTGGCAAAACATATAGGCCTTGGTGCTACAGAACCTAAAAGGTAACTATGTAATAAACTTGTTTTTATTTCTCCTGGTACGATTTTCATATTCCGAAAGCTAATTTGTTGCTAGAAGGGCAAAATAACAATCTAAAATGTGATTATCACATATAAGGTGTTGATATGGCTATAAAAAATAATCGCAGCACATGAAAGATGCGCCGCGATTTTTTGCCGTTTACCTATGTTTACTCCTATGCTCTCAGGAATATGCTTCAATTAAGAAGCTGATGTAAAAGTATAATAGCTTTTGAATACTGAGAACTCAAATAAGACGAAACGGGAAATAAATAGGATGAACAGGAAAAGACTAACTAAGGGTTAATAATCCTGTAAGGAATGCATACCCCGGTGTCATCCCACTCTATTCTTATAGACGAAGCGTTAATGGTATATACTAGTTTTTCAGAAGTATACTTTAGCCTATATGAAGGCACTGAAGCCTTTAGTAGATCCTTGAGTTTATATTTCTCATACTCATAGGCTCCCCATTGACCCAACTGGGCATTAATAATGATCAGCCAACTATCTTTAGATGGAATAGTAAATAATGTATATCTACCTGCTTTTATGAACTCTCCTGCGAGTTCACAGTCTTTTTGGAATACAATTTCTGTAGCCTCGTTAGCACCCGTACGCCATACGGAATCATACGGTACAAGATTACCGAATATAACCCTACCTCTTTTTGATGGCTGACCATAGGTAATCTCAATATGCTCTCCTTCTGCAACAGCTTTTGGGCTAAGCAATTTTTTCTCCTGCCCCGCAACAGAACTATATATAAAGATTAAAGCGATAAATGCCGAGAGAAAATGCTTCATTATACCAACTAGTACATCTTAATAACTCAAAGTTATTGCTTTTAGTACACTATCAGTAAAAAATAACTTGCTACTCTACAGACTCATATTTTTTTACAAACAACTCTAAACCAGGCTTGTCTATAGTAACATAAGCTGTTTTTTCACCAAACAGGTTAATAATATGGTCGTCTTTCAAGCGTTGAGACAATGTAGCTCTGGCTATATAAATACCCGGCTTAACATCACTAGCTACAAATGTTGAGGTATCATCATCATGTTTACGTGCCGGTATAATATCCTTACCGTTCACATTATGCAGGGTAACAATTGCTTTACTAAAACCTTTTTGTTGAAGCTCATTTTTCTCATCATCAAACAAACCACTAAAATCAAGCTTAAGGTCAATATCCACCTCCTCTATTTCAGCATCATCACCTTTCTTTTTCTCAACAGGTTGAGGCGTATAATCTTTATTCATCTCCTCTAATATATCCCTATCTGTTATCACCTTTTCAGCTACTACTTCTTGCTTAGGTGCTACCGTAGTTGGCGTCATTTGCTTTACAACAGGTTGCTCCACTACAGGAGAGATAGCTGGCTGTACATACTTTATCTCTTCTTTTTGAGCACCGTTAGTTCCAGGAAGCAATAGTTGCTTTACCTTATCCAAAAAGCCCATTACCCTACCTGAGTATAAGCCTGCTATAAATGCAAATACTATAACCCCTTCATTAGCATCTATGTTTAGTGTAGTATTATTTCTAAAATAACTATACGCCAACACTATAATAATTGCAGAAAATGGTGCATAGAATATTTTAGCAATATGATAGATAATATCATTGGGATTAAAGCCTCTTCCATTTTCTCCTTGTTTTCTCACTGCATTCCCTAAAGAGAATAATAGGCTACAAATAACACCTATGATTACCCAGAATACTATTTCTACATATGCTAACATCCCTGTCAACCAGAAATATGACTTTACTTTTAATTTATAATCAGTTAAGAATATTCCTACATCACTAGGACCGAATGTTTTGATATAATCTTTGAGTAACTCAAGCTGCCCCTCCGATACTTCTTGTTCAAATTCGCTATTTACATATAGCAAAGCTTTTTCTGTTCTGCAATTCAAATCGCAAGTTGTGGCTACTTCACTATTATCCTTATACTGCTGCGGTGCTGTAGTCGACTCTGACAATGGGTAATCTTCCTGCTGCAAATCTTCATCCGCTTTACTAATATTATCTTCTGTATTTGCTAATGGTAATGTAGATGACGACCCGCGTAATATTGTATTAAGCTGCCTAATTTGCACCTTATTGAAGCTTACATATTCGCTACCACTATAGCCTGCTGAAGAATGTGCATATAGATATACTGCCACCCATAACACAAGCATCGCACTCAAGAAGGCAAACCATCTTTTAGCGTTCCAAAAACTTGCATTAAACGGAGTAGTCGAGCTAACCTTTTCTGATGAATTGGTTACCATTTGTCTTCTTTTAGAGATTTAATCATAGTTAATGATATCTCCTTATTTCTCTATATGCGGAATGTGATCTAGTGCCTAATTCCTTATTTTATGTAATATACAACTGAATTGTATTTTATGAAGGAATTATTTCTCCAGCACTACGATATACAAAATTAGACTAATATTTTGACAACTCAAACAATAGTGCCTCTACCACCAGCAATTATGACAATACTTAACATAGCAGTCAACACTTTACAAATTGTCATATATTAAAATGTTTATAACATGTGTATTTCACTTTATCATAACACAGTCATAATCATTTCGTAACAACATTATAGGTAACTTTAATATAATTAAAACTACATATCTATGATCTGGCGTACGTTTGATGGCTCGGCACTAAAACAACCTGTAAAAGAGGCGGTAGAAGAGGCTATAATAAGGGAAACTGAAGCTGGCTATAAGCTGAAAGTATGCATTGGTACTGACTCGCAAGTAAGAGGTAAGGAAACCGAGTTTGCCACTGTAATTGTTTTTCTAAGAGAAAAGAGAGGCGGATTCATGTTCATCCAAAATGAGAAAACAAAAGTTCCTTACAGCATTAAAGAGCGCATGCTGGTAGAGGTGGGCAAAAGCATTGATATAGCTTATCAACTATGCGATCTCTTTAATACCTATGATATAGATATGGAGATACATGCAGATATCAATACCAACCCTCAGTTTAAAAGTAATGAAGCTTTAAGAGAGGCTACTGGCTACATATTGGGTATGGGCTTTGCTTTCAAGGCAAAACCGGAAGCATTTGCCAGCACTAGCTGTGCCAACAAAATTGTCAATTAGCTTCTTTCTCATGACCTTTTAATGACAGTACTGCATTAATCTTACTCTTTAGGGTTTTTTAATCATTAAAAACGCCTATAAACCTGTCTTTTACACCGTTTTGCCCGTCTATTTATTAGCAAAATAGCTTACATTTACTAACGCTTATCTACAAATATTTAGTGTATTATGATGCTACGGTGGCTGATTTATAGCATAGTTTTTTTTTCTCCTTTAATATCCCTTGCACAAGGGCCTAATGCCTCTCTTGAATTTATAAAAAATGAAGGGCAATGGGATGGCCCTTTCAAGTATAAGTCTACAACGGGTAATGTATCGGTTTTTTTAGAGCCTACAAGCTTTGTGTATATACTGGGTGCAACTCAAAATGCTGATATATTGCGAGACTATAAGCATGGCAGAATAAAAGAAGCACCTGTTCTTAATTTTCACCGATATGAAGTAAAAATGCTGGGTGCAAACTCTGAAGCTGAAATAACAGGTACTAAACCACAAAATCACTATTATAATTACTTTCTTGGGAATGACTCTACAAAGTGGAAAAGTAATATCCACCCCAACTTGGCAGTAGATTATGCCAATATTTATCAAAATATAGACCTACACATTGCCTCTGCAAATACTAAGATCAAATACGACTTTATAGTAAAACCTAATGGTAAGCCCAATGATATTAAACTGGAAATAAAGGGTGCTGATGATATTAGGGTAAAAAATGGGAAGCTTATTATTACTACTTCCGTAGGTACTGTTGAAGAACAAGAGCCATACGCTTACCAATATAGTGATGGTGTGTTGAAAGAAATTAGCTGCAAATACAAGCTAAAGGATAATATTATTACTTATCATTTCCCTAAAGGGTATGATGGAACTCAAAACCTAATAATAGACCCTACAGTAGTATTTTCTACTTACACTGGCTCTACAGCCGACAACTGGGGTTTTACTGCTACTTATGATAATCAAGGCAACTTTTATGCAGGAGGTGCGGTAGATGCTACACTAAATGGCGCTTACATTACAACAAATGGCGCTTTCCAAGTAAACTTTCAGGGTGGAGGAACAGGTGGAGGAAATGACACTTCATTTAGATGCGACATGGCCATTACCAAGTTTAATGCCACTGGCTCTGCTTTGATATACTCTACCTATATAGGTGGTAATAATAACGATCAACCACATAGTATGATCGTAGACCGTAGCGGCAACTTAATCATCGCTGGGCGCACATACTCCAATAACTTCCCTACTATAGGTGCACCATACGATAACAGTTACAACCTGGGAGCAGATATTGTGGTCGTAAAACTTAATGCGGCAGGTTCTGCCTTAGCAGCCTCCACCTATGTTGGTGGTTCCGGAGACGACGGTGTAAATATATCATCAGTATATGCCACTGTAAACTCTTCTTTAAAGCATAGCTATGGAGACGAAGCTCGTAGCGAAGTAGTAATAGATGCACAAGGAAACGTATATGTAGCTGCTTGTACTAGATCTACTAACTTTCCTACTGCCAACGCCATACAAACTAACTTGCTGGGCCAACAAGATGCTGTTGTTTTTAAGCTCGACCCGAACCTTAGCAACCTGCTATGGAGCACCTATTTGGGAGGTAATGCCGATGATGCAGCTTATGTTTTAGCATTGAATAAAAGCGAAAGTCATATTTATGTATCTGGCGGAACGGCAGGTAATAACTTTCCCTTCTCACCGGGCACATTATGGGGTAGTTACCAGGGAGGTATCGCTGATGGATTTATTGCTAAATTTCAAAATAGTGGTAGCTACCCATTAGATAGAGCTACTGCAATTGGACGTGGTAGTTACGACCAATGCTATGGTATACAAGTAGATGATGACAACAATGTTTACACAATGGGGCAAACCCTAGGAGGTACTTTCCCTGTTACAGCAGGAGTTTTCTCTGTGCCTAACTCTAGTCAGTTTGTTATAAAATTGGATAGTAATCTTAGTACTAATATCTACTCTACTGTTTTTGGCAGTGGTAGCTCTTCTATTACCAATATTACTCCCGTTGCTTTCTTGGTAGATACTTGTCAGAATGTCTATATATCTGGCTGGGGTAGTAGTACTCTTGTAACAGGCAATCCTACCAACTCTTCAAACATGCCCATACCGGCAAGCAATCCTGCCACTACACCCAACAATATTTTAAAATCTACCAGTCAAAATGGTGATGATTTTTATTTCATAGTGCTTTCTCGTAATGCGACAGCTCAGCTCTTTGGTGGTTATTACGGTTTGGCCAACCTTGGCGACCATGTTGATGGTGGTACTAGTAGGTTTGATGAAAATGGGATCATATACCAAGCTATATGTGGAGGCTGTGGCAACATAGATTCCATGCCTACTACCACAGGTGCTTGGAGTAACACCAATAATAGTAATAATTGTAACCTAGTTGCTTTAAAAATAGCTTTCAACCTTGGCTCAGTAAGTGCGGCCGCGAGTGCCAACCCCTCTACAACTGTATGTGTAGGGGAGCAAGTACAGTTTACAAACAATTCGGCCAATGCTACTATCTACAGTTGGAACTTTGGTGACGGTAGCCCATTAAGTACAGCTACATCTCCATCTCACTCCTATACTACACCCGGTACCTATACCGTTAAACTTATTGCTCGAAATCCCAACGCCTGTTATACAATAGATAGCACTACCCTTACCATTGTGGTAGATACGAACTCGATCAATGCCGATTTCAATACTGTAGTTACAGATAGCTGTGGTCCATACATAGTAAACATTACCAACAACTCTAAGTTTGGCAACAACCCTTCAGCAGCAACGCTTACTTGGGATTTTGGCGATGGCACTAGTTTCACTGGTAATAATCCTAGCACACATAACTACAATCAAAAAGGCACTTATACGATCAGACTTATCATGTCTGACCCTACCTCTTGCAATAAAGTAGACAGTGTCAGCAAAACTGTTAATTTCAACAACATACTGGTAAAGGCCAATATGGAAGCACCAGATCTAATATGTCAACATAAGGCAGCAAAATTCTCTAACACATCAGAAAATGCTACCAGCTACAACTGGGACTTTGGTGATGGCAATAACTCTTCCGACCCTACCCCATCACATATTTATGACTCTGTAGGAACTTATACTATTACTTTCTACGCCAGTAACCCTCTATCTTGCAACAAGGTTGATACCTTCACCAAAACAATAACCGTTAGTGTATTACCTACTGCAGATTTTATACATGCACCTATTATACCAGTTACTAATGAGCCTGTAGTATTTACCAACAGATCGCTAAAAGCAGACACCTATAACTGGAACTTTGGTGATGGTACAGGTAGCCAAGACGAAACGCCACAACCCCATTACTATAAACGCACGGGCAACTATACAGTTTGTTTAACCGCTAGCACTCTAAAAGGCTGTTCTGATACAATTTGTAAAAAAGTAGATGCAGATATATTCCCTCTTGCTGATATACCTACTGCCTTTACACCAAACGGAGACGGTAATAATGATATATTACTAGTACGTGGTTCAGGTATAGAAACCGTCAACTTGCGTATATTTAACCGATGGGGAGAATTGGTTTTTGAAACCAATGAAGAATCTGTAGGTTGGGATGGTAATTATAAAAACAAAGAACAACCTACCGATGCTTATGCATTTGTGTTAAACGTTTCTTTTGTAGACGGTACTACTTTATACAAAAAAGGAAATGTGACCTTGATACGATAGTATGATAAAAAAACTTTTAAAAGGCATAACTGTTTCTCTTACGGCACTACTAACTTATGGTACAGCTGCAGGGCAAGGAATGCATTTCTCCCAATACTATAATGCCCCAATGCTACTCAATCCTGCTAATACAGCATTAATGAGCCAGTCTGACTATAGAATTGGTGCCAACTATCGTAGCCAATGGGCGCAACTACCAGTTCCATACAATACCATGTCGGGTTTTGCCGACTTCTCCTTGTTTAAAAAACAGGATTTTACTAACTGGCTAGGCGTAGGCGTTGCCTTCTTTAATGATAAAGCTGGAGACGGGCAACTCACCTTAAACAGAACAGAGCTAGCAGTTGCCTATCATATACTTACTGGAGAATACAATATGATATCTGTTGGTTTTTCTGCGTCGACCAACCAACGTAGTATCGACTTCTCTAAACTTACTTACGATAGACAATGGGATGGTTTCAAGTTTGATAAAAGTACTAGCAATGGCGAACCTAACACTGTTGCCAAAACCAATTTTTGGGATATGAATGCAGGCATCAACTATGCCCTGTTTCCCAATGAGAATCTTTATCTAAAAGTCGGTATTGGACTAGCACATATCAACCAACCTCAAGAGAGTTTTTTGGGTAATACCAACCAGATAAAGATGCGTCCTACAGCCAATGTTGATGCACTAATAAAACTAGATGGTTCTCTTATCCTCAACCCTTCTGCCTACTATACCAGGCAGGGCTCAGCTCAAGAGTTAGTATATGGTTTAACAGCACGTTTTTTCATCTCGGGAAATGAAAATTACTCTACAGATGTTATCGTCGGTGTATATAACCGCTTCAACGAATCTATCATCCCCGTTTTTGGGCTTCAATGGTCTGGTGTGAGGTTAATGGCAAGCTACGATTATACCATATCAAAACTAGGTCCTGATGTAAATGGTAGGGGTGCAGTAGAGTTTGGGCTTGTATATCAAGGTGGTTATAGAGGAGGAGGCATGGGCCACAGCACTATTGACTGCCCTCGCTTTTAACAAAAAATTACCTGTGAAATCAGCCTTTAGGTTATTACTTTTGGTGATAATATATTCCTTTTAAGATTATGGAGAACGAAAAATTCAAAGTACTATTAGTAGAAGACGATACTAACTTCGGTCAGGTACTTAAAAACTATCTTGAATTAAATGACTTTGTAGTAGAGCTTGCCAGAGACGGTATACTAGGCTTGGCTGCCTTCCGCAGAGAGAAATACGATATATGTCTTTTAGATGTGATGATGCCTAATATGGATGGTTTCACACTTGCAGAAGAAATTAGAAATGTAGATCCTGATATTCCATTATTCTTCCTTTCTGCCAAAAGCATGAAAGAAGATATACTGAATGGCTACAAGCTGGGCGCAGATGATTATATCACAAAGCCTTTTGATAGTGAAGTATTGCTACACAAAATCAAGGCTATACTAAAACGTAATCAAGAGTTACAGGATAAGCAACATGCTGAAGTTGAGTTTGATATAGGTAGCTACCATTTCAATAGCAAGCTACGCACATTAGAGTTGGGTGATGATTCTGAAACATTATCTCCTAAAGAGAATGAGCTATTGCTAATGCTTTGCGAGTACAAAAATGACCTGTTGCCTCGTGAGGCTGCACTAAAACGTATTTGGGGCAGCGACACTTATTTTAATGGTAGAAGTATGGATGTGTACATTGCCAAGCTACGTAAGTATTTAAAAGGTGATAGCAGTGTAGAGATCGTGAATATTCATGGTAATGGCTTTAGGCTGGTTGTGCCTGAATAATTGTCAAATCTTAATAAATTTCACAAAGCCGGACATTTATCCGGCTTTATTTATATAACCATATCCATACATTGGAGGAAGATTACTACTTTTGATGGCTCATGAAGCATTTACCTAATCTGCTTACACTTGGCAACCTGTTTTCAGGCTGTATAGCTATTGCATTTATCCTTAATGCACAACCGTTCCTTGCGGGGTATCATGGCGCTGAATACTGGGTAACTGGTGTAGAACAAGCCTACTGGGGCAGTGTATTTATACTTATAGCTGCTGTTTTTGACCTACTGGATGGCTTTGTAGCCAGAGCACTAAAGGTCTTTTCTCCTATTGGTAAGGACCTCGACTCTTTAGCCGATGTGGTATCTTTTGGCGTTGCTCCTGCAATGATATTATATAAAATGCTATGGGCATCTATAATGGCAGAGCCAGATGCAATGGATGTGAGCATGATAGCTACTACCCCTGCATTTCTTATTGCTTGTTTTGGTGCCATAAGGTTGGCTAGATACAATGTAACTACTCCTTCTAGTGGCAGCTTCACTGGAATGCCCATACCTGCAGTTGGTTTATTTATTGCATCCTTTCCACTAATAAACTGGCTAAACCCTGAAATAGGTCTATACTTACAAAATAAATATCTGCTATATGCTATAATAGGCT
Organism: Flavipsychrobacter sp.; assembly: GCA_041392855.1. Taxonomy (NCBI): domain Bacteria; kingdom Pseudomonadati; phylum Bacteroidota; class Chitinophagia; order Chitinophagales; family Chitinophagaceae; genus Flavipsychrobacter; species Flavipsychrobacter sp. The sequence continues at coordinate 2,413,747 of JAWKLD010000001.1, forward strand.
TGTTATCATGGCTTATGGTAAGTAAAATACGCTTTATGAAATTGATGCCAACTAGCTTTAAACCAGCTAATATGTGGCCTCAATTAATCCTAATCATTGCTGCTGTTGCTGGCTGGTTTACACTCAAAGCAGTGGCTGCGCCTATAGTATTTGCCCTATACATCATACTATCTTTAATACACAAACCTGCTGAACAATAATAAATAATGAAATATACAGCACACATTAACGTAATGCCGTTAAAAGAATTATTAGACCCACAAGGTAAAGCTGTGAACAACAGTTTGCACAACCTTGGTCTTGCTGCCGTAGCTAATGTACGCATAGGCAAACACATCACACTAAGCATAGATGCAGATAGTAAAGATGCTGCAGCTGCTATTGCCGACGATGCATGTAAGAAGCTATTAGCTAACCCAGTGATGGAGCAATTTGACATCACTATAGTAGAAGGATAATACGCTTATGAAGTTGTATCTGGTACCATCGCCTATTGGCAACCTTGGAGATATAACTTACAGGGCTATTGAAGTATTGAATAATGCTGATGGTATCCTCTGTGAGGATACTCGTACAAGCTCTGTGCTACTTAAGCATTATGATATACAAAAGCCACTTACCCCTTATCATCAACACAACGAGCATAAAGTTGTACAACATCTTGTGGAACAGATGCAACAGGGTAAGACCTATGCACTTATTACAGATGCCGGTACTCCTGGGATTTCTGACCCTGGGTTTTTACTAGTACGCGAGTGCATTAAGAATGAGATACCTGTTGAATGCTTACCAGGAGCTTCGGCATTTATACCCGCTCTGGTACAGTCGGGTATTCCTAGCAATCGGTTTTGTTTTGAAGGCTTCCCCCCTCAAAAAAAGGGAAGACAAACCTTCTTTTCTAAGTTAGTTGACGAAGAACGTACGATTATTCTTTACGAGTCTCCTCACCGTCTGGTAAAAACACTTAGAGAGATGGGCGAACATCTTGGTACTGATAGGCAAGCTGCCGTGTGTAGAGAACTGACCAAAATGTTTGAAGAAACAAGAAAAGGGACATTAGCCGAACTACAACAGCACTATGAGGCCAAACCTCCCAAAGGGGAAATTGTTATCGTAGTAGCTGGCAAATAATAAAAAGAGTCGACCCATATGGATCGACTCTTTTTATTTTGGTTAAATTTTTTCCTTTCAGCTTAGTGAGCAGCTTCAACAGCTTCTGTAGCTTCTGTAGCCATAGAATCAACAGTCTCAGCAGTTTCAGTAGCAGCTTCTTCAACAGCTTCTGTAGCCTCTGTAGCAGTTTCTTCAACTTGCTCCATTGTATCTTCAGCTTTTTCTTCTGTAGCTTCACCACAAGAAGCAACCATCATACCTAAAGCAACTGCAAATGCACCGATTTTAACGAATTTCATAATTTCTAGTTTTAGTTTAGTACTTGTTTATTTTCCTATTAATACCAGATCAAGAAAAAGGTAACCCAGTAACCCCAAAAAAATTAAAATTATTTTTCCCACCCTAATTAAACACTTGACTAAGTACACCTTATAGCTATACTTACTAACTTTACAACAACCTGGTCAATTGGTAATTATTTTTATATATAAGAATTGGGTTACTTTTTCTTAAAATCGGGATTAATAAGTGCAACAATCATTACATACAGAGCTTGAACTGCTTAATGGACTTGCTGCCAGTGAGCGTTCTGCAGTTGAGGAAGTATATAATGCACACTATCCTATTGTTACAAAATGGATCATTACCCATGGCGGGCAAGAAGTAGATGCTGCAGATGTATACCAAGAAGCAATGACTGTACTGTATGAAAAAGCACAGGATGAAGACTTTAGGTTAAGCTGTAAAATAGGCACCTACCTGTTTGCTGTAGCCAAAAACCTATGGTTGAAGAAAACCAGAGAAGTGCAGCTGGTAGAAATACCGGAATATGATAGCACTTACGAAGATGATATAAAGGCACATGTAGAAAGGGAGTTACATTATGAACAACTAGAAACGGCATTGGAAGAACTGGGTGAACCGTGCAGCTCGTTACTAAAAGCTTATTACCATAAAGGGAAAAGCATGCAGGAAATAGCAATAGACTTCGACTATACGAACCCCGATAATGCCAAAACACAAAAATATAAATGCCTTACTCGCTTAAAGAAAATATTCTTTAGCACACAAGTAAAATAGAAATGCCAGGAGAAAAGAACATATGGGAGATTGCTGAAGGCTATGTAGCTGGCAGTTTGAATGAAACAGAGCTTACTATTTTAAAGAATAAGCTTTCAGATGATATTACCTTTAGTAATACCTTCTATGAGTGTGTTAACACCATACGCTCACTAGAGGCAAATGGTAAACAGCATCGTTTTAAGTCGTTATTAAAAGACGTACATCAAAAACGTACAGTTGTCGCTAAACCCGAGCCTAAAACAATTTCTATCAACAAGCACTACTGGCGTACTGCTGCAGTAGCTGCCGGTATAGCGTTGGTTACTTCTCTTTCTACCTACCTTATCATTGCTAACAATAACAAACGTATTGCTTCTCAATACTCTTTATTAAAAAGGGATCTTGAAAAATATAAGCGCTCACAACATAGGCTAATTAATAACATTACAGGCGAACAACAACAGCCATCTTTAGATGCCCGTTATTCTGGTACTGGCTTTGCATTAAGTAATGATGGGTATTTAGTTACCAACTACCACGTTACCGCCGATGCAGACTCTGTGTACATTCAGCATAATGATGGCAACTATTATAAAGCGGCTATTATCAGCACCGACCAAGAAGCTGATATAGCTATTCTAAAAGTTGTTGATAAAAAATTCAAGTTCAGCAAATGGGGAGTTCCTTACCTTTTTGCCAAGTCCAAAAAGAAGCTGGGTGAGCAAGTATATAGCCTCGGCTACCCACAAGATGAGGTGGTTTATAATGAAGGTTATATTAGCTCTGTCAACGGATATATGGGAGATTCTTCTCAATATAGACTGGAACTACCTGCAAATCATGGACAAAGTGGTGCACCTGTTGTGAATACTAGAGGGGAGGTCATTGCCATTATTACAGGTAAAGAAAGCCAAAGTGAAGGTACCACCTACGCTATCTCTTCAGAAGCTTTGCTACAACATATAAAAGAGCTACCGGATAGTACAAAAATAGATATACCTAGTACTAACAGGCTTTCCCGCCTAAACCGTGAGCGTCAAATTGAACGTCTTTCTCAGTATACTTGCGCTATCAAGGTCTATAAAAAATAAGCCTTTGCACATTAGTAATGCATACAACTTATTATTTGTATAAATTTGCTATCCGTAAGCGCAACTAGTGAGTATAATAAACAAGTTTTTAGCGAATAGAAAAGGGATAGATAGCCCTGCAGGTGAGATGGCCTTTGTGGACCATATTGAAGAACTGCGTTGGCATATCATTCGTTCGCTCCTAAGTATCATTGTTGGAGCAATAGTGGTTTTTATCTATAGCGATTGGGTATTTGACACTATTATACTAGGCCCTGCTGACCCCGAATTCCTTTCTTACCGTGCTCTTTGCCGACTAGGAGAGCTACTACATTTGGAAGATGCGTTATGCATGAAGGAGATGAGCCTTCAGTTTCAAAACACACAGTTATCAGGGCAGTTTATGATGAGCTTCTCTGTATCCTTCATGCTTGGGTTCATTGTAGCTTTTCCTTATGTGTTTTGGGAAATGTGGAAATTTGTAAAACCTGCTCTAAAACCAGGAGAACTAAAACATGCTAGAGGCATTGTTTTCTGGTCGTCATTCCTATTCTTTCTTGGTGTGCTTTTTGCCTACTTCGTCATAGCACCTTTTACTATTAACTTCTTTGCAAATTATCAGCTCAGCTCTAAGTTTCAGAATATCATTACCATGGCTAACTACTATGGTACATTGAGCGACTTAGTACTGGGTATAGGATTGGTATTTGAATTACCAATATTGGTTTACTTCTTATCAAGAGTAGGCTTACTAACCCCTACTTTAATGCGCACTAAGCGTAACTATGCTATAGTTATCATCTTCGTGTTGGCTGCTGTAATTACACCTCCCGACTGGTTTACCATATGGTTGGTAGTAATGCCTTTAATATTATTGTACGAGGTAGCTATTAAGATCAGTGCCCGTGTAGAGAAGGACAGAAAGAAAAAAGATCGTAAAAAATAATACTTAACGATATGCAACAAACAGTTTTCAATCAAGAATTACCATTAGTAATTGGTGGAGACCATGCAGGTTTTGACTATAAAGACATGCTAAAAAAAGCACTTAGTGAAGCTGGATGGCAAATAGAAGACAAGGGAACACATAGCACCGATAGTACTGACTATCCCGACTATGCACACCCTGTATCTGAAATGGTAGATAATGGGACAGCTGCTGTAGGCATACTAATATGTGGAAGTGGTAACGGAGTATGTATGACTGCTAATAAGCATCAAAACGTACGTGCTGCCCTTTGTTGGAATGACGAGCTTGCAGAACTGGCAAGACTACACAACAATGCAAATATCCTTTGCATACCTGCACGTTTTGTATCTGAAGCAGTTGCACTAGATATGGTTGATAAATTCTTGAGTACCGCTTTTGAAGGAGGGCGACATGAAAGACGAGTAGATAAGATCAGTTTATCATAATAAAGAAGCCCTCAAATAATTGAGGGCTTCTTTATTTAGTATTTATTAAGTGCTACTCTTATAGAAGTAAATACTGTACGCGGCAGCAAGTTTATTCCTCCTGAGCCACCACTATGTGCACCACCGCTATTTATACCCGCACCACGAGTTTGTACCAGTTGTACATCCAATAAGTTTTTCACGCCAGCTATTATCTGCACCTTGTTCTTCAAAAACTTTTTACTTACCGAAACATCCAGCATGCTAAAAGCATCTTGAGTACCATTATAAGAAATGCTTCCATCTATATTAGGAGTAGCTGTAGGTTGGCTTCCTGTATACTTATAAAAAGCATTGAACCTCAAACCCGGCTTCTTCCAAGCATATTGCAATGTTGCTGTTGCTTCTTGTGCAGTAAAGGCATCATAACTATTAGGTTCTGCAAAAACATTGGTCAATGCATACCCTATCTGAAAATGAAACTGCTTCCATTGTCCATCCATCTGCACCGAACCTATAGCATTGCTTTGATGGGTCTGGTTACCATAAGTATAATCAAGACTGTTAGAATCTAATGGATTAACAGGCACCAATAAAATTCCATCTTTTACGTCATTAAAGAAGCCTGTAACAATGAATTGTAAATAATCAGAACGCTCTTCGTATGCCTGATAAGAAGCCGATACTTGAACATGCTGACTGGATTCAGCACGCAAATTAGGACTACCTACAATATTATGGTTAGCATCCACAAAGCTCAAGTACTTCTCTTTTAAGCTAGGCGCTCTGAAACCTTGTGCATATGAGGCTCTAATTTGTAAGTTTTTCTTAGGCGTGTATAACAAGTTGGCGCTAGGTATTACAGGTGGCGAATAAGTTGTATTTGCTGCACCACGTAGGCCAACCTGACCTGTAAGTTTATCTTTTATTAATGGGTAAGATACATTAGCATAAACAGCATAATCATGTAGTTCTTTATTATGCCCATCAATTTTTAAGCTTTTTGCAAACTGTAGATTAACATCATAGCCAACTGTATACTGTAATTTTTGAAGTTGGTTGGTATAATTGCCTCTTAGAAACACATCACTGAAGGTAGATGTATCTTGATCTCCTTTAGCAGCAGTAGGCACTTCTGAAAGTGCTACCATATCTTTTGATACAGTAGCTCTGGTGCGATTATATACTATATATCCATTTTGGCTTTGCCACTGTCCTTTCTTGCCTATTTTGCCTTGCATCGATAGTCTGTTCATAGAACGTGTAGTTCTATAATATCTATCTGTTGCATATGCTCCCGCTGTAGTCCATATAGTCACATCGCCTCTATCAGTAACTTTTTCCCTTAAATAATCAGAGGCCAGATCTACCCTAAAGCCAGATTTTGCCTCGTATCTATACGCAAGGTTAGCTATGTATTGCTCCTTAGGATTAAATAATAAATTTCGTTGTGTGCGTAGCTCTTGTGTACCAAACCTTTGTACTTGGTCTATATATTTCCAACCTTTAAAATAGTTTCTCCCACCACCAAGTGTTATTTGATGTCTGTCTGCTAGTTTAAAAGAAGCAGTAGCATCAAAGTTGTACTTATACGTTTCTAAATAAGTACCTGCGTTTATAGATAGTGGTTTCTTTTCTTTCTTAGTTATGATATTGATAACCCCTCCTAATGCATCTGTTCCATATACAACACTCATAGGGCCTTGTACTATCTCTACTCTTTCTACATTGTTTAGGTTTATCTGGCTAAGGTCAATATTACCATTCTCTCTACCGTTTAGCGGTATACCATCAATCAGTATTTTTACTTTATCCCCCTTTAGCCCTTGCATGTTCATAGTAGCACCCAGTACTTGGTCATTACCAATACTCATATTAAGTTGGTTCTCCAGTATTTCATCTAGAGTAACCGCACCTTGTGCTTTTATCTGCTCTTTGCCAATGACCCTATAGTTCGACAATGCATCTTTTAACCTCATAGGCTGAGCCATACCTGTTACAACTACTTCATTCATAGAAGAGAATTTTTTGGTCATGCGTATGTTCAACACATTACCCGCAGGAGCTGTAAGTACTTCTTTGCTCAGCGACTCGTAGCCTAGTGCTGTTAACTCAAAAACACAGGGGTAGATATCTGGACTCACGTTAGCAACGCCATTCTCATCGGTCTGCGCATTGATGATCGTTCCATTATTATTAATAGAGGAAATATTTATGTACGCAAATGGAACCGTTTTACCGGTACTATTGTCTAATACGGTAACCCTTAACGTTTGTGCATAGCCTGAGGTTGCAATCGCTAAAAACAATATGATATGTGCTATTCTCTTCAACATCTATTCTTCTGTAAAAATTAAGGATTCAACCCTTTAATTAATTAAAGTGTTGAACCCTTATATTAAATAAACAAATCCGCACGATTTGAAATTACCCTAGTGCTGTACCATTATTTTATCAGCTATCTTCCAGCCGCCATTAGATACTACAACCAAGTAAGTACCTGATGGATAATTAGTAACATCAAACTGATAAGCGTTCAGCCCTTTCTTCATATTCGCAGTAGTGGTCATCATTACCTTACCTGTAATATCTGTAACTACTATCTGTGCATTATTAGCTTGTGCGCGAGCATCTATCATAATATTAACCTGATTGTTAGCAGGGTTTGGATAAATACTATACTCACTTACATTGTTAGTAACAGAAGCTACACTTGTAGTTCCCAAAGCACGCTTTTGAAAAACTATTTTACCTGTTGCAGTTCCATCAAAACGAGTGAATTGTATGTGGTAGTAGCTACTATTATTCTTAGACTTCACTATATAACTAGTATCGGCATGTACTCTATATTTAAAAATAGACATGTCAAAAGTCTTCCAGTTATCACCAATTGTATTTGTCTCTTTCTTAAGGTTTGATAAATGAGAAGTAAAGTTGCTTGACGTAAGATTGTTTGGGTCTACTGAGAATACTTCTGCTATCTCTACATCAAGATTAGCTAGTACGCCTGTATATGCTTGTAGCTGTCCCGGTACCGGTCCGAATGTTCTATTCTTTTGATATTGCTTGAATAGTAGATCCCAAGCACCTATAGAAGGCTCTCTGTCTATAACTGTAGCCGTCGTCATGTTGTAATAAGCAAAAAGGCGGTCTGTGTATGGGCTAGCTCTTTTAATAGAATCTTCTACTAAACCAGAACCATCAAATTTTGCAAACCTGAACTTGTACATCTCGTTATTAGCAGCACTTTTATACTCCTGGAGATGTAGTTGGTATGCAGCACCATCGATCATAACAATGTATAGAGAATCACCACTTAGGTTATGCGTGGTCATATTGTACTTTGCCCAACCAAAGTCTACAGGGCTAGAAGTATTTCTGTTTACTGTAAAAGCACCTTCACCCCAGCTAGTATCATTATTTACCAATTGAGTAGCAGGGCTTACTTTACCCATCGTATCACTAGCAACAAGGTTACCAAACTTGGTACTAGCTTTAGCACCTATTGAATATACCTGAACTTTTCCCTTAATATGGTTGGCACGTACACTTGCGTTGAAAGATGTAGCTCCAAACTTGCTCATTTGGAAAGCAATATGCCAATCATCTGCCGTCTGCGTTTTTGTATTGCCATTAGCCAAATTATAATACGCATCTTTTGCATATCCGGCATTCAAATCCACGGAATCAACAACCCACGTTTGCGCAGAAGAACCTACTGTTGCTGCACATGCCAACGATAATAGTGTATATTTTAATTTCATATAAAGAAAGGTTAAAAATGATGGTGTAAAGTTACACCCTCTTCTTTCTTCACATGACCAATAGCCCAACTATTGACAAACTTGTGACAGAAACATTAAGCCCAACTTAAATCCAACCTTGCTGATGTAAATATTTGGCTATTTGTACCGCATTTGTAGCAGCACCTTTACGTAAATTGTCTGCAACTATCCAGCAGTTTAGCGTATTCTCCTGCGAATAATCCCTACGGATACGACCTACAAAGACTTCATCTTTGCCCGATGCATATAGTGGTGTAGGATAACTATTCATCTCAGGGTTATCTATCACAACTACTCCTGGGAATATATTGAGTAATTGTTTTACATCAGATTCATAAAAATCGTTAACCAACTCAATATTTACGCTTTCACTATGACCTCCCATTACCGGTACACGTACAGTAGTTGCCGTCACCTTTACCCTATCATCACCTAGTATCTTGTTAGTTTCCAGCACCATCTTCATTTCCTCTTTTGTATAGCCATTATCTTGGAACACATCTATATGAGGAATAATATTCATGTCTATCTGATGTGGGTAGACATTTGTGGTCTTATCTCCTGCACGTTGGTTATTTAGCTCATCCACGGCCTTTTGCCCACTACCCGTTACCGACTGATAAGTGCTAACCACCACTCTCTTTATGGTATACTTATCGTGTATAGGCTTCAATACCATCACCATCTGTATGGTAGAACAGTTGGGATTAGCAATGATCATATCTTCCTCGGTAAGCACATGTGCATTCACTTCAGGAACAATAAGTTTTTTGGTAGGGTCCATACGCCAAGCAGAAGAGTTATCTACTACTCTACAACCTGCCTCAGCAAATTTCGGAGCCAATTCCAAAGACATTGCACCTCCACATGAGAACAATGCTAACGCAGGTTTCATACCAATGGCTGTATCTGCATCAACAACTGTATATTCTTCACCCCTGAAAGTCAACTTTTTACCTACAGAGCGAGCCGAAGCTACTGGTATCAGTTCTGTAATGGGGAAGTGACGTTCCTCTAATATCTGTAACATGGTACGACCTACCATGCCTGTGGCACCTACTACCGCTACGCGCATTGTCTTTAAATTTTAGAGGGCAAAGATAAGTAGTGTGCTCATATAATAGAAGAAAAAAGCCAGTACCTTTGCCTCTTATGAAGAATCTGGCTTCTTTAAACAAATACCTTTTAAAATATAAATGGCGATTACTGGCAGGCATGCTATTCATTACCATTTCTAATATACTGGCCGTTATACCTCCTGTTATTGTTCGTAATATAATCGACCAAGTACAACAAAACATTAGTACTTATAGATTACTGGACGATACTATAATCTCTAAAGAGGTACAGGCATATATCTTTAAGCTTGTTTTGTGGAACGGGCTACTACTACTTGGCCTAGCGTTGCTAAGAGGGTTATTCATGTTCTTCATGAGGCAAACGATCATTGTTATGTCTCGCTTTATAGAGTACGACCAAAAGAATGAGATCTACACTCATTACCAAAAACTTGATACTCAATTCTATAAAAGCCATTACACTGGCGACCTTATGAACCGTATAGCAGAAGATGTATCTCGTGTACGCATGTATGTAGGGCCTGCTATTATGTATACCATCAACCTTGTGGTACTAACCATTATGTGTGTATGGGGCATGCTACGCGTAAGCCCTATGCTAACGCTATACGTTATTATCCCTTTACCACTATTAGCACTCACCATCTATTTGGTCAACCGTATCATATTTAAAAAGAGCGAAAAGATCCAAGCGCAACTTTCATCCATCACTACTACTGCTCAAGAGTCTTATTCAGGGATTAGAGTAATAAAGTCATTCGTACAAGAGAAAAACATGCTGCGCTTTTTCAACAAGGCATCCGATGAATATAAGCAGAGTGCTATTAACCTATCACTCACAGAAGCGGTCTTCTTCCCTTCTATGAATCTATTCATAGGCTTGAGCATGATTAGCACTATTCTTATTGGTGGCTACTATGCGATACAAGGACATATTACAACAGGTAACATAGCTGAGTTCATCATCTATATCACCATGCTTATGTTCCCTATGATGGCTATAGGCTGGGTAGCATCAATAGTACAACGTGCTGGTGCTTCGCAAAAAAGAATTGATGAATTCTTAAATACCGAACCTACTATTACTAATCAGGAAGATGCTAAAGAGGCCAACTTAAAAGGCCATGTAACATTTGAAAATATTTCCTTTACCTATCCACACACAGGTATTACTGCTTTGAAAAACTTTTCACTAGATATAAAACCAGGTGAAAAAGTGGCTGTAATAGGAAAAACTGGCTCAGGAAAATCTACTATTGTACATCTTCTGTTAAGAATGTATGATGCTCAAGAGGGTCTACTTAAACTGGATGATACGCCTATTCAAGAGTTGAACATACAAAGCCTTCGTGCCGAAATAGCTTATGCACCACAAGAGCCTTATCTATTCTCTGATACCATATACAATAATATCAAATTTGGTAAACCTGAGGCTACAGAAAGTGAAGTAAAAGAAGCCGCTCGACTTGCTGATTTTGCTAAAGACGTAGGAACATTGAAAGACGGTTATGAAACGGTTATTGGCGAGCGTGGCGTAATGCTTTCAGGAGGGCAAAAACAGCGTTTGATACTAGCCCGTGCAATACTCAAGGATAGTAAAATATTGATGCTAGACGAATCGCTGTCTGCAGTAGATACCCAAACAGAGCAAAACATCTTAGAAAACTTCAAGACAAGACTAAAGAATAAAACAACTATTGTCATCACCCACAGAATATTTACCAGTTGGACCTTTGATAAGATAATTGTACTGGATGACGGCCAAATAGTAGAGCAAGGTACGCATGAAGAGCTAATGAGCTTAAATAAGAAATATGCTAAGCTCTACCGCCACCAAACGGAAGTAACAGAAGAAGCATAAAAAAGGGCAGCTACAAGTAGCTGCCCTTTTTCTATATATCTAATACGCTTTAGTGCTTTTTCTCTTTCGGTGTAAAGATCAAAGGCATGGTCATTTCTTTACCTTCACGCTTAACGGTTACTGTAGTCTCATCCCCCACATTAAATTCTGCTAATGCTTCCATATAGGTTTGCATGCCCTTTATTTCCAATTTACCAATAGCAGTAATAATATCACCTCCTTTTACTCCTGCTACTTGTGCCGGACGAGCCTCTGTTACACCATCTACACGTACTCCTTCGCCTTGAAAAGCGTAGTCTGGCATAATACCTAAGGTAACTTTAAAACGAACCTTACCAATATCCTTTTGCTTGGTAGGAGAGAACTTAGGCTTTGGCTCTTGTTCCATTTTGCCCACTACATTGTATACATATTTTATGATAGCAGCCTCTCCTTCGTAGTTTATCTTATCTGCATCATCTTCTGGCTTGTGATAATCGGTATGTGTACCTGTAAAGAAGAATAATACGGGAATACCTTGATGGTAGAACGAACTATGATCGGAAGGGCCTACACCAGAACTATCAATAGACACCTTAAAGTTATCGTTGACAATAACATTACCCCACACTTTAGCAGTACCTACACCTCCAACAGTAAGTGCATGTGTGCTATCGTTCAGCCTGCCTACCATATCCATATTGATCATATAGGCAATGCTACTGCTATCTAAAGACATATCTTCGACAAAAGCCTTTGAACCTATAAGACCCAGCTCTTCTGCCGAGAAGTGAACGAACAAATAATTATATTGTTTAAAGCTGCTGTTCTTCACCCAACTAGCTAATTGCATCAAAGCAGCTGTACCACTTGCATTGTCATCTGCCCCGTTATGTATCTGTGGCTCTTTACCTGTATAGCGGCTGTTGCCATCTTCACCCATACCTAAGTGATCGTAATGCGCACCAAGTACAACGGTATATGTAGCACCATTATCCACATAACCCGCAATGTTATTACCTGTCAAATTCGTCTTTTCAATGTCAATACTCATATGTAGCATCAACTCTTCCTCATTTTCTTCAGCATATTCTTTGTAGCCTTTATGACTTAAAAAGGCGGATGGAATATCTAAGTTTTCAAAGCTTGATTTCTTATTGAACTGAGGTTCGTATTTAGCACCATATTTATCATAAAGCAACACTCCTGTTGCTCCATGCTTTGCTGCATCAAGTACTTTTTTAAATGCTGCTTTTTCCCAATCAAAGTGAGGGTTTTTAGCTTCTTCTGCGTCAGCATACAGGGATATCATCCATACGTTATCCTGTTCAAATACTTCAGGTATCAACTTGGCATCTACTGTTGCATTCGCACTAAACGGTAGCGGGAATGCGATATCTGTAGGCACTTTCTCATTCCCAAGCTGAATAGTAGTAGCTGCACCTACTTTCCTACCATTAACAAAGGTAAATGGGTAGATATACTTGTCTTTATAAGCACTTACACCCTGCTCTTTGTAATATTTAATAATATAGTTAGCAGCAGCCTCTTCACCTGCAGAGCCTGTGCGGCGACCTTTCAACTCGTCAGAAGCCAGATAACCTATATCCTGCTTCAACTGCTTTACTATTTTTTTATCTGATTTTTTCTGTGCAGCTACCTCAAGAGTAGTACACAATGCAGCCGGGAGCAATATAGCTGCTAGTATATTTTTCATACTTTCCATAAATGTGGTGCAAAGTTACAGCTAAGAATATAAATAATACAAAAAACCGCCTCGCGTTAACGAAACGGTTTTGGTATTACTTAAACTCTCTTTTGTATGCTTAGGCCGCTTTGATAGCCCCATCAGGGCTTACGATCATAGCGCCGGATTCTCCCTCTTCTGTAGCAGAAGCGTCATCAGGCTGTGCCTCGTTACTGTCCGTTGGCACAACTATTTCCACATCGGTGATATCTTTTAGTTGCGGTAGATCGCTTGGTGAGTTGATACCCAAGTAATCCATAAAGTTCTTAGATGTTTCATAAACCAAAGGCTTGCCTACAGCATCTTCTTTGCGGCCAGCTATCACGATCAGTTCTTTTTCCAGTAGTTTCTGGATAGAATAATCTGCACCTACACCTCTTATATATTCGATCTCTGATTTTGTAACCGGTTGTTTATAAGAGATAATTGCCAAAGTTTCCATAGCTGCAGAAGAAAGCTTCTTGATATGCTTGTCTCCATTAAGCTGTAGTACTGTTTTATGAAATTGCTTCTTTGTTAAAAACTGATATCCACCACCTGTTTCCATTAATTGGAATGGGTAGTATTCTGCACTATATTTTTCACGAATAGCATCTATACAGGTAGCTACTCTTTCTCCTTCCATCATCTCCTCAAACGACTTAGACAAAAGCTCTGTTATCTCCATAAGAGTAACCGGGCGTTCACTAGCAAATATTAGTGCTTCTACGTGCGGCATTAAATGTTCTATATCCATAGTCTTACACCGTTTTTCTGGTACACACCGAAATTAAATAAGCTTAAGGAAATTTGAGGCTAAAGAAATGCACAGTTGTGAATAAGTACTGTCACTTATATAAGAAACAATACATTAAACATATATTCAAATATAATATATGGTAATATCTATGTGGAGAAACCTGCTTTTTATGGATTTAAGCCAGTTTCAGGACTATTATAGTACTATGCTGAATAAAGGAATAAATGTGGTGCTACACCAAGCAGTATTACAATAATGCAAGTAACTGCCAGTAATAACCTGTCGGTAGCAGTCACCTCATGGTTTAGCTCAGCATCACCAGTTTTGAAGTACATCGCAATTATAACCCTAAAGTAGTAGTAAATACTTACCGCTGCCATTAGTAGTGCGAATATCACTAACCATAACATACCTCCTTGCTGTACTGCACTAGTTAGTACAAAATACTTAGCCCAGAAACCACCGGTAAGTGGTATACCTGCTAAAGACAGAAGGAATACAGTTGTAAAAAAAGCTAATGCAGGTTGTTTCTTAGCCAAGCCATTAAAGCCATCGTAAGTGTAGTCTTTCATTTTCAGCAATACGGCAAACATACCTATGGTAGCCACACTATACGCCACAGCATATAATGTAATACCCTGCCATGCTGTAGCATTTACAGATACTACTGCAAACAACATAAAGCCAGCTTGTGCGATAGAAGAGTAGGCCAACATACGCTTTACACTCTGCTGGAATACCGCTGTAATATTACCTACGAATAATGTAGCAGCTGTAATAACTGCTAAGGTCATCATCCACTGGCTGCTAATGCTACCAAACGCAATATGGAACAAACGTAAGAAACCGATAAAGGCACCAGCTTTTACTATAGTTGCCATAAAGGCAGTAAAGGCGGTTGGCGCTCCATCGTACACATCAGGTGTCCAAGTATGCATTGGTGCTGCAGATATCTTAAAGGCAAAGGCGATCATGATCAAGATAATACCTGACAAGGCCATTGGGTTAAGTGTATCTGCCTGTAAGAAAGTATAATCAAGGATATTGAAAGAACCTGTAGCACCGTACAATAGCGTAATACCCATTAATAAGATACCTGTGGTAAAGGCACCCATCAAGAAATACTTCAACGAGGCCTCATTACTCTTTAAGTTCTTTTTATCGCTACCTGCTAATATGTATTGTGGTATAGATAAGATTTCTACACCTATGAATAACATAAGCAGATTGTTGTATCCCGTTAATAGATACATACCACATAGTATAAAGAAGATAAGTGCGAAGTATTCCGCTACGTGATTGCCCACTTCTTTTATATGCTTACCAGCTAGTAAGAAGTACAAGAAAGTACAGCCCGTCATTAATGTATTGAACCAGATAGCATATTTATCTATGCGCAACATTTTGTTGAACAGCATTTGCGGTTCTGTAGCACTAGCTGTGGTCAGCTCCCAGATATTGATACCTAGTAGTGCCAGCATCGCTATGATGGCTATAGAAACTATTGACTTCTTGTCTTTAGACAAAAAGCCTGAGTACATAAGCACAATTCCCAATATTGTAGCAGCAATAATTGCCTTCATTACTTATACAGTAGTTATTAGTCAATATTCAAATTAGGGCATCATCGTATTTACTGCGGTCGCTGTCATTTCTAACAACGGCTTTGGATAAACACCTAAAAATATGATAAGGCCAATAATAATAGCCAACCCAATGTATTCGTTTGTTGTAAGGTCTTTACCTTCTTTCATCTCTACCACACTACCATAAGCAGTACGCTGTATCATATTCAGCGTATATACTGCTCCTAGTATCACACCTAAACCTGCTATCACCATAAAGGTAATATGGTATTCGGAAGCGCTTTGGAACAAGCCGTTGAACAGCATAAACTCGCCCACAAACCCATTTGTAAGTGGCAGTGCTATATTAGCTAAAGACACGATCACTAATGCAATGGCCATCTTTGGTGCAGCCGTAGCCATACCACCCAGCTTGCTCATGTTGCGTGTACCGTAGCGTTGCTCTATCATATGTACGATTACCCACATACCTGCTATATTGATACCGTGGTTGAACATCTGTACTGCCAACCCATGCATACCTACATTAGTACCAGCAAAAGCAGCGGCACTCATCAAGCCCATATGCGCAATAGAGGAATAAGCCACTAATCGCTTCAGGTCTTTTTGCACAATAGCTAATAGTGATGCATAAACAATACCTATTATAGATAATGTAATTACTGTGTCAGACCAATAAGCTACTCCTTCCGGCAACACAGGTAACAACCAACGAAGCACTGCAAACAAACCCATTTTCACCATCAATGCGCTAAGCACAATGGTAACAGGTGTTGGCGATTGCTCATAAGTATCTGGCTGCCAAGTGTGGAATGGGAATATCGGCATCTTGATAGCAAAAGCTATAAAGATCAACCAGAATAACCATTGCTGCTGGTCTACAGGCAAAGAACTACCTACGCGTACGATATGTTCCCAGGCAAATGAGGTACCTCCTGCACTTTGTGTCGCTAAATATATAATTGCTGCTAGTAGCATTAAGCTACCAACGAATGTATAGATAAAGAACTTTAATGTAACCGCAATACGTCTTTCGCCACCCCATTGCGAGCAAAGGAAGTATACGGGTATTAATGCCAACTCCCAGAAGAAGTAGAACAGCAATGCATCACTAGCTAAGAATACACCTGTAATACCCGCTTGAGACAACAATAATAAACCGTAAAAAGAACCTTGATTGTCTACTTTCTTATTCAAACCACTGATGTATACCACCAACATCACAATACTCACCAGCAGGCTAAGCATTGTACTCACGCCATCAGCTACAAAACTAAGTTTAGTACCTAGCGTTGGTATCCAATCCATGCTCCAACTTACAGGTGCAGTATAGGCATCCATACCTACTAATGCTCCTACAACAAGTGTTATCACCGTACTGGCAATAGCAGTACCTTTTACAGAATCATTTTTTACAAAAAGACTGTATATGCCTGCTATTAAAGGAACTACTATGAGTAATGTTACTATCATGATACTTATGCAGTATGCTATCTAATTATTATTGTATCCACAAAAAGGTAAAGGCAAACAACAATGTTATACCAATAACCATTATAAAAATGTAAAAGCCTACCAGACCACTTTGCATTAATCGTACACGATTACTACCCCAATGGATGCCCTTACCTATTCCATTCACCAACCCGTCAATACCCATCTTCTCTACTATATTATTCAATACAGTTGATAACGCACCTATCGGACGAACGATAACTGTATCATACAACTCATCTATATACCATTTGTTTTCCAATGCCTTTGCAATACCTGTGTTTGGTGCAAAGTTGGCTTTCTTAGTAGTACTACGTGCTACAAATATCATTACTATTACCAGTACAGTAGATAAACCCATCAACATCCATTCTGTATTATGGTCTAAGTGATGTTGGTTAAAGTTTTGTACTACAGGTCTTAGATATTCATTTAATATATGGTGCTCTGTAATTACTGCAGGCAAACCTACATAACCACCTATCACTGCCAATATTGCCAATACAACCAAAGGCATTGTAATAGCAGCAGGGCTCTCGTGCAGATGATGTTTTTGTTCTTCAGTTCCTCTGAATGTTCCTGTGAAGGTTAGGAAGTATAAACGGAACATGTAGAAAGCTGTCATCAATGCAGCACCTAGTGTTAGGTAATACATTACTGGGCTATGTGCATATACAGAAGCTAATATTTCGTCTTTTGAGAAGAAACCTGAGAAACCTGGTATGCCTGAGATAGCCAAGCAGCCTATCAAGAAGGTAGAACCTGTAATACGCATATGCTTGTTCAAACCACCCATTTTGCGAATGTCTTGTTCACCCCCCATAGCGTGTATCACACTACCAGAACCTAAGAACAATAAGGCTTTGAAGAAGGCATGCGTCATCACATGGAATACTGCTGTTGTATACGCTCCCATACCTAAAGCCAAGAACATAAAGCCTAACTGACTCACAGTAGAGTATGCCAATACTTTCTTAATATCATATTGTTTGATAGCAATGCTCGCCGCTAATATTGCTGTAGCCAATCCAATTATAGCTACTAGATCCATAGCCATTGGTGCCAGATTGTATAATGCATTACTACGTGCTATCATATAGATACCTGCCGTTACCATGGTAGCAGCGTGTATCAATGCAGATACAGGAGTAGGGCCTGCCATCGCATCAGGTAGCCATGTATATAAAGGTATCTGAGCACTCTTACCCATAGCACCTATAAAGAAGCAGATAGCTATCCAATTAGTTAGATCACTGGAAGGTGTAGTAGTAGACATGGTGCTAAACAACTCTTGGTAAGAAAGAGTACCAAAGTTGAACAACACTAGTAACATACCTACTAAGAAACCTAGATCACCAATACGGTTCATCACAAAAGCCTTCTTAGCAGCATTTGTATTTTCTCTTTCTTTAAACCAGAAGCCGATCAATAGATAAGAACAAAGTCCTACACCTTCCCAACCGATGAACATGATCAAATAGTTGCCACCTAATACGAGTAACAACATTGAGAAAACAAACAAGTTCAAATAAGCGAAATACTTGGTCATGCCCTCATCATCATGCATATACGATGTAGAGTACACATGTATTAAGAAACCAATACCTGTAATGATCAATAAGAATAGAGACGACAAGGCATCTACTTGGAAAGCAAATGGTATATATAGCTTACCCGAATGGATAAAATCGAATAAGTGAACCGTAGTAGCCGTACCACTACTTTTCACCTCGAAGAAAATACCTAAAGAAACTAAGAATGAAGCCAATACGGCCACACTACCAATAACACCACCGGCTGCTTTCGGAACTTTCTTCCAACCAATACCATTGATAAGGAAACCTATCAACGGAAATAACGGAACTAAATAAACTAAGTTTGTCATACCAAACCCCCGAAGGGTATTAGTGCTTTAATCTGTTTAATATATTAATGTCTACCGAGTGTACCTTACGATACATCATCACTATTACTGCCAACCCTACCGCTACTTCTGCCGCTGCCACTACCATAATAAAGAACACAAAGATCTGAGCAGAAGCATCATTATACATTTTAGAGAACGCCACTAGCAGCAGGTTCACTGCATTAAGCATTAGCTCTATGCACATGAATATAATGATAGCATTACGGCGCATAAGCGTTCCCATAATGCCGATGCAAAACAATGCGATACTTAAAAACAAATAATATTGTGTAGGCATATCTTATTCTGTTACTGGTGTTCCCTTTTTACCTAATACTACTGCACCTATCATTGCACTAAGAAAGAGTACACTACTTATTTCAAAAGGCAGAAGGAATTTTGTAAATAACGTTCTACCTAAGTTTTTAATTAATCCTATATCTGTTGCTGTTTGCTCTAGCGGCGTTACCGACGCAGAACGTAATGCTGCCAATACCACTAAAAACAACACACCACCTGACACACCACCTGCTATTTGTATCAACAGATTTTTCTGTGGTTCTGTATCTGCATTCAAGTTCATCAACATGATGACGAAGAGAAACAGTACCATAATAGCCCCTGCGTAAACGATAACGTTTACAATGGCTAAGAACTGAGCATTCATTAATATATAATGTCCTGATATGGCAAAAAAGGTTGCGATCAGAAACAATACACTACTTACAGGGTTGCGGCTCAAGACCACACCAAGTGCACAGCCAATGGCAATTACTGTAAGGAACCAAAAAAGTATTTCGTATAAGCTCATATCACTTATTTATCCTCCTTCACTTTAGGGTGAGGAATCAAAAGGTCTTCTTTTTTATAAATCATCTTACTACGCTCGTAGTGCGTAGGCATTAATGTCTCACTTAGATATACTGCATCTTTAGGGCAAGCTTCTTCGCAATTGCCACAAAATATACAACGCAACATATTTATCTCATACTTAGCTGCATATTTCTCTTCACGATATAGGTGCTGTTCATCAGGCTTACGCTCTGCAGCTTCCATCGTGATCGCTTCAGCCGGACAAGCTAGTGCGCAAAGTCCGCATGCTGTACAGTTCTCTCTTCCCTCTTCATCACGGTTCAGTATGTGCAAGCCACGAAACACAGGGCTAAACGGACGTTTTTCTTCCGGATAGCTTACCGTAGCAGGCTTTTTAAATATATGACCCAGCGTTATGCTCAAGCCCTTGGCTATGGAAGGAAGATATATCTTCTCTCCAAAGGTCATTGGACTACGATCTACCGCTTTCGATTTGTTCGTTAGTTTTTCCATTATCCTTATTTAAACACCCACAAAATCAACGCTCCGGTTATCAGCATGTTTACCAACGCTAGTGGTATCAATGATTTCCAACCTAGCTTCATCAACTGGTCGTAACGGAAACGTGGTAACGTCCAGCGAATGAACATGAAAAACAATATGGTACAAATAATTTTTGTCAAGAATACTAATACACAAATAGCTGTGTATATCAATGGTGGTGCTGCAGCCGCTACCTGATCCATGAATGGGAAGTTGTACCCACCAAAGAAAAGTGTAATAATTACCGCCGAGCTAATGAATAGGTTGATGTACTCTGCAAAAAGATAAAAACCCAGTTTCATTGAAGAATACTCTTGGTGGTAACCCATGTTCAACTCACTCTCACACTCTGCCAAGTCAAATGGTGCACGGTTTAATTCTGCAAAAGAACAAACCAAGAATATCAAGAAGCCTAGAGGCTGCTTAAAGAAGTTCCAAGTGAAATAACCGTCACTCCAGAAACCATGTTGTTGCTCTACTATCTCGCGCATACTCAAAGTACCCGTCATCAACAGCAAGGCTACCAAACTGATACCAAAAGCCAACTCATAAGAAACAGCCTGTGCCGCTGCACGAATACTACTCAACAAAGAGAACTTGTTGTTAGAAGCCCATCCGCCTAGCATCACACCATATACACCTATACTTAATATACCAAAGATGAACAGGATACCTATATTGATATCTGCCATCTGTAGTGATATTACTTTGCCCGATTCTGTAACATAATCAGGACCCCAAGGTATTACCACACTCGTCAAACATGCGGTAAGCATGGCTAACGATGGTCCGAGAATGAATAAGAATCTTGTAGAACGTTCAGGAGTGATCTCCTCTTTAAAGAAAAGTTTACCGCCATCGGCCAATGGTTGTAGCAAACCAAATGGACCAGCACGGTTAGGACCCCTACGGTCTTGCATAATAGCAGCCACCTTACGCTCGCCCCAAGTAGCATACATAGCTACACCAAGTGACCCCAGCAAGATAACTGTGCCTAGAATGAATTTCTCTATAATAAAGGCTGTATCAATATCAAGTAACAGCATAGTGGCGCAAAAGTAATTAGTTGTTTATATTTTTAATTGCCTTTCTTTTCAAAATCATCAGAATGTGCCGGTCCAGCTATTTTAGACAGGTCTACATTAGGTTTATTCACATCACTCTCGTCATGTATATTCAGCAAAAGCTTAGGGTCTTTACCTATTACCTTGTCTATCAACACAGGTTGTGGCTTTGTATTTACATAATGCCCTTGAGAGATAACACTATGTCTGCTAATATTTGACGGGCCTTCTATCACCCAATCTTTTGTGTCTTTTTTATGGAAACGACAATCGTTACAGATCCATCCTTCTACCTCACCCCACTGGTCTTTACGCGCTGTAACACGGAATACTTCATCTCCGCGATACCATAAACGTGCTTTACCACAACATTTAGGGTTATCACAATCGCGATGCGCGTCTACCGGTTTAGTAAACCATACACGATTCTTAAAGCGGAACGTTTTATCCGTCAATGCACCTACAGGGCATACATCTATTACGTTTCCTATAAACTCGTTATTTAGGCTTTTACCTAATAACGTACTGATCTCAGCTTTATCGCCACGCTCTAATACACCATGCTCACGCTTTTCCGTCAACTGCTCGGCAGTGTACACACAACGGTAGCAAAGGATACAACGTGTCATGTGTAGTGATATATAATCACCAATATCTTCTTTCTCAAAAGTACGGCGGTCGAACTCGTAACGAGTGCCTGAAGCACCGTGCTCATAGCTCAGGTCTTGTAAATGACACTCCCCCGCTTGGTCGCATACAGGACAATCTAACGGGTGGTTGATGAGTAACATCTCCACCACACCTTTTCTAGCCTCTACCACACGTGGAGAAGTGATGTTCTTCACTTCCATGCCATCCATCACACCCGTACGGCAACTAGCCATTAACTTAGGCATTGGGCGAGGATCCTTCTCGGAACCTTTGCTCACCTCTACCAAGCAGGTACGGCACTTACCACCACTACCTTCCAACTTGCTATAGTAGCACATAGCCGGAGGGGTAACATCACCACCGATCTGACGGGCAGCTTCCAGTATAGTAGTACCAGGGTCTACCTCAACTGTGATGTTATCTATCGTTACTTTAAACTTTTGTGCCTGTTCAGACATATTCGTTCTTGTATTTTAAGCATTTGCTTCCACTACCGGAGGTAATGGATCCGCATAATGCGCTAAACCAAAGTTTCTTTTTTGTGACTCTTCAGGGTTTTTCACGTGCCATTCAAACTCATCGCGGAAGTGACGGATAGCTGCTGCTACCGGCCATGCCGCCGCATCGCCTAACGGGCAAATGGTATTCCCTTCTATCTTACCTTGAATATCCCAAAGCAAGTCTATATCACTCATCTTTCCTTTTCCGTACTCGATGTTCTTTAATATTTTATACATCCAACCCGTACCCTCACGGCATGGACTACATTGTCCACAACTCTCGTGGTTGTAGAAATGTGCTAAGCTCATAGTATGGCGTACTACACACTGGTCTTCATCCATTACAATGAAACCTCCCGACCCCATCATAGTACCAGTTTGGAAACCACCATCAGATAAACTCTCGTAGTTCATGTAGCGTGTTTCTCCTTTTGCTGTCTTTAGCAACAAGTTGGCAGGAACTATAGGTACAGATGAACCACCAGGTATACAAGCCTTCAAACGCTTACCATTAGGTATACCACCACAATATTTATCAGAGAAAATAAACTCTTCAACAGAGATGGTCATATCTATTTCGTAAACGCCTGGCTTATTGATATTACCACAAGCCGATAATAGCTTAGTACCTGTAGAGCGACCTACACCTATTTTAGCATACTCTGCGCCACCCATATTCATGATTGGCACAACGGCGGCTAAAGTTTCTACGTTGTTCACCACCGTAGGGCGACCCCAAACACCTTTCACAGCTGGGAATGGAGGTTTGATACGCGGGTTACCACGCTTGCCTTCCAAGCTTTCTATTAGTGCAGTTTCTTCACCGCAGATATAAGCACCTGCTCCACGCTGTACGTATATCTCACAGTCAAACCCCGAACCTTGAATGTTTTTACCTAACCATCCATTGTTCTTCGCCTCAGTTATTGCTTGCTCTAGTATATCTACTATCCAAGCATACTCACCACGTATATATATATATGTAGCATTGCTACCCAAAGCAAAACTACTCACGATCAAACCCTCAACTAACAAGTGAGGGATAAACTCCATTAAATAACGGTCTTTAAACGTACCCGGCTCCGACTCGTCGGCATTACATACCAAGTGACGAGGCACACCTTCGGGCTTAGCCAAAAAGCTCCACTTCAACCCTGTAGGGAAACCCGCACCACCACGACCACGAAGACCACTGGTTTTCACTTCTTCCACTATTTCGTCGGGCGTCATTTTTAACGCCTTCTCTACAGAGCGGTAACCACCATGCTTACGATAGGTATCGTAATAACGAATACCTTCTACATGTGCATGTTCTAATAATAGTTTCATATTTATAATTCAATCCTTTCGGACTTGATTTTATTTATCTTTTATACCTACACTTTGCCTGTTCAACATTACCCAACCTGTCATATTCTGCCACTTCCACGTTTGTAACACATAGAGGTGAAAGACCAACCCCTTACTGCCTTTGTAGTCTGCATCGATCACCACATCTGCCCTTAGAGTTGCCAACTTTTTTGTCAGCATGATAACCTCTACTTTCTCCGTTTCTACTTTATTATAGGTAATCGTTCCGTTGAACAGATCATCTATCAACTCCTGCTTCGTTTCCACCCATGTATTGCTATGTCCGTAGCTTAGCTGATGAAACAAAAGCTTCTTTAAAGCATTACTATCTTTAGCTACAAGCGCTTGGTTAAAAGCCTCTGAAGCTAGTTTCACCCCTTCTTCACTTCTCTGTGCCGATGCACTACTATAAATAAAGAACAATAATATGACCAAGCAATACCGCATACACTAGTTGTTTGCAGCAGCTCTTAGGTCATCAATTATCTGGTCTATTTTCTCTTTGGTCAAAAACTCTTTATAATGTTTACCCAACTGCATCATTGGTGCATAACCACATGCGCCCAAGCATTCAGCAGGTTTCAAAGTAAACAAACCATCATCTGTTGTTTCTCCAGCCTTAATGTTTAGCTTCTCTTTGATGTAATCAATGATCTCATCACTACCATTCAACATACAAGGCCCTGTTTGGCAAACTTCCAGTACATATTTACCAACAGGTTTCAGGTTGAACATGGTATAAAAGGTAGCTACCTCATATACTTCAATCGGCTTGATGCTCAATAGCTCTGCTACATAATCCATTACAGGAGTATCCAACCAGCCATCAAACTCTTCTTGAGCAATGTGCAACACAGGTATTAAGGCACTTTTTTGCTTCCCTTCCGGGTAGCGTGCCATTATTTCTTTTACCTTATTCAGCTTTTCTTCACTAAACTTTATCATACATCAACCCCTACAAGGGTATTAGTTGTTATTAATATTATGCATCCAGCTCACCTGCAATTACATTCAGGCTACTGAGTGTTACTATCGCATCACTCAACAAACCACCTTGTATTATTTCAGGGAAAGCCTGATAATAAATAAAACATGGTCTGCGGAAATGCAAACGATAAGGCGTACGCCCTCCATCACTTATTAAATAGAAACCGACCTCACCATTACCACCTTCTACCGCATTATATATTTCCCCTTCCGGTATATCGATCTCCCCCATCACCATTTTGAATTGGTGAATCAAAGCTTCCATGCTTGTATACACATCTTCCTTAGCCGGGAAGTGATATTTATCTGCTTCTACAGCATAGAACACTTCTTTTTGCGAAGGGTCTTCCTGCTCTATCTTAGCTATTTTTTCTAATGCTTGTTGGATAATACTGTAGCTCTCCCACATTTCTCCGTTTCTTACCAAGAAACGATCATACACATCACCTGTTGTACCTACAGGTACCTCAAAATCAAAATCTTCATAAGAAGAATAAGGCTGTGCAATACGCACATCATAGTCAACACCTGCTGCACGTAAGTTTGGCCCTGTGAAACCATAATTCAAAGCACGCTCTGCTGATATAGGACCTGCACCAATACAACGATCCATAAATATACGGTTACGATTCAGCAGCGATTCAAACTCCTTCAACACCTTAGGGAATTTCTCCATAAAGAGGTCGATCTTCTCCCAAGCAACCTTGGAGAAGTTACGCTCAAAACCGCCTACACGGCCAATATTGGTTGTTAGGCGCGAGCCACAAATCTCTTCATATATCTCATAGATCAACTCACGCATTTGGAATACGTAAGTGAATGGTGTTAACGCTCCTGTATCTACTGCTATTACAGAGTTGCAGATCAAGTGGTCACCAATACGTGCCAGCTCCATAATGATGACACGCATATAGTCTACACGCTTTGGCAATTGAAGCCCTAGTAGCTTCTCCAAGGTCATGTGCCAACCCATATTATTAATAGGTGCAGAACAATAGTTCAACCTATCAGTAAGTGGTGTTACTTGATAATACGGACGACGCTCTGCTATTTTCTCAAAAGCACGGTGGATGTACCCTACCGTTTGCTTAGCACTCATCACACGCTCACCATCTATCTCCAGTATATTTTCAAATATACCATGTGTAGCCGGGTGCGTAGGACCAAGGTTTAGCGTGGTCGTCTGCTTGGTCAACGATTCGTCGGCCAGCTGTATATTATTATGTTGTTGTTCTTCAGACATTATTTGAAGTCTCCAATCATTTATTAATTAATAGAACCTCCTCTACCAAACATCTCGTCATCTTTATCCGTACGCGTAGGGTCTTCCATAGGATACTCCTTACGCATTGGGAAATGCTCCATTTCGTCTACATTCAATATTCTTCTTAAGTCTGGATGACCTATAAAGTTCACACCAAAAAAGTCATAACTCTCTCGCTCCATCCAGTTTGCGGCAGAAAATATTTCTACTACCGAACGTATATCGGGCTGTGCTATAGGCACATATGCCTTTAATCTTATTCTTATGTTATTGGTTAAGCTATGTAGATGATATACCACACACAACTCCTCGTCCTTACGATCAGGGAAATGTACTGCTGTTAGGTCTGTTAGAAACTGGAACTTTAATGCCTCATCATCAAAAAGGAAACGAAGCATCTCTACATTTTGCTCCGGCTTAATGATAGCTGTTAGCATACCATACACATCTTCACAACTGATGATACTATCACCAAATCTATCCGTGAGCTTTTGTTTTACTATATCGTTGGTCAGTGCCATTTATCTTCTAAAAACTATAATTAACAACAGATTACTGTATGCCATACTCATTGAGTAAGGCTTTATATTGGTCGCTATTTCTACGACGCAGGCTCTCATTATGTACCAAGTCTTGCAAATGAAGCACGCCTTCCAATATCGCCTCAGGGCGTGGAGGGCAACCGGACACATATACGTCCACCGGTATCACTTGATCTATACCTTGAAGTACAGAATAAGAGTCGAATATACCACCACTAGACGCACAGGCACCAATAGCAATTACCCAGCGCGGCTCAGCCATTTGCAAATATACATTACGTAATATCGGCGCCATCTTCTTTGCTATCGTTCCCGCTACCAGCAACACATCGCACTGACGTGGTGTAAAACCCATACGCTCTGAACCAAAACGAGATAAATCGTAGTTGGCACCCATAGTAGCCATAAACTCAATTCCACAACAAGAAGTAGCAAAAGGTAATGGCCAAAGTGAGTTTTTACGCGCTAAACCAATTATTTTATCGAAAGATGTAGCCTGAAAGCCTTCTCCAGAGTACCCCTCTGGCATTTCAGCCAATTTTATATTCGTATTATATTGAACCGGACGGTTGCTCATAGTATTCGTTTTAATCTGTTCACAGAGAAGATCAATCTTCCCAATCTAATGCACCTTTTTTTACTATATAAATAAAACCCGTAAGGAAAAACCCTACAAACATAACTACAGCCAAGAAACCTTCTTGTCCTAGTTCTCTAAAATTGACGGCATAAGGATAGAAGAAAATAACCTCTACATCAAACAAGACAAACAATATAGCTACTAGGAAATACTTAATAGCTAAGGGTTGGCGGGCATTTCCTATCACAGGTATACCACTCTCAAAATTGACCAACTTGTCTTGAGTTTTTCTTTTAGGACCTAATAAATGTGTAGCCATCATAGTAACTACGACAAAACCAGTAGCTACCAAAACTTGTATAACTACAGGTAAATAATCTATCGGTGTATTCTGTTCTGCAGCCAGCAGTAGAAAATCCATATTCGTATTAGCTTCGAGCGTTAATCTATAGGGTAACAAAGTTAAGTGTATAGGATGAAAATACAAGATTTATAGTGGCTAATTATATATAGCTCCTAAGGGGCATAATACGTAGCAATGTATATATTATTCCATTATGTATGGTAAAACTACAGGTTGGTAGAACAAAAATGCAGTTTTGTATGATATTACTTTAATTTCTTAAAATCAAAATATACCTTTCACGGTACTATAATAGTATATGACCACACTATAGCATCCTGAGACCTTATCATTTTTGCTCAACTGTATGTTATTGAGAAACATAGTATACATA
Source organism: Flavipsychrobacter sp. (assembly GCA_041392855.1). NCBI lineage: Bacteria > Pseudomonadati > Bacteroidota > Chitinophagia > Chitinophagales > Chitinophagaceae > Flavipsychrobacter > Flavipsychrobacter sp. The sequence goes on from JAWKLD010000001.1 coordinate 2,441,594, forward strand.
TCGATTTTTCTATTCTGCTGTGTTACTACACAAGCACAACAGGTTTCTTATAATATCACCAAGGCTACTGGCCTACCTACCAATAGGGTATACTGTCATTTAGTAGATCACAATGGTTATTTATGGATAGGGACAGAAAGAGGTGTACTACGTTACAATGGCTACTCATTAAAAAAGTTTGACTTCAGCGATGGTTTACCCAATATTGATGTATGGCATTTGCATGAAGACCCATATCACCGTATAGTACTATCTAGCTTCAGCAGACAACCTGGCTACATAAAAAACGACAAATTTCACCCCTTTGTGGTAAAAGGAATGGATTCCTCTGTGAAATTTATAGCCCAAAAGTTCTTTCACAGTAAAGATGACACACTATGGTTCTATAACATGACAGGATCTTGGATGCTGCCTACTACCGGTTATATTGTTGGCGACACATTGTATCATATAAAAAAACCTGATATAATAGAACGTCATATAGCCATGTGGGCACACTCTCCAGAAGGAATGATAGCTTCATTTGACAACAATAAAAATCTTTATAAATATAATATTAAAAATAACCGATATACCGATACTGTTCTTTTATGTAAAAACATTCCTGATGTTATGCGTAACAGAGTAAGCATGAATCTTACCGACGAACAAATGAAGCTACATGAAATATTCCATGTTGATAATAAATCTTTCTTTCATATCAATCATGAAAACAAAACTTATTATATAGATTTTGACAATTGTCATTTTGATAGTGTTCAAGTATTGCCTATTTCACCTGCCACGCCACAAAAAATAATATTCTGCCACCCCATCGATCAGAATAATACAAGTATAGTAACTCAGGATAGCATATATATTCTGAATACAGACTTAAGCATTCGCTCTTTTGGCTACGAGGAATTAACGGGAATAAAGGAGTTAAAGGGCAATTCTGCTTTCTATATCCTGCACGACTCTTTATGGGGTAAAGGTTTGGCAACACCTTCCAATGGCTTGTACTTGACATTTGAAAATGATGCATTTAAAAAAATTGACTATTTATCTAATTATACATACCTAGGCAGAAAAAATGATTCTACTTCAATATGGCAAGATAAACGAACTAATACTTTAGCTACACTTTGTAATGAAACTATAACAAAAGAAAGAACACAGAAGACATATTCGGAGTTATATAGCTTACAGAAGTTAGATGATAATCATTTTTTTGTCTTCGATAGACATGGGGTTACTATTGTTGACTATAAAACTCAAAACAAGTACAAGCGTTTTAGTGATTGCAAGAAATTCACATTTATTGACCCTACTTATAATATACACTCTAACGATAGAAAAACTTACCAATGGTTCATTAATGGCATCAAAAGTGTTGTAGTAATTGATAGTAATAACCTATACGGCTTAGGCGGAGGAATAAATGGGCTCTTTCAATTTAGCATCAAAGATGAAGACAGCTTTGTAATAACACGGATAGACGAACCTAAATATAATAAAATAGCATACAGCAAAAAGCACCAATACATTTTTGCTTTTAACGACTTCACACTACTTGTATACGATATACTACACCAAAAGAAGACAATATTTTCGGTTGAAAGACTTAGGGAAGCAGGTATCAATCAAATCATTAAAATTATTGCAGATGACTACGGCAATATCTTTATTCAAGATTATGATAAGCTATTATTAGTAGACATCAACAAATTAAAAGTCAAAAACATATTACCTAGCTACAATATGGAAGGAGCTATTGTTGAGTTACTAAATAATAAGCTTACTATAGCAGGAACTTTTGGTGTTATTCAATATCAAATAAATGGACATAACAATATTCAGTTAGACAAAACCTATCGTAATACAAAGGGGCTATTTTACAACTATGTTGTATCTATGTTCACTACTCCTGATGAAGCTATCCTAACTACTAACAATGGCATTTATAGTGTAGACCTTACTAGACCAAACAAAAAAAGAGAACATGATAAGATCTTTGTTTACAATAATAAAGACACCTCCTATCAACTATTCTCCAACGACACCATTACACTATTACAAAAAGACAAACAAATAAACATAGACCTCATCAACCCTGAAGGCTATGGCGCATTGAGAATGCAGTATAAACTGCCCAATAAAAATGAATGGACACAGGCAGAAGGAAAAGACATCAATTTGTATCAACTAAAGCCAGGTTTTCACAAAATAAAAATACAAGCAAGTGATGATATTTGGAAAAGCCGCATTATAGATATCTACATATACATTACGCCATATTGGTGGCAAACCGTGACAGGGAAACTCACAATTGGCAGTACGCTCCTTCTAGCTGTTATTATTTTAGTATTTATTGCCATTGCAGCGACTAAGAAAATTGTATCAAAAAACAATGAACGTAAAAATCAGCAACGTAACTTGGAGCTAAAATCCATTTACTCCCAAATAAACCCTCACTTTATTTTCAATACACTAAGTACTGCTTTGTTCTTTGTAAAAAAGAACCAAAATGAAGCTGCAGCGAAACATATTAGCCAGTTTTCCGAATTATTAAGAGCGTACTTAAAATCATCTAGAAATAAATACATTTCTATAAGCGAAGAGACCGAAAACTTAGACAATTACTTACAGTTACAAATGTCTAGATTTGACGAAAAGATACAGTATGAAATAACTGTAGAAAACGCTATCGATGCTAATGAAACAATGATACCTTCACTATTGCTACAACCAATTGTCGAGAACTCCTTAAATCATGGCATATTTCATAAAGCAGGTATTGGAAAAATAAAAATTGACTTCAAGCAAGGCGCTAATGAAAGAGAAACTATCTGTATTGTTGACGATAATGGTATTGGCAGAAAAAAGGCTAAACTGATTAGAAATACTGCCAAAGCCGATTCTTATGGTACGATATTAATAGACGAGTTGATCGAAACATTTAATAAATACGAACCTATATTCATTACTATAGATTATATAGATAAAGAAGAACCTGACACAGGAACGACCGTGATAATAACCATAAAAAATAAAAAGAATGTCTAATAATATACAAGTTGTAATTGTAGATGATGAGCCCAAAATGATAGAGCTTCTCGAAGATGCTATTAATGACCTTTACCCTCAAATCAGCATAGCAGGCAAATACACGAACTGGAAAGATGCTATCAAAGGTATAAACTCCATTAACCCGGACATTATATTCATGGACATTTCTATGCCTGAAAAATCAGGTTTTGACATCCTTAACCTATTACCGGAAATAGATACCGAGATCATATTTGTTACCGCGCATTCTGAATATGCTGTTGAAGCTTTTGAGCATGCCGCAGCGGGTTACATTCTCAAACCTATCAATGAAATAAAACTCACCAAAACAGTAAATAGGGTATTAAAAAAGATTGAGCAGAAAGCTGACGTCTTTCAACAATCTAAATCTGCTGGAAAAATAGGCATTCCCGACGACGATAGTGTGGTGTATTACAATGTAGAAGATATACTATATATAGAGACTGTAAACAGGTATACAAAAATCGTAACTATAAATAAAGAAATAATAAGCTCATACAGCTTGGGAATGTATAAGAAAACCCTTCCCGCCCATCTATTCTTACTTGTACATCGATCCTTTATTATTAATATAAGCCATGTGACAAGGTTAGATCCTAATAACTATGTCATTATGACCAACAAAAAGGAAATACCATTATCTAAAAACCACAAGGATGAATTCCTAACCCATTTTCAGAAAATTGGAAGATAAATTAAGTTCTAAAGCAAAAAATATTTAGCTGAACATCATAAGGGTGTTCTATATCAGATCTATAAAAAGGTGTTCTATAAATATTAAGTGCTTCTTTTATATAGTATGAAAACCCTGAATTTGTAAGTAACGTAAACAATTCAGAGAGTTTAGACATTTCTGAAAATGTGCCATGGTATTCTAAAAAAAGATTTTTAACGTTCTTAAGCTCTGGTGCTACGTCTTTTATTACTTGATATTCTGCACCTTCAATATCCATCTTCAACATATCAACCTCCTGAGCCAATAGCTCTTTCAATCTTATAGCTTTTACATCATAAGTATCATCAGACGCTCCAGAAACTATCATACTACCTAGGCTACCCATGGTTTTGAATTTCAGCGTTTCTTCTTTTACCCATACTGCTTCCTTTCGCAATTCAACCCCCGACAAATTATATGACTCTATATTTTGCTTTATCAGTTCGTAATTGTTTACATCTGGTTCAAACGCTATAATTTTTGCACCGGGGTAAGCTCTTTTAAAATAGAGTACGCTTAAACCTATATTAGCTCCACAATCAATTATTAGTGGGGTTTCTCCTAAAGAACATTTGTATACTTCCTCTAAAAATATCTCCTCAAGACTGTGTAAAAAATCATAACTATTGATATACTTGAAACGCTTACCAAACAGATTATATTCCTTAACACTTTCGGAATTATCATGTTTTAATAACTTCACTCGAATTATGTTAAGTCCTAATTCCATTTTCTTTCTAAAATGGGATAACTTCGATTGATACGTTGCACCAATAGCACTAATAATATTCATAGGCTTAATAATAATTGAATAAAATTAAACATTAGCAACTAATGGAAGGAAAAGTATCAATTTGTATCCCTGCTTATAAAAGAGTTGACTTTTTAAAGAGGCTGCTGGAAAGTATCCTTGAACAAACATATAAAAACCATGAAGTTGTTATAACAGACGATAGTGATGATGATTCCGTTGAAAAGTTACTTGTTAATTATCAGGATAAGCTAAATATTATTTACCATAAAAATAACCCTGCACTTGGCACACCTAGGAATTGGATGGCTGCCTTCTCCTATGCAACAGGCGACTGGATTAAACTTATTCATGATGATGATTGGTTTGCCAACCCTGATGCTCTTAGTAGATATGTTGCTGCCATAACACCTGATTGTCGTTATATTTTTTCAGGATATAATGCCTACTATGAAAATGATAATAGATATGTAGATAAAACTGTCGCAAAAGCTAAGTTTGACCATATATCTAAGAAGCCGTTCAGACTGTTATCAGGTAATATTATTGGCCCTCCCAGTGTTTTAATGTTCCACAAATCAATAAAAGACTACTACGAGCCTGAATTGAAATGGCTAGTTGATATAGAATATTACATATCAGTATTATTAAAAGAAAAAGCCATATATATCAATGAGCCGTTAATTAATATGAGTTATAATGACTCTCAGGTAACCAATAATTGCTACAACAATCCTGAAATAGAGATTCCTGAGATCCTATTTATCCTGAAAAAATATGAACATTTCAATACTAAAGACATTATCGTTTATGATGCTCTTTGGCGTTCTGTTAGAAATAACAATATTCGAAGTATAGAACAGATGAAGCATTATAGCCAAGCCTATCCTATACCTGATTTTTTGAGAAATATTGTAACGTTTCAACAAAACATTCCCTCATACCTGTTAAAAATTGGCTTATTTTCAAAAATATTTATGACAATATCCTATACCTTTAACCATAAAACCTGAGTTATACACGCCTGTAAAAGCACTTTTTGTTTTCACTCTTACAGTCATTTGTCATTAACGCTATTAAGGGGTAATCTACAAGAACAATGGGTATTGTTTTCCGCCAATCAATCAAAACATCAATTGTCACCTTTTTGGGGGCATTACTAGGTGCAATAATACTATACCTATCTATTACCTTTTTACCACAAAAGGAGTTTGGATTTGCCAGAAACCTACTTAGTCAAGCAATAGTTGGGTCACAATTCATACTAATGGGTATGCATAGCATGCTATATGTCTTCATTAGCAAATACCCTTCAGAACATAAAGGTCGATCTGTAGTTATTACGATTGGCATGGCTACACCGCTCCTACTTACTCTTTTATTTGGCATTATTTATATAATAGCAAAGCCCTATATCATACCTCTATATAATGCGAACGATATTCTACTTGTAGAGAGATATTTCTATTGGCTGCCATTATATGTACTATTATGGGGTTTACTCATCATATTAGAGCAGTTTCTCAACACACAAATGAAAATTGCGGCTACCTCATTTTTAAGAGAAGTAGTATTACGCTTGTTGAATATAGGGCTTATTATAGCTTTTGGGTTCGAGTATATTGACTTTAATTATTTTATTATTCTTAGTGTCTTAGTACACCTTCTACCCGTAGCCGCATTATGGTTAATGGCAAGAAAAGTAGATGGCTTTTCTATTTCTACCAACTGGAAAGCTCTAACAAAACTGGAGTACAAGAAAATATTTGACTTTGCATTCTTTCATTTGCTACTTAACATGTCCGTAGTTCTGCTCGATAATATTGATATTTTGATGATACCAATTCTTGATGTAGCGGGCATGACATCAGCTGGTATCTACTTCATAGCAGTTTATGTAGTATCTATATATCAAATCCCTTATCGTGCCCTGGCAACGTCTACAGCACCAATACTCAATATAGAATATCAAAATAATAATATGGATAAGGTACGAGACCTATTCTCTCGCTCCAGTATTAATATTTGGATCGCTACATTTGGGATGGGTATTCTTATTATAGCCAACCTTAACAATGGCTTTGCCGTTCTTCCTGATAAATATGCCGCTGCATACTCTGTTGTACTTATACTGATGCTTGGTAGATCTATCAATATGCTCACCGGGCTAAACAATGAAATGATCAGTATCTCTAATTATTATCGTTTCAACTTTTACTTTACATCCGTACTCATCATACTCATTGTTTCCTTAAACTTTCTTTTAATTCCAAAATACGGTATCAATGGAGCAGCTTGGGGTACCACAATTGCTATCGGGTTGTATAATTTGATGAAAATGCTCTTTTTATGGATCAAGTTCAAGCTTTCTCCTTTTACAAAAGGTAGCATTCCTGTTCTATTATCTGCTATAGTTGCTATAACTCCGGGGTTATTAATGCCTCTTATCTATAACCCTATTATAGATACATTTGTAAGAAGTTTGATAGTAATAATATTATATCTGGCTATGCTATACTGGTTAAAACCTTCTCAAGATTTCAACCAATACATGAAAAATCTACTCAAGAACAAGAAACTTTTCTAAATATTAGAAAATATTTCCTTGCATTGGTTTTAATACGATAGAATACAGTAATTTTAACACCCAGATAATACTATGTCATTAAATTGACATTTTAGTGAGCCCCCAACACATTATCTACAGTATGCGTCTATGTTTATAGTATGTTTATACTGTATATTTTTGGTACACTTTACCACTACTTTTTTGATTGAAATAATATGAATACTACAGTCTCTTCTTATTTAAGAACATTAGTACTATTAATTATATTAATGGCTAGCAGCGTTATAGCTAAGGCTACCCACATCTATGGTGCAGACCTTTTCTATACACATGTATCTGGCAATACATATAAAATAACACTTATTATATATGGGGACTGTTCAGGGCAGTCATTCCCTAACTTGGCAGGCGCTAGTCCGCAAATAAGAATTCAAAGAGGTACGTCTTTTTATACTAACCTGACCCTAATAGCCCAAGCCCCAACAGCAGGAACAGAAGTAACTCCTGTATGTGCTCAAGAGATCAATAACACTGCTTGTAATAATGGTTCTCTACCCGGCGTAAAGAGTTTTGAATATTCCAGAAACGTTACTTTAAACACGACAGCTACTAACTGGTCATTCCGCTTTACAGGCAACCTTGGCGGTGGCGGTCAAGCAGGACGAAGCAACTCAATTACTAATATCAACGGTGGTACAGGTGGTAGTATTATGAACCTTGAAGCTACACTAAACAATTCTGTAGCTCCTAACTCTTCTCCTACTTATACTACTATTCCTACTCCTTTCTTTTGTATCAATAAAGCAGCCAACTACAACCCTGGCACTGTTGATGCAAACGGAGATGTATTAACCTATAGTCTTGTACCAGGCCTTACCCAAACCGGTACAGTTACCTACCTTACCGGTTATACTGCTACAATACCTTTAGCAGCAGCTACAGGTACTTTCACTTTTAGCACTACAACCGGACAGCTTGGCTTTACCCCCAATTTAGTACAACGCTCCTTAGTAGTTACACAAGTAAATGAGTACAGAGGTGGTGTTTTAGTAGGTACTAGTATGCGCGAAATGACCTTTGTGGTGCTTAATAACTGCAACAACAACCCGCCGGGTGGTAAGATCACTAATAATAATACGGGTACACTTTCTACAGATAGTCTTACATTAAGAGCTTGTCAGTCTGCAGGTTTATTCAATTTTAAAATAAACCCTACAGATGCTGATGCAGACTCTATCAATGTGGTAGCTTCAGGCCTGCCATCAGGAGCCTCATTTGTGGTTACTAATAATAATACTACAGCACCATTAGGCAACTTCTCTTGGAATGTTACCAATGTTAATCCCGGTACTTACAACTTCTTTATCACTTATACCGATTTTGGCTGCCCTCTTTCAAGTAAGCAAACCTTGGCCTATACTATTGTAGTATTGCCCAAACCCCAAATGACCTTCTCCCTTACTTCAGCCGCTACTTGTACTAAAAAGGCTGTTTTTACAATGACTCCTTCCGTATCACCCTCTCCTTGGTCTATCCAAATATTTCAAGGAACAAGTACTGTACACAATTTTAGTGGTTTAACGGGAGCTCAAGTCGATAGTTTATCACCAGGCACTTATACATTTAGGGTTGCCAATGCCGATACTTGTTTTAAAGACACTATAATTACTATTGCACCACCACCACCAATTGTACCGGTATTCGCCTTTACAAGGCCTACATGCTGGGGCGGCAGTGATGGTAAAATTGAAATAACTGCAACTGGAGGTAAACCTCCTTTCCTATACAAATTTGGCACTGGTGCTTATGGTACTACAACCACTTTTACAGGGCTTAGTGCCGGCACTTATACTTTCAGTATAAAAGACAGCAATGATTGTATAAAAGACACTACTGTAATTTTACAAAACACGCCAAGGCTTGATGCAAATATTACATTGCAGCAACCACCTTGTAACTATTTCAACAGCGGTGTTATTACCGTAAATGCTTTTAACGGTACTGCCCCTTACCAATATGCTATAGGTACAGGAGCATTTAGTACTACTAATGTATTTTCAGGCCTATTCTCAGGCACTTATACTATTCATATTAAAGACTCTAACAACTGTACCAGAGATACACTTGTGCTACTACCAGACTCTGTAGAGGTACATGCTAATGCTATACTAACACACATACTTTGTAATGGTGACAGTACGGGCTCTATAGCGTTAACTGCTTTTGGTGCTACGCCTCCTTACAGGTATCAGTTAGGCACAGGAGCGTTAACCCCTACTAATGTCTTTACAGGGTTACCGGCAGGCACTTTCAACTTCCATATTGAAGACACGAATAAATGTTACTTGGATACAGCTATAGTACTTAATCAACCTGATTCATTGATCATGCCTCCTGTTATTACCCGACCATTATGTAATGGCGATACAAACGGTGTAATAACCATAAATGCCGGTGGTGGTATACCACCATATACCTATAGAATAGGTACAGGCGCCTTTGCCACAGCCAATACATTTAATAACCTAGGGGCAGGCACTTACAACTTTAGTGTAAAGGATAGTAATAATTGCATAAAAGACACTACCATAATACTAACACAACCAGCAGTATTAGCTATTGGTAGTTTACCTGTTAGCAATCCAAAATGCTTTGGTATACCTGATGGTACTATTACATTTAATGCCGTAGGCGGTACAGCTCCTTACACTTATAAAATAGGTACTGGCTCTTTCACTGCTAGCAATACATTCACAGGGCTAGGACCAAATACCTATACCGTTACTGTTAAGGATAATAATGGCTGTGAAAAAGATACAACGGTAACGCTAGTACAGCCAACAGCGATCATCCCGTCTGTAGATATATTAGAATCTACCTGTGTACCTTTAAACAATGGTAAAATTACCCTTAGCGCTACAGGGGGAACTCCTGGATATAATTATGCTATAGGAACAGGTGCTTTCTCTACTAACCCTACGTTCACAGGCTTGGCATCAGGCACCTATACAGTAAGGGTAAGAGATATCAATAACTGTATTAAGGATACATCCGTAACGGTTGATGACTCTATAAAAGTAGTGGCTAATATTAATGCCATTAACGTATTGTGTTTTGACAGCTCTAGCGGTAGTATTACCGTTACTGGCTCTGCCGGCACAAACCCGTATACCTATGCTATTGACACCAACCCATACGGTACCAATAATAGCTTTAAAAACCTACCTATTGGCACCTATGCCATCCATATAAGAGATAATATTGGTTGTGAAAAAGATACTAACGTAACCCTTACTCAGCCCAATAGAATAAGAGCCAATCTATCTATAACAAGGCCAAGCTGTAATGGCTATAGTGACGGTGCGGTTACCATTTTCGTTTCGGGAGGCACACCTACCTATAGATATGCTTGGGGCATCACACCATATGGCAATAACAGTACTTTAAGCGGCTTACCTGCTGGCCTAACCATATTAAGGGTATTAGACACCAATAATTGTTTCTTCGATACTACAATTACAATTACTGAACCTGCTGTTTTAGACTATACACTTAATGTAACTAATGTGCTTTGTAAAGGCGAAGCATCAGGTCAAGTTGTAGTAAACGCTACGGGCGGTACTCCTCCTTATATATATGCTTCTGACTTTAATGCGTTCCAAAATTCAGCTACTCTTACAGGTCTTGTTGTTGGCAATCGCTTGATAAGATTAAGGGACAATAATGGTTGCTTTAAAGATTCTACTATTGTGTTAACAGAGCCAGACAGCTTGTTTATAGATAAGGTTACTGTTACCAACCCTACTTGTGAAGACTTTACAGACGGTGTAGTAACGATAACAGGAATTGGTGGTACTACTCCATACACTTTTGCTAAAGACAATGACCCTTTTACAGCATCTACCATCTTCAACGGCTTGAAGGAAGGAGGATATAAATTCACACTAAAAGATGCCAACGGTTGTGAAAGAGATACTACTTTAGATCTTGTTGGTTTCCCTCCTATCATTATCAATAATGTATTGATCGACAATGTAAAATGTTATGGGTTTGCGGACGGAAAGATCACGGTTAACGCTTCAGGCGGTATTCAACCTTTAATGTATAGCATTGAAAACAGTAATGCAGTGAGCATAAATGAGTTTAAAACACTTATTGCAAACAATTATACCATCACTGTTATAGATAATGCCGATTGTAAAAAAGATACAACTGTAACCGTTAACCAGCCTGACAAGCTGATAGTAGCATTATCATCAATACCTAACGACTGTGAGGGCTATGACGATGATGCCTATATTAAAACTGAGGTTACAGGTGGTACTACACCGTACAGCTACAGATGGAGTACAAACCCTGAAAAATTTGGTCCTGAGCTTAGAGGGATACCTAATGGTAAATACTCGGTTATCACTACCGACTTCAACGAATGTGCTGATACTTCTAGCGCTACTATTGTATACAGCAACTGCTGTAAGCCATTCATTCCTGATGCATTTACACCTAACGGAGATGGACGTAATGATAAGATCAAAATACTAATGAAGGGTGATTTTGAACTGCTAGAATTCTCTATTTACAACCGTTACGGTCAGCGTGTATTCACTACCAGCCTTATGGGCGAAGGATGGGATGGCAGCTATAATGGCGTAATACAAGACTTAGGAACTTTTAATTATTACATAAAAGGTATTTGCGGAAATAAAGGCAACAATACAGTAGAATATAAGGGTACAATAACCCTATTACAGTAATATCGGCTCTAAATGTTTTACATTAAGGTGTACAACATTACGGTAAAACAACTACTTTTGTTACCCTTTAATAATGAATATGGAATACAGAGAAATAGTTTCAGTAACAGGAATTGGTGGATTGTTTCAACTAGTAACTACTAAAAGTGATGGTGCTATAGTTAGAAACATAACAGATAATAGTACAAAATTCATTTCTGCAAGAAAGCACAACGTTACTCCGCTAGAGAGCATTGAGATATATACCGTATCTGATGAAAACGTAAGATTGCATGAGATCTTTATAAAAATGCAGGAGGTGGAAGCTAAGACAGCACCTGCTGATGCTAAAGGTAGCAATGACGATATCAAAGGTTACTTTAATGGCATCTTCCCTGAAATGGACATGGAGCGCGTTTACGTAAGCGACATGAAGAAGATCTTAAAATGGTACAACCTATTGAAAGACAATGACTTGCTTCATTTTGAGAACGTAGAAGATCTTGAAGCTGATGTTCCTGAAGCTGCTGAAGAAGTGGTAGAAGAAAAGCCAGTGGAAAAAGCACCGGCTAAAAAGGCTACAAAAAAGAAAGCTGCCACTAAAAAAGCAGCTACAGAAGGAGAGGAAAAACCAGCTAAAAAAACGGCAACTAAAAAGAAAGCTGCCACTAAAAAAAGTGCTGACGCTGCTGACAAACCAGCTAAAAAAACAGCTGCTAAGAAAAAGAAAGAGGACTAATCATTATCCATACTTACTTGAAAGGTCAGCACGCTATCGTGTTGACCTTTTTTTATTTACTTTGCTCCTTATACATATGCGGAGAATTCTTACTACAATCTTACTGTCGCTACTTACAAGTTTCATTTACGCGCAACAATACCCTAAAAGAGAGTTTCGTGCGGCTTGGATAGCTACTGTCTCTAATATCGACTGGCCTTCAAAACGAGGTCTACCCGCCGAGCAACAAAAAGCTGAGTTTATTGCTAGACTTGATCAATTGAAAGCCTTAGGATGTAATGCTGTAATTGTACAGGTAAGGCCTGCAGCAGATGCCTTCTATGCCTCCTTGCAAGAGCCTTGGAGTAGATACCTAACAGGAAAGCAAGGCAAAGCACCCTTTCCCTATTACGATCCACTAAGTTTTATGATAGAAGAAGCACATAAAAGGCATATGGAGCTTCATGCTTGGTTCAACCCTTTTAGGGTATTGACCGATTCAAGAACCAACCCCAACCCAAGCACTCATGTATCCAAACAACACCCTGATTGGGTAGTCAATTACGGCAATAAAGGTTATCTGAATCCCGGTATACCTAAAGCCAGAGCATATGTTATCGATATTATATTAGATGTTGTAAAACGTTATGATATAGACGGGGTGCATCTGGACGACTATTTTTATCCTTATCGCATTGCGGGAAAAACATTCTATGACCAAGCCGCCTTTAATAAGTATAAGAGTCAGTTTACCGATAAGGAAGAATGGCGTAGAGACAACGTAAACCAGTTTGTTGCAGAACTGAACACTAAGATCAAACAGTTAAAACCATATGTCAAATTCGGCATCAGCCCATTTGGCATATGGAGAAACGCTAGTAAAGACCCAAGAGGCTCTAACACCAAAGGAGGGCAAACATGTTACGACGACCTCTATTCTGATATTCTATTATGGATGCAAGAAGGGTGGGTAGACTATATACTACCCCAACTCTATTGGGAGCATGGGCATAGAGCTGCAGCCTTTGAAGTACTACTACCATGGTGGGAGCAACAGCCTAAAAACAATGTTCATCTTTATTATGGGCTAGGTCTATACCGTATGATCAACCCTAAAAACCCTATTTGGCAAGGTACCAAAGAGCTTCTTTGGCAAATGCAGGATATTAGAAGCACACAAACACCAGGCGTTGTCTTATACAGCACTTCCAACTTCGATAAAATACCTAACGCCATACAAGACAGTATTAAAAAACGTTATCAATACCCTGCCTTTCCACCCAGAATGAAGTGGCTGGATAGTATACCACCTGTTGCTCCGGCACTCAGCTACGCCTCTACACCTCAAGGCATATCGCTAAAATGGGACACAAAAACTATTGATAACGAACCTATTAAGTATATAATATATCGATTTACCAATGGTGAACCTGCTAATTTGAGCTATACAGAGAATATTATAGCCGTCATATCAGGCAAAGGAGAATTTCTGGACAATAGCGCTTATAACTATGACCAATGTGCTTACTTTATTACAGTAATGGACAGATTATAGAACGAAAGCATACCTAGCCAACCTGTTGTAATACGTACCAAACAATAGTTGGAAAATTTTTATATGCCTGATTATTAGATTATTTATAATCGTTTTTTTATCTTCATCTCCTACAATTTTTTTTATATGAAATCAGTTTGGGTTAGTACCACACTAGTTTTGGCATTGGTTACCACTATTTTAGTTGGTTGTGATGAAACAACTACACCTTCTACTCCTGTAGCTCCGGCTCCTGTAGCTGGTAAGGGTGGTAATGCAACTATATACGTTACTCCAATAAACAAAGGCATGAATATCGACAGTTGTTTTGTACGTATCAAGTACAATGCCCCTGTTATACCTGCAGATAGAGTGTTTGATGACTCTGTATTTGCTGTAAAAAACCTTGATGGTGTATATACTGCCAACTTTAGCGGACTAAAAACAGGCGAATATTATCTATATGGTACAGGATGGGATAATGTAAGATCAGAAAGAGTGAGAGGAGGTATGCCATATATTATAAGCGACACTAACAAAGCCACAAAACATACCATAATACTTCAGGTACAACAATATTAAAGAGTACAGTTTGTTTATTTCAGCCGTTCAAAACTCTTTTGAGCGGTTTTTTTATTGGTGTTAATAACGTGTGCATTTTTACACTGCCTTAACACAGAGGGGGCTGCTTTTCACTACATATTTATTTAACTTTGGTATAAACACTCTGGCTATGTACGATGATGAAGATTATATGGATGAAGAAAGAGAATCGCTTGAGGAACTACTGAGAAGGTACGATGAAGTGAAAAGCGGTGGTGCTGGTTTTATAATGGATGAAGATGACTTTGAAAAAGTCATAGAGTACTATTTTCAAAACAATAATGAGGAGCAGGCTATCTTGGCTTGCGATATTGCCAATACCTACTACCCATTCTCTAGCATTGTATTGCTGTTAAAAGCAGAGATACTGACACAAGCTCAGAAGTATGGGCAAGCACTCAAAGCACTCGATGATGTAGACGAACACCACCAAAAAAATTTAGAGTCCGTTTTATTGCGTTCCGATATACTCCTTGGTCAATTTAAGTATGACCAAGCTGCTTTATGGCTAGAACAAAAAGCCCAAGAATTTGACGGTAAGGAAAAGGTGCAGATACTTCTAGAGCTATCTGATGTATATGATGAATGCGAGGAATTTGATGCTGTTTTCGATACCCTAAAACGCATTATAGCGGTAGATGTAAGAAATGAAGAAGCGTTACAGAAACTTTGCTTCTGGGCAGACTTTACTAAACGTCTTGAAGAAAGTGTAACTATACATACGTTAATTACGGATGAAGATCCTTACAATGCTATTGCTTGGTTCAATCTAGGTGCTGCCTATCAAGGGTTGAAGCTTTACGAAAAAGCTATTGATTCTTATGAATACTGTGTAGCTATCGATGATAAATTTGAATTTGCTTACCGCAATATGGCAGATGCCTACATGCGATTGAAGTGGTATGAGAAAGCACTGGATGTATTAGAAAAACACTTGGAACTAGCCAAACCCGAAGATGTCATCTTTGAAGCTATGGCTTACTGTTGGGAGAAAAAGAAAGACTACAATAAAGCAAGGATGTATTACAGAAAAGCATCTCAGCTAAGCCCACAGGACGATAGTATTTTTTATAAAATAGGAGAAACCTATGCACGAGAAGAGCAATGGGAGAAAGCAGTAAAAGCCTACTCTGTTGCCCTCAATCTAGATAAAGATAATGCAGCTTACTGTATGGCGATAGGCAATTGCCTTATGGAGCTCGATGCTAAATCGGAAGCTTTAACCTGCTACCTCAATGCTGTAAAATTAAAGCCTAATAATAAAACTACTTGGGTCGCTTTGATCAAGGGGCTTATCCTTTCAGAGTATTACGAAGAGGCATTGACACAATTAGAGATGGCTAAAGAAAATTGTGGCAACAAGGTAGACTTTGTTTACTTCAAAGCGGCAGCACTAATGGAGCTAGGCAAAACAAAAGAAGCACTACTGCAACTGGAAGATGCTTTACAATCGTCTCCCAATAGGCTGAAGGTATTTACTGAACTCAATCCTGCTTTCACACGTAGAAATGCAGTCGTGGAACTTATTAGTAAGTACAAAAAGAAGAAGTAACTGTTAATTCAATCTTACTCTTTTCAGATCAATAACGTTCATTGGTGTGCTCTGCATACCTGATACTCTTTTGCTTGTAAAGTGCAGCATCTGGTCGTAGAAAAGTGGTATCAGCGGTGCATTTCTTATAGCTAGGCTATCCATGCTTCTATACAATGCAAAACGCAAGGAATCAGGTGCATTCATGGCTTCATTGTACCACTTGTCATAGGTATCGTTCTTAAACCTTGTATAGTTGGGTGGTGCAGGTATATCTCCTTTAAAGAATACCAAATAGGTCTCTGCATCAGGATAGTCTGCTATCCATTGCGCCCTGAACATTGGTGCCTTAGAACGGCTCATCTGCTGTCTTAGCAAGTTGGCTTGCAGTATCTCTACTTGTACAGGTATGCCTACCTCTTGTAGTTGATTGGCAATGAAGTTGACAATATCTGCATAATTGTCGGGAGTGAGTATTGTAATAGGTTTCAAGCCATTGCCATTAGGATAGCCTGCAGCAGCTAATAGTTCTAGGGATTTTTGAGGTTGATAACTATAGCCATAACTGTGTGTAGTATCGTAGCCTGGCATCCCCTTTGGTATAAAACCAGAGTAAGCAGGTGTCACAGCACCATTTCTAAAATAGGTGACGATTTTCTCTCTGTCTATAGCATAGTTAATCGCTTGTCTTACCAATACATTATTAGTAGTAGCACCTTTCATCACTTCACTAGTAGTATCTGTCAAAAAGCCTATATACTCTGTATTCAAATAAGGTCTTTTAGTCAAATCGACCTTTGCAACAAACTCCTCTTTTAATGCTCCTTTTTTAGTAAGCACAAGGTCTTTAAAAGAACCATCGATCCCGTTTACAAAATCCAACTTGCCTTGTAGAAACAAAAAGAACTCTGTTGCCTTACTATCAACAAATGTTGTTTTTATAGCATCAATATAGGGTAGTTGATTTCCTTGTTCATCCCGCTCCCAATAGTTGGCATTTTTCTGTAACAAGAGCATGCTCCCCTCCTCCCAATCAGATACAATAAACGGACCAGTGCCACAGGCATGTGCTCTAAAATCCTTACCCCACTGCTCCACTACTTCTCTAGGTACTATGCTACAATACTTCATACTAAGTATTTCGACAAGCGGCTTAAAAGGCTGCACCAATCTTATCTGGAAAGTAGTATCGTCTACTGCCACAAATGGTTTTTCTTTTGCTACTCTGTCATTAAATATCCATGCACCATAAGAAGCTACTTTGGGGTCTATAATTCTACCAAAGCTATATGCCACATCCGCAGCTACCATTTTTCTGCCCTCACCATTTTCAAATGCCTCATTATCTTGAAAATAGACATCATCTCTTAAATGAAAAGTATGGGTTAAACCATCTTCACTTACCTCCCAGCTTTTGGCCAGTGAAGGTTTTAGATGCAAGTTTTCATCTGTTTCCACCAACGTATTATAGACCATGTTGGCAGTCCACATCATATACAGGTCTTTTGCAAATGCGGGATCCATAGACTCTAGCGTACCGCTAGATAAGTTGAGTAAGAATACATTGTTCCTCTTGTCTTCAGCAGCACTTTTGCATCCAGCTATCTGTATTACCATTAGCAGAGCTATAGTTACATATGAATATATCTTGCGGAAGGAATAACACATTTACTGCAATATAGGAGTTATCCTTTAGTATACATTATTGAACATGGTCTGTCGCCAACCTTTGCTCTTCTTCAAGAAGTTGTTCTGTATATTTTGCCATCCTGTTTATGTCTATCATATTTATACTAGCCTTAGTATACTTCCGCCCTCTTTTATTTATTCTGTCAGACACAAATAATTCAAGTTGCTTATTTCCTTTCACCCATGTTGTTACACTCGTCCTTAGTAGCATTCTCTTTTCCTTATTATCAAAGGTCACCTTCAATGTGTCAGTAGATAGTTGCCTATTAGTTGGCACACCCAAGTCACTAAGCATCCTGGAATATAACTCAGCATCTACATCTGCTGTAAAACTTATCATTGTACTATCCGTATTCAGATCATATATCGTTTCTACAAAATCTAAAACGCTGTAACCATATAGATCAAAACCTCTTTCTATTAATATCTTATACCCAGACACAAAGCGCGACTTGTTGTATCTACCCTTATCCGTATACAAGTTTTCCCGAGGGTTAGGCACAGCTTCTACCATGTAAAGCTGCCCTATTCGCAACAGTAAGTTATTCCAATCTTCATACATAACTTGGCCTGCATTATAGCCAATTTCCCCTATGTAAGCTCTGCGCTTTTGTTTTTCATTCCAGTGCGTTTTGCCTATGATATATTGTCCATGTATGGCACCTAGGGTAGTATCAAAATCAGCAACTATTTTACCAACAGCGATTTGGGGTATATTTCTATCCATCTGCATATAAAGCTGTATTTTTTTCTCTTGGCATAGCAGTAGCTCCTCCTCTGTTTTCACATCTACTACCGTCATTGCGTCTCTAAACTTATACTTTGAATAAATACAATATTGAGCAACACCTTTATTTTCTGTTTCTATTTTCTTACTTAATTCAGCAAGTGATGATAACCCTATTTTGCTTCTTTCTTTGTTTATCAAAAACGCTGTTCTTGCAGCATATTTTTTAGGGTATACTTTGCCATTAAAAAAGCAACCCATAGGTGTTAATGGAAAAGATAATGTAGTAGCACCATAGCTAAACACATCGGCAGGCGGACCACTTTGTATTATGTTGGGTAGGTTTCTTGCATCATAGTCAAACGTAAATATGCTTTTATACAACAAAGTATCAAAAATATGACCACGCATATTCTTATATCGAGGGTAGCAATTATGAACGATAATAATTTCATAGCCTGTCTCATATGCTACATCTTCATCTGGTAGACCGTACTGATTAAAAATAGCTAACAAATCTTGAGCATTTCTTATATCTACTTCATATACTGAGTCTACCATGTAGGCACCATTATTTTTTTTGCTAAAGTGCATTCTAACATGTTGGTCTAAATTCCTCATTTCCCATAGTTTGCTCACTATGCTATCTGTTGCCCATTTTGTCTTGGCTGTATTTTTATATTCCCTTTTATATACTTCAAGTTGAGCAATCACATCAGCAGGATAATGATTACTTAGCTGGTCAAGCGTCTTTGCAAAGAGCTTGAAATGCTTTAGTTTTTGAAAGTATTCTCTTGCTAGGTCATATGCTCTTGTATCTAATGCTACATAAAGAGCATTCTGTAAATCGCGATAAAAGGCCTTATCGCTATTAGCTTTAAAGGCGAAGGTATAATACTCATTTGCCTTAATGAAGTTGCTATCGCATATGGCAAGCTCTGCTCTATTGATGTTTTTATAGTAATCATAAAAAGCATTTTGAGCCTTTGCCAAGGGCGCTATTAATAAGCATATTAGTACAAACAGGTGTTTGGGGTTCAGGTTATTCATATATGCATTTTAATTATAAACGCTATTGAACTAAAAATATTTATTCTTGTTAAAAACTAAAATATCCATTTATAACTGTCATTAACTGAAATGGTGCTTACTTTTGAGGAAAATACAAAAGAGATGAATACCAAACTTTCTGTCAATATCAACAAAATAGCCACATTAAGAAATAGTAGAGGAGGCAGCAACCCTAATGTACTACAGGCAGCTATAGATTGTCAGAAATTTGGTGCCGATGGCATTACTGTGCATCCACGACCCGACGAGCGTCATATCCGATATAGTGATGTGAAGGAAATAATGCCTATCATCAAAACAGAATTTAACATAGAGGGCAACCCTGTTGAGGATAAATTTGTAGATCTGGTATTGGAAGTAAAACCACATCAAGTAACACTTGTTCCCGACGACCCCAACCAGCTTACTTCCAACCATGGCTGGGATACCATAAAACAGGCCGATTATTTAAGATCCATCATCGCCAAGTTTAAAAACGCGGGAATAAGAGTCTCCATTTTTGTAGACCCTGTTGAAGAAATGGTAGCCGCAGCGGCTGCTACAGGTACAGATAGAATAGAACTATATACCGAAGCTTATGCTGCCTCTTTCCTTACAGATAAAGAAAAAGCCATCGCCGATTATAAAGCCGCTGCTAAAGTAGCACAGGAACACCAACTAGGTATCAATGCGGGTCATGATCTAGACTTGGACAATCTGCAATTCTTTGCTCAGAATGTCCCTAATTTATTAGAAGTATCCATTGGTCATGCGTTAATCTCAGACGCTCTTTACCTTGGATTAGAAAACACGATACAACTTTACAAAAAGCAATTATATCCACATCAATAACATTTCATTAACAAATCTACATGTGAATTTTATCTATTCATAAACCACTATTAATAAATGGTGTAAATGTTATATAGATTAACTTTGTGTAAAACATCAAAGCTTTTCCCCAAAAAAGAACGCAAAACCCACAAGATCTTAACAAATTCTTTAGCTTTGTGTAACACCCATTTTGGCAGTTGATATAAGAGGATATAAAACGCTGCCACAGAATATTATAGAGGATTTTTTAACACTTACTAATTCACTTACCGTATGAACAGGTATCTGTCTACGATACTATGTATATGCGCAGCATTTACATTATCACAAACAGCTTATGCCCAAGCACCAACTGCAAGTTTTACAGCGAGTAAAACATCAGGGTGTTCGCCTATCGTCGTTAACTTTACTGATAATAGTACCGGCAGCCCTACTAGCTGGTCTTGGGATCTTGGCAATGGTGTTACGTCAAGTACTCAAAACCCCTCAACTACCTATTTTACAGCAGGCACTTATACTGTTATACTTACTGCTACGAACGCTAATGGAAGCTCTAAAGACACTAACTATATTACGGTTCACCCATCTCCAACTATTAGTTTTACAGGAGACTCTACAATATCATGCCCACCAAAAACAGTAGCTTTTACTAATAACACAACAACAGGAGGCACTAGCGCTACTTATCTTTGGGACTTTGGCGATGGAGATACCTCTTCTTTAGTAAGCCCAACACATATATACACCAACTCAGGCAACTTCAATGTTTCATTGATTGTAAGCAACAATCTGGGTTGTACCAGTACATTCACTAAAAACAACTACGTAAAAACGTACGGTTTACCAGTACCTAACTTTACAGTAAGCAATACTAGCAGCTGTACTACACCGCTCAATACTACTTTTACAAACACCAGTACAGGTGCCAGTAGCTATTATTGGGATTTTGGAGATGGCAGCAACTCCACCGCCACCAGCCCATCACACACATTTACATCAGCGGGATCTTATACAGTAAAACTTGTAGCTATCAATGCCAATGGGTGTAATGATACGAGTATTAAGTCATCCGTTGTTAATGTAGGTACGCTCAACGCTAGTTTTACAAAAAGCACTAGTACACCATGTACCGGACAAAATGTAACATTTACTAACACTACTACACCTGGCGCTGGTAATAGCACCTGGTTTTTCGGGGATGGTACATCTGCTAATAGTACAAATGCGGTACATAGATATAATACAGCAGGAACATACACCGTTACACTCATAGAGTCTTTTAGCAACTGTAGCGATACAACAACACAGACTGTAACCGTACTACAAAGCCCAACCGCTCAATTTACCACAGTAGATACCGTTGGTTGCGGTACTGCTTTCTCTGTATCCTTTACCAACTCATCAACCAATGCTAATACTTATTCATGGACGTTTGGAGATGGTAGCTCCTCTACTGCTACCAACCCCACACATACCTATACTGCATTGGGTGTTTATGATGTAAGGCTGGTAGCTACTAGCAGTAATGGCTGTTCTAGAGCCATCAGAAAAAATGACTTAGTCAAAAACTTAAAACCTACAGGAAGCTTAGTCGCAAGATCTTTCAACGGTTGTGCACCTATACAGGTTACTTTCGACGCTGAGATAGATAGCCCTCTATACGCCACAGGGTATACATGGAACTATGGAGATGGTACTGGTAATACTACTTGTAGCAATTGTGCTACTACACAACATACTTTTACTAATGCAGGCACTTATAATGTTAGTGTAATATGCAGTACTTCTGCAAGCTGTTTTGATACGTTCCAAACAACCGTTACAGTGGGTACAGTTCCGAGTGCCAATTTCACAGGAACACCATTAGCGATTTGTACTTCGGACAATGTTACTTTCACCAACACATCCACGGGTGCTAATGGATATCAATGGCTATTTGGCGATGGCACTATAAGCACACTTACCAATCCTCTTAAAAATTACTCAATAGCGAATACCTACTCTGTAAGCTTGATCGCCATCAACAATGGTTGTAGAGACACTTTTACTAGAACAAACTACATAACAGTTTCAGGCCCAACTGCGGGTTTTGGCATATCTTACAATTGCACCAATAGGCGTACTGTTACCTTTACAGATGCTAGCTTAAACGGACAGATCTATCTGTGGGATTTTGGAGATGGAGATACCTCTACATTTGCGGGTACTGTTACGCACACCTATGCGACTGCGGGTACTTATTCTACATCCGTTAAAGTAACTGATACCGTAAGTGGATGTATTGATATATATCAATACACCTTCTCGATCTATGATTTGGCGGCTAGCTTTAGTGTCAATGATAGTTTAATATGTATAGGCGATACTGTGAGTTTTGCTGCAACATCATCATCCGCTATAGTAAACTACTTATGGAGTTTTGGAGATGGTGCCAATGCCACCCTTACAACTTCTAACACGACTCACCCCTATAGTGCCGGAGGGTATTATACCGTACGACTAATTGTAACTGACAAAGACCAATGTAAGGATACGGTTACCAAAACAAATTACATTCGTGTAGGTGGTGCTAGTCCCATATATAGCGGCACACCAACTTCAGGCTGTGTACCACTAAATGTAACTTTTACCGACGCA
This sequence comes from Flavipsychrobacter sp., assembly GCA_041392855.1. Classification (NCBI taxonomy): domain Bacteria; kingdom Pseudomonadati; phylum Bacteroidota; class Chitinophagia; order Chitinophagales; family Chitinophagaceae; genus Flavipsychrobacter; species Flavipsychrobacter sp. The sequence goes on from JAWKLD010000001.1 coordinate 2,464,754, forward strand.
AGTGTTCCTAATGGAGGTTTCCCTATTACAACTAGAGAATGGAGCTACGGAGATGGCTCTGCTTTAGATACTATTGTTGGTAATTCTACTTCAAACCTCTATTCTGCTTCTGGCAGCTATCACGTAAAACTCACACTTATTGATGCCAATGGATGTAAGACCGCTCTTACTAAACTATCTTATATCAATACTACAAAACCAACAGCATCATTTGCCGCTTTAGATTCTGTAATGTGTATAGGTGATAGTATTAGTTTCACTAACACCTCAAGTGATGTGAGTAGCTCTTTAACCTATTCATGGGATTTTGGTGATGGTGCTACTTCTACTTTAACTAACCCAAAACATGCTTATGCAAGCGCAGGTAGTTATACAATAAGACTTATTGCCATTACTGCTAATGGTGGATGTAGAGATACTATGATCAGGTCGGCATACATAGTTATAGAAAAACCAACTGCAGCATTTACAATGAGTGACACTGTTGCATCTTGTCCTCCTGCCACGGTTTATCTTACAAATAACACAACAGGTGCAAGCTCTTATGCGTGGACGTTTGGTAATAATACGAACTCCTCTTTAACCAACCCTACTGCTGTATACACTTATCCGGGAACCTACCCTATAAAAGTAGTAGCTACTTCAAGCAATGGATGTACAGACTCCATCTCTAAGAACATGGTCGTATACGGCCCTACCGGAACTTTCTCGTATACTGCCCCTACAGGTTGTAATCCTCTTACAGTAAACTTCAGCGCTACAAGCAGTAATACCTCTACTTACATATGGGATATGAGTAATGGATTTACTCATTCCTCTACCGGTAATACCTTCAGCTATACTTATACTCAAGGTGGTAGCTACATACCTAAACTAATCCTCAGTGATGGATCTAATTGCCTTGTTCCTATTACAGGTGCTGATACCATCAATGTAGACCATGTAGACGCAGACTTTACTTTTAGTAATACTACTCTTTGCGACTCAGGTACTGTTTATTTCAATGACACAGTATATAGTACCATATCTTCTATTAATACCAGAACTTGGGACTTTGGTGATGGTAGCTCTAGTACTGCTGAAGATCCAAATCATACATATACTAGCTCTGGTAGCTATACGGTAAAACTGATCATTGGCAATACCGTAGGTTGTAAAGATACCATTATAAAAACGGTTGTAATACATGCTTCGCCAAATGTATTGGTAACACCTGCTACATCCAGCAAGTGCTTGGGAGACAATACAGGCATTGTACTTACTGCTACGGGTGCAAGTACCTATTCTTGGACACCAAACAGCACGCTGTCTTGCTCCAACTGCCCTAACCCTACTGCCAACCCAGCCGCTGCTACGGCTTATATAGTTACAGGTACTGACACCAATGGCTGCTCTAGTAAAGACACGGCAGTTATCACGGTGTATACACAACCAACAGTAAGTGCTGGTAGTAACCAAAATTTATGTGCAGGAAGCACTCTTCAATTAACCGCAACAGGTGCTACAAGTTATACATGGTCGCCGAGCACAGGATTGTCTTGTACTAATTGTGCCAGCCCATTTGCCAACCCTACTACAACTACTACTTATACAACTATAGGTACTGACGCTAATGGATGTAAAGACACCAGTGATGTTACCATAACGATACTAAGCAAACCTACTGTAAGCGCAGGTAGTAATAAGACCATTTGCATAGGGTCTTCTACCACACTTACAGCAACAGGTGCTACAAGCTATACATGGTCGCCAAGTACAGGATTATCTTGTACGACCTGTCCTAGTCCTACTGCAAGCCCAACCACTACAACCGTTTATACAGTAGTTGGTACTGCTGGAAATGGATGTACCGACACCGCTACTGTAACGGTTACGGTAAACCCACTACCAATTGTGAGTGCCGGTAGTGACAAGGCTATATGCTCAGGCAGTAGTACCATATTGCAAGCTACGGGAGCTACCAGCTATACCTGGACACCTAGTACTGGTTTATCCTGTACCAATTGTCCTAACCCAACAGCGAGCCCTACTACTACAACTACATATACTGTTACAGGAACTGATGGTAATGGATGTGTCAATACAGATCAAGTAGTTGTAACTGTAAACGCACTGCCTAATGTAATTGCCAGTGCAAATACCAGCATCTGTTTGAACGATAGTACTCAGCTTACTGCTACCGGTGCCAATACATATGTTTGGACACCGAGTACTGGATTATCTTGTACAACCTGTGCTAACCCATATGCAAAACCAACTATAACTACTACCTATACTGTAACAGGTACAGATATTAATGGTTGTGTCAATTCAGACGCGGTTACTGTTACTGTGAACCCGCTACCTAATATTGATGCCGGCACTGATAAAACAATTTGTAATGGCTCTTCTGTTACCCTATTGGCAACAGGGGGCAATACTTATACATGGACACCGAGTACCGGATTATCATGCACTGCCTGTACTAACCCAATAGCAAGCCCTACTACTACGACTACTTATATAGTAACAGGCACCGATACTAACGGTTGTGCTAATAAGGATAGTGTTAAGGTCACTGTAAATCCGTTGCCTAATGTGAACGCAGGTAATGACGTAAGCATATGTGTAGGATCAAGCACTAACCTTTCTGCTACTGGTGCTATTACTTATACTTGGTCGCCAAGTACTGGACTATCTTGTACTAGCTGTGCATCGCCAACAGCAAACCCAACAAGCACTACTACTTATGTGGTTACTGGTGTTGATGCAAACGGTTGTGTCAATACAGATACTGTGGTTGTAACGGTAAACCCACTACCTACTGTAAATGCAGGTAATGACGTTGCCATATGTTTTGGTAGTAGTACTATACTTTCTGCTACAGGAGCTACAAGTTATGTATGGACTCCAAGCACTGGATTATCATGCACTACTTGTGCCAACACTTCTGCAAACCCAACAAGTACTACTACTTATGTAGTTACCGGTACTGATGCTAATGGTTGTGTCAATACAGATACTGTGGTAATTACTGTAAAACCATTGCCTAACATACAAGCGGGCAATGATGTTGCTATATGTATTGGAGACACTACACAACTACAAGGCTCAGGAGCTGTTACATATTCATGGACTCCAAGTACCGGACTGTCTTGTACTACATGCCCTGACCCTAAAGCTTACCCAACAGTTACTACCACTTATATTCTAACAGGCACGAGTACAAATAACTGCACAAATGTAGATTCAGTAATAGTAACTGTTAACCCGCTGCCAACTATCACTATAAATGGTGGCAAGAATATTTGTAAGGGAAACTCAACACAACTTACAGCAGTAGGTGCACAAACCTATACATGGTCACCTACTAACGGGCTGTCTTGTACTAATTGTACTAGTCCTATTGCTACTCCTGCAGATACAACTATTTATATCATTACGGGTACTGATGCAAACGGTTGTGTTAATACCACTCAAGTAAAAATAGATGTGAAACCTGTGCCTGTTGTGACCAGTTCTTCAAACACTATATTATGTTATGGAGACAGTGTGCAACTAACTGCAGGTGGTGCTACCAGTTATATATGGTCGCCAAGCAATGGGTTGTCTTGTACTAATTGTAGCAGCCCTGTTGCAAAACCAACATTATCTGTGACCTATTTGGTAACGGGAACTACCAACGGCTGTAGCGATACAAATACTGTAACAGTAAATGTGCTACAAAAACCAACGGTTACTGCAGGGCCAGATATTGAAATCTGTAAAGGCAATTCTGATACACTAAAAGTAACGGGTGCTAACAGCTACAGTTGGTCACCAAACGCAGGTTTATCTTGCAACAACTGTCAGTTCCCTATCACTACTACCAATGTGGATAGAACATATATTGTAACCGGTACAGACCTTAATGGTTGTAAAGACACCAGTAAAGTTTTTGTAAAAGTGCATAATTCGCCTAACGTAGATGCAGGACCAAATAAAACTATTTGTAACGGAGAGTCTACACAGCTTACCGCTACAGGTGCTACTAGTTATACTTGGTCGCCAACTGCAACATTATCTTGTACCAGCTGTACCAGCCCATATGCTACACCTATCACAAATACCACTTATCAAGTTATCGGTGTTGACATGAATGGCTGTAGCGATTCTGACAAAGTAACCATAAGCGTGAAAGTAAAATCTGCTACCTCTGTAGGAAAAGGGGACACACTATGTTATGGAGCAACAACAGAAATTGCAGCCTATGGTGGTAACAGTTACGAATGGTCACCAAGCTTAGGATTGCTTGATCCTACTGCCGATAAAACCAAAGCAGCGCCGCTTACCTCTACCAACTATCGTGTCATCATTAAACAGCAAGACTGCTATACTGATACAGGATATGTATTTGTACAAGTGAATCCGAACCCAGAAATAGAACTGGGCGATAACCAGCACATAAAAGGTAACGGTGGGGTTCAACTTGATGCAAGTGGTAATGAAAATAGTACTTACATATGGACGCCTGTTACCAACCTGAGCTGTACCGACTGTGCTACACCAAAAGCTACACCTACCAAAACCACTACTTACAATGTGAAAGTAACTAATGCCTTTGGGTGCGAAACGGAAGATAACATCACCATATTTGTTACTTGTAACAATGATCAGGTATTCATAGCCAACACCTTCACCCCTAATGGTGATGGGTTGAATGACAAGTTCTACCCTCAAGGAAAAGGCATTGCAGAAGTGAAGAGTATGCGCATCTACAACCGCTGGGGTGAGGTTGTCTTTAGCCAAACCAATATGCCATTAAATGACCCTAATTATGGTTGGGATGGTACTTATAATAGAAAACCTTTAAAGCCTGATGTATTCATCTATGTAATTAACGCGACTTGTGATACTGGTGAACCGTTACAAATAAGAGGAGATATATCACTAGTACGTTAACCCATTAAAATCATCTTTATTAAAAAGATATTATGAAGAAGCTTTTATTCACAATACTGTTATTGAGCGCCTGCTTAGTGGTAAAAAAACCACTCTGGGCGCAGGATGTGCACTTTTCGCAATTCTACGAAAATAGCATTATGCGCAACCCTGCCCTTACTGGTATTTTTAGTGGCGACTATAAAATAGGGGTTAACTACCGTACACAATGGAGTAGCCTTGCCGTTCCTTTTCAAACTGTATTGATGTCTGCCGAATCCAGAATATTGGTAGGTAAAGAAGCAGGGGACTATCTTAGCTTTGGAATAAGTGCTGCTTACGATAAGGCAGGTACTATTAGCTTCAATACGATGCAAGTTTACCCTGCTATCAACTACAATAAAAATCTGGAAGATAAACATGGCTCCTTTTTATCCGTAGGCTTTGCTGCAGGTTATATCCAACGTTCTATTGACTTTTCTAAAGCCACATTTAGCTCCCAATATGTAAATGGTGGCTATAGTCAGGAAAACCTATCAGGAGAAAACATGAACAACACTACTATTCAAAACTATGACCTTGCAGCAGGTATTAGCTTTAATAGCTCTGCTTTGGCACAAAACAACCTTAACTACTATTTAGGCTTGGCCGCTTACCATATCACCAAACCAAAACATAGCTTCAGCAGTAGTGAAAACTTAATAAGACTCACTACCCGATGGACAGGTAATGCTGGTTTGAAATGGACCTTTAATAACGCATATATGGTTACCGCCCATGCTAACTTTAATATCCAAAACCCTTATCAAGAAATAATGTATGGTGGCTTTATCGGCTGGCAAAACTCAGCTATTGTTGCTTCTAAAGATTATAGAAAATACTTTAGTCTGCATGCAGGTGTTTTTGTTCGTAAAGATGATGCCATTATACCATCACTAAAAATAGACTATACACATTTCACCTTCTTACTATCCTACGACATCAACAACTCTACTTTGAACAGTGCGGGCAACAGCAATGGTTATGAGATGTCCGTTTATATTCGCGGGAAGTATAAAAATAAAAATAGCGACAGAACCTACAATTTTGCTTGTCCCCGTTTTGAGAATATGCCTAACGTAAACAGCTTTACCAATTAACACACAACCAAAACTGATATAAATAATAATGCCTCCTAAACGGAGGCTTTATTATTACTTAAATTATGTTGTTTCGTCTTATTTACCTTCTTCTTCAGGAGCACCGTCATATACAAATTTAAAACCTATACCATGTATAGTTTGTAGTTCTACCCCAGGTTGTCCTTTAATGTACTTTCTCACTTTGGTGATGAATACATCCATACTTCTACCTAAGAAATAATCTTCCTTACCCCAAACGTGCAATAATATTTCGTCTCTTTTCAATACCCTGTTGGCGTTAGTACAGAAGAACTTAATAAGATCTGCCTCACGCTGAGTCAATTGACTGTCTTTACCGTCACCACTTAATACAAGGTTATCATAATCGAAATCCAAATTGCCTAATTTGAATGTACTAGGCCCTGTTTCTTCCTTTTTCTTTGTTCTCTTCAAGAAAACCTCCAAACGCAAAAGAAGCTCTTGCATGTTGAACGGTTTAGTAATATAATCGTCGGCACCACTTCTGAAACCAGCTATCTTATCATCATCCATCGATTTAGATGTCAATAATAATATCGGGATAGTTTCATTCTTCTCTCTTATTTGACCTGCCAAAGACATACCATCTTTTTTAGGTAGCATTACATCTAGTAGACAGATATCAAAATTATTTTTCATAAACTGCGCCCATGCTGCCTCAGCATCTGAACAGTGTACGACTTCATATCCATTATTATTTAGACTATCTTTTACTACATAGCTTAGTGTAGCATCATCCTCTACTAATAGTATCTTTGCTTTGCTTGGTGGCATATGTTCGCTTTATTTTTCTTGTATAACCAAAGTCATCAATAAAAAATACTCAATAAAAATTGTACTCGCAAGATACAAATACATTTTAAGTATTTTTCCCTCTTAATTGCCATTAATAGACCTCATATTCAAGAAATATAAGTTGTTTTTTATATAAACAGGCGTCGTAAAAGTACACTGTTTATCGAAAAAACTATAATACTACTCACCTCGTATATAGTTATACATCTAAAATTAGATGATTACTTAACTAACAACGATTAAAAATGAGGGGTATATTATTCATTACCATTATATTAATACTGGGGAGCTCTTGCAATAAAGTTGAAGACATCCCTCCCTTTATTCCTCCTATACAAGACAGCAACGATACAGATACATCAGGTAATCATGTTGATACAACTTCAGCATATAAACACATAGTTGACCAACAAACCCTAATTGCACACCCTGGTCTTACCAATAGCAAAAAGTATATTACCTATCTTATAAAGAAGGGTAATAATTATTGTGAGGGTAACAATTTTGTTCTAAGTAAATACCAATCATTACAATTCAAAGCAATACTTGACAGTAGCTGTATTTATCAAACTGTTCTTCCCTCCAACCAAGAAGACATCAACAAACTTTATGGCTTTTCTGACTGTACCAGCCATCATCATACCAATAGTGCTCGTTTTGGGTGGAACTGGGATAAAGGAGCCCTTAGGATCCATGCCTACTGTTATGCTGATAGCATTCGTAGCTATAGAGAAATGGGAATAGTTAAGGTCAATGAAGAGTTTGATTGTCAACTAACCGTATTGCCACACCAATATATATTCTCACTCAACGGTGATACTGTGATGATGGATAGAGGTTGTACCGATAATATAGCGTCAGGTTATTTGCTTTACCCTTATTTTGGAGGGGATGAGCCGGCACCTCAAGATATAAGCGTTCAAATAAAAGAGTACTAGCGCTTTTTATTTACCCTATTAGGGTTAGTAGCAATAAAGCTTTCCCAGCTTTCCTTTTTCTTTCCGACACCTAAGGTCTTTTTTATTTTATCATTTACTTCTGCGTTCCCTTTAGGTACTTTTTCTTGATAATAGTGCGTTAATGCTACTGCAACAGCATCAGTAGCATCCATAAAACGTACATCCCCTTCAAACTTTAGCGTGTGTTGCAACATTTCAAGCACTTGCTCCTTACTTGCATTACCCCTCCCTGTTATCGATTGTTTAATTTTTCGGGGAGCATACTCTGTAGTGGGTAGCCCATGCATCATAGCCGAAGCTATGGCTACACCCTGTGCCCTACCCAGTTTCAGCATACTTTGTGCATTCTTACCATAAAATGGAGCCTCAATAGCTACAGCCTCGGGCTGGTGTATTTTAATAAGGGTTTCTATCTTTTTATAGATCAATTTTAGCCTTTCTGCATGATCATCATGTTTTGATAACTGCAATACGCCCATTTCCAGTAACGAAACACTATTTTTGCTCACGGCTATCAATCCGTAGCCCATAACCAAAGTACCGGGGTCGATACCTAATATTATCCTCGAAGCTTTTTGCAAATGCTTTTTCTATTTGAACAAAAATACCAAAATATGGCTCAATTACCTGATCGGAGGCACCCTATCGGCATTAATGCTTTGGGGTATCTATGTGCAGGTGATGAAACAAATAGATAAAGTAGGCGCCAACCCTAGCGAACTATTTGCAACGGGGCACAATATTTTCTTAATTGTCTGCATACTACTGCTACCTGTCAACTTGGCTCTGGAAGCTAAAAAGTGGCATTTGTTAGCCAATTCTGCCCAAAAACTATCTTATAAAGATGCTTTTACCAGCTATATAGCCGGTATTGCCTTTGCTACTGTAACACCAAACAGACTTGGAGAATACCCTGGCAGGATATTGTACCTAAAGCGAAAAAATACAGTCAGGCTTATTAGTGTATCCATATTAGGTGCTACAGCACAAATACTTACCTTATTCATTTGTGGCTTTTTAGGCCTGTTATATTACAATTTGGTAATAGACGATACCCTAGGGCGGGTTTTATTACTGCCGGCACTAGTAGTAACCATTATTCTATTCATAGCCTATTGGAAATTTGAAACATGGATACCGCTTATTGAGCGTTTTAACATTTCTTGGCTCAAGCGCCTTAACGTGTATGGTAAACTGTTAAAGCGTTTTACGTTTAGAGAACAATTAACAATTTTAGGTATCTCTATTCTACGTTTTAGTATCTACACGGCACAGTATTTGTTTTTGATATACTGGATGAATGTTGAAGTGTCTTTGATAGATGGCTTATTTACATGTGCATTATTTTTTGGCGTAGTATCTGTAGTACCTTCGCTAACTATAATAGAACTGGGAGAAAGAGGATTTGTAAGCCTTTATCTTTTTCAACATTTTTCTGATAATGTTGTAGGTATATTAGCCGCCACAGTAGGACTATGGATCATTAACCTTGCCATACCAGCTATACTAGGCAGTGTATTACTAATACGTATGAAATTATTCCGTTAGAAGAAGATTAGATGACTTTAAAAACAGGGATTATGAACAACAAAAACAACTATTTATACATATTCTTATTGCTCATCAGCCCATTAATGCTGAAGGCACAAGACAATTTTTGCGGTATTAAAAACACCAGCTTTAAGGTAGGAGAAAAGCTCACTTTCAATGTCTATTACAATATGGGCTGGATATGGGCTGGTGCAGGCACAGCTGTATTTACCACCACACTAGAGAAAAAATCAGGTAGAGACGTATACCATATTGTTGGAGATGGAAGAACATATAAATCTTACGAGTGGTTTTATAAAGTACGAGATAAATATGAAACTTTTATAGATACCAATACTTTGCTACCTGTGAAGTTTGTGAGAGATGTTAGTGAAGGCGGGCTGAAATTTTATAAGAGTGCTACTTTCAACCATAAAGATGGTAAAGCCCTGACCAAAGACGGACTAATTGACGTACCTAGCTGTGTTCAAGACGTACTATCTACTATATACTATGCCCGAAACATAGATTATGATAAGTATAAGCCGGGAGATAAGATACCTTTTGACATGTACTTGGATGAAACTGTTTATCACCTATATATTAAATACATGGGCAAAGAGCGTATCAAAACCAAATACGGTACTTTCAACTCTATCAAAATCAAACCGTTATTGATTGACGGTACTATGTTTAGCGGTGGAGAAAAAATGAGTGTATGGGTTAGCGATGATAAAAACCATATACCGCTAAGGGTAGATAGCCCTATTATAGTAGGTAGTGTAAAAGTGGATCTTATGGGCTTTGAAAACCTCAGAAACCCTTTTACAGCACTTATTAGCAAACGATAATAGTCTTAGATATAAGTTTTAGGCAGTATTTATACGTAATATCTCGTATAATTATATGCAACCCATTCTTTTTTATATTTTTGCCTACCTCATTATTTTATCCTTATTGAATTATGATTGCACTGGGTGGAAAGCCATTGGATATAGCAGCATTTGAGCAGATCATTTTGCACGAACAGCCTATCAAAGTTGCAGCAACTGCTATGAAGGAAGTGACCCGCAGTTTCGACTTCCTGGAGTCTTTCTCAAAAGACAAGTTGATCTACGGTATCAATACGGGCTTTGGGCCAATGGCTCAATACCGCATCAACGATACTGATAGAGAGCAGCTACAATACAATCTAATACGTAGCCACAGCTCGGGCATGGGTCAGTTATTGACCCCTACACAATGCCGTGCTATGATGGTGGCTCGTTTGCATACTTTACTATTAGGCTACTCGGGCATACACCCTGAGTTGGTAGAGCTAATGGAAGCTTTGATCAATGCTAAGGCATACCCTTGTATCTACGCACATGGTGGTGTAGGTGCTAGTGGAGACTTGGTACAATTAGCACACTTGGCTCTTGGTCTCATCGGCGAGGGCGAAATGTGGCTGGACGGCAAGAAGATGAAGACCAAAGCTGTATATAAAAAGCTAGGGCTTACTCCGCTGAACATTCACATTCGCGAAGGCTTGGCTATGCTTAATGGAACTTCGGCAATGACGGGTATTGGTGGTATCAACGTGATACGTGGTCACCGCCTGGTGGTGTGGAGCATGTTACTATCGCTAATGGTCAATGAGATGATGGAAGCCTACGACGACCACTTCTCTGCCGAACTGAATAATGTAAAACAACACAACGGACAACGTGCTGTAGCGGAAATGATGCGTATACTGGGTAACGGCAGCCGCTTGATGCGCAACCGTCACGAGCATCTATACGACAGAAAAGTAACGGAAGACTTTATTGAAGATAAAGTACAAGAGTACTACTCGCTACGTTGTGTACCACAGATACTAGGTCCTATATTCGATACGGTATTGAATACCGAGCAGGTAATTGTAGATGAGCTCAACTCTGTAAACGACAACCCTGTTGTAGACCGTAAGAACAAAAACATCTTCCATGGTGGCAACTTCCATGGCGATTATATAGCGTTGGAAATGGATAAGCTAAAGGTGGCGATCACTAAGCTATCTATGCTTTCTGAGCGTCAGCTCAACTTTATCCTAAACCCTGCTTTGAACCAAAAGCTGCCTCCATTTGCTAATGCAGGCAAGCTGGGCTTGAATTTTGGTATACAGGGTATGCAATATCCAGCTACTTCTACAGTCGCGGAAAACCAAACTTTGAGTAACCCAATGTACATCCACAGCATACCGAACAATAACGATAACCAAGACATCGTGAGTATGGGTTGCAATGCGGCTATGATGTGCCACCGTGTTATTGACAATACGTTTGAAGTATTGGCGGTAGAAGCATTGGCATTGGTACAGGCTATAGACATCAGAGGCATCTCTGGCAAAATGTCTCCTGCTACTAAATGGGTATACAAAAATGTAAGATCAATTATTCCTTTCTTCAAAGACGACTTCTCGGCATCACACAAACTACAAGAGGTAAAGATCTGGCTGAAAGAAACAGACGTGGTAGAGCGTTTTAAAAAGAAGATTTAGTACAAAAGATTATGAAGCAAAAATACGCACTGGTAACTGGTGGCTCAAGAGGTATTGGAAGAGCTTGTTGTATCACACTGGCAGAGATGGGCTATTCTGTATTGGTCAACTACAAAGGCAATAAAGCTGCGGCTGAAGAAACTGTAGCCTTAGTAAAAGAAAAAGGAGTAGACGCAGCAGCGCTCAACTTCAACGTAGCGGACAAGGCAGATGTAGATGCAGTATTGGGCGGCTGGATGACAGCGAATGAAAATGCTATAGTAGAAGTACTCATCAACAATGCGGGCGTGCGCCACGATACACTGATGATGAGCATGACCGACGACCAATGGAGCAGTGTACTGGACACTAGCCTACAGGGCATGTACAACGTTACCAAATGTGTACTAAATCCTATGTTGATGAACCGCTACGGTCGTATTATCAATATGGTATCGCTAAGCGGCTTGAAAGGCACTCCGGGACAGGTAAACTACTCTGCTGCTAAGGCGGGTATGATTGGTGCAACAAAAGCATTGGCACAAGAAATTGCTAAACGTAACGTAACGGTAAACGCCATAGCACCGGGCTTTGTAAAGACCGACATGACCGAAGAGCTGAATGAAAAAGAACTATCGGCTATGATACCGATGAAACGTTTTGGTGAAGCACAGGAGATCGCAGACCTAGTAGGTTTCTTAGCCTCTAACAAATCAAGCTACATCACAGGGCAGGTAGTATCTATCAATGGAGGCTTGTATACCTAAACTGTAGTAAACATATTTTATAGCAGAAAGGGAGCAACATGAAGTTGCTCCCTTTTTTATAGAAGTCATTATATCACTTGCTATGCCTAAGTGTTTTATTTACTAATATATCCAAGCCATAAAATACAAGAGCCGATACAGCTGCAAAACCCACTCCTTTTATTAAAAACAACTTATAGTCAGACACACTAACCGTAAACACCAAAGGTGCTAGTAACCATAGCCACAAGGCATAATTGAACAACTCTTTTAGTCTGCTAAAATTCATAAGGTCATCTGTTTGTGCTAATATACCGAGAAATTGTTCCACTCCTTTACTGTTTGCTGGTTAGACTCCAACAAGACGGAAAAGCTGCTTGTTAAATAGTTTTGTTTATATAGCTTTCATTTTATTACCTCGCTTTTCGTGTGTAAGTTCTGCCAGGCCAAGGGCTTCCATAAGCGGTGGTATATACATACCAAAACGCCCGCGATAGCCTTTACGTAAACCATACCAACCACCAATCGGATTGTCAGCGGAACGCCCCCAATGCTCTACCGTGCCTTCTGAAGTATCTTGCTTTTCGTCTTTGCTGCCAAGCTCCATCCAGTCGCCATGTTGCTTCAGCATTTTGTGCAGGTCTTCCAAACACCTGATGTCGTAATACAGTTTTGTTGTACCTACTGTACACATCAATACATCCTTCCCATCTTTCTCCTCCACATGCATGGTATACTCAGAGGTTTGCGGCGGTGTATGTAGTTTTAGCGGATTGTCTTTGGTTCCGATTTTTTCCTTGTAATTCATTGTGTAGTTATTTAGTATTTGCAATTATTTCGGCTTCTTTTTTTAAATCCTTTGCATACTGTTCAAAATTCTCATCAAACGGCGGAATATATTTAGCATACATGGGGAACATCAATCCCCCAATTTTCTCTTCCATAGTAAAAGTAACGCCACCCTTTGCATTTTTTTCAATTGTAAAATACCTGTCGCCTTTGCCATCTCCCCAATGCATCATTTTTTCAGGCTGCATTTCTTTTACTTTTATTTTAAATACTCTTTCAGGTGCAAGTGTTGATACTAGTTTGATTTTTTCGCCCTGTTTTATCTTCCCATCTATAGATACGATCGTAGAATTCCACCTGGGAAAATCTGATGCATTGGTCAACAGTACCCAAACTATTGCGGCATCTGCATTGATGTCAATACTTACTTTTGTTTGCCTGCTAAAGGTCTTTTTAATGGTAGTAGCTTTACCATTCTGTGCATTCGTTGTTGTCATCATAAATAATTGAAAAGCGATCAATAATAGTTTTTTCATCGTTTTCGTTTTTAGACGACTGGGCACAAACGAATGATAAGGTTTTAGCTATTTTTTTCTAAATATTTTTCCATAACCTTTCTATTGTGCTCTAAATGATGTAGTTGTAAATCTGCTGCGCCTGATTTAAATGGGTCTAACCCTTTCAAAACCTGCATACGGATGTCGAATAACTGCTCTTTGTCTTTGCTTTCGGCATCTTTTACAAGCTGCAGCTTTGCCAAAGCCTCCTGTTGGTTTTGTTTGGGGTTGAATACCCCATTCAGCTCTGAGCACTGGTGGCATACCCCCCGCTTGTTGATAAGCGAGCAGCGATGGTCAAATACTTCTATCATTTTGCTCCTGCCGGTGTGCAGGTAATATTTTACCATAGCATCCGACTGCTGGAGGATGGTGGCTATCTCTTTTACTTTGAAGTCATAGACCTCTTTGAGCAATATGGTCAACTGTTGCTCTAAAGGCAGGGATCTAGACACGCAGGTGAAGCAGAATGCTATATGCTCCTTGATCTCAAAACTACCCTGTGGCGAAGTATGCGCTATATGCATCGCCTCCTGGAAAAAAGTTGCGGAATTCATCGCAGCGTCTTTACAGATATCCGTTACATTTTCAGGCCAACGCTTTTTAGCTTTTAGTAGGTCTTTTGCCTGGTTGGAGGCAATGGTAAATATCCATGTCTTAAGAGAGGATTCTCCACGAAAGGTGTCAAGTTTGGTCTGTGCTTTGATGTAGGTATCCTGTATAATATCTTCTGTATCGTGCACACTGGTGGTGATGCGTAGTATGTATGATTTAAGCTGGTTTTTGCAGGCTTCAAATTCCTTGGTGAGTATATCGTTATCCATTAAATAAAAATAGGGAATTGCAAGGTATTATCAGGGTATAGAATGCAGGTGAAGGGTAGTATCTATCAATGGTGGCTTGTATACCTAGTCTTTAGTAAAAAATATTTTATAGCGGAAAGGAGTAACAACATGAAGTTACTCCTTTTCATTTTGAGCCGACTTTGTAGCATTCTTGAAAGCATCTTCATATTCTTTAACTCTCATTTCTAGATATTGATCTTTAGGCATACTTGCTACTTTCGATTCATAATATGACGGGCCAAAAGTAACATCATACTTTATGCTATTAATTATAACTTTATTAATAGAATGGACTATTAACTTCTCGTCTTTTATTGGTGAGCCAAATAAAGCAACATTTGGAATACTTTGAGATTGAGAGAAATCTTTTAATTGCGGTATCTTCCTAATAGACATCCCTAATACTGTATCAAAGGGAATGTGACCAGTTCTTAAATAACTAAAATATGAAGGGTATATAATGCCATCAAACCCTGCTTTTTGGATTTCTTTGGCTATTAAACGGCAAAGATGGTAAGAATGGTTTTCGGCTAAAAAAAGAAAGTGAATTGCAAGGTCTATGCTTGTAAACTCTGTTTCTCCCTCTTCGGTAACTAATGCAGCCAAATTTAGCATTTTCAATTCTGATTTTGGAACAAGCTTAGCTACATATATCTCATCCTCTGATTTTATCCTACATTCATGTAAACATAATTCCAGGTCAGGAGAACCGTATAAAATTGGAAAATCCTTGTCGTCAAATCTATTGGTGCCACAGTACTCTATAGGAGGACTATCATACTGAGAATATTCATTAGCGTTTGTAGGATTAACTCTAATTCGATAAAATGGATGGTCTTTATTTAATATGTGTTTAGGATATAGATTCAGTATTTTACTAATTACTTGACCTACCTCTTCCCCATGTATTATGGATTGTAGAGGCATAACTTCTCCCATCATCCAAAACCTAGGTCCATAATAAAAAAGTCCTATCTCCCCTGCTTGCTCAATTAAGTTTACATCATTCTTCAACCATGGTGATATATGAATATTTGATTCATTAAAATGTTGTTCATTCATTTGTATTAATGGACATCCTCCATATTCAAATTTTTTTATAGTACCTCTTACAAAAAAGCGATAGCATAATTCTCGTACCAATTCTTTAGTTAACTTATAGCCTTTTTCTGAACTACATTTTGGACATTTATCATTATTATCAATACCGATTTTGGATGCATCAATTCTTAGCCCCTCATCATTAAAACAATTGGAACAAAGTAAAGCACTGCCTTTATATTTATTCTTTTCATCAAAATAAGGATGCATGCCTTGAGTCTTCAACAGCTTTTCCTTTGCCTTTTCAAAACTTGCCATACAATATTACATTTATGGATATTCTTTAGATATAAGTCATATCTCCTCAATCTAACAATAATCTCCCTCTTTACTATTTTCATCTTTCTATTAACTTTACGGTATGAGCAGAGTAGTCATTACAGGCATGGGTATTTATTCTTCTTTGGGTAAGAACAAAGAAGAGGTAACGGATTCGCTATTTCATGGTAGGTCGGGTATTATCTTAGACCCTGCCCGTAAAGAAATGGGCTACCGCTCCGGCTTAACAGGCTTTGTAGAACGTCCGCAACTCAAAGGTTTGCTCGACCGTCGCTCCCGCATCATGATGCCTGAGCAGGCAGAGTTTGCCTACATTGCCACGTTGGAGGCTATGGAGCAGGCAGGCATTACTACCGAGTTTTTTGAGCAGAACGAAACAGGTATCATATACGGCAATGATAGCTCTGCCAAGCCTGTTATTGAAGCTATAGACATCATCCGAGAGAAGAAAGATACTATGCTGGTAGGCTCGGGCTCTGTGTTCCAAGTGCTCAACTCTACAGTGACTATGAACTTGGCTACTATCTTCAAGCTACGTGGGGTCAACTTTACCATTAGTGCCGCATGCGCCAGTGGGTCGCACTCTATTGGCTTGGGCTATATGTTCATCAAGCAAGGTTTACAGGACCGTGTAGTATGTGGTGGTGCGCAGGAGGTCAATATCTACTCCATGCCCAACTTCGATGCACTGGGTACTTTCTCAACCCGTGAAGATGCACCTACACGTGCCTCTCGCCCTTTCGACCGCGACCGTGATGGCTTGGTACCAGGTGGTGGAGCAGCAACGGTAATATTGGAAAGCCTAGAGTCAGCACAGGCACGTGGGGCTACCATCTTGGCAGAGGTATTGGGTTATGGTTTCTCCTCCAACGGGCAGCACATCTCCAACCCTAGTGTAGATGGTCAGGTACGCTCCATAGGTAGGGCTATAAAAGCGGCAGAGATAGATGTAAAAACAATACAGTACATCAACGCCCATGCTACCAGCACACCAGCAGGTGATGGTATGGAGGCAGAAGCGATATATGAGGTGTTTGGCGGTAAGATACCCGTGAGTTCTACTAAGTCACTCACAGGGCACGAGTGTTGGATGGCAGGGGCTAGTGAAATTGTCTACTCTATGCTCATGATGCAAAACGACTTCATGGCACCCAATATCAACTTCGAAAATCCTGATGAGCATTCAGCTAAGATCAATGTCATACCCGAAACTTTGAAGGGCGAATTTGATACCTTCTTATCCAATTCCTTTGGCTTTGGTGGTACCAACTCTTCACTTATTGTGAAGAAGTGGAAAGGGTAATATCCCCAAGTATTGGCTATTTCATTACTCCTTTATTATAAATCCACCCATCTGGGGTGAGATATTCCGCTTGTCAATTTGTACTTTTGGTATCCTCGATAGCAATACCTGAGTATGAAAAAGACGATCATTACCGCCTGTTTGGCATTTATAGCTATAGCTAGCCATGCCCAAAACGAGAAGGCTTGGATAAAGCAGAGAATTGAAACCTTGTCTGCACCCGACATGCATGGTAGGGGTTATGTAAACAATGGTGGAGGTATTGCGGCAGAGTATATTGCCGATCAGTTTAAGGCATCAGGCGTACTGCCATTGCAAGCTGACGGTAGTTATTTTCAAGATTATAGTTTCGATATCAATACTTTTCCGGGAGATGTATTGCTAAGCATTAATGGTAAAATGCTGCGCCCAGGCAAAGACTATTTGGTGCATGCTGCCAGCTCGCCTTGGCATGGCTGGAAGAAAGAACTCAAAACATTGAAGTTGGGTAAAGTAAAAGACTCAAGCGACTGGGAGCTAGTAAAACAAAGTATCAAACCAGGTGGTGCTTATTATCTGCAAGATGCTGATGTGCCTACCAATAGTTTACGACTGGGTATTAGAAAATTTGCACACGAGCTACCCGAGGGGTTATTCCTCGTTCCTAAACATGGCAAAATGATATGGACGGCCAATCAGGACGTTACACCCGCTACCATATTCTATGTAGAAGATACCATACTTACCGAACAACCTTTAGAGGTAGTAGCCACAGTGGATGCCGATTTTGTACCGCACTACGTTTCTAAAAACGTAATTGGCTATGTAAAAGGAACTGAAGTGCCCGATAGCTTCATCGTCTTCTCTGCCCACTACGATCATTTAGGGCGTATGGGGCAAGAAACTGTTTTCCCAGGTGCGCACGATAATGCCAGCGGCACCTCATTAGTATTGTACATGGCGGACTATTTTGCGCAACACCCACAGCGTTATTCAGTTGCCTTTATGTTGTTCAGCGGCGAGGAAGCAGGTTTGTTGGGGTCTAAATATTATACAGAACACCCAATTGCTCCTTTGGAAAACATTCGTTTCCTCATCAATATGGATATGACAGGTTATGCCAACGATGGCATCACTGTTGTAAACGGCGTTTCACACGAGCCGGAGTTTGACTTATTGGCGCAAATCAATAAAGAACATAAATACCTCAAACAAATAAAGAAGAGAGAACGTACTAGTAATAGCGATCACTATTTCTTTAGTAAAAATGGTGTGCCTGCCGTGTTTATATATGGCATGGGTGGCAAACCTTTTTATCATGATGTATTTGATGTAGCAGAAGAAATAACTTTAGAAAATGTGGATGACTTGAGCCATTTATTAATAGACCTCACAAAATCGTTAACCAATACAAAATAGAAACCGTACATAAAACAATCCATTTATGAAAAAACTAATAACCGCATTATGCGCCTGTGTACTATTCGTTTCTGCATGTAACAATGCAGGCAAAAGTGGCGAAGAGGCACAAGCATTTATTGATGCCTACACAGAAAAATATGTAGCTCTTTACGCTGCTGCCAGCGAAGCAGAGTGGAAAGCCAATACAGAAATAATAGAAGGCGACGAAACTATTGCCAATGCAGCTAAAAAGGCCAGCGAGGAAATGGCACTCTTCACTGGTAGCAAAGAGAACATTGAAAATGCTAAAAAGTACTTAGCAGAAAAAGACAACCTCACAGACATTCAAGTAAAGCAACTAGAAGCCATACTTTATGCTGCTGCTAACAATCCACAAACTGTAGCCGATGTGGTGAAAGAGCGCATTGCTGCCGAGGTAGACCAGAACCAAAAATTGTTTGGTTTCCAATATATGCTGAATGGTAAAAAAGCCAGCACAAACGATATTGACGAAACACTAAGAACAGAAAGCAATCTAGACAAAAGATTGGCTGCTTGGAATGCAAGTAAAGAAGTAGGTCCTACATTAAAAGATGGCTTGGTAAACCTTAGAAACTTACGCAACCAAACTGTTCAGGCTTTGGGGTATAACGATTACTTCACTTATCAAGTAAGTGAGTATGATATGGAAACCCAAGAGATGATGAACAGCATGACTCAATTGATGGATGAACTTCGTCCTCTATATCGTGAGTTGCATACTTGGATGCGTTATGAACTAGCTAAGAAATATAATCAAAAAGAAGTTCCAGAATATATCCCTGCACATTGGCTACCTAACCGCTGGGGTCAAGACTGGAGTGCTGCAATAGAAGTAGAGGGTTTAGATATCAATGGTATACTTGGTGAGAAGTCTGCTGAGTGGATAACTAAAGAAGGAGAAAAGCTATATACGAGCATTGGCTTCCCTAACCTGCCTGAAACATTCTGGACAAAATCTAGCTTGTATCCTTACCCAGCTGATAGCAATGTGAAAAAGAACAACCACGCATCGGCTTGGCATATGAACCTTGGCGACGATGTTCGTAGCCTCATGAGTGTAGAGCCCAACAGCGAATGGTGGGAAACAGTCAACCACGAGCTAGGGCATATCTACTACTATATGACCTATACTAATCCTGATGTGCCGCCATTACTACGTGGTGGCGCTAACCGCGCTTATCATGAGGCTATAGGTAGTATGATGGGTATGGCTGCGATGCAGAAACCTTATCTCATAGGTCGTGGCCTAGTGGCAGCAGATGCTAAGACCAATGAAGTACAAAGCTTGATGAAAGAAGCTATGAACTCTGTAGTATTCATGTTCTTCTCTTGCGGTACCATGAGTCATTTTGAGAAAGCGCTTTATGTAGACAACCTCCCTGCAGACCAGTTTAATAAGAAATGGTGGGACTTAGCAAAGCAATACCAAGGTATTGTACCACCTACAGAGCGTGGCGAGGAGTATTGCGATGCGGCTACTAAAACACATATCAATAATGATGCTGCACAATACTACGACTATGCATTATCTTATGTGATCCTGTACCAACTGCATAACCATATTGCCAAGAACATCTTAAAGCAAGACCCAAGAGCTACTAACTACTATGGCCAAACTGGAATAGGTGATTTCTTAAAAGGTATCACTTATCCGGGTGCTAGTAAAGACTGGCGCGAGGTGCTTAAAGAGAGCACTGGCGAAGAGCTAAATGCCAAAGCTATGCTAGAATACTTCCAACCGTTGGTAGAGTGGCTGAAAAAAGAGAACGAGGGTAGAACATATACTTTGAACTAAAATTATCGGTAGCAACCTGATGATTTATTCCCCTGCCATTTTGGTGGGGGATTTTTTTGTTACGAAATGTTACGTTTTGTTACAAAAACTAAAAGTCAATACCCTCTTTCCACATTTCGTATTGCTGTATGGTGTTGCTCATACCTCTTTGCAATAAGAGTTGATTGATAGAGATGCAACCCTCGTCTATATTGGCACAGGTAAACTCCCCATATTGTTGTTGCAAATATTGTAACAGACTGGTAGCCATACCTTGCCTTCTGTAGTCTTTATGAACAGCCAATTGTTTCAGTCTAGATATTACAGGGTAAAATACGGCATAGGCTACCACCACGCCATCTTTTTCTATGGCAACAATCTTATTTTCTTCGATAGCCAAATTGATAGCTGCTACAGTATGCTGCCAAGCAGGCTCACAATCCCAAAATTGTGTTACATCCAAAAAGTTGAGCGACGTCATTTCCTTTACCACATGCACACATTCACCCTTAAGCACTCCCTTATAAACATTCAATGTACGCTTTGCCCTAAAGCCCAAACCTTCATAAGCTTTTACAGCAGGTATGTTATTGGTAATTACTTCTAGTGTGCAGCCCGATATATCTCTTTGCTTAAAATAGGGTTGTATAAAGCGATACATCTCTCGTACTAAATGCCTACCACGATATTCAGGTATCACGCCCGTACCTCCATTGTAAGCTATCTCTTTACCATTGATCACTCTAGTAGAGTGCCATACAAAACCGATAATTTTTGCACCATCAAAAACGCCCATTGACAGGTCAAGGTCTATACCTTCGGCTCTTATTTTTTCAGCCAAGCGTTGCGGTGTAATACTTAAGGGGGCAGCATAGTCAGCAAAAGACTGGTTGAACGCAGCAGCTATATCTGCCAACGGTATACTTCTTAGTGTATGGTATTGAAATGACATAATTTACTATAGCAAATATACGCAATTTTATGCTTTCTTGCCGTCTGTAATTCTTATAGATTCGTTGAGCAGATAAGCAATATCGTCCATAGGTATATCCTCGTTAGGGTCTACACGAAATATCTTCATGCGCTTGCGCTCGCCTTGTTCCAATTGGGGATGGTCTATCAGCATACCATGCACCATAAGCAGGTAGGGCTGATTAGTGCACTTATCTATCCACATGTAGCAGATGGCTTTGTCCTTGTAGCAGAAGCAGGGCATACCATACTTCTTGGTTTCGGTTATCTGCTCGTGATGATTAGTGAGTATGCTGCGTAGTGCCAACAGGCAGCTTTTATTGGGCTCTTCTTTATCCAGATAAAACTGATCAGTACTTTTAAGCATAGGGAAAGGGACGGTTATTTTAAGATGCGTAAGTACTCCTGCCAAGGCCCTACATTTTCTTTGTATTGTTTAGCCATCACACGGGTTATCTGTGCGGTATGGTTCAGGTCGTGCACTACCCAGGTAGACAAGAGCTGACGCAGAGTAACCTCACCCAATGCTGGGTGTATACCTTTTTTGTCCAAATCGACATCGGTGATATTTGCCTCTTGCAATAGTAATAGATTGCGCGCACGGAGTATGGCAAAATCTTCCAGCAGTATTTCCATAGACTTGCCCTTGCTTTCGGTAAGCTGTGCAAAACGGTCGAAAGGTTGAAAGGTTTTATCCTCCGCATCAGATAGGATGATGTTCATCCGTTCCGTCCAGTCCTTACGCTCTCCATGCACCATATGCCCCACTACATCGTAGGGGCTCCAGGTGTCTGCACCTTCATTATTCTTTACCCAATCTTTAGGGAGGTTTTTTAATAAACTGTTCAGCACTTCGGGCGTGCGGCTAAGTATGGTGACTGCTTCGTTCAGGTTGTATTGCATGGCTGTAAATTACGGGATTTTTTCGTCACTGCGAGAGGTACCATTTGTCATTGCGGGCTACGACCCGCAATCTCGAGTAACACTGCACTCATGTCGCGAGACCCTGAATCAAGTTCAGGGTGACACCAATTACTACATCGGTTCTTGAGGGAGAAAATCTTTAGGGCTGCAACCCAAAGCTTTGGCTATTTCGTTGAGTTGGGCAACATTATATTTCTTGTCATACTTACCACTTTCTATTTTCTGAATATAAGACTTAGAGCTATAGCCAATCTCAAAAGCAAGCTGAGACTGAGAGATGCCTTTCTCTTTTCTTAATTCCAATACTTTTTGGATAACGTATTTGTCTACTTTGGTAACCACAGTAAGCGAAAAGTAGCAATGGTTTGAAAAACACATGGTACCCTATAGGGTGCCTTTTGGAAATTTTTATTTATGTTTGTTTTCAAATACCATCGCTATGAACGAAGAACTGGAACTCAATAAGCTGGGGCAACGCATTAAAGAGCTACGTATAGCCGCAGGGTACGATACACCCGAAGCCTTTGCCAAAGACTATGACATACCTATAGAAGAATACCTGCTTTATGAACAGGGAGTGGATATGGACTTGCTTACTGTACTAGCACTTACTATGTTTTTGGGTATTACACCTACTTTGTTCTTTAAGGGGCTGTAGTGCGTCACTGCGAGAAGTAAAGCGACGAAGCAGTCTCACGAAATGTGTGGTCTTGAGATGGCTTCGCTAACGCTCGCCATGACGGGATTGTTACTTAATAAACCTCCTTGATGCACGAATGAAATTGTAGATCATATATGACGACCAGACACGCATCATTAAATCAATTAAAATAGTCCAGTCATATTTAAAAAGATAAACTTTCCGTAACGGGCTCATTAGGTAAAAGAAAGCATATACTTTCTGCTCTAGAAAATAATAACCATTAGTAATCTCTTGAGTATTAGTTAATGTGTCAAAATCAAAAGCGTTAAAACCTAAAGCTAACATGAACAATAAATAGTGGACGCAAAACAACCAAAATAGTGGTCGCCATATACTGTTACCATAATTACTGGTTAAAAAACTAAATGAAAGTATGAGCCATGTACCAAATTGTTTGATGGGCTTAAGTTGGCTACGATATACCTCCATCTCCTGTGCTCTAAAGTCTGCTGCTCTAACCATATCACCCTGCCCCTCATATATCTTTTTGAATTGACTTAATGCTAAATGTCTTTGCTCATTCTTATTTGCGTCTCCAGTTGTCGTTATTTTATTTCGATGAGGTAAGGAAGTATCTGCTAAAAATACCTGAGCCATTTTAGAGTTCTTAAACTCAAACTTATCAAACGATGCTAGATCACAACCGATGAATTGGGTATTACCTAGATCTGAGTTCTTAATACTTAACTGGGATTTGGTGTGAACACTATGGTTGTATTCCTTATTTGTTTTTGATATGTTTTTATTAATTAAAACTTCTTTTACAGGCTTAATATTATTAAAAATAATAGTGCCATTATTTATTAATGAATTTACTCTTAATTGGTTTATATATATATCAGAAATAAGTATATAGGTTTCAGATGTAAAAAGGCTCTCATTAATATTCAGTATAGTTATTCCTGTAGGAAACTCATTTTTTTTTACTTTTACAGTATAAGGCTTATCTAGCTGTAAATAGAGAGAACGAATGCTACTATCTTGCATCTCAAAAATGTTACTCTGTGTTGTCAAGTCTTTAAGTTCTATACTAGTTATACATACTTCTCCATAAAGACTTATGCTAGGAACTTCAGACTTTTCAATACTTATAGTTCTTACAATTGCCTTTTCTATAATTTTAAGATATCCTGTAGTACAACTTGTGATAACAATATCTTTAAATTTTGTATTCGAAAATAAGTGATACCCTATGGTGGAACCAAAAGTAATTATATCACCAATTTTTGAATCAGTAATATTAAAATTCCCGATGGTAGACGTAAAGAAAAAGAACCCATTTATTATTGAATGTAAAATATTGATATTTTGAGTTTCAGAATTATAAATATTAAATAAATCTACTTCTGAATCAGAGATACTACAGTCTCCAATTGTAGAATATTTTATACAAAAAAAACTAGTTAATATATTGAACAACTCTATATTGGGCAGTGTTTCCTCTTCAATAACTAATTCCCCTATTACTTTATAGCCTTTAAAAACAACAAACTCTTGATCATGTTTTTCTTGGTAAAACTCCTCATACCCTGCTACTCCCTTATACTCCCCCTTCCATATTTTAATAAACTCTTCGGCAGAAATTTCTTTACGTGGCCGTTCTTGGGCTGGCTGTGTGGGTGTGTCGCTCATGGTGTGGTGTATTCGTTCTTTAAATATAAGAAAATAGAACAGGGTGTTAAGCTGCTAAACTAATACTTGGTAGATTTCTCCCTTTGGTCGAAATGACAAGCACTTCTAACGTACTAATAGGCTCAACAGTACCTCACCATTCAGAATGACAACAGTCCTGTCGAATTAATTGTACCTACAAGCATTACTTGTAGATTTTTCCTATATTTATAGTTGATTCTTAGTCTCGTTTTGAAGAAGCTACTCGTCATATTCATCTCCTTGCTCTACCTAGCTGGTATTGTTGAGGTGTCCTTTGCCTTCCACTACTGTGGCAAGAACTTTAGGTATGTGACGCTTTTCAAAGCAGAAGAGAAAATGTCTTGCTGTGCTAAGAGCGAGATGAGCCATGGCTGCTGCGATAACAAAGAGGTAAAGCTAGAAATAGACGACCAGCACCATGCCAAAACAATAGCCCTGCCTAGTAAAAATATCACGTCGGCCTTGCCAATACACTATGCCAGTGCCGATGTACAACATACTGATGCTATTGCAGCAGTACCACAACAGGGGCATTCTCCGCCTCTGGTCATACCGGGAGTACGGCTACACCTACTCCACTGCAGTTTCTTGATTTGATACTTTTTTGAGTTACCCTGATGAAATGCATCTATAGCCAAGGCTATGAGCAATTACTACCATTTATCAAATTCTTAAAAGTATCTAATATGAAATTTTCAAAATTACTTTCATTAAGTATAGCGCTATTCTTTGGCCTGAGCATGGCTAAGGCGCAAACACCTGTTGAACTACACATTACCCACAAGCTAAGTGGCTCACCATTTAGCTTCAATACCAATGCTAAAAACAATTTGGGCAATGATTTTTTCATCACCCGTATTGAGTATTATGTATCTAAAATAAGCATCAAGCACGATGGTGGTATGGTAACAGACGTGCCTAACCATTATATATTGGCCAATGGCGACCAGAACGTTACCAGTCAGCTAGGTTCGTTCAATATTACCAATGTAGAGGCCATCTCTTTTTACATTGGTGTAGATACGCCTATCAACCATGCCGATCCTTCTTTACAACCAAACGGTCATCCACTGGCACCTAAGTCGCCATCCATGCACTGGGGCTGGCAAGGTGGTTATCGCTTTATTGCGCTAGAGGGTAAGGCAGGTAGTAGCTTAGACCAAGTATTGGAGATACACTCTATAGGAGATGTTAACTTCCTTAAAACCACAGTACCAGTATCGGGCATTACTCAAAATGGTAAGATCATCATTGCCATCAATGCCGATTATACGCAAGGGTTGAAGAATATTAATATCTCATCGGGTCTATTATCGCATGCTGATAATATGGAAGCCGCTGCTTTGATACAAAACTTCAACCAGTCGGTTTTCTACCCTGGCCACCCGGTATCTGTAGCTACTACTGCTAAGGCAACTACTCAAGTAAATGTATATCCTAACCCATCCAACGGTTCGGTAAACCTAAGCTTCGGTAGTGATGAGGCTGCCACTATTGCGGTATACGATGTACAGGGTCGTCTTGTATTGTCTAAAGAGAAAGCAATGGGTCAGCGTAGCATGTCTATACAAATAGATCATGCAGGCCTATACTTCTTAAAGGCAACTGCTGAAGGCGCTAGCCCATTAGTACAAAAACTAGAAATACTATAGGCAATGACTATTAGGTACTCAACAGTAGCACTGCTACTGTTGGTGCTTCTGTTTAGCGCTGCATGCGAAAGGCAAGTGCCTCTGGTAACAACAATTAAAGATGTCACCATAGCGCCAAAGGGTTTTCCTGAAATACCATTTCCTGAAGAGAACCCTTATAGCAAGGCAAAATGGGAATTAGGCAAAAAATTGTTTTACGACAAGGCACTCTCTGTAGATCATTCTATCAGTTGCGCCTCTTGCCATAAAGTAGCCAACGCCTTTAGCGACAACATTGCCAAAAGCTTTGGCGCAGGCAATGCAGCAGGCACCAGAAATGCACCAACACTAGCCAATGTGGCTTACCACCCTTACTATACAAGGGAGGGAGGGCTGCCCACATTGGAAATGCAGATACTAGTACCTATACAAGAGCACAACGAGTTTAACTATAATATTATTGACATTGCCGAAAGGCTGAACCAAATACCTGAATATGTAGCGGAAAGCAAGGCTGTTTTCAACCGTGTGCCCGATGCCTATGTCATCACAAGGGCACTGGCCACTTTTGAGCGTACTATCGTGAGTGGCAACAGCCAATACGATCGATACACTAATGGTAATGATAGGGCTATAACCGCTGCCGCCAAAAGAGGCATGACGCTTTTCTTCAGCGATAAGACCAATTGCAGCTCCTGCCACTCGGGGTTCAACTTTACTAGTTATGGCTTTGAAAATAATGGGTTATATAAAGACTATCCTGATAATGGCAGAGAGCGCCTTACAGGAAAAGTAGAAGACCGTGCTCGATTTAAAGTACCTACTTTAAGAAATATTGCCGTAACAGCTCCATATATGCACGATGGCTCTATAGCTACGCTAGAGGCTGTAGTGCAGCACTACAATAGTGGAGGAGTTGTACATCCTAATAAAAACACCATCATCCGTCCGTTGGGGCTGACCAAAGAAGAGCAAGCTGACCTAGTGGCTTTTCTACGATCGCTCACCGATGATGAGTTTATTACAAACCAAAGCTTTCAAGAATGAAAAAATATATAATAATCAGCAGCTCGGCGTTATTACTATTAGCACTAAGCTATTGCCGAAAAGATCCGAACACTAATACGAATAATACGCCACAGTATGATGCTACGGTGTACGATTTTCAGAAAGGGCCTTTTCCTGAACCCAACTTTAATGGTAATACTCCTACTAAAGAGGGGGTAGCATTGGGTAGAATGCTCTTTCATGAAAAGATGCTATCGAAAGATGGTAGCCAGTCTTGCGCCAGCTGCCACCTACAAACACATGGCTTTTCTGACTCAGCCACATTTTCAATTGGTGTAGAAGGTAAGAGAGGCGGCCGTCAGGCTATGGCCATTTTCAATACGGCATGGCATACCAATGAGTTCTTTTGGGATGGGCGTGCTCACTTCTTGCGTCACCAGTCTCTGATGCCGATACAAGACCCATTGGAAATGAATGAGACATTGGAAAATGTTATTAATAAATTAACTGCCAGCCAAACCTACCGCGACCAGTTCTTAAGAGCCTTTGGTAGTAACGAGATCACCAAAGAGCGTATGTCTCTGGCTATGGAACAATTTATGAATACCATTGTATCCAACCAATCTAAATACGATAAATACAAAGCAGGCACCGCTACCCTTACTGCAAGTGAGGAGCGTGGCAGACAGCTATTCTTCCAAGAATACAATGAGTTTCTACCGGCACAATCAGGGGCAGACTGCGCGCACTGTCATAGCGGGTTCAACTTCTCTAATAACTTATATATGAACAATGGCTTGGACCCTGCCGGACAACAATCGGATATTGGTAGAGAAAAAGTAACCAAAGACGCTAAAGACCGTGCAAAGTTTAAAGTGACCTCACTGCGTAATATTGCGCTTACTGCTCCATATATGCACGATGGCAGGTTCAAAACTTTGGAAGAAGTGGTAGATCATTATAATAATGGTATCAAAAAATCGCCTACACTTGACCTAGCTCTGGACGCAACTACCAACACAGGGTTAAGATTAACAGCGCAAGACAAGGCAGACCTTGTAGCCTTCTTAAAAACTTTAACGGATGAAACCTTAGCTAAAGATGAGCGTTTCACAAGTCCGTTTTAAATGAAAAGACTACGCTTTTATAACAAATAGCATTAAAAAATGACCTAACTTTGCAACATAACGTTATATAAAACGCTACAAAACAGATTAACCCTCTGTTTTTCATAAGCATGTAGTGACAATATAGTGTTGTCGTTTACCTATGGAGGTGCTATCTAGCACCTCTTTTTTTATTGCTTTTTACGTAAGGTTTAAAAAATATTTGCGAAAATTTTACTGATAATCAATTAGTTACAGAAGTAGGGTAAAAAATCCTAACATTTTTCTTGTTACAATCGTGGTGTAAACCTACCTTTGCAGTCCTCAAAAGATTTTGGGGGCTTGTACAGTTGTATTGCAGTACTGGCAAGCCATAAAGAGAAAATACTAATATTAACAATGAGACATCTAAGTTTTAAAACGCAATCTGCTAACGAAACGATAGTAAAGCGTGATTGGTATGTAGTTGATGCTACTGACCAACCTGTAGGCCGCATGTGTACTAGGATAGCTTCAGTGCTACGTGGTAAAAATAAAGCTTACTACACTCCTCACTTTGACTGTGGCGATTATGTGATCGTATTAAACAGCAGCAAAGTAAAATTTACTGGTAACAAGCTAGACCAAAAAGAGTATCAAACTTTCAGTGGCTACCCTGGTGGTCAGAAAGGTGAAACAGCTAGAAACCTTCTAAGCCGCCGTCCTAACGTTGTTGTAGAGCGTGCAGTAAAAGGTATGCTACCTAAGAATCGTCTTGGACGTGCTATGTACAAGAAATTATTCGTGTACGACGGAGCTGAGCATCCGCACAAAGCACAACAACCAAAGGAACTTAAGTTTTAATTAAACCGTAAAATTCATCCTCAATATAATGGAGAAGCAAATAAATGCCGTAGGTCGCCGTAAACAAGCCGTTGCTCGTGTATACTTGAGCAAAGGTACTGGCAACATCACGGTTAACGACAAAGAATACAAGGAGTACTTCCAACTGATGTATTTGCAAAATCAGGTAGAACTTCCGCTTAAAGCTCTTGAAGCTACTGATAGCTTTGATATCGTTATCAATGTTACAGGTGGTGGCCCTAAAGGTCAGGCAGAAGCTATTAAGCTTGGTATTGCACGTGTACTTTGTGAAGTAAATGCAGAAAACCGCCCAACGTTGAAACATGCTGGGTTATTGACTCGTGACCCTCGTTCTGTAGAGCGTAAGAAATTCGGTAAGCGTAAGGCACGCCGTAGCTTCCAGTTCTCTAAACGTTAATCGCTGGTTGTATTCTTTATTGTTTAACTGTCAAGAAATTATAAAATGGAAGATAATAAAAGCCTACATCAGCAACTATTAGAAGCTGGTGTTCATTTCGGTCACTTAAAGAAAAAGTGGAATCCAAAGATGTTACCATACATCTTTACCGAGAAAAATGGTATCCACCTTATCGATTTGAACAAAACTATCGAAGGGTTGGAAGAAGCTGCTGCTGCAATGAAATCTATCGCTAAAAGCGGTAAGAAGATCATGTTCGTTGCTACTAAGAAGCAAGCTAAAGAGATCGTTTCTGAAAGCGCAGAGAAAGTAAACATGCCTCACGTTACTGAGCGTTGGTTAGGTGGTATGTTGACTAACTTCAGCACTATCCGTAAGAGCGTGAAGAAGATGCAGAGCATTGAAAAAATGCTTGAAGATGGTAGCCTAGAGAGCGTTACTAAGAAAGAGCGTCTTACACTTACACGTAATAAAGATAAAATGCAGAAAGTACTAGGTGGTATCTCTCAAATGGGACGTACTCCTGCTGCATTATTCATCTGCGATATCTCTCACGAGCATATTGCACTAGCAGAAGCTAAACGTTTGAACATTCCTACGTTTGCAATGGTAGATACTAATAGCGACCCTACAAAAGTAGATTTCGCTATCCCTGCAAACGATGATGCTACTAAGTCTATTGCTATCATTACGCAATACCTTACAGCAGCTATCATGGAAGGTTTAGAAGAGCGTGCTCAAAATAAAGATGCTGAAGCTGAAGAAGCTGAAGAAGTAGAAACAAGAGAGCGTGGCGTGAACATCAACGATGATGATGATGATGTGAAGAAAGAGAAAAAACGCCGTCCGAAGCAAGGCGCGGGACGCCCTAAGGCAAGCGGAGCTTCTAAAACAGCTAAGTAAGTCTTAATATAAATTATAATATAGCCTTAAAGCCCCATGTTTGGGGCTTTAAGCATGAATATCGAATTTCGTACAAGATTTTAATAAAAACTTTTTAAAGCATTTAAACAATGAGTGTTACTATATCTGCAGCAGATGTAAATAAGCTTCGTAAGCAAACAGGTGCTGGAATGATGGACTGTCGTAAGGCATTAATCGAAACTGATGGCGATTTTGAAAAAGCTATCGATTTTCTTCGTAAAAGCGGACAGAAAGTAGCTGCAAAACGTAGCGATAGAGAAGCGAACGAAGGTGTTGTGATCGCTAAAGCTAATGCTGACAATACTTTTGGTGTTATCATCAACCTTAGCTCTGAGACTGACTTCGTAGCTAAAAATGAAGAGTTTATTGCTTTTGCTCAATCAGTAGCAGACCTTGCTATTGATACTAAAGCAGCTACTATTGATGAGCTTAAAGCAGCTAAAATGGGTGATATTACTCTAGCGGACAAGCTTCTTGAGGTAGTAGGTAAAATAGGTGAGAAAATAGATATCGTAAGATATGAGCATGTAACTAGCGAGTCTGTTGCTGCATATATCCACGCAGGATACCGTATCGGTGTATTAGTAGCTATGAACCAAGCTGCTAACGACGATATCATTGGTGCAGGTAAAGACGCTGCTATGCAAATAGCTGCAATGAACCCACTAGGTGTTGACGAAAACAGCATACCTCAAGAAACTATTGAGCGCGAGCGTGCAATAGCTGTTGACCAGATCAAAGCAGAAGGTAAACCTGCTGATATGGCAGAGAAGATCGCTGTTGGTAAGTTGAACAAGTTCTTCAAAGAGAACACACTTCTTCCTCAACCTTTCGTAAAAGATAATAGCATTACAGTAGGTAAGCATCTTGATGCTGTATCTTCTGGCCTTACAGTTACTAGCTTCGTACGCGTAGCAGTAGCAGGATAATATTCAGTAAGTACAATAACAAAGCCGTGGATACATTTTCACGGCTTTTTTTATACGAATAAATACGTATTTAAAATACCTGAAATAAGGTATTCTTGCAGCAAAATCACACTGTACTTTTACACCATTATTAATCAATATTTAAAGTTGAAACATATTATATTCTTTCATTAATTAGAAAGATTTATTTGTTTTGCATTAAGATTATAGCAAACTGAAGTAATACGCTATTACCATTTATTACTTTTTTGTTGTTAAACATACTTTATGAAAAAAATATCTTTACTCCTTTGTCTTGTAGCCTTGCTGTCTTTTGGTGCATCAGCACAGCGCTACATTGGTATTTCCACAAGTAACTGGAGCGGTACCAATAGCTTGTACCTTAACCCTGCCAATGCAGCAGATAGTAGGCACAAGTTCACGATCGATCTATTTTCTCTTAATGTAGGTCTGGATAATAACCTAGCTAAGATCAATACTTCCGAGGCTATAAAGTATATCAACGACCCGAATAATAATGATATATCAAAGGCATATACTTTTGGTAATAATGATAAGTTCAGCCTTATGGCTCCTTATGCCGAGATACGTGGCCCTGGTGCTATGGTAAGCATAGGTAGAAAACACGGACTTGCGTTAACCACTCGTGTGCGTGCCTTCAATCAGTTTCACGACTTCAACAAAAACCTATATCGTACTATAGTAGACCAAGACTTTAGAAACTCTGCTAGTAGTAATTATGTAGTTAACTCAGGTAATTCTTTTAACTACACTACTCATGCGTGGACTGAAATAGGTCTTACCTATGGTGGTGTGCTATATGACGGTGGTAAGCACTTTGTAAAGGGTGGTCTTACAGTACGCTACCTTATGGGTGCGGGCTATGTAAGTCTTACCAGTGCTAATATCAATGCCGTTTCTTATGGTGCTCAAGACTCTGTTGTGGTTACTAATAGTAATATGAAATTTGGTACTACTATAGCTAACGGAGAGTTTGGTACTAATGTAAACGATTATCTATTTGGCTCAGCTGGTAAGGGCGTAGGTGGCGACTTTGGTTTTGTATATGAGTGGAGACCAAATCATGCTAAGTATAGATACGATATGGACGGCGATACCAACATTGTTAACGATGCCGTTAATAAATACAAATTACGTTTCTCGGTAGCAGTTACTGACTTTGGTGTTATCACCTACGAGGGTAAGAACAACTTTGACTTGAACATCACAGGTAATGGATATATAAAAGGTGCTACGCTTGCTGATAGCATCGGTAGCTACAATAGCTTGAGAAACTATGCTAAGAGCCACGGCTTTGGAGTAGATAGCAGCACTGGTCAAAGATCTACAAACGTTGTATTGCCAACTGCATTAGTAACCAATGTAGACTACCACGCAGTAAAGAACCTATACATTAATGCTATGTTCATTGCCAATGTAGCAAACCGTAATGTACATGGTAATACGATCTATAGTCAATTAACTGTTACTCCTCGTTGGGACACTCGTGTGTTCAGTGTAGGTGTACCGATTACTTACAATTTCTTAGCTAAGAATGTAAGAGCTGGTCTTGGAGCACGTGTAGGAGGTTTCTTTGTAGGTAGTGATGATATTGCCGGCTTGTTCAGCAATAGCACAAACGGTTTTAACTTCTACTTCGGAGCTTCTATTCCTTTCAACAAAAAGAAACCAAAAGATACTGACGGAGACCTAGTATCGAACAAGAAAGATAAGTGTAAGAAAGAAAAAGGTACTTGGGAGCTAAGAGGTTGCCCTATACCAGACCAAGATGGTGATGGCATATTAGACTCTGTTGACAAATGTCCTCAAGTTCCAGGTGTTGCTTCTGCTGATGGTTGCCCTGATGCTGATGGTGATGGTATTGCTGATGGCGAAGATCGTTGCCCTGAAAAAGCAGGACCAGAAGAATATCAAGGTTGCCCTGATACAGACAGCGATGGTATAGTGGATATTGAAGATGCTTGTCCTACAGTACCAGGTTTAGCGCAATATGGCGGATGCCCTGATAGCGATGGTGATGGTATTATAGATGGTGAAGATAGATGTCCGGAAGTTGCAGGACCTGCTTCAAACCAAGGGTGCCCAGAGATAACTGTTGAAGAGAAGAAAACTTTAGAGTTTGCAGCAACTGCTATCGAGTTTGACCTAGGCAAAGCTTCTATCAGAAAAGGTTCTCATGAACTACTTGATAAGATAGTTGAGATATTGAACAACCATCCTGAATATGACATGACCATTGATGGCCATACTGATGCTTCGGGTAGTGATGCTGTTAACTTAAAGCTATCTAAAGAAAGAGCTAATGCTGTGAAAGCTTACTTTGAATCTAAAGGTATCGCTTCTAGCAGACTAAAAGCTGAAGGTTATGGAGAGTCTCAACCTGTAGCTGATAATAAAACACGTGCAGGCCGTGCTAAAAACCGCCGTGTAGTAATGGATATGAAATTGAGATAATCGCCATTCTCATTCCAAATAAATAAAGCCCTACCGTTTGGTAGGGCTTTATTATTGTATGTAAGTTGATATTATTTATTGAAGTACTCTTTATACCATTCTATTTCATGATGGTCTATAAGCTCTGTATTAATTGTGTGTGCACTGTCAAGCTTATTGTATAATATCTCTAAAGATGCATAATCTCTTTGACTGATAATTTTAATACCTCCTCTCATTAGCTGTGCTGCAGCCACACCCATACCTATTTGATATTTTTTCTCTGCCGCAAAACGATTGCCATCATATATTACCTGGCTACCACAGGCCGCACTTATATCCATCATTACGACCAACTCTATATCTTCTTGCTTGGCTATTTCCAGCATTCTTTCCGATGCCTTGATCATGCCTTCTGTCCAGTCTACCCCAGTTTCTGTTAACACTTTGGCCTTCCCTTCCAACACATCCATACCTGTACCACCATGTATATCACACATTTCTCTTGGTGTACCAAAAGAAAAATCTTCAGGACAAAATTTTGTAATTTTTATCGTTTTGTAGTCGAGCAGCTTTAGTGCCGACGGATACTCTCCATTGGCACTACCATCATACCCACAAGTAATGCCTAACAGGCAAGCACTTAACATTACTCTTAATGGATCTTCAGGAGTTGGTATTCTAAGTTTCTTTAGATAGTCTCTATCTGTCATAGCATTGTGGTTTAGTCTAGTCTTCTTGTGTAGGTGTTATATCTGCAGGACGATTCAATTCGTATTTTCTGGTAAAGTTGCACCAGTAACAGTCTTCCTTTCCACAACCTTTATCAAAGTCGTGATTCATAATACTTGTATAGCTGTCCTTCATCTGCTTCAACACTATTTCTTCATCTTGTGCAAATACAGGTACTTTGATACGTTTATACTGATTTGTTTTGCTACCCTTCTCCACATAGTCAAACATACCCATGTCTACTTTCCAGTTTCTATCAGGATGGTTTTCTATAATTAGTTTATAAAATACCATCTGTCTCCAATAGTCTCCGCCGTTGGGGTTAGCTTCGTTTGGTGCAGCGGTATATGCTTTTGCAGAGCGATCGGGGTCTCCTGTTTTATAATCTACCACAGTACAGTTATCTCCATTCATTTCCATCTTGTCTATCTTACCTGTTATAGGCACACCATTAAGTATATAGCGAGGGATAGACAACTCTATTTCTACATCCTTATGAAAACTATTAATATACTCGTCATAATAATCGTTGAGTAATGTATGTCCCTGTTCCATACGGCGCTCGTACTGTATTGGTGTAAAAGCCGACGACTCTCTGTACATCGCATTATCAAATATTTTCAGTACTTCTTCTTTTGAAGGGAAAGTGCCATTTTGCTCTTTCATGATACGGAACATCCGTTCTAAGGCATCGTGCACCGCACTACCAAAAGCCATAGCATCGTTCTTTTGGAAAGGTACTTTTAGTATATACTGATAATAGAAGCTGACAGGACAGTTGAGATATTTAGAAAGTGTAGTATAACTCATGATAAAGGACTGCAGCACTTTATCGATCCACATATTGTTGGCCAGCTCTATACGCACTTCAGATACCGGCTCCATAGCTAGTTGCATATGTTCCACTAAGTCCTTTTCTGCTAACTGCTGTTGCTGCCTATCTTCCTCCTTACTTATTTCATCTATGAATACAGAATGTTCAATCGGTTTACCATCATTATCCGCTGCGGCATAAGAAATATATAAGTGTTTCTTAGCTCTGGTAAGTGCCACATAAAATAGCCTACGGGCAACTTCTGTTTTATAGGTTTTGTCTTTATCGTCCTTAGTATTAGTGATCGTATCTGGCAGCTTATACTCATTGCTCAATCCACGTTTGCTCTCCCAAAAGTTTTTGGTTGCACCGATAAGAAAAACATGTTCAAACTCATTGCCTTTAGCACCATGCGTGGTATAAAACTGTACCCCGTGTTCATTCTGCACTACTTTTTGAATGGGTAGTGCTATGTTTTCACTTCGCATCTTATCTATCATCTGTAGATAAGCATCGGAGGTTATTTTAGCATCTCTACCATAAGCATCCTTTACATGCTCAAAGAAGGTATTCAACACCTGTATATTCCAAGTATAATCTTTAGTGCCAATCAGGTATTTAACAATACCACTTTCGTAAACTATTTTCTCTATGAGCAATGGTAAAGGTAGCGAGGACTGTTCTGCCATCCAACGTTCTACACAATCACCAAAACGATGTAAGGCTTGTACAGATTTTAAATCTAATTGTGTAGCCAACATTAGCTTATTGCCCAATACCAAACGCCAATACCTAAGTGAGCTATCTTTCGACTTGTTAGCCTGCATATACAAGGATATCATAGCAATATCAGTTGCATTGATACCAAAGTAAGGGCTATGCATCAACTCAAATAAAAGCGTCTCTGCACTAAAGGCCTGCTTCTGTTCTTCGTTAAGGTATTTTAGAATGTTGAGTACTTGCTGAACCAAAGGCAGGTCTAAAATATTGACAGGCTTTTTTACCGAATAAGGAATGCCTTTCCTTTCCAGTATTGCAATGATATTATTAGCCTGTTTGTGTTGTGCATAGAGTACGGCAATATCTCCTAACGGTATTTTCGCCTTTTGTAGTTGTTCTATATGCTGTACTACTGCTGCTTCCTCTTGCAGTATGTTGGGATATTCTGTAACTACTGGTTGTATCGTTTCTTTACCGTCGGCAAAACGTGTGGAGGAAGAAACAATGTTTTTATCTAGTTGTAATTCTTCCAGCTGTTTTATCAGTCTTTCATTGTTGTTATCTATGGTTGCTGTGGCTATATCTAATATGGCTTGAGAAGATCGATAATTCTCAGGCAACACGACAACATTTATATTCTCTTTGAAGCGCTGATAAAAATCGATGATATTTCTTATTCTGGCACCTTGGAATTCGTATATAGATTGGTCATCATCCCCTACTACAAATATGTTGGGGTCGTCCCAAAATTCTGTAAGGCTGTTCAACAATTCGTTCTGCGCACCGTTCGTATCCTGAAACTCATCTACTAAAATAAACTGGTGTCGTTCTTGATAGCTTAACAATAAGGCAGGGTTTTCTTTAAACTCTTCGAGCACCCAAATGATCATATCATTAAAGTCGTATCTACCCGCTTCTTTCATTTTCTGTTGGTAAACATCGAATAAAGCTGCAGCAGCTTTTGTATCATTTACCTTTCTTACCTCATCATCTATAGCTGCTTGCTTTAGGTCACCTTTCTCAAACCCTTTACCTTTTCTTTGGTAGATGTATTCTTTTCTATTGGGCAGGTCGTTGATATACTCCTCTACTGCATCGGCAATACTGCTTGCAGTAAGGTGTTCTCTTTTCATCATGTCGAACAAGCGACTGAGCTTATTGACATCAAAATAAATATTACCACTTAACCTACGCAGTACATGCCCCGATGGCAACTCTTCCAGCATTTCGTATAATAACTCTGTACGCTCCAAGTCTGTGATTGGCTGTAAAGATCTTATGCTGAAGTACTCACTATTCTGCTGAATGATATTATTACAAAATGCGTGGAAGGTGCAAATATTTACCTTGTGTGCCGCAGTGCCAATGATCTGTACCAATCGACGACGCATGGAGTTCGTTGCTTCCTCCGTATAGGTCAAACATAATATTTCCGATGGCTGCACTTGTGCTTCACTTCTTAACAGGTTGGCAATTCTCATGGATAGTACTTCTGTTTTGCCCGTACCTGGGCCCGCTATTACCATCACAGGACCATAAATGGTATCTACAGCTTGTTTTTGGCGCTGGTTCAGGTTATTATATCTATCTAAGAATAATTGCTCGTTTATCGACATATTTGCATGCATTATCTGCCAACATGAAGTTAGAAAAGCTATAACAATTTATTAAGCGATAGATAACTTAGTTTTGCACTATTAGAAGAAAATATAAAGGAATGAAACAGATACTATTTAGTTTACTATTTGCAGCTACTTGTATTACAGCAACAGCACAGAGTGATAATGATACTTTACCGTATTTAAAGTATCCTGTAATGCCTGCTTTCGAAATATTGCACATGGATAGTAGTACTATTACCAATACTGCCTATGCACCGAAAGACAGACCTGTAATTTTTGTTTTCTTTAGTCCTGACTGTGAACACTGTACCATAACCATAAGAGAACTACTGAATAACAGGCAAGAGCTCAACAACGCGAAGATATATCTATTCACACCACTTACTTTCGATAAGTTGAAACCTGTATACGATAAGCTAAGACTAGCTAGTTATAAAGATGTAGTAGTGGGCAAGGAATTCCGTTATTTCTTTTACAAGTTCTACTCCCCTGTACACGTACCGTACATAGCTATCTACAACAAAAAGAAAAAGCTGGTATCCGTATATGACGGTGGTACCAGCTTGGAACAAATTGTAAAAGATGTGAATAAAGACTAAGCTTCTTTATTCTCTTCTGTATCATTATTAGCTTCATCAGTTGTAGTAGCTACTGCATCTTTTGAAGCTTCTTCTTTTTTAGACGTTTTCTCTTTCGGCTCTTCTGTTTGTTGTTTTTCCTTTTCAGCTATTTGCGCTCCTATATCTTTTAGTTGTGCTTGCACCTCTTCCAGCTTCTCTTGCTTATGTACAAGGTTCTTTTCTGTTTGTGCTATTAGCTTTGTTAGGTGTTCTTTCAGCTCGTCTGCCTTCTTTAATTCAGGGTCTATGTTAGCAAGCCCTTCTTTAAAGTCCACAAGTTTATCCTTCTCTTCTTGTAGCTCTTCTTCAAGGGTCGCCACAAACTTTTTAGTTTGGTCGTGTCTCGTATAGATCCTCTTTTCCGCATGTTCTTTTCTTTGCTCCCTATCAGCATCTTTGCGGTTGTAGAAATGTTTACGTGCTGCTACAAACTGCTCCCATATAGTATCACTGTGCTCTCTAGGCACAGGCCCTATGCTCTTCCATTCCGTCATTAGTTCGTTTATCTCTGCAGTAGCCTCTCTCCAGCGTGTAGAGTTTTTTAATTGTTCTGCTCTTTTAAGAAGTGCCTGCTTACGTGCATAGTTGTCTTGCAGCGATACTTTGAAGGCTTGGAAATGCTCTCTCTTGGCTTGATAAAAAGTATCCTTAGCGGCGTTAAGTCTTGCCCACAATTCATCAGAATGTTCACGAGGCACTCTACCGGTAGCCTTCCATTCCTCCATTATTTTTGTATAGGCATCAGAAGTTTTGTTCCACTCTTGACTGTCTTTTAGCTCTTCTGCTTTTTCTACTAGTGCCAGCTTAACCGTATAGTTTTTTTCTTGCTCTGCTTTTATAGTGTTGTAGTGTGCCTTCTTTTTGTCGAAAAAGGCATTCTTAGCAGTGATGTATCTGTTCCACAGTTGCTCGTTCTTGTCGTGCATGGTTCTACCCACAGCCTTCCATTCCTCCATCAATTGTTTGAACGCTTCAGTCGTTCTCTTCCAATCATCTGATGCTGCAAGTTTTTCTGCCTTTTCTACCAACTCTAGTTTAAGGTCTAGATTTTGAAGTAGCTCTTTTTCTATATCCTCTGTATGAGCACGCTTGCGTTCAAAGAACTTCGTTCTTGCGGCTTCTAATCTTTCCCAAAGCTCATCGTTTCTTTTTTTATCTATATAACCTGTAGCCTTCCATTGCTCAATCAGGTCTTTAAACTTCTGAGTTGTTTCTTTCCAGTCTTCACTCTCTACTACAGCTTCTGCTTCTTTTACTATACCTTCTTTAGCTGCAAAGTTTTCTTCTGTTTTTGCGGCTATCTCTTTTTCTAGTACTGCAATGTTTTGAAACAGAGGTGTATAATCACCAACGGCCACTGCATGTTGCAGATAGTCTTTAGTTCGTTCTACTTTGCCTGCCAGTTTTAATTTGTCTTCTTGCTCGACATCCCACTCGTCTTGTAGTTCTTTTACTTTGGCTTCTACTTCAGGAAATTTTTCTAGTAGCGACTTTAGCTGTGCGTCTGCATTGTTTAGCTCTAAAGTTATTATGGTTCGCTCTTTGTTGCCTTCTATTGGGTTCAGGACAAGGTCTCCAGTTTCCGAAAGTTGATATTGTTCTTTAGTTGGAAATGTTACTTCTGCCCACCAAGTTTGCAATGTGTTTTCCTGTGTCATGCCGTTTCAATTTCGGTTGGTTATTATACCAACCAGTAGAGAGATTATTAGTTGCCAAAAACTTTACGTAATAAGTCTGTAACTCTTGCTGCAGGGTCTTTACGTATTTTGTTTTCTTCTTGTGCTATGGTAACGAACAAACCGTTTAATGCTCGCTCTGTTACATAGCCTGTCAAGTCTGTATTTACTTTATTTCTTGTAGTTGGTAGCCTGTTGTAGATATTAAATATCTGTGCCCAGTATTTTGTAGCGTCTACCTTCTTTAATGAGTTTTCTATTACAGGACGGAAAGAGTTGGTCAATGCAGCTGTAGTTCTCCCTTTTAAATAGTTAGTCGCAGCACCATCACCTCCTTTAAGTATATTCATACCATCTTGTATACTCATGGTTTTAATAGCATTGATAAATATAGGTACTGCTTGTGCAGCAGCATCTTCCGCAGCGCGGTTCATAGATAATATGGCTTTATCCACCTGATCACCCATTCCTAAATTACGCAATGTGCTTTCCACCTTTTGAGCTTCCGGTGGCATCAATACTTTTATCAGTTGATTACCAAAATATCCGTTGATATTATGTAGTTGACCACCTGCATTTTTAGCACCTATTTCGAGCGCCTGCTTCAAACCCGCAATTATTTCAGAGTTTCCTAACGTTCCACCATTCGATGAGCCTGTACCATTAATATCAATACCCGCATCTTTTGCTGTCTTTAACAGGTCACCAAATGTTTGTCCATTACAACCTGCTGTAGCTATAGATAGCGTACCTAATAATAATACAGTTTTGATAATCTTATTCATAGTTTACAATTTACTAAATATCTATACCAAATGAAATGCCAGAATTAAAAACCACCATCTTCACTCTTATCTTTTATGGCATCTCTATCTTTGGTTTCTTCAGGTTTATACTCTTCTTTGCTGTGCTTACCTTTCCCCTTTCTATCGTTTGTGCCAAAACGATAACTAAAGGTTATTCTTCCAATTCTGGTTTCTCTATCTCTGTAAGATACCTGTCTTGCTTTATCAAAATCGTAATTAACCGTATACTTACGAGTATCAAATATATCGGATACATTTAGTACTAGTGTCGCCTTGTCTTTTAATAAATTCTTACGAATGGCTGCATCTATCCAATACACCCCTTCTCTAGTACCTTGAGCCTCTATCTTAGGCGCTTCGTAGTTACCATTTATTTGCAAAGAGAAGTTTTTAGGCAATTTCACATTAGTATTCACCTTTCCAAACCAGCTAAAGCCTGTATTATCTAATGTAGGGTCTACATTACCGCCCAATATTTGATTCTGGAACAGGTTAACATTGAACGTAGCATCCCATATTTTCACTATCTGAAACCTTGCCGTTATATCGGCTCCATAGGTGATACCTGTATTCAGGTTAGTACGCATACTAAAAGAAGTACCATCATCGTAAAAACGTCTATACATAGTAATGAGGTTTTGCGTGTTTTGATAGTAGGTACTCAAAATGATGTTATGCCCTTTTTTGAATAATCTACTATAGCTCAACTCAATATTATGTATAAACTCCGGTACAAGGTTAGGATTTCCTGCACTTGTATCTTGTGGGTTCGATAGATCTAAATAAGGTAATAGCTGCCAGAACCTTGGTCTATGTGTACGTCTTGAATAATTCAGATAGATGCTTTGGTCTTTAGGCAACTCATACGATGTGAACACTGAAGGGAAAAAGTTGAGAAACTCGTTAGAGTATCTTCTACCACCTACTTGTTCATTAGTGCCTTCATAATATGCATACTCCGCCCTTAAGCCAAATTGGTATCTGAATTTACCTAGTTGGTCTTTAAAACTTGTATATCCGGCATATATCTGTTGCGTATAGTCATAGCTATTCAATAGGCTAGAGTCTATAGCTACATCTACTCCCGATGTAGAATCTATAATTGGATTATTCTCACTTTGAAAAAAGAAAAGCTGAGCTTTAAGACCTGCTTCCAACTTCCCATTTTTTGTTAGCAAAGGGCGCTCGTAATCTGTTTGCGCATTTACACTTTGTCTTTTCCCTTTTCCAGGTGCATCTTGTATTATTGGTTGTCCTAATACCGTACCATTGGGACTAATATTACGTGTTTTGAAATACTGTACCCTAGAGCCACCTGACGTTACATAAGTAACGCTGGTAGTGAGCTGATGATCCAACGGCGCAAACTTGTGCTTATACTCTAGTGAAGTAGAGCTAGATATTGGGTTTACTTTAAACCTGCTCTCACGCTCTTGAATAGATAACAGATTGTCTCCATTATATATTTTATAATTCGTTTTACCATTAGACTCGTAGGTAAAACTGTTGATATTCTGTGTCAGCATAACACTATTCTTTTTATCGAAAGTGTACTCTGCCCCTATGGAATTGAAAGAGCCCCCATGCTGACGTAAATTATCTTCATAGGTATTGAAGTAACCTGCATCTTCATTATTAAAACGCTCTGTAGTATTTCTTCTGTAGTTAGGGTTTTGCCTAAAGTTGCCATTGAGGAAGATGTTCCATTTTTCATTTTTGAAATTAAGGCTCAACCCTCCGTTATACTTATCTCTGGTACCTATACCAATATTGGCATTTCCGTTGACACCAAATTTCTTTTCTCTTTTGGTAACTATATTAATGATACCCGTCATACCCTCTGCGTCATATTTAGCCGAAGGGTTGGTAATTACCTCTACCTGATCAACACTTTCTGCAGGTAAGCTTTGCAAAGCCGACGCCTCGTCACCACCCAATAATGTAGCGG
Source organism: Flavipsychrobacter sp. (assembly GCA_041392855.1). Taxonomy (NCBI): domain Bacteria; kingdom Pseudomonadati; phylum Bacteroidota; class Chitinophagia; order Chitinophagales; family Chitinophagaceae; genus Flavipsychrobacter; species Flavipsychrobacter sp. The sequence continues at coordinate 2,507,913 of JAWKLD010000001.1, forward strand.
GCTTACCATCTATAAGTATTGTTACTCCCGATTTACCTCTCAAGCTCACGCCTCCATCTACATCTACCGAAACAGAAGGTACATTTTGTAATACATCAGATGCGCTACCTCCGGCAGTGGTCGTATTCTTCTCTACATTAAACACTTTTTTGTCAACGCCCATTTCCATCACCGGGCGCTCCCCTTTCACCTCTACCTCATCCATAAGTTTTGTGGTGGTCTCTACCTTAATATCCCCAAGTGCTCGTGTAAGATTATCTGGAGAGATGGTGATATTCTTCACTATATAAGTACTAATACCTATACCACTTACTTTCAAACTATAGCTACCTGATTTTACCGCTGCTATTTCAAACTGGCCATTATCATCTGTCAAGGCACCGTTTACCGGTTGCTTGCCCTCTTTAAGTAATGCTACTGTAATATATGGTACTGCCTTTTTGCCCTTACCTGTTACTATTCTACCGTTAATAGTACCTGCTGCCGTCTTATCCCCATTATTTGTTTGTGCCCATATAGTAGCTGAAAAGCCAAGGCATAACATAGTCAGGAATATATTGATGTATATTCTACCCATTGAATCGCAAAAATCATGGAAAAAATCTAAATAATGGCGATTAACATCATAAATAATGTTAAAACATTTCTATATGCCTATATGCTTTTCTATGATATAGTTATTCCTATCAGAGGAACTACGAGAGACCAATTCGCCCAAGAAACCAACTAGGAAAAACTGGGTACCCATGATCATAGCAGTGAGTGCCATATAAAAACCCGGCTTGTTGGTAATAGAGAAAGAGGCTCCGCCTATTATTTTCTCAATGACCAACCAAATAGTGATGATAAAACCGAGCAAGAAGGTAAGTGTACCCAAAGACCCAAAGAAGTGCATTGGCTTTTTACCAAAACGACTGATAAACTGTATAGAAAGAAGGTCTAAAAAACCATTGATGAAGCGTTCCCAGCCAAATTTAGAAACACCGTACTTACGTGCTCTATGCTGTACTACCTTTTCCCCAATATTTCTAAAACCAGCGGCTTTGGCCAATACAGGTATAAAACGGTGCATTTCACCATATACCTCAATGCTTTTTATCACCGTTTTCTTGTAGGCTTTCAAGCCGCAGTTCATGTCATGTAGCTTGATGCCTGAAATACGACGATTAACAGCATTATATAGTTTAGAGGGTAGGTTTTTAGTTATGGCATTATCATAACGCTTCTTTTTCCAACCGCTTACCAGATCAAACCCATCTATAGTGACCATTCTATACAGATCAGGTATTTCATCAGGGCTGTCTTGCAAATCAGCATCCATAGTAATGACCACTGAGCCTTGCGCTATCTTGAAACCTTCGTATAAGGCAGCACTCTTACCATAGTTTCTTTGAAACTTGATACCTTTTATAATATCAGGTTGCTCTTTCGATAGTTGCTCCACAACTTTCCAGCTATCGTCAGTACTACCATCATCTATCATGATCACCTCATACACATAGCCGTGTTCTGAGCACACTTTTTCGATCCACTCTACCAGCTCGGGCAGGGATTCCTCCTCATTATATAATGGTATTACTATTGATATATCAGGCATGTTCTGCAAAAATAGGGAAATTACTCTGCCTGCATACTTGGTGGCATTGGTCCATTCTTTTTAGCTGTAGCTGCTGCTATGAGCGAAAATATAGCCCCTACGATCATATACATAAGCATTACACTACCAATCATTACTATCTTAAGGTACTTACCTGTCATAAACTTCATCCCCATTTCTATTTCCTCATCGGTATTACCTTGTTGTATCATACGCTCGCGGGCTGCTTCTATCGCCTTGTCTACCATTTCAGGGAAAATATAAAATGAGAGCAATGCCCAAGCTACTCCAATGATCGTAATTATAGCTACTGCTTTGAAGCAGCTACTGAATGTTTGTCCAAAAGTGACATAACCATTATTAGCTTTTGAAAAAGCATTAGCGTTTAATATCAAACCTAGAAGAAAAGGTAAATAAACTACATACTGGGTCCAGCTTTCAAACGATAGATCTAAAACATATAGTATTAAACCTATTACCATCATTGCTAGTCCTGTGATAAGACCGTACTGCTTATGTGTCTGTTTTAACTCCATGGTTTTCTTAATTATTTATGTGTACTTGTTGCTGATTTATAATACCAATAACCCTACCCGGCAGCTCTTTGCCAATATACGGGTTGTTTTTTACCGCAGATCGTAAGGTGTTGCTCGAAAACACCTCACTACCTTCAGTAGTAAAAATAGTGATTTCTGCGGTAGCTCCTTTTTCAATAGTTGCAGTAGCAAGCCCAAATATCTTTCTAGGCTGTATTGCCAATGCTTCTACCAAACGTTCTTGTGTTACTTTATCCTTCAGCCCGCTCAAAGCTACTCCTAAAGTAACTTCCTGAACATTCATGCCATCTGCTGCATAGTCAAACTCTCGTGTTTTGGCATCCCAGTCTTGCGGACGATGATGTGAAGCAATGCAGTCAATAGTACCTTCTGCCAAACCTTTAACCAAAGCTTTCCTATCTCCTTCGGAACGCAAAGGTGGCATCACTTTATACATACTATTATAGGTTCTTAACGATTCATCCGTTAGCGCCAAATGGTATGGCGTTACCGAACAGGTGATGTTCAATCCTTCTTTCTTAGCAGCCTTTATCATGGCAACACTTTCGGCAGAAGAAATGCCAGTAACATGTAATCTAGAACCTGTATATCTTAATAATTCTATATCTCTGTGTAGTGTCAGCGTTTCTGCTAAAGTTGGGATGCCCGCCATACCCAAATGCGTAGATACAGGCCCCTCATGCATCAAACCGCCAGTGGTTAATGAAGCATTCATCGGTATCTGTATCAGCGTACCATCAAATGCTTTTACATATTCCAATGCTTTTAGCATCAGATTAGCATTCTGTACAGGCGCCCAGCCATCGCTAAAGGCTATAGCACCATGTGCCTGCATATCCATCATTTCCGACAACACCTTTCCTTCTACATCTTTAGATATACTACCCAAAGGCCTTAACCCTACTATATGCCCCTCTGCTTTCTTGAGTAAGAACTCTACTATCGACTTAGTACTTACTGCAGGGTCTGTATTAGGCGTAGTAAATACTTGCGTAAAACCACCTGCCGCAGCTGCATTCAAACCGGTAGCTATTGTTTCGTTTTGCTCATGACCCGGTTCTCTGTAGTCTGCAAAAATATCTACCCATCCCGGGCTCACACATAGTCCGTTTGCTTTAATAACCGTATCCGCCTCCTCTTTAATAGTAGCGGCAATTCTTTTTATTTGCCCATTTTCTATTAATAGATCAACGACTTTATTGTGGTAATCGGACCCCGAATCGAGTACTGTAGCCTTTTTGATGAGTACCTTCATAGTAGCTATTGCGTAGCAGCTGATTGTTTTCTTAAACTGCCTGCCAATACAATAGTTTCGACAAACAGCATTATCACAGCTAAAATAGCACAAAGTTTCCAAAGCGGGAAGCTAGTGTATTGAGTTCCGGCCTTCATATTACTAATACTATCTACCGTAAGCCAAACCGCTTCGCCCTCTTTCCAATGCTCTTTTAGTGTGCTAAGGCTAGTCAAGGCCAGATCAGACTCTGTTCTACTTTGATTTACAGCGACCACTACCGTGTCTCCCCCCTGTGCCGACAAGCTATAATAACCTGCTTGCTGCACTACTTCATCCAAGTATACATTTAGGCCTGCCCCTTCTTGCCTTTGTGCCGGTATGGCATCTACACCTTTACTATATAGGTGTATCATATTACGTTCATCTGCATTATCTAAAGGTAAATAGGCGGGCTGTTGTGTACCCAATGAAAGGGCATAGACATTACCCCCTGCTGCGCGGGTGGCCATCTGGTACAGCATAGGCACAAAGAAATAACTCCCTTGAAAATTACCAGCTGTAAGATCAATACCTGTTGAGGAGATATATAAAGCCGCTTTTGACGGTGTGTATCTGGCAAAAAGCGGGTCGCCATTTCTAAAATTGAATACTGACTGCTGGTTAGCAGCCAATCCTGCATGGATACTATAGTGCCAGTTGGCGGTAGGCAGTTGCACATTGGCAGGTATATCTTCAAACAGGTCTTGTATTAGGTCGCTACCGCGTTGTATGCTGGCTGCCGTTTGTGTAGCAGTATCTAAACCCGTAATGGTTATATCTCCCAATTTATTCAAGCCATCGCTCAACTGCTGATAATTAGCGGTACGCCCTGGGAAGATACAGATGCTCTTACCTGCTTGCATTGCTTCATTAAGCTGTGTAGCCAAGCCATCATTAATAGCTGTTACTTCGTTGAGGATAATGAGGTTATAATTTTTCCAATTGCTAATAGGCTCATTGAGCTTTCTATTATCCAGCCTAAAGCCGTTGTAAGCTCTGAATGCTGCCTGTAAGTATGGGCTAGGTAGCTGCTCGTTCAACACCAATACTGATAGATTAGGTGTACTACGCGCACTTATCAGGAAGGTGTCATCAAAAGGTAGGGCCGCATCATTGATCGTAAGGGCTATTTGCTGCCAGTTGGCATTATCTACCTGAAAGCTAAGTGTGTCTATACTTTCTTTTTCTTCCTCTATTTGCAAAGACGCCGCATTTTTCACCTGCCCGTTTACCGCCAGTTGTAATACAGGGAGCTCGTCGGGCACGTCACCATACACTTTAGTGCGTACTACCAGTTCGTTGCTTTTGCCTGCTTGCAATACGGGTGAGGTAAGGTAGGCGGTATCTATATATACATTATATACGTCTGCTGCACGTACTACTACGCCATATAGTTTTATATGTTCTGTCTCTTGTGCCGATAGAGGTATTGCATCACGATTTTGAAAGTCGGAGTAATAATATACATCAGCACCATCTTTGGCTTCTGTCTGCACTACACCTTGTACTTGTGCAATTACCTGCTTGGTAGTTTTGTGCTTGGCAGCAAGGTCTATGGTATTCAGCGCAGCTATAGCCTTCTCTGCCGAAAGTGGTGTATAGCTTACCGCTCTATCATTGGTGAGCAATAAAAACTTAGTACCGAGAGGCGCTTTCTGCATTTGCTGACGGGCGGCATCTTTAGCAATGTCGAGCAGCCTGCGTGCACCTTGCTTTAGCGACATACTACCCGAGTTGTCTATATACACCACCTGTAGCCTGTCTTGCATACGAGCAGCATCTTTATTGACGAAAAAAGGCTGTGCAAAAGCCAATATCAATGAGGCTAAGAACAGTAAGCGTAATAGCAAAAGCCATTTATAGCGCAGCTGCGATGACTTCTGCGAGCGTAGCTGAATATTTTTTAGGAAACGGGTATGCGGAAAATACACCGTCTTGTACCTGCGCAGGTTGAAGAGGTGTATGACTATAGGTATCAGCAATGCCGCACCAGCTATGAGAAATAGTGGGTAAAGAAAACTCACGTACCAAATATAAGGTTATTGCCCGCTGAAACCCCACTCCCAAATGCTAAAACTCTGAAAAATGTTTGTTGGTAGTGTACTTCTGCTTTTTTAAAACTTACCAGTGTTTGCCCATTCTGTGCGTGGCGGTATGGGTTCTATATTATCCCAGTGCTCTACTATTTTGCCGTCTTCTATCCTAAAGATGTCAAATACTGCCAGCTCCGCTCCTTGGGCGATTACTTTTGAATAACTCACCACATAGTTGCCCTGACCAATGAGCTTGAAGATGAAATCATATTCTACTTCTTCTTTAGCTAACAGTTCTTTTAATGCTTCTATCCCATTAGGTAGTGTGGTATTGTGTTGTATATACTGCGCTGTACTGATATATTGTTCCAGTGTATCATAGTTTTTATTTTGAAATACATCGGTGAGAAAATTTCTGACCAATATTTTATTGGCTTCTGTTTTGTCTAGGTCTTTCAATTCAAAATCGCCCAGTATCATATCATTGCCCGATGCCGTAGTAGACGGGTCTTGATAAGCGGCTATTACATCCCAATGTTCTATGAGTTTGTCCTGCTCATCTGTATCAAAAAGGTCTGCTGTTACCCAACGTGCCGTACCGTTGTCTATATCTTGATAGGCATGTACAAATACATATTGCCCATCCTCTATCATTCTTATTAGCCTTATATCTCGAGTAGTACTCCTTTCTAAAAAACCGGCAAAGAATTTTTTAAACCCTTCAGGTCCGTCCTCTACACCTGTACTGTGTTGGGTATATCGATTACCTGTGTATTTATCTACTACATCGGGATTACCATCTCTGATACCTTCCAGATATAACTTCTTAGCGTTCTCTAGTTTGTTGCTCATGATTGTAAGTAAATTACCATATTTTTTTGAGGGTAGTGATTAACCTCCCTTCCACTCCCTGTTTTTATTTAGCTTTGCGTACTTATAATAAGATACCAGTATGCTTACGGCTAACGAGATAAGACAGCAGTTTTTAGATTTCTTCAAAGAGAAGGGGCACGAGATCGTTCCTTCTGCACCTATAGTGGTGAAAAACGACCCTACTTTGATGTTCATCAACGCGGGTATGAACCAGTTTAAAGACTACTTTTTGGGCAACCAACAAGCCCCAAACCCTCGTGTAGCCGATACTCAAAAATGTCTTCGTGTAAGCGGTAAGCACAACGACTTGGAAGAGGTGGGTGTAGATACCTACCACCATACCCTATTTGAGATGCTGGGCAACTGGAGCTTTGGCGACTATTTTAAGGAAGACGCCATAAAATGGAGCTGGGAGCTACTGACCGAGGTATACAAAATACCTAAGGACAAACTGTATGTGACCATATTTGAAGGAGACAAGGGCGATAACCTGCCTAAAGACGAGGAAGCCTACAATATATGGAAGCAATACATAGCCGAAGACCGCATACTACTGGGCAATAAGAAAGACAACTTCTGGGAGATGGGTGATATTGGTCCTTGCGGGCCATGTAGCGAGATACATGTAGACTGTCGCACGGAGGAAGAGCGCGCTGCAGTAGATGGTAAAACACTGGTAAATGCCGACCACCCACAGGTGATAGAGATATGGAACAATGTGTTCATGGAGTTCAACCGCCAAAAAGACGGCAGCCTAAATAAGCTACCAGCACAACACGTAGATACCGGTATGGGCTTGGAGCGTTTGGTGCGCGTATTACAAGACAAACATAGCAACTATGATACCGACCTGTTTACCGGCTTAATCAGCAAGGTAGAGGGCATTACTAATAAAAAATACAACAACACTGATGCGAAGGAAGATATTGCCTTCCGTGTGATAGCCGACCATATACGTGCTATTGCCTATACTATTGCCGATGGGCAATTGCCATCGAACACAGGTGCGGGTTATGTCATCCGTCGTATACTGCGCCGCGCCGTACGTTACTATTTCTCATATCTGGATTATAAACAACCATTGTTGACACAACTCGTGCCACAACTGGTATCAGAATACAGCCATGTGTTCCCCGAGTTGAAGACACAGCAGGAGCTCATCACCAAAGTGATCAAAGAAGAAGAAGAAGCTTTCTTGAGAACCTTAGATAAGGGCTTGAGAAAGGTGGATGAGATACTAGCATCAAATGAGGGCAACAAAACCGTATCTGGCAAAGTAGCTTTTGAACTGAACGATACTTTTGGTTTCCCGATAGACCTTACTGAACTGATTGCTAAAGAGCAGGGCTGGCAAGTAGACCTGAAAGGCTATGAAGCAGCGCTGCAAGAACAAAAAGAGCGTAGCCGTTCAGCAACTGCACTAGATACTGGCGACTGGGTAGTGCTGAAAGATGGTAGCACTAAGTTTGTGGGTTATGAAGCAATAGAGGCTACTGCACATATACTTCGCTACCGTAAGGTGACCGCTAAGAAAAAAGAACTGTATCAAATAGTACTGGACACCACTCCTTTCTACGCAGAGAGTGGGGGACAAGTAGGTGATAAAGGCGTACTTACGCTAGCTAACGATACCATTCACATCTTTGATACGAAGAAAGAGAACGACCTTATTATCCACTTTGCCGATAAGATACCTGCTTCGCTGGAAGGGGAGCTACATGCTAAGGTAGATGACGCCAAACGTAAGAATACAGAGATACACCATAGCGCTACACACCTACTACACGCTGCATTAAGACAGGTATTGGGTACGCACGTAGAGCAAAAGGGTTCTTTGGTGAATGAGGAGCATTTGCGTTTCGACTTCTCGCATTTCTCAAAAGTGAGCGATGAAGAAATTGCACAGATAGAGGCTATCGTGAATGCTAAGATCCGCGAGAACCACCCTGTGGTTATCAAAGAAATGAGCAAAGACGAAGCGGTGGCTATGGGTGCTATGGCCTTATTTGGCGAGAAGTATGGCGATAAAGTACGTGTGGTCATCATCGACCCACAATATTCTATAGAACTATGCGGTGGTACACACGTGGGTGCTACAGGTGAGCTAGGTATATTCAAGCTAAAGCATGAGAGTGCCGTGGCTGCAGGCGTGCGTAGGGTAGAGGCAGTATGCGGTAAAGCTGCAGAAGACTATATCAATAACAACCTTACACTACTCCACAATATGAAAGAGGCGTTGAAGAACACCAAAGACCCTCTGGAGGCCATAGAAAAACTACAAAGAGAAAAAGCACAATTACAAAAGCATGCCGATATGCTGGAGGCTCGTCAGCTGGTAGTGATACGTAACGAAGTATTACAGAAAGACGAGGTAGTGGGTGATGTGAACTTTGTGGCAGATATCGTAGAGGTAGGCTCTGCTGATGCTTTGAAAAAGCTATGCTTGGACGTAAAACACCATGTGAACGACCATGTGGTAGTGCTTTGTGCTAATATAGATGGTAAAGCATTTGTAGCCGTAGGGGTAGATGAAAAAGTAATAGCTGCGAAGGAGATCGACGCCAATATGATCATCAAAAAACATATAGCACCACTTATCAAAGGCGGTGGTGGCGGACAAAAAACACTGGCAACTGCAGGTGGTCAAAACCCAAGTCAGCTACAGGAAGTTATTAATGCTGTGAAGGGGATGCTATAATATTATAGATGCATATTCGTTATATTTAATATCAAATAACGAGTTACCCCATGACCCTGAAAAGATCGTTTACCCTACTCTTGCTCTGTTTGGGCTATACTGCTATGGCTCAGCCAGATACGGTACATCAGCACTATGAGGTTTCCGGAACGGCTAATGTGTACTACCATGCCATGTTCAACCATGATAAAGTGCTCGGAGGTGCCGGCACAGCTCCTATAGCTGTGAATGTAAAAGGGCAGAAATACATTAATGTGTTATACACAGCAGGCACAGTCAGCTGCTTTGGCGCCATAGATAGCACCTATTTTGGTGCTGATGGTGGCGATTACGGGTATAGCACCGCTATATCTGGTGCAGGAGCCTTTTCAGGTATCAGTCATAAAAACAGAGTTATGTTTCTCTGTGGCGTATTTGCCAGCGAAGCCTCTGGACTAGATGAGCCCTACGACCCTGATGACTATACTGGCAAAGAGAATAAACCCACCTACTGGCCGGCACTCAATCAGGTATTTTTTATAGGAGATGGAAAAACCGACAAGGGTACTGTCCAAACATTTCTGGTGCCTAATGAGGCCGAAGTGCTTTATATAGGTTTTGCAGACTGCCTAAGCGGACCTCCCAGCAGCTATGCCGACAATGGCGGTAGTCTAAAAATAACTATAGTGCTACGCCACGAAAAAGGCTAATAGCCCAGCTCTTAAAGCTTATCCACAGAAAAACCGATAATATGCACAGTACTGTCTTTAATAGTGCTAATCAGTTATCTTTGTTTGCAAAGTTAATTACACATGCGTTTTATCGTTACCTCTAATGCGTTATTGAAAAACCTGCAACAAATAGGCGGGGTTATCAGCGCAAATACTGTTTTGTCTGTTTTGGAAGATTTCTTGTTTGAGCTAAAAGGTAATACCCTTACCCTTACCGCTACCGACCTAGAAACTATGATGCGTGTGCAAATGGAAGTAACCGATGCACAAGGAGATGGACGTATCTGTATCCCATCAAAAATACTGACAGACTATCTTAAGAACTTACCGGAGCAACCTATTACCTTCAACATCAACGAGGGCGACTTGTCAATCGAGATGTCCAGCGATGTAGGTAAGTATAAAATAGGCGGTGAGAAGGCTGACGACTTCCCTAAGGAACCAGCTCCGGGAGATGCTACTACATTCAACATGCCGGCTATTGCTCTAATAGAGAGCATCAATAAAACTTTGTTTGCCGTAAGTAACGATACACTTCGTCCTGCAATGACCGGAGTATACTTTGAGCTAAAGAAAGACAAGTTGACTTTTGTATCTACAGATGCACACCGCCTGGTACAGTTTTCTCGTACTGATGTGAACTGCCCAACCGATGCTGGTTTTGTAGTACCTAAAAAACCTTTGCAACAGCTACGTGCTACACTACCTGCTGACGATAGCGCTTTGGAAGTTGCCTACAACGATAGTCATCTATTTGTGAAAAGTGCTGCACTAAGCATGAGCTGTAGACTGATAGATGCTAAGTTTCCTGACTATAATGCCGTTATACCAAAGGATAATCCGTATAAACTAACGGTTAACCGTAACGATTTCATTAGTGCACTACGTCGTATCAGCATATTTGCCAACAAGACTACCAACCAAGTAGTGCTAGACATCAACGGTAATAAGTTGGAACTAAGTGCACAGGATATCGACTTCTCTTACGAGGGTAAAGAAACATTGACCTGCCAATATAATGGTGAGGATATGAAAATTGCCTTCAACGCCAAGCTAATGGTGGAGATGGTAGGCAATATGGATGGTGCTGATACTGAAATAAGCCTAAGCACACCAACCCGTGCAGGTATCTTCCGCCCTACAGAAAAGAACGAGAACGAAGAAGAGTTAATGCTATTAATGCCACTAATGGTAAGTGTGTAAACTTCTTCTTATTCAGATATTATAAAGGCTCGCAATTGCGAGCCTTTATTGTTCATATATTACTATCTATGGTCAACGGATAGTACTTCCTTGTTAAAACCTTTTGTGAGTAGCCATATTGCCAAAACTATTTCTTGCAAGCCTGTTGGCACATTCAATACTATATATTCTGTAGTAATTATATCAACTGCCTGAAACAAAACCAATACGCTTGCTATAATAGAGAATAACGCCCCTATTATGCCCCATGCAGAAAGCCAACGGGGAATAAGCCTTGACTTGATCAACAATAGGTACAACAGTATATTACCAATACACAACACAATGATCATAAACACATGGTTGATATGATCTCTAGTGATTTTAAGCATGTTTCCTATTGCTTCAAAAGCAGCACTATCTTGAGGCAGCTGTTTTGCATACTCAGTACTTAGTGCCAAAATGGATAGTAGTAGTAATGTTCCTATAACCACAAGCGTTGTTGCTATAATTCTAAAGCTTAGAAAGCCTACTGCCAGCCCCTTACCAAACTGTTTGATAGCAGAATAAAACAAAAGAGCTACCCCCATATATGCCAAGCCCATAATAAACTGGAATACTGCGGCTATGATTACCTGATCTGTATTATTTACAGCTTCCGTTAAGTATTGTAAGGAATCAACAGATGGGGCAACGCTAAAAATACCTGCTATCATAGCAATGACGATAAGCAAGCCTGCAAGCCTGGCATTACGAATGGCTGAATTCATTGTTCTTTTCTTTAACCATATATCGTAATACTACTTGTTTAGTTACACATCAAATAAAAAAGACCCGCAATGCGAGCCTTTAATTTTGATTATATATCATCTATCTTCTTAATGTACTTGGGGGCAACGTAATCAGTAAGCCAAACACCGTTATCAGATATTAAGAAAGGTATGCCATCATTATGCATCTCTAACGAATTTATTACCAATATAGAAGGTTTACCATGTCTTTGACCAACCTTTAAAGCTGTTAAAGTATCTGAGCTTAAATGCACATGATGGCGGCTCATTTTATGCAACCCAGATTCAAAAATTTGCTCTAGGCTTTTTTCAGCAGTACCGTGATATAAAACATTAGGTGGTACAGATGGTTTATAATCTAAATCTATATTAACGGAATGTCCTTGATTCGCTCTTATTTTTTTTAAAGTGGAATCAAATGCAAATCTTTTTTTCTCACTTGATGCTACGACATGCTTTAATGTATCAATGTTCATTAAAACATCCGCTTCATTTAGCTTATTGATCAGCTCTTCTACTTCAACCCATCCATTTTGATCTAGCTCTATACCAATTTTCTCTGGTTGATGCCTTAATACTAAACTCAAAAACTTACTAAGTTTTACTTTTTCCTTTTCACTGATCATTTCTTGTATGTATGTCTATCGATATGCTAATGATGATATATTGTCTATTTTATTTCAAATAGATATAGGTCTCTACATCTTTCTTGGTGATCTTCTTATCAGAAAGTATAAATAACCTTTCTACTACATTACGCAACTCGCGGATATTACCCGTCCAGTCGTATTTCTTCAAAGCATCCATAGCGCCTTTTTCCACTTCTTTTTCTGCTTGGTTATACTCCTTGCCAATGTCTTTCATGAAATGCTCTACCAGTAGTGGTATATCATCACGTCTATCATTAAGTGATGGCACATGTATTAATATCACACTCAGTCTATGATACAGATCCAGACGGAAATTCTTCTCTTCAGTTTCTTGTATCAGGTCTTTGTTGGTAGCTGCTATTACGCGCACGTCTACTTTTATTTCCTTATCACCACCTACACGCGTTATCTTTCCTTCTTGCAGTGCACGTAACACTTTGGCCTGTGCTGAGGCACTCATATCTCCTATTTCATCCAAGAAAAGTGTACCACCGCTTGCCAGCTCAAACTTACCTATACGTTGTTTTACCGCAGATGTAAATGAGCCTTTTTCATGTCCGAATAGTTCGCTCTCTATAAGCTCGGAAGGTATAGCCGCACAGTTTACTTCTATTAGTGGCCCTTTAGCACGCTCACTCAAGTCGTGGATGTTTCTTGCTACCAATTCTTTACCTACACCGTTCTCTCCTGTTATCAATACACGAGCATCTGTAGGGGCTACCTTTTCTATTGTTTCTTTTACCTGTACAATACCATCCGACTCGCCCACCATTTCGTACCCCTTAGATATACGCTTGCGCAAAGTCTTCGTTTCTGCCACCAACGACTTTTTATCCATGGCATTGCGAATGGTGATCAGCAAACGGTTTAGATCGGGTGGTTTAGAGATAAAGTCGAACGCTCCTTTTTTTACTGCCTCTACAGCTGTCTCTATATTACCATGACCAGATATAACTATAAAAGGTACATCAGGGTTGATCTCTTTTGTTTTCTCCAGTACTTCCAAGCCATCCATCTTAGGCATTTTCACATCACAAAGAATGCAATCGTAATTGCCCTCTTGTATTTTCTTCAAGCCCTCTGCTCCGTCTGCCGCTTCTTCTATCTTAAACCCTTCAAAAGAGAGTATCTCATTGAGGGTTCTACGTATTGCGCTCTCATCATCTATTACCAAGATCTTTTGTGCCGCCATCTTTATTTCTTTTTTACTCCGTTTTTATAAGTCTCTTCTCTAATTACTTGCCCTTCCTCATCATATATCTTCCATACACCATCCTTTTTGTCATTCTTATACTGCCCCATTTCTTTAATGCCACCTTTATCATTGTATATAGCAGCATCGCCCTCCATCACATCTTCTCTGTAGGTATAAGTAGCCGCAGGGTGACCATTATCGTAATACCAGGTCAGTTGCCCGTCTTTTTTATCATACACGTAGCTACCCTGTTCCTTTATTCTACCCGAATTGAAGTATTTAACATAAGGACCATGCTTTTGCCCATCAGAGTATAGCTCGGTCAATATTATTGGGCCTCTAAGCTTATATTCTTTTCTCGGTCCATCCAGCTTGCCGTTCTTATAGTTTTCTATCAGTTTGATAGCACCATCAGCATATACCTCCATATGCATACCATTGCGTTTACCATCTCTATAGGTAGTTACCGTTTTAGGGTATTGCGACGACCAGTAGCTATTCCATACCCCTTCCACTTTGCCTTTATATAAATAACCTTCCTCTTCTACAAGATTTACAGCATTTCTGGTTTGTATGAATTCCCAGTCTTTACCATCTCTTTTTCTAAGTGTATCTGTCTGCGCCTGTAGTAAATTGGGTAAGCAACTAATAATCAATCCTGTAAGTAAAATGCCTTTAATATGCATGCTTATTGTTAGATTTTGAGCAAATTAATAATTTATATCGTTGTCTTTGAAGCATTATAGACAGTATTAACATTATCAATGGTTGTATAGTTATGCAATTTTGTCAGTTTTTAACTTTTGGGGTTAGATTTGCAATAAGATTGATGTACATACATTAATCAATTATAAAGAACAATAAATATGTCAACAACTAAATTTTATGCTGCAAACGAGAGAGGACATGCTAACCATGGATGGCTTAACGCCAAGCACTCTTTTAGCTTTGCCGGCTATCACGATTCTGAAAAGATAAACTTTGGGGTGCTACGCGTATTGAACGATGATATCATACAAGCAGGTATGGGTTTTGGCAAGCATCCGCATGATAATATGGAGATCATCACTATCATACTAGACGGTGCGTTGGAGCATCAGGATAGCATGGGGCATACTGAGGTGATAAGACCTGGAGAAGTACAAGTGATGAGTGCAGGTAGTGGTATCTTTCATAGTGAGTATAACCACAACCGAGACCAAACGGTGAATGTGTTGCAGTCTTGGATATTTCCTAACAAAAGGAATGTAGAACCAAGATATGACCAAACCATGTTTGCCGAAGAAGGTCGTACTAATAAAATACAAACACTGGTATCGCCAATAGAGCGTAATGATGAGGGTTTGAAAATACATCAGGACGCATGGATATACCGTACAAAATTGGATGCTGGTAATTCAGTTACCCATCAAATACATTCTAACAAACATGGTTTATACCTCTTCGTAATAGAAGGGACAGTAACTGTGGAAGGTACAGAGCTGAACAAAAGAGATGCCCTAGGTATATCGGATACAGAAAGTGTAACGATAACAGCGAATAGCAATAGTGATGTATTGATATATGAGGTACCTATGGAGCTGGAAATACATTGATCTCTATTAAAAGCTCCACTAGGAGTTTCGTATATTTAGTAAAAGCATAGCTTATGAAGGACATTACAAAACACTATACGAATGATGATATAACCATTGTATGGAAACCTGCACAGTGTATTCATTCTGCCAAATGTGCTAAGGGTTTAGGTCATGTATTTGACCCCAATAGAAAACCTTGGGTAGACATGAGCGGTGCTACTTCGGAAGAAATAATGGCACAAATAGACACCTGTCCTTCAGGAGCATTGTCCTATTTTAAAAACAGTGAAGGTATGATAGAGAACAAACAAAATACAGCAGAGACAACCATTGAAGTAAGAAAAAACGGACCATTACTGGTACATGGTAGCATAACCGTAAAAGATGCAGCTGGCAACGAAACACAAAAAGAGAAAGTGACAGCTTTCTGTCGTTGTGGAGCGTCTAGTAACAAGCCCTACTGCGATGGACAGCATAATAAAATCGGTTTTGAAGGTTAAGCGATACTAATTGACAAATAGCGAAATAATTGCACAGCTGGAAAAACGGCTCAAAGAACCCTTACCAGGGAAAGCCGCACAAATAAAAATGGCATCGGGAAAGCGGAGGCTAGACATTACCGCGCCCGATACTGCTAAGCTTAGTGCTGTCATGGGGCTTTTGTTCCCTAAGGATGATGAGCTGAACTTACTTTTGATAAAGAGGGTAGAAGATGGTAAACCTCACGGCGGTCAAATTAGTTTTCCGGGAGGTAGAAAGGATAAGGAAGACAACGATCTGCTTACCACAGCACTTAGAGAAACCGAAGAAGAGGTGGGTATACCCAAAAATGAGATAACTAGCTTGGGTGCTCTAAGCTCACTGTACATTCCTGTAAGTAATTCTAACGTACAGCCCTATATTGGCTATACTAGTGCGGTACATAACTATATACTTAGCCCCAACGAAGTACAGTATATCATTGAGGCGCCCATTAAAGACCTATTTGCTCCTCACAGGAAATCTATTAAAGAAATAAGACCAACAGCATACCCTGAAGCCATCATAAAAACTCCTGTATATCATTGGGAGGGCGACCATATGATTTGGGGAGCTACTGCGATGATCATATCAGAACTGGAGGCTATTATAAAACTGTAAAGCCCTCGCGGCAAAAAGGCTACAAGGGCTTTATTATAATATCTTCAATAGATTATTTATTCTTTTTTGTTGGGTCTTTTGGAACGGTACGAAAAACCAGATCCCATAATACAGAACTCACACCAAAACCTTTATCCGGCTCATTGTAGTGATGTAAGTGGTGGTTTCTCCAAAGTGCTTTTAACCATTTTGGCGGTGCAAAAGCATGTATCGCATAGTGCATAGAGCCGTACATGATATAGCCAAATAAGAAACCTGGGAAGAAAGCCAATGCGTACCAGCCCATAATGAACTTCATGATAGTAAATAGTATAGTAGCTATCACCATACTAGGTATAGGCGGCATAAACAAACGTTCTTTATCACGCGGATACTCATGGTGCACACCATGCATCGTATAAACAAACCTTTTTGCTTTAGGCTTCTCTACTATCATATGAAATACATGGCGGTGCATGATATACTCAAACAAACTCCAAAACAAAGCACCGAAAACAAAGAATCCTATCTCTGCAACAATACTAACACCTATATAAGTAGCACCAAAATAGAGCATGAAAGCAATAACAGGAAAATACATGCTATAGATAACGAAAGGATGCGTTTTCGTCATCATCTCCATGAAGTCACTCTTAAACAGTCTTGCTTGCCCTTTGTTTTTTATTTTATCAAACTCCATTGTTAATCAATATAGCTCATGTAAAATTACAACATGATTTGTTAACCAGATATTATGCCTCCTTTTCGTCTCCTTGCTCTTCCTTAAGCCATTTGGGCGATTTGTTCTTTTTAAGGATCTTATCCATCCACAACAGTAATGCGGGCTGTAGGATAAGGTTGGTCACCATGGCTAATAGTAGTGTTAATGATGTAAGATAACCTAATGATTTTGTACCATCAAAGTCTGATAGAATAAATACACCAAAACCTGCTACTAATATTAATGTAGTATATATAATACTCAAGCCTGTATCAGCAATTGTTTTATCTACTGCCGATGGTATATCATTACCATTTTTATCCATTTCTTGTCTGAAGTTGACCAAGAAACGTATCGTTACATCAATGGTAATACCCAGTGCAACACTAAAAATGAGTACAGTAGAAGGCTTGATGGCTATATCCGCCCAGCCCATAAGTCCCGCAGTGATCATTAGCGGTATAATGTCTATTACTAAAGAGATAAACAACATACGCCAAGAGCGGAACAAAAATATCATACAGCCGAATATCATAACAAAAGCCAGTATCAAACTATTCCTTAAGCTATTGATGATGAAACGACTCCCTTCTTGATACACAACACTGGTACCTGTAAAAGTGACCTTGTACTTACTGGTATCAAATATTTTATACGCTACGGGTTGTATACTGTCCAATAAGATAGGTAACCTTTCAGAACCAACATCTGCTATACTAAGACTAATGCGAACCTCTTGTCTATTACTATCTATAAAAGAATTGACCAAGCTGCCAAACAGACTGCCATTATCACTCTTCATGCGTAGGTAAGGCTGAATAAATGAGGCATCAAAAGCATTGGGTACTGCATAGTAATTGCTATCACCATTATAATATGCCTGTCTTGCAAATTTAACACCCTCTACTATCGATAGTTTGCTACCTATCTCCGGATATTTATTTAAGTAGTTGGTAAACTGGTCTACCTTTTTCAGGGTTGATAATGATGTAGCACCATTTTTACGTTTAGTATCTATGAGTATCTCCAAAGGCATTACCCCTTTAAAGTTGCGCTCAAAAAACTTAAGGTCTTGGTATATTTTCTTTTCTTTCGGAAGGTCGTCTACTATAAAGCCAACGTTTCGTAGGCGTGTCATTCCCAGTACTGATAATACACATACAATTATTGCTGCAGCATATATCCAAGGACGGTGACTGAAAACCCAACTGGTTATTCTTTGCAGCAGCTTATTCACCAACTTATTTTGTAGGTAGCTAGTATGGCGTCCTTTAGGCGGTGGTAGAAAACTATAAAATGATGGTATGAAAATGAGGGAGATGATGAATATCACTACGATATTGATACTAGCAACTTTACCAAACTCTTTTAATAAGCTACTATGCGTAAAGGCAAATACTCCAAAACCAATGGCTGTTGTTAAGTTGGTAAATAAGGTAACAATACCCATTCTATCTACCATCCTCAATAAGGCCTTAGCCTTGTTAGGGAATAGGCTATACTCCGAATGATATTTATTTAAGAAGTAAACACAGTTGGGAATACCTATAACTACAACTAGTGGTGGTATTAGGCCTGTGAGCAAAGTGATCTTGTACCCAAACATTGCCGTAATACCCATAGACCATATTACTCCCATAGCCACTACTAGCATAGAGGCTATTACAGCTGTTATAGAACGGAAAAATAATATCAGTATTACCGCCGTTAGCAGGAACGATATCATTAAGAACATATTCAGCTCGTCCTTAACACCCGTAGCCATTACTGAACGTATCAGTGGCAAACCTGAATAATGTACTTCTACGCTTTGCTCTTCACCATACTTGTCGCAGATACCTACCATTTCCCTAACCATAGCCTCTCTGTGCTTTGAGTTAAGGATGTCTTTATTGACCCTTATACCCAATAGGTAGCTATTAGTAGACGGGTTGTATAAAAAGCCTTTATAAAAGGGCAGGTTCTCAAATACCTTTCTAAAACTATCAACATCTACATCTACACCTTGCTCTACTATCAAGCCCGCTACCAGCTTATTGGTAGTTGTATCTTTTACCAAGTTGATAGCACCGGGTATGCTGATCACATTTTCGACCCCTTCTACTTTTTGTAGGCGCTCTACCAGTTTTCTATAAGAGGAAAAGAATTCCTTTGTATAAAATCGCTCGGTTTGTACGCCAACCACCATAAGGTTGCCATCTTCCCCATATTTCTTTCTGAATTCCTGATAATCTGTATACTTGGGATTATCTGTAGGTATCGTCTTCGCAAAATTATAACTAAGCTGTAAGCTAGTGGCTTTGTAGCCCATGAAGGCAGTAGCTACTAGTAGTATTACCAATAATGTAATACGATACTTTATCACGAAGGCTGCGATCCGGTGCCACATAAATGCTAGACTCTCTTTATTTGGGTGGCAAAAGTACTAAATAATAGGCACTTACTTAGCGTCTTAACGCGTAGTACCCATCTTGCTTGCTCATGGGTACATTGTTGTATGTAACACGTGCAATGCTATATATAGTATGGCATTCTGTATGCTCTGCCGTTACTGTAAAAGTCAGTTTATCTGTAATACCGCTATTCCATTTTAAGATGATATCATAACATTCTGTGTTTTCACCTACAACAGGCTGGCGTATATCATTAAAATAGAACTGATAGCCATTGTTATAGCTCAACAACGTTTTTTGAAGCGTATCGTTCATATTACAGGGCTGTATCGCTACCAAAGAGTCTAAACTCAGTGTATTATTAGCAAGTAGGTCCTCATTATTAGCATCTGAAAAAATTCTAAACCTTGCCGTTTCAACGGGCTTGGTTGGTGCCGGCACATTTTTACAATCTACTGAAACAATGTTTTGACAACCCAAAAGAGAAAAGGATAGAATAAATAATAATGCAAACGACCTCATAACTAATAAAATAAGCTACATAAATATATAAATATATGTGCTGTTTTCTAGGCTTTTTCTAATCTGCCACCATAAAGTTATCTGCATCATCTAAAAACGGGAAACGTTCTCTGGCTTCTATTATTTGCTGTTTGTCTATGGTTATAGTTGCACAAATTGGCTTATTAGAGACTTGCCACAATTGCTCTCCCAGCGGACTAAACACACTACTATCACCACTATGATTGATACCGTTACCGTCTTCCCCAACACGGTTTACCCCTATCACATAACTCATATTTTCAATAGCTCTTGCTTGTAATAACGCCTTCCACGGCATACTTCTACGCTCCGGCCAGTTGGCCACATACAGCAATACATCATACACAGCTTTATTATTCCTAGACCATACCGGAAAACGCAGGTCGTAGCACACTTGTAAACAGATACGTATCCCCTTTACACTCACTATCAATCTGCTATCACCAGCATTGTAGTGCTTGTCTTCACTGGCATAGGCAAAAAGATGTCTTTTATCATAATGCCCCACTTTTCCATCTGGTTGCACCCATAGCATTCTATTATAATACTTTCCTTCTTCTTCTATTATAACACTACCAGTTAGTATACATCTATGGCTTTTAGCCATGCGTTTCATCCATTGCACAGTATCGCCATCCATTTGTTCGGCCAGCCTTTCAGGTGCCATACTAAACCCCGTGCTAAACATTTCGGGCAATACTACAATCTCTTTTTTCTCCTTTACATTACTAATATAGTCTTCATATTGCCTAAGGTTGGCCCTTTTATCTTCCCAAACGATATTGGGTTGTATCAATGTGAAGTTTAGCTGAGTACTCATTAGCTATTAAATATTTATATACTTTTGGTTGAACACAACATCTGCAAGCTATGAGAAAAATATTATTCTTACTACTATTAACAATACCGATACTAAGTATTGCCAAAGACAAGAACAAACTATCAGGCAATTGGAGAGAAGTACAGAGATGGAACCCAAGTAATAAAAAAGTAGCTTATCAAGACACTATTCATATGGAGTTTCTTCCGGGCAATGAATATGTGTGGCAGAAGAGTGGCAGCTTCATTTATAGAGGCTCTTACAAAATAGAAAATGGTGCATTGGATATTGGGCGTAGATACTTTACCATAGTAGAGATGAAGAAAAACAGAATTGTTCTTCAAGACCAAGTTGGTAAATATCAGCTGGAGCCTTACACCCCTACCAACCAACAAGGCGCACCAAGAGCTAAAGAAGTATGGGGGCCTGTTACCAGTATAAACCCAATGGTAGGGCACTGGTCAAAATTTAAAAGCACTAGTGATAGAACGCTACAGGAGGTAGACTATACCAGACTATTGAAAGTGGTGAAGATATTCAACCAACCTGAAGGTAATAAGCTAGGCGATGTGTTTGCCGCAAGAGATGGCGACCAAGCACCATCATGGTATGTAGAGCGCTACGACCCAAAAACACAAACACTTTATTGCAATGGCAAAAACCGTAGACAGTTCAAGGTTTTAAAATGCGAAGACAACGAACTGATCATGGAAGAGAATGGTATTACCTACTTCTTCAGACAGTTTAGAAGATAACTCCACAAAATAGGGTAGCCATGGCTACCCTATTTTATTTTAAGTAAGTAATAATCTTTTGTTGCTTTATCTCGTGTGGCTGGGTTCATAAATTCAATGGTCAGTTCACTTATCTTACAATACTTTTCTTTTAATACCACATCAAAATCAAACCCTTTCTGTTTTAGTTCATTTTTACCGTCTTCCATTGTCAACACATATTTACCGGGCGCAACTTGATCTCCTCCTTTATTGATAACATGCTGTAGGTAAAAATGTAAACAGTTTAACGGGTCTTCTTCCCTGTACTTCACCAACTTGCTAGGAGGAATATTATTTTTATTCATAAAGGCAGATAAGCTTGAGCCTACCTGATACTTAGTGAGATTAGTATAAAAATGGTGTGTACCAAAAATGTTGACAATTATCATAGCACCTACTGCCAGCCAAAAAAGCTTAGGGCGTATTACCTTGCTCAAAGCAATGTATAACCATATACCCAGCAGGAACATATAAGTAACATGCATACCCATACTAGCAGGAAATACAAAAGTGATCAGGGCAAAAGCGAATACCAGCATCAAGGCAAAGATCACATAATGCACAGGGCGCATCACGTTATACAGTTTCTTATACTTATCGGTTTCAAAAAAGTCTGCTAGTAGCTTAGCTACCATAATAGCCGCTAATGGGAACACTACGAATATATAATGCGGTAGCTGGTACTTAGAAGACCCTAATGCTAAATAACCTAATATAAAACCACCTGTAGTTATCCATTCTTGATTGGGCTGTAGCTTAAACTTTTGTTTTACTAGCTGAACAATATTGATGATCAACGCAGGAATGAATAGAAATATCCAAGGGAGGAATGACCACAACATATTCAACATCAAGAAGTCAAAACCTGCACCATTGTTCCATGGGCTTTCTCCTGTTATTCTACCAAAGCTTTGCGACCAATAGAAAAAACGTAAACCAGAAGGCCCTTTTACTTCATTCACTATCTTTTCAGGGTGCATATCAAACTGCTGATACAAGCCTATACTCATGGGGATGAGCAGTACTGCTATCACCACCAAGCCCAACAGATATTCCCAACGGAAAAACATTTTCCAATTGCGCTTCAAAGCCCAGTCCGTAGCAAAGGAGAAGATAGGTATCATTAAGGCTACAGGCCCTTTGCTCATCATACCAAAGGATATTGCCGCACAGCCTAATAATAAATGATGTAATTTTTTGTGTACTTCCCATTCTTTAATCAGCCATATAGCTGTTATCACCCAGCTCATCAGCACAGTATCGGTACGTATATCATTGGTCATGAGGAATAAGCCCTGACAGACCCCAAAGACCAATGCCGCCATACGCCCTACTTCATCTCCATATAGCAATCGTGCTAATCTGTAAGTGGCAAATATGGCAAAGAGCGCAAAGAGTATAGAAGGGAATTTATAACCAAAATTATTCACCCCAAACACTTTCATACTAGCAGCACTTACCCAAAACAAGAACGGCGGCTTATCCAGATAATCAATACCTCTATCATAGGTATGCAGATAATCTCCCGACTCCATCATTTCTCTACTCATCTCCGCATATTGCGAAGCATCTATATCCATCACATCTACTCTATAAGCAGATAAATGGAGTAGTGCTACGAGTATAAATACCCAAAATGGAATTTTTGGCATGATTAGAATTTTATGAAAGCAAAAATAGTTGCAATTTTATTGAATGCTGCAATTAAGACACTATTCCTACGATTTGGCCTTTAAACATCCGTTTACTACCTACAAAGGAACAAAAACACACCAACCTATACTAGTAGTAACCTTAAGTCTACGCAACCTTACAGGCTACGGCGAAGCTCCCGCTATTAGTTATTATAATGTTTCTATTGACCAAATGGTAGAACTGTTGCAGGCTAAAAAACATGTGATAGAACGATATGCGTTGACTGACCCGCTTAGATATTGGCATTTTTTACATCATTTGCTACCAGGGCACAACTTTCTTATTGCAGCACTAGACATTGCCGGCTGGGATCTATTTTCTAAAATGCGTCGCCAACCCCTCTATAAAATGCTGGGGCAGGAGTGGAAAGATGTGCCAATGACCGACTATACTATAGGCATGGGTACAGCAGAAGAGATGATTGAAAAGATAAAGGAGCAGCCTTGGCCTATATATAAAATTAAGCTCGGTAATGTGAATGATATAGACCTGTTAGAAAAAATAAAAGCCAATACGAATGCTACAATACGTGTAGATGCCAACGAAGGCTGGAGCTTTGAAGATGCCAGACAGATATTGCCCGAATTGCAGAAGCTAAACGTTAGCATGGTAGAGCAGCCGCTAAACAGAACCGAGCATGATGCCATGAAAGAATTAAAGTCCTTATCCACTATACCGTTATTTGCTGATGAGAGCTGCCAAACTGAAGAAGATGTTATTAAATGTGCCGAATCCTTTCATGGTATCAATATTAAACTGACCAAATGTGGTGGTATTACTCCCGCTACAAGAATGATAAAAACTGCTAAAGAAAAAGGCATAAAAGTAATGATGGGATCGATGTGTGAAAGCACGCTTGGGTCTGCTGCAATTGCGCATATGATGCCTATGCTGGACGAGGTAGATGCTGATGGCCCATTGCTGTTGAAAGAGGATTTTGCTGATGGTTTGGAATATGATAACGGTAAAATAACAGTAAGTGAAGGCGCAGGGTTAGGTATATTATTCAAAGGGCAGAAATTTGAACGATAAAGTTCCTAATTTCGCTTACAGATGCAGGTACAAACAAATGTTTCCTTAAAGGCATACAATAGCTTTGGTATAGATGTTAACGCAACTAATTTTATCGAATTAGAGAATGCACAACAACTGGAAGAAGTATTTGCCAATAGCTATTTACCACAACCCATACGTGTTATTGGCGGTGGTAGTAATATTCTTCTTACAGAACCTGTGAAGGGCACAGTATTACTTAATAGAATAAAAGGCATCACCTTACTAGAAGAAAATGAGGAACATGTATTGCTAGAAGTGCTATCGGGAGAGGTATGGCACGACTTTGTTTTATATGCTATCAACAAAGGGTGGGGTGGTATAGAAAATCTTGCATTAATACCGGGCACCGTTGGTGCAGCTCCTATGCAAAATATTGGTGCTTATGGTGTAGAAGTAAAGGATGTAATTGCCAACGTACGTGCTTGGCACTGGATAAAAGGTAAATACATTGACTATGACAATGAAGCCTGTAAGTTTGGATATAGAGATAGCATCTTTAAACAAAAGGAAAAAGGAAAAGTGTTTATCACAAGCGTAACCTTCAAACTACAGAAGAAACATACATTCAACACCAATTATGGCGCTATACAAGAAGAGCTAGACAAGCAAGGTATTAAAGAGCTGTCAATCAAAGCTGTAGCTGATGCTGTAATTGCCATTCGCTCTAGTAAGCTCCCCGACCCAAAACTAATAGGCAATGCCGGTAGCTTTTTCAAAAACCCTACCATTGGCAGCGAGCTATTTAATAAGCTCATTGATAAATATCCCAAAATGCCTAGCTACCCCGTTGATAAACACAGGTTTAAAATACCTGCTGGTTGGCTGATAGAAAAATGTGGCTTCAAAGGAGTAAAGCAAGGCAATACGGGTGTGCATGAAAAACAGGCACTGGTTTTAATAAACAGTAATGGTAATGCTACTGGGTTAGAAATATGGAGATTGTCTGAAGAGATATTACAATCGGTTTTGTCTCGTTTCAATATCTTACTTGAAAGGGAAGTACAAATTTGGTAGACTATTGATTCACTATTGGTAGTTTTATAAAGAATGTAGTGCCTTTATTCTTCTCTGTTTCAAACCAGATATTACCACCCCAGAATTCAATTATCTTTTTGGTCATGGCAAGTCCTAAACCTGTACCCGAAGATTTTGTGGTAAAGTATGGTTGGAATATTTTATCAATTACCTCTTCGTCAATACCTGTACCATTATCTTTTATGGTTACCAAAGCAAACTGCTCTTCTGTTTTCACGGTTACCGATATTACGCCTTTAATATTTTCGGGAATGGCTTGTACGGCATTTTCCAAAAGGTTGGTAAAAATTCTAAGTAGTTGGCTCTTATCCAAAAACACGTAGACTTCCTCATCAGTTTTTTGAAAACTTACTTCAGTAGCTTCTTGTTTATCGTATAGGTGTATCGTATTTATAATAAGCCTATTCAGCTCCAAACGTTCGGGGCGTGCTTGTGGCATCTTAGCAAAGTTGGAAAACTCCGAGGCTATGTATGATAGGTTATCTATCTGCTCTATTAGAGAAGCTGACACTTTGGTAGCCAGTTCATTCACATTATCATAATCATTCTTCAAGGCTTTTTGTAGATACTGAATGTTGAGCTTCATTGGCGTTAGCGGATTCTTTATCTCATGAGCCACCTGTTTGGCCATTTCGCGCCATGCACTTTCTCTTTCACTTTGTGCTAACAATTTGGCATTACTTTCTACCTTACGCACCATCTTATTATATTCCTTTATCAGCAAGCCTATCTCATCATCATATGGCCACTCTATCAATTCATTTTTACTAAGACTAAATTTTTCAAACCTGCTGATGACAACATTTAAAGTTCTGGTGAGCCACCTTGTAATAAATAGGGTAAGTATACCTGATATAAGGAATACAAAAGCGTATAGATTGATTAATGCTACCAGTATGCCTGATATTTGGAAGTTCAGTTCTTTTTGCGAAGAGAAGAACGGTGCATTAATATATCCTAAAACATTACCATTCTCATTTCTTAATGGACTATAACAAGACAAATACTTCA
Organism: Flavipsychrobacter sp.; assembly: GCA_041392855.1. Classification (NCBI taxonomy): domain Bacteria; kingdom Pseudomonadati; phylum Bacteroidota; class Chitinophagia; order Chitinophagales; family Chitinophagaceae; genus Flavipsychrobacter; species Flavipsychrobacter sp. Next base: position 2,534,221 of record JAWKLD010000001.1, read on the forward strand.
ACCTTCCTATTTCTTCATTTTTCACTAAAAACTGGCGACTGTCTTCATGCAAACTACTATATGCAGCTGGATGCATGATGCGAGCAAACAATGACTTGTCGTAAATACTACTTTGTGAAGTGACACCTAATACGCCACTAGCGTCATATAAGTTAATGTCAATATTCTGTGCGTTTGCAAGCCCTGTCAAAAAGTATTTGAAATCTTGATCGGCAACAGCTTTATTAAAAGCGCCTAAGCTATCCAGTGCATTTTTACTATTTAAAAACTGTAGTGTAGAACGCTCTACCAATTGCAAGAGCACTTCTTGTTTTCTTCTATTCGATTGCTTGTACTGGTAGGTAAAAAAAGTAATAGTAGTAAGACCTATAATAATGAAGGATATAAATACAATACCCAACATAGATAAGTGTATCCTCCTACGTAAAGTAAGGTTTACGATCCTTCTATTTCTTAACCCTAAAAAGTAAATAAAGTAAGCCTTGTATACTGCCATCAATATGGCAATGATCATCAGCATCCCAAATAGATAGGAGAACAAGGTTATGCTCTCTAACCACATACGATGATACCTGATAACTATTACCGTCTTGGTATCATCTGCTTTATATCTTAATTCCGAAGAGCTACTCCACTCGCTATATTCATACTTTGTAGCAATGGAATCTCTTAAAAATGCTGGGAAGTTATGATCGTTGGTCTGTGTAATTAATTTATCGTTTATATATACACCATAAGAGTACGCTTTTTGATTACCGTCGCTTTTTACGGTACCTGGTTGTAGTAGCTCCGGGTATATCGTTTCACCTGTTGACTCCTTAATAGCCAAGTCTATATATACATAGCCCAGTTTAGTTCTTGTACTATCATTAATATCTATTGTAATAGGTATCCTACCCAAATAATAGTGTCCATCCTGGGCATACTCTTTATAGTATAGTGAAGAATATATTGTGGGTAATGCATTTACCAATTGTTTGTTCAGTGTTTTGTAAGACAGCGTATCGTCATTGAAAAGTGCAACTCCGGTAGTATCAAAGATCAACACTTTTGAGTTGTACTTGTTAAGCTGCCCTCCTAGGTAAAGTGCATCAAAGCGCTCATTTAACGCCCACCTTTTATTGCTTCTCGGTCTTTTTAAAAATGATATTAGAATAGGGTCTGTTTGTATATTTTCTGCAATATTATTGAAGGTGTATTCTGTTACATCATCTCTTTGTTGCACTACCTCTTCTGCAAATCTTAAACGGGTATCTCTTTCTTTTAAGTAGTTAAAGTATTGTAATATACCCGCGCAAAAAGCACAAATAAACGCCGCCCAAAATATCATTCTTGGTGAGAACAGATCTGATACCATTGTCAGCTTTTTCACATCAAGCAATATGATGAACAATAACAACCAACCTAACAATATATAGGATAACTGCCCTGTAATATTTTTATCGCTTATAAGTATAAATACCAAACCCAACGCGGCCACCAACAAATACTTTAGCCATTTATTGTTTATAAGATGGGTAAGCTGACAATTAAAAAAGTAGACTAAAAGTATAGAAGCAGATGTAATGATCCCTATAGTAAAAAGACCTACGATAGTATAAGCTGAAATGGTGTAGAAGTGGCTTACATCAAAAGAGATACGCGAATCCATGATCAGCGTACTTATGATATTGATAAAGCTAAAAGAATATACCAATAAGCATACCGCTACAAAAAGCCCTACTAATTTTTTGATCCACTTATTTTTGAAATAGTCACTTAGCAAGGTTGTGGGTACATGCCTCACCATAAATATAACTATCCACAATAAACAGAGTGCGTTTAACAGCAGATCCCCTAATGATTTTAAAAATGAAGTAGATGCATATAGTTGTGGTGTAAATAGGGGGAGGGTTTCTAAATTGAACGGCAAGCCCAACCAATAGTTTAAACCCCTGACTATAAATACAATTCCTATAGTTAGCCCTAGTCCTACACCATAACCATGTTTTCTGGTAAGGTTGATGATCAATAACTGCAACCATAACATGCTAAGCAAAACTGCTGCAATGATCAAACCAGACAGTGTATTACTTGGAGGTGGTGCAGGTGTTTGTTTGGCGTAAAAGTTAATGAAGAAAATTGGCTTGCCCGATAGGTTATTCACTACATGGCTGCCATCTACTTGTCTTGATATAACCTTAGTAGAAAAAGGTATATAGTCTGCCGCAACAAACTGTGATTTCAAATAATTGTTCTCAAAAGGATACTTGGTAACTATTGGGTATAAGATGACCAACTGGTTGCCTTCTTCCAAGTAGGTTGGTCGAACACATTTTTTCACAAACACCCCTCTATCATTGTAGTAAAGCGTCCCCTCTTTTGAAGGCGTTGGCAATCCACAATCAGCCAATACTTTATTGTTATTCCAAAAGGTGAGTGTATTGTTTTTATAAGCGTAAAGAAAAAATGGCAAGTCTGTAAGCCTATCAATATTGGTACTTACTTCCTGTTCTTCAAAAATGCTTTTTACCAGTTCTTCATCATTAACAAATCTTGCAAACTGCTTTTCGCGCTCTTGATAATCCGCTTCAATGGTTTTTGCCATTTGCTCATGGCTCAAGTGTCTGGTGACATTATAGTATTTATATACCACTATTGCCCACAGTATAGTACTAATGAGCAACCAACCACGATATGGATATTTTCTAAACACTAATTATTCTAACTCTTTGGCTCTGTTCCATAAGGCATCTTGTTCTTCCAAACTCATATCGTGCAACTGCTTGCCTTTCTCTTCTGCCATATCCTCCATTTGCTGAAAACGGCGGATGAACTTTTTATTCGTTCTTTCTAGCGCAAGCTCAGGATCTATTTTAGTAAACCTTGCATAATTAATCAATGCAAATAACACATCTCCAAACTCTTCTTCAATATGTGTTGGTTCACCTGCTTTTACCGCCTCATACAGTTCACCTATTTCTTCGTCTACTTTTTCACGTACTTGGTCGGTAGTCTCCCATTCAAAACCTACCGACTTTGTTTTTTCTTGCAACCTTATTGCTTTTACTACAGCAGGTAAGGAACGAGGCACACCACCGAGTATTGACTTCTTACCTTCTTTAAGCTTAAGCTTTTCCCAGTTTTGCTTTACCTGCTCTTCGTCATTAGCTTCTATATTGCTATAAATATGTGGGTGTCTTGCTACCAATTTATTGCAAACACCTTCCACTACTTCTCCAAATGTAAACTGCTCCTGCTCTTCACCGATCTTACTGTAAAATACGATATGTAATAGTAAGTCTCCTAGCTCCTCTTTCAAACCTTGCCAATCTTCATCCGTAATGGCATCTGCCAACTCATAAGTTTCTTCTATGGTTTGCTTTCTTAATGTCTGTATCGTTTGTTTTTTGTCCCAAGGGCATTGCTCCCTTAGCTCATTCATAATCTTCCTTAGCCTTTCTATCGATTGTGCGTACTCCATTAGTTATTGTTTATGCTATTAATCTTCCTGCCATTTATAACCATCGGCCTTTAGGCCTGCTAAATGTAGCACTCTATGTATAACTGTATACGCTACTTCCTCTATACTTTGTGGTTTGCTGTAAAAAGAGGGTGTGGCAGGGCATATGATACCACCCGCTTCTGTAATGGTTGTCATATTCCGCAATTGTATCAGATTATAAGGTGTCTCTCTTGCTACACATATTAATTTACGTCTTTCTTTTAGCATTACATCCGCAGCGCGGGTAATAAGGTCGTTACTCATCCCCGATGCTATACGCCCTATTGTTCCCATACTACAAGGGCAAATGATCAATGTCTCATATGTAGAACTGCCCGAGGCAAAAGGTGCTAAAAAATCATTCTTTCCCCATACTTTGAAAGGGTAGTCTTTATATAGCTCATTACCCAGTTCATGATTCCACACTACATTAGCATTGTCGCTCCACACCACACTCACTTCTTCCACTTGGTCTTTTAGCTGTACTAATTTGTCTAACAACACCTTTGCATAGACCGAGCCACTAGCCCCGGTTACCGCAACTGCTATCTTCATATATACTTTTTATAGAATTATCACATGCTTTTAACAAAGCTACATGGAAATAATCGTAAATTCGTTGATATGAAATTTTTGAGTATGAAGCGTATTCTTTTAGCTGTAGTGGCTATTCTTATGATTATCCCGTCGTATGCAGGTGATAACGATAAGATCAAATGGATGACATGGGATGAGGCGCAGGTAGCCATGAAGAAAAAACCCAAAAAAGTATGGGTAGATGTTTATACAGATTGGTGTGGCTGGTGTAAAGTGATGGACAAAAAAACTTTTAGCAATCCTGATGTTATCAAATACATGAATGAAAACTTCTATGCTGTAAAGTTTGATGCGGAAACAAAAGAAGACATCCGCTTCATGGGTAATGTCTATAAGCTTAATCCTTCTGTAGGCAGAAGTGGAACTAATGAACTGGCTATACAATTACTTAGTGGTCAACTAAGCTATCCATCTATGATATATATGGAAGAGAATTTCCAGAACCCTGTAATTGTTCCCGGTTACCAACCTGCTCCACAATTACAAACCATATTCAACTACCTAATGAAAGGTGCTTATAAGCAAAAAATCCCACTGGATGAATTTAGCAAAGGCTACACACCTACTTGGAAAGAAAAAAGCTAAGCTACTGCTCTACAATATGTCTCATATCTGATCTATAAAACTTACAGATACTTGTTAGCCCGCAGCGTTCACATTTTGGCCTGCGGGCTACGCATGTGTAGCGCCCGTGTAGTATCAGCCAATGATGCGCCTTGTGAATCAGCTCTTCAGGTATATTAGCGATCAACTGTTTTTCTGTTTGTAGTACGTTTTTGGCTCTGGTAGTAAGTCCTATTCTTGCAGACACTCTAAACACATGTGTGTCTACAGCCATGTTAGGCTGATTGAATATAACAGAAGTGATCACATTTGCTGTTTTTCTGCCAACACCTGGCAGCTTTACTAGCTCTTCAACCGTACTCGGCACTTCACTATTAAAATCTTCTACCAGCATCTTACCAGTACCTATTAGGTGCTTGGTCTTGTTATTGGCGAAAGTAACACTACGAATAAAAGGCTCCACATCTTCAAACTCTGCCTCTGCCAAAAGCTCAGGTGTCGGGAACTGCTTAAACAAAGCGGGCGTTACTAGGTTCACTCGCTTATCCGTACACTGTGCCGAAAGAATGACTGCTATCAACAACTCATAAGGGTTGGTATAATGCAATTCTGTTTCTGCATCAGGCATATTCTTTTGGAAATAGTCTATGATGTATTCGTAACGTTCTTTCTTAGTCATAACAAAAACCCGCTATTTGCTTTGCAAAATAACGGGTTCATCTATAAAAACACAGTTTAAGTTTCTATTAGTTTAACAGGCTATGTATTCCTTTTTCTAAACTCTAAGTATAATATCGGTACTGTCATTTCAAACACGCCTTTTATTGCTATTTCTTTTTCTATTTCTTGAATAACCACATTGAAAAAGTCATCTCTATTTGTTTCCTGTATCATCTGCTCCCAATATGCTCTGAAACCTATACGTATAAGGCTATGATCAAATATTGCTTTCGCATCAACAAACCTCATCTTCGTAATTGTTTCATACTTGTTGCCCAACTCGAAGCTATGATTGCCAAACTCTTCAATTATTTGCTCCTTAGTACTCCTGTTATTGACATAGTCTTTAAGTGATGTGTGTGCTTTCTCTAAATTCATGGTATCACACACGCGCATCATTATTTGAAATAGTTCATCGAACGTACCCGTAGGGTTTGTAGTGATACAGAGGCTGCCATCCTTTTTTAAAATCCTGTGTATTTCTGCATAAACCTCTTTTCTATGCTCAAAATTATTGATACCCAAGTTGGAGGTTATCAGATCTATACTATCATCTTCTAATGGTATATGAGTAGCACTTGCTTCTATTATTTGAATAGTATCTATACCTAGAACTCTGATCTTTTCTTTTGTTCTATTTATCGCCTCTTCCCAAATATCAACACCATACAGTTTAGCTCCTTCTCCAAACCTTTGACTTAATTCTATTAGAGGAAACCCAGTTCCAAAACCTATATCAACAATAGATGCTCCCTTCTTCATTGGGATATGCTCCAAGAGTACTTGACCGAATGGTGCCGACCATAGCGATATTTCATCATAAATATTAACTACTTCTTTTGTCTTCCAGTCGAGCAGGTTTTTCATATCCTTTTTTCTAGCTTGTTATTTTTCTTCCGCTTCAAAATCCAACACAGCAGAGTTCATACAAAACCTTTTACCTGTTGGTGGTGGCCCATCATCAAATATATGCCCTAAATGAGAATCGCATCTACCACAGGTTACTTCTATTCTGTTCATACCGTGTGAGTGGTCTGGCTTATACACCACACTTTTTTCTCTTATTGGCTCATAAAAGCTGGGCCAGCCACAGTGGCTAGAGAATTTAGAATCAGATCGGAAAAGCGCATTACCACAAACGGCACAGTAATACATTCCCTTTACATCAGTGTCCCAATATTTTCCAGTATAGGCGTACTCTGTACCTTGCTCTCTGGCTATGTAGTATACCTCTTTAGGCAAAATCTTCTTCCACTCTTCATTACTAACATCTAACACTTTAGTATCTGTTCGCGAATAGTAGGGGTTATTTTTATGTGTATCCATTACGTCTTGTTTTTGCGCATTGCTGCATTGTGTAAATAGTAAAATTGTTACTGCCGACAATATTATTTGAATATAACGCATAAGCTGTATCTTTTAGTTGTCTGTATAGACGATTGTATGCCTTATTTATACTGACAATTATGTTAAACCTTTGTAAAGGTTAGAAATAGTGATATTGGTCATGGTATCTACAAGTTACGCAACTTAGTTTTACTGCATTATGAATGCAACATATATATCGGCTGAAGAAGCTGTAAAAATAGTAGAGAGTGGCAATAGAGTATTTATACATGGTAGTGCTGCCACACCTATTCACTTATTCAATACACTGCTAGGCAGAGCGGGAGCAATAAATAATGTAGAGCTTGTAGCCATTAGCACCTTTGGTGATATTAATTGGGATAGACCCGAGGTGCGCCAAAGTTTTTACCTCAACTCCTTATTTGTATCTGCCAATGTTCGTGGGTGGGTCAACAGCCCTTATGGTGACTATGTGCCTGTTTTCTTAAGTGAGATACCAGCATTGTTGAAAACCGTACTGCCTCCTGACGTAGCAATTGTACAGGTATCCCCTCCCGATGAGCATGGATACTGTACGCTTGGCACTTCTATAGATGCTGCTTGGACAGCCGTGCGTGTAGCAAAGAAAATAATAGCACAAGTAAACCCACTAATGCCGCGTACACATGGCGATAGCCATATACATATCTCTAAGTTCGATGCTATGGTTTGGGAAGAAGCCAAACTACCTGAGGTGGATTATGGTTGTAAGATAGACGCCGCTTCAAAACAAATAGGTGAAAATGTGGCTGCACTAATTGAAGATGGCTCTACACTACAAATGGGCATTGGCTGTATTCCTGATGCTGTACTAAAATCACTTAGCAACCATAAAGGACTAGGCGTACATACAGAAATGTTTTCTGATGGTATTATTCCACTTGTGGAAAGTGGTGTGATAACCAATGAGTACAAAAAAATACGACCAGGTAAAATAGTTACCACCTTTGCTATGGGTACACAAAAGACTTATGACTTTGTAGACGATAACCCTAATATCTCTTTCATGGATGTATCGTATGTGAACGATACCGCTATCATTCGTAAAAACCCAAAAGTAGTAGCCATTAATAGTGCTTTGGAAATAGACCTTACAGGACAAATATGTGCCGACTCATTGGGTACTTACCAGTACTCTGGTATTGGCGGGCAAATGGATTTTATGCGTGGCGCATCTTTATCTGTTGGTGGTAAGCCAATAATCGCTTTACCTTCTGTAACCAGTAAAGGTATTTCGAGAATAACTCCTGCCTTGAAACAAGGTGCTGGTGTAGTAACCACACGTGGACACGTACACTATGTGGTAACTGAATATGGTGTGGTGAATCTGTATGGTAAAAACATGGAGCAACGTGCCAAAGCTCTTATCAGCATAGCACATCCTGACCATAGAGAAAGTTTAGAAAAAGCTTTTTACAACAGGTTTCTAGCATAGCAGTTGTCCTTATTAAAGAACAACTGCTATTAAATATTATAAGTTCTCTGTGTACTTCTTGTAATTATCCAATATAGCTTGCCAACCACCTTGTTGCATTTCTATTGGGTTTTCATTTTCTGCAACGAATGATTCGGTAACATGAGTGATATCACCAACAACAGTAAAAGTAATATCTACTTTTCTGCCATCATCTAGCGTGTAGCTAATTAATTTGTGCGGCAATACCTCGTCATAGATACCACCAAAATCAAATCCGAAGCTTCCATCTTTTGCCTCCATTCTTGATGTGAACTTACCACCCTTTCTAAGATCATTTGCTGCAGATGGGCAATGCCAGGTATCTGCTGCCGCATTCCATTGTGTGATGTGTTGAGGTTCTGTCCAAGTTTCCCATACCTTGCTTATGGGTGCGTTTACTGTAGCAGCTACAGTTATTACAGAAGTTGTTGACATATTTTACAGTTTTACTATTGTTTGAAAAAGTACAATACAAAAGTGAAACAAACCAATATAACAAAAGAGTGTAGACTGCGACATTTCGGAGGTGTATTTACACCTATATCACCACTACTTCGTGGAAGTCTGCCTTGTTGAAGTACTTCTGTGCTTGGTCTAGTACTTGTGTAGGCGTTAAGCTTTTGTATACCTCAATATTTCGGTCGAAGGTATCAATGCTTAAACCATGTAATATAATAGTACGCCAACGTTGCAGTATAGAGAATGGCCCATCAAGATCGCCCAACAGATTACCCAGTAAATAGTTTTTTACTAACAGCAATTCATCATCAGCGGGCTTTTCATTACAAAGCATATCCATTTCCTTATACACCTCGTCTATAGCTGCTTTTACTACATCTTTACCTACTTCGGTTTGTATCGTAAGACTACCATCATTTATCATTGGTGTCATACTACTATAAATACCATAAGTATAGCCTTTATCTTCACGGATATTGCTCATGAGCCTTGAGCCAAAATAACCACCAAACAAAGTATTAGTAACCACTAGTGCTGGAAAGTCCTCATGATGTCTATTCGGAAATCTTCGTGCAATACGAATAGCTCCTTGCAAACCATTAGGGTCATTATCTACTGCTTGCTTTCTATTGGTTATCGGCTTTATTTCAAAAGATGATGAACTTTTATCACTAGTATGTTCAACAACATTCTTTCCAAACAGGTCGTTTATCTGTTGGGTTTCCTTTTTCCCAATTTTGCCTGCCATGAATATCTTCACTTTAGACAGGTCATAATTATTTTTATAAAAGCCTTTTATATCTTCTTGTGTGATGGCTTCTATACTTTCTCTTTTGGTAAACCTACCATAAGGATGCTCTTCGCCAAATACAGCAGCATCGATCAGCTGGTTCGATACAAAATCACATTTACGAAGGCTCACTAGTAACCTTTGTAACGTATTCTGCTTATAAATATTTAGTTCTTCTTCAGGAAAAGTAGCATCCGTTAAAAGTTCATGTACTATTGGTAATAGTGCATGCAGGTGTTTTGTAAGTGTGAATAAAGAAACAGTACTAGTATCATTTCCTGCTCTTACTCTTAATGAAGCTCCGTAAAACTCCAATGCCTCATTTATCTCTTGGGATGTTTTGGTAGACGTGCCGCTTTTTAGTTGTTGTGAAGTTGCTTGCGCCACTCCTTCTTTGGGCTCTTGCCATACCCCAGCAGGAAACACCCAGTCTACCTCTACCACATCTTGTACTCCGGCATTCAGCCAATAAAACGGCGTGCCGTTATCTAGCTTATCCTGATTGATGAGTGGCAATGCATAATCAAAAGATATGGCATCGTGTATCTTTGGTGCGTTCTTTCTGTCTAAAACCATTCCTGCTTTTTATAAGTACTTTTTCAATTTGTGAGACAAGGTAATTAATCCTTAACAAACAGCGATTTTAATTCGCTCGCATCCTCTGCTTTCATCTTACCACCTAGTACCAGCCTTACTTGTCTACGGCGCAATGCACCATCATACATTTTTTGTTCATCTTCTGTTTGTGGAACCAACTGTGGCACTTTTCTAGGTCTGCCATTTGGGTCTAAGCCTACAAAAGTCAAATAAGCCTCATTAGATAAATATTTATATTGTGCTGCCACATCTTCTCCCCATACTTTCACATATATCTCCATCGATGTGCTAAAAGCTCTTACTACTTTAGCCTCCAGTGTTACTACATTACCTAGTTTTATAGCATTCTTAAAAGAGACATTATCTACAGATGCTGTAACAACCGGACAATTACAGTGTTTCTGTGCAGAAATAGCAGCTGCAATATCCATCCAGTGCATCAATTTACCTCCCATAAGGTTGCCAAGTGTATTAGTATCGTTGGGCAATACCAATTCCGACATCATTACATAACTATCCTGCGGATGTTTTTCTTTCATACTATCTATATTAAGATGTGGGCAAAGTTACGTTAGTTTCTTTGCCCACATTATCAATTATTTCCATGAGGTATTCAACCTTACCCCTAGTGTGAACCAGCTACCTGGCAATGGAACAGCTCCGGCTTCCTTATACTGCGTATCCAGTATGTTATTGATATCCGTAAATATCAAGAAGCTCTTCAACTGATAGCCCAGTCTTAGGTCGATCAAAGTATAGTCATTACCATTTATTCTATACATATAGCGGCCAGCTATATTGGCTTGTATTTTATCAAACCATAGCGTTCTTATCGACGCTGTTGCTTGATGTCTTAATGCATTGATGGCATATCTGGACATGGCTGTGGCAGGAGCGTCGATTTCCGGATTTAGATAAGTATAGTTAGCGGTTACATTCATCTTATGATCGCTTGACAAACCTACTGCTTTACCCAAATTATAATTGGCAGAAAGAGTATAACCATTGGTCAATACCGACTGGAAGTTTTGCGGCTGCCAAGGGTCTACACTATTGGCACGTACCCAGTCAATAAAGTCCGTATTTCTTTTATAAAAGAACGCTGCTCTTGCAAACAATAATTGGTTTTTATACTGTCCTCCTATTTCTACATACTGTGCATATTCTGACTCTAGCTGTGCGTTACCAATATTGGTAGGGCCTTTGTAATACAGATCGGTATAGGTTGGCAAACGCTGCCCCATTGTGGCATTAGCAAATAGTCTTATGTTTTTTGTAACTGTATATCCTAGATCAATACCCGGGAAAAACTCCCAATCATAATCGCTGTTCTTATTAGCATATACACCTATACTACCGTTTAGCTTTTCAGTAAAGTAGCGCTTGTATTCTGCATAGATGCCCAAGTTGTTACGATCTCTTTTACCCAAATTGGTGCTATTGATATCTTCATTTCTATACTCTACACCAAGACCAATGGTACCTTTTTTTAGTTTTATGGTACTTTGTAGTTCAGCTGTTACCACATTTGTTTCGTGAATATTGTGATATACTGATGGCTTCTGACGAACGAAAATATAATCGTCCTTGTTGTAGCGGTAACTTACACGCGGACTGATCGTAATTTTTGAAGATGGCTGATAAGTGTATTTAATACTACCTATAGCTGTTTCTACTTTTTCAGTAGACTCCACATCTACTGGTGCAGCGTAGAATGCATTAGCACCAAAAGAGTTGTTGATATACCCTCCCATAGCTTGGATAGTATTTTTCTTATTAAGTGTTATGTCATTCTGATAGAACAAGCGAGTACCTTCAAAACCTGTGTTGTAACGGTAACCGTTTCCTTTATCGTATGCTGCGGATACGGTATGTGCTTGTTTTTTTCCTGCAAATGATGCTGCTATCTGTGCACCGGTGTTGAAGTAAGTATCGCCTACTGCAGTATCGTTCTTAAAACTACTACCCGAATACGCTTGAGCAAATACATTGTTTTCTTTGGGTGTTTTGGTGACGATATTAATAGCTCCTGCTAATGCATTCACTCCATATGTTCTTGCGGCTGGTCCTCTTACCACTTCAATATGGTCTATCATACCAATCGGTATAGGGATGTTCAAAACATGATGCCCTGTCTGGGGGTCAGACATTTTTACACCATTGATCAATATAAGTACTTGGTCGAAGGTGCTACCGTCTATACTTACATCGCTTTGCGTACCCCAAGGGCCACGCTGTCTAATATCTACCCCTGCTACATAAGCCAATAGCTCGTTGGTAGATTTTACCGGCAAAGTTTTTATTTGCCTACTATCCAATATTTGGATGTTTCTGTTCTGCTTACCGTATGGCTCTTTAATGCGGTTCTCCTGAACGACAATGGAGTCCATTGTTGTGGTAGCATGCTGTGCTTTTACTGCTTGTGTAAAAAGACTTAATACTACTGCTGACGCGAATAATAATTGCTTTTTCATTGCTATAAAAATTTAGCGGGCAAATATAGGCAGGCTTTTTTCATTTCATAGCTAATTAACTAATAGTCAATTAGTTAATTCTTGAGGTGCTGATAAACCAGTGTTTATATATTAAAACTTGGTTACTATAATACAGCTAAATTGATATTTACATAATATCACATTATATTAGATGTGAAACATTATTAATATATCCCAAAATCAGTAGTTGATGAAAAAAGCTATTTTATTATTAATTATAGCCCCTTTTGTTTACCTCATTTTTTCGAGTCATAATACAGGTGTAACCAATGCTACTTTTGCTCGAGCAGGATGTGGTGGTGACATTACTTGCCATAGTAGTACATCAAATAATAATACACTCCCTATAATAATTGTTGTGAACAAGTCGACCGGAGATACTATTAAAAATGGCACATATAACCCAGGGGTAACTTACACCATTATTGTAGGAGGGGTACACCCAACTGCTCAAAGATTTGGATTCATACTAGCTGCTTTGGATTCTGTAGGTCCTAATCTTTTTTATAGAGAAGGTTTCTTTTCTAACCCAATACCAGCGTCTGCTACTCATACCAATTCGGGTTTCATATTTGCGCATACCGCTACTCTTGGCGCTCCTGGAGGCTTTTCTGCTAGTGTAGATTGGACAGCACCAAATGCTGGCAAAGGGCTTATTACATTATTTTTGGTTGTAAATTCTGTGAACTGGAACGGCGCTTCTTCTGGCGACGAATGGGACAAAACAAGACTCGATTTAGTAGAAAGTCCTGTTTCTGTAAATACAGTAGCCCCAAAAGTGGATATCTCTATCTACCCTAACCCCGCTACTAACAGGTTATATTTTAATGGGGTAGGAAACACTTCATACAACTATTCAGTATATAGTTTAAGCGGTAGTATTGTATCAAAAGGTCAGCTTAAGAACTCAATAGATGTTTCGACACTTTCTTCAGGAGTCTACTTTTTAAAACTGTATGACGGCAAGACAAATACAACAACACTTATGTTCAATAAGCAATAATTGATTTAAACCACAACAATAAAGGCAGCCGATCGGCTGCCTTTATTGTTTAATATTCTTAGAACACTTTTTTTATTTACTCAAGTGCATGCTACGTTCTTTGTATAAGGTACGGAACCATGGGTCGCGCAAGTTTTTAATAAAACGAATCGCCTCACCTGTACTCTTCATTTCAGGCCCTAACTCTTTATTTACTTTAGGGAACTTGTTGAAACTAAACACCGGCTCTTTTACTGCATAACCGTCAAGGTGCTTTTCAATCGTAAAGTCCTTCAACTTTTTATCACCAATCATTACCCTTGTAGCCATATTTAAATATGGTACTCCGTAGGCCTTAGCAATGAATGGTGTAGTACGGCTGGCACGAGGGTTGGCCTCAATTACATATACTTTACCATTCTTTATAGCAAACTGAATGTTGATCAATCCTCTAACATTTAATTTCAATGCTATGCGCTTAGTATAGTCTACCATCTCGTCCAGCTCCAGCTGACCAAGGTTGAATGATGGTAATACTGCATGGCTATCACCACTATGGATACCTGCTGGCTCTATATGCTCCATAATACCCATAATGTGCACATCTTCTCCATCACATATAGCATCTACCTCCGCTTCTTGACAACGGTCTAAGAAATGGTCGATCAATATCTTATTACCCGGCAGGTGTTTCAATAAGCTTACTACACTTTTCTCCAGCTCGTCATCGTTTATCACAATACGCATACGCTGACCACCTAATACATAAGATGGACGTACTAATACTGGATAACCAACCTGGTTTGCCACTTCAATAGCCTCGTCAGTAGTATAGGCGGTACCATATTTAGGATAAGGGATATTCATCTCTTTTAGCATATCGCTAAAACGTCCGCGGTCTTCCGCTATATCCATGCTATCAAAACTACTTCCAATGATCTTTATACCTTTTTCCGTTAATTTCTGCGCCATCTTCAAGGCTGTCTGTCCGCCTAGCTGAACGATAACGCCATCTGGTTGCTCGTGTTCTATGATCTCCCAAAGATGCTCCCAATATACCGGCTCAAAGTATAGCTTATCAGCTACGTCAAAATCTGTAGATACCGTTTCTGGGTTACAGTTGATCATGATAGCTTCATACCCTGCTTCCTTTACTGCAAGCAGACCGTGTGTACAACAATAATCGAACTCGATACCCTGACCAATACGGTTAGGGCCTGAACCTAAAACGATTATTTTCTTCTTATCTGTTCTTTCACTCTCGTTCGTTAGCAATTCACCAGGAGTACTTTCTGATAATGGTCCGTTCTCAAACGTACTATAGTAGTACGGTGTCTTCGCTTCAAATTCTGCACTACAAGTATCCACCATTTTATAGACACGGCGAATGCCTGCTTTCTTACGGTGTTCGTATACTTCTTCAGCAGTACAGTCTTTTACCAACTCTGCGATCTGCTCATCACTAAAGCCCATTTTCTTTGCTTCGCTCAACAGCTCAATAGGCAAGTTTTCTAAATGCTTGTACTCACTTATTCTACGCTCAAGGTTCACAATATCTTGTATTTGATACAAGAACCATCTATCAATTTGTGTTAGCTCTCTTAGTTTTTTGATAGATACGCCAAGCTCCATCGCCTCTTTTATCTTGAATATTCTATCCCAAGTTGGGCGCTCTAGGTATTCTAACAACTCTTCTACACGCATTCTGCTTCTACCAATAGGCGTAAGACCTATGGCATTGTTCTCTAGACTTTGACAAGCTTTCTGTAGTGCCTCCGGGAATGTTCTACCAATAGCCATTACCTCACCTACCGACTTCATTTGCAAGCCAAGTGTATCGTCCGCTCCTTTGAACTTATCAAAGTTCCAACGAGGCATCTTCACGATCACATAGTCTAATGCAGGCTCAAAATATGCTGATGTTGTTTCAGTAATTTGGTTTTTCAGTTCGTCTAGCGTATAGCCGATAGCCAATTTAGCAGCAATCTTTGCAATAGGATACCCTGTTGCTTTCGACGCTAAGGCTGATGAACGACTCACACGAGGGTTGATCTCAATAGCAATTATTTCTTCTGTCTCCGGGTTTAGCGAAAACTGTACGTTACAACCACCAGCAAAATTGCCCAGGTCGCGCATCATTTTTATGGCAGTATTACGCATTAGCTGCATAGCCGTATCACTTAGCGTCATTGCTGGTGCTACGGTGATACTATCTCCAGTATGCACTCCCATTGGGTCTAAGTTCTCTACAGAACAGATAATAACAACATTATCCTTTGCATCGCGCAATAGTTCTAGCTCAAACTCCTTCCAGCCAAATACGGCTTTCTCTACAAGCACCTCGTGCATTGGAGAAGCAGTAAGTCCTCTATCTAATGCCGCATCCAGATCTTCTTTTTCCTTTACAAAACCACCACCAGTACCACCTAGTGTGAATGAAGGTCGAATAACTATCGGTAAACCTATTTCTTGTGCAAATTCTTTACCCTCAAGAAGTGAGTTAGCCGTTTTTGCAGGTGCAACAGGAATACCTATTTCTATCATCCACTGACGGAATAGCTCTCTATCCTCTGCTTTATCTATTGCTTTTATATCAACACCTATCAGTTTCACATTATGACTCTTCCAAACACCAAGCTCATCGGCTTCTTTTGCCAGGTTTAGTGCTGTCTGTCCGCCCATAGTAGGCAGTACTGCGTCAATGTCATTTTCTTCTAATATTTGCTCCAGGCTTTCTACCGTAAGTGGTAATAAGTATACCTTATCCGCCATTATCGGATCGGTCATAATAGTAGCAGGGTTGGAGTTGATGAGGATAACCTTTACCCCTTCCTCTCTAAGGCTACGGGCTGCTTGCGAACCTGAATAGTCAAACTCACAGGCTTGTCCGATAACAATAGGACCAGAACCAATAATTAGTACACTTTTAATAGAATTGTCGCGCGGCATGAACTACGTAATTTTTTAGGATTGTAAAATCTTAAAGGCGCGATGAGCTGATACAAAAATCGGGCTCAACGCCCGAGATGCAAAAGTAGTAGAAAAATAGTTTATTCTGAATTTTTAGCTAAAAAAAAGCACTACCAAATGCCTTTGATAGTGCTATACCTGTATAGGTTTCCTTTATCCCGTAATGTTAGCGAGTCTTACCAACTCGTCATTAGGTTTTATCTCATAGAGTAGCATTCCGCCTTCTATCATGCAAATCAATAAGTTATCATATATAATAACGTCATAGAAGGTATCGCCATATATCTGCTTCACTAGCTTAGGATAGATTGGCTCCGTTATATTATATATGCTCAACCCATTACTACCATCGCACACATATAATCGATCTCCTTTCATACCCAAACCGTGTGGATTTTTCATCGGTATCACATTGCGCTGCCTTGGTTGTAGTATGTAATTGATATTATAAACATACATGGCATTCACGGTTCCTCCACAGTTGGTACCCGAACGCACAGTTACATAAGCTATAGAGTCATTGGCCACCACAGGATCGCAGGCACGAACATGACGTGCATCGCCCAGCTTCGATGGATAATCGGAGTTAGAAATAGAATAGATATACATAGCTTGCTGAGAACCGATGAATAGCTTGTCTTTATAAGCATAAATGGTCTCTACGTTAAACCCTATGTTTTGTGAACTTTTCAACTGCGGGTTGTCCTCATTGGTAAGTGAGTAGGTATATAGTTTTTGATTGTCGACCACATATAAGTGGTCATCAGCTATAGTAAACCTTGCCAGAGAACCTCCTTGTCCTGTTGTATTACCAGCAGCTGTTGGGTCTGCAGAAGTTGCAGGGCCACTATCACTTGCTTTATCACAAGCAGAAAACAGCATTGCAAATAGACTTATATATAAGATATATTTTTTCATGACTTATTTGTTTAAAGGGTTATTTGTTACACTCCGGATAACTTAATGTTTTTAACTCCCATCCTATTACATCTCCTTTCGATGCATCTACACATTCATACCAGCCTGTGCCAGGAGGTGTTTTTGCATCAAAAAGGTGGAAAACACCTGTAACTCTATCCAATACCTTTACATCATTCAGATTGGTGATATCTATTACTACCAGATCGTTGAGATTGTTAGTATAGAGATTATTGTTCTTAATAGCCATTTCCTGAGCTCCGGT
This sequence comes from Flavipsychrobacter sp., assembly GCA_041392855.1. Lineage (NCBI taxonomy): Bacteria > Pseudomonadati > Bacteroidota > Chitinophagia > Chitinophagales > Chitinophagaceae > Flavipsychrobacter > Flavipsychrobacter sp. The sequence goes on from JAWKLD010000001.1 coordinate 2,551,904, forward strand.
CACTTCTATGAAGTGTATCTTTTGAGGATTAGATGGTGCTGAGATATCTATTACATGTATGCCCTTTCCCGTCTCTACTTGATAAAGCAGGTTGCCTTTTACATATATCTTACCTTCATTAACTATTGGTGCCGGGCCAGACGATTTGATCTTTGCCACATCATCCAAGTTTCCATATATCGGCGCATAGCCCTCTACGCTTTTAGGAGGGGATGGGGGTTGCACCGTCGGTTCTTCTCCACCATCAATAGTTACAATACCAAGCGGGTCGCAAGAAGATATGCCTAGCAGAAGTAGGGGTAATAGCCCTACAAAAGCCTTTTTTAAGATTGTATTTTTCATATAGCGATATTAAATGTGTGAAATTATGATATGCAAAATCTATGCTAGTTTTAGCGATGAAAAACACTTAATAATTTGGTAACATGATGCTGACAATTTGAATTTCTAAAAAACTTCAACTTTCGGCTACAAATGTTCTATCTTTACTTATTAGTGGTTAAAATCGCTCGATTTTTATAAAATCTGTCCGTTTTTCACTGCTTTTTTACCTTTTTCAAATTTATGCAGTAGTAGTAAACATGGGTTTGTTTAACTTCTTAACACAGGAAATCGCGATCGATCTAGGCACAGCCAACACCCTCGTGATACATAATGGACAAGTAGTGGTGGATCAGCCATCGATTGTTGCCATAGACCGTGCAACTAATAAAATAGTTGCCGTTGGTAAACAGGCAATGATGATGCATGAAAAAACACACGAAAATCTTAAAACAATTCGCCCGTTAAAAGACGGTGTTATTGCCGACTTTAATGCTGCTGAAGGTATGCTAAGGGAAATGATAAAACTGGTGCATACTAAAAAGCGTCCATTATTTCCTCCTAGCTGGCGTATGGTTATCTGTATTCCTTCTAGTATTACAGAAGTTGAAAAACGTGCCGTAAGAGACTCTGCCGAACAAGCAGGTGCAAAAGAAGTATACATGATACACGAACCAATGGCTGCTGCACTTGGTATAGGTATTGACGTAGAAGAACCTACTGGTAATATGATCATTGACATAGGTGGTGGTACTACTGGTATTTCTGTAATTGCACTGGCAGGTATCGTATGCGACCAGTCAATAAGAATAGCAGGTGACGAATTTACCGGAGATATTATGGAAGCTATGCGTAGATATCATAGCTTGATGATAGGTGAGCGTACTGCTGAACAAATAAAAATTCATGTGGGCTCGGCCCTTAAAGAGTTGGACAATCCACCGGAAGACATAGCTGTAAACGGACGTGACTTGGTAACCGGTATTCCAAAACAAATCATGGTGTCTTACCAAGAAGTTGCCGAAGCTTTGGATAAATCTATCTTCAAAATTGAAGAAGCAATTCTTAAAGCACTGGAAAGTACTCCTCCCGAACTAGCTGCTGATATTTACAGACGTGGCTTGTACCTTACTGGTGGTGGTGCATTACTTCGTGGTTTGGACAAACGTATTTCTCAGAAGATAAAATTACCGGTACAAGTAACTGATGATCCGCTACGTGCTGTTGTAAGAGGTACAGGTATGGCACTGAAGAACATACCTAAGATGCCTTTCTTAATGAAATAACTATTATTAATAGGTAATTATCATTACCAACAATGTTAAACAGTAAATTATAAGGTGCGCAATTTTCTTTTATTCATTCGCCGCTTTTCTAATCTGTTACTGTTCTTGATAGTAGAAATTGCATGTGTTATTCTTATAGCACGTACTAATACTATTCAAGGTAATGATATTATGAGCTCAGCCAACATTATTATTGGAGGTGTATACCAAAAGCAAGATGATGTTGCTCATTACTTTGCGCTAAGAAGAATGAACGATAGTTTATTAAATGAGAACATTAAACTACGTACACAAATAGCTGCCTATAATAGTGTAGATACTCTTAAAGACTTCAATGTAAACCAAGCAGTAGTATCAGAAGAGGATACCTCTAACAAAACGATCACTTATGCTAACTATAAGTTCCGAACTGCCAGGGTAATCAATAATTCGATCACTGCAGCTAATAACTATATCACTATAAATAGAGGTAGTAATAGCGGTATCAAAAAAGACATGGCAGTAGTATCGGGCAATGGAGTTGTAGGTAGGGTTGTAAATGTTTCTTCAAAGTTTGCAACGGTTTTATCGGTACTAAGTGTGAAACAACAGGTAAGTGCTAAACTAAAAGATGGCACTTTTGGTTATGTAGTTTGGAAGGGTAGAAATGCTGATAGGTTAACGATGAAAGATGTACCACAACAAATAAAAGTGGCAGTAGGCGATTCTGTTTTTACCACCAGCTATTCTTTCTTTCCGGCAAATGTGCTGATAGGGGTTGTGGTTAAAAAAGAAATGCAAGAGAATAACAACCTCCAATTATTACACTTAAAAACTGCTACTAGTTTTAGAAATTTACAGTACGTATATATAATAGAAAATAAAAACTTAGAAGAACGAAAGCAACTGGAAGATACCAGAGCCAAATAATATGAACGTCTACATAAAAAACTTGATTCGCTTCTGTATCATTATGGTGATACAAATACTCGTCTTTAGAGATGAGACGGTGCAATGGTGGACGGAACCAAGTGGCTTTCCTATTTTCAAACCGCTTATTTATCCTTTATTCATTTTACTACTACCTTTTGAAACACCCATTTGGGCTTTGATATTACTAGGCTTCGTCTCAGGTATTGTAGTAGATGCTTCTATGAATACGGCAGGCATGCATGCTTTTGCTACAGTGCTTATTGCTTATTTCAGAACTAATGTACTGAATGCTCTTTTGCCAAAAAATTTGAGTGAGTATGGTAATCAATCTCCATCGGTGAAAAACATGGGCTGGTTGCCTTATATAGTTTATGCCGCTTTTCTAATTGTATTTCACCATGCCACATTCTTTGTATTCGAGCTGTGGAATGTTGGTAATATCAGCTATCTGTTGTTGAAGATCTTGGTAACAACTATTACCACATTATTATTTGTGTTGGCCTATGCCTTACTGTTTACCCGTCAGACGAAACAGTATTAATTAGTCGGCATTTTTTGCTGCCTTTTCAACATTTTCCCAAAGCACATTAGCAGCACGCTCCCAAGTAAATTTTTCTACTTGCTCCGGTGCTTTCTTGATTAGTTGTGCTCTTAGGTTTTCATCTTTATACAATTGCTCCATCTTAGCAGCAATATCAAAATGATCTTCAGGATCTACCAATAACCCTGCCTCGCCTACCACTTCTGGCATAGAAGAAGTATTGCTTACTATAGCCGGCACATTACATTTCAATGCTTCAAGAATTGGGATACCAAAACCTTCAAACAAAGAAGCATAAACCATAGCGTATGCGCCACCTATTACTTTAGACAGCTCATCCACATTCATATAGCCTACCCATTTCACATCATCCTTGAAAGGCATATTCTCTTTCATCTCTATCACTTCCTCATACTTCCATGCCATACGCCCAACGATAACTAATTTCATATCTGATCGTTGGCGCTCTTTAAAAGCCATAAATGCTTTCAATAGGTTGACGATGTTTTTTCTTGGATGCAATGCTCCTGCAAATACAAAGTATTCACAACCTTCCGCATATTGCTCCTTTACCTTCTCTTTCTCTTGCCAAGACAAAGGCTGGTATTCATCATGTGCACCGTTGTAAGAAACATCTATTTTTTCGGGCGCTATTCTATATCGTTTGCTGATGTCTTCTTTGGAGTAGGTAGATACGGTAACGATCCTTTTTGCTTTCCTTGCAAAAAGAGGACTATATCGTTGCCAATATAAACGGTGACTAAATTTTAAATGCTCCGGGTAATGTTCAAAAGCCAGATCGTGTATAACGATACAAGTTGGCACTTTAGTACTTAGCGAGCCAAAACCGTCAGGAGATAAAAACACATCTACTTTATGCTTCTTCAACATAAAGGGGATGCTCCACTCCAGCCATGCATAAAAAAGAAAAGGGTGTCTTGCCTGCGGACGAACAACTACCGGAGTTACATTATCTGCAAAAACAAAAGAGGGGTCGTAGTTTCTATCAAAGAAGAAAATAAACTCATGCTCAGGATGCTGCTTTACTATTCGCTCCAACGTGCGATAGGTAAACCACCCGATACCTTCTAACTTGTCCTTTAGTAATAACCTGGTATTGACACCAATGCGCATAAGTGGCGACAAAATTAAGCCTTTAAGTGTTTTTACCTACAAAAAAGGCTTAATTCTGTGCCATTTTTAAGATTATTAATTTTTTAGAACAACGGCATGGTGGGTTTAGTACCCATTATCTCGTCAATCCTTTCCATCACCTCATCGGTCAATTTTGGTAAAACATCCAGCGCCTTTAGGTTTTCTGTAAGCTGCGACTCTTTAGTAGCGCCCAGTATAGCTGTAGTTACATTAGGGTTGCGGATGCACCATGCAATAGATAGTGTTGCCAAAGAAGTACCTAGATCACCTGCTACTTTACCCAGTTCTTTTACACTATTCAAACGAGCTTCACTTAATGTGCGGTCTTTTAGCCACTCAAAACCTTCTAAACCCAATCTAGACCCTTCAGGAATACCATCATTATACTTACCTGTAAGTAAGCCAGAAGCCAAAGGACTCCAAATAGTAGTACCCATGCCTATATTCTTGAATATGGTGTAATAATCCACCTCCATTTTTTGGCGCTCAAATAGGTTGTATTGTGGTTGCTCCACACTTGGGCCTATCAAACGCAAGTCGCGAGCCACCATATGGGCTTCCATTATTTCTGCTGCACTCCACTCACTAGTACCCCAATAAAGGATCTTACCTTGTTGGATAAGATGGTTCATCGTCCATACCACTTCTTCTATAGGGGTTTGTTTATCAGGGCGGTGGCAGTAGTACAAGTCCAGATAATCTACTTGTAAACGCACTAGTGCCTCGTGGCAAGCCTCAACAATATGCTTGCGGCTCAACCCTTTTTGGTTGGGCTTGTTGGTATCGCCCCCGTGCCAGCCAAAGAACACCTTGCTGGATACCACATAAGAAGAACGCTCCCAGTTTTTACTCTTTAGCACACGCCCCATCATCTTTTCACTTTCCCCCTTAGAGTACACTTCTGCATTATCAAAGAAGTTTACACCATTATCATAGGCAATACTCATCAACCTGTCTGATACGCTATCATCTATCTGTTTGGCAAAGGTGACCCAAGAACCATAAGATAAAGCACTCAGTTGCAAACCCGTTTTGCCCATTATTCTATATTCCATAGTTGCTATTTTTTAGAGATTCTAAAGTTGCGGGTTTTTGAGGAGAAAACCGATAAAGCTTTTCTAAGAAAGAGAAGAGAGAATTTATATTATGCCCATACCTAATAACACCGCTATTATCAGCAACATAACAGCAACAATAGTATGCAATGTCTCAATAGTGATTTTCTTCACCAGCTTATTACCAATGTAAGCTCCCGCAAAGGCACAGAGTGTTACTACCGCCAGTAAACTATAATTAAGATCGCCTTGTAGTGACTTGAAGATGCTGACATAGACGATCATTCTGGAGATGTCTATGATCATCGCAATAACCACCCCTGTAGCAATATAGGCCTCCTTGGTCAAGCCTGCTTTGATGAGGAACATACTACGCAATGCCCCTTGATGACCCGACAGCCCACCAAAGAACCCACTCAACAATCCACCCAATGGTAAATACTTTTTATCGAAGGTAACTTTTGAAAAACTAGGCAGTAGTTCTAACACCGCAAAGATGATAATGAGTATTGCCACCACTAGTTTTACAGGTTCTATGCTCAAAGCCCTCGCACCTATGCTATAGTTATACAATGCAGGAAGGTCAGCAAAAAGTAGTAGTGCCTTAGCCCCTAAAAATGCAGCGAGAAAAGCAGGGATACCAAAACGTAAGACCACCGACTTATCGGCATGCTTGCCCAACAATGCCAGCTTGAAGATATTATTCAGGAAATGAACTACTGCTGTGAGTGCGATGGCTATCTCAATAGGGAAGAATAGCGCAAACACTGGTACTAATATTGTACCCAAGCCAAAGCCGGAGAACAGCGTCAGTCCCGAGCCTATCAAGGCAACCAAACTAATAAGGAAGTAGTCCATATACCAATTTACAAAATAGGTATTTGCATTTTGCCAAGTAGTTATTATTTATATAGAATGATTACAACCATATGCCTTAAGGTTGTGAATCAAATTCGCAATGATAGATTAATGTATACTAGATGCTATATACTTATCAAATGTTATTATCTCATCAATTATGGTTCTTCCAAAATTGGGGTAGCTATCCACTATTATCTGAGTAAGCAACCCTGTAACGTTCTCGGCATTATTAAAAGTGTATTGTTCCTTTATTATCTCCTGATAAGTATTTAATAGTTTTTTTTCTTCTTTACTCATATCAGATACTATTAACTCATGGGCGATTTGTTCACATATCCTTATTCTTCTTTTTTCGTATTCTGCTAATGACCAACTCATAAATTATAATATATATGCTAATTTAGGATTACATAAATAAAAAAGGCGCTATAAAAGCGCCTTTCAAAATTCTGTTATATCATATACACCACTAAACCATCTCTGATTTTTGGTTCAAACCAAGTGCTCTTTGGTGGCATCACTTCTCCGCTATCAGCTATGTCAAATAGTTGTTGGATGCTTACCGGGTAGCAAGCAAAGGCTGCTGCTACATCTCCACTATCCACACGCTTCTCCAACTCGCCCAATCCACGAATACCACCTACAAAATCTACACGGTCGTTCGTACGCGGGTCGTCAATATCTAGGTGTTTGGTCAATACGTTGTTTTGCAAGATGCTCACATCCAGCACGCCTATCGGGTCGTTGGTATACGTACCTTCTTTAGCTACCAGCTTATACCAGTTGCCATCTATATACAGACCAAAGTCGTGCAGTTGCTCTGGCTTGTATTGTGTTTTGCCCATTGGCTCCGATACGTCAAAGTCTTCTTTCAGCGCGTTGATAAACTCTTCGGTACTCATACCCTTCAAGTCTTTCACTACACGGTTATAATCGATAATCAACAACTGGCTTTCAGGGAAAATACAAGTCACGAAGTAATGACTACGCTCATCTGCTGTACCTTCTGCTTCTAGAGCAGCACGAACCTTAGCCCCAGATGCCGCACGGTGATGACCATCAGCAATATAAGTAGCTGGCACTTCTCTATCGAATATATCAGTGATCATAGCCACTGTAGCCTCATCGTCTACCACCCAGAAGGTATGCTGTATACCATCCTCAGTAGTAAAGTCGTTCGTAGGCTCGTTGCTATCTTTCCACTGCTCAATTATTTGGTTGATATCGGCTTGGTCTCTATATGCCAAGAAAACGATACCAGTTTGCGCACGTGTAGTTTTGATGTGGTTGATACGGTCGTTCTCTTTTACAGGACGAGTAAACTCGTGCTTCTTAACGATACCATTGTTATAGTCCTCTACAGATGAGCCACAGATCAAACCTGTTTGCGCACGACCATTCATGACCAACTTATAGATATAATAGCATGGCTTCTCGTCATATACCATCACACCATCAGCTATCATTTTATCCAAGTTCTCTTTTGCCTTGTCGTACACCGCTTGTGTGTGCACGTCTGTACCTTCAGGTAGATCTATTTCAGAACGGGTAACATGATAAAAATGATGTGGCTGATCTTTATAGGCTCTTGCCTCTGCTACATTTACCACATCGTAGGGTAGTGTAGCTACTTGTTCTGCCAGTTCTTGTTTTGGTCTTAACCCTTTGAAAGGGGAAATCTTTGCCATAGCTTATTATTTACTGTGCTTTTGTTCAAATTCCTGCATCACAGCCACCAGCTGTTCTACATCTTGTATGGTTATCGCATTATACAGCGATACTCTAAAACCACCTACCGATCGGTGCCCTGCAATGCCCGTTATGTTTCGCTCTTCACAAAAACCAATGAATGGTTTTCTCATCAGCTCATCCACCGGTAAGAAACAAACATTCATCATGCTTCTATCTTCCTCCTTCACCTCTGTGCGAAATAACGAATTTCGTTCTACTTCCTTATATAAAAGCGCTGCTTTTCTTCGGTTATCTTTTTCTATACTGTCCAGCCCTCTTTCCTTTATCCATCTCAATACCAGCATCGATGTGTATATCGCAAATACGGGTGGCGTATTCAATACAGAGTTTTTCTCTGCATAAAGATTGTAATCTAATATAGAAGGAATTGCTCTTTTTATATGTTGCAGCATATCCTTACGAACTACTACCAGCGTAGCCCCCGCAGGGCCAATATTCTTTTGAGCTACTGCATAAAACATAGCACAATTAGTAAATGATATTTTTCTACTGAATATATCGCTACTCATATCAGCAATAACTGGTACTGTGGAAGCTGGTATATCTTTCCACTGTGTACCATAAATAGTATTGTTGGTAGTGCAGTGTATATAGGCTAAGTCTTTCTGGCTATTATTATCTGGCCAATCTGGTAGTTCCGTATAGTTCTTGTCTTTCGAAGAGGTCAATACTTTTACTTTACCATAGTAGTTGGCATACTCTATTGCTGCCGACGACCAAGAACCACTATCTATATATCCTGCAGTTTCGTCAGCACCTAGAAAGTTCATTGGCGTCATAGCAAACTGTAAGCGCCCACCACCTTGTAGCCAAAGCACTTCATACTCATCACCTACACCGCAAAGCGCTCTTACCAATGTTTTGGACTCTTCCAATATGGCACTGAAATCCTTACCCCTATGCGGCATACTAAGTATGGATACCCCTGTATTGTTATAATTCAATACTGCTTGTGCTGCCTCTTCTAAAACCTCTTGAGGGAGGGCTGCCGGTCCCGCATTAAAATTGATCTTCAATTTTGACATTTTGTTCTTCTTCCAAACTTGTGACACCACCACTTACGGCAAACTTCATAGCCTGAGCTGCTGACATACCCGTAACAGGTTTTATATTATGGCTTTCCACCACTACTACCCAGCCCGATACGGCATAGGCATGCGGCAAGTAAACGGCTACTTTATCCTCAAAGTCGGCAAAGTCCATATTTTCTTGTGTCAGGAAACCGATACGCCATACTTCAGGGTCATTATTAGTGCGTATCCATACGGGCTTTGTGAACTTCTTCTTATCTCCTACAAAAGAGACCATGATCTCTTTAATAGAAGTATACAAAAACTTAATGCCTGGTATATGCTGCATTAAATAATCAAATGCCTCAAAAAGAATACGGCCTAGTAAGAAACGGGTTCCTAAATAACCAATAAGTGTAATAACGGCGATAATAGAAATAAACCCAATGCCTCTGGGCATTTCAGGTATCAGACTATCTATACTATCAAACACGGTATAGATAATATACGCCGTTACCGCTATGGGGCTAAGTATCAACAACCCCTGTAGAAACGAACGAACTGATATAGATAAAATTCTACGCATATGAAAACGTTAGCACAAATGTACGATATTGACACAGCTAACGTATAATTGTTTTATACTTACAGTAATAAACCTAATAGGGAGTTAATGAAGCCTTACTTTCTTGTACTATTATTGATGTTTGGAGGTATGCACTCTAGCCTAGCTCAAACCAACAAACCTTGGAGTGGCTTTGGTATAGAAGTAAATGCCAGTATGGGTAAAATGATACGTCATACCCCTAAGTTCCCTAAACAGCTACCTAATGTGGTGACCAATTACGAACTCAATTTTATACAACAAACCTATGGGCGCAAAGCATGGCAGCAACGTAGAAAGTTTCCTGTAGTAGGCTTTGCTGTAGGTTATACGGATTATGGTATCGACTCTATTTACGGGAAATGCATCAGCCTTTACCCCAACCTGCAAATACCCATTATAAAAAGCGACAAAATAGAGTGGACCATTAGAGCTGGGTTTGGAATAGCCTATATGACAAAATATTTTCGCAGATACCCTTCCTTCGATACTGTAAACACAGCCATAGGTGGCGCACTGAATAACTTCACACATTTTACTACCGATCTACGATATCGTATTAATCAAAACTTGGATATACAACTAGGTGCCAATTTTTATCATGTTTCCAATGCGTCTTTTAAAATTCCCAACTTGGGTATCAATACCTATGGAGCACATGTAGGTTTTAGATATTTCCCTACTACTTCTACCCCTGAAAATATAGAACGCAGGCTGAAACCACTAAAAAATAGATGGTTGGCACAAGCACGTTTGGGTTATACTACCCGCCAGTATACTGCTGCCGATGGACCAGACTACCCAATATATATGCTAACGCTTTATGCGAGCAAACGCTATTGGAGCAAGAACAAATTATTATTAGGTGCCGACTATACTTTCCATAGCGAGGTCTATCAGTTTCTGAAAAACAACGAAATTGAGGTGGGCAAGGAAAAAGATAACTCCTGGCGTGCCAGCCTTTTTGTAGGTAATGAGTTTCTAGTAGGCAGGGTAGGTATTATATTTCAGCTGGGCTACTATATTAAAAATGTATATATAACGGAAGACTCCTTCTATGAAAAGCTTGGAGGTAACTTCTATATCGTACAAAAGGAGCAAGGTGTATTAAAAGAGCTTTTCTTATCTACACTTTTGAAAACCCATGCTGAAAAAGCGGAACTAGTAGAAGTCGGTCTAGGATTTGGTTTTTAGATAAGCCCTTCACGAATAAGATCGTGTAGATGTACCATCCCCACATATTTACCTTCGTTGGTAACCACTATCTGCGTAATATTATTCTTACGTATCATTTCTAGTGCCACGGCCGCTAACTCGTTTTGGTCTATGGTTTTGGGGTTGCTAGAAAGTATATCTGTCGCTTTAAGCTCATTGGTGTCAACACCTTTTTCTAGCATACGTCTTATATCACCATCTGTTATAATACCCAAGAGTTCATCTCCCTTAGTCACAGCTGTAGCGCCCAATCTTTTATTAGAGATTTCGTAGATGATCTCTTTTATTGATGCGTCTTCTCTTACGGCAGGACACTCATTAGCCCTGCAAAGGTCCTCAACCCTTAAATACATACGCTTACCCAAAGCACCACCAGGGTGGAAACGGGCAAAGTCTTCCGCAGTAAACCCTTTCAGACTTAACAGGCAAACCGCCAAAGCGTCTCCCATCACCAATTGAGCAGTAGTGCTGGTTGTAGGCGCTAAGTTATTGGGGCATGCCTCTTGCGAAACTGTACTGTTTATCCAATAATCAGCACTCTTAGCCAAATACGACTGTTCATTACCACAAAGTGCTACCACTTTATTACCAAAATTCTTAATAAAAGGTATCAACACTTTTATTTCAGGGCTTTCGCCACTTTTTGAAATAATAACTACAACATCATTCTCTTGGATCATGCCCAAGTCTCCATGTATGGCATCTGCAGCATGCATAAACAGGGCCGGCGTGCCCGTAGAGTTTAATGTAGCAACTATCTTCTGAGCAATAACAGCACTTTTGCCAATACCTGTAATCACCACACGCCCTTTAGAATTGTGTATCAACTCTACTACCGTTACAAATTCATCATTCACAAAACCTTTTAGGTTTTCTACAGACTTGGCCTCCATATCAATGGTATCTATGGCTAGCTGCTTTATGTTGTTATTGGAAGACATGGCTGCAAAATTAACCGTATTTAGTTAATTATTCATTTTGCTTGTAACTATAAGTTCATACTGTCATAAATCCTTTATATTTTTGAGCCATGAGCAACAACAGTGCTACATTTATTGCAAAAAGTAGGATAAAAGCAGAAGATCTTGAACATAAGAGAAAACTGCATTTTAATATAGATAAGTATAATACTGCTGTAGTAAAAGGAAAACAGCAATATGCTGATCTTGACCTTGCTCGTAAGCGTGCTAAGAATATCAAGTGGAAAACGATTGAAAACCTGGATAAATATCTGGAAGAGTTTGAGAAAAACTTTACAGCTAGGGGGGGTAAGGTGATCTGGGCTGAAAATGCAGAAGAAGCACAGCAGGCCATTCTAGAAATATGCAAGGCTAAGAATACCAAGCAAGTTGTTAAGTCGAAATCGATGGTGACAGAAGAAATTCACCTAAACGATTTCTTAGAAAAAAATAATATAGAGTCTGTTGAAACAGACCTTGGAGAATACATCCAACAACTGGATGGCGAAGCGCCATACCATATTGTAACGCCTGCCATGCACAAGAGCAAGGAAGACGTTGCTAAACTATTTCACGAAAAACTAGGTGTAGAACCCAATCTTGCACCTCAAGAGCTTACACAAATTGCCCGTGTAAAGCTTAGAGAGAAATATGTGACTTCTGAAGTAGGTGTAACAGGTGGTAACTTTTTGTTAGCAGATACAGGTGCTGTTTGTCTTACTGAGAATGAGGGTAATGGAAGATTAACTACAGCTTTCCCTAAAACACATATTGCGATAGTTGGTATAGAAAAAATGCTACCGTCGATCAACGACTTACATCTTTTCTGGCCACTATTATCTACATATGGAACGGGACAAAAAGTAACGGTCTATAACTCTATTTTCACCGGACCAAAACAACCCGGCGAAACAGATGGACCTGAAGAAATGTATGTTATACTTCTTGACAATGGAAGAACTAACCTGCTTAGAAAAGAAGTAAGAGAAAGTATGTATTGCATCCGTTGCGGTTCTTGCCTCAACGTTTGCCCTATTTATAAAAATATTGGTGGCCATACTTATGGCACCACCTATAGTGGTCCTATTGGTTCGGTAATTACTCCACACCTAAAAGGCATGAGTGATTTTAAACACTTGAGTTACTCTTCAAGCCTGTGTGGAAACTGTACAGAAGTTTGTCCAGTGAAGATCAATATTCACGAAATGCTACTCAACAATAGAAACATTGCTGTAAAAGAAGGGCATGGCAGTTTTGTAGAGGGGGCTACCTGGAAAGCATGGAAGTTAGCCATGCTTAATAGAGGATTAATGAACACAGCAGGTGGTAATATGAAAACCAAAGTGATCCATACATTATTCAAAAACAGCTGGGAGGCACACAGAAGCAAACTGGAATTTCCTCGCAAGTCCTTCAACCAACTTTGGAAAGACCGTAACTAGTATTCAACCAACTATATGCCAGCACTTACTATATACAGTAAACAAAACAGTGCAAGGCTAAGTTATGTACTAGATTGGTTGTTCCGTGACCGTTTGGATATCGACTATGTTATTGTAGACCGAATACCTGTAACAAATGACATTTTCATTTCTTATGGAGCGGTTTGTGATAATGGCATTTCTATACCCGATGCAGATTTACTTTGGTCAACTAATATTGAGCAACAACATATAGAATCTGCTGACTGGAACGGATTGCCCACATTATTTGCTGGAGATCAGCAATACTCTGTTCCTTTCGATATCTTCTCTGCCATATTTTTCCTTTTATCTAGGTATGAAGAATATTATAGCTATACCCCTGATAAACATAATAGATACCCTGCTACAGAAAGCATTCTTTTTAAAAAGGAATTGCTAAACAGACCTATTGTAGATGAATGGGTGAGTGCTTTTAGCAAGCTACTTGTTTCAAATAGTATTGCAGTAAAAGAAAGAACCTTTCAGTTCCTACCTACTTATGATATTGACATAGCATGGTCTTATAAACATAAAGGAGCTGCTAGAACTTTTGGTGCTTTTGCGAAAGAAGTGCTAAAAGGGAATATGAATAATTTGTGGGACAGACTAAAGACATTATTCGGTTCAAAAAAAGACCCCTATGATTCTTTTGAATGGCTGGATAGGTTACATGAGCAATATAAACTAGCACCAATATATTTTATACTCTGTGCTCAAGCAACTAGTGCTTTTGACAAAAATATTGCGCCTACCAATACTGCTATGCAAAATTTGCTTAAGCATTTAGCAAATAGATATTCATTAGGCATACACCCATCTTATTATATTGACAGTAATAAAAACTTATTGTCGGAAGAAAAAGGGCTGCTGGAAAATTTTATAAATAAACCCACTTCTATTTCCCGTCAGCACTACATCAAAAATAAAATGCCTGACACCTACCGACAGTTATTAGCAAACAATATTACAGAAGACTATAGCATGGGCTATGGCACACATTTAGGATTCAGAGCCGGAACAGGCAGCGCTTTCTTATGGTTCGATCTGGAAAAAGGAGAACAACAAAACTTAAGGGTCCATCCTTTCTGCTTTATGGACACCACAGCATATTATGAAGAAAAGTTGACTACTCAGGAATCTTTTACAAGACTTCAAAAAATGAAAGATAAACTCGAGGAAACCAACAGTACTTTGGTTACTGTATTCCACAACTTCTCTTTAGGAACTGATAAAATGTGGAAAGGGTGGAGTGAAGCTTATGAGCGTTTTATTTCTGAATGTAAACTCTAACACCTTCTTTGATCAACAAATAAAGATCGTTTACATCTTTATTTTTTAGTGCTATACAACCATCTGTCCAGCCCACTCCCAGTTCTATCATATCATCACCGCCTTCCCAAATACCATGTATGCCAATATTACCTCCTATTCTGGCATTTTTGGGAATACTACCTTTTTTCTTAAGCTCGTTAAAACGCTCTATGTCTTTTGCTCCGGGATAGCTGATACCTAAAAACTTATTGTACTTACTGGATTTGTGCTTGTTAACTATGGTAAACCAACCCTCTGGAGTGCACCTATCTCCTTCCATACATTTATTGAGTATAGGCTTAGGCCCAAAAACTGCTCTGTAGTTTCTAAGCATTCTGTTTTTGTAGTACACCTGTAGCACGTAACGCGACTTATCAATTATCAGCCACAAAGAATCTGTATCTAAAGTATCTGGGTTTACTCGTACATGAAAACCAATAGTATGTCTTCTTGGTTTAGGCATTATTATTGTCTCCGTCACACGCATATTACCTTGGCTATATTGTACTTCTCTTACAATATGTCCTTTCCCATCATCGTATTCTCTAACCAGCTTCAGGTTTTTAGGCCTATTGAAGTCAGAGTTTTGTGCTTTCACATTTACAGCACAAAAAGTGAAAAATGATAACAGAACTATTAAGCCAGTTATATGTTTTGTGTAATGGTTCATTTATCCAGATACCTATAAGGTAATTTTACTAAACTAGTAAATAATATTGAATCAAAACGTGGTCCATTATGTTGCCGTATAAAATAATTTAGTTTTAGCTTTACAATCTATGCTACTGACTTATACCGAAGAAAATTATTTGAAGGCTATATATGTTATCCAAACAAATAACGATACTCCTGAAGTTTCGGTAAACGAGGTAGCGGAGCGAATGCAAACCCGTCCGGCTACAGTTACTGATATGATAAAAAAATTATCAGAGAAAGAACTGGTGCACTATGAGAAATATAAAAAAGTACACCTTACAGATAGCGGAGAAAAAACAGCACTTTACATTATAAGAAAGCATAGACTTTGGGAAACCTTTCTTAATACTAAACTCCACTTCTCTTGGGACGAGGTTCACGAAGTAGCAGAGCAATTGGAACACATAAGATCTAAAAAACTCATCGAAAAGCTAGACGAGTTTTTAGGATTTCCAGAATATGACCCCCATGGCGACCCTATACCAACTTCAGAAGGTACCCTACCAAAATCCAGAGCGGTAGCCCTTAGCGAATGTGAAATAGGGGGTACTTATAAAATTGTTGCCGTAAAAGATACTTCTACTGCTTTTTTACAACAGTTAGCACTGTATAATATTGCTATAGATACTAAACTCGTTATTACGGAACGTATGCCTTATGATAAAAGCATCACAGTAAAACAGAAGGAGGGTACTCCTTTCCAGTTATCAGAAAAAATTGCAGAAAAGCTATTCGCTGTTTAAGGTATATTACCTCACCACTTTCTTTTTATAAATAGGTACTGTAGAGCAAGGCTCTCCATACATTAATGATTTCACAACCGGTTTCAATAATTGTGTTGCTTCTACATAAGCGGTCTCTGGTATGGCTTTGTCACCACAACCTTTTAGTACAACCCTTTTATCTTCATATTCAGAAACATCTATTGTCGCTACTTTGTTTTTAATGAGGTTAGCAGTTAACGCTTCGGCAGTTCCATAAAAAACAGATGTAGCCACTTCTTCAAGATAGGAAGTAGCCAACATATAAGCCCAAATAGGAATAATTGCATCTACAGAACAGAAAACAGCAACATGTTTATTTTCATAAACCGTCCAGTCAAATTCTTTAAGTGATTGTCTGTAGTCTTTTTCCCTAAGTATCATTTCTCTGAAGAGAAATGGTTTCAGATCAAAGACAGCTATATTTTCTTCATCAGGTATATAACTTGTTAAATCGATCGTCACAATACCACTCTCTGCTACTTTATTTATCAGTTCGCTCATACCATTAATAGTTGTGCTACAAAAATACGACTCATAAGGGTTGAAATAAAAAAAACAGCAGTTATAAACTGCTGTTTTTCTCTATATATCCTTAACTGTTTTTGATATTATAAGTTGTTGGCGTTGTATTCTATATCAGCGCTTTCTTTCAATACATCAGCAAGTCTTGAGCTAACACCATTTTTAAGTTGGTTTTGGATCATTACTTTTTGTCTGTTAACCATATTAGAATCTACAGTGCTTTCTTGTGTAAATCTATCTTTAAGCGTAATATAGAACAACCCGTTTTGTCCCGGAATTGCAGCAGACAATGTTCCTTTATTGAACCCTTTGTTGAATGCATAACCAGATACTTTTGGTTCGAAACCTAGCTCAGGGATAAAAGATGTAGCTGCAGAAAAAGAATCAGCACTTGAAACCTGAGTATTTGCAGTAGCTGCTACTTGCTCAAGAGAGTTCTTCCCGTTAAACTGCTCTATTAATATATCTTTCTTCTTTTTCTTTCTAACAATATCTTCTAGTTCTGGTCTGTTAGATTGAGTCAACATTACTTGACCTTTCTTATTAACAGATTTTAGTTTTGCAACTACATAACGACCTTTAAGAGAAAATACTGAAGATACATCGCCAACTTTAGCACTGTACATCCATCTGATAACTTCTCTTGCAGAACCTAAACCTGAAACAATAAAGTCATTCACCTTAACTTCTTCAGCAACTCTTTTGTTAAGACTATTCTGTGTAGCTTCATCAAAAGCAGCAGCAGTGTTTTTAGTACCTGCAAAATTTGAAGCCTCAGCGTAAACATTATTTTCAGTTTCATCGCTTGCAAAAAGACCTTTAGTTATTGTAGCTAATTTAGCTGCTGGTAAGAAGTTCTTTTGCTTAATTATCTCTATATAGTGATAGCCACTATAAGATCCATTCTGAACTTTTACTTTTTTAGATTGACCAGGTTTTCCGTCTTCGAAGATGAAGTCGCCAAACTCTTTAGAAATATTCGCTTTTTGTTGGAAGTCGAAAGTATATTCTCCATTAGTAGCTTTACTTCCTTCGTCTTCTGATACAGACTGTACTAGATCTTCAAATTTTGCACCGCCTTTTATAGCAGCTATAGCACTATCAATTTTTCTTTCAGCGATGCTATCAGGTAGTATTAAGTTGTTTCCTTGAGCTGTTTTAATTAATATATGTCTACATACAACTGTATCAGGATATGTTTTTCTATCCAATACTTTTGTCAACTTGTATTCACTGTTTTCTAAGTACGGACCAAAAACACCACCTACAGGAAGACTCATAATAGAGTCAGTATATAAAGACATGTAGTCTTTCTTCATTACAAAACCAGCATTGTAAGCAGCATCAGAATTTCTGTTTACAAATGTTTCAGCATCATTTGTATTTCTAAACTCGTCTGCTAATTGTACCAATGGCAATTTTGCAGCAGCAGTATCGGCAGCTGTTGGTAAAACATCAAAAGAAACATATTCTATACTTCTGCTATCAGCTTCAGTTGCATATATTTTTTTATGTTCTTTCATGTACGCTTCCATATCTGCATCAGTTACTTCTACTTTATCATCTGCAACATTTGCATAAGCTACATTTACATAATCAATACTTGCTTTTTGTCCTTGATTTTGAACTTGTCTTTCTACAACAAAATTTGGTACATATAAACTATTAACCAAAAGTGCATTGTATTTCTGCACAATGTTGTTTCTGATAACATATGCTTTAAGAATTTCCCACTGTTGTCTTGCCTTGCCAGTTGGATCATACTGATCTACTTGTTCTTCAAAAGCTCTCACATATTGTGGGTCAAACATATTTGTTTCCGGATTTCTAAATGGCGCGTAGTTTCTTACTGCAGGATCAGGGTTAGCACCATATATTAAATCTTTAGCTTCATCTTTTGTAGTTTGTAAACCTAGTTGCTCGGCTTCTTCCTTAATTAATGTTTCATTGATCAAGTCAGATAGTGCTTGTTGATTAAGTTGTGCACGAGCGTTATCGTCAAGGGTTTTACCTTGAGAACTGTAGCCGTATAATATATCATAGTCACTTGACCTTTGTGAATAGTCTTTATATTCTATTTTATGACCATTAACTTTTGCTACGTTACTATCGTTTCCGAAAATACTTCCAACACGACTACTCAAAGCATCCATTAATATAAATGCTACTAGGGCGAATGCAATTACAAAGCCCGCAAGCTTTGCATATTTGGTTCTGATATTCTGTATTACAGACATATAAGTTTATATTTTGTAAGGACGGCAAATTTATAGGAAAAATTGACATTATGTTCTTTCTGAACACTTAAATATAGAATAACCAGCATAAATCTTCCAATTTTCTACCACATCATTTCATATTTCAATAATTACTAATTAATAAAATTTAGTTATTAATACTTGTGTGTGTATATGTGGGCATTATCGCTGAATAAAATTTTAGCAGTTGTATATAAACAGAAAATTATCGTTGCGTTATCAAATTATTAATAACTGAGTCAGATTTTTTAACAGGGTAATTAGACCAATATCACTCTTTAATTATTCACTCCTTTTGTAATTAACATTTATACTTTATAATGTTAGTATCCCCATTTTTCAATACTTTCGAGTGTGAATATTAGATGTATAATGTGGGTATGAACTATAAGTAATTCTTATGCAACAGTTCAGTCAAATTTATATCCCCATATTAACACACTTAATAGTAATAACCTTTTTTTAAATAAATAAAATACTAGTTATTATATGGATGTGCATATGGAAAACGCCGTCGAAAATTTATCTTCAAAAGGCTTCCTAGATCTCGAAATTGATCCTACCTTAGATTTGTTCGCTGAAATTGAAAAACTAAAAAAGGAAAAGAATGCCATACTACTTGCACACTACTACCAAGAGCCCGATATACAGGACGTGGCAGATTATATCGGAGATAGTTTGGGTCTGGCACAAAAAGCTGCAAGTACCAACGCTGACGTGATAGTCTTTGCTGGTGTGCATTTCATGGCAGAAACTGCCAAGATCCTTAACCCAACAAAGAAAGTTTTGCTACCAGATCTAAATGCTGGATGTTCTTTAAGCGACAGTTGTCCTCCACATTTATTTAAGGCCTTTAAGGAAAAGCATCCCGATCATTTAGTTATTTCTTATATCAATTGCTCGGCTGGTATAAAGGCATTAAGTGATATTATTTGTACTTCATCGAATGCAAAACTTATTGTTGAAAGTCTTCCGGAAGATCAAAAAATAATATTTGCTCCTGATAGGAATTTGGGAGCATATATCAATAAGACAAGTGGGAGAGATATGGTACTGTGGAATGGTGCTTGCATGGTTCACGAAATATTTTCTCTAGAGAAGATCACCAAATTGAAAGAGAAACATAAAGATGCTAAGTTGATAGCTCATCCTGAATGTGAAGAGGCAGTATTAAGAATAGCAGATTTTATAGGATCAACGACACAACTATTAAAGTATAGTCAAGAAGACGATTGCCAAAGTTTTATTGTTGCAACTGAAACAGGAATATTACATCAGATGCAACAGCTATCCCCGGGCAAAACTTTTATACCCGCACCACCAGATAATTCTTGCGCTTGCAACGATTGTCCACATATGAAGCTTAATACTTTAGAAAAATTATATTTAGCTATGAAGTATGAATTGCCAGAAATAAATATGGATGAAGATTTGAGATTGGCAGCAAAAAAGCCAATTGATAAAATGTTGGAGTTAAGTGCAAGCTTTAATCTTTAAATATAATAGTAATAATAATGTAATATATAATACCCCTTTATGGGGTATTTTTTGATTTATTACGTTTTTAACATATCTTAGTTAACTATCTTTTTTCAAATTATAAGAAATGCTTTTCTCTATGAAAAAACTCAACTTTTTCAAATTATTAACGGCGTCAATATTATCATTATCGACGTTATCTGTCTCTGCCCAGAATATGGACCATTTTGAGACAAACTGGTACGCTGATTATGTAGGCGCACGTATTGCAATAACTACACCGCAAAACATAGCAGGTGCTCTTGCTTATGACATAGCTAACGATGGTAGTGGTGGTACAAATGAGTGGGGAGGCGCAGTTACTACAGCAATGAACAATATTGATGTAGTAAAAGCAGTACCATATGAAGCATGTGTACCTCTTACAAATGGTACGCAAGTAAATGGTAAAATTGCTCTTATTCAGCGTGGTAATTGTGAGTTTGGCGCTAAGGCTTTACGTGCACAACAAGCTGGTGCTGTGGCAGTTGTGATTGTAAATAATGTTCCCGGTGGCCCAGTAGGTATGGGAGCTGGTGCTCAAGGTGCAAGTGTAACTATTCCTGTAATAATGATATCCGATGTTGATGGCGCAGCTATTGATGCTGCTTTAGCTAGTGCAACAGTAAAAATGTCATTAAGTAGTTGGGCTAGTGGTGCTAAAAACGATATTGCTATACTAGATGGTGGTATTACTCAATGGCACGCTCAGTCTATTCCGCTTAGCCAAATTAAAACAGGTACAGGTACACCTGGTACATACGAAGGTATTACTGGTGCAGTAATAGGAAACTTTGGTACTAATCCTGCAACAAATATTAAAGTAAAATCTACTGTGACTTTCACGCCTACAGGTGGCTCTGCTACTGTTGTTAAAGTAGATTCAGTATTATATCCTGGTCCATTCAATCCTGGAGATTCTATAATTTCTCCAATGAGTAAAACATCATATAGCCTTGGTAATGTGAGCGGTACTGGTAAGTTCAATGTTAGCTATGAAGTAACAAGTGATAGTACTGATGAATTACCTGGTGACAACTCTACAAGTTATTCTTTTGATGTAACTAATAATAATTTCTCAAAAGGTAGATACAATTATCAAACAGGCTTACCAACTTCAAATATTGGTTTCGCTTTTGCTACTTCTGTAGACTTTATGTGGGGACCATTATACTATATTAATAAGGGTAATTATAGTTTAGATGCCGTTCAGTTTGGATTAAGTAAAACAGGAGGAGGTAGTATGAGTACTCAAGGTACTGTAAACATACTAGTATGGAAATGGGTAGATGGTAGTAACAGTCAAGCATTGGATGGTATTATCGTAAGCGGAGAGTGTACTTTAGTAGGTGCTGGTGGTAAGACATATGGTGGTGCTGATACAAGCGGTCAATTCTTTACCGTTCCAATCGGTGACGCAAACAATGCAAATAACCCTGTAGTATTAGATGATAATTCTTGGTACTGGGTAACTGTAAGTGTGCCTATCAATACATTCTTACTATGTGATGGTGTTGTAAACTACTTCCCTAGAACGTTTGCAAGAGCATATAAATCTGCTGATACTGCAGTAGAATCTTATAGCCCAGTATACAATGGTACTGACGCTACATTTACTTCTTCTGCAACCGAGTTCCCTAATATGTTCCCTTTTGATAGATTCAACAGACCTGTTGATTCTGTAAGGTTCTCTCAGCAAAAGAATGGTTCAGTACCTTCTGTTCCGTTATTCTTATCTCCATTCACTGTAGATGTTAAGAATGTAAACAATCCTAACCCAATTGCTATAGATATCTATCCTAACCCAGTTACAGATATAATGAATGTATCTGTAGAATTGGATAAACAAGCCAATAATCTACATTATTCAGTATTAGATGCTAGTGGTAGAAGAATTCTAGAGCATAACGAAAGCTCTGTTAAGAGTAGTAAATACTCTATTAATACAGAAAGCCTTCCTGCTGGAAACTATTTCTTAACTATTAATGCCGATGACAAGGTTACGGTTAAGAAGTTTAGTGTTATAAAATAGAAAGAGCGTTTGCTAAATATATAGGTCGGGCTTTTTGTCCGACCTTTTTATTTGTATCATTTTTTATTAAGTAGGTATATAGGTGGCTGGTATCTTATTATCTATTCGTAGCTTTGCACGATATGTTTCAAGAATATGATGTAATAGTAGTAGGCGCAGGCCATGCAGGTTGTGAGGCTGCTGCTGCTGCTGCAAATATGGGATCAAAGGTTCTATTGATCACTATGAATATGCAGACTATAGCCCAAATGAGTTGTAATCCGGCAATGGGGGGAATAGCTAAAGGACAGATTGTGAGGGAGATAGATGCTTTAGGGGGTTACAGTGGAATAGTAAGCGATAAGAGCATGATACAGTTCCGCATGCTTAACAAGTCAAAAGGTCCTGGTATGTGGAGCCCCAGAACTCAGAACGACCGCATGGTATTTGCCACACTATGGAGGGAAATGCTTGAAAACACTCCTAACCTGGACTTTTGGCAGGATATGGTGAAAGAACTTATTGTTTCACGTGGAACAGTGAAAGGGGTTAAGACTGGTATGGGGCAAGAAATCTATGCTAAAAGTGTAGTATTAACCAACGGAACCTTTTTGAACGGAGTAATACATGTAGGCGAGAAACAATTTGGTGGTGGTAGAATGGGAGAAAAGGGTGCCACTGGGTTAACAGAGCAACTTGTATCACTTGGTTTTGAAAGCGATAGACTAAAGACTGGCACTCCGCCAAGAATAGACGGGCGTAGTTTAGACTATTCTAGAATGGAAGTACAGGAGGGAGATAAAGAAATTGTAGGTTTTTCTTATCAAAAGACAGATATTATAGCTCCCGAACAACAGCGTTGTTGTTGGATTAGCTATACTAGTCCTGAAGTACATGACCTTTTAAAAGAAGGTTTTGGCCAGTCTCCTATGTATAAAGGCCGTATAAAAGGTAGCGGCCCAAGATACTGCCCTAGTATTGAGGATAAAATAAGCAGATTTGCAGACAGAGATAGACACCAACTATTTGTTGAGCCTGAAGGGTGGAATACTCACGAGATATATGTAAACGGTTTTAGTACCTCCTTGCCTGAAGAAGTTCAGTTCAATGCACTTAGGAAAGTACCGGGATTTGAGAACTGTAAGTTTTTCAGGCCAGGTTATGCTATTGAGTACGATTATTTCCCACCTACACAGCTTAGTTTTACCCTTGAGACTAAGCTTATTAAGGGTCTTTTCTTTGCAGGGCAAATAAATGGTACTACTGGATATGAAGAAGCTGCCTGCCAAGGACTTATGGCTGGTATAAACGCTCATAACCATGTGAAAGATAAAGAACCCGTTATTCTTAAGAGAAGTGATGCTTATATTGGCGTACTTATAGACGACCTTATTAATAAAGGTACAGATGAACCATATCGTATGTTTACAAGTAGGGCTGAGTTTAGGACATTGCTTAGACAAGATAATGCTGACATGAGACTTACCCCTTTAGGGCATAGTTTGGGTATAGCTAGCGACGAAAGAAAGAACGATCTTGATAGGAAGATACAGAACGTTGAAAGAATAAAGGATGTTTTAGCACAGTTCCACGTGGAACCTTCTACTATAAATAGCTATTTGTCTAGCATAGCATCGGCAGAGCTAAAAGAAAAAACAAAAGCAGGTAAGATATTATTAAGGCCAGGAGTTAGTTTAGCTAATCTTTGTGAAGCAATATCAGGGCTTAAAGATGCTTTCGGAGATGTAACAGCATTAGAGTTGGAGCAGGCGGAGATACAATTAAAGTATGAAACCTATATAGAAAAGGAGAAAGAGATGGTGCTAAAAATGAATTCATTGGAGGATTTGATAATTCCACAAGGATTTGATTACCATAAACTTACGGCCTTGTCTATGGAAGCAAGACAGAAGTTGACCAATATAAAACCAGGTACATTGGGACAGGCTAGTAGAATAAGTGGTGTGAACCCAAGTGATATCCAAATTCTAATGGTTTTTATGGGTAGATAGAATGGGAGCAAAAGAATCTATACTACATTATTGCTATTACCAGGAACGATGCCACAAGGAGGTTAGGAACAAGCTCTACGAAATGGGCTGTAAAACAGATGAGGTTGAAGAACTAATATCTGAAATGATACAGGCAGATGTGTTAAATGAAGAACGTTATGCAAAAGCTATAGCTGGTGGCAAGTTTAGAATGAATAAATGGGGCAAAAAAAAGATACTCTACTTACTACAGCAGAATCAAATATCAGAATATTGTATCAAGAAGGCGCTCAAGGAAATAGATGATCATGAGTACTATACTACCATCCTAAACCTGATAGAGAAGAAACTACCGGATTACAAAAGTAGAAGTGAGTATATTACGAAGAATAAATTGATTAAGTATCTGCTAGGGAAAGGTTTTGAGTACAATTTGATACAGCAGGCTATTAACGAAACATTAAACTAGTTGATGAAACTTTGTATCAATTTATGCGTTATTTTTACTAAAACGACTAATTATGGTAAGGCAGGTAACAGCAGGAGTTAGCGTATCAGTAGAAACGTTTTATCAGGAAGAGCAGTCAAACCCTGTACAGTTTGAATATTTATTCGCATATAGGATAACTATTGAAAACCAAACCAGCACGCCGATACAACTAAAGACCAGACATTGGCATATTGTAGAAAGTAGCGGGATAAGAAGAGAAGTGAAAGGAGAAGGAGTTGTTGGTGAACAGCCTATAATAGAGCCGGGAGCATATTACCAGTATATATCGGCAGCAAGCCTGAGGGCTGATATTGGTAAAATGTATGGTACTTATTTGATGGAAGACCTATATACAAAAAAAGAATTCTCAGTTGATATTCCTGAGTTTAAGTTGATTCCTCCTTTTAAGATGAATTAGTTATTACTTAAACACCTCATTCTTAGCCGTCCACCAAGGGTGTATCTCGTAGCTCAGCCATTTAGCAGCGACCATAGGGTCAGTATTTAATAGCCCTTCTACTTCTTCTTGTTTATCACAGTTGAAAATAAAGATACCTCTCCAGTCACCATCATCACCAAATGGTCCTGCTACAATAATTTTTCCCTCATCTGCCAGCCTGTCTATATTGGCAAGGTGTTTTCTTTGTAGTTCATTCACTATTGCTGTGTCTATATTTTCATCTCTATTCTCTCCTTTTTTAAGCATTACAAAATAGTATTGCTTCATAGTGTACTCCCCATCTTTAAACTCATTAGCAGCTAAAGCCTCTTGATTGTTCCTCGTACTGTCAGAACTCTCTGAATTACAACTTAATATAGTTATTGATAATAGAAATATAAAATATCTCATAATTAGTGTTATTAAAAAGTGTTTTAATCTATAATGCTGGGTTTATTTACCTACCTTTGCGCGAATTTTATACAAATGTAGGCACTTCTTGCAAGGGCTTAAACTAAAGAGATTATTTTGAAAAATATTAGAAACATTGCCATTATTGCACACGTTGACCATGGCAAAACAACACTGGTTGATAAAATACTACACACAACAAAAGTGTTTAGAGACAACCAAGAGACTGGTGAGTTGATAATGGATAGTAATGACCTTGAGCGTGAGCGTGGAATTACTATTTTTAGTAAGAACGCCTCTGTAACTTATAAGGACATTAAGATAAACGTGATCGATACTCCTGGTCACGCCGATTTTGGAGGTGAGGTAGAGCGTGTTTTAAAAATGGCTGATGGTGTAATACTATTAGTGGATGCTTTCGAAGGCCCAATGCCTCAAACAAGATTTGTATTGCAAAAAGCATTACAACTAAACCTACACCCAATAGTTGTTATCAATAAGGTTGATAAGGAAAACTGTCGTCCCGAAGAAGTACACGATGCAGTTTTTGAATTATTCTTCCAGCTAGATGCTACTGAAGAGCAACTTGACTTTACAACACTTTATGGTTCTTCAAAACAAGGTTGGTTTAATACAAGCCTTGAGCCTACAGAAGATATTATCCCATTAATGGATACTATTTTAGAAAAAGTACCTGAGCCACAAATAGCAGAAGGAAATTTACAATTACAAATTACATCACTGGACTATTCTAGTTTCTTAGGTAGAATAGCTATAGGTAAAGTAACAAGAGGAGAAATAGTTGAAGGTAAGCAAGTGAGTCTATGTAAGGTAGATGGTTCTATTGTAAAAAGTAGAGTGAAAGAGCTATATGTGTTTGAAGGAATGGGCAAAAAACGTGTAGATAAAGTAGTTGCCGGTGATCTTTGTGCTGTTGTAGGTATCGAAGGCTTTACTATAGGTGAAACTATTGCAGATGCTGAAAATCCTGAGGCATTAGAAATAGTACCTATTGATGAGCCAACAATGAACATGCAGTTCAGCATTAACAATTCTCCTTTCTTCGGTAAAGAAGGCAAGTTTGTTACTAGCCGACACATAAGGGATAGGCTAACAAAAGAATTGGAGAAGAACCTAGCATTAAAAGTTGTTGATACAGATGATGCTGATAAATTCTTGGTATATGGTCGTGGTATCATGCACTTAAGTGTATTGGTAGAAACTATGCGTCGTGAAGGCTATGAGCTGACCGTGGGACAACCTCAGGTTATTACCAAAGAAATTGATGGTGTAAAATGTGAACCATATGAAACACTTGTAGTAGATGTTCCTGCAGAATATAGTGGAAAGGTGATAGACCTAGTTACGCAAAGAAAAGGTGAGATGTTGATCATGGAAACAAAAGGTGAAATGCAACACCTTGAGTTTGAAATACCTGCTCGTGGTATGATAGGTCTACGTTCTCAAATGTTAACAGGTACGGCTGGAGAGGCTGTAATGGCGCACCGTTTCAATGATTACAAGCCTTGGAAAGGACCTATCCCTGGACGTAATAATGGCGTATTGATCTCTAAATTTACAGGTACGGTAACACCTTATTCTTTAGATAAGCTTCAAGACAGAGGAAATTTCTTTGTAGACCCTACTGAAGAAGTATATGGAGGAATGATAGTGGCAGAAAACATCAAACCTGGAGATTTGAATGTGAATGTAGTAGAAAACAAGAAGTTAACTAACCACCGTGCAAGCGGTAGTGATGATGCCAATAAAATAGCTCCTAAAATAGAAATGAGTTTGGAAGAATGTATGGAGTATATTCAACAAGATGAGTGTATCGAGGTTACTCCTCAAAACATTCGTTTGAGAAAAATAATGTTGAATGAAGAAGATAGAAAGAAGTATCAGAAAATGCTATCGTCTCAAGCGTAATAAAAAAAGAATAATATATAATAAAAGGGCAAGTGTCATTGATACTTGCCCTTTTTTATTAACCTAAAGTGATAATATTTTCTCTAATGGCAATTAATGATAATAAGTAAGCGAAATGTTAAAATAATCTGATTTTCTTTTATAATTTAGAAGACCCGCCTTGAAAATTAATAACGTATTAAAATTTTGTGTTTTGAAGAGAATTTTACTTTCAGCTGTTTTATTAACACTGTGTGTTATATCATTCAATACTGTATCTCGTGCCAGTCATGCTGCAGGTGGAGAGTTGATCTATGAGTGGGTGAGTGATTCGACCTACCGTTTTATATTTAAGTTCTATAGAGATTGTGGCGGTGTGGGTGAACCAACCAGAGTTCAGTTGTGTTATTCAAACGGTTGTAATAGTCAAAGTGGTCAGATATGGTTGGACAAAATGACGTCGATACCAAACGGAACAAATGGACAGCAAGTATCAACAGGTTGCGCTAATACAAAATCTAAATGTGATAGCGTTGGGTCAAGTATTCCAGGATATAGAGAATGGTGGTACTCTAATACACTAACGTTACCATCAAGATGTGCTACATGGCGTTTTTACTCTTATGTAAATGCTAGAAACCCATCACAGAACTTACAAGGTACGGGTGTGTTTTATGTAGAGGCTACATTGAATAACCTAGTAGCTCAAGGAAACTCTTCTCCTGCTTTTACAGTTAAACCAGTTCCTTTTGTTTGTATCAACCAATCGTATAACTACAATAATGGTGGTATAGATCCGAATAATGACTCTATGGCTTTTGAGGTTATTATGCCGCAACAAGTAGCCAATGGTTGTGGTAATACACCTACCAATAAATTATTTGTTTCTAAAACGCCTACTTTAAGTATACCAGGAAACCCTTTTCAAACAAACAATACTTTTCAGATCAGCTCAACAACTGGTCAGATGACATTTACACCATCTGAGCAAGGGGCGCAAACTGTAACCGTAAGGGTAAAAGAATATAGGAATGGAATACTTATTGGTTCTGTAATGAGGGATATACAGGTGCAAGTAATAATGTGTACAAGTACTACGCCCACTGTGGGAACAGCCCCTACTACTTTAACAGGCTCTCAATTTATTAATGGTCAAGTGGTAGGTTGTGCTGGTAAGCCACTTACTTTTTGTTATGATATAAAATCCACAGACACTTCTGCAAACCTTGTAGTGACAGATAACCACTCTGCAGCTGCACCAGGTTCATCAGTTACATATACCAATTCTCCTTCTGACTCTGTAAGAGGTTGTATAAGTTGGACACCAGGTTTTACAGATACAGGTACCAGAGTCCTTACGGTTACCGTAAAAGATTCCAGTTGTGCTTCTGGAGGTATACCGATTACACAAACATTTACAGTCCCATTATACGTGTGGGCAGTTACTAAGGCGTTGAAAGATACTACGATCTGTATAGGAGATACGGTACGATTAAATGCAACAGGTGGAACAAGTTTTATATGGTCTGTAATATCGGGTGGTTCTCCAATAACTTCTATGAGTTGTACAACTTGTAAAGAACCGTATGTAGCACCAACAGTAACTACACAATATATCGTTACGTCTAATAGTACACCATTTTGTAATTCTAATACAGATACCATTACAGTAACAGTACAAAACCCTGTAGCACCAACGGCTAGTAGTAACACACCTGTTTGCCCTGGATCTACAGTAAACTTAACGGCTACAAGTGCTGGTGCTACAGCCTTTGAATGGTTAGGGCCTAATAGCTTTACATCAACTGCACAAAACCCTAGCATTACAAATGCCCAACCGGTAAGTACAGGTATCTATGCAGTGAGATCTGTTATAAACGGCTGTACTACGCAATATGCATCTACCTATGTTTTTGTAGGCTATCCTAATGCTCCTGTAGCGGGTAGCAATAGTCCAGTTTGCGAAAACACGGATTTAAATTTAACCGCATCATTTATAAGTGGTACTGTTACTTATAACTGGACGGGCCCTAATGGCTATTCTTCAACTACACAAAATCCAACATTGACAGGTGTAAAACCTGTTAACGCCGGACAATATATTGTAAGTGCTACAGTAAATGGCTGTGCATCATTAAAAGATACAATACAAGTTGTTGTCAACAATGCGCCTGATACACCAGTAACTGCTACTAACGTAATATATTGTGAAGATGA
Organism: Flavipsychrobacter sp.; assembly: GCA_041392855.1. NCBI lineage: Bacteria > Pseudomonadati > Bacteroidota > Chitinophagia > Chitinophagales > Chitinophagaceae > Flavipsychrobacter > Flavipsychrobacter sp. The sequence continues at coordinate 2,581,574 of JAWKLD010000001.1, forward strand.
AGTTGCGACACCATTAACCGCAACGGGTTCCAACCTTAGATGGTATACGGCAGCAACCGGTGGAACACAATTATCTTCGGCACCTACACCTAATACTTCAACACCGGGAACAACAACGTATTGGGTAACACAAACCTCAAATGTCAATTTGTGTGAAAGCCCGAGAAAGGCAGTCAATGTAATTGTACTGGCTAAACCAGCGCCGCCAACAGTTAGTCCAATAATTTATTTGTGTCAAAATACTACTGCAACTGCACTAACAGCTACGGGAACTAATTTAAAATGGTATACTGTTGCAACAGGTGGAACACCTTTAGCTGGAGCACCTGTTCCATCTACTACTACTGCGGGTAATACTACTTATTATGTATCGCAGACAGATGGTAGTGGTTGTGAAAGTGATAGGGCCGCCATTGTGGTAACCGTATTCCCGACGCCAGCGAACCCAACAGTTTCTTCGCCGGTAACCTATTGTCAATTTGGTGCAAATACTCCTGGCTTGAATGCATTTGTAAGCGGAACCGCTATAAAATGGTATACAACAGCTACAGGAGGAACGCCATTAGCAGGTGCACCAACAATTAATACAGCAACACCAAGCAATACCACATATTATGTAACACAAACTTTAAATGGTTGTGAAAGTAATAGACAACCTATTGTTGCGATAGTATATGCTAAGCCTCCTGTACCTACAGTTAGAGATACTTCTCTATGCCAGTTCACAACACCAATATCTATTGGCAACAATGTAACGGGTACTAACTTAAAATGGTATACTACCTCAACCGGAGGTATTGGAAGTAGCACTGCCCCAACACCACCTACCACCACAGTGGGTACTACTACTTACTTTGTAAGTCAAACGGTGAATGGTTGTGAAAGTGATAGAGCTGCTATAGTAGTAACTATAGTTGCTGAGCCTCCTGTACCAACAGGTGTAGATGTTACTTATTGCCAGTTTGTAACAGCACAGCCGCTTGGAGCCACAGGAACCAATTTAAAATGGTATACAACATTTACAGGGGGTACACCTTTAGCAAACCCTCCAGTACCATCTACTACTAATGATGGAATTTTTTACTGGTTTGTAAGTCAAACGGTAAATGGCTGCGAAAGTAAAAGAGACTCTGTAAAAGTGACCATAAATCCGAAACCTGCCCCACCAACAGTAGACTCTTTGGAATACTGTTTGGATATTGTGGCGCCTGCATTAACAGCAACAGGTTCTAACCTTCGTTGGTATACTGCGGCAACAGGTGGTTTTGGTAATCCTAATGCCCCAATACCTAATACATCTACAATAGGAGTAATAAATTATTATGTTTCACAAACTATTTTGGGTTGTGAAAGTGATAGGGCTGCTTTGCAAGTAAAAACGGATACATTAGTTACTGCAAGGATATTATTTAACAAAGTTCCTGTCTGTCAAGATGATACTTTAACTATCACTCATCAGGGAGTAATACCAGATAGTAGTACGTTTACTTGGAGCTTTGATGGAGGTACAATTGTAAAAGGAGATACTTCCGGACCATACACGTTGAAATGGTTGACCCCGGGTAAAAAGACAATTGCATTAAATGCATTTAGACTGGGATGTAGGGCAAGAGACACACAAACTTTGTATGTAATGCCAATGCCGGAAGTTGGTTTTGACCTTTTGGCTGAAGCATGTATCAATCAAAATGTTGTAGCACTGCCTGATTCTCCACTAGCTCATGCCAGCAAGTATTTATGGGAGCTTGGCTCAGCTACAAGAGTAGATAGCACAGCAAAAGGTTATACCGTAAAATGGTTGACGGCAGGCAAGAAGGTGATTTCTATGTTTACAATATCTGATACAGGTTGTTTATCACCAACCATTTTTGATACAATAAATATCAGGGAATTCCCTGTTGCGCAAATAGATAGTTCTAGACAATATGATCTATGCATAAGAAATGAAATACATCTTTCAGCAAAACATTTTGCTAACTATAAGTATTTCTGGGAGCCTGAAAAGTATTTTACACAAAACAATAGCAGCAAGGCAAGAGCAATAATTCCGAGTGCAGGTTATGTAAGAGTGAATGTGACCGACGATATAGGCTGTAAAGGAAAGGATAGTGTATATGTAGGAGTACATTTATGTTGTGAAATATATCTGCCTGATGCCTTCTCTCCTAATGGAGATGGCAAGAATGACTTGTTCAGAGTAATAAGTGGTGGTAAACATACCATAAAATCCTTTGTGGTATTGAATAGATATGGGCAGAGAGTTTTTGTGACTACAGATGCTACTGAAGGTTGGGATGGTACTTTTAATGGTACGCCACAAGATATTGGTACCTACTTCTACTTTATAAAGTATGTATGTAACGATGACGATGCTGCAAATGAAATAGAGCAAAAAGGTAGTATTATACTAATAAGATAATATTGCAAAAAATGTTGAAAGAGGTCTGTTATTATAACAGACCTCTTTTTTTATAGATGGCATAACAACGTAAATAAATATTATCTACATGTTTATAAAGATTGTTGTAGGATTATTATCTAATTTTGCCGCATGAGTTCTAATAGTGAAATAAGAAAAATACTGTCGGATAGGGTAATGGTGATAGATGGGGCTATGGGTACCATGATTCAGCAACATAAACTTGCTGAAGAAGACTATAGAGGTGAACGATTCAAAGACTGGCCTTCAGACCTGAAAGGGAATAACGACCTTTTGTCTTTAACACAACCCGAGATCATAAAATCAATACATAGGGAGTATCTGGATGCAGGTGCCGATATGATAGAGACCAATACTTTTAATGCCAATGCCATGTCGTTGAAAGATTATGGTATGCAAGAGTTGGCTTATGAAATAAACGTTGCCTCTGCTAAAATTGCTAAAGAAGCAGTAGCCACTTACGAAAAAGACAACCCAGGAGAAAAGAGATTTGTAATAGGAGCCATTGGCCCAATGAGTGTTACGCTATCGCTATCGCCAGATGTGAATGACCCCGGTTATAGAGCAGTTACTTTTGATGAAGTAGCCGATGCATATTACCAACAAGTAAAGGGCTTGGTTGATGGTGGTGCTGATGTATTATTGATTGAAACAATTTTTGATACGCTAAATAGTAAGGCTGCCATCTTTGCTATCGAAAAATATTTTAGAGATACAAAGCAAGAAAAACTCCCTATTATGATATCGGGTACAATTACCGATGCTTCGGGTAGAACATTAAGCGGTCAAACACTGGAAGCATTTTATATTTCGGTAGCTCATGCTAACCCACTATCTATTGGTCTAAACTGTGCACTTGGCGGAGAAGAAATGAGACCATATGTGGAGGAGCTTGCAGGCTTGGCTTCATGCAAAGTTAGCTGCCACCCTAATGCTGGCTTGCCAAATGCTATGGGAGAATATGATGAGACCCCTGAAATAACAGCGGATATAGTAAGTGGTTTTGCAAAAGAAGGATGGGTAAATATTGTAGGAGGCTGTTGCGGTACAACGCCCGACCATATAAGAGCTATTGCTCAGGCAGTGAAAGGGTTGACACCTAGAACACAACCAGAACTGGCAGCAGTTTAAAAAACCAGTATTCAATAAGATCTAAAAGGGTTGGTAGCTAGCTACCAACCCTTTTTAATTAACGCATGCTTAATGCCTACTTAATAGTCTATTCACACTAAACTCCTCTCTTTGTAGCTACAGGGTTAGTACGCCGTTAATATTTTAAACAATATGGCAAAAAGAGAAGTGGATATTGTAGTCCTCTCAGACATCCATTTAGGTACATATGGGTGTCATGCAAAAGAGTTACTACAGTATTTAAAAAGTATAAAGCCTAAGGCGGTAGTACTTAATGGTGACATTATAGACATATGGCAGTTTAAAAAACGCTATTGGCCTGCTACGCATATGATGGTAGTAAAGCATTTGGTAGGCTTAATAGCAAAAGAAATACCTGTGTACTATATAACAGGTAACCATGATGAGATGCTAAGAAAGTTTGACGGCTTTCAACTGGGCTCTCTTAAAATATCCAATAAACTTTCGCTAAAGATAAATAATGCCAACGTCTGGATTTTTCATGGAGACGTTTTTGATGTAGTGATGCAACATAGTAAATGGTTGGCTAAGTTGGGTGCTGTTGGTTATGACACTCTTATATTAATAAATAGACTTGTCAACTTTCTATCTCAAAAGATGGGGAGAGGCAAAGTGTCTTTATCTAAAAAAATAAAGAATAGCGTGAAAGGTGCAGTTAAGTTTATCAATCAATTTGAAAATACAGTTTGTGATATAGCGGCAGAAAATAATTTCGATTATGTGATCTGTGGACATATACATCAGCCTGAGGTAAGATCTGTAGAAACGGAAAAAGGTACTGTGACTTATATGAATTCGGGAGACTGGATAGAAAACTTAACTACTTTGGAATATAATAACTCTAGCTGGACATTATATAAATATGCTGAGGATCCGGTAGCACAAAAGATCGAGATCAATAATAAGGGACAAAAAGAAAATGCCAAAGAGCTACTTAACAACCTACTATATGAATTGCATATAAATAGAGAGGAAAAATTACAACAAGGATTTAGTGACTTAACGGGAAATACAGAAGCTGCGTAAGCCTATAAAGAGCTCATGAAAATTTTATTTGCAATACAGGGTACAGGGAATGGACATTTAAGTCGTGCAAGAGATGTATATCCTGAGTTGAAAAAATATGGAACGGTAGATGTTTTGGTAAGTGGTATACAAGCAGATGTAAAACTTCCTTACTCGATAAAGTATCAGCTATATGGTATGAGCTTTATTTTTGGGAGTAAAGGTGGTGTTGATATTTTAAAGACAGCAAAATCTATAAAGCTGTTTAAGCTACTACGAGATATCAAGTCCTTACCGGTAGAAGAGTATGATCTAGTAGTAAACGATTTTGAACCCGTATCAGCATGGGCGTGTAAAAGAAAAAATATTCCTTGTGTGAGTTTAAGCCACCAATGTGCAGTGATTAATGAGAACTCTCCCAAGCCTAGAAAGAAGGATTTAAAAGGGACATTGGTTTTAAAATACTATGCCCCAACTACTGCGGCATATGGTTTTCATTTTGAGGAATACGATGATAATATCTTCACGCCAGTTATTAGAAAAGAGATAAGAAATACTAAGCCTGAGGAAGGCAAACACTATACCGTATACTTACCGGCATATAGTGATGAATATATTGTAAAACATTTATCACACTTTGATAAGGTACAGTGGCAGGTTTTTTCAAAACATAATAAGAGTCCATTCGAATTTAAAAATATAACTGTAACACCAATAGAAAATGAGACCTTCATTAAAAGTATGGCTAGTAGTAAAGGTGTATTATGTGGCGCTGGTTTTGAGGGACCTGCTGAAGCATTGCACTTAGGTAAAAAAGTATTGGCGATACCAATGCTACAACAATATGAACAACAATGCAATGCAGCAGCATTAGAAGAAATTGGTGTTCCCGTAATAGAAGTTTTAGGTAAAAAGTACTACCCACAAATAGAAAACTGGATCGCTAATGGCAATCCAGTTGAAGTAAACTATCCTGATAATATTGAAAAGGTAATTGCTAAAATGATAAAGGAGCAAGTAGCACCTCGAAAGCTAGTGAAGGCTAAATCAGCATTAAGCCCTGCATAGTTATTTACCTTTGAATTCTGGTTTCCTTTTTTCTAAAAAGGCGCTAACCCCTTCTTGAAAATCGTAAGTACTACCTGCTTCCACTTGTACGATCTTTTCTCTTTCTATTTGTTCTTCAAATGTATTGTAAAGAGATTCGTTTAATAATCGTTTTGTAAGTCCAATACCTTTAGTAGGCATAGTTGCCAGCTTTTTAGCAATAGCTTTACTCTCCTCTTCAAAGCTTTCGTCAGCAAATGATTTATATATCATACCCATTGTTACCGATTCGTCAGCAGTAACTTTATCTGCTAACATCATTAAGGCACTTGCTCTTTGCATACCTATAAGCTTAGGCAAAAAGAATGTTCCTGCACTATCAGGTATCAAGCCTATTTTACTAAATGCTTGTATAAAAGAGGCACTTTGAGTAGCTAATACAATGTCGCAAGCCAAGGCAATATTGGCACCAGCGCCAGCAGCAACACCATTTACCGCTGCAATTATTGGCTTTTCTATGTTGCGCAATCTGCTAATAATAGGGTTGTAATGCTCTTCTACAATTCTTTCTAACTCTGGTCCATCAGGGTCAATAGCCTCTGATAGATCTTGACCTGCACAGAAGCCCTTTCCGGTACCTGTTACATAGATACATCTTACGGTTTCATCTTTTTCAGCTTCATCTAATTTGCTTTGAAAAGCCAAAGCCATTTCACGATTGAAGCTATTGAATTTATCAGGACGGTTAAGCGAAATATAAGCTACCCCGTCTTCTATTTTGTAAAGTATTGTATTGCTCATAATGTAAAAATAAATGAGTTTTCAATCCTAACCTATTAACTGGTAGTAGCAGTTTTAAAAATCTTAGTCTTTATATGATTGCCTATACCAAGTATGCTAATGAAATTTAGAGGGAACTCTAATAATACATGCATAAAGCTGAGGAATAGCAACCACTGAAGCCCCAACTTGTAACTCTGTATATATAGTATAATACTGAATAACCAGACCACTATCACTGTTGCAAAACGCCACTTGGGAATATTGTGCCATTGAATGACTTTGGTTTTTGAAAACCAGTTCAGATAATGATAAGTGTAAGCAAAGGCAATAAAACGCATTAATAAAATACCGCCTTTGGAACTATAAATAATACTATCCCAAGCCTCCATAGAGTTTTGTCTTGGAACTCCATCAACAAGTCTTAGCCATACAATATTGAGGTGCTTGAATAGATCATACGCGCCTTTGCTATATTCTGTTGGAGGATAGAAAGCAGTATCAGGGTAGATGTTGAAAAGAATAATAGGGCAAAGAATAAGAACGCCAACGGAGAGTAACCCAAAACGACCTTTACTTTTAATTGCTCCATACAGCATGAAGAGCCCTGTGAAGACATAAACATGAATTAATGTAGGAATAAAAGTGGTGAGAAACATATTAAACTGCTGGCCAACCTTTGATGCAATTACAAGAACAACGATCCCTCCAATTTTATAAATAGGGTTTTTAACCGTTACAAATATCAATGCACTTAATAATGCGATGAACATAAGGTTTGCATCAAAGTTATCGGGGAAAAACAAACCCAGCTCATTTCCAAAATATTTCAGGGTTAAAAGAACACCTACACCTAATAGTATTACTGCGTCATACTTCCCTTTTGTAAAATAGTTACGATCGTGCAACCATGATATCTCTGTTAAATAATGCAACGGTCCCAAAAATGCATATACAATTAGAAAAAGTTCAAAGGGAATAAGCATAGCGATAACACAGGATAGCAGCATAAGTCCAATGTTTACAATGTCTATTCTGTCTGTTGCGGAGAGTTGCATGTATTAGGTTTTCTTAAAAATATTCAAAAAATAGTAGAAACTTATTTTAAAGTATTAAATCGCGCTGATGTTTTGTAGTTTCAATGCTCATCAAGAAAGCTATGTTAGTAAAAGTATTTGGAAGCGCGGTATATGGTGTAGAAGCAATAACGATAACAATAGAAGTAGATACTGCACAAGGAACAGGTTATTTTATAGTAGGCTTGCCGGATAATGCGGTTAGAGAAAGTCTGGAGCGTATCATGGCGGCGTTAAAAAATAACGGTTATGAAAAGCCGCGCACTAAAATTGTAATTAACATGGCCCCTGCTGATATTAAGAAGGCAGGCTCTGCATACGATTTGCCGATAGCAATAGGCATATTAGCTGCAACAGGACAGATACCCGCAGATGCACTAGACCAATATGTGATCATGGGAGAGCTATCTCTAGACGGTTCTTTACAGCCAATAAAAGGTTCTTTGCCTATAGCAATACAGGCGCGACAAGAAAAGTATAAAGGTTTCTTATTACCAAAACAGAATGCAAGAGAAGCCGCATTGGTAAATAATCTGGATGTGTATGGTGTGAGTGATATAAAAGAAGTAATAGACTTCTTTAAAGGTGATACTGAACTAAAACCGGTAACAGTAAATACAAGAGAAGAGTTTTTCGATACTCAGAATAATTTTGATATAGACTTCAATGATGTAAAGGGGCAGGAAAATGTAAAAAGGGCTTTAGAGATAGCTGCAGCAGGCGGTCATAACGCAATACTAATTGGTCCACCGGGAGCAGGTAAAACAATGTTAGCAAAACGTTTACCTACAATACTGCCTCCAATATCATTACAAGAAGCTTTAGAAACAACAAAGATCCATTCTGTAGCGGGTAAGCTAGCGTCTAACACTTCTTTAATATCAAAACGACCTTTTCGCTCACCACATCATACTATAAGCGATGTAGCTTTAGTAGGCGGCGGTGGTGTGCCACAGCCAGGCGAAATATCATTGGCACATAATGGTGTATTATTTCTAGACGAGTTGCCAGAGTTTAAACGAACAGTATTGGAAGTAATGCGCCAGCCAATGGAAGAACGAAAAGTTTCTATAGCTAGGGCGGCAGTAAGTATAGACTTCCCTACTAGTTTTATGCTGTTGGCATCTATGAACCCATGCCCATGTGGATTTTTTAATCATCCGGAAAAGGAGTGTACTTGTAGCCCTGTAATGGTACATCGCTACCTAAATAAAATATCAGGTCCACTTTTGGATAGAATAGACCTGCATGTAGAGGTAACTCCTGTTCCATTTAATCAGCTTTCTTCAGAGCAAACATCGGAGCCGAGTGCAGCTATAAGAACCAGAGTAATAAAAGCCAGAGAAATACAATCGCAACGTTTTGAAAAAAATGAAGGTGTTTACTGTAATGCACAAATGGGCAGTAAGCTTTTAAAGGAAGTATGTGTCATTAATGAAATAGGACAGAAGTTACTTAAGGCGGCTATGGATAAATTAAACTTATCTGCACGTGCCTATGATAGGATACTCAAAGTATCACGAACCATAGCTGATTTAGATGAAAGCGAAACTATAAAACCAGAACATTTAGCAGAAGCAATTCAGTACCGAAGTTTGGATAGAGAAGGCTGGGGAGGATAAAATATATCCGTAACTATGTATGTATATTTAACTCTTAATAAGAAAAAGCGAGAGGTATGACTTTAAAGCCATACCTCTCTTCCTATTTAACCTAAAACCTTTTACAATTATAATTTGTAGTTGTAGGTTTTTAGTCAGCCATCCATTCAAAATAGTATTATCGGGCTCAAAACTGCCTTTTTATCTTTTAAGGCCTACCTTTTAGGAATTTTATAATGGCTAATAAAATCTTTTTTTACTGATTTAGATAATGGAAGTACTTCCCCATCTATCATTTCTATCATGCTTTCCTTAGAGTTGTATTTTTTCACGTACGTAAATGATACCACATGCGATTTATGTATTTGAAAAAAATGTTCATTAGGTAATATTTCTTTGAACTTACCAAGATTATAAGAGCTGAGGATCGAGCTGTTATCATTAAGGTGAATCTTTGTACAGGATTTATAAGCCTCACAACGTTCTATAGTATCATAATTTATGAAAGTAACACCATCATGTGTAGGTATGCCTATGGATTTAAGATTAGCATCCTCGGTTTTTTGTTTTACAAAATCTAATAGCGCATTTAAGTTATTACTTTTCTTTTCAGCAATTCTGTTTTTAGCATTGTTTATAGCTGTTTTGAGTTTTTTCTTGTCAATAGGTTTCATAATATAACCTACAGCTGCATGTTCAAAAGCATCAAGTAAATATTTATCGTACGCGGTTGCAAATATTATTTCAGATTTCAAGTTGGGTAGTCGTTCTAGTAATTCAAAACTATTTCCTCCGGGTAAAATGATATCCAAGAAAATAATATCAGGATTAAAAAGAGTGATGGCTTCTTGAGCTTCGTTAATGTTTTCACATTCTGATACAATATTGATATCGGGATCAACTTCATGAACAAATTTTCTCATTAATGTTCTGAGTGATATCTCATCTTCTACGATAATAGCGTTAATCATAATTGTTATTATTAAGGGTTAATATAACTCTTGTACCGTTTGAACTATTGTCTTTGTTTAGTTTGTCTATTACTTTGAATGTAACGTTGGCTCTACCAGACTTGTTTAAGATGTCTATACGATCAGCGATCAGTTTATTTCCGATAGAGGGGAATAGTTTGTTTCTTAATTTTTTGGCTTCAATTCTTCCGATCCCATTATCATCAATGATAACAGTTACTTGGTTTTCTTTTAGGAGGAAAAATACTTTTAGTGCCCCTTTATTATCCATTCTATGATAGAGTCCATGGTTAATTGCATTTTCTACCAAAGGCTGTACTAGCATAGGTGGTATGAAAGTATCGTTAGGGTCGATATTGTTTGCACGGATATAAATATTGACAGAGAATTTGTTATTAAATCTTAACTGTTCAATTTCTGTATAAAGTTTTAAAGAGTCAACTTCTTGTTGAATGCTGATGGTTTGTTTTCTAGAGAACTCTAAATAAAGCCTTACGAGCAGAGAGAACTTTTGTAGCAGCTCATTGGCATCATCTTTTTTATTAGTGTTGATAAAACTCTGTATAGAAGAAAGAGAGTTAAAGATGAAGTGTGGGTTCATTTGAGATTGCAGTGCATTAAGTTCTAAAGCAGATATTTTTTTATCGATATCAGATTGTTCATCTTGTTTCTTCTTAATGGCTGCAATTCTAAGTTGTACAATAAAAAGAATGGCTCCTAAGATGATCAATCCGATGAAGAACTTAAAAGGTAGGGATTGCCACCACATTGGGGTTACAGTAATAACGAATACTTTTTCATTAGTACTAAGGTCAAGGTTATTAACTACAGCTTTAAGGTGTATCGTATACGAACCTGGTTTTAAGCTTGGGTAGTTAATAATACCATCATTTGAGGTCAACCAACGAGAGCTGCTACCTTCTATGTAATACTTGTAGTGAACATTGCCAAGGAAAGCAGTACTGTTACAAGAGAAGGTGAAGGTTAGGTTTTCGGGTGTGTATTTATATTTAAAGACGGAGTCTGTTCTATTAAAGAAGAAGGAATCAGTAGTTCTTACTTTTAAGGAAGCGATGTGAATGCTTTCGTTAAAGTATTTATCCTGATAGGAGAAAAAGGAATCGGGCAGTTGAATGATACCTTTATCACAGAGCAAAAAATCTGGACCGTCATTTTCTGAAATGCTATAAATCTCTTTATAAAGCAAGCCATTTAGGTTTAAGTACTTTTTGTCTACTGTATATTTATTACCATCCCAAACGAGCTTTGCTATATAAGCCTCATTACCTACCCAAAATCCATTATCACTATTTTTGAAATAGGTAAGATTTTCATTTGCTAAAATGAGGTTCACTGACTTTAAAGTCTTGTCATAATAATACACACCTTCACTTTCAACAGCTACAATAATATTACCATTATCTACTGTAGAAAATACTATATTATTATTTATGTGTATTGAATCATGTATGTGTAAAGAAGTGTCATAAAAAACGATATCACCGGCATCATTTGTGCCAAGGAGATATTGGTCATTATATTCACTAATATTCATAATTCTATCTCCATTGAAAATTTTCTTTCTTGACTGTACAGAAAATGATGATTTGTTTTTTCGAATTTTATAAATACCGGACCCGCTTGCAATAATATATTCACTTCTTGAATTGATGTAGGTAAAGTCTTTGCAAGAGACAAATGTGGGTAATTGCAACTTTGTAATAGCGTTAAAGTTGCTGTCTAAATAATATTTACCAAAAGCAGAAGCTATATAGTAGCCACCGTCATTTTCAGGATGAAACCAATATTTTGAAATATTTGGGTATGATTTATCAACTAAGGGAAGATGGATTTTTTTTTGTAAATGAAACTTTTTATCAGTGATGTATAAGTTTGAATTGATGTCGAAAATGAAATAGTGTTTATCGTGAGAATAAAGATTCAGTATCTTCTCTGTCTCAAATTCTAGGCTAATTTTTTTAAAGGGCAAATAAAATTTACTTATAAAATATAGCCCTTCAGAAACAGTAGAAATCCAGTTGTTGCCAGATTTGTCTTTATGGAAACTGGATATTTGCTCATTCAGGTTCCAACTAAAAGTGTCTATTGGTTTAATGTCATTATTTACTCTAATAAAAATGTTTTGTGACGTATTAATGATAAGACTAGAATCCTTATCTGCATAAAAATATATTATTTTATTCCCTTTACTGGCATTTGGTATTTCGAGGTCAATATTTTCATTTGTTTTATAGTTTAAGAAATGCAAGTTAGTTGCGCTTTCATCAGTATAAGTTATGTAATTAGAAAATAAGGTTGGTTTTAATAATTTATTTCTCCAGTTCAAATCAATAACCCTATCAATATTTATTTTTTTCGCTTTGTCAGTATAATAGTCATAGGTAATAAAAGTGCTGTCATAAGCCAGCATTAATATCTCATTATTAATTGATGAAGAAGTGTGTAGTAGGAAAAATCTATAGGTACATAATTTGTCAGGTATTATGTCTTTAAGTGCTGTAATGTAGTTTAATAAGATCCTGTTATCGTAGGTGAAAAAAGAATCTTTAGAGGATAAAAGTAAAGTACTGTTTGCTTTGTCTATAGTAGTAACTACTCCATTTTTTTCATAAAAGTTCTGAGTCGTAAATATTTCCTGGTTGTGAAAATAGCTTGTTACGCGTTTTGAGAAAATACTATCTCTAGTTATATAGGTTATAAATGGTCCATAATTGTATAGCCATGTTTGGTTATTAAACGATACAGAGTGAAATATTTCATTAGAAGGTAGACCATCTTTTTTTGAAAAGTGTTTAAATCGCTGGCCGTTAAATTTTGCAATTCCATTGGAAGTTGGAACCCACACATAACCGTTATCATCTTGAGAAACCAAGAATGTATTATTACTAGGAAGTCCATTTCTAGTTGTGTATTTATGGGCAAATTCACTTTGTGCAGCACACACATTTATGCTTACGAAATAGATAAATAACAGGAAGAACGATATGTGCAATCGGTGTTTTATGGTCGACTTTTATGTATCAATAATAAATTGTAAAACACAATGATAATCAAAAAAAAGTCGTGCAAATACTATTAAAACATAGAATATAAAGTGTCTTTAGTTAAAAGGATGAAAAGGTTGTTTCATCTTAAAAAAGCGCATTTATAGTGGATAGGGTTTTTAGACTATTTGCCTTTATCTAATGCTACTTTATAAGTTTCCAGACATCTTTTTCTGGCAAACTCATGCTCAACAATTGGTTGTGGATAGTTCAGTTCTTCAAGCTCGGGTACCCATTGCCTTATATATTTTAAATTAGGGTCAAACTTTTTGGTTTGTAAGTAAGGGTTGAATATTCTAAAATAAGGGGCAGCATCACAACCACAACCAGCCGCCCACTGCCAGCCACCATTATTAGCAGCTAGATCGTAATCTAAAAGTTTGGCAGCAAAATAAGCTTCTCCCCATCGCCAATCGATAAGTAAATGTTTGGTAAGAAAACTAGCTACTACCATTCTTACTCTGTTATGCATATAGCCTGTTTCATTTAGTTCCCTCATGCCAGCATCAACAATTGGATAACCTGTTTGTCCATTGCACCAAGCTTCAAATTCTTGTTCGTTGTTGCGCCATTGTATTTCATCGTATTCTTTTCTAAAAGATTCAGAAACATTATTAGGGTAGTACCATAAAATCATATGGTAAAAGTCTCGCCAAATTAATTCGTTCAGGTACTTCTCGTTGAGTTGCATTGCATCATGAACTAGCTTTCGAATACTAATAGTGCCGAAACGTAAGTGTACACTTAATTTTGTAGTGCCATTAATTGAAGGTATATCTCTTGTTTCATCGTAGTGTTTTATTATTAGTTCATTTACCTCGCACGATGGCGAGATAAAGTCAATATGTTCAAATCCTATAGAGCTAAGTTCTGGTAAGCTAATAGTTTTTTGTTGATAAAAATTACCGCTTAGTTTTTCAATGCTATATGTGGTTAAGTAGCTTTTATTTAGAACGGTTTTCCATTTCTTACTATAAGGAGTATATACTACATAGGGTTCGCCATTGTCTTTTATAATTTCATCTTTATGGAATATGACCTGATCCTTAAATTTTTTAAAAGCGATGTTGTTACTAGTTAGAAAATTTTCAACCTCATTATCTCTTTTTATAGCATATGGTTCATAGTCTTCGTTGGTGTATACTTCTGCTATTTCATATTTATTAATCAGTGTTTCATAACTACTCATTACATTATCGTGAAAAACGTTTAGTGTGCTACCAATATTTATAAGTTCTGTTTGAATTTTTTGTAGCTCATTGTAAATAAATGTGACCCTTTTATCCTTTGTGTCTTCAAGCTCATCAAGAATGGCTTTATCGAATATGAATATAGGTACTACAGGATACCCCGATTGTAAAGCATGATATAAGCCCGTATTATCTTCTAACCTCAGATCTCTTCTAAACCAGAATATTGCTACTTTTTGTCTCATATACAATAATAATAGTTGTATTTTATCCAGTATAAGTTCAGTAAAGTTGATAATAGTTATGGGTGTAAGAAAATTACTTTATTCGATTGGGCTAGTAGCTACATTTATAACCACAGGTTTTGCTCAGACGGATACCTTGAGGCTGCTTCAATACAACTTGCTGAATTATGGAGATAATGTGAACCCCTCTTTCTATAAAGACATACGCCTGAATACCATAATACAGTATGTGCAGCCGGATGTTTTTTCCGCTAACGAGATATACCAAAACGCGTCTCTGCAAAACAATATACTCACATCGGTTCTTGATACTAATTGGCAAAAAGGAACTTATGTAAATACCAATAATCAGGTGCAGACCAATATGCTCTTTTGGAGAAAAGACAAGTTGGCTTTAATAAGCCAAACTACTGTTAGCCATTTACTAAGAGATATTATTGCTTTTAAGTTTTATTATAGAGGTGTTGCTATGTCTACTACTGATACAGTTTTTCTTACCGTGATAGTCGCACACCTGAAAGCAAGTAGTGATACCAATAGCGCAAAGCTTAGAAAGCAGGAAGTGGAGACAGTAACAAACTATGTGAGTAGTTTAAATAAAGGAGGCAATTATATTTTCGTAGGAGATTTTAATATCTATGAAAATACTGAAGAAGCATATAAGGGTATGAGCAATCATATAAATACTCATGCACGCTTTTACGACCCCGTAAATAGAGCAGGTATTTGGCATAACAATAATGCATTTGCAGATTTGCACACACAGTCGACAAGAAGTACAAACCTCACAGATGGAGGTGTTTCTGGTGGTATGGATGATAGATTCGATTTCATTCTGACATCCGACCATATTTTAAATGATTCTTCAGGTATAAAATATATTTCAGGTTCGTACAAAACGCTAGGGCAAGACGGGAAGCACTTTAATAAATCGATAAATGATATACCTACAAATACATCTGCACCCGTAAATGTGATACAGGCACTTTATGAGATGTCTGATCATTTGCCGGTATATGCCGACTTTGTAGTAAAACCTAAAAATGGATTACGAATAGCTACAGCGAACTGGCAAAATAAGCAGCTGGTAAAAGTGGTTAATCCATTTGATAATATGATTCGCATTTTCTGGGATGAATCACTTGTGGGCAATAAGGTAACTGTAAGCCTATGCGCAATAGATGGGAGTATGATATTACATGACAATCATGAAATAAAAAGTACATCTGAAAATATAGTGATAGAGGGAAATATGCCGGAAGGGTTATATTTTTTACAGGTCAAAACAGGAAAAGACAGACTAATAAAGAAACTAATAAAAAGATAAGCCGACAGTATCGTGTAAATTGCTTGACAATTTGATAAATTTACTTTGCTTTAAAAATATATAGATACCAATAGATGCAGAAAAACAAGAATATAGAACTCTCCATAATAGTACCCGTGTTCAATGAAGAGGAGATCATTGAACAGTTGGTGTCAAGAATGGTGGCCGCTGCTAAGTCTATTACCGAGCATTATGAAATAATATTTGTCAACGACGGAAGTAAGGATAAAACCCTTCCCTATCTTAAAGAACATTGCTATAAAGATGATCGCCTCCACTATATCAGTTTTTCCAGAAATTTTGGACATCAGATAGCTATTAGTGCCGGTATGGATCTTTCTTCAGGTAAGGCTATTGTAACGATAGATGGAGATCTGCAAGACCCGCCTGAATTGATACCAAAAATGTATCAAGAATATAAAGATGGCTTTAAGGTAGTATATGCTAAACGCAGTAAACGTAAGGGCGAAAGCTTTTTCAAACTGATAACGGCAAAAGCTTTTTACCGATTAATGGCAAGACTTGTATCATTCGAAATACCACTTGATGTTGGAGATTTTAGATTAATAAGTCGTGATGTGCTGGAGTATTTGAAGAAAATGAAAGAGTATGATAAATACATAAGAGGTCAGATAGCATGGTTGGGTTTTAAGAGTACTTATGTAATGTTTGAGAGAGACGAAAGGCAATTTGGCACTACAAACTATCCATTTAAAAAAATGCTACGTTTGGCCTTTAATGGTATTACTGCATTTTCAGATTCTCCTTTGAAAATAGCGACCAACTTGGGTTTCATCGTTTGTTTTATTTCATTCCTTATAGGGGTCTATGCTTTATACGGCTTCTTTTTTGAGCAAAATACCTTGCCTGGTTGGGCTTCAACAATTATCAGTATCACATTTCTTGGAGGAGTACAGCTCTTATCACTGGGTATAATAGGAGAATACATCAGTCGTATTATTAATAACGTAAGAGAGCGACCGCTGTATGTAATAGACCAAACGTCATTAGAAGATAACTTATCAGAATAAACAAAGGCTAATCATATGATTAGCCTTTGTTATAATATTATGTAATGCTCTATTACAATAGCTCATTAACTTTTGCTACTAGTTCTGCTCTTGTAATGGGCACCCCTTTTATTTTATTGTAAGGAATGGCATCAACAAGATATTTATCACGGATGATCTTTATAAGCTGTCCATTATTGATCTCAGGGATCAATACTTTCTTATAGTTGCTAATAATAGCTCCCAGATTGCTTGGGAAAGGACGTAAGTAAGTAATATGGGCATGTGCTACTTTCTTGCCTGCAGCATTAAGCTCGGCTACAGCACTCTTAATAGCTCCATATGTTGATCCCCACCCTAATACCAATACATCACCTTCCTCTGGTCCATTGTCAATAGTTTGTAGTGGGATATGATCCGCTATCTTATCTACTTTAGCTTCTCTGGTGCGCACCATAAATTCATGGTTCTCTGCATCATAAGAAACATTACCTGTGATATTTTCTTTTTCCAACCCTCCTATTCTGTGCTCAAGTCCTGCTGTGCCTGGTACTGCCCATGGTCTTACCAAGTTTTCATCTCTCTGGTAAGGCATAAAAGGCTCATCTCCTTCTTCTTTAGTTTTAAATTTCACTTCAATAGGCTTCAGGTCAGCACTTTGAGGATATTGCCAAGGCTCAGCACCGTTAGCTATATAACCATCACTTAGGTATATAACAGGAGTCATATGCTGAATGGAAATTCTCATTGCCTCATATACAGTATCAAAACAATCACTAGGTGTAGATGCTGCTACAATAGGCATTGGGCATTCACCATTTCTGCCATAGTAGGCTTGTAGCAAGTCGCTTTGCTCTGTTTTGGTAGGTAAGCCTGTAGATGGGCCACCACGTTGTATATTGACAATAAGTAATGGTATTTCTAACATTACTGCTAATCCCATTGCTTCCGTTTTCAAAGCCATACCCGGCCCAGAAGTGGTTGTAATACCAAGGCTACCACCATAAGATGCACCAATAGCAGCAGAAATACCTGCTATTTCATCTTCGGCTTGGAAGGTTTTGATACCAAAGTTCTTGTATTTAGATAACTCGTGCAGGATATCAGATGCAGGAGTAATAGGGTATGTACCTAAGAATACAGGAAGGTTGGAGACCTTGCTTGCCGCTACTATACCGTAAGATAAAGCTACGTTACCAGTGATATTTCTATAATTACCCGCAGGTAGTTTAGCTTTCTCTACATGAAAACGTGTAGTAAACGCTTCTATAGTATCACCATAGTTATAACCTGCTTGCAGTGCCTTAAGGTTACTTTCTAATATGTCAGGTCTTTTGCCAAACTTCTCTTTTAAGAAGGTTTGCGTGTTAGACATATCTCTATTATATATCCAATATAGGAATCCTAATATGAACATATTTTTAGAGCGATCTTTCTCCTTAGTACCCAACTGTATGTCTGCTAAAGCCTCTCTGGTAAGCTTAGTAACGTCTATTTTATAAGACTCATACCCAGTTAGCGTTTCATCTTCCAATGGGTTCACCCCATCTTCATAATTGGCTAAACGTAAGTTTTTAGAGTCAAAACCGGCGATGTTAGCAATAACAATACCACCTGGTTTAAGCGTGGGTAGATTTACCTTTAGTGCCGCAGCATTCATCGCTACTAGCACGTCACACTGGTCGCCCGGAGTGAATATCTGATTACTGGAAAAGCGTAATTGGAAACCACTTACACCTGGCAATGTGCCTAAAGGAGCACGTATCTCGGCGGGGAAATCAGGAAATGTAGATAGATCATTACCAAACAGAGCAGTATTGTTGGTAAACTGAGTACCTGTAAGCTGCATACCGTCACCACTATCGCCCGCAAACTTTATTACGACGTCTTCTATCGTCTTAGTAGGTATAGACATAATTATAAAACTGTGCAAAGTTAGTCATTTTACATCTACTCATTCGCTTATCAGGTATCAAGTTGTAAGCAAAAAAGCACTATTCATAATAATAATTAACAATATGTATGGAAAAACAGGCAAAAATCACACTTTATGAGGGGGTAAAGGAGTTATATAGTTCCCTCAATTAATGTAGGTTTGTAATAAGGAAAAACAATGCGAGTACTCACATTCATACTACTGTGTATACTTCTGACCTCTAGTTGGGTAGTAAAGGCACAACAGCAAATAGAAAAAGAACCAAGAATACTGATATTACTAGACGGCTCGTCTAGCATGAGAAATTCTTGGGCAGATAATGGTCAGCGTTTTGATGCTGCGGGCAAGATCATTACCGAACTAATAGATAGTGTATATAAAGTAAACGATCAGGTAGAGTTTGCATTGCGTGTTTACGGTCACCAGCACCCGGCACAAGACAATAACTGTTTTGATACAAGACGTGAGGTGATGTTTAGTAAAAACAACCTGGCTCAAATGACACTAAGGTTGGATGCGCTAAATCCATATGGTGTTTCTCCCATAGCGTTATCATTAAAAGAAGCAGCGGAAAGTGATATAATAGACCTTAAACGATATAAGTACAGCCTAATACTAGTAACAGATGGAGGAGAAAGCTGTGGAGGAGATATATGTGCAGTAGTGGAAGAACTTCTGAGAAAGA
This sequence comes from Flavipsychrobacter sp., assembly GCA_041392855.1. Lineage (NCBI taxonomy): Bacteria > Pseudomonadati > Bacteroidota > Chitinophagia > Chitinophagales > Chitinophagaceae > Flavipsychrobacter > Flavipsychrobacter sp. The sequence continues at coordinate 2,601,104 of JAWKLD010000001.1, forward strand.
AAATAGACTTTAGGCCTTATATCGTAAGTCTAATAGACTATGCTCCATTGAGAAAGCAGTATGAATGTTTGGGGGAATATCTTGTAGTATCTAAAGATTCTGATATACCTGTTGCGGTAGGTAAAATAGTAGAGGAGTATAAATCAACTTTTATAAAACCTGCTTTAACAAAGCAGATGATCGAAAAGGCAATAGTCAATAAGCCACCAAGTGCTTTGAAAATGAATATTCCAGCATTTCAGGTAACTGCTGAAAAGGAAATACAAGCGGTTGAAAAACCAAAACCTGTTGAAAAGAAAGAGCCAGAGTTACTGGTAATAGAATCAATACCAGCAGATACACTTATTGTGGAAGCGCCAGCTAAAAAATCTAATATAGTTGTAGAAGAAAGAGTAAGGGAAAAAGAAAAAAATATTGAAAAGATAAGTAGCATTAACACACCACACACTTTACCACAGAAATATGCTACAGAAGCGGTTACCCAAGCAAAAGTGCCTGAGTATACGGCACCGGTGGTAGATGTGCATAAACCATCTCCTCCTCCTAAACCCATATACAAACCGGTAAAGCTAACAGCAAGTAGTACCAAGCCAATTGAGAACAAGCCGCCAGTAGTAGCGCCTCCAAAGAAAATAGATTATAAAATAGAAAGAGAGGAAGCTAAAGAAACTACAGTTGAAATATTCTTTACCAATGGTAAGGGCAAGTTTTACGAAACTGCACCTAAACTGGTTTTATCAGATTCTAAAACAGGAAAAGAGTTACATACTTTTTGGCGTACAGTAAATGCAGTAGGCTCTCCTGATCCTCAAAATATACCTCCGGGGATATATAAATTGACGATACCTGGAAAAGATAATTTTGCGATCAATAATTTAGAAGTACTTCCTAACCAAAAGAATAAATTTTTGATTGAGGTAGCTAATGCTTCTCTTCGTTTTGAATATGCACACCCTACCAATAAAGCTGTAGTAGAATACGCAGCTCGCGTAAAAAAAGCGCTGCAAAGAGGTCAGGTACACAAACAACTATGTACGCAGGAGCTAGAGTACGAACCAGATAATTACCATATAGAACTAAACACGCTACCACGTAAACACTTCAACGTGGATTTGGAGTTTGGTGCTATTGTAACTATTAAAATAGACCGACCAGGATATCTACAGGTTACTAATTCGGAAACGCTGGGTCAAGTACAGTTGTACTATCAGCATGGTGATAGGTTTGAGCCATTCTACAAATTGAACGTAAATGGTAACCAACCACAACAAAAGTTGAGATTGATGCCTGGTCCTTATAAGGTAGTCTATTTACAAAATAGAGGTAAACCTAACGCAACAGAAATGGTGCAAGATTTTAGAGTAAAGAGTGATATGATCACAGAACTATACCTTAAGCCATAAGCATAAAGATGATAATGGAACATATTGCAGTAGTTGAGGTTGCTTTCGATTCGGATATTTATAAACAAGTATATTTTTTAAGGAACGAAGTTCTTAGAAAGCCAATCGGACTATCGTTGGATGATGAAGACCTTTCTGCTGAAGTAAATGATCACATACTGGCTGCTGTAGATAAGGAAGAAGTAATAGGATGTTTGATACTTACGCCTATAAATAAAAACACACTCCAATTAAGACAAATGGCTGTTGCTGATCAGTGGCAGAAAAAAGGTTTGGGTAGTTTGCTGGTAAAAAAAGCAGAACAACTAACAATAGAAAAGGGTTATAGCAAAATCTTATTACACGCGCGAATTGTTGCCAGAAACTTTTATCAAAAACTAGGTTATTCAGAAGTGGGAACACTCTTTACGGAGGTTGGGATCGATCATATAAAAATGGAGAAGAGTATTATTGAAACAGTGTAAAAAGAAAACAACAAATATTCAATATCAATACTTCTATAGTTATAAAAACCTACCAGAAGTATGGGATAGCTTTTTACCTGATGCGCACTATCTGAAAAGTAAAAACTTAAAAGTAACTGAAGAGGCTGATCTGCCTCATATTTCCTTTCTATATGTACTTATACGTAACAATGAATGCCCTGTTTTGGTTACTGCATTTCAACTGCTACGTTTTGAAGATCGGCACATAAATCAAGAATTAGTAAAACCATATCAGTATTTTTTTTGGCGCTTTTTTGTACGAGTTGCAAAGCCTAAGCTGTTAGTAGCTGGTCACCTATTCAGGCATGATGTAAACACATGTTATTTCACTAATGAGCTTAGCGATTATAATGCTTTTATATACCACAGCACTGCTATAGAAAATGCGGTGAAAAAAATAAAAGCAAATGCAGCTTTGATAAAAGATATGCCATCGAAAATGGCAAAGTATTTCCAACGGTATAAGCCTGAATACCAAATTTTCAAGAATGATATTTCTATGGAGATGGAAATAGATATTGCTTGGGAATCATTAAATGATTATGAAGAGGCATTGAAACATAAATATGCACAACGCTTTCGGAAAATAAGAAAACAATGGAAAGGTATTGTGCTAAAGGAACTAGGTATAGATGAGGTAATAGAAAACAAAAAAGAATTGTATAAGCTGTATCAAATGGTATGTGATCACCAGCAAGTACGTCTTGGTTTTATAAGTGAAGATTTTATACCTAACTTAAAAACATACTATAAAGAAAAACTACGTGTTTGGGGTATTTATAGTGATGATATAATGATCGGCTTTTTTAGTGCATGGGATAAGGAGGAAGAGTTTGACATGTTCTACATAGGTTTTGACTACAAGAAGAATAACAAGTATTCCTTGTACTTTAATATTCTATTCTTTAGTATAGAAAAAGCCATTGAACTAAAAAAGAAAAAGCTAACACTAGGAAGAACAGCATTGGATGCAAAAGCACGTTTAGGGTGCTCTCCAAAATATTTGTCTACCTATTTGTATATCTCAAATCCTTTTTTGAGAAGAAGGATAGCAACCGTGCAAAATAATACAAATGAAAAGGAAGGCGCTTGGGAGCAGCGCCACCCCTTCAAAAAACAGTAGAAAATTAGTGTGCTTCAAGCCAGTTATTGCCAATACCTACCTCTGTATTTAAAGGCACATTATTAGGCAACTCCATTGCAGACTCCATGTTCTCTTTTACGATCTTTTTCATGAGTTCAATCTCATCTCTGTGCACATCAAATACCAATTCATCATGCACTTGTAGTATCATTTTAGATTTTAGATTCTGCTGCTGCATAGCATAGTACACTTTGGTCATGGCCATTTTTATCATCTCGGCAGCAGTGCCTTGTATAGGAGAGTTAATGGCATTTCGTTCTGCATAGCCACGTACGGTATGGTTAGATGAGTTGATGTCTCTTAAATAACGTTTACGTCCCATTAAAGTAGTGACATAGCCAAGATCTTTGGCAGTAGCTACGGTATCATCCATATATTTTTTTATGGATGGATATTCTAAGAAGTAGTTGTCAATAATTGTTTTGGCCTCAGTGCGGCTGATATCTAAAGAGCTGGCAAGACCGAATGCGGTTTGTCCGTAAATGATACCAAAGTTTACAGCTTTGGCAGCACGTCTCATTTCACTGGTCACTTCATCTTCTGCTACTTTATAAACTTTAGCAGCAGTAGCGGTATGAATGTCTTTATTGTCCACAAAGGCTTTTATCATTTCTACATCGTTGCTGATGGCGGCAACTATTCTTAATTCTATTTGAGAATAGTCGGCAGATAATAGTTGCCAATCTTCACCTCTTGGTACAAATGCTTTTCTTACTTCTCTACCCTTGTCAGTTTTGATAGGGATATTTTGAAGGTTGGGGTTAACACTACTAAGCCTACCTGTAACAGCTACAGCTTGGCTAAAGTTAGTGTGTACTCTACCGGTACGAGGGTTTATCATATTGGGCAGGGCATCTACATAAGTACTTTTAAGTTTGCTCAGCTCTCTAAAAACAAGGATATTGTCAACAATAGTATGTTTAGTTCTCAGCTTTTGTAGAATATCTTCACTGGTAGCATATTGTCCTGATTTTGTTTTTTTAGCCTTGTCGTCTAGCTTCATTTTGTCAAACAAAACTTCTCCCAACTGTTTAGGAGAGCTAAGATTGAATCGTACGCCGGCTTGTTCATAAACACTTTCTTCGGCTTGTTTAATATCTGCCTCCAACTCTTTAGAGTAGGCGTTTAAAAACTCCTGATCTACACTAATGCCTTCATATTCCATATCTAGCAGTATGGGCACAAGTGGATTTTCTACCTCAGCAAATATTTTTCTTACTTCTTTTTCATCAAGAAGAGGCTCAAACTTTTGTTTTAACTGTAAAGTTACATCGGCATCTTCCGCAGCATAATCAGTTACTTCTTCAACAGGAAGCTCTGCCATGCTTTTTTGATTCTTTCCTTTTTTGCCAATTAAGGTTTCTATAGATACGGGTTGATAGTGCAGGTATTTCTCACTTAGTACGTCCATGCTATGTTTGCCCTCAGGCTCTATAACATAGTGTGCCAACATGGTATCAAAAGTTTTGCCTTTAAGGGTGATGCCATACCATTTCAAAATGGTCATATCATATTTTATGTTTTGCCCTATCCAGAGTATATCTTCTTTTTCAAACAGGCTATCGAAGAGTGCTAAAGTAGTTTTAGCCTCTTCCCTGTTTATAGATAATGGCACGTAGTAGGCACTACCCTGCTCCCAGCTAAAGCTCATACCTATAATATCGGCTTGGTGAGGATCAATGCCGGTTGTTTCCGTATCAAAGGCAATTTCTTTTTGAGCAGATAGCTGTATTACCAACTCTTTTATTTGCTCATCGGTATTGATGAGCTGATAATTATGAGCTGTGTTTTCTATGTTTTTGATTAAAGTATCTTCGATAGGTTCTTCTACTATTTTATTTTCGGGTGTTTCTTTTTTAGGGATAACAGCACCACCTGCTATGGGGTTGCCAAATAAGTCCACAGCAGTTGCTACAGGTGCTTGCTCTTCAGTAGTGAAGCTTTCACCCAATATTCTTTTGCCTAGTGTTTTAAATTCTAGCTCTGCAAAAATTTCAGTCAGCTCTTCTTTGTTCCATTCAGACATTTTAAAATCCTCTTCATGAAACTCAACAGGAACGTCAGTGATAATAGTGGCCAGTTTTTTAGAAAGGATGGCATTTTCTTTTCCTGCTCTAACTTTTTCTCCAAGTTTACCCTTTATCTCATCAGCATGTTCTAGTATTCCTTCCAGTGTATCGTATTGAGCTAAAAGTTTTGCTGCAGTTTTTTCTCCCACACCTGCAATACCAGGAATATTATCTACTGCATCACCCATGAGTCCCAGCATATCTACAACTTGATCTACACGAGCAATATTCCATTTTTCACAAATAGCTTCAGGGCCCAGCTTCTCTGGTTTACCACCTTGATAGCCAGGTTTATACATGTATACATTATCTCTTACCAGCTGCCCATAATCTTTATCGGGTGTTACCATGTACACCTCATATCCTCTGTCTGAGGCTTGGTGGGCTAGTGTGCCGATCAAGTCATCTGCTTCATAGCCATCATATTCCATTACAGGAATGTTGAAAGCTTTGATTAAACGTTTAATGTCTGGTACAGCACTAAGTATGTCTTCAGGGGTCTCTTGTCTGTTAGCTTTGTAGGCTTCATACTCCACATGCCTTTCAGTAGGTGCACTGGTATCAAATACTACCGATAGGTGGCTTGGGTTTTCTTTCTTTATCAAATCTATCAGCGCATTGGTAAAGCCAAATTGAGCATTTGTGTTGCGCCCTTTGCTGGTAATACGAGGGCTACGTATTAGCGCATAGTAAGAACGGAATATTAGTGCAAAAGCATCTAGTAGGTATAACTTCTTATCAGACATATGGCTAAGTTAAGCCAATGTCGTTAGTAGGGGAATAAAAATCTAAGTTTTTTAAAAGCTATTTATAACTGATAGGTGTTACCACTCGTATTCTCTTTCCACACGTTTTTTAAGACTGTTCACCAACTCGTAAGTAGCAGGACATCTGTGGACGTTCTGAATAAAAGTATCGTTATAATCTTCAAAGTCTTTTTTGTTGTGATGCGGAAATTCCGCACAATCAACAGGTCTTATTTCATAAATAGAGCATTTGTTGTCTTTACCTAAAAACTGACATGGCGTACTGGTGTTCATCCAGTCTTTAGTATCTTCTTCTTGATAGAGCCATTTTTTCTTGAATTCCTTTGGCGTCATATCAAAGTGTGCAGCAATTCGCTTAATGTCTTTAGTGCTATAGGTAGGTGTCATGGTTTTGCAGCAGTTGGCACATTCCAGACAGTCTACCTTCTCCCACATCTTTTTATCTTCTTCAGCTACAAGAGATTGAAAATCTTCAGGTACTATTTTGTCTAGTTTTTTTAGAAAAGCAGTAAGCGGCTTTTTCTTCTTTTGTGCCTTCTTGGCAAACTTTTTCAAATCCATTGCTGTAAATATAATAGGTTTAGCTAAAGCTATCTTAAATTTGTATTCAATTTTATATTAACTCTGACTATTTATGTAAAGTGCATCAGTTGCACTGATAAATATATTGTAATCTTCTTACTAATAGATGAAGTTTAAACCACATTTTTTTTTACTGGTATTAGTAGTACTAAATGGTTTGGGCTATTGTGCTAAGGCGCAGATAAAAGAAGAAGATTCTACAGACTTGAGTTTTATAATAGATAGTACTAAACTGACCGAAAGTATTAAGCCCCAAGAGGTAATAAGCGATAGAGTTATTACAGGGCTAGTTATAGATAAACAAACCAGAGAACCTATACCCTTTGCTACAGTATTTATTCCAAATACACCAATTGGTACTACTACCGAGTATGGTGGGATATTCAGGTTAGACGTTAGCAAAAGAACTAATGATACGCTTAAGATCAAGCTCATAGGTTATAAAACATATACATTATTACTACAAGCAGATTCGGCACTCCATTTAATAGAAATGGAGCTAGACAAAAACACACTAGACGAAGTAGTAGTAAGGGCAGGAGAAGACCCCGCTATTACTTTGATCAAGAATGTAATAAAGCATAAACCACAGAACGACCCTGCAAGATTAAATAACTATCGCTATGAAGCATACAATACAGTAGAGATTGACCTGCTCAACCTGTCTAAAGAAGAGTTTGAACATTTACCCATACCCATGATCAAAAAGTTTAGCTACATCTATGACAACTTAGATACTAGTGGCGAAAAAACTTTTTTACCATTTTACCTTACAGAAACTATATCTGATTATTACTATCAGCAGAAACCACAAAAAGTAAAGGAATACATTAGAGCTTCAAAAGTAAAAGGTATTAACAATACAAACTTTACTAATTCCATATCAAAGTACTTAGGTAATACCTATATAGACCTCCTCCCTTACAACAGCTATATTCGTTTTTTCAACAACTCCTATGTAAGTCCTATAAGTGGCGCAGGATTGTTTTATTATAAGTACAGGATAATAGACACCATAAGAGTAGCTGGACATCGTGTGATAGAACTAATTTTTGTGCCTAAACAGTATGGCACCAATACATTTATAGGAAAAATAAAGATTGTAGATAGCTCATTTGCGCTGCAATATATTGAAGCTACACAGCCAAAGGCAGCAAATGTAAACTGGGTAAAGAATGCTAACTTCTTCAAAACGTATATGCCACTAGGAGATAGTATGTGGTTTTGTACTAAAGAAGGTTTTACTGCAGAGCTCTATTTGGCTAAAGAAGATGGCCTGTTTAAAATGCCGGGAATTATTGCTAGAAAAAAGAACTCCTACAAGCATATAAAAGTAAATGATGACAGTGTATCATATATGCTAAATAAGTTAAAGCTGGATGTGACGGTTAATGAAAAAGCTCAAGTTGCAGATGATACCTACTGGCAAGGTATGAGGCATGATAGCTTGAATAAAAATGAAAAAGCTATTTACAGTGCTATTGATAGAATTGAAGCTGATCCTAAGTATAGAACATTTAAAAACTTTGCAAGAATAGTATTAACAGGTTCTGTAAGAGTAGGGCCTGTAGAGTTTGGTCCGTACTGGAGCATGTATAGTAACAACTTGGTAGAAGGCAATCGTTTTCGTTTTTCGATGGGCACTACACCAAAGCTTTTTAAGAAGTTGTACCTAAGTGGTTATGTAGCATACGGCACGCAAGACCAAAGGTTTAAATACAACGGCATGGCGTTGTACATACCTCAAAAGTATCCACGCACCTTTTTTAGATTTACCTACACGCACGATATTGATAGGACGGTAAACTACTACGATAGGGTAAGTTTTGATAACATACTGAATGTAGCTATCAGAAAAAATGGTATACCTCAAAAGTTCATGTTTGCAACAGATGTACGGCTAGAGGCATTTAAAGAATACGGGAATGGCTTTAGTACACAACTAAACTTGATCCATAAAATATTTGACCCTTACGACCCACTTCCTGATGCTGTCATTTTTAAAGATGAGCAAGGAGCTCCTTCTACTACAGTTACTACTTCGGAAATTGGCATTACATTACGGTATGCACCAAGAGAGCGTTTTGTAGAGGGTAATTACTTTAGGTTTTCATTAGGCTCAAAAAAGCCAATAGTACAGCTTAGATATGCTATGGGTATAAAGGGCATTTTCAACAGTGGATATAATTACCATAGAATAAACTTCTCTGTATCAGACAGGGTGGAAATAGCACCATTTGGTAGCCTCTACGTCAATGTATTTGGGGGCAAGTATTTTGGAGATCTGCCTTATACATTGTTAGAGCAGCACCCAGGTAATGAATCGTACTATTACAATAAGTATGCATTCAATATGATGAACCAATATGAGTTTTTAAGTGACCAATTTGTAGGAGCAAATTTGGAGCATTCTATAGGTGGAGGGGTATTCAAATACATACCACTGGTAAAGAAATTAAATCTCAGACAGTTTTGGACTGCCAAAGGAGTTGTTGGTAGCTTAACGGATGCAAATGCTGCAATAAACCTAAATAAAGGTTTTATGTTTAGAACATTGAGTAACGACCCTTATGTGGAAGTAGGTACTGGAATTGAAAATATATTCAGATTGTTTAGGGTCGATTTTATTTGGAGAGTAACCCCTAGCAGCCTACCTAATGAAGTGCTACAAAGAAATTTTGGCGTACTGGGAAGTATGAAGGTTACTTTTTAAAGTAACCCCCATTTTTCCAATATCTGTTGGCTATGTTCTTTAGCCTTTACTCTCTTTATAATGTGGTGTATACTACCATCTTCATTGATAAGAAAAGTAGTACGTTTTATACCCATGAATTTATTACCGTATAGATTTTTCTCTCCCCAAGTATTATAGAGGTTCGCCACTTTCTTATCTACATCGGTAAGTAGTGTAAAAGGCAAGCTGTACTTTTTCTCAAAGTCTTTATGTTTATCTACCCCATCAGGGCTAATACCTAAAACGGTAATGCCTTTATTTTTCAATAGGCTTACATTGTCTCTAAAATTGCAAGCTTGGTCGGTACAAGTGGGTGTATCATCTTCAGGATAAAAGTATAGCACTACTTTCTTCCCTGCATAATCTTTCAGAGATACTTTATCTCCGTTTTGGTCTGTTGTTGTAAAGTTGGGAGCCATGTCCCCTTTCGCTAAATCCATGCTATCTATTTTGTAAAGTTGTACGTTATTGTTTTACTGTTACCGTTATCATCTATTGCAGTAACGGTAAGTTTGTGTTTGCCTTTAGGGCAATGTTCATCAAAAATATAAAAGAATACATTGTCTTTTTGCTCAAAGCATATCCATTCCCCATCGAGTTTAGCAATGAACTGTTTTACAGAAGTGATAGCATCGGTCGCCTTAAAACGAATTTTTGAATAGTTCGTTAATACAGCACCTTCTTTTTGTAATGGTATTATACTGGGAGGAGTATTATCTGCAACCAAACGATATTCTCCAAACATTCTGGTAGAGGTGGTGTACCATCCATTTTCAAATTCTGCTTTTTCACCTTCATCCTTTCCATCACCATTGTATATGATTGCTATCTTATTTCTCAGTTCAAATGGTATTGGTTTGTTGGGTTTGATGAACAGCTTAAAGTATTTGTGTAAAGGAATGTATGGATAATGTATTTGATATCTGGATGAATAGCTATTGCTATCTTCTTTTTCGTTGAACTGAAAACAAATGTTGTCGTATATAGCTCCTTGAGGTAAATAGAACTTTACATTCGGGTGATTAAATTTGTTATCACTACTTGCATTAAAACTTTCTTGACATTCATGCTCTAGCTCACTTACAGCACCGCTATATCTAATTTTAAAAGCTACATGACTAACATTACCCTTGGGGTCGGTTAGTTTTACCTGCATATCATGAACAGTGCTATCATTAATAGTAATTACACCATCATTTTTGTTCATAGTATAAATAGTATTCAGCTTATTACCAGGCAGCTTAAAAAACAACTGTATATAACCGCCACCTTTTTTCTTTGTTTTATAATCCAGATAGGCGTTCATGTATCGTGTAATATCGTAGCCAATATCATCTAGCGTTATTTTGCATTGTAGCGTACTATCCATGAATAGCTCTGCGGTATAAAAGGTCAAAGTGTTACGACTATCATTCATATAGTCGTTGGTTTTTATCCCTATGCCGATAAAGGGAGCAGTTGTAGTAATAATGTCGTTAGTAGTATAGATACTGCCCTTCTTCAATAAGCGGTTAAAACTGGGGGTTTGCTCATAAATACTATTGTCCATGTCGTATACTACCACTTTGGTAGGTACAGGGGCAATATTATCTTTTATATCAAACCCGAAAAGCATGGGGTTGAGCGGATGTTCTGTTCTGCTATCTCTAATTTCAAAATGTAAATGCGGTGCAGTAGAAGAGCCTGTATTTCCTGACCATGCAATTATATCTCCTTTTTTTACCTTAAATGTTCCCGCTTTTGGATATAAGTCTACCGTCCATTTTTTATTACGGTATTGGGCGGCTTTCATATAGGTTTGTACGTCGGCTTTGAAATTATTGAGGTGAGCATATACAGTTGTATATCCTTCAGGATGTCTTAGGTATAATGCGTGCCCAAAACCTCCTTTTTGCATCCTTATTCTTACTATTTCACCATCTGCAGCTGCATGTACCGCTAAGTTTTCTTTGCCTTGAGTTTTAATATCCAGTCCGCTATGGAAGTGGTTGGGCCTACATTCCCCAAAATTGCCTGCTAGTATTATAGGAATGTCTAATGGGTTACGAAAGTAATCTTGTGGATATGGGCTTTCGATACTAGACTGTGCGTTTGCATTAATTATCGATAAAACCCCTATAAAAACAAGAAAACTTTTAATATTCATAACCGCTATACTATTGATGATACAAAATACTGGAATGCAAAAAATATAACCAAACAACTATCCTTAAAGATAATGCTTAGATTTGCAGCGCCTAATAAGCTTATATAAGCAATTATGTTAGAAAAATTAAAGAACAAATGGAAAGTTTCGGGTTTGCAGCTCCTGCTCATCCTATGCACTTTTGCTTTAGGTGGTAGTTTGTGTGGCTATGCCGGCAGAACAATTTTATCCATGCTGCCAATAGAAAAAGGAGTATTATGGTTTGTTCTTTATATTTTGTTGATCACGCTACTTTGGCCTATAGCAGTTTTGTTAGTTAGTATTCCTTTAGGCCAGTTCAAGTTTTTCAAAAACTACTTATCAAGAGTTGCTAAAAAGCTGGGAATAACCAAGTAAGCTTTTAGTGTAATATTGCTCTAAGTACTGCAAGCGATTTTATATTTCTCATATGTTCTGTATGTGCTTGCAGAAATTCGATATACCAATCTAATAGTGTAAAACGTTGAGTGGCATTCATGGCTATACGAGTAGCTTCTGCTATGGTGTCTGCTTCTACAAGTTGAGATAATAATCTTATTTCCAGATCATTCAGTGTAGTAGGAATAGCGGGAGGTGTACTCACAAATGCGCCTTCTTTAAGATCTATATACGGTGTTTGTGCTGAATAGTTGCCGTGTATGTCATAGCCCAATAGCTTACTACACTGTATTACGAAATAGATAGGATAATTACCGATCTTGTTGTTTACCTCTTTGTCTATAGAGCAGAAGTATTGATAGGCAAACTGAAAAATGTCTTCCATCTTAGCATGTTCAGGAAGTAGTTTCAATAAAAGCTCTGCTGAGAATAAAGCAATGCTATTCTTTATGATGTCTTCTTGAATACCAGAGTAGATATAAGAAGGTTGAAACTCCTTTAATCGTTGTAGCCCTGTTTGTTCTTTTTGATAAGCCACTATATCCAGCAATGTACAAGGCTGTAGCAAGCCTGCTTTGTTACCTCTGGTTTTGGTCGTTCTTACACCTTGTACCAAGTAAGATTGTATGCCAAGCGCTTCTGTGAAAATAGTACAGATAAGGCTTGTTTCACCATATTTTATTTTACGTAAAACAATTCCTCTTGTCTTGAGCAACATAAGCTATTCCATGAACAACAGTTTGCCTGTTTTGGTTTGAGCACCGTCTTTGCTGGTGCCAAATATAAGATAGACACCCGATTGAGGGCGTTTGCCGGTATAGTCCCTACCATTCCATATGGCTTGGCCTCCTAATGCTTTGGTACGGTATATCAACTGACCGGAAACATCTGTGATACGTACGTCTGCATTTTCAACAAAGCCTTTGATGGCAATAGTACCTGTATATCCTGAAGGTATAGGGTTAGGATAAGTGATCAGCTCGTCTGCATTTTCACGACCTCCATCGGTGGCAGTACCTCTGTAGCTCATTAATCCTTTTTCTGTGCCAATATATACATCACCTGTTATAGGATCTATTGTTATCTTTTGCACCCTGTTAGATGGCAATGGACTATTATCTACAGTAAAACGTTCTACTATCTTATCTCCATCAGGAGCTATTAGCCATAGTCCATTATTAGTACCTATCCATTTTCTGTTAGCACCATCTACAGCTATTGTACGTACTTGTTCATTTTGAAAAAGGAAACCAGCAAAATCATCAAACTGAACCACTCTTTTTTCTGCCTCACAGCCACCGGTTATTACATCACGTGGACAATTGACAATACCAACACCATCAGCCGTTCCTATCCATATAGCACCATCTTTATCTTTGGCCAGGCAGTATACCTCATTGTTAGGTAAACCACCACTACCATCGCCTGCGCGTAGTTGTCTATACGAATCGTCAGCAAGGTTATCTACAGTACCACCATCATCATATACCATGGCACCTCCACCGCTAGGCGCAGCGTACCATTTCTGATTATTATCGTCAATGATAACGTGTGCGGCACTATTTTTAATAGGTCTGCTGGCAAGTGCAGTGTATTTATACCATACTCCATCTTTTGTACGTGCCAGTAGCTCATAAGGGTCACCACCAAATACGGTTAACCATAAAGTTCCATTATCATCAAAAACGAGACCACTAACTCTATATAAAGGTCCTGTAACTGAAGTAGGTATAACCCCTTGCTTTACTACTTCTACACTACCATCAGGTTTTAGTATAAAAAGTCCTTCGGTTGTGGAGCCAGCATAGATAGACCCGTCAGGACCTTTAGTAATATGAGTAATGTCTTTTAGGCTGTCTCCAAACTTAGGATAGTTTGTTCCATTATAAAGCGTCCATTTTTGATTACTAAATTTTGAAAAGCCGCTACTATTACCATTTTGTTTATAAACGTCATCATAGCCACCATGAGCTACCCATACCTCTTTGTTATTGGCTATAATATCGAAAGTAGCAAAGTCTTTAGGCCCTTCAGGTCCTATGGTATTGAATGGATCGCCCTTAAGCGTACGTTTTTTAAGTCCGGTAAATTCATCGGCAATGTATTTAGCACTATCAGTAGTAGGGAGGTCTACTAATGATTTTGCAAAGCCAGGTAGTTTAAAAGAATCCACTAGAAAATAATCCATGTTTATTTTCTTAGCTGTCCCATTAAAAGTAGCACCGTAGTTCTCTAAGATCCATACGCCATTAAGTCCCTCATTTAGTGCTCTAGTAGCACTATCCGACCTATATCTATAATTAAGAACATCATTTTCAATAGAGAATAAGCTATCAATAAGTGTTGCAAAGACTTTATTGCCTACACTAGCTACATCAATGAAGTTTCTACTATTATCAATAGCCTGCCAAGAAGAAAAAGCTTGTAGGTTAGGGTTATTTTTATTGGCTTTGTATAGCCCCTGACTGGTAGCAGCATAGAAGAAGTTGCCTACCATAGTAAACCCTTTAACTGCTATTGTTTGGTTGTTTATGGTGAAGTTATAAGTTTCTTTTACTTCTTTTTTCTCCAGATTTATAACCAAAATACCAATATCGGTACTGATGTAAGCAAGCCCCTTATCTGTATAAATTGCATTAATACTTTTACTTCCGGTAACATTTTCCAGCTTTAAATAGGGTATGTTATAAAAACTATTGTTACTATACAGGTCTATATTACTATTTTGATAGCCTAGAATAACTGTTTCAGTAAGTGCATCATAACCTATATCAGACATACCCACATCAGACATGCCATCTACTTTGCTGTATGACGTAATTTCATCCTTTGCCATATTGTAGCTATAAAATGCCTGTTCTGTAGCCACATATAGTGTGCTGCCATCAGTAGCTACACTTATTGCTTTTTTGTAAGGCATATGTGCTCGCCAATACCCTATTGGTCTATCTTGTGCTACTGCTGCGTTTGCTAATAATAGCATAACAGCTATGAGATATAGTTTATATGTCTTCATAATACCTGTTGTACTTATCAAATGTACAGAATTTAAAACGTAGGGTACCAGTCTATATTGTCTTTGCAGTATCACATTTGCTGCAGCAAAAACTCAATAGTGCGTGGAAAGTAGAAATGCTCTAATTGATGCACTTTTTTGGCAAGGGTATCTATAGTATCCTCTTTCGTAACCGCACATCTGGCTTGGGTAAGTATTGCTCCTTCGTCATAGTGTTCATTAACCATATGTATCGTTATGCCAGACTCCTTGTCTCCATTATCCAGTACCGATTGGTGTACATGATGCCCATACATACCTTTGCCCCCATGCTTAGGAAGTAGTGAGGGATGGATGTTGATAATCTTGTTAGAAAATTCCTGTAATACTGTATCAGGTATCTTTTTCAGGAAACCTGCTAGTACTATCAATGATGGGTTATACGACCTTAGCTGATCAATAAAAAGGACACCCCCCAGTGTTTGATTATTTACTATAAGAAATGGTATATGTTCTTTCTCCGCCACTTCTATTACACCGGCATCGGCTTTATTGGTAACTATTAGCGATACTTTGACATTTCCTTTTTCTTTAAAGAAGTTGATAATAGCTTCTGCATTAGATCCTCTGCCAGAGGCAAATATGATAAGTGACTGCATAATATAAGGTTACCACAAAAATATAAAAGAGAATAAGCTTAAGGTTATTTAATTTTAAACTTATGAGTGATAACAAGTTGAGGATAGACAAATATTTATGGGCCATAAGGGTTTTCAAAACCCGCTCACAAGCTACAAAGGCTTGTGATGAAGGGAGGGTAAAGTTGGAGGGTGTAAATGTTAAGCCTTCAAAAACTGTAACTATAGGTGATAAATACGACATAAGAGCAATAGGCAGAAAGTGGACTATAGAAGTGACCGACTTACTACATAAGCGTATGAAGTATGAAGAAGCTATAAAATATTATGTTGACCTGACCAGTGAAGAGGATAAAGAATATAATAAACGACAAACATCAAGTTTCTATACCGGAAAGCGCCTAAGTAAAACAGGTCGCCCCACTAAGAAACAGCGGCGCGACCTGAATGAACTTCTTGGTCCTGATGTTGAGGATGAACTCTAGTATACCAGAACGAAATTTCCTGATTTTATTTTGGTCCAGTTAGACCCGTTATCTTCACTTCTGTATAAGCCTGTATTACAAGCAGCATATACATATTCTTTTAGGCGATCATTTTTGAAATAGTCGGATTTTGAAACTATTGAACGAGCAGCAGTATTGGCATCCAAACCAATATTTGCAGGAACAAAAGTATCAGAACCTAAAGGCAATCTATATACACCTTGGCCTTCAAGACCTATTAATAATACTTTGTTGAAAGGAGAATGAGCAGTACGTACAGGAACACCTGTTGGTAACCCTGCATAAGCTAGCCAACTATCACCATTGTTAGTGCTATAGTATACACCTTCAGCACCTGTAGCGTCAGCAGCTACAATGGTATTGCCATAGTTAGTTATGAACATTTGACCATTACCAGCTGGAGGTAATCCGCCACTAGCCTTCTTAGTCCACGCCGCGCCAACATTTGGTTTGGTGAATATACTTCTTGAAGCGTCATCAAAGGCTACCAATGTACCATCTTCAAGCTGTGCAAACGAAGTAATTGAAGCAGCCGAACCTAGTCCATTATCATTATCAGCTATCCAAGCTTCTCCGGTAGAGTCTTGTGAATAAGCAATGCCTTTAGCATCGGTTGAGGCAATGTATACTCTATTGAAAGACGGTACATCTATGATCAAGCTTTGGTGGAAAGCCATAGGGCTAACTTTGCTGAACGTAGAGCTAAATTGAGCACCCTCGTTGCTGCTTAAGAAAGCATTGGCGCTACTTTTGATCATCAATATACTATTGAAGTAGGTAGCAAACGCTCTTGGAGGTATACCATCGGCAGGGAAAATGATCTGCTTGTAATTATTCCCATCGTTAGTGTTGTATATAGTACCTAGTGAATCTACTACATATAGCGTATAAGGTTTTGTAATAACAGCGTTATTATCAATACCGTTTGTTTTTTTGCAGCTTTGAAAGGCAAAAGCCGTTAAAGCGAACATCGAAATTTTAAGCACATTTGATATCCGGCGCATCGAAATAATTTTCACCAAGTTTAAACAAAAAAGTTAACAAATCCAAGCCAGTAGCTATATGTAGCCTACTGATTTGAGCAATAAAAGCATTCTATAAGACTTTATAGAATGCTTTTATTAACAATAAGTTATATATAACTCCTAGAATGGTAGATCGTCTACATTTTCAGGAGATGGATTATAATTGTCAGGGGCACTATTGGTGTTAAAAGACGATGCAGCTTGTGGTGCAGGCGCTTGGTTCATATCTTGAGCAGCACTTTCCACACGCCATGCATCAAGGTTAGTTATATAATTTACCTTTCCGTCACGCTCCCATTTGTTGCCTTTTATGTTGAAACTCACCTTTACTTCATCTCCCTCATTAAATCTGTCTAAAATTTCGCATTTGTTCTGTACCAATTGCATTTTAGCAAAATTGGTATATACATTACCATTTACTTCATCTGATAATTCAAGGACAAATTCTCTTTTTTTGAAACGCTCACTTACTTGTTGGGTATCATATTTAACAAGTAGTTTTCCTGTAATTTCTAAACTCATTATATCGTATTTTATTAAATGCGGATGAAGAGTAAAGATACCAAATATTACAGTTAGGGCTAAAAAAAATTAAGGGAACCAACTTAAAGTTTTCCTGCTGGCCAATATCTATAGAAGTGTAAAAAAAATACTGCTGTATGTAAACAATTTGTATATACAGTATAATCTAGCAAAAGTACATATATATTAATGAAATTTGTGTAGAATAAATTCTACCCGCTTTTTACCATAGATTTACTGAAATTCGCATGCTTTTTGTTAGGTAAATATTGATATACATATTGTATATTATAAGAGGAAAAGAACTAGTTATATATAATGGAGAGGGTTTTATTAGCTGACGATCATAGTCTGATTAGGAGAGGTGTGCAGCTTATCTTAAAAAATAATTTGAATATTGAAGCCGTGGGTGAGGCTTCAAACTGTTGTGAGGTAATGTCTGAGCTTCAAAAAGGAGGCTATACGCATATTATATTGGACTTAGTGCTTACAGACTGTATGTCCTTAGAAATTATACCCAACATACAGAAATTGTATCCTGATCTGAACATTATGGTTTTCTCTATGCTTTGTAAGGAAATATACGGAGAGGCGCTTAAACAGTATGGGGTATATTATTACTTACAAAAAAACGAGGACGAAGAAGAAACGGTAAGGTGTATTAGGGAGTTTTTGTTTGACTATGATAGTAATAGATACAAAAAGCGTAGTGGGGAATCAGATAACCCTTTTAGTAGCTTGTCTGCCAGAGAACTGGAAGTATTGCACTATATGTTGAAGGGGGATGGAACGAAAGAAATATCCAACAGCCTTAATCTGAGAATGAGTACGGTCTCCACTATTAAGGGTAGGATTTTTGAAAAAACAGACACAAACAATCTAAAAACTTTAATGCAGCTAAGCTCTTTATTCAATATTAACTTTGTATAAAGTGAAGAACTGCACTGCCTTATGGGAGAAGTCTTATTGAACAATATCACTATCATTGGAATATTCATTTTAGTAGCCCTCATATATTTCGTCGCCACTTATCGTTTTTTAAAGCAGCAAAGAAATAAAAAGGAGAAATTACTGACCCTGCATCTCGAGCGGAAGATAAAAGAGATAGAGCGTAAGAATATAGAGCTGGAAAATCTGAATAGTATCAAAACAAGATTGATATCTATAATAAGCCATGATATCATCACCCCACTACGTTTCATGCATCTCACAGGTAGAAACCTGATGAAAAAAAATGAAATTAGCCCTCATGAATATTCGGAAATATTAATTGACATCATTAATACTTCTGAAGAACTGGAAGCATTGTCTAAGAATATCCTGAACTGGATAAAATTTCAAAATAAGAATAGAACTTTAGTAAAGGAGGATATAGACCTACACGATATAATTGAAGAAGTTTTCGGCATACTGAAACCATTGGCCAAAGAGAAAAATATTGTATTGACCAATAAAGTGCCTGAAAAGTTTGTAATAGAGCAATTTTTTGAACCTCTTAAAGTGATCTTATACAACTTGGTAGTGAATGCCATCAACTTTATGGAGAAGGGAAATATTAATATCTCCAGCAAAGTATTGAGAAATGGTTTGTTGATAGAGGTACAAGATCAAGGGCTGGGCATGAGTCAGGAGCAGATAGATAATTTACTATCAGAAAAGCTTTTTGTATCTACCGCCAATAGTAAAGGGAAGCAAGGAAATGGTATTGGATATCTGATTATCAAGGACTTACTTAAAGTTACTCATGGTAAGTTCATTATATCAAGTGCAAAGAATAGGGGAACAAAAATAAAGCTGTTTTTCCCTAACAAATAAAAAAGGAAAAGCTAAACAGCTTTTCCTTTTTTGGGAGGCTAATGGGTCTCGAACCCACGACCTTCGGAACCACAAACCGACGCTCTAACCAACTGAGCTATAGCCTCCATCAATTCGGGGAAGCAAAGGTAATCAAAATTGGTAATTTCTAAGCGTCAATAAAATTATTTTCACAAGGTATTTTTTAGGTTAAATGCCAATAAATAGCTTGAAACACTGTTTTTTAACAAATAATCCATGAATAGGCTGTTATATTTGCGCTTCAATACACATTATATGTTGAAAAAGACCTTCTTACTGGGATTGATATGTTTGTTGCCAGTGATGTTATTTGCCCAAGACGTAGAAAAGGGCGAGAAAAAGCAGAAGACAATTATTCAAAAACCGTCTAGAGACTTCATCATGCTGCAGTTTACCTACGAGGGGTGGTCTGCACCTGATAGTATAGCAACTACAGGTTTTGGTAGAGGGTTCAATGGGTACCTGTGCTACGACTTTCCTATTAGTAAATCTAACTTCAGTTTTGCCGCAGGTATAGGTGTGGGTATTTCAAATATTTACCTTAAAGATCAGGAAATAACACTTTCTGGCGCTGATACTATGGCTAGGTTCATTCCTGAAACCACCAATTACAAAAAGTATAAGCTAACTACTACTTATCTGGAGGCTCCATTTGAGTTAAGATTCTTTGGTAATAAATATAACCGTAATAAAGGTTTTAAAGCAGCAGTAGGTTTAAGGGTAGGTACACTTATGGGAGCACATACCAAAGCAAAAGAAGAAGGCACAAAGATCGTTCGTAAAACAGGCACCAAAGTGTTTTTGGAAGGTTGGCGTTTTGCCGGTACAGCACGTATAGGCTGGGGCAACTTTACTTTGTTTGGTTCTTACAACTTAAACAAGTTGTATCAAGAAAATCTTGGACCTGAGATAACGCCATATTCAATGGGTATCTGTATTACAGGTTTGTAAGTAAAAATAGTAGCATTATATGGCCCTGCTCAAAAAGAGCGGGGCTTTTTTATACATCATAAGTACTACCCTCTACAGTAGCCTGTACATTCGAGAAAACTTGCTTGGCTTCTTCTTCAAACAAGGTTAACTCTTTATACTTTGAAGAGTAGTGCCCGAGTAACAACTGCTCTACCCCAGCCAGTTTTGCTAGCTCTGCAGCTTGTAGCGCTGTACTGTGAAAACGAGCCTTAGCCTTTTCTACACTGTCGTGCAGGTAGGTAGCTTCGTGGTATATAGTATTTGCGCCTTTTATGTCTTCAAGAAAAGATTGGGTAAATAGTGTATCTGCACAATAAGCATATCTTTTTGGGCTAGGCCCATCCGTAGTTACCCATTCATTTTTTATGATAGTGCCATCCTTCCGTTCATAATCTTCCCCTTCCTTTAGTTTTTTGTAGTAATATCTGGGTATCTCATATTCTCTACATTGGTAGGGCAATATCTTCCTGCCCTTGTTTTTGCTTTCTATCAAAAAGCCATGGCAGGCTATCCTATGTTCTACAGGAAAACAGGAGACACAATAGCCTTCATCGTCTAATATTTTAGCGCGCCCCTCTGGTAGTGGATGAAAATGAAATGGGTAAGAATATTCTGTACCGGCAGTATCTTGTACAGCTTGTAGCATAGGCTCTAGTTCGGCAGGACCATATACATGCAAAGGCATGGTACGACCCAACAAGCTCATACTATTCACTAAGCCCGCCAATCCAAAATAATGATCGCCATGCAAATGACTGATGAAAATATGTTTTAGCTTCCTCCATTTCAGGCCAAAACGTTGCATTTGAATTTGTGTTCCTTCACCACAATCTATCATTAAACTATCGCCATGAATAGAAACAATTTGAGATGTTGGGTGCCTGCCAAAAGCTGGAAGAGCTGAGTTGTTGCCAAGTATAGTTACTTTCATTTCCTATGCTTTTTTGTTTTGAAACGGTGCTAATAACTAGCGCATAAAATAAGCTATCTATTCTTCGTTGAATAGATCACGTTCTAGTATTTCCATACTAATGATATCTACTGCTTCTATTTCAGTAGGGGCTATATTTAGTAATTCATCTATTTCTTTGTCTTTTATGCTTTGCAGCACAGCAGGAGTAACATTGGTAAATACTAAAGAGTAGCCATTGGTATAACAATATTCGTGTAGGGATAGCAAAGTGCTAAATGACGTATTGTCGGCAGAAATGCAGTTACACATATCAATTAAAAAATTTTGACTGCCGTTTTCCACAAGGCTGATACATTTTTGGCGAAGAGCCGCTGCCATATTTTCATCTAAATGCTCGCTAAGCGGCGCAATAACACTATATGTCTCTTTGGTATCAATTTTGAACTCCATATACAGAAGGTAGTTTAAAAGGTAAATACTTACCAAAACAAAAATAACATAACTCTAGTACTATTTCTTCGTATATTAGTTAGTAGAGCATTGCAGAAATAAAATAGCAGGCAATAACGTTATAATGAAACACAATACGCCACTACCTCCAATAGTGTTAACTTTAACTTAAACAAGGAGATATACAATGGATTCAAATTTCTCACCCAAAGTAAAAGAGATTATTTCTTATAGTCGTGAGGAAGCATTACGATTGGGAAATGATTTTATAGGTACGGAGCATCTACTACTTGGTTTGATACGTGATGGTGATGGCTTGGCAGTGAAGGTGCTGCAAACAATGCAAGTAGATCTATTCGATCTTAGAAAAGAGTTGGAACTAGCTATAAAGGACAAGAGCAACAAACCTCTTGCTAATCTTAATAGTTTGCCACTGACCAAACAAGCAGAAAAGGTTATCAGGATAACTGTACTAGAAGCCAAGGCTTTGAAAAGCCCTACTGTTGAAACGGAACATTTAATGTTATCCATCTTGAAGAATAAAGAGAACGTAGCTACGCAAATACTGTACAAGCACGATGTAGATTACGAACGCTTTAAAACAGAGCTAGGCATCTTGCAAGGAGATGTTCCTAAAGGGGACTATGGTGATCCTGGTTCTGAAGATTTTGATGAAGATGAAGAAAGACGCCAGTTTCAACAACAGCGCCGCCAAACAGGTAACACGAAATCTAAAACACCTGTATTAGACAATTTTGGTAGAGATATTACCAAGATGGCTGAGTTAGGTAGTCTTGATCCGATAGTGGGTCGTGAAAAAGAGATCGAGCGTGTTTCTCAAATACTTTCAAGACGTAAAAAGAATAACCCGATACTAATAGGAGAGCCTGGAGTTGGTAAAACTGCCATTGTAGAAGGCTTGGCACTACGTATTGTACAGCGTAAGGTATCACGTGTGTTGTTCGACAAACGCGTTATCAGTTTAGACCTAGCCGCATTGGTAGCAGGTACTAAATACCGTGGCCAGTTTGAAGAGCGCATGAAAGCTATTATGAGCGAATTAGAAAAAAATCGCGATGTAATACTATTCATAGATGAGATACACACTATAGTTGGTGCAGGTGGTGCTTCTGGTTCTTTGGACGCTTCCAATATCTTTAAGCCGGCATTGGCAAGAGGTGATCTGCAATGTATAGGTGCTTCTACGCTTGATGAGTACAGAATGCATATTGAAAAAGATGGTGCATTAGATCGTCGTTTCCAAAAAGTATTGGTAGAGCCACCAAGCATTGAAGAGACGATTACCATACTTAATAACATTAAATCTAAATACGAAGATTTCCATAACGTTAATTACGATGAAGAGTCTGTAATTGCTTGTGTGAAACTAAGTGATAGATATATGACCGATCGTTTGTTGCCGGATAAAGCGATAGACGTAATGGATGAGGTAGGTGCAAGGGTACACTTGAAAAACATAAATGTTCCTCAGAATATCCTTGATCTGGAAAAGCAAATCGAGGATATCAAATCTGAAAAGAACAAGGTTGTAAAAAGCCAACGTTTTGAAGAAGCCGCAGCATTACGAGATAAAGAAAAAAGACTAGGGGAAGAGCTGGAGCAAGCCAAAGCTGAGTGGGAAGAAGAAGCGAAGCATAAACGTTTCCCTATCAATGAAGAGCATATTGCTGAGGTGATAAGTATGATGACAGGAATACCTGTTATGAGAATGGTAGAGGCGGAAAGCAAAAAGCTTCGTAGAATGGGCGATGACTTGAAAGGTGCTGTAATAGGACAAGACGATGCGATACAGAAAGTAGTAAAAGCAATACAGCGTAATCGTGTAGGGTTGAAAGATCCGAAGAAGCCAATAGGTTCATTCATTTTCTTAGGGCCTACAGGTGTGGGTAAAACAGAGTTGGCAAGAGCATTAGCACGCCATATGTTTGATAGTGATGATGCGCTAATACGTATTGACATGAGTGAGTACATGGAGAAGTTCTCTTTGAGTAGATTGATAGGAGCGCCTCCGGGATATGTAGGATATGAAGAAGGTGGACAGCTAACGGAAAAAGTAAGACGTAAGCCATACTCTGTAGTTCTACTTGATGAGATTGAAAAAGCACATCCAGATATTTTCAACATACTATTACAAGTATTAGATGATGGACAGCTAACAGATGGTCTTGGTCGTAAAGTAGACTTTAAGAATACTATGATTATCATGACATCAAATATTGGTGTCCGTCAATTAAAAGACTTTGGAGCAGGTGTAGGTTTCTCTACTAATGCGAGAACAGAAAATGCAGAAGAAGAATCGCGCGGCGTAATCGAAAAAGCATTGAAGCGTACTTTCTCTCCTGAGTTCTTAAACCGTATTGACGATGTAGTTATCTTCAACTCTCTTGACGAAAAAGATATAGCACTTATCATCGACATCATCATGAAAGATGTGTTGAAGAGAATGAGCACGCTAGGTTTCACGCTAGACTTAACCGATAAGGCTAAAAGCTTTATAGCAGAGAAAGGTTATGATAAGCAGTTTGGTGCAAGACCATTACACAGAGCCATCCAAAAATACTTGGAAGACCCACTAGCTGAGGAAATACTAAACCAAAAGATAGATGAGGGAAGCCAAGTGAAAGCAGATTTTGATGAGAAGGAAGAGAAAATTGTTTTTACAATTAAAAAATCTCCTTCTAGTAAAAAGAATGAATCAACTACTCCTAAAGAAGAGGAATAGTAATAACGACTAAATATTAAAGGGCAGATGAATATTCATCTGCCCTTTTTATTTCCAGCAAGATTGATCGGTAACTACTAGCTTATTTGTATCAAAGCCTTTAGCGCTTACCTTTTGTAAAAGCTGCTCATAAAGCTCTTTATCCATCTCTGGCGTTCGGGACAATATCCATAAGTATTTACGATTGGGGTGCCCTACAACTGCGTAAGAGTAATTGTCAGCTAGCTCAATTATCCAATACTTACCTCTGAATGGCCAAAAAAACTGTACTGCTAGTTTAGCATTGGACTTTTTGTCTTTTACAAATGCTTTTCCGGTTACTGTTTTGCGCTTGCCTTCAACATTACAAGAGTTGATCACCTTAAGGCTGCCATTATCGTTCATGCTATATTCGGCAGTAGTACAAGAGCAACCCTTTTGAAAGCTTTGAGGAAAAGAGGCGATCTCATACCACTTACCTAAATACTGCTCCACATCTACATACTTTACCGTTTTCAAATCTTTCATAGTACAGGAAGATAACAAAACAGCTACTAAACCTAGCAACAGATATATGTTCTTATTTACAATTGATATACTCATAAGTATAACTTTTAGCTAATAAAACAGCATTTATATAAATATTCCATTAAAAATACATACAAAAACAGCTGATTTACCAACAGAAAGTTAAAAACAGCCGTCTCTTAAAAGACCAAACTTGGTCCCTTATTATGAAGCACTATTTGCTATATGCAGTCATTGCAATAGTTACCCTTTTT
The DNA here is from genome assembly GCA_041392855.1 of Flavipsychrobacter sp. Lineage (NCBI taxonomy): Bacteria > Pseudomonadati > Bacteroidota > Chitinophagia > Chitinophagales > Chitinophagaceae > Flavipsychrobacter > Flavipsychrobacter sp. The sequence continues at coordinate 2,626,212 of JAWKLD010000001.1, forward strand.
AGCCTTCGGGCTAATAGCCAAAACCTAGTGCCTAATCCTTCCTTTGAAGATTTTAACGCATGCCCCTCTAGCATATCAAGTTTAGCCTACTCGCCTACTTATATAGATTTCCCAACGGTAAAAGCATGGAATAATCCATTGAACGATGCTACTCCAGATTATTTTAATAGATGTGCACAAGTTAACACAGGAGTCTCTGTACCAAGTAATAGTTTTGGGTATCAAAATGCACGTACAGGCAATGGTTATGCAGGGATTATAGCTTGGGAAGCCAGCTATCAGGGTGGAGTGCAAACGCTGGATTATAGTGAGTATATACAATGTAAGCTCAATCAACCTCTGCAAAAAGGAGAGCGCTATTGTGTTACTTTTTTCGTTAATGCGGGTGTAGTGCAATCGCAGCCTTACAACTATGTAGGTATAGATGAGCTGGGCGTAAATTTTGCGGCAGCTAAAACCTCTGTAGGAACAGGCTATACACTTAACTTGCCTTATGCAGTTATTAACCGTACTGGCAGATTTCTTACCGATACATCAAACTGGGTAAGGGTATCTGATATATATATCGCCAAAGGTGGGGAAGAATGGCTAACCATGGGGCGCTTTAAGAAAGGAGGAACACCTAATATTAAACCAATACACCCTGCAATCCCTAATATTGCCAATAACACAAGAGCGTATATATATATTGATGATGTAAGTGTTATCAAACTGAAAAATACAGATACTACTTACGCTACTCATGATTCGAGTTATTGTTTAGCGCAGCATTTACCTATGCCACTAAGTAGTAGCGGGCAAGATGGGGAATACTATTTGTGGAGTAACGGAGCTACAACAAAAGACATAACAGCAACAAAAGATGGTAAATATTGGTGTACTTCTTATGCCAATTGCCATACCTATATAGATACTTTTATTGTTCAATACAGGCATCCCGAGAAATTATCACTTGGCAATCAGATAGTGAATTGTAAAAACGAACCTGTCACGATCAATTCGTCAGTAAAGTTTGATACTTATACTTGGAGTAACGGAGCTACAAGTGACAAAATTGTAGTGTCAAAAACAGGTGTGTATGCACTTACTGCTACTAATAGATGTGGTACTCAAACAGATTCAGTACACGTCTATATACAACCCCCTACACCACAGCCCCTTGTCAATGACACTACTGTTTGCCAATTTTCTCAGCCTGTATTAAACGTAAAAGGAGAGCAACTACAGTGGTATGTCAATGCTGCAGGTGTAGTAGGAGGCCTAACACAACCTGCTGTCATAACACAAGAGCCAGGCTATTATGACCTATTTGTTTCGCAAAAGATAGGAATGTGTGAAAGCCCTAAGAAAAAAGTAAGGATCAATGTGACCTATACGCCGCACGAAGAGCTGGAAGATAATGAAATAATGTGTCAGAACTCAACTAGGTTGATAGGTAACGAATTGCCTTATGGCGTACTGTATAAGTGGAATACTGGAGATTTTGACTGTTGCATAAAGCCTTACAGGGAAGGGGTGTATAAAAGATCGACCAGAAATGAGTGTGGCTCTTATATAGATACAGTATACGTCGGTTTCTCTCTTTGTGAAGATTGCTTGGTACTGCCAAATGCCTTCACTCCTAATGGTGATGGAAGCAATGATGAGTTTAAACCAATAGTAACCTGCCCTGTATCTATGTACAAAATGAGTGTTTATAACAGATGGGGTGAGTTGGTCTTCAAAACAGATAATCCCTTCACTGGTTGGAGAGGTACTGTACAAGGTCAACCTGCGAACATGGGTACTTACCTCTATATCATTGAGTATAGAGCCAGATCAACCAAAAGAGACCAGTTTCTTAAAGGAAATATCACACTATTGCGTTAAGTACATTTACATAATCGGAAAAAATATACCCCTATCAGCATTTCTGTGTCAATAGGCAGCTAGTATTGTGTAAATTTGCACTCTTATCCATATGCAGAGTGAGTATACGATAGCGTTAGTGGGCAATCCTAACAGTGGGAAAAGTTCTCTTTTCAATACACTTACTGGGTTGAATCAAAAAGTGGGGAACTTTCCCGGAGTGACCGTAGACAAAAAGACGGGCGTTGCTGCAATAAGTGACGGTTTTTCTGCTAATATCATTGATCTACCAGGGTCTTATAGTCTTTATCCTAAGAGTGCAGATGAGCAGGTGACCTATGAAGTACTGTTGAATAGTAGTGGTAATGATAGTCCAGATCTTATTGTTGTGATAGCAGATGCCGCTAACTTGAAGAGAAATTTACTCTTCTGCTCACAGATCATGGATTTGGGAGTGCCTGTTGTGATCGCATTAACGATGAACGACATCGCCCGTAAAAAAGGCATAAGAATAGATACTAAAGAACTACAAAGACTAATGGGGGCCCCTGTAGTATCTATAAACCCAAGAAAGAACAAAGGCATAACCCAGCTAAAAAAAGCTATTGAAGGGGTAAAAAACCTACATCCGAATACAAGTGCCAGATCATTTATTGATATAAAAGAAATATCGGGAGAATGGTTGGCAGATATAAGGTCTATTTGTACGCTGGAGAGCGATTACAATGCTTTACATACCGCATGTAATTATCTAGAGCTTAGCTACCTTACTGCTGCACAGCGGATAAGAATAGGGGCGCTACTCGATGAGGTTAAGTTTCATAAAGCCAAAGTGCAGGCGGAAGAAATAGTACAACGCTACAAAAAGATAGATAGCATCATGAAGCGTTGTGTGGTGGAAGAGCATCCTCTAAAACGTGCTGTTGTAAGCGAGCGTATTGATAAAATGTTGCTCCATCCCTTATGGGGCAATGTGGTATTGTTACTAGTTCTCTTTACTCTTTTTCAAAGTATTTTTTGGTTGGCAGACTACCCCATGACATGGGTAGATGAGGGATTTGCCTTTGTGAGTAACTGGCTAGATGGTGTAATGGCGGACAGCTTGTTTAAAGATCTACTCATTAACGGACTGCTGGCAGGTATAGGAGGTGTAGTCATCTTTATACCACAGATAATGATACTATTTGGTTTTATAACCATACTAGAAGACAGTGGTTATATGGCACGTATCAGTTTCTTAACAGACCGACTAATGCGTAGTGTAGGACTGAACGGTAAATCCGTAATGCCTTTAATAAGTGGTATGGCTTGTGCAGTTCCCGCTATAATGGCAGCACGCACGATACAGAATAAGAAAGAAAGGCTGATCACTATTATGGTGACCCCATTAATGAGTTGTTCGGCAAGGCTTCCTGTATATACTATACTAATAGGTTTAGTGGTGCCTGATGAAAGTGTGGGCATATTCAATTTGCAAGGGTTGGTACTCATGGGGTTGTATCTGCTGGGTTTTGTAATGGCAATGATCGTATCTAAGGTGATGAGCATGACCATGAAGATGAAAGGTGCTACATCTTTTTTAATGGAGCTACCTGTATACCGCATGCCTCGCTGGAAGAATGTAGGTATTACTATGGTAGAAAAGGCCAAGATATTCATTACCGATGCCGGTAAAGTAATATTGATCATCTCCATATTATTATGGGGTTTGGCAAGTTTTGGCCCACCATCCAAAATGGATGCAATAGATGCTAAGTATGCCTCTTTGATAGAACAACAACCCCAACATGCAGATAGCTTAAGAAATTTAAAGGGTACGGAACGTTTAGAAAACTCATTTGCAGGGATAGTTGGTCATGCTATGGAACCTGTAATAAGACCTTTGGGTTACGACTGGAAAATAGGAATCGCGCTGGTTACTTCATTTGCAGCAAGAGAGGTTTTTGTGAGTACTATGGCCACACTATATAGTGTGGGCAATGAAGATGCTGGAGAAACGTTACGTCAAAAAATGAGTACAGCCCGTAGAGCTGATGGCCGACCTGTATACACGCTAGGTACAGGCATTTCTTTATTGATATTCTACGTGTTTGCCATGCAATGTATGAGTACTATGGTAATTGTAAAAAGAGAAACAGGCAGCTGGAAGTATCCGATCTATCAATTTTTGTACATGTTCGCTATTGCCTATTTAGGGGCTTTTATTGCCTATAATATCTTCTAGGCAAGGCTTTCAGGTTATTTTAGGTATAAATACTTTTCATAATGATTAGTTAATGGGTGTATATTTAAGGGAGAAAGTGCAAGTGTAATATATTTTTGTGTCGCTGTTATTAATAAGTCTATTATTAAATAGCAGTTTCAAAACACACACAAAATAAAAAACACGCCGTAAGGAGTGTTTGTATAAAACAAACATCAATTATGAAGGAAGTCACTAACTTCTTTAAAAACCTTTTTGAGTATCAAGATTTCCGCTCTTTTTGGGAGAGTGGTAACTGGACTCAATTTCACGGATGGTTCTACATCATTAGCGATCTACTTGTATGGTCTGCCTATTTTATCATACCAATTCTTATCCTATTTTATGTAGTAAAGAAAAAGAAACCTGTAGGGTTCAATAGTCTTTATTTACTATTCGCTTCATTTATCCTATTTAGTGGTGCTACTTATTTTGTAGATGCACTTATGTTCTGGGTGCCTACTTATCGTATCAGTGCGCTAATAAGATTTATCACAGGTGCTATTAGCTGGATAACAGTTTTCTATGTAGTAAAGATATTAGCAAAGGCTTTTTCTATGCGCTCGGGCGAAGAGATGCAACAAGAAATTGATCATAGAAAAGAGGTAGAACAAGAGCTGAAACAAAAGAATGAGCAACTACAGGAAGCAGAGAAGATAGCAAAGATAGGCTACATCAAATGGGATGTAATGCAAGAGACCGTAGAGCTATCGGAAGCTGCTGAAGAGATCTTGGATATCAAAGTTGGTAAGGATTTGAACTACACGAATTTCTCAAGTATTATTCATGAAGATGATGTAAAACACTTGGAGAAAGTAATTGATACCATATTCATAAAAAAGTTCTTTCCAGATTTCTATTGCAGGGTTATTACCAAGTCCAAAGAAGTAAGACATATACTCGTTCGTGGTCAGGTAATACTTACGGAAACAGGTCTTATTTCTGTTGTTAAAGGAACAATACAAGATGTAACACAACAACGCTTGTATGTACAGAAAATACAATTACAAAACCAGAAACTAAAAGATATTGCTTGGATACAATCGCACAAAGTACGTGCCCCTGTGGCTTCTATAATGGGTATGATCCAACTGTTTAATAAAGAGAACCCTGAAGACCCGATCAATGAGCAGGTACTTGAAGGTATTTCGGAAGCAGCAGAAACACTAGACCAAGTAATTAAAGAAATAAATGCTAAGACAGAGACGATGAAGATAGTAAAGCAGCAGGAAGGTGATAAATAGTCACCTTCTTGTAACTATCTTTTAAAAAAGGAAGTTGTTATAGTGTATAAATAGCACCAATGGTCGGGTGCTATTTTTTTGTATCTATATAAGGTGTTCAACTACAAAAACGAAATGTTACTTTTGTGATTATGGAACTAAAAACTCCCCAAAATATAACTAACTACATAGGTGGCGAATTTGTAGCTCCTGAAGGTGGCGCTTATATAGATAATGTGAACCCAGCAACAGGAGAGGTGTATTGTAACATACCTGATAGTACGGAGGCAGATGTGGCAAATGCAGTAAAGGCGGCAAAAGCTGCTTTTGGCGAATGGAGTACAACACCTGCTGAGAAAAGGTTTAAAGTACTTAATAGAATAGCAGAATTAATTGAAGAGAACCTCGATGCGCTCGCATTGGCAGAGAGTAATGATAATGGTAAGCCATTATGGTTGAGCAAAAAGGTGGACATACCTCGTGCCTCTAGCAATTTTAGGTTCTTTGCTACGGGATTGATGCATTTCAGTACCGATAGCCATAGCATGGAAGGTAGAGCTATTAACTACACATTACGTCAGCCTGTAGGTATTGTGGGTTGTATCTCTCCTTGGAACTTACCATTGTATTTATTCAGCTGGAAGATAGCACCTGCACTAGCAGCTGGAAACTGTGTTATAGCAAAGCCTAGTGAGGTAACGCCAATGACCAGCTATATGCTAAGCCTTATTTGTAAAGAAGCAGGCTTGCCAGATGGGGTATTGAATATAGTACACGGCAATGGGCCAAATTGTGGTAGTGCCATAGTAGCCCACCCAGAAATAAAAGCCATATCCTTTACAGGTAGTACGCGAGCAGGTAAGCACATTGCAAGTGTGGCGGCACCTATGTTTAAAAAGCTGTCATTAGAGTTGGGGGGTAAAAACCCTAATATCATATTTGCTGATTGCGATTGGGATAAAGCCATGCGCACTACATTGCAATCTTCTTTTGCCAACATGGGTCAGATATGTCTTTGTGGTAGCAGGATACTAATAGAAGAGAGCATCTACGAAAAGTTTAAAACAGAGTTCGTTGAAAGAGCTAAAAAGCTTACAGTGGGCGATCCTCTTGATGAGACAAGCAAGCAGGGTGCTATAGTGAGCAAGATGCATTACGATAAAGTGCTAAGCTGTATAGAACTGGCTAAAGAAGAAGGAGGTAAAATATTACTGGGTGGTAATGCCATTAAGCCTGAAGGTAGATGTGAGAACGGTTATTTTATAGAGCCAACCATCATAGAAGGGCTTGGTGCCAGCTGCCGTACCAATATGGAAGAGATATTTGGCCCTGTAGTTACCTTACAGCCATTTAAAGATGAGGAAGAAGCCTTAAGATTGGCGAATACCAGCGATTATGGTTTGGCGGCTACAATATGGACGCAAGATGTAACCAGAGCCAACCGTGTAGCTGCTAACGTAGATAGTGGTATCGTTTGGGTAAACTGTTGGCTACTCCGCGATTTGAGAACGCCATTTGGTGGTATGAAAAACTCAGGCGTGGGAAGAGAAGGTGGCTGGGAAGCTATGCGCTTCTTCACCGAGCCTAAGAATGTTTGTATAGAACTGTAAATTATTAGAATAGAAAAATATGTCTGAAAAATTATCTACTAATAAAGCGCCAAAACCTGTAGGCTTATATCCGCACGCGCGTAAGGTGGGCAACTTACTTTTCCTTTCAGGAATAGGACCACGAGAAGCAGGTGAAAATGATACTGTAGTACCAGGTTTGACATTGGACAAAAACGGCAACTTCATTGACTTCGATTTTGAAGCGCAATGCCGCAACGTGTTCGACAATGTGAAAATAGTACTGGAAGAATGTGGTAGCAGTTGGGATAAGCTGGTAGATGTAACGGTGTTCTTAGTAAATATGAAGCGCGACTTTCATACCTACAATAAGATATATGCGGAATATTTTAAGGATAACCAGCCTTGCCGTACTACAGTAGAGATCAGCTCATTGCCTACGCCAATAGCTATAGAGCTGAAATGTATTGCAACGGTAGACTAAGGTATACGAACAGGAATATCTATTCTTAGTTGTTTCTGGAAATGATTGCCATCCTTGTCTATACCTCTTACTCTCCACATTACTGCCCTTATTACTGGGTATAAAGGCTTTTGGTTAGTGTGGCTAACATCTTTTACGCTGTTTTCCCAGCTTACCTGTGCCGACCTGCGCATGCGTTTACTTTTAGTAGCACGGTTTACTGCATTGCGGATGGCATTGTTGGATACTTTGGTATAGTCAAGGTTTTTGATGTCCAACTCTTCAAGGTTGTACATGCCATTCTTGCCTTCCATGCTTTTCCAGTCGGTAAGCTTGCGTAGAGATGTTAACTCTAACATGCCTAAGTCATTACTCACCATAATAACTGTTTGGTAGCGCATGGCTACTTCTTTAATCGTTGCTCCTTGTAGTATGAGGTAGTTATTGTCAAGTGTACCACTGGTTATTTGGTAGCTAGCACCGTGTGCTTTTTTAAGATCTTGTTCTTGAAAGGTTCTGGTAGTAATACTCGGGATGAACATGGTAACCTGTGGGAAAGGTACTTTCAGCCCACCACCACTTAGCATCATCTCTTTAGAGACTACAACATTCTTTTTAGCTTGTTCAAACCTTACAGAGTCTGTGAGCACTTCTTTTACTTCCTCTTCTTCAGCAGGTGCAAAGTCCAGATCAAGAACTAGGTCTTGCAAGTAAACAGAGTCCGTTTCTGTGACAATTGTTCTTTCGTTGCCAAGTATAATCGGACCACGATCTTCACCCTCGTTATTGCAAGCAAGTGTGAACAATGCTAGTAGCCCTATCAATAAAATATTGGTGTAAGAAAATTGTTTCATATCAGAATGCTACACGAAAATAAGAAACGCCCTGACTTATGCAGGGCGTTTTGTAATTAATATTATTATAAAACGTTAAATCAATAATTTAATAGCTCTTCGATAGCACTATTCAGTTTAGATTTTGCCAAAAAGTTTTGTTCCAGCTCAATAGCAAAAGGTACTGGTGTGTCTAAGCTGGCGCATCTAACAATTGGTGCATCCAATAATTGGAAACAATGCTGTGCTATCCATGCACTAATTTCTCCACCAAGACCACCTATCAATGTATCTTCATGCAGCAATAATACTTTACCAGTACGAGCTACCGATGCTTTTATGGCATCATAATCAAGTGGCGAAAGCGTACGTAGATCCAAAATGTCGAAAGAAACATCAGTATGTTGCTCTGCATATGCTGTAGCCCAGTGCACACCCATACCATAAGTAATGATGCTGATGTCTGTACCTGTGGTCACTTGACGGGCTTTACCTATCTCTACCGTGTAATAATCATCAGGCACTTCGCCTGATATACTACGGTATAAGGCCTTATGCTCAAAGTACATAACAGGGTTTGGATCTTCTATAGCTGCTATAAGTAAGCCTTTAGCGTCTTCAGGGGTAGATGGGTAAACTACTTTCAGCCCAGGTGTGTGTGTGAACCAAGCCTCATTGCTTTGCGAGTGGAACGGTCCTGCACCTACACCGCCACCTGTTGGCATACGCACTACCACATCAGCGTTTTGCCCCCAGCGGTAGTGTATCTTAGCAAGGTTGTTGATTATTTGGTTGAAACCTACAGTTGCAAAATCTGCAAACTGCATTTCCATTACCGACTTATATCGTTTTAGCGACAAGCCAAGCGCAGCACCAATAATGGCACTTTCACAAATTGGCGTATTTCTTATTCTACTGGTTCCAAACTGTTCTACAAAGCCTTTTGTTATTTTAAAAGCACCTCCATATTCTGCAATGTCCTGTCCCATAATAACCATATTAAGGTACTTGTCCATTGTTTGTTTCAAGGCGTCACTAATAGCTTCGTGAAATTTTTTCTCCGTCTTGTTTGTAGACTTTGGAGCAATAACTCCCGTATGGTCTTTTGCAAACAAGTCGCTATACTCTTCCTCCGTATCAGGTACTACATCTTCAGCGGCAAACCCTTTGGCTACAGCATCTTTTACGTAGTTCTGTATATCGGTTTTTATGGTATTGGTTTCTTCTTTAGTGATAATACCTTCTGAAAGCAGCCATTGTTCATAATTAAGAAGAGGGTCTTTCTGCTCCCACTCATCAAATAAGTGTTGTGGTACATATTTTACCCCGCTGGCCTCTTCGTGCCCACGCATTCTAAAGGTATTACACTCTATTAGTATTGGCTTTTGTTGCTCTATACAATAGCTTTTGGCCTCTTTGATGGTATTGTAAACCTCTAAAATGTTATTACCGTCAATGGTAATTCCCTTCATACCATAGCCAAGTGCTCTGTCCGACAGTTTTTCGCAAGCGTATTGCTCTTCTGTAGGTGTGCTCAGCCCATAGCCATTGTTTTCTATAATGAAGATAACCGGTAACCCCCATACAGCTGCTACGTTCAGTGCTTCATGAAAATCGCCCTCGCTGGTACCTCCTTCACCGGTAAAGGCTACGGCTACTTTTTGCTCTCCTTTTAGTTTGTGGGCTAGTGCTACACCGTCGGCTATGGCTAGTTGAGGTCCGAGGTGGGAGATCATACCACATATAAAATGCTCTGCATCGCCAAAGTGGAAAGAGCGCTCTCTGCCTTTACTATAGCCTCCTTTTTTGCCCTGCCATTGCATGACCAGCTTGTCCAGAGGTAGCTTACGGCTAGTAAATACACCCAGGTTTCTGTGCATGGGCATGATATACTCATCCTCATCCAAAGCCATGGTAGTACCTACCGATATGGCTTCCTGACCTATTCCGCTGAACCATTTGCTGACCTTGCCTTGTCTTAATAGAATCAGCATTCGCTCTTCTATCATCCTAGGCGTTAATAACTCCTTATATAATTCTATTAGCAGGCTACTATCCAGCCCACCCCTGTCAAATTGCATATCGCACAGTTTGCAACAAAAATAAACGCTTCCACAATTAAACCTAAAAAGAATAGCCTTTTATTTAGGGCTATTTTTAGTCTTGAAGGCATTTTTAGTATATAACATTTCCACATTAGTTTTAGCTTATCTCAAGGTTTATTAACTTTGTGCGACCGCAACAGCAATTCCCCATATTTATTGGATTTTTCGCTGCGCACCGGTCTGCAAAAACAGGAGCGTTATGACTAAGTACATTTTTGTAACAGGAGGTGTTACCTCTTCATTAGGTAAAGGTATTATAGCTGCATCGTTGGCTAAACTGTTACAAGCCCGAGGCTTCACAACAACCATTCAAAAGTTTGATCCCTACATAAACGTAGACCCGGGTACGCTGAACCCATACGAGCATGGGGAGTGTTATGTAACGGAAGATGGTGCGGAAACGGACTTGGACTTAGGACACTATGAGCGTTTTTTAAATACGTTCACCTCTCAGGCTAATAACGTAACTACAGGTCGTGTATACCAACATGTGATCAATAAAGAGCGCGAAGGTGCTTACCTAGGTAAAACGGTACAGGTTATCCCGCATATTACTGACGAAATTAAGCGTCGTATCATGCTTTTGGGAGAAGGCAACAAGTACGATTTTGTTATTACTGAGCTTGGTGGTACGGTAGGTGACATTGAATCGCTACCGTATATAGAGGCGGTTCGTCAGTTGAAATGGGACTTGGGAGAGCACAATTGTATTGTGGTGCACCTAACACTTATTCCTTATTTGAGAGCGGCAAAAGAATTAAAAACTAAACCTACACAACACTCAGTAAAGCTGATGAGTGAGAATGGTTTAAACCCTGATATATTGGTTTGCCGTACAGAGGAGCCATTATATAAGGATATAAAAAGAAAGATTGCACAATTCTGTAACGTAACACAGGATGCGGTAATAGAAGCTAAAGATGCAGATACGATCTATAGCGTTCCGTTGGAAATGATGAAGGAACGCTTGGACGAAATTTGTTTGGAGAAGCTTAATGTAGATTTTGGTAAAGAGCCCGATCTGGATAAATGGAAAGAGTTTTTAAACAAACTACGCTATCCTAAAACAAGCATCACTGTTGGTCTTATAGGTAAGTATGTAGAATTACAAGATGCTTATAAGTCAATTCTTGAAGCGTTTATACACGCAGGTGCTATTAACGAGTGTAAAGTAGAGGTTAGAAATATACATTCAGAATATCTTACAAAAGAAAATGCAGAAGAGAAGCTACGCAACTTGGATGCCATATTGGTAGCACCGGGTTTTGGTAGTAGAGGTATTGAAGGAAAGATTGATGCTATTCGCTATGCGCGTGAGCAAAAAATACCATTCTTTGGTATTTGCCTAGGTATGCAAATGGCTTGTGTAGAGTTTGCCCGCAATGTGCTGAACATGCCAAACGCACACACTACTGAAGTAAACGAGGATACTAAGGATGCGGTTATATCTATTATGGAAGAGCAGAAAGATATAACGCAGATGGGCGGAACAATGAGATTAGGAGCTTATGCTTGTGAGTTGAAAAAAGATTCCAAACTAGCTGAAATATACGGTACAACTTCTATCTCGGAGCGCCATCGTCACCGCTACGAGTTTAATAACCAATATTTAGAAGCGTTTGAAAAAGCAGGTATGATACCTGTGGGTAGAAACCCTAAAACACAACTGGTAGAAGTGATGGAGTTGAAAGACCACCCTTTCTACGTGGCTGTACAATATCACCCGGAGTATAAGAGCACGGTAGAAAACCCGCATCCATTGTTTGTTGCCTTTATAAAAGCAGCAAAAGAGGCTCAGGGCAAGAGAAACGGCGGGATGAAGAAGGCTTTTGATAAGCAGCAGGTAGACTAGTGTTGTATATCAACATGAGTTGACTGAATACTACTCCCAAAAAAGGTTTGAGCGTTGGTATTAAAATCCTCAGTATTATCTGTAGTATAGAATGCTATATGGCCATTTTTGCCAATATTTTGTTCTATATCCTTATGCCTGCTCAGGTAGTCTTGTAAGCTATCGGCTACAATATCAGCTTGTGATATGGTGCTTATCCCTTCTGGTAAGTGCTTTTTAATGGTCTCTTCCAGCAGAGGATAATGGGTACAGCCTAAAAGTATGGTATCTATATTTTTTGATTGAGCTAGTAAGCTTTCGATATCCATCTGTACTATGGCATCCGCTTCCTTTTTATCTGCCATTTTGTGCTCTATGATGGGCACCCAAAGCGGACAAGCTTGTTGATATACATTAAGTTCAGGGTAGAACTTGTTGATCTCTATGGGGTATGTGTTAGACAGTATAGTGCCCTTAGTGCCTAGTATACCTACGGTTTTAGAGTCAGAATACTGCCCTATTATTTCAGCTGTGGGTCTTATAACACCTAAAACACGTTTTTCTGATCCCAGCAAGGGTAGGTCGTGCATCTGAATGGTCTTCAGTGCCTTTGCTGAAGCGGTATTGCAGGCTAGAATAATCAGTTGGCAGCCTTGGTCGAATAGCCATTTTACAGCCTCTAGTGTAAAATGGTATACCGCTTCAAAAGAACGGTCGCCATAAGGAGCGCGCGCATTATCGCCAAGGTATATATAATCATACTCAGGCATTTTTTCTTTTATAGCCTTAAAAACGGTCAAACCACCGTAACCTGAGTCGAATATGCCTATTGGAGCAGCCATAGCCACAAATATATCAAAGAAAAGCACTGGTAGAGACCAGTGCTAATGTTTTTATCTGTACCGCGATATCGATAGCAACCTACTTAGGTTTTCATAATTAACAGTCACAATGCTGTAGATGTTTTAAATACTGGTATGAATACAGTAATTTTGCATGATATTTTTACTTATGAGTGACGTTGCAACACCACAAAAGCCAGCACTTACAGCAAAAGATTTTGCTACAGATCAAGAAGTGCGTTGGTGTCCTGGTTGTGGAGATTATTCGATATTAAAGCAAGTACAAACCATACTGCCACAAACGGGTATTCCTAAAGAGGATATCGTTATTGTTTCGGGTATTGGTTGTAGCTCTCGTTTCCCTTACTATATGAATACTTATGGCATGCACTCTATACATGGGCGTGCTGCAGCTATTGCATCGGGGTTGAAAGCTACAAGGCCAGAATTGAGTGTATGGATAGTAACAGGCGACGGTGATGGATTGAGTATTGGTGGTAACCATACGATACACTTATTACGTAGAAATTTTGATGTGAATGTATTGTTGTTCAATAACCAGATATATGGTTTGACCAAAGGGCAATATTCTCCTACATCTGAAGAAAATAAAATAACTAAGTCAACACCTTTTGGTAGTATCGATCATCCCTTCAATCCACTAGCATTGGCTATGGGTGCTGATGCTACTTTTATTGCCAGAAGTATGGATCGTGACCCTAAGCACTTACAAGAGTTGCTATTAAGGTCGCATGCACACCATGGTGCTTCTTTCTTGGAGATCTACCAAAACTGTAACATCTTCAACGATGGAGCCTTCTTTACATTCACAGATAAAGAAACTCGTGCTGAAGAGGTGCTTTATTTGCAACAAGGGCAACCATTGATATATGGTGCAGAAAAAAATAAAGGTATCCGTCTGAATGGGCACAAGCCCGAGATCGTGAATCTTGAAGATGGAACCGTAAGTGTGGATGATCTGTGGGTGCATGATGAGCAAGATTTCTTTAAAGCGCAGATATTAACCCGCTTCTTCGATAATCCTTCTGTAGAAGGTCACTTCCCTCGTCCGGTAGGTGTGTTTTATGCAGTAGAACGCCCAACTTATGAGGATGCTATGCAGTTACAAGTAGAGCATGCAGTAGCCACCAAAGGCGATGGTGATCTGGATAGCTTACTAAAAGGTAAGGAGAACTGGGTGATCGAGTAAAGCGTCTGATGTAGAACACAAATAATTGGGATCACTAAAAAAACTAGCAAGCCAAACAGTTTGGTACGGTGTCAGCAATATTGCTGCACGTTTGCTTACTTATGTGCTTACTCCTTATTTCACCTATACGCTTGTAGGTGTTGCAGGTCAGGTAGAATATGGGTTGTACACCTACATATATTCCATACTCCCCTTTCTGAATATTGTTTACTCCTACGGAATGGAAACAACGTTTTTCCGTTTTAGTAATACCGAAGATAAGCAAGAGCTCTATAGTACTCAGGTTACGTCAGTGCTGCTAACCACACTGCTATTTACAGCATCTATTATCATGCTGCAAACACCTATTGCAGGTTTTCTAGATTTGGGCAATCATGTAGAATATGTAGTATGGATAGCCGCCATCTTAGGGCTAGATGCATTATCTGCATTACCATATGCCAGGTTGAGGCAAGAGAATAGGCCTCGCAAATACGCTTTTACCAAAGTAGCAGGCATCATACTGTTTGTAGGTACAGTGATGTTTCTTTTTAGTATGGGGGAAGGTATTGCGCAACGCAATCCTGAAGGTTGGTTTGCAGAGTTCTACAATAAATATTGGGGCTTAGGGTTTATACTCTTTGCTAATGTGCTACAGGCATTGTTTACCCTACTTCTTTTGTCTAGTGAGCTGTTGAAGTTCAAGCCTATCATCAACAAAGGGGTCTACAAGCGTGTACTAAAATATGGTTTGCCCATATTAATAACAGGGCTTGCAGGTACGGCTAATGAGCAGTTGAGTATTCCAATTTTCAAAAAAATATACCCTGCTACCAAAGAAGAAACAACAATCCAATTAGGCTATTTTGGGGCTACGCTAAAGCTAGCCATAATGATTAAGCTTGCTATACAGGCCTTCCGTTTGGCAGGAGAGCCGTTTTTCTTTTCTATTGCTCAAGAAAAAGATGCTAAATATACCTATGCAAGAGTGATGAAGTGGTTTGTGGTAGTGATGGCATTTATGTTTTTGAATGTGGCATTGTTTATAGATCTATGGCAATACTTTATTTCGCCTGAATATAGAGTAGCGCTAGACCTAGTTCCTGTGTTGCTACTATCATTTGTCTTTTTAGGTATATATAACAATTTAAATATCTGGTTCAAACTAACGGATAAGACCATGTATGGCACATACATTGCAATAATAGGTACAGCTGTTACTATAGCGTTCAACTTTGCATTGATACCTTATTGGGGCTATGCAGCTTGTGCTTGGGGCATGCTACTCTGTTATGGGGTTATGATGATGTTATCTTACTTATGGGGTCAAAAACATTATCCTATTCCATATAGTCTTACTACTATTGGCAAGTATATTGGTATGATGTTGCTTCTATTCTTTATACAAGCACTGTTGCGCAATTATGTATTAACAGATAGTATGGTACTACGTATAGTATCAGGTTTGATCTTGTTTGTGCTGTATGTATTGTTTATCGTAAGGTCAGAAAAAGAAGAGCTGACCCGCATTCCAATAATAGGGAAATACATAAAATAGAAAGAGTTACTTCAATAACTCACAAGGCTTGGTGCCTGTAGCTTTTTTGAAAGCAGTGCTAAAATGCGATATACTGCTAAAGCCAAGCTCGTTGGCTACATCAGATACTGTAGTGCCGGTTTGCAACATTTCTTTTGCCTTGGCAATGCGCAGGCTTTGTGTGTATTCATGAATGGTTTTGCCCACCAATGCTTTAAATCCTTTTTTCAAGTAGCACTCGTTCATAGCTACCGTACGTGAGAGCTCTTTAATGGTTAGTGGGCTATCCAAATTGGCTTCAATAGTTTCCTTGGCGGCAATCACTTTTTCACGCTCACTTTCAAAAGCTAAGAATCTACACGCAGGTACAGGGCAGGCGGTGAATGGTAGGTTGATACACTCTAGCGCTCTTCTCAGCAAGTGTATCAACAACTCATTATGCTGTAAAGCGGTAGTGAAGTTGGTTTTATTTTGTACTTCTTGTAGTTGTTCCAGCAGTACTTCTGTTTGCTTACAGATAGAGAACTGTTGTTCAGTAACCTTGTTGAAGCTGAAAGGCTGCTCGGCAAGTAATATATCCAGTGGATACTGTTCAAAAAAAGGTGGCTGAAACTCTATCCAGAAGATAGTGGCCGTTTCAGGGCGAATATCATGCTTTAGATAAAGCAATTGTAAACAGAACTGATCGTCTTCTATTGGGAATAAGTGCAGTTTAGCATGCTCATCGGGCCATGCATTACTAGGAAAATCCACTTCTATCTTCTCAGAATAGACAATATGACTTTTGAAAATGAAGTTACGGTCTACTATCTGAGCTTCCTGCCCCAAGATACGTTCTATCGGAGCGCTTTGCTTAGTAATAACCTTTATGTCTTTTACCTTAGGCACGGCTGCAAATATAGGATTATTTAAATTAAGCGGAATCAGGCAGTTATAAGGATAATAGCAATATAATATTGAGCGATAGGGCTAGTTTTTTGGATAGAGAAACATTAATAGCAAAATGTATATTTATTTAACGAAATAAATATTGAAAAACAGATTATTTGAAAATGGCTGAAATGCTTTACAGGAAAGGGTTTTAGTACTGTTAAAAAACATTGTTTTTTCTTGTATAAGATGTCGCTTTTTGCTAACTTTGTTAGGTTATATTCAAGCAAATTTTACGGTCATTCTTTGTGGCCGATCCATAAACAGAAATACTATTTTTTAGTGTTTTTCTTAATTGTTTTATGAGTACAGAAAACGAAGAAAATAAGTCAGCTAATCCTGGTTACGACGCAGGAAGTATACAAGTATTAGAAGGTCTTGAAGCGGTGCGTAAGCGCCCTGCCATGTATATTGGTGATATAGGTGTCAAAGGGCTACACCATCTTGTATATGAGGTGGTTGACAACTCTATAGATGAGGCCTTGGCAGGATATTGTAACAATATTACTGTTACTATACACGAGGGCGATTCTATTAGTGTGCAAGACGACGGACGTGGTATACCAACAGGTATGCATGAAAAAGAAGGTCGTTCTGCATTAGAGGTAGTAATGACCGTACTACACGCAGGTGGTAAGTTTGATAAGAATACGTATAAGGTATCCGGTGGTTTGCATGGTGTTGGTGTTAGTTGTGTAAATGCGCTTAGTAAGTTATTACATGTTACTGTACACAGAGAGGGCAAAGTTTTTGAACAAGAATACAGTAAAGGTGCTCCTCTATATTCAGTTAAAGAAACAGGTACAACCGATATTACGGGTACAAGAGTTTTCTTTACACCTGATGATAGCATTTTTAAAGAAAACATATATAGCCGTGAGATATTAGCCGGACGTTTACGTGAATTGAGTTACTTAAATAAGGGTATCAATATCATATTAGTAGACGAGCGTGAGCAAGACGATGCAGGCAATAATATTCAAGAGAAGTTTTATAGTGAGGGGGGTATCGTAGAGTTTGTTCAAATGTTGGATGCTGCAGGCAAGCGTAATCCATTGTTGGAAGCTCCTGTATATATGGAAGGCCATGATGAGCCATCTAATGTTGCTGTAGAGGTATCGATGAACTATAATACTTCTTATAGTGAGCATATATTCTCTTATGTAAACAACATTAATACTATAGAAGGTGGTACACACGTGTCAGGTTTTCGTAGGGCAATAACCAGAGTGTTTAAATCTTACGGTGATAAGAACAATCTGTTCGCGAAAGCTAAAGTAGATATCGTTGGTGACGATTTCCGTGAAGGGTTGAGTGCTATCATTTCTGTAAAAGTTCCTGAGCCACAGTTTGAAGGTCAAACAAAAACCAAGCTAGGTAATAAAGAGGTAATAGGTGTTGTAGATACTACGGTTAGCCGTGTTTTAGAAACCTATCTTGAAGAGCACCCTAAAGAAGCTAAGATGATAATTGATAAAGTTATCATTGCGGCACAGGCTCGTGCAGCAGCACGTAAGGCTCGTGAGCTAGTACAGCGTAAAAATGTACTTTCGGGTGGAGGTATGCCTGGTAAGCTGGCAGACTGCTCGGATAAAGATCCTGCAAGATGTGAGCTATACCTAGTGGAGGGTGACTCGGCGGGTGGAACGGCTAAGCAAGGCCGCGACCGTAGCTATCAAGCTATCCTGCCTCTTCGTGGTAAGATACTGAACGTAGAAAAAGCACAAGAGCATAAGATCTACGAGAATGAAGAGATCAAGAATATGTTTACAGCATTGGGAGTGTCTGTAGGCACTGAAGAAGATGCCAAAGCCTTAAACATATCTAAGCTGCGTTATCATAAGATCATCATCATGACGGATGCTGATGTAGATGGTTCTCACATCGCAACATTGATATTGACCTTCTTCTTCCGCTATATGAAAGAGTTAGTAGAGCAAGGGTATGTTTACTTGGCGCAGCCACCACTTTATTTAGTGAAGAAAGGCAAAGATCAAGAATATGCTTGGGATGATAATCAACGTAAGGCAGCTGTGGATAGAATGGCTAATGGTAAAGAAGATAGTGTGAACATACAGCGCTATAAGGGTCTTGGTGAGATGAACGCAAGTCAGCTTTGGGAAACGACAATGGACCCAAGCACACGTTTGTTAAAACAGGTGACTATAGAAAGTGCAGCCGAAGCGGATAGGGTATTCTCTATGTTGATGGGTGATGAGGTTGCGCCAAGACGTGAGTTTATAGAGACACACGCTAAGTATGCTAAGATCGATATCTAAACAGTACAATGTTATATAAAAAAGGAAGCCTTACAAGATTGTAAGGCTTTTTTTCATTTCAGCCATATGCTACAAAGTAGCAATGAACTTTACCCCTATTGAAACGAAAGCTTATTAATAGACACTTATAGTGTATATAATCATTTTAGGATTGCTAATATACAAGTTTTACTAGTTTATAGGGTATAAAAAAAGCGGGTAGTTATACCCGCTTTGTATTATTTCTTCTTCTGTTGTTGTTTTGCTTTTTCCATTTGTGCCTTCTGCATCTCTTGTAGGCGTTGTTGCCATTTAGACTCTTTAGCAGGTTTATTTTTATTCTCTTGGATTTGAGCATGTATAGCATCCTCGTTGATGATATACTTTTGAATGATAAACTGCTGTGCAATACTGATCATGTTACTAAAGAAGTAGTAGAAAGTAAGTGCCGCTGCCATTTTGTTAAAGATACCTAGTAAGAAGATAGGGAAGATGAACGGCATCCATTTCAACATTGGGTTGTTAGGATCTTGCGCCGTCATATTTCTATTATACAATGCCAAGAATAAACTTGATATTGTCATAAGGATAGTAAATAAACTAATGTGGTTACCATATACGGAGCTTAATACTGGTATTGTAGACGTCCAGCTGGCAATACTATCATAAGTAGATAGGTCGCTCGCCCAAAGGAAAGATTCCTGTCTTAATTCTATTGATGACGGGAAGAAGTAGTACATCGCAAAAAGTATTGGTAACTGGAATAGAGTTGGTAAACAACCTCCAAGAGGGTTAACTCCAGCTTGTTTGTATAGCTTCATCTGCTCTACACCAAATTTTTGCTTGTCTTCTCCACACTCTTCACGTAGTTCGTCCAGCTCTGGTTTTAAGACTCTCATCTTAGCAGCAGACAAATAACTCTTATAAGTAAAGAATGATAGGAGTAATCTTATGATGATGGTCATCAACATGATGATAACACCATAGTTGCTAATAAAGCTGCTTAGTATATTGAATATTGGTATGATCAACCATTTGTTGATGTACTTAACAAAGAACATTGGTCCGTAACCCAAAGGAACCATTTCTTCCATACCTATTTTGTAAGAGCGTAGTGTTTTGTAATGGTTTGGTCCAATGTAAAAACGTAAGCTAGCAGATTGTGTAGCAGCATCAAAAGGCACATCAAAAGTGTTCTTGTTTTGAGCTACAATATTGTCGCTATCTAGTTTTGTTTTACCTATTACTACTGCATTGTTAAAACCTTCGTCAGAGATGATGGTATTCGTAAAGAAGTGAAGTCTAAAACCTATCCAGTTGGTTTTGCTCTCCAGGCTTTCTTTTTCATCTTCTTTATTGCTTATTGTATAGTAGTCATGATCTTCATTGGTATAGCGATAATAGATTTGGCTATTGATACGCTCATTCTTAATGTCATTCTCTGTGTGTAGCGCTTCCGTTTGCCAAGTGAATGGTAAGGCACCGCCAACAGGCATGCCGTCAAGGTCCATGTTGTATTGTAACATATACCCCGTAGCAGGTAGTGCATATTTTATTTTTACAAGTTTACCATCACCTAGGTCGGCAGTAAATGTCAGTGATTTAGCACCATCAGCATCTGTATTCTCGACTACTTCATAAAATAGATCACCTGTAGCTACTGCACCGTTATTAATAGGTAACACAGCACTTAGCTTATTATATGCGCCGTCAAAAAGATATAGTGGTTCTCCGCTATGTGTTTTATATTCTTTTAATAGTGCCTTTTTAGGGTGGGCACCATTAGTATTGAACGTGATCGCTATTTGATCATTTTCAAGAGTTACCTCTTTAGCTTCACCAGTATAAGCGGCAGGTCTATTATCTACAATAGTACTATCAAGCACTGTTGCATCTGCAACTATAGCGGTTGTAGTAGCTGCAGTATCTACTTTAGCAGGCATAGGATGAACCTTAGCTTTGGCTATAGAGTCTGCCTGTTTTTGTGCTTTATACTCCTTTTGAGAGTAATTATTGTATGTAATATATCCAATAAGTAGTGCGGCTAATAATGCAAAGCCGATGACTGAATTACGATCCATTTGTCAGAAAATAAGGTTGCAAAGGTATATAAAATGAGCTGTACACCAATTAGCAATAGGTTAGATATTTGATATATTCTCATTTCAAAGATTATGAAATAGTATTCTTATGTATTATCTTGGTAGCTACACCTTCATCATCATGATATAATAACATGCTTTTCAATGCAGTTAGGAGTTTTATATTAAGAACAATATAGCTTTGCACTGCAAATATTTTAAGGTCGTGAAAAAACCTATTTAATATGTTTATGAAAAAGAATACTAATAATGCTCGTTCTAGCAGCCATGCTGCCGGATCTATTAGTACAGTAGCAGAAGGTACAACTGTTAATGGCGATATTGAGTCTGATTCTGACATGAGAATAGATGGCAATATTGTGGGTAATGTATATTGTAAGGCTAAGGTAGTGCTTGGACCAACTGCTATAGTACAGGGAGATCTACATGCTGAAAATGTAGATGTATTTGGTACTGTGAATGGAAACATTACTACTAAAGATCTATCGTGCTTGAAGCAAAACAGCACTATAAATGGCAATTTGGTAACACAAAGACTACAAATAGAACCAAATGCTGTATTTAATGGTCAATGTAAGATGACATCAGACCAAGAGGTTTTAAAAACGTCTAAAACAACAGAAGAAGTAGCTGCTCTTCAATCTTAAACATTAAAGGGAGAAGTATTGTTCTTCTTCACTCCAATTTATATGAGGGTACTTTTCACGAAGTACCCTTAGTTTTTTTGCATAGACGGCTAAGAATTGTTGATGCCCTTCAGTTTGCTCAAATCTTGGGCGGTGTTGATAG
This sequence comes from Flavipsychrobacter sp., assembly GCA_041392855.1. Taxonomy (NCBI): domain Bacteria; kingdom Pseudomonadati; phylum Bacteroidota; class Chitinophagia; order Chitinophagales; family Chitinophagaceae; genus Flavipsychrobacter; species Flavipsychrobacter sp. Next base: position 2,647,972 of record JAWKLD010000001.1, read on the forward strand.
GCACTATTGAGTTCCGCTATTTCCTTTATGTAAGTCAATGTAGTGTCCTCCATACAACTATTCATAAAACGCTCCCATATATAACTCACAGCCTGTTTATTGGGATGAACTAGATCTGTATCATAAAAACGATAATCTCTCAATACATCGATCAATAGCTCATAAGCAGGGAAATAATGAACTTGCTCATAGCGGCCACATATATCATGCACTGCTTCCAGTAGTCTCGCCTTGCTTCTATTATTCTCTACAACGCCATCTCTAATATGTCTAACAGGGCTTACTGTAAAAAGAATCTGTAGGTTAGGATTGGTGTTTTCCAAGGCCTCTATAGTGTCTGACAAGCTATTGGTAATTTCCTCAATAGGCAGTAGCACTTTCTCAAACTCTTGTGATGGTGCTTTATGATTGTTAGACACAGGCATGCCGCTATCCTTTCTATAATACTGATAGGCAGTACCAAGGCTAATGATCAAATAATCAGCTGAAGAGATGAACCTGTGCGCTTGCTCCTGCGATTGGTTGATCTGCGATAGCGCAGCATCCTTATCAATATGCGAAAAGCGGGAATGATGCTCCCAACTGTTCCACAGTTCGTTGAGGTAGAAGAGGTCGTCTTCTGTATATTGCTTTTGTTCTATATAGCTATTAATGCTATCAGCTACGCTGAGTGGGTTGAATAGTATGCCATGCGGATTAGTGCAGATATCGAATTTATGCTCAGCTAGCTTTGCAGATATATTTTCAGCAAAACAAGAACCCATCAGCATGATTTTATCTGTATGCTTGATTTTTTGTGCTAATGGTTCGATATGTAGCTCTATATAAAACATGGACTAGTATAATGTTACGAAATGTTACGTTTTGTTACAGCATTTCAACTCTTTTTTCCTATTTGTAACATTTTGACATTGAATTATAGTTATAATTTACTATTACAAATATACGTTATTTTAACAATGATTAATGATTCTTTATTGATGAGGAACACCAACAAAGGCGGAGACTACCATGCATGCTCATCATATTTATAAGTGTCTTTAAACGGTATACCAAACATGTTTGAAATTCTTCTTGCTTCTTCTTCTGTTTCTTTGATGTCTTTTTTTATAGTTACATTTAACTTTATTTTATTTTTAAATACTTTATGCAAAAAGGAAGTTGGGTTTCTATATATATTCAATGATGGGTACCTTACGTTTAAGCTTGAAAACTTCACTATATTATCAATTTTCAAAAAAGAATCTTCTCTACTAAGCTTAAATTTTATACCCCAACAACAAATAAAAAGCTCATCTCCTTCAATAATAATTGTTTTAGTAAACCAAAGGTCAATCATTTGATATATTGAAGTTCTGATCACAACAATAAACATTAAAAAGCCAAGTATACAATAAACGTTAAAGAGAAGATAGCTTAAATAAATCAGCACAAAGCCCAAAGCTAAATCTGCTATAGCACTGTGTATTGATAATTTTGAAGGAATGATTATCTTTTTAATTTGTTTCTCCATAAAGATTATTATTTAGTGCTTCTTTTTCTACCATTCACACTTGTTAGTGTTCATATCAATACCACCCATTCTCTTTATAAAACTCCATCCCTACATTCATAGCATGGCGTACCTCTTCCAGTACAGTATCATCTATTTTCTTGATGTGGAAACAGGATTTCCCTTTTAAAGACTTTACTAAGTCGGGTGCAAGGTCGGCCTTCATACTTGGCTCTACGTATACGGGAAAGAAGTAAAAGCCCACATAGTTGCTCTGGATGATGAGTCCGCAGAGATATATTTCACTCTTGGGCTTGCCCATCACCATTACGTCTTTTTCTACCCATAGGTCATATTTCCCTTCTATATCTATGCGTGGTTTTATATTGCCTTTTTGGTAGGGTTTTATTTCCTTTTTTAGCGCATTGAAAATCTCTAGTAGTTCATTTTGGGTTAGTTTTGCCATATTAGGTGCTTTGATATTGTAATAAAAATGAATGTGACCTTTATTTATGCCAGCTTTTGCATGATAAATGCCGTAATGACATTATATTGAGTATGGATTGATAATTGTTCTACTCAATTCAAACAAAATAAATACTGATCTAGTTAAAAATACGATTTTATGAATCCAAATGAATTTAGAAAATATGCTATCAAACATCACGGTATTAGTAGCCTGACCTTTGATAGTTATACTTCTGCATTAACAAAGGGACCAAACGCGTTGACACCATATATTATTGAAGAGCGTCCATTAAACGTAGCTTCTATGGATGTGTTCTCTCGTTTGATGATGGATAGGATCATTTTCTTGGGAGAGCCTATTAATGACTATGTGGCTAATATCGTTACGGCACAGTTGCTATTCTTAGAAAGTACCGACCGTAACCGCGATGTACAGATGTATATCAACAGCCCGGGTGGTAGTGTGTATGCAGGTTTAGGTATGTACGATACGATGCAGATCATCAACCCTGATGTATCAACCATATGTACAGGTATTGGCGCTTCTATGGCAGCTGTATTGATGTGTGCAGGTACTAAAGGTAAACGTACTGCGTTGAAGCATAGCCGTATCATGATCCACCAACCGCTAGGTGGTGCAGAAGGACAAGCAAGTGATATTGAAATTACAGCACGTGAGATAGGCAAGTTGAAAAAAGAGCTTTATGAGATCATTGCACACCATTCGGGACAAAAACTAGCTAAGGTAGAAAAGGATAGCGACCGTGACTACTGGATGACAGCACAGGAAGCGAAAGACTATGGTATGATAGATGAGGTGCTAGAGCGCAACCCTAGAAAAGCAGAAGAGCAAGACGATAAAAAATAAAGAGTTATAAAATTAAAGCCTCGCAATTTGCGAGGCTTTTTTATGTTATTCGGGTTCTGTTACCCAATTGTTTTTATTGGAGTGTGTGAGGGTAATGGGAATATTGTATTTGCCTTTTAAATAGGCTGCCAGCTGCTCAGCGGCATATACCGATCTATGCTGACCGCCGGTACAACCAAAGTTGATAGACAAATAATCAAAGTCGCGAGAAATATAGTCTTCCACATTTACAGACACAAGACCATATACATGGCTCATAAAGTCTGGCATACGGCTTTCTCTGTCTAAGAAGTTTTGTATCGCAGCATCAAGACCAGACATGTGCTTATAAGGTTTGTAACGCCCTGGGTTTTTAATACCTCTACAGTCAAACACATAGCCGCCACCATGTTCGCTCTCATCTTTAGGCATGCCATTCTTCTTATAAGAGAAACTGGTTATTTGCACTTTAAGTTTAATAGAGTCTGATTTTTCAGGTTGTCTGTAATGCTCTTGGATCTCATCACTACAAACGGCTTCCAGCAAGGCGCGTAGCTCTTGATAAGCAGGCACATGCGGGTTGTCTGAAAGGTAGTTTTGCAGATTGGCCAGAGCAGGGCTAATGCTACTAATGAAATGTGGCTTATGTTCTAATAACCCTTTGAAGCCATAAGCACCTAATACTTGTAGCATACGTAACAGTACAAACTGTAAGTAGCCTTTTCTAAAATGAATTTCTTCAACGCGTGCGATCTTTATTTCATCCATCGCAGCCACATATTTATTCATCAACTCTTCCTTCCAGTTGTCAGGTAGTTTTGCTTTTGCCTGCCAGAAAAGAGATGCTAAATCATATTGTGGAGGACCTTGCATAGCCCCTTGGAAATCGATGAAATATACCTCACCATTATGTATCATAATATTGCGACTCTGAAAATCGCGATACATTAATGTTTGTGGTTGAATTCTGCCTAGCTCACGGCTTAGCTGCTCCATTTCCTCCATGAGGAGGTTGCGGTCGTAAGGTATTTTTTGAAGGTCGGCAAAGTAGTACTTGAAATACATCAAGTCGCTCATGATGGCTTTTTCATCAAAGCTTTTAGAAGAAAAGCATTGGTCGAAATTACACTCTCTGCCTGCCATCCACTGCGCCTTTACCAACTGCTCGACAGACTTCTTATAGTATTCTTTTACCTCGTCGGTATGTCCTTCCTTCGCTAATAGATCGAACAAAGAAGTATCGCCAAGGTCTTGTTGTAAATAGAATCTTCTTTCCTTGCCTATAGCATATATTTCAGGAACGTTTACACCATGCTTTCTTAGTAGCTCGGCAAAATAGAAGAAGCTGTTATTTTCAGCCACATTATCATTAAATGTACCTATTGCTGCTTTGTCGCCAGCCTTTAGTCTGTAGTATCTCCTGTCAGAACCGGAAATAGGTAAGGAAACGATACTATCCGGTTTTTCTTCAAAATGTGTTTCAAATAAATCAGCCAGAATATCAATATTCTGTGATGAGTCAATACTTGGGCTCATGATTGTTTTTTGGGGTATTCAAATATAACTACTTGTTTTTCTACTCTATTAAATTCATTCCAGTTTTTTGCAGTAAACTCTGCTACTACCACACCGCATGTGGGTATGTTGGCTGAGCTGAATTGGTATGATAAACTATTGACAAAGAGTGTAATACCGGGATTGTGTGCTACGATAATAACGGTTTTAACGCTATCTTCAATGCCATAGATCACTTCTTCAAAAGTATCTGGGTGGCAATGATACAATTTGTCTAGTAATAAAATGTCTTCTTTTTTGTAGCCAAGCTCTGAGCTGATCTTTTTAGCGGTTTGCCTTGCTCTTTTTGCTGTGCTGCTGATAATGAGTTCTGGCTGCACTCCCAATGCTTTTAGGCGTTTACCTATCATGGGTGCATCGTGGTTGCCTCTATCGTTTAGCGGTCGGTCAAAATCGGCAAGCCCCGCATTGGCCCAGCTAGATTTTGCATGTCTTACAATCACTACTCTCTTTATATGCTCACCCTCACTCATCTTCTTTGTAATATTTTAGCTGTAGCTCTGTGCCGTCAAATACAGCATAGCTATCAAACTTTATCCAATCGCCTAGATTGATGTATAAGCTATTATTAGGTAGTGGGTAGTTGATGGCCAAATGGCGATGACCAAAAATGAAATAATCGATGTGCTCTTCCTTAAGCTTGTCGTTACAGAACTGAACCAAGTATTCTTTATCAGGTCCTTGAAAGCTATCTTCCTCTCCATCCACATGCTTAGGGCCTAGTTGGCTAAACCACTCTGCCATGCGTACGCCCGTATCAGGGTGTATTCTTCTATACAGCCACTGACAGAAGGGGTTTCGTAATACTTTTTTTAGAAGTTTATAACCATGGTCGCCAGGCCCTAGTCCATCACCATGCCCTATGAAAAACTTCTTACCATTGAAGGTTCTCTCTATTGGTTCATGATGTACTGGTATGCTAAACTCTTCCTGAAAATAATCGCGCATCCAAAGATCATGGTTGCCCGTAAATGCTTCTATATGCAAGCCAGCATCGCTTAGTTCTGCCAGCTTTCCGAGAAATCGAGTGTAGCCTTTGGGTACTACTTTGCCGTATTCAAACCATGCATCAAATAGATCACCTACAAGAAATAATTGTTCTGCATCCACACTTATCTTATCCAACCATCTGCACAGTCTGCGTTCTCTTTCCAAACTGCTCTGCTTGTTGGGGATACCGAAATGAAAATCGGAAGCGAAATATATTTTTTTGCCTTGAGGTAAATTCATTGATAACCGCTAATAGAGCGCAAGTTAGCAGAAATAACCTAAAGGAAGGAGTAGGAGTAAAACTATGTTTCCAAAATTTTATTTGGAAAAATGAAAAGGGCAACTATATCTTTGCGCCAGTTCTTTAACAGTTTTCTTATCAAGAAAGGCAGAGGGATATGGCCCGATGAAGCCTTAGCAACCATACAAGCGCAAGTTTGTAAAGGTGCTACTTCCATCTCGCTACGGCGAGGCAGATAAGTCAGTTGCAATAGTTTTATCACATCAACCTTGTGTTGTGTACATAACTCGAAGCTCTTCTGATTTATCGGAAGAGCTTTTTTTATGCATGTACATCATGTGTTGAAATAGCTCTTTCGGTAAGTTCCTGATAGATAATTGTGCGGAACAATTATTTGATCACATTTTAAAACTATTAGGAACAATGAGTAATGCAACAGAACTAATCCACAGTATTCCCGTAGATGAATTGACAGGAGCTATTTCCGTACCCATTTACCAAACCTCCACCTTTGTACAGGAAGCACCAGGTGTAAACAAAGGCTATGACTATGCTCGTAGCAACAACCCCACACGTGGCACGCTAGAGAGCATTATCGCTAAGTTGGAAGGCGGACATTCAGGTTATGCATTTGCCAGTGGTCTTGCGGCAATAGATGCTGTAGTGAAGCTGCTGGAGACAGGAGATGAAATACTAGCCGTTGATGATATCTACGGTGGTGCTTTTCGTCAATTCACACACATCTACAAGAAGTTTGGTATCAATGTAAACTATGTAGACACTACTGATGTGTTAAATGTAGTAGAAGCTATAACACCTGCCACCAAACTGATATGGCTAGAAACGCCTACTAACCCCACACTAAAAATTAGCGATATAGAAGCTATAGCAAAAGTAGCGCAGCAAAAAGGAGTACTACTATGTGTAGACAATACCTTTGCATCACCCGCTTTGCAACAACCAATAAAATTGGGTGCAGACATCATCATACATAGTGCGACAAAATACTTGGGCGGGCATAGCGATCTGATAGCAGGCTTAGTTGTGTGTAAAACACAAGAGCTAGGTGAGCAGATCAAATTCATACAAAATGCTTGCGGTACTATCCTTTCTCCACACGATAGCTGGCTAGTCATCCGTGGTATAGAAACGCTAAACCTTCGCGTACAAGCACACAGTAAAAATGCGCTAGAGATTGCTCAGTTTTTACAACAACTACCGCAGGTGGACAAAGTGTACTACCCGGGATTGACAACGCATGTGAACCACGACATTGCTAAAAAACAACAAGCAGCCTTTGGTGGTATTGTTTCCTTCACACTAAAGAATGATACAGACATAGCGGCTAAGAAAGTGGTATGCAGTACTAAGTACTTTAAACTAGCAGAAAGCCTAGGTGGTGTGAAGAGCTTGCTTTGCCACCCCGCAACCATGACGCACAAATCTACACCAGACGAAAAGAGAAGAGCAGCAGGAGTAGCTGATAGTCTCATCCGCCTGAGTGTAGGACTGGAAGATGTGGAAGACCTAAAGCAAGATATTGCACAAGCACTAAGCTCATTGACTATTGTGCAAGATAACATCGTAGCCTTTCAATGAATGGATTATTAACAAGCATACTGTTTATACAACTTTAAAATTTTACAACATGTCTATACAACAAAAAGAATTGACTATTGGGTTATTTGGTTTCGGAGTAGTGGGAGAAGGTTTATATAAAGTACTGAACCAAACTACGTCACTTAATGCCAACATTAAGAAGGTGTGTATCAAACACCCGGAGAAAAAACGTAATGCCCCTAAAGAATTATTCACTACCTATCCTGAAATAGTATTGTCGGATAATAGCATCAACGTAATAGTAGAATTGATCGACGATGCAGAAGCGGCATTTGCCATTACAAAGAAAGCATTGAAAGCAGGTAAGGCAGTAGTGAGTGCCAACAAAAAAATGATTGCTGAACACCTGCCTGAACTATTGGCTTTGCAAAAAGAATACAATACACCACTACTATACGAGGCGGCATGTTGTGCGAGTATACCAGTGCTAAGAAACTTAGAAGAGTATTATGATAACGATCTGCTACAAGGCATTAGCGGAATTGTAAATGGCTCTACCAACTATATACTCAGTAAAATATTTGAAGAAAACCTAAGCTATGAAACGGCATTGAAAAATGCACAAGCAGCAGGCTTTGCAGAGAGCAACCCTGCGTTGGATGTAGAGGGTATTGATGCCGTCAACAAACTGTCTATTATATTAGTGCATGCTTATGGTATTATCACAGCTCCGCAAGACGTAGTGCACACAGGTATACAAAATATTAATGCTGCTGATGCAGTGTATGCACAAGAGAAAGGCTATGAAATAAAACTAGTAGCTAAGGCCAAAAAGATAACAGAAGAGCAAGCAACAGCATTTGTGCTACCGCAGTTTGTAAAGAAAGGAGAGCTGTTAGAAGGAGTGCGTAATGAGTATAACGGCGTGGTGATAGAAAGCGGTTTGGCAGATGCACAGTTCTTTTACGGTAAAGGAGCAGGTAGCTTTCCAACAGCATCGGCAGCGTTGAGCGATATATCTGCACTGCGTTACAACTATACCTACGAGTATAAAAAATACAATAGAGCACAAGTGCCTGCATTAACTAATGAGCTCTACCTGAAAGTATACGCCAGTTTTGAATCGGCTTTTGATATACCACAAGATAGGTTTGCACTTATAGAAGAGTGGAGTATTACGGAAGAGCGTTGTTGTGTGTCAGGTATTATTGCGTTCAAAGAATTGCAAGAAAGTAACTGGTGGAAAGCAAAGGGAGTTTCCTTGATATTGCTGCCAGAGCCAATATTATTGGAGCTGCCAAAATATAAGAAGGCACCGATAAAGCAATTACATTTGGTATAGATATATAACATACAGAGTCATGTTAAGCATCTATTCTGTTTATACTATGGCTCTGTATTAGTTACTTTCTTTTAAAGGTTTTTACAGCTTTTTTAAATTGCTTTAAGTTGTTTTCAAACGCTTCATTTGCAGTACCAAGAAGTATGTAATAATTATCACTATTATAAAGCAGTACCAGATAAACTAAGTTTTCTTCTCCGTCTTTAGATATTCCGTTAGCTTCAATTTCATACCCGGAAATGCCATCTATTTTTATTTCGTTAATACTTTTGATGACATTAGATTCACCTCTAGGTAGCTTTTTCAACCGCTTAATGGAATATTCCCTTTTGTTAGTAGAAACTTTAGCGAAAGAACTTCCTACTATTAAAGCAGGAGATGTTGTGGGCATTTTTCCTTCAACAGAATATAGCAATGAACCAGACATATATTCAGTGTATTTTAAGTCGGTCCCGCTTATATCAATTTTAAATGGTACAGCATCAAGAGGGTCGTCATTTTGTTTTTCATTATAAATAGTTGAAAAAATAGCTTCTTTTATTTTTTGTTCATTTTCAGATCCTTCAGGATAAATCCCATTAATCATTATAACACCATTACTAATAGAAAATAACAGCATTAATTTATGATAAGTAGTATTATTTGCAGACTGCTTTATTTTAGCAAAGGTTGCCTCTGCATTATTAAAATGAACTCTTTCTTTACTAATAAGTGTCATTCCTTCACTAGCCAAGGCCTCTTTTGTGAATCCGTTGGCAACTGTTCTGTATGGTGCAGTAGGCATTTTGTTTACCATAATAGAAGCGCCTGTTTTTTGATTAAAAAAGCCACTAAAATTATTTACTAATTGAAAGCCACTAGGCGGTATAATACTGCATTTTGTACCTGGAACTATAACATGCTTGTTACTTTGAGCAAAACAAAAAATGCTATTAAAAAGAAATGTCAATAAAAGTAAATGCTGAGTATAACGGACTAAATATTTCATAAGAAAAATCAAATATAGTGAATACAGTTGTGCTAAATCTTAAGAATGTAAAAAGGGTTTAAAGACGTTCCGCCATACCTAATCCAAATAACGCATAGTCATATTTAGCAGGGTCTTTGGGGTTTAACTCCTTTAGCTTTTCAGTAAGTGCTGTAGCATTTTGCCAGTTCGATTTAGTGTTGTCTATAAGCTCTAGTCTGCATGCTACTCGTGCTACATGAACATCTAATGGGCAAACTAACTGGTGTGGGCTTATCTTTTGCCAAAGTCCAAAGTCCACACCTTGTTTGTCTTTTCGTACCATCCAGCGGAGGTACATATTGATGCGTTTACAAGCGGATCTTCTTTGCGGTGTGGCTATGTGTTTTTTTGTGCGGTCAGGGTGCTCAATGGAGAAGAAATAATTGTGAAAATGAATGAGCGCCCTTTCCACATTATCATCATTGTATTTTTTATCAGGTACAAAAGCATCTTCTAAACTAGGGTGCTGCTGATAATGGTATTGTAAGAAATAAATAAAATATAAAAGGTCGGTAGCATTGAAAGTGCGATGCACAAAAGGCAAGAACTTTTTCAAGTCGGTTTCCTTGTGATGTAGGATAAAGTCGTGTGGTGCATTGTCCATCCATCCTATTAGTTTGTTGCAGTTGTTGATAATGGTAGTGCGGTTGCCCCAAGCGAGTACGGCAGCAAAAAGCCCTGCTATTTCTATGTCTTGCAATTTGCTAAACCGACGTGGCACAACAATAGGGTCGCCATTAATAAAAGAAGGCTGGTTGTATAGTTTTACTTTGTCCTCTAATAGCTTTTTAAGTTGTGCTTTCGTCATTGTTCTTTAGCGCTTCTTTTGGTTCAACATCTTCCTCTGTAATGATGTGCTTATACTTATTGTACAAGAAAGAGATAATCAAAAGTAAAACACCAAGAGATACAAAGACAATAGTTTTTGAAATGGTATCTAAATGAGCAATATCGTAGAAGAATAGTTTTAATAAAGTAAAGGCAAACAATACAATAGCGGCTATACGCAATTGCTTTTTCTTTTGCCAAATACCGTAGGATATAAGTAGCATGGAGTAGACACCCCATAGTATGCTTAGTGCCAGTTTGTAAGAACTTTGTTTTTGCATAATATCCATAATGTTCAGTAGCTCGCTACTGACTATCCACAGTAGTGTAATGCTGAAAAAGAGTTCAAATATGGGAGCAATTTGTTTCAGACTTTTAGCCATGAAACTGAATCGTATTTGCCTGTACATTACAGCTAGCACTACAGCCACCAAGGTGTAAGAGACATAACGGATACTTATATAAAAACTGTTTTTGGCATAGTACTGAGCAAGTCTTTGTTGCAAATAGTCTTCACGTAGTTCACTCAACAAATACAACCCAAAAGTCAAGAATGCAAAGATTACCAAACTACTCATCACAAGGCTTGCATAACTGAGTACTGTGCTCTTAATTTTTTTGATGTTGAGGATGGAAAGTAGAGCAACAAAAACCAAAGAATAATTGATCAACCATACAGTACTAAACTGTTTTAGATTATGATTTCTAAACATCCCTTTAGTTTCGTGTTCTATAGTAGAGCTCACATATATCTGATCCCAATAGTTTCTTATTTCTAAAAAGAAGGCTCCGTAAATAACAGCAATAAGTACAGCAGGAATAGCCATATTGATAAACTGCATTAAGTCTTTGTTTCGGTCAAGTTGTTCAGGGGGCTTCTTTTTATGATTGATGACGTTTATAACTGAGAAGAGTATAATTACCAATAGTGAATTAAGAAAATGTGCGTTTAATAGTAAGCGGAATACTTCGCGTGTTCCGTCAAACCTATAGTCTACATACACTACAGACCAGTCTTGCAGCAAACTTAAAAATGCCAATGCCATCACTGGGTAGGCGTAAGACTCGTACATGGCTGTACTTCTAACTCTGCCGATACCAAAAAGTAAAGCCGCCTGAAATGCCCATGCTAGTGTTACCCATTCCCCGTCTAGCTGCACCGGTATAGCAATGGTGATGAAGAGCAGAGATAATCCTGCTAATAAGTAAAACAAGTTTTTGTCCGCAAGCTTGCGTTTATAAATTACGATACTGATACAGAAGTGTATAAAGGCATTGCAAAGGGTATAGAGTCCTAGGTAATGTGCTCCAATATCATGCCCATCAAGTAGGGAATAACCAATGCCATAAAAAACAAAGGAGTTGATGAGTATTAGGGCAATGTCTGCTTTTTCAAAAATTTTGTCGCGTAATAATTTATAGGCTAAGAAAGAGATACAAAATATAGCAAAGAAGATAATGGAGAACAATAGTGCTAAACTAAAATGCTCTTCTACCGAATATTTGAAGACAGCCCAAGAGCCGTATATCAACCAAGTAAGTCCAAACGAGAAATAAGAAAGCGACTTCCAATATTTTTTAAAGGCAATGAATAGAATACCCATATTGATAATAGCCATGTAGGAGAAAAGTATCTGTACTTTTCCTGAGCCATCGCTTAGTAAAAATGGAATAGCATAGGCGCCTACCAATCCTATATGGGCAATGATCTGGTTATTATATTTTATAGCAGCACCTACAGTGGCAATAGTAATGACTACCATTAGCAGGAAGGCTGCTATTTGTGGCATAAGCGCGTAGTAGTTGTATGCTGCAAAAGTGATAAAGTACATGATAGCCATAGCGCCACTAACTAAAACAGCACTATAGTTTTTGTATTTCGCTCTTAGCTTAAGCCCTATGAGAGTAAGGGTAATACCAGCCAAGTAGCCTAATATAATTCTTGTAGCAGGGCTTATTAATTGATGGTCGATAGAATATTTGACCCCTATACTTACCCCTATAATGGTAATGATGATCCCTATTTTACTGATAAGGTTTTCACCAATGAACTTCTCCAAGTTCGACTTTTTAGACGTATGGGTATAGTTCTGCGGAGGTGTATTTTGAATAGGAGTTTTTGATGTTACAGCAGCAGGGGTATTGATAGTTGGCTCAATAGCCTTAGGTGTAGGATCAGGGTTGTCTGCTTTTTCTAATGATGGTACATCCGCATTTTTTAATGCATTTATTTCTTGGCGTAGTTCATTTATTTCAGCAGTAAAACTGTTCTGTTTTTTTAGTAAAGCATCCAGCTTTTCTGATAGTCGGCTTATATGTTCATTGTTGGTCATCATACTGCGGCTATATGTGTTACTCAAAGTAGATATAATAGTCCTTAATGAAAAATGAGGCTATTAATAGCCTCATTCACAGTATAATAGTAGGTTGTTTTAAGTTAAAACAAACCCAAAAATTTCTTCACGCGTACTTTGTTCATCTTAATGTCTTCATAAGGTCTATCTCTTTCATCTCTTGTAGCGTCTATTATCTTTTCTACTACGTCCATGCCTTTGGTCACTTGTCCGAATACAGTATAGTTGCCATCAAGGTGAGGAGTGCCACCTTCTGTTGCATATACTTTTTTCTGTGCTTCAGTGTATTTTCTTCCTGTTCTCGATGCCATCTGGTCTAGTTGATTTGCATCGAATTTTTTACCCACTACAATATAAAATTGACAGCCCGAAGATGCTTTTTCTGGATTGTTGTCTCTAGCCATAGCCAGTGCGCCGTATCTATGATAGTTCACGTCATTTATTTCGGCAGGTACACGATAGCCAACATCACCGTTGCCTAATGTTGTGCCTTTCTTAGCTGTTTTAGATTCCGGGTCGCCACCTTGTATCATAAATTGCGGTATCACTCTGTGAAAAAGTGTGCCATCATAAAACTTCTTCTTTACCAGCTTTAGCATGTTCTTGCTGTGTTGCGGTGTGTTGTCAAACAATACAAGCTCTATTTTGCCCATATCGGTATAGATCACAATTTTATCATCGGCAAAAACTGGGGTTAGTGCTATAAGGCACAGTACGGTAAGTAGTATTTTCTTCATTTTGTAAAAGTTGGTAGGAAAGTTATTAATATCCTGCTATATCCCCAAAATATGTAAATACAAAAAACTAAATTAGCTGATAACTAATAACCAGAAGTTGATGGCAAGAAAGATACATGCAAGAGGGCTTACCAAACTACTACCGGAATGGTCGTGGAACTATACCAAACGTAAACCTATTACTGCGTTCAACCCTTCGCACTTGCCAGACAAAAGAATACATGTTGATGAGCCTGTCTACTCAGTTTTCGATTTTGATGAGCATAGTGTTGAGGAACGAAAAGGAATAAAAGAAACAGAGTGCCACGATTATTTCAACAGCGGTAAGATAACATGGATAAATGTTGACGGATTGGAGAAAGAGCAAATAGAACGCCTTTGTAAGCACTATGAGATACACCACCTATTAATAGAAGATATACTAAGCGTAGGGCAGCGTGCAAAAATGGATGATTCTGAGAATGTGATCTTCTGCCTTTTGCCCATGATATATTATAATGCTACTAATAATGCTGTGGAGACAGAGCAAGTGAGTATTGTATTGGGACAGAACTTTGTTATCTCTTTTCAGGAAGACCCGGCAAGAGATGTATTTAACCCCATAAGAGAAAGGATAAGAAGAGAAGGGTCGAGAATAAGAAAAGGAACGGCAGATTATTTATGCTATGCACTTATAGACATAATAGTAGACAGCTATTTTGGTGTGTTGGAAAAAATAAATGAGAGAATAGAAATACTGGAAGACACCTTACTATTACAGCAAAGAGAGCAGGCTTCGCTGGCCAAGATAAGTATACTACGTAGAGAGGTAATGGTGTTGAGACGTTCGGTAAGTCCAGTAAAAGAACTGGTGCATGCATTTATAAAAAGTGATAGCGACCTACTGGAAGAAGAACACGAGAAATACTACAAGGACGTACTAGACCACAGTACGCAAGCAACAGAATATATAGAGAACCATAGAGATATGGTCATGAACCTTCAAGATCTGGCAATGAGCCAAATCAACCTGAGGATGAATGAAGTGATGAAGGTGTTCACATTGTTGGCTACACTCATGGCACCCGCCACACTTATAGGTGGTATCTTCGGGATGAACTTTGATGTAATACCTCTATCTCATCAAAAAGATGGCTTTTATATCACAGTGATATTGATGTTGGCGATCCCTTTACTAATGTTGATCTATTTTAAACGGAGAGGTTGGTTCTAATCCACTTTTTCGTAGACAAAAAGAGTGTACTCGCCGTTACTCCACAACGGAGTTTTATTAGCCATTTTATCCATTTTGTATAGCATATTCCCTATAGATGGGCGGTTGGCTATTTTATTAGCTTGGTACCAAGCGGGATAAAATATAGAGTAGCCTTCTTTCCTTAAAAACTTCATATGGGCAAAGACCTTTTTTATTTGTGAAGGAGTGTATGTCTTACTGGAAATTGCCGCTTCGGGAGAATAGCCCTGCCATTCCTTGCCCCAACGAGCTGTAGCTTTTTTTATCCGTCCTTTCAGCATATTGACAAAAAACTCAGATAGGTAATACTTATTGACAAAAGTGAGTACTACCTGCCCTTTAGGTGCCAAGAGGTTATTGATCACCTGTGCGGCATTGTGCAAAGAAGAAACCGTGTTGAGTGCGCCAAAAAAAACATAGATGATATCGAATTGAATATCGCTACCGATATGAGCAGATATATTTTCAATGCCTGTGTTGATGAGTTTAATGTTTTTTAATCCTTTACTAGCTACTATTTCTTGAGCACAGTCGATCATTTTCGCAGAAACGTCTATGCCATAAACGGTAGCATAAGGATATTTTTCAGCAAAGTAGATCACGTCTTCACCGGGGCCGCACCCTATGTCTAAAATGTATTTGGGATTTTGGATAGTGACATGGTTGCGAAATGAATGGCGCATGGCAGAAAGCACAGGGTTTTGTATACTCCTGTCGTAGTACTTATCGGCAAACAGGTCAAAGTATTCACCTACTTTATTATAGTATTTATCAGTGTTTTCTTGCGTCATATTTCTTGATGGTATAAATAATATAATCTTCTAGATCTTGATAGAGTGGAGTATAGGCGTTAAATATGTCTTTATGTTTTGTGTCTAGCAGTATCTCACATAATATAGACCTTATTGTGGTTTTGTCTGCCATTTTTTTGAGTGTATACTTAGGGTAGTGTTCTACTTTGTTCACTCCAGCGGCTTTGGCTGTAAGGTTTACAAAGTCTTTTAGCAGTACTTTTTGATAAGTATAGATATTAAATACACCGCCTTTTTCAGCATTTTGTGCATAGTGCCATAGCATACCGGCACAGTCTTCTAAAGAGATAATAGACATGGCTCTGTCTTTGTCTCCATATATAGGTGCCGATCCATTCTTGTCAATATGGTTGAGGTATATCTGATCGAACCAAGACCCTAACCCAAGCACCCAAGGAGCTCTCAATAGTATTATATTTTCAGCACCATTTTTTATAGCGTCTAAAAATGGTTGTTCTGCTTTGTAGTAATATTTTGCAAAGCCTGTAGGAGATAGTGGGGTGTCTTCATCCATTAGTTTTTTTTGATGATCCCCATACATTAAAGACCCCGAGAGGTAAATGAGTTTTGGCTTTTTAGGAAGCTTATCAATGTTTTGTAACAAGTTCTCGTTCGCTTTTCTACCTTTTTTTCCGGCATACCAGCGACCGATATTTCCAGACTTTTTAACGGATATTCTACCAAGATGAAATATATAGTCGTAATTACCCTCTTGTAAAAAAGAAAGGTCGATATGAGTATAGCTGAGTGTTTTGTATCTAACTCCGTCTAGTTTTTTTTGAGGTATGCTTTTATGTAGCAATGCATCTATTTGCACCTCTTGCTTCAATGCAAGAAAGTCTAATAATGCACTACCTATAAAACCCGTTGCCCCAATAAGGAGTATTCGCATACAGTAAAATTAATACTAATGAGCAGTCTGTATATCAGCGCGGTTAATTTGCACTTCCAATACCTTTTTTTGATTGTTGCTAGGGTGGTGTTTCGATACATACCATTTTGTTTTCATGGCTAGGTCATACTCTGCCATAGGATAGTTTCTTTTCATCCATTTTTTACGCCATCTTCTATCGGTGAGTTTCATTAAAAAGCTGTTGAGTTGTTCTGGCCATAAAATATTGAACATAAACTCAGCAAAAGCCTTTATAAAACTCTTATTATCAGGTACCGTTTTATTTTCATTCCAAGAGGCGTTGGGTAGCAGCTCTTTTACCCAGGCACTATTCTTCTTTTCTAAAATCTCAAAAGTAGCTCTGTTGTATACGGGAATAAGCGTCACCAGCTCTGTAGCCGTAAACTTATTTTGCTCTTCCAATTCTAAGTAAGACTCATCTATAAAATAATTCATACAGAAGGAATGCTGCTTACCGAAAAGGAATGTCAATTTTTTAAATAGGTGCAATGTGGTTCGGCATATCCATAGCCGCTTTGCCTTTGTGATGATGAAAAAATCAATATCTGAATTATCATCAGCATAACCTTTTGACAGGGAACCGGAGATACATATGCTACTCACAAAAGGGAATTGCGCGATTATTTTAGTAGACAGTTTAGCTTTTTGTAGCCTTTTTTGGGCTATAGCTTCCCCTTTTATTCGCTTGTCGGTCAGTGCAGGATTGTTGACCAGCATATACATATCTTTATGTTTATAGATAACATGGCGTTTTTCCATATCATCCAAAACATTGTTCAGCTCACCTATACTTACTGTTTCTGATAAATACCGATAAATATCATCAACAAATAGCGGATGTGTAAATACATGAAAATACTGTAGGGTACTCAATACCCTACTTTCTAACTCTTTATTTCTATTTGCTACTTGCATGGAATTTGGGCAATTAAATCCTGATAAATTACGATAGGTAATTTATAAGCAAGTAAATCAGGTAATGTAACGGCTAGTCTTAAAAAATGAAGGGTCATCGCTTAAGACATGACAAAACTAATAAAGGTTTGTATTCAGGAACTTAAAATCTCATTAGAACAATTTCTTGCTAAAAAGTCTATAATAGGTATTACTTTTATCCTTTCTTACATATATATAGTATGCTAGATTCAAAAGAGACGACCGGTAATTTATACCATAAAGTGTTGGTGCTGATACATGGTTTTTTATCAGGCATTAGAAAAAATTTCATTTTGCTGCTTGTTTGTATAGGTGCTGTTACAGGCGGTTTGTTTATTTATAATTACCAGTCATCTGGTGTTTATACTACATCGTTTACGGTAATATATGAGGAGCTGGTAAGGAAGATATATGGTGATAGACTGGCAAAACTAGATGCGTTGGTACAAAAAGGAGATGATGCAAAACTTAAGGAGTTGCTAGGAGTTTCAGACGAGGCTATAAGATCTATAGAAAAGATACAGGGTAAAAATATTCTCGGCGACGATTTGGATAAGGATCTAAATACCGATAAAATTCCTTTTGTTGTAGAGTTGGAGTTTACAGATGCGCAATATGTGTCTGACATTCAGCAAGGTATTCTTGATTTTCTAGAAAACGGGAATAGTTATTTGAAGGAGAAAAAGGCATTAAGAATACAGGAAACAGAATCGGAGATCAAGTTTATAGATGCACAATTGGCTATGCTTGACACTTTGAAAAGGCAGATGAACCAAGAAAATGCATTGAAAAGTGCAAAAAAAGAGCAGTCAGATTTAGGAGGTGCTTACGAATTTTCTTATTCTTTATTTAAAAAGAAGCAGGCACTGGAAGCCAAAACGGCAATGCCTACCAATCTGAAAATAATAGATGATATAGTTGTACCACTCCCTAAGACCAAGGCGCCGTCACTAATATTAGCTGTAGGTACTTTACTAGGTTTTGTGGTGTATTTAATATTAGTTTATCTGCTCATTCCCGCTTATAAATTAGGCAACAAGTCCTAGCTGATCTCCTGGCAAAGCTCTATGAGCACGCCATTGGTGGTTTTGGGATGTAAAAAGCAAACAAGTTTATTATCGGCACCTTTTTTGGGTGTTTCGTTGAGTATGGTGAAGCCTTCTGCTGCCAGTCTTTTCATTTCAGCCTCTATATCGGTCACGTCAAAAGCTATATGGTGTATACCCTCCCCCTTTTTTTCTAAATATTTAAAAATTGGGCTCTGCTCGTTAGTGGCTTCTAAGAGTTCTATTTTCGATGCTCCGGTTTTAAAAAAGGCCGTACTAACCCCTTCACTGGCTACTTCCTCGGTTTTATAGCAGTTTGTATTCAAAAGTGCCTCAAAAAGCGGTATGGAAACCTTCAGATCTTTCACCGCTATGCCTAAATGCTCAATTTTGTTCATTTTCTAATAAGTTTTACAAATAGCGTTATATAAAGCTACAATGCATAAAATGCCCTAAAGTAGTACAATTGACGTAACTTTGTAGTTGCAAAAATAAGTATTGAATAAAGCGAATATGGAATTGAAATTGCCAATATACTTGGATAATAATGCTACCACACCTTGCGACCCAAGAGTGGTAGACGAAATGGTGCCGTTTTTCTATGAAAAATTTGGTAACGCTGCTAGCCGTAGCCACTCTTTTGGATGGGTAGCTGAAGAAGCTGTAGACTATGCACGTGAGCAAGTTGCTAAACTGATCAACGCGTCATCTAAAGAGATAATATTTACTTCTGGTGCTACAGAAGCAGATAACCTTGCTATAAAGGGTGTATTTGAGATGTATGCTTCAAAAGGGGATCATATCATCACATGTACTACTGAGCACAAAGCTGTATTAGATACTTGTAAGCATGTGGAGAAGATGGGAGGTAATGTTACATACCTTCCGGTGCAAGAGAATGGTCTTGTAGACCTTGAGGCACTTGAAAAAGCAATTACAGATAAAACGATCCTTATCTCTATTATGTATGGTAATAATGAGATAGGTGTTGTGCAACCAATAAAAGAAATAAGTGCTATAGCACGCAAGCATGGGGTGCTTTTCTTTACTGATGCAACACAAGCGGTAGGTAAAATACCTGTGGATGTACAAGCAGATGGTATAGATCTAATGGCATTTAGTGCACATAAAATGTACGGTCCTAAAGGTGTTGGCGCATTATATGTGCGTCGTAAAAACCCTCGTGTAAAGGTAACCTCTCAAATGGATGGCGGTGGCCACGAGCGTGGTATGCGTAGCGGTACTATGAACGTACCTGGTATCGTAGGTTTTGGTAAGGCTTGCGAAATATGCATGAATGAGATGGAAAGTGAGGCTAAACGCCTTAGTGCCATGAGAGATAGATTGGAGGCAGGTCTTTTACAACTGGAAGAAGCTTATGTAAATGGTAGTGCGGAGCATAGATTACCACATGTATCTAATATCTCTTTCAAATATGTAGAAGGAGAAGGTTTGATGATGGGTTTCAATAAGAACATCGCATTATCAAGTGGTTCGGCTTGTACGTCAGCTTCTCTAGAGCCTTCTTATGTATTGAAAGCTTTGGGCTTGGGAGATGACCTAGCGCATAGTTCATTACGTTTTGGCTTGGGCCGTTTCACTACAGACGAGCAGATAGACTATACAATAAAAGCAATATCGGAAACGGTGTTGAAATTGCGTGAAATGAGTCCGCTTTGGGAAATGTATAAGGAAGGTATTGACCTTGATACAATAGAATGGGCGCACCACTAATTATTTATTAAACACACTAAAGACATTTAAAATGGCATATTCAGATAAAGTAATCGATCATTATCAAAATCCTAAAAACGTAGGTACGCTTGACAAAAGTAAAAGCCAAGTAGGTACAGGTTTGGTAGGTGCACCAGAGTGTGGTGACGTAATGCGTTTACAAATAGAAGTAGACGATGAAACGGGCAAGATAAAAGATGCTAAGTTCAAAACATTTGGTTGTGGCTCAGCAATTGCTTCTTCTTCTTTGGCTACAGAGTGGCTTAAAGGAAAATCTGTAGATGAAGCATTGGCTATAGACAATATGGATATTGTTGAGGAACTGAACTTACCACCGGTAAAGATCCACTGCTCTGTATTGGCAGAAGATGCTATCAAGGCTGCTATTAACGACTATCGTGTTAAGAATGGCTTGCCAGAGTTGGAATTAGAAGGTAATAAACATTAGTATAACGATAAGTAAGGCTATATGATTCCGTAATTGAAGGGATGTTCATTTACGTGAAAATCAAGTGATTATGATATATATTAGTGATAAGGCTAAAGAAAAAGTACGCGAGCTTAAGGCTAATGCCGAGCTTGACGATAGTTACTTTTTAAGGGTAGGCGTAGTTGGCGGTGGCTGTTCAGGGTTGTCTTATAAGTTAGACTTTGACAATGAAGAACAACCCAACGATCAGGTTTTTGAGGATAATGGTGTGAAACTGGTGACTGACCTAAAAAGTTTCTTGTACTTGTGTGATACAACATTAGAATTTTCTGATGGATTGAACGGGAAAGGGTTCCATTTTAGTAACCCTAATGCTAGTAGAAGTTGTGGATGTGGGGAAAGCTTTGCAGTATAAATAGTTTATTAATAAAGCATCAAATAAAAAGGGCGGTGAATATTCACCGCCCTTTTTATATAGTTATATCTTGTGTTGAATGATCTTTAGTGAAAGAATGTATTACCATTTCTAAAACCAATACGTCCATTTAAAGGAGGTAGTTTGGTAGCACTATTTAGATAGTTGATGTTTCTATCCATATTAGCTTCTACACCATCATTATACATTACTTCTTCCCCACTATACGCCTCGCCTGGCTTATCGTATTGGATATTAATTCTTGGATTCTTTTTGTCGCTGGTAAGAATCACATGCTTATTGTAGGCAGTAATAATAGTATAGTTATCTTCAGTAACCTCATTAGAGGCAAGAGTTCTGTCCGTGTGTTTATAATATTTAACCTTAATATTCTTCTTGTCTTGTGCAAAAGCACTACTAGTCAAAAACATAATTCCCAATACTGCAATCATTATTCTTTTCATCATATCTTATTTTAATCTGGTTAAAAAAATCTTCGTAGTCGTGTTTTTATTAATGTAATTCCCTGTTTTGGTGTCCGGGAGTATTATCCCTTTCCACATTTTTGTAACGGTCTCTCATAGGTTCATTTTGTGCTGCAGATAGGTCAGCTTTATCTGTTTCTCTAACGTTGCTACAGCTATTAAAACTAAGCCCCATACCCACAATAAATGTTCCTAATAATAGTATTCTTATAGTTTTCATAATATGTAATCGTTAGTACATCAATAGTATAAGGGAAAGAGAGCGCTTTGGCAAATAGGTATTGTTGATAGGTTATATATGCTATCTATGTTATAAGTGTTGTTTATACATTGCTTAGACAGTAATTATATCCTTATTTGCTGAATTGATTAGCGCAGACCTAATATATTAAGTACTTTTGTAGCTAAATAAGAATACATATGTTGAAGACAGGAAACACAATAGTGAGCATATATACAGAAATGACGCCTAACCCGGAAACAATGAAGTTTGTGGCGAACAAACTGCTATATCCTGGTAAAAGCTTAGATATACCTGATGAGGCTAGTGCAGCGCCGTCTCCATTAGCAAAAGAGCTTTTTGCTTTCCCGTTTATCCGTAGCGTGTTTATCGCAAGCAACTTTGTTACACTAACAAAAACTTCAGAAACACAATGGGAAGATGTAATACCATCAGTACGTGATTTTTTGAAAAACTACTTGGAAGAAGGTAAAGTGGTTATCAACGAAGACCAAATAGTTGAGAAAGAGTCGGCAAATACAATAAGTGCAGACGACAGTGATATCGTAAAGCGTATAAAAGAACTATTGGAGAACTATGTGAAGCCAGCAGTAGAGATGGACGGCGGTGCTATAGGGTTTAAGGGCTATGATAGCGGAGTAGTTACTTTATCTATGCAAGGTTCTTGTTCTGGTTGCCCATCTTCAATGATCACATTGAAAGCGGGTATTGAGGGGATGATGAAGCGTATGATACCAGAAGTGAAAGAAGTAGTTGCTGAAGCGGAATAAAGTTTATCAATAACTTAAGTTTTTTAAAAGAGTGGCTTTAAAATGGCCACTCTTTTTATTTAATAGGCTATTTGTACTAATTTTAGCACATTCAGATAATCAATGAGCAATAAGAATAATTACGTCGCGATAATGGCGGGCGGTATCGGTAGTCGTTTTTGGCCGATCAGTAGAACAGCCCATCCAAAACAATTTATTGATATACTAGGTACAGGAAAGTCGCTGATACAGTGGACTTACCAAAGGTTTAAAAATATATGTCCGCAGGAGAATATATATTTTATTACCAACGCCACCTATATTGATACTTTAAAGGAGCAAATACCTGAGGTAAGCGATGCTAATATCATTAGCGAACCTTCTAGGAAAAACACAGCACCTTGTGCGGCATATTTTGCACATAAGATGATGTCGCTCAATCCTGATGCTAATATCATCTTATCTCCTGCCGACCACTTAATAATGGATGAGCGTGCTTTTGAACAAACTGCAGCAGATGCGTTGGAGTTTGTATCGAAGAATAAAGCATTGCTAACATTGGGTATAAAACCTACACGCCCTGATACGGGATATGGTTATATACAATATGACGAGGAGGAATCGATAGATAAAGTATATAAGGTAAAAACATTTACAGAAAAGCCATCTTTAGAATTGGCAAGAACATTCTTGAAGAGTGGAGACTTCTTGTGGAACTCCGGCATATTTGTATGGAATGTAAAAACCATCATGGAAGCCTTAGAAAAGCTGATGCCTGAAATGAACGAGGTTTTTCTACAAGCTACTGATGCTTACAATACGCCGAGTGAATATGCGGTGTTGAGTGAATTATATTCTCAATGCACCAATATCTCTATAGACTATGGTATTATGGAGAAAGCAAAGAATGTATATGTTATCCCATCTTATTTTGGTTGGTGCGATTTGGGTACTTGGGAGTCTGCTTATGAAAACTCTGAAAAAGACTATCTGGGTAATGCGGTACATGGTAACAATGTGATGATAGTAGATGCAACAGAGTGTATGATAAAAGCACCCAAGGATAAGCTGGTAGTAGTGCAGGGCTTGGAAAACTGTATAATAGTTGATACCGATGATGTACTGCTTATATGCGAGCGTAACAGAGAGCAACAAATAAAAGAATACGTAGCCGAGATAAAAAGAAATAAAGGAGACAAATATCTATGATAAAACTGCAGCCAAAACATTCAGTTACGGGAACAAATATTTTCAGTGTAATGAGTGCTTTGGCGGCAAAGCATAATGCTATCAATTTATCTCAGGGCTTCCCCGATTTTCCTATCGATGAGCAATTAGGTGCTTTGATGTACAAGGCGGTACAGTCGGGCTACAATCAATATGCACCTATGGCAGGTTTGCCCATGCTGCGCGAAGCAATAGCAGGTGACCTGAAAAAACGTTATCAGCTTACTGTTGATCCTGATACAGAAATTACTGTAACGCCCGGCGCTACTTATGGTATCTATACCGTCTTTGCTGCAATAATCGAAAAAGGGGATCAGGTCATAGTACTAGAGCCTGCTTATGATAGTTATATTCCTAATATAGAATCTTGCGGTGGAGAAGTGATTACCGTTCCACTTACAGCACCAACATTCACTGTAGATTGGGACAGGGTAAAGGCTGCCATAACGGCTAAGACCAAAGCTATAATCGTAAACACGCCACACAACCCTACAGGCGCCACATGGCAAAAGGAAGACTGGGATAAGCTGGCAGAAGTAGTAAGGGATACCGATATCATAATCCTGTCGGATGAAGTATATGAGCAATTAAGCTTTGACAATAAACCACACTATACTGTAATGCACCATGCAGAACTGAAAGCAAGAAGTTTTGCTATCTATTCTTTTGGTAAGGTATTTAATAATACGGGTTGGAAAATGGGCTATGTGGTTGCGCCCAAGGTGCTGACGAATGCTTTTAGAAGCCTGCATCAGTTCTTATGCTTTTCTGTAAACACTCCGTCCCAATATGCCATAGCGCAGTATTTGACACAGCCTGTTTTGCCAAACGTAACAGGCATTATGCAGTCTAAAAGAGACTATTTCCTCAATCTGCTCAAAGAGACACCTTTTACCGTACACGCACCATCGGGAGGAAGTTATTTTCAAACAGTATCGTATGAGCAAATAAGCGATAAGGGAGATATGGAGTTTGCACAATGGCTAACAGAAAACTATGGTGTGGCTACCATACCCGTAAGTGCTTTTTATAAGAATAAACAAGACGATAAGATCATTCGTTTCTGCTTTGCTAAAAAGGAAGAGACACTACAAGCAGCAATAGAAAAGCTGAAACCATTGCTAGCTATTGCAAAATAATATACTCGTACACTAGTTTGGCAATAAGCGCCAATACCGTAATAATAAAGAAGACCCGCACAAATGCACTCCCCTTTTTTATAGCCAGGTGAGACCCTATGTAATTGCCTAACATATTGGCGAGTGCTAATGGTAAAGCTACCGACCATATTACTGCCCCCCTTATTATGAAAAAACTTAAGGCAGCAATGTTGGTCACTACATTAATGATCTTTGCATGGCCTGATGCTTGTAAAAAGTTTTTCCCGAATAGTAGAATGAATGCAAAAACGAGGAAGCTTCCTGTGCCGGGACCGATAAGCCCATCGTACAAGCCTATAACACTACCAATGGTAATAGTATAAAAGTAATGCTGTGTTTTGCTAAGCTTTTTAAGCTGTTCTGTCTTTCCCAATTCTTTCTTGAAAACAGTATAAAGTAGCATACCGATAAGTACTACTATGAGTATGGGTACAAAGTTTTCTTTCTCGAAATAGCTTACCAGCAATGCTCCGCAAAAAGAGCTGATAAAAGCAGAGATGATTATGGGGAGCAGAAACTTTAAACTGATGTTAGTTTTCTTCTTGTATTGCACGGCAGATACCGTTGTGCCTAAAAAGTTAGCTGTTTTATTGGTAGCCAATGTTTGTAATAAGCTCAACTCAGGCATGAGTAGAAACATAGCAGGTAGTTGAATCAAGCCACCGCCGCCAACTACCGCCTCAACAAAACCTGCCAGAAATGCAAATATGGATAATGCTATGAGCATTACCCAAAATACATATTACCCGCTAATTAGTAAGTAATAGTTTGCTCTTCAATATTTTCCGGCAACTGACGGAATTCGTATTGTTGATTTCTAAGCTGGGCTTGGAAGCCAGCTTCATTGATAGCATCTTGTATGCCTTTATAAGTAAACCTGTGAGGAGCACCCGCCGCACTAACAACATTTTCTTCGATCATGATAGAACCAAAATCGTTAGCACCGGCGTGTAAGCACATTTGAGCAACATCCTTACCAACAGTTAACCAAGAAGCTTGTATGTTTTTGATGTTTGGTAGCATGATACGGCTCAAAGCTATCATTCTAATATATTCCTCTGCGGTAGTGAGGTTTTTAGTGCCTCTTATGCGTTTTAGCATGGTATCTACATCTTGGAACGTCCAAGGTATAAAGGCAATGAAGCCTTTGGCATCTTCAGGTTTCTTCGCTTGTACCTCTCTTAGTTTTACAAGGTGCTCAAAACGTTCTAAAACAGTTTCTACATGTCCGAACATCATGGTTGCACTGGTAGTAAGACCTACTTTATGTGCTTCGTGCATAATATCCAGCCACTCTTGAGCGCCGCATTTTCCCTTGGATATAAGTCTGCGTACCCTGTCGTTCAATATTTCTGCACCTGGCCCCGGCATACTATCCATGCCCGCTTCTTTAAGCGCGGTAAGAGCTGTAGTATAATTTACTCCTGACACTTTGCATATATGAGCTACTTCGGGCGGTCCTAAAGCATGTAGTTTAAGCGTAGGATATAACTTCTTTAGTTGTTTGAAAAGGTCGGTATAATAGTCCAATCCTAGCTCAGGGTGATGGCCTCCTTGTAGTAGCAACTGCTCGCCACCGTAGCGGAAGGTCTCTTCAATTTTTACTTTATAGGTTTCTATGTCAGTAATGTAGGCCTCTTCGTGCCCGGGTATGCGGTAGAAATTGCAAAACTTACAATTGGCAATACAAACATTGGTAGTGTTCATATTACGGTCTATTATCCAAGTTACTTTGTTGTGCGGTACTTGCTTTTTTCTGAGCTCATTTGCCAGATACATCAACTCGGTCAACGGTGCGTTTTCAAATAAAAAAACACCTTCTTCAGCAGTTAAAAAGTCAAATTGTAACGCTCTCTCGTAAAGTTGGGATAATACCATCGTCTTATTATTCTAAAATGTTCTACAAAATTAACGTAAAACAATCGCCTGGCATAGCTTTTTATAGCTATATCAATAAGTAGTATTGTAGCTTTTTTTATTTACTTTGCCGATGTATGGAAATGAAGATTCTTACACTTTTTGGAGAGGAAGTGGTGCCGGAGAAAAAACCAGCTGCCAAGAAGCCTGCTGCAAAAAAGAAAGTAGTTGAAGAGGAGGTACCCCAGCAAGAGGCTAAAACAAATATTCTAGAAGGCTGGGCTGGGGATAAGCAATATTATACCATAGGAGAGGTGGCCAAACTGTTCAAAGTACGTACCTCCAATATTCGTTTTTGGACCAAAGAGTTTGCGCTGAAAGTGCGTACGACCAGAAAGGGCGACCGTTTATATACTCCCGACCAAGTGCGAGAGATACAAACCATCTACTATTTAGTAAAAGAAAAGGGGTACACCATCAATGGTGCCAAGGGCAGGCTGAAATCGAAGAAAAAAATTGGTACAGAACACATTGAACTTAAAGAATCATTGCAGCAACTAAGAAACAAGCTGGTTCAGATAAAGAAACGTTTATAGAATATGAAAAGATTATTAGTAGCACTAGCTGTAATGATAACTATGCAAGCGTCAGGTCAATATAATTTGGATGTTACCGTTGATAATGAGACGGGAGATATAGTGTATAGAGGTGAATGTACCTTTAAGGATCTAAGTAGCGAGCAGGCTTTCACTTGGTTGCGTACTGGAGTAGGCCATTATAATCCTGACAGAGCATCGGTAACCTATCTGGAGCGCCATCTGAAAGACTATAATATTGTGGTATTGATGGGAACTTGGTGTGAGGACTCTCATAAGATGCTACCGCAGATATACAAGCTGTTACGCATTACACAATATCCTATGAGCCAGTACAAAATGTATGGACTGGACTTGAACAAGCAAGGATATCTTGACGAGCACGAAAAATATAAAGTAGAAAATGTACCTACAGTTATACTTTTCAATAAAGGTAAAGAAGTAGGAAGGGTTGTAGAAACAGCAAAAGTTAGTCTGGAAGCAGACTTGAAAGACATAATAAAGAAGCACAAAGAGGGTTGATCCTTCCCTTTTTAACAATAGCTATAAAACATAATACTAATATGGAATTACCAGAACATATTTCCATTGATATACTTAGAACGTTAGACGTTGACCAGCTTGAGCTATCGAAGGAGGCAGCAAGCAGAATAAATACAAATAGAGCATACCTAGACAATATATTGGCAAGTGGCAAAACCTTTTATGGTATCAATACAGGGTTTGGCTCATTGTGCAATGTGCGTATTGAGGATAATGAATTAGCTCAATTACAAGAAAACCTAGTACGCTCACATGCCGCAGGCATGGGAGATGAAGTGCCTGAGGATGTAGTAAGGTTGATGCTATTATTGAAAGTACATGGCTTAAGTCAAGGTTATAGTGGTGTACGTACCGTATTAGTAGAGCGCCTTATTGAGTTTTATAATCTAAAAATTCATCCCGTTGTTTTCCAGCTGGGTTCTTTAGGTGCTTCAGGAGACTTAGCACCACTTGCACATTTATCGTTACCGATATTTGGTGCAGGAAAAGTAAGGTATAAGGGGGAAGTAAGACCAGCTATGGATGTGCTGCAAGAAAATGGTTTAGCACCTTTGCCACTTACTGCAAAAGAAGGGTTGGCGTTGTTGAACGGTACTCAGTTCATGAGTAGTTATGCAGTATGGTGTTTAGTGCAAGCCAAAAAACTATCAGCATGGGCAGACCTGATAGGTGCTGTGTCTGC
This sequence comes from Flavipsychrobacter sp., assembly GCA_041392855.1. Taxonomy (NCBI): domain Bacteria; kingdom Pseudomonadati; phylum Bacteroidota; class Chitinophagia; order Chitinophagales; family Chitinophagaceae; genus Flavipsychrobacter; species Flavipsychrobacter sp. The sequence continues at coordinate 2,676,475 of JAWKLD010000001.1, forward strand.
AGATGCCTTCATGGCCAAGAGCGAACCGTTTAACCATCCGATACATAGAGTAAGACCTCATAACGGGCAGATAAATACAGCAAAGGACCTATTGGCATTATTAGCCGATAGCGAAATTCAAGCACTACCAAAAGAGCAGGTGCAAGACCCTTACTCTTTCAGGTGTATGCCACAAGTGCATGGAGCTACAAAAGATGTAATAGACAATGTAGCAGCAATAGTAGATACCGAGATCAATTCTGTAACGGATAATCCTATCGTGTTTCATGATGAAGATGCCATCTATAGCGGTGGTAACTTCCACGGGCAGCCATTGGCATTGAATTTGGACTTTTTGGCAATTGCCATGTCTGAGTTGGCTAATATTTCGGAACGAAGAATGTACCTACTAGTTAGTGGACAGAGAAACTTACCTCCATTCTTAGCACCGAAGGCAGGTCTTAATAGCGGCTTTATGATAGCCCAGTATGCGGCGGCAGCTATTGTAAGCCAAAACAAACAATTGTGTACACCCGCATCGGCAGATAGTATAATCAGTAGTAACGGACAGGAAGACCATGTGAGTATGGGTGCCAATGCTGCTACTAAAATGTATAAAGTAATACAGAATGTACAGCGTGTATTAGGGGTAGAATTGCTAACCGCTATGCAAGCCTTAGACATGCGTCGTCCTAAAAAATCATCACCTATCATTGAGAAGCTATATGCTGACTTTAGAAAAGAAGTAAGTTTTATGGCTGAGGATAGACTGCTACATGATGATATGATCAAGGCAGAAAGGTTCTTAGATACTGACCCTGAAAAATGGATCCGATAATGAGCTTCCCTCCTAAGTCTTACATCGTTTACCAGTGTTATGGTAGTAAGGAAATTTTTGATGAGTGCATCTTTTCCTTAATTACCTTCTCTAGTTTTCATAAAAAAGAAGACTTAGCCAACTTAGAGATATGGATATATACGGATCGTCCTGAACGTTTTGAAGCGTTAAAAGACTGTTGGTTGCCACTGCATTACAGAACGATAGATAAATCATTATTAGCACAATGGCGCGGTGAAATAGATTTTGTTCACCGTGTGAAAATTGAAGTGCTAAGAGATTTTACAAAAGAGAGGGAAGGGAATGTTTTATACTTGGATACAGATGTCACATTCTTAAAATCGATAAGTACTGTGTTTGATGGTATAGCCCAAGGGAAAAGATACATGCATGTGATGGAAGGAGCTATAGAGAGTGAGCGTAGTGTAGTAATAAAAAAGTTGAAGAAATACCTGACTAAGAAACCTGAAGTAAAAGTAGGAGACAAGAAAATAAAGGTATCGCTAGATACAGAGATGTGGAACGCTGGTGTTCTTGGTTTTAAAATAGGTACTGTGGTATTAGAAGAGGTATTGTCCTTCACTGATCATTTACATAAAAAATACCCTAAGCATATAGTAGAGCAATTTGCGTTCTCCTATTTCTTTCAGCAGCAGCAAGATGTAAAAACAACAGGCGCATACATTCTTCATTATTGGAACTTTAAAAGTTTACGATTGCTGTTAGCCTCTTTCTTAGCCCACTTCAATAACGCTACTTGGGATGAGCTGATACAGTATAGCCAACTGGTACAAATACCTGCAGAGATGCAAATACGTACCAACTACCTAGAGTATAGAAGCCATAAAGATCATTTGGTAAATAAGAAGTGGATGCCAGTAATCCCTGACTGGGAGCATTTACTGAAGCAGCTTTAAAATATCATCTACCGCTTTTTGATTGTTAGGGTGGTTGATACTGTTCAATATGTCTTTACGCTCTCTTGTGGTTAAGTGAAAGTTGAGTGCCGCCATATTGCTTTTTTTCTCAGGGATATATTGTAGCGTTACATAGTGTAGTTTGCTTTTTAGAAAGTTAGGGGCATAATCTTTTACATATTCCTGCTGATAGGATTGAAAAGGCTCCCATTTGTTTTGTATAGCAAACACAGGGTCTATTATCATGCTACCTAAAGTTTTCATAGACGATGGCGGAAATATTTCATAGTCCTTGGTATCGCGTATTTGTAGGTAAACCACATTGTCGACATTTTCATTGATCCAGTCTCGCATGGTATATAGATACCTGCTGATCAACTCTACCCCAAAGTTGTCTCTTAGTCCTATATCCATAATATTCATTCTGGGTTCGGAAGGTAGTTTTACAACAGGTAGTATTAACGGGAAAGTAGCGTTCATTCTTAAGGCGCTGGTAAGCCTTAGGTTATAAGGATTTCTATTTTGAAAAAAGGTAGCAAAATCTACAGCATCAATAGGCGGGTTTTTACTGTTTTTGTGTGCATGCTCTGAATGGGTGAGGTAACTAATAGGTTGTGCACCCATCATTAGCTTTCTGCCATCGTTGATGATAGTACCATTCACGATCATCATGGGTATTAGTCCTTTTGCTTCATTGGTTTTATAGTTGCCCAGCTTGGTGTCGAGTACCCCTTCTGTATTGTGGATCATCTCTTGCTCCATAGCATAGCCTCTATCTTTGGTATAAGAGTAGCCTGCAAGAGATATTTTATTAAAGGGTGAAATGAGATCTACACTGGCAAAGGAAAATACAATAGCGTTCAATAGATCACTGCCAATATTATCTTGATATCTGGTGTTGTAAACAGAATTTATTTTTCCTGCTATATAAGCACTATGCAGCTCTCTCCAATAGGCAGCGCCTATCATCCCGCCTGATGCTCCTGTAAGTAAAACCGTATTATTGAAAAGCTGCCCTCTGCTGAGGCTGTCAATATGTTGTAGCGTTTTAAACGTCCAGTATGCAGAACGAGAACCACCGCCACTTACACTAATGACCACTAAAGTGCGTTTGTCTTTTTTCGCTCCGTTTGCCTTCCAATTGTTCAGTCGGTTGAATTCTTTGTTACGGTCTTGCTCGTACTTTTCGGTAGAAAATGCCTTCTTTAAGCTATTATAATTGTAGGTAGGTATCGCTTCGGTTTTGGTGGTGTAGTCTAGTCCATATGCCCTACTACGCAAATCGAACATGCCTTGTTTTACCATTAGGGAAATAAGCACTGTTATCATTATCCAGCCCAGTACCTCCCAGCTTCTTAAAAAGTATTTCATAGAACCCACCATGCCCATGATGATGGAAAAGAGCAATAGAAAGCTGGCGCTTGCGGGTACTCTAAATTTCGGATTTTCCATAAATATGCCAAACAGCAGTAGCGTAGTTATAGCAAATATGGTGGCGGTAATAGCATTTCGGTGGTGCTTTCTAAGGACTGTATTGAGTAGTCTAGGATGGTATCGTTCTACTTCTGCCAATTTTTTAATAGCAAGCCCACCACTTAGAAAACTATCTGCACGGATGATATCCATTTCGTAGTCGAGGCTATCATAAGGTATGATCTCCTTTATTCTTCCGGGATTGGTAAATCGAGAAAGAACAGTTTTTAATAGATCTCTACTTACACGAAAGAAGTAAGCAAAAGAGATAATGATAATTATAGCGAGGCCTAAGTAAAAGCCCAGCTGATATATTAATATATCTGAAAATGAAGCCTCTTCATTTTTGATCAAAAACCTAATACCTATAACAGAATAGGCTATGAGAAAAGATAAAGGGAGAAATGAATTGTTGATGCAGTATTTGATGAACGAATATCGTATAGCTCCCATAAAAGGTATACGGTGACTATGGATAATAAAGGTAGTAATATGCCAAGCCATGATAAATACACCTACTGCACCACCCATAAGTGCCATACTCAGAAAGCTGGTTTCGCCTAAATATTCAGGTGTAAGGAAGATCGTTGCTGCTCCGAAAGAAGAGGCTAAGCCTCCGGTAATAATGGAGAACAAGGCTACCCAAAAAACGAGCAATAATTGATACTTACGAAAATGCAGTAGTAATAACTGCACCGGCAAGAATCTATATATTGCTTTGAGTTTTTCGCGCATAAAAAGTAAATGTAACCTTTTATAATTTACGAAAATTATCGCTGAATATTGTCAGTGTACTGCTTCTTTTCAGTAAGGTTTAGGCCTTGCGTAATGGCTTTACAATATATAGCGCTACAATAAGAGACATCAACAAGAACATAGCCACTAGCTGATGTGCTTGAGCTAGAAGCTCATATTGGCCAAACTGTCCAAAGGTGATCTTGGGCGCACTAATTACAGTTATTATTCCCAAAATTACTTGCACCCACACTAAGGCGAATGGCCACCAACGAGCAGTATACAGTTTGCTGGTCTTCTCTTTTAGCGCAGCTTTGGTAGCAGAGCCAAACCATAATATAATAGTGGTGAATAGGAAGTAGGCTAGCTGCCGGTGAATAAACTGCACATTGATATGGTTGTTCACTATGCTTTGTGTAAACAGATAGTCGGGTACCCACATGCCATTAATGCTAGGCCAAGTAGGTGCACTCATAGCAGCTTTTAGTCCTGCCATGAAAGCGCCGTATACCAGCTGCACAGCAAGAATTACAATATTGATCAGAGTGAAGTTTCTGAGTTTGGTATTATGTATAACTTTCTCTTTGGGTATTAAAAGTTTTAGTGCAAACCACAAAGTATAGCAAAGTAGTAGTAGGGCGGCCATGAAGTGCAGTGCCAATTTGATATGATTGACATATAGGTCTGTATCATTTAGTCCACTGGCTACCATTATCCACCCAATAAGCCCTTGAGCAGCACCTAAGAGAAATAGTATCACGAAAGGGATAACCATATCCCTGTCAAAGTATCGCCTGATAAGGAAGTAGATAAAGCCAATGGCAAATACTACACCCAGTAATCTTGCCCATAAGCGGTGGAACCACTCCCAAAAGAAAATGAATTTAAAATCGTCGAGTACAAAATGGCTATTCATGTATTTGTACTGGGCTATTTGTTTGTATTGCTCAAAAGCCTGTGTCCATTCTTGTTCGCTCATAGGAGGTAGTGCACCCATGATCGGTTTCCACTCGGTAATAGATAATCCTGAACCTGTAAGTCTGGTAATGCCACCTAGCAGTACTTGTATTATAATCATGAATACGCCTGCCAGTAGCCAATAAGCGACAGCCTTTTTCTTCTTATTATCTTGCACTTACATTAAAATTTGCTCAAAAATAAGGCACAAAACACTCAGAATCGATATAATTCGACAATAGTGTGTCAAATGTTATTAGGATTACCGATTAAGTATTATATTGTATCTACATTATATTAATTTCAATTAATAAGAATTTTTGTGTAATTTTTCACACATGTAAAAAATGCACTTATATAACATGGTGCAAATGGTGTGTGTAGATGTGGTTAGTAAACGTTATTTGATTTAATATGATAAAGACAAGCCGCGCTACACTTCTATTGCATAGCTCACAACTAAAAACTGTAGTTATAGAAAACACTTTTAGAAGTTATAGAAGGGGCGACTCTTCAATCGTAAATGAAAAAACCAATCTGTTATGAGAAAAGCTGATGTTGTTAGTAGCATAGCTGAAAAGACAGGAATACCTAAAGTAGATATTCTTGTGGCTCTCGAAGCCTTTTTTAAAGAAGTTAAAACCTCTCTTGTAGAAGGGGAACCTGTTTATGTAAGAGGTTTTGGTAGCTTTATTCTGAAGAAAAGGGCTGCAAAAGTGGGCAGAAACATTAAAAAGAACATAGCAGTAGAAATACCGGAACACTATATACCTGCCTTTAAGCCTGCAAAAGAGTTTGTACAATCAGTTAAAGACTCTACAGACGCGCTGTTGGAAAAAGAGAAAAATGGTTCTCTTAATAACGAATAGCACCATCTGCCACTCTTATTCGTTACCTTTGCGCAACTAAATTCAATCAATTGCGTAAAATTCACTATATCTCAATAGTTGCAGCACTTGCCCTCATTGCTGTGCTATATTGGGGCGTTAATACCAAGCCTATTAAAGATGCTGATGCTGCAAAGCCAATGGCGAATGCGGAAGCAAGTGGCGCTGCACCTACAGCAGCTTCTTTCGATTCTATAAAGTTGGCTTCGATACAGCTATTGCCAGCACATGCTGTAGAAGAAATAAAAGCACTGGAGCAGCAAGCTACAGAAGAGCAAGATAACAGCCAAAAAGCTAGTCTATATGGTAGTATAGCACAGCTTTGGCAAGAACATAAACAAATGCCTGTAGCTGCATATTATTATGCTGAGGAAGGGAAATTGGAAAGTTCAGAAAAAAAGCTCAACTTTGCAGGCCAATTATTTTTGAGCATCATGCACAACCTGCAAGATCCGTCTATGCAGATATGGGCAGCAGAGCAAGGAATTAGTTGTTTAGAAAGGTCTTTGGAGATAAATCCTGATAACGATACTACTAAAATAGCATTAGCATCAGGCTATGTAGACGGAACAGCACAACCCATGAAAGGGATACAGCTGTTGCTAGGCATTACAAGAGAGGAGCCCGACAATGTGGCTGCTAATTTAATGCTGGGTAAAATGTCTATACGCTCTGCACAATATCAAAAAGCCCTGGGGCGCTTTGAGACGGTGTTAAAAAAAGAACCTAATAATACAGAAGCAATGTATATGCTAGCAGTAGTATATAAGGAGCTAGGAAGAAAAGAAGAAGCGATAGAACTATTGGAGAAGTGTAAGAAAAACGTAGACAATCCTGAGTTCACAGCAGATATTGATGCGTTTATAAAAACATTCAAATAACTTTAAATAATTACTGATTATGCCTTGTGGTAAAAAAAGAAAAAGACATAAAATAGCTACGCATAAGCGTAAAAAGCGTCTTAGAAAAAACCGTCATAAGAAGAAGAAATAAAAACCTAATTGGTTATTTATTAACCATTTGCGTATTCTTTTTTTAGACTTCTTTTAATAAAATCCTTACAGCTCCCTGTAGTGTTACGTATGCTGCCTGGAGGTGTAAGGTTTTGTTGTTAGCATGCCTGAGCATTATTGCTGCACATTCCTGTGCAACAATTTACTTCATCTAAGTAAGGGGTAGGAAAGGAAAATTGACGGTAGCATGAACAAAGAACTTATTATTAATACTTCTGATAATGGTGTTGAAATAGCATTGTTAGAAGATAAGAAGCTTGTAGAGCTTCATATCGAAGAAGGGCAAAATGAATTTGCCGTCGGAGATTTGTACCTGGGCAAGGTCAAAAAACTGATGCCTGGTCTTAACGCTGCTTTTGTAGATGTTGGGTACGAGAAAGATGCTTTTCTACACTATACAGATCTTAGTCCTTATTTCAGATCATTATTAAAATTCTCAAAATTGTCCCTGGATGGAAACACACCTTGGGGCAGCAATTTTGGAGCATTTAAAAATGAGCCCGAGATACTTAAAACAGGTAAGATAACAGAGGTTTTCAACCAAAAACCTGAAATTTTAGTTCAAATACTAAAAGAACCCATATCTGCTAAAGGACCTAGACTAAGTTGCGAAATATCTTTACCCGGTAGGTTTGTAGTAATGACACCATTTAATAATGTGGTGGCAATTTCTCGAAAAATACATTCTGCAGACGAGCGTAAGCGATTGCAAAAAATTGTAGAAGCTATCAAGCCGAAAAATTTCGGTGTAATAGTACGTACTGCAGCTGAAGGCAAGAATACTGCTGAACTTCACACAGACATGCTGGAACTGGCAAATATGTGGAAGTCGATACAAGAGAATCTCAAAGGTGCACACGCACCTAAAATAATATTGAGTGAGCAAGATAAAGCCACCTCAATATTAAGAGATTTGTTGAGTGATAGTTTTCAAGGGATAGTAGTAAACGATAAGAAACTACTTAATGAGACCAAAGACTATATAGCACGTATTGCCCCAGAGCAAGAGAAAATAGTGTCTTATCACAGTGGTAATAACAGCTTGTTTGACCAATATGGTATTACAAAACAAGTAAAAGCTTCTTTTGGTAAGACAGTAAATCTTAACAGTGGTGCGTATCTAATCATAGAGCATACTGAGGCGCTACACGTAGTAGACGTAAATAGTGGTACACGTAGTGCAGAGCATGGGCAAGAGCAAAATGCCTTGATCACTAACTTGGAGGCTGCTGAAGAGATCGCCAGACAAATGCGCTTGCGAGATCTTGGTGGTATCATTATCATCGACTTTATAGACATGAAGTTGGCTGATAATAAAAAGAAAGTGTTGGAAGAGTTGGAAAAGCATATGGCTCACGATAGGGCAAGGCATACAATATTGCCGATCTCTAAGTTTGGCTTGATGCAGATAACACGCCAACGCTTACGCCCTGAAATTAATATCAGCACTTCTGAGGTTTGCCCTTCTTGTGCAGGTACTGGAAAGATAGGTCCTTCTATTCTTATTGCCGATGATATTGAAAAAGATCTGAAGTATCTTATCAATCAAGGGCATAGAAGCTTGGAGCTACGTGTGCATCCTGTAATAGAAGCTTACCTGACGAAAGGTGGTTTCTTCAAGAAATCTATATTGGCCAAGTGGAATGCTAAACACAAACTGAAATTGAAAGTGGTTATTGATAATAATACTGCTATCACACAATATCAGTTTTACGATAGAAAAACCGAAGACATTATAAAGATGTAATAAAAAAGGAACCTAATAGGTTCCTTTTTTATTAGTGGGTGTATCTTCTATTTATTAGTTGATGTTGATATAACGAACATTAGCTTCCTCTTTTACGAAAGCGTATTGCTTACCATTCTTAGTAATTAGGTCAATTTTTACAGGAAGTATCTCTAAAATTGCTGTATTGTCAGATACTGTAGCCAAGTTGCTCAGTTCAGAAGAAGTAACTGTAATGCTACCTGCATTTGTTGCATAGCCTTTGATAAAGCTATTGCTACCCGATGCTATAAATACATATACTGAGTCAGCATTTTTTACATTACCTGAGTTGAAAGTAAGTGTAAGGCCACTAGACTTAGTTATAGATTTAGGCATAGTTCCAGTATACTTAGGGAAAGTAGAACCGTGATTGTAGGTAAAAGCAGATACGCTTCCTGCACCAGAAACATCCCAGCTAGCCCCGCTGCTTAAACCAAGATCACTTGGAGTTTGTCCTGTTGTTGCTGTTTTGGTATAAGAGTTATTAGAGTTCTTATCAAGAGCATTGCTGTTTAGCTTTACAGTACCAGCATCTACAATTGTGCTAGAACCTGTGCTAGAATACATGCTTGCTACGCCAACTTCTGATACCACATCGATTGTGAAACCGGCTTGTTCTATTTTGAAATTCATTTTAATAGCAGCCAAAACACCATCCACATTGTTTTGCGTAGGTACTTGAGGTGTTGGGCCCGTGTTTGTTGTAGGTGTCGTTGGTGTTGTTGGTACTACATCTTCTTTTTTAACACAAGATGCCATAAGTAGTGCACAAAATGCAGGTACTAATAGATAAGATAGCTTTCTCATTTTCATAAAGTTTTATGTTATAAATATTCCTAAGGCGGAATTATTTTCTATCACAAAGCTACTGAGGTGATGGAGCTAAATAAATACACTATAGTTTGTATTTAAATATCCGTGCTAGTACGGATACACAACAAAACTATTTATACAAGATTTTTACTCAGGGCATATTTTAATAAACCCACAATAGTTTTATTACTTGTTTTCCGTAGCATGTTTTTACGGTGAGTTTCTACAGTTCGTTCGCTAATAAATAAGGTTTCAGCTATTTGTGCGTTACTGTATTCTTCAGCTATTAGTTTTAATATCTCTAATTCTCGAGCGGTTAGTTTAGGCTCTTCAGGTTCTTCAAGCTTTTTCTGTTGTTGAATGGCCATAGTAGTTATGCGCTCAGAAACTTCTGAGGAGAAATATAGTTTTCCTTCATTGACTACTTTAATGGCTTCTATAAGTTCTTTGTCATTTACATTTTTAAGTAGATAGCCAGATACCCCAGCCTCTATCATTTCCATAATATGGCCGGCATCGTCATACATAGATAAGGTGATCACTTGTATGTCAGGGTAGAATTCTTTTATTTTTTGGGTGACCTCTTTACCATTAAGACCTGGCATGTTAATGTCTACCAGGGCAACATTAGGCTGTGTTTTAGAAAGATTGTCGAACAGGTCTTGACCATTGTCGTAAGCAGCTACTACATTGATATGCTTATACTTTTGTAGCATAGCTTTTAAACCATCTAATAGGATGTGATGGTCATCTGCGATGACTATTTTTATTTCGCTCATAAAAGCGTGGGGTGCGTTCCTATACAAGATAAGGCAAAAATTATGGAAATTATAGTGTCTGAAATTATGATTCTGTCACTTCTTTTTCCATTGTGCTAAGCATGCTGTTTAAAAACTGGTATACAGCATCCATGTCTTGCATGCGACTGGCTACTAGCATGAAGTTTTTTCCAACCTGTTTCAGCTTAGCATTATTGGTTCTGGTTTGTATATAGGTAAGTATATGATTGAAGGCAGCCGATTGGAAATAAGCAGACTCCGGATCGCTAATAAAATATAACCTCAGTTGTTCTTTCTTTAAGATCAATTTTTCAAAACCAAGCTCAATAGCAATACTACGGCAACGTATAGTGGTAAATAATTCAGTCACTTCTTGAGGAATAGGGCCAAAACGGTCTTTCAGCTCTTCTGCAAATTGTTGTAGTTTTTCCTCATCTTCAATATCATCTAGCTGAGTGTATAGAGATAAACGCTCTGTGATACTTTCTACATAAGTTTCAGGAATAAGTATCTCAAGATCGGTATCAATAGTACAGTCGTTGACAAACTCATTTTTGCGTTCCATCTCTTCAGAGAAAACTTCTTTGAAGTCTGTACTCTTCAATTCTCTGATAGCTTCATTGAGTATTTTCTGGTACATCTCAAAACCTATGTCTGAGATAAAACCACTTTGCTCGCCACCTAATAAATTACCTGCACCACGTATATCCAAGTCGCGCATAGCTATTTGGAAACCACTACCCAGTTCATTGAATTGTTCTAATGTTTCTAATCGCTTACGGCTATCGTTAGGCAGTGTAAGCATAGATGGAGCCATCAGGTAGCAGAATGCTTTTTTGTTGCTGCGTCCTACACGTCCACGTAGTTGGTGTAGATCACTCAATCCAAATTGGTGTGCATTGTTGATGATAATGGTGTTGGCATTTGGAATGTCAACACCGCTCTCTACTATATTAGTACAGCAGAGTACATCATATTTATGGTCTATAAAATCAAAAAGTGCTTCTTCCAGTTTATGTCCTTCCAGCTGTCCGTGCGCCATGCCTATTTCTAAGTCAGGACACAATCCGCGTAGCAGGGTCACCATCTCGGGCAAGCTTTGTACTCTGTTGTGTATGAAATATACTTGGCCGCCGCGTTCTGTTTCGTAATAGATAGCATCGCGTATCGCATACTCATCAAATGTCAAGACTTCAGTATGTACCGGCTGACGATTTGGTGGTGGCGTGTTCATGATACTCAAGTCGCGCGCACTCATGAGGGAGAATTGCAGCGTTCTTGGTATCGGTGTTGCCGTAAGAGTGAGGGTATCTACATTGGCGCGTAGCTCACGTATTTTTTCTTTTGCCGCTACCCCAAATTTTTGTTCCTCATCTATTATCAGTAGTCCTATGTCTTTAAATTTAACCGACTTGCCTAATAAACCGTGTGTGCCAATAATGATATCTATCTCCCCATCTTCCAGTTTCTTTAGCGTTTCCTTTTTTTGCTTCGCAGTTTTGAAACGATTGACATAATCGACTGTGCAAGGGAAATCGCTTAGTCTTTCTTTGAACGTTTGATAATGCTGAAAAGCTAAGATAGTTGTAGGTACTAATACGGCTACCTGTTTGCTATCTGCTACTGCTTTGAACGCAGCACGTATGGCTACTTCTGTTTTACCAAAGCCCACATCGCCACACACCAGCCTATCCATAGGCGATGGCTTTTCCATGTCGCGCTTTACATCTTCGGTGGCCTTACTTTGGTCAGGAGTGTCTTCATAAAAGAAAGATGCTTCTAGCTCTGTTTGCATATAGCTATCGGGCGCAAAGGCAAACCCTTGTGAGGCTTTACGTTTGGCATATAGCTTTATAAGGTCAGTAGCTATTTCTTTTACCTGCTTCTTTGTCTTATTCTTTAGCTTGCTCCACGCCTCACTACCTAGCTTGTTTACCTTAGGTTTGGTACCTTCTTTACCTGTGAACTTGCTGATCTTATGCAAGGAGTTGATGTTCACATACAGTACATCATTATCGCGGTAGATGATGCGTACGGCTTCCTGCATGTTGCCATTCACCTCTATTTTTTGTAAGCCGCTGTATGTGCCCACACCATGGTCTATGTGTGTCACAAAATCGCCGGGTTGCAATTCGCGTAGTGCACGAAGGGTTAAAGCCTTCCCTTTGGTATAGGCCTGCTTAACCTTGTATTTATGATAACGTTGGAATATCTGATGGTCGGTATAGCACAGTACTTTTTTATCATGGTCTATAAAGCCATGACTAATAGCCGTAGGTATAGGCACAAAGTTGATCTGTGCATCCAAGTCTTCAAATATGCTGCGTAGTCGTTCTGTTTGTTTTGGGTTCTCGGCAAAGATATAAGCCGTGTATTTATCTGCTGTACGTTTTTTAAGGTCGCTGATGAGCAACTCAAATTGACGATTAAACACAGGCTGCTCTTCTGTAGCAAAGTTGATAGCCGTGCTAATTTCGTCCCCCGTTATTTTTTCCAGCGAATGATTGTACCATTCTATCAAATGTCTTTTTAGCAAAAGGCTTTTCCAAGTCTCTTGCGTTTCAAAGTCATCTTTGCTAAGCTGTTTTATCCAAGATTCTTCCCTATCAATAGCTACATCACTTACTTCAATTTGTTCAGGAAGTTCCTCTTCCATTTTGCCAATACAGCCAATGGTGTAGTTAAAGTCCTTAGCCCATATTGTAGTATTGGCGGGTAAGAATTCTAGCAGTGATACTTTTTCTGTTTCGTCAATGTTAGACTCTACATTGGGCAGTATTGAAACCTGTAACAATTTTCTTTCCGATAATTGTGTTTCAGGATTGAAGATGCGTATGCTATCTACCTCATCGCCAAACAACTCGATACGATAAGGATGTTCATTACCAAAAGAATAGATATCCAATATGCCGCCACGCATGGCAAACTGCCCGGGTTGATAAACAAAGTCTTCTCTATGAAAACCTAGTTTCACAAACTGGTCCATCAACTGGTCTACCTTAAGGTTCTCACCTACTTTTATGTTGATGATATTCTTAGATAAGGTATTAGGGTTCACTACTTTTTCAAATAGTGCTTCAGGATAGGTGACCAGTACCTTCTTATGGGTACTTGCTTTGCTGAATTTGGTCAATGCTTCGGTACGTAGCATGACGTGGCTGCTGTTCAACTCTTTATAGCTACCTGTACGCTTGAACGAATCAGGGAAGAAGCAAATATCCAATGCTCCTGTGAGGTGCTCAATATCATTATGGAAATAAGCCGCCTCTTCCTTATCGTTGAGAATGAACACATGGTTGACATCAGAAAGTTGCCATATGCTAGTTCCTATAAAGTTGATAGAAGATCCTCTGAGGTTGTCTAAATAGATCCTTTGCGAGGGGGTGGGCATTGAGATGCCGGCCGCTATTTGTTTTAAGCGGATATCATTCTGATACAAACCCTGCAGCACTTGCAAATTCATCGGGATGCAAAAGTAAGGTAATCTAAGTTCTTACCAGACGTATTACTAAGAATTAATTGTTACTACTGTATTGATATTAACTATAGATTGTAATCTTCTGGTATGTTGGTTAATTTTGTAAATAGTTTGTCTACAAAAGAGTTGATATGAAGAAGTATGCACTATTATTATTAGCGGTTATCACCTTTGCGGCGTGTAAGAATACTTGGCCTGACGAGTATAAAGACTTGTTTCACCAAGCTTGTATGGAAATAGAAATGGAAGGTAGTATTAGTGAGGCAAAAGCTAAAAAGATATGCGACTGCCGTACGGACAAAGTGATAGAGAAGTACCCCGATTTTAAAGAGGTTATGGAAAATATTATTGAAGTGACGAACGACCCAGAGCTAAAAGAGTGTGAGGGCGAAGCCGAATAACTTCACCCACACGCCCACGCAATAATGCTTTAGTTCATAAATGTAGTATTGTTCTTCGCCGCTTTGCGAAGCAGTATGCTGGCACGGTAGCGGTCTTCACCATAGTTGGTATATAGCTCGTCTAAGATAGACAGTGTTTTTGTTGCTGTCCATTCATCGCACCATGCTAAAAGCCCTTTAGGGTAATTCACCCCTTTGGTCATGGCTAGTTCCAAGTCTTCTGCACTGGCAATATTCAAGTGTAGTGCGTCTACCGCTTCGTTGACGAGCATGGCTACTACTCGTTCTACTATCTGCCTACCCAAAGTTTCATCCTTGTTAGGTTGTGGTTGCTCCACACCTTCGGCATAGTTGTAAAAACCGCGTCCTGTTTTTCTGCCCAGCCAGCCTGCTTCCAGCAAACGCTTTTGAGAGAAAGATGGTTTGTAACGAGGGTCGTAGAAGAACGATTGGAATACCGTTTCGGTCACTACATAGTTTACATCATGACCGATATAGTCCGTCAACGTAAATGGCCCCATGCGGAAGCTACCTAGTTCTGTCAATGCCCAGTCAATAGTTGGTATATCTGCCAAGCCTTCTTCGTAGATGCGTATTGCCTCGCCATAGAAAGGGCGTGCCACACGGTTCACGATAAAGCCCGGTGTATCTTTAGTAATTACCGGTACTTTCTTCCAGTCGCTCATCAAAGCTTTAGCTTCTGCAACAATAGTAGCATCTGTCTGTACCGCAGGTACTATCTCTACTAGTGCCATTAGCGGAGCGGGGTTGAAGAAGTGTAGCCCCAATACACGCTCTGCCTTAGTACAAGCAGCAGCTATAGAAGTAACTGATAGGGAAGAGGTATTGCTCGCTAATACACAATCAGCACTCACAACAGTCTCTACATCAGCAAATACTTTTTTCTTAATGTCCAGATTTTCAATAATAGCTTCTATCACCAAGCCACAATCTTTGAAAGCAGCTAAATTATTAGCATAAGTGTATTTGGAAGTGATGCTTTCTACACTGTCTATTTTACCTTTTTCTACCAAGCGGGCTAGTACTTTTTCTAATGCGGCTTTTGACTTATCCAACGCCGCACTATTGGTATCGAATAATACTACCTGATGACCTGCCATAGCCGCTACTTGTGCTATACCACTACCCATAGCGCCCGCACCTATTACCCCTACTATTGTTTCTTTTGAAAATCTACTCATGATGCTGCGAAAATAGTGATTTACTTTTAGTCAATGATTGCTGTGTCAGACTAAATATGACAAGGTTGCAAAAAGTGAAGTGTTTTATGTAAGTTCATATTCTAAATTTAGAAATAAATACTATATCACATGGAAACAACACAAGCATTGCTATTCGATTTAAGTGAAAAAAATATACTTGAAGAGTTTTATGAACTAATAGAAAAGCATAGAACGGCAAATTCAAAGTTTAGTCTTGGCAATTTCTACGATATATTAGAAGAATTTGATCGACAATATCAAGATTTTAATGTTAATAGTGACCCTGTTTCAAAGGAAATTGTAAATAAATACCTTGTCCAATCTTTATTCCCCTTTTTAGTAATGTTTAAATATACTGGCTTTTCGGACAGGCCTATATTTTACGCATTTAAGAGATTTATACATTGGTTTTCATTTTTGTTATCTAAATCAGATAACATAAAAAGCGAATTTTTTTACAGAAAGAATATTATAGAAAATTTCCCAACACTTTGGGGTGGTCAACTTTCAAACTACATAAGTAAGCATACTGAAAAAGTAAATTTTAACATAAATACACCCTCCCAATATGATGAACTTTACTATATCATATTGCATGAAGAGGACGATATATCCTACGAGTTAGGGACATTAAAAAACAAGAGAAAGAAACCTATTGAGGAGTGGTATATTTTTAGTAAAGAGTTTACAAAAACTAAAATAAAATGGGATGAAAAGAGGTATAGATTTGTAGAAATTGAAGAAACATATGAAATGTATTTAGATTTTGAAATAAGTGTTAAGGATAATAGAGCAGATGTACTAAGCGTTATTCTTTTTAAAATCATATCGAGTTTAGCATCAGTACACAATGTAAAGATTGAGTTTGAAAAAATATCAGTTGGTAGTTTAATTGGAAGGGTAAGAATATATCTAAAGGATTTATTGGCAAAAGAAGAAACTAAAGCAATTTTAGAGACTACAAAAGAGTCCCTTGTTTCAGCTACAACATTTGGCAAAGTATCATATTCTAATATAAAAAAGCAAACAGCAGAAACTGAAAAGATTAGGAAAGAAAGAGACTTATTGGATAAGGAAATAAGAAGTCTACCTAATGAAACTGAAAGCAAAATTATAAATGCTATTAACCTAGAAAAGAAAGTGTTGGAAAATGAAAAACTTAGAAATGAAATAATAGATCAAAAAATAGAACAGATATATAAGCTGTCGAACTTAGTGGAAAGCGGAATATTAGAAGCAGATGACATAAAAATTAATATAAATGAAATTCAATACCTATTAAAACAAGGTGATAATCTGCTCCCATCAGAGGTTGATATCGATGATATTACATAAATTTTTTTCCTCACCTATCATGAAACCCTTTCCCAGACATGATTTTAGGAATGCACTTTTCAATTCTTGAGATGCGAGTTTTGGACTGCTTAGGTGCAGAAAAGTGTAGTATGTACCCGCGCTGTCTGCCTGGTGTCAGGGCTTCAAAAGCTGCTTTTAGTTTTGCATCTTTATCCATCATGGCTTGCAGCTCCTCGGGTATGGGGTCTTGCTCTTTTTTAAGCGCTACTTTCAGCCCTGCTTTTTCTATTTCTATGGCTTCGTAGATATAGGCTTTTATAGTGGCCTCTTGCGCTACTATATCCTTAGCATTGGTGTATTTGATAAGGCGTACTGCCTGTGAGTTTTCGCCAGGTGCAGATAATATCTGTTCTGTATCGTTGAGCAGTGCCCCTTTGAAAAAGCTGATGCAGGCAAAGTCTTTAAAGCAGGTGACAAATAGTACATTATTGCCGTTGTATGTATAGCAAGGTTGTCCCCATTTGATTTCTTCTGTGAGTCCACAGCTGAGTACCAGCTTTCTTAATAGCTTTAATTCCTTTTGCCATGTTTTTACCTTGCACTCAAGTGTGCCAAATAAGGAGCAGCGTCCACAGCCGTCAATAAAATAGGTTTCTATATCTTTTGTCATCGCCATACGACAGCAAGATAACGATATGTTTAGTTAAACTGTATTCTGCCGGTTTGCGTTTTCATTTTATCCGCTTTATAGGTGTAGAAGTACACACCACGTTGAACGGTATCGATGGACCAATGAATCAGGCTGCTATCATTGGTTCTGAATAATTGTATCACATCCCCTATTGTATTTTTGATGATTACCTCACCATGTTTATGCTTGTCTGCAGTTTTGGTGGCATCAAAAACAATATAGGTTGTGGCAGGGTTTGGGTACACTAAAATTTGTTCTGCCTTCTTTTTAGCACATGCTGCGAAAAGAATGATGATCATTGACCAGAGGCTTAGGGAATATAGAGGCTTGCTCATTTGTTTTAAGTTAATAGTTGTTAGCAGCAGAGATAACGTAATTATAGTCTAAATATTATTTGCAATAAAAAGCCCACCATATGGCGGGCTTTTTATTATGTATTGTAATTAGTTACACATTCTTTTTCTTAGCCAATAAGCTATGGTTGCTGTCTACGGCTTTAATGGTATTGGTTAATGTGCCCAATCCTTCTATCTCCATTTCTACCACATCACCATCTTTTAGCCATTGTACCGGGTAGTTAGGGTCGTTCAATAAGCCTGTACCATTCAGCTCCAAGAAGCAACCTGTACCTACAGTACCACTACCTATTACATCACCCGGTAGTATGTCTGCACCGTATGCGCAACGCTCTATGATCTCAGCAAAGGTCCAGTCCATATCGCCTACGCTACCTTCGCTTACCTGTACGCCATTCACTTTACAAGTCATTTTCAGGTCGTAGTTGTTACCTACATGACCTTCCTTAGCAGGCACGCGCCATTTCTCTAGCTCGTCAGGGGTTACCATTATTGGTCCTATCACCGTACTGAAATCTTTACCTTTTGCAGGTCCTAGGTTCAGTTTCATTTCTTCCATTTGCATCAAGCGGGCACTCATGTCATTCATGATCATATAGCCTGCTATATAATTATCTGCTTCTTCGGCGGTAACGTTACGGCCTTTCTTTCCTAATACTACAGCTACCTCAAGCTCAAAGTCCAGCTTGTGGAAATGGTCGGGCATACATTCAATATCACCAGGGCCTTGTATCGCATTGTGATTGGTAAAGTACCATATCGGGAATTGGTCGAACTCTGGTATCATATCCACCTTACGGTTTCTACGAGCAGCAGCTACGTGCTGGCGGAAGGCATAACCATCTCTGCAAGAGCTAGGCTTAGGCACAGGTGCCATAATATTAGCGCCGTTAAAAGCTATTGGAGTTGCGTTAGTATTTTTACCACTTTTAATATCATCCTCAGTTTGGCGAGCTGCAGCTTCATATTGCTCCCAATTATCCAAAAGCTCCTTCATAGTGCCAGGAAGGCGATCGTTAGCAGCATTTACGTCATAAAGACTATCATTAATATAGAAGGCTAATTGCTCTTTCCCTTCTTTAGCATAAGTTACCAGTTTCATATTACTATCTTTTGAGGTTGCAAAAATAACAGATATAAACGGGATATTAAATTGAGGTTCTGTTAACAGTCTTTTTTGTGCCAATTTCTTTATTATTGCAATAGACTAAAACTATACTAATGGCTACTTACGATCAGGTATTTGAGAACAATAAAAAATGGGTAGAAGAGCAAAAAGGCAAAAGCGCTGATTTTTTTGAAGAATTAGCTAAAGGTCAATCTCCTGACTATTTATATATCGGTTGTGCTGATAGCCGTGTACCTGCAAATGAGATCATGGGACTAAGCCCAGGCGATGTATTTGTGCATCGTAATGTGGCTAACCTTGTTAATAACATCGACCTGAACGTCATGTCTTGCATCAACTACGCTGTAGAGCATTTGAAAGTGAAGCATGTAGTGGTTTGCGGCCACTATGGCTGTGGTGGTGTAAAGGCAGCAATGACCTCACAAGACCTAGGCATCTTAAACCCTTGGTTGCGTAATATTCGTGATGTATATCGCTTACACCAAGAAGAGCTTGATGCGATAACAGATGAGCACGCGCGCTATAACAGATTGATAGAAATAAATGTTGAAGAGCAATGTTTGAACGTTATTAAGACTGCAGTAGTACAAAAAATGTATTTAGCGAATAATTACCCTATAGTACATGGTTGGGTGTTCGATCTGGAGACAGGCTTACTAAAAGATCTAAAAGTAGATTTTGAAGGCATGTTGAAGAAGATACAGAAGATATATAACCTAACGGGTGCATAGCATTAGGTTATTGTATTATGATATTGGCAGCAGGGCTTCCTGCTGCTTTTTTTATGGTACTAATATTTTTTGTTCGCCTTTGGTAATAGTAAACTTTATAGTGTTTGCACAGTCATGAGCATCCCCATCTGTTTGCATAAGTTTTAGGTCGGGGTGATGTATAGATATTTCCTTTGCGCGATAGTGCTCCACGTATTTGCTTTTGGTAATAGTGCCATTCATTGCGCGTAGTACCAACATGCCTCCTAGTAGTTTAGGAAATTTGCGAATGATAATAATATCGAAAAGACCATCGGTCCAGCTAGCATCGGGTGCAATTTGAAAGTTGTAACCAAACTGTTTGCCATTAGCTACATTGACCATAAAGGCTTTTTTGTTTATGGTGTTCCCATCAAAAGTGATTTGCCATTCTTTCTCTTTATAAGAGAAAAGGTTGCGGGTAACCAACCATGAATAGATAAGGAATCCTCTTCGCTTACTTGAGGCAAACTCTTTGGATATTATAGCATCAAAGGCAACTCCCGCATTGCTGATAAAGCGTTGATCGTTGGCATAGCCAATATCCATCTTTATTACATTTCCGCTGTTGATTACTTCAATGGCTTTTACAACATCAAGGGGGATACCCATAGAACGTGCCATGCCGTTTCCAGATCCTTTGGGTATTATCGCCAAGCAAGTATCAGTACCCGATAGACCCGCTACTACATCATTGACAGAACCATCGCCACCTACTGCCACTACAGCATAAGCGCCTTTTTGGGCAGCTGCTCGGCTAAGCTCTATACCGTGCTTGGCGTATTGAGTATGTTGTATCTCGTAAGAAAACTGTGTCAGGTTCAGATGGTCGTCAATGGCATTTTGTATGGCCTTCTGACGGTCTACACCCGAATTGGGATTGATAATAAAAACCAGATGTTTTTTATTCATTAAGCTTTTGCTTTCAAGCTCAAGTCCATACTCGCAGCTTGGTGTATCAATGCACCAACAGAAATAAAGTCTACCCCTGTTCTTGCATACGACTCAATAGTGTCAATGTTAATACCTCCGGATGCTTCTGTTTCGTATTTACCATCTATCAGTGCCAATGCTTCTTCTATTTTAGCAGGAGTATAATTGTCCAGCATTATTCTATGCACATTACCTACACGCAATACCTCCTTCACATCATCAAGGGTTCTGGTCTCTATCTCTATTTTTAGGTTCAGCGCATTTTTACGTAGGTAATCATTCGTACGTTCAATAGCTTTAGCAATGCCACCGCAAAAATCAATGTGATTATCCTTTAGCATTACCATATCGTATAGTCCCATACGGTGATTGTAACCACCTCCTATTCTTACCGCTTCTTTTTCATGTGCTCTAAAGAGCGGTGTTGTTTTTCTGGTGTCTAATATTTTAGAGTGGTAACCTTTTATTTTATCTACATATTGACTAGTAAGTGTAGCGATACCACTCATGCGTTGCATACTATTGAGTACCAAACGCTCGGCTTGTAGTATAGTATGCACTTTAGCATCTACCTCAAAAGCCATTTCTCCATTCAGTACTCTGTCGCCGTCTTTTTTGTTGAACGTGAAATTGGCAGCGGGCTCCAGGTATTCAAAAATATCTTGCGCTAAATCGATACCAGCAATAACGCCATCACCTTTTATTTTCAATACAGCCGACCCTTGTGCATCGGCAGGAATAGATGCCAATGTAGAATGATCACCGTTGCCTATATCTTCAGCAAGTGCAGCTTCAATAAATGCTTTGTTATTCACCACTATCTATTTAGTTGTGGCAAAACTACTAAAATGAATGTGGAAATAAGGTTAAGAATTGGGTAGCCATAACAAAGACCCATCTCCATAGCTCAGGAAACGAAAATCGTTCGCCAAGGCATAGTCGTACACTTTTTTCCATTCATTACCTATCATAGCGCCAACTAATAATAGCAAAGTAGACTTAGGTTGGTGAAAATTTGTGATCAACCCTTTAATAACCCTTGGGCGATAGCCGGGTGCAATGAGTATTTGTGTACGTGTTAGTATTTTGGTTTTGTTCTCTCTTTCCATCATGTCAATGATGGCTTGCAGTGCTTCTTCTGTAGTAGCAGTTGTTGCCAACTCATAAGGATCCCACTGGTGTACTGCTATATCAGAAAAATTGATGGTTTGTTTCGCTAAAAGTTTTGCTCCTATCCAATACAGGCTCTCTAGTGTGCGCATAGAGGTAGTGCCTACTGATACGATACCGTCTGAAAGTTTTGCAATGAGTTTTTCTACTGTAGCCTTATGTAGTACTATCCATTCCGCATGCATATCATGCGTTTCCATGGTCTCGCTTTTCACAGGTTTGAAAGTGCCTGCACCTACGTGTAAGGTTACAAAGGCGGTATCAATGTTTTTATTTGCCAGCGATCGCATAATGCTATCCGTAAAGTGCAAACCAGCGGTTGGCGCGGCTACACTGCCTTCTTCTTTGGCATATATGGTTTGGTATCGTTCCTCATCACTTTGTTCTGCATTGCGGTGTAGGTAAGGCGGTAAGGGTACTTTGCCTGCTATATGTAATACTTCGGCAAAGGTCATATCGTTATCCCACTCCAGCGATAATGTAAAGGTACTAGCACGATTGACAATGGACGCTGAAAGTGTAAACTCTTCAAACACCATTTGTAATACCATGCCATCCTTCCACTTGTTGGCACCACCTATCATACATTGCCACCACACTTTGCCTTTGCTCAGCATAGCGGTAGGTACATCTCCATAGCTTTCGTGTGGTTCTAAGCAAAAAACTTCAATCGTGCTACCTGTAGGTTTTTTAAACAATAGGCGTGCGTGTACTACTTTAGTTTCGTTGAATACTAATAGCGTACCCTCTGGTATTTCTTCTGCTATGTCTTTATAAATACGCTCTGTTATAGCTCCTTCTTTGTAGAGCAATAGCTTTGAGTCTGCGCGTTCTGCTAAAGGGTATTTGGCTATCCTTTCGTCAGGTAGCTCGTAGGTAAAATCTTCTATTTTAAGCTCGCGAGGATGAGGCATTATTATCTTATTTCGGGTATGGAGATACCTGTTATTTTACGATATAGGTCGATGGCGTAAAGGTCGGTCATGCCGGCAATAAAGTCTACTACCGATTGTATATCTGAATATAGATGTTGCGTGTCTTTAGTGATAGGAAACTGTTTTGGTATCAGTTGTAATACTTTTTTTGACTTGCTGGTATCTGGATGCAATACCGCATGGATAAATTCTTTCAACAGTCCGCCAATAAGATTATAACCGGCAATTTCTATTTCTACTACCGACTTGTAGTTGTAAATGTATTTTACAGAATACTTATTGATCTCTTCTATTAACGCTTGCTCTCTATCGGGTAGGCAAGCCAACAGATCTTTTTCTAAGTTGCCTGATAGCAATGCTGCTTCGTTGTCTATAAAGGCCTTGGATAGTTTTTCTACCATGAGGTTGATCCACATAGCACGGAGAAATTGCACTTCCTGATTAGCATCTATCATAGCCGCCATCTTGCCTGATAAATAAGTGATCGTGTCCTCATCAAAGAAAGGCAGGAAGAGCTGCTTTAAAGTATCTATGCTGATAATGCCCAATCTATGTGCATCTTCCATATCTATAATGCGATAGCAAATATCATCAGCGGCTTCGGTTAGGTATACAAATGGGTGGCGGGCATATACTTGCTCATAACCCTCTTTTTTAGGAACCCCTAATGTGTCAGCAATAGATTCATAAGTGCTTTGCTCGCTTTCAAAAAAGCCTGACTTCTTAGTAGATACCAACCCCGTCGTTTTATTGAACCCCTCTTTAGAACTACAAGGGTATTTTACTATGGCTGCCAGTGTAGTATAGGTGAGCCTATATCCACCTTCTGTAGTACCGTTGAAGTTGTTGGTCAATGTCCTTAACGCATTGGAGTTCCCTTCAAAAAGCTCAAAATCTTTTAGTTGGTTCTCCGTAAGTGCAGCATGTATTTTGTTTTTGGCTTCCCCTTCTAGCTCGTTAAAGTAAGTACGAATAGCATCTTCACCCGAATGACCAAATGGAGGGTTGCCTATATCGTGTGCTAAGCAAGCAGCAGCTATAACGGAGGGCAGCTCGTAGCGGTAAAAATCTTTAAACTCATCAGATTCGTTAGTGTATTTAGCTGCTATGGTATCTCCAACAGATTTGCCCAGTGAGCGACCAACAGAGGCTACCTCTAAACTATGGGTGAGCCTATTGTGTACAAATACAGAACCAGGTAGCGGGAACACCTGTGTTTTATTCTGCAACCTTCTGAAAGCAGAAGAAAAAATGATCCTGTCGTAGTCTCTTTGAAAAGAGGTACGTACTTGGTCTGACGAGTTGCTTTTAGACACTTTATCACCAGTTCTCCTTGCACTATATAATCCTGCCCAGTTCATATTTATATTTGCTATAAGGTCATTAATACTGCTAATCGCCTTCAAAGATATATTAATGCAACTTTGCTTGTACTTTATTATACATATTGATTAGTATTTTGTGATTATGCACTATATGAAAAAACTAGTACTACTATTTTCGATAATACTTTTCAGTGCTGCGGCAATGGCACAACGTTTAGGCCCTGTAGGTACACTTACGGGAGAGGTGAGAGATAGCAAAACACTAGAGCCGCTCATTAGTGTAACGGTAACTCTGGATGGTACAGCGTTAGGTGCTGTTACCGATATAGATGG
The DNA here is from genome assembly GCA_041392855.1 of Flavipsychrobacter sp. Lineage (NCBI taxonomy): Bacteria > Pseudomonadati > Bacteroidota > Chitinophagia > Chitinophagales > Chitinophagaceae > Flavipsychrobacter > Flavipsychrobacter sp. The sequence continues at coordinate 2,700,653 of JAWKLD010000001.1, forward strand.
AAAATTCACAATAAATAACATCCCGCCTAAGACTTATAGCATTACGGCAAAGTCAATAGATCATAAGAATAGAACCATATATAATGTGGTCATCACGTCGGGTAATGCAGAGATATTAACCATTGACTTGGAACCTAATAGTATAGGACTGAATACGGTTGTGATACGTAGTAAGCCATTTCAGAAAAGAGCGGAAACACCATTGTCCATCCAGTCGTTATCCTCTCAAGAGATAAAGAGTAATCCCGGTGGTAATTTTGATGTGAGCCGAGTGATACAGGCTTTCCCTGGTGTGGGCGGTACGTCGGGTTCGGTAGGTGGCTACCGTAACGACCTCATTATTCGTGGTGGTGCACCTAATGAGAATGTATATTATCTGGATGGTATAGAAGTGCCTGTTATTAACCACTTTGCTACACAGGGTAGCGCGGGAGGGCCAACAGGTATTGTCAATATTTCTTTCATTGACGATGTGACCCTTTATACAAGCGCCTTCCCTGCCAAATATGATAACCCACTATCGGGTGTGCTACAATTGAAGCAGCGACAAGCGAACCCTGAAAAGGTGCAACACAATATAAGGCTTAGTGCTACAGAGCTAGCCTATACTTTGGACGGACCTATAAAGAAAGACAAGCTCACCTTTATGGCATCGGCACGTAGGTCTTATTTACAGTTGCTCTTTAGCGCTTTACAAGTGCCTATTAGTCCGTCTTATTGGGATTTTCAGTACAAAATAGATTATAAGATAAATGACAAATTGAGATTTTATACGTTGGGCATCGGTGCTATTGACAAGTTTCGTTTCAACACGCCTGATGAGTTGAGCCCTGAGAATGTGTATATACTAAGAAGTAATCCGCTAATAGACCAGTGGAACTATACTAATGGCTATGGACTAAAGGGGCTGATGAAGAAAGGTTATTGGAACTTGACCTTTAGCAGAAATATGCTGAACAATGAGCTCAATAAGTTTGAAGACAATCAAAACCCTAACGAAGCACAGCGAACTTTAAAAATAGCATCGCAAGAAGCCGAGAATAAACTACGCTTTGAGTGGAATAAGTTTTATAGCAAATGGAGCTATTCATTCGGGGTGATGGCGCAGTACGATCAGTTTAGTAATAATATCTACAATCGTATACGCAGTGAAGTGCGCGATGCCAATAATAATATCGTACAACCAGCCTTAATTGTACAAGGCAATACCAATATCAACTTTTGGCGGTATGGTGCTTTTGCCCAAGTGGCGCGTAAATTTTTCAAAGAGCGTTTGAACTTATCTCTTGGCTTGCGTACTGATGGCAATACATTTACTACTGATGGTAATAACCTAGGCAAAACCATTTCGCCAAGATTGGCAGGTTCTCTATTGCTTACAGAAAGTATTAAGCTGAATGCATCAGTTGGTAGATACTATAAGATACCTACCTATACAGTATTAGGATATCAAAATAATGGAGCTTTTACTAACCAGTCTGCTTCCTATACACAAAGCGACCACTATGTGGCAGGTTTAGAATACCAGCCTTGGGAAGGAGGAAGATTTACGCTAGAGGGTTTCTATAAGATATACAGCAACTATTCTGTTTCCCTTATAGATAGCATCTCTTTGGCCAATAAAGGTGGCGACTTTAATGTGCTGGGCAATGAGCCTGTTGCTACTACAGGAGAAGGTAAAAGCTATGGTGTGGAGTTTCAGTTTCAACAGAAACTGACCAAACGAGTATTTGCTATCTTATCTTACACCTACTTTAAAAGTGAGTTTGCTAACCTTGATGGCGTGTATACACCTGCCTCTTGGGATAATAGACACTTGTTGTCCTTTATAGGAGGGTATAAGTTCAAGCGTAATTATGAATTGGGCGTTAAGTTCCGCTATCAAGGTGGCGCGCCATATTCTCCGTTCGATAATAATGCATCAAGGATCAATTATCTATCAACTGGTGTGGGTACTATAGACTATAGCCGATTTAATACCCAAAGGCTACAGGGTTTTCATGCTATGGATGTGCGTATAGACAAGAAGTGGAATTTTAATAACTGGACACTGGATGTTTATCTGGATATAAGCAATGTATACGCTAGTGTGCAGCCTCAGTATCCTAGATATACATTTGAACGTACTAAGGATAACACCGCCTTTGCTACTACAGATGGGCAACCCGTAAAACAAGACGGTAGCAATGCCATACCATATATCATCAACGATTCAGACCCTACAGTAATACCAACAATAGGCTTTATACTGGCATTCTAGTACACCTCACTATTGGTCTTGTATTTTCTTAGTCGTTTTTGCGCTCGAAGAAGCTTGCTATGTATGGCATTTTTCTCTTTGGAGGTAAGTACTTTGTCTACATTGTAATCCTCAATGGTTTGTTTGATGATCTCTTGCTCACGCATGAGCTTATTGTACTCTAACTCTGTGATCTTCTTCTTTTTATAAGCATATTTAATAGCTTTTTCCTGCTCTTGCTGTTTGGCTTTGAAGTTTTGCGCATAGCCAGGCACAGCTACTAGAATGGATAATAATACGAGCGAACTAAAGAAGAATACCTTTTTCATATATTGATATTTAGTGCTATAAAGTTAATAAAAGACCTAAAAAGGGCTAAAAACAAGAATTATTATATTTTTTTGAACTTCAGGCAACCATTTAGCACAACCCTGCATTTATATAGTTGTTAGCGCATAACAAAACCTGACTATTGGGAGTACCAGACACATATACCATTGATGAACAGGTAGCTTTGGCAGAATGCCGAAAAGGCAGCCGTATGGCACAAAAGTTCTTCTACGACAAGTACGTGGATAGTATGCTGTTGCTATGTATCAGATATGTGAAAGACCATGAAGATGCTAAAGAGGCTTGTATGGATGGGTTTTACAACTTTTTTAAAAACATAGACAAGTTTGAGTGGCAGGGTGAAGGAAGTATTAGCGCATGGTTGAAGAAAATAGTAGTGAACCAATGTTTGATGCATTTGAGAAAAAAGAAAGATCTGATAATAGCATCGGACGATATGAATGTGTATGAAGGGGTAGCGGTAGACATAAGTGCACTGGATACTATGGCGGCAAAAGAGATCATTAGTTTGATACAAGAACTGCCAGCGGGTTATAGAACAGTTTTTAACCTCTATGCTTTAGAAGGTAAAACACATAAAGAAATAGCAGCATTGTTGCAGATATCGGAAAATACCTCCAAGTCGCAGCTGCATAAAGCAAAGACAATGCTGAAAGAAAAAATAAAATTGATGTACTAAAAAATACAGTGATGAAAAGAGAATTTGAAAAGCTGGGAAAGAGGTTAGACAGTGCCGACTTGAACGATATTATGCCATCGTTTGATAAGCAAGCAGAGTGGTCTGATCTACAAGAGCGCCTGCAAGCAGCAGATAAAAAACGAGTTATCCCTATATGGTTCCGTTATGCTGCAGCAGTGGTGGCAGGGCTTTTGTTGGGTGGGGTTTCTGTCAATCAATGGTTATCTAATGGGGGGGTGACAGCGCCAATAGCGGTAGAACAAACAGCACCAACAACACAGCCTACTATTATCATCAACCAGCCTAGTGTGCCATCATATAATACTATTGAAAATGCCCAAACTGTAGAAGAGGCCGTGGCTACTGTGGAGAGAAAAGAAAAGCCAATAGTAAAAGAACATCAGGTAAAAGAGGCTCCTAAAGAAATTATTGCTACAACAAAAAACGAAGAAAAAATAAAGCCAGCCCCAACAACAATAGCACCAAAGCAAATAGAGCAACAAGAAGAAGTAGTGGCAGAAATAAAATCGCCACTGAAAAGAAAAGCGGTACATCTTTTAGATATAGATAATGAAGACAGGCAGATAGTACTAAGCGATCCGGAGTCTGCGTCGTCAACATTTCAACAATTAAAAAAGCAAGTGGCTCATACACACACTATGAGTGCTAGCAGTACAAATCAGCCCATTGTATTAAGAAAAATGCTAAAAAAGTAAATCATGAAAAGTTATATCATAGCCATATTAATGATCTTTTGTGGTGCGGTATCCACTTACGGTCAAGAAGAACTTCAATTTCCGGTTAAGAATGAAGCAAGGATCAAAAAAACATTATTTCATATTGATCATCTTGATAAGAATCATTTTATAAAAGTAACCCTGCCCAACGACAATTTTCTGCTCATAGATTTTTATAGAATGAGCTACTGGCCTACACCATCAGACCTGCAAAGTGTTTGTGACATTGCTGCTGGTACAGTTGATAATGTATCGGACAAGTTTAAAGACCAAGATGCATCTAAATGGTTGGGCTTACATGTGCCCATGAATAATAAACCAGTTATGGTGCAACTAAAAGAGCATAATGACGATGGAATATTTGTAGTGGATGGACAAGAGTCTGCAGCGTTGAAAATAGGTATGGATACCGTACAGGTGTTGAAGACCTATAAAAAGAATACTGGTAGAAATAAGGAGTTGGAAGAGCTGGCTCAGATACAATATACTTTTGTATTAAAGGATATTAGTGATATGCAGGTGATTGCTAATAACAAGGCTTTGATAGCAGATATCGTACACACATTAGACAGTGTTGTAGCAGCTAAAAGAAGCAGATGGAAAAAAGAAGACATCTGGTACCATAAGGTAGGCATTGCCTATGAACCCATGGAAACTGATAAGAGCGAAAAATTAACTGTTACCAATAGAGGAAACGGTATATTGAAAGGAATAGATGTAGACTACTATATAGGTGCCAGTTTGTTTAGGCATAAGCTTACACCAAATTTAGAGATGGGTGTATCTTATAAATTTCCTGACAACAAAACAGAGTACACCTATTTTAGAGCATCATTCGTAACGCTACCACAGTTTGAACAAGTGAATACTGCACGGTTTGACTTTTACAATACCGTTTCCTTCAATGCAGAGATAGGTACTATCATTAACAGAAAAGTTTCACAAGTACCTATTTATAATACTTCAATAGGGTTTGGATACATTATGAGTGATCATCCAAGTATTGAGCCGCACAATATGTATAGCATGTTTTTCCACTTTGGCGTATCTCCTGCTATAAGGGTAACGGGTAATCTATACTTGTTGGATATGAAGGGGCAAGACAACCAAGTATGGTCGGGGATAACAGTAGCTATGAGATTATTTTAATAAAGGTCGGGCAGGGATTATTTCATCCCTGTCCAATCTTTTAGTTTTTCTATAAGGGCTTTCTCTTCCGCTACCCAATAATTGTCTGCAGCAATAACTTCTTTAAGGTGCGTTCTTGTATTGGTTTTATCTCCCTTTTTATAATAGCCTTCAGCTATATATAAATGTGTTTTGGTACTGTGTTCATTAATGGCCAGCGATTTTTTCATATCACTGATCATCTTGTCTGCATTATCTAACCCGTTGGGCAAGTCTAGTAGAAAGTGATAACTAATGCCACGTAAATAATAACCGAAATCGTCTAAAGGTTTTAGTTTTATATAAGTATCCAAGTAGTCTACCGCAGCCTGTGGCAATCCATTCATAAGACTTAAGTTAGCCAACCCACTATAAGCACTCGCTGTTTTATCATCAAGGGAGATAGCAGTTTCTAAAAACATTCTAGCACTATCTAATCTGTTTCTACGTTCACCCTCATTGGCAGCAACGTTGCCAAACTCAACATAGGTATTACCCATGGTGCTAAATGCAACAGCATCTTCTCGCAGATCGGTAGTGTATAGTGCAGGCAGTAGTAATCTTTTAGCTACTTTAAAATTATTTACAGAGTTATAAAATACAGCGCCGTATCTAGGTGCATTAACACGGCTTTCATCTTCGTCATAATCAAGTGTTGGGTTTAAGAACTTAGATATTAATGTTGCCCAAGCAGGGTCGTCATATTGCTCCGGCCAAGTAAAGAGTTGCTGTACGCCTAAGTTGTGATTAAAGGCATCATTTTCTTCATTCTCTCTCAATAGTATTATAGATACAGGGTCTACATATACCACATTGAAACCATGCCCCCAATATAGCTTCTGTTGCAGCAACGGTAATTGAGAAGTACTAAGAACCACATAGTTGAAATTGTAAATAGAGTCTAAAGCGTAAAATTTGGACGGGTTATAATTCAACTCAAAATAATCGTCAAAAAAAGTGGAAGGAAATATATCCAGATCTCTTAGGTCTATGTATGATTTGAAGTTAGGGTAGTTGTCCCATAGTAAATAAGAGGATATAAAATAGTCTGAAAATGCAGGACCTTTTATGTTGTGTTTCTTAATAAAGTTGGCAGCACCTATAGGGTTATTCAGCATGCTTACATGAGCACCATATTTGTTCGGTGAGTTGTTATACTCATAAAATTGATTACTTACTACACTTGCATACAACAAGGCACCAATAATGATAGTGATCACTGCCCAACGCTTTGATAGTTTATGATACCACCCTTGCTGATTTAGATTGAATCTACTTGCTAAATATGGGATAGCAATAGCTATAGAAGGAATAAATATGATCTCTGTAAAAGGAATATTTCTATTGGCTGATAATGATAAGTAGCCGAATAGAGCTAAAAGAATTAAGTAAGCAACAGTTGTGGGTCTGAATAAGCTAGGTTTGCCTTTGCGCTTGCTGATGATATATACTACCCAAAAAATAACGGCAACTATTATAACTATAAAGTTTGCTTTTGCTTGAAGTGTCCAATACTGAGCTTCGGTAAAAGAAAACAACTCAATGGTATATTTATTAGCACTTAGCTGCCTGAAAATTTCGAAAGGCTGTTTCCAAAGCTGTAGTCCATTGGGATTAAGTAGTATTGCTACAATTGCTGCTAAGCCTACTCCACCAAGTCTTATGGTTTGTTGCAGGTAGTCTTTGTTTTTACTAAGTAGGTAAGACAAAAAACTACCTAAGGCAAATGTGCCGATAATGATAATACCTATTGGATACCCTTCATGCATATTAGCCCAAAGGCACTGTAGTGGTATTAGCCAGAATATTTTTTTCCAGTTGAAAGAAGGATTTTTGAAAAGGATGTAAAGGTATAGGGTGGTCATTAGATGGCTTACCATTTCAGGTCTGCCTGTCATTCGGTTTTCAGCAATGCTAAAGAATAGAAATATGGAGAGTACAGTGAAAAAGTCAGAGTGTTTTATGTCAAAGCGCTTAAAGAAAAGTTGTATCAAGCGAATGAGTAAATAAGCAATAGCGACGTTTATGGCTACTTGAAGCAGTATGACTACATGTGGTCCAAATCCTTTTTCTAAGCTTGCAATAATAAGTTCATACAACCATTTTACGTTTATCCACTCAGTACCTTCCATGGTGTAAGAAAAACTGTCGGTACGAGTAATAGCACCGTTCTCTAACATCCACCTGCCGGTAAGTAATTGCCACCAAACATCGGGTTCTCTAAGTTGCTTTAGTCCAAAAACTATTGCTATTAGGTAACAAAATAGATATGGTAGCTGTTGTATTCTCTTTTGCATATACTAATTCTATGGACTGAAAATACATAATAAGGGGTTGGTTTAAAAATAAAAAGGAGCTTGGCTTTTTTGCCAAACTCCTTCTTTTAAGACACACAATGAATCTTATTGTATCAAAGTAGTAACACCCAGGTCTGTCTCCTGACCATAAGTGACCTTAATATTATTGAGTGTAACATCTGTAAATAATGCTACAGCTGCATCCATAGTAATCGTATAAGTACCTTCAGGCATACCGCTGAATACAAATGTACCGTCGGCATTAGGTATAGCTGTATAAGTATTTACACCGTCTGATGCGTATACGGTGGTCATAGCAGTTTGTGGGAGTACGGTACCCTTTATTTTACCGTTAGTAAGTGCAGTATATGCTCTTATTACGGGTTTAAGGTTGTATTTACCATTACCTGTTTCAACTATTGATTTACCCGCATCAAAGTCTATCCAAAAAGTATAAGAACCTCCTGCTGCAAGTTCTTCATGCAGATTAAGTTTTAGGCCGCTTTCTTGTGCTGATGGTGTTTTAAGAGCATGTGTTTGCCCATTAACTACTACAGAGTTGCTGTCTCCGAGTACTAATCTTATCTGCCCTACTTTACCTACAGGCAAGTCTGCTTGTACCAATAAAGTATCTATGCCGTTTCTAAAATCAAGTAAGTTATAAATACCTGCACGTACCGGTGTTAGTGTAACTGCTGTACTACCTTCAACGGTCACTTCCACTTTTTGGATATCAATATTTACAGCGTCATAGTCGGCAGGCGCATCTGTCAATCGCATAGTCACCTTAGCACTTGTATTAGAGTTGTTTTGGTTGCTAGAGTCTTTTGTACAGCTCGAAAATAGCAAGGCTCCTGCTGTAGCTAATAATACTGTACTTAATATTGTCTTTTTAAATAATCCTTTCTTCTTCATACTCTATTATTTTGGTTTAAGTTTTAGCTATTATATACTTATTAATATAGGTACGATAAAATGGTAACCTTAGTTTTTTCATAAAAAAATGTTAACTAGATAATCTAGGGCATAAAAAAACAGCCTGAAAACCAGGCTGTTACTGTATACTATCCCTTTAAGATATTAGGGAATTATTTTCCGTCCTCTTCTTCTGTTTTGTCGTCTTTATTCTTTTTAGCCAACTGTTGTTCTACTTGCATTAAGAACCAGTCATTAGCTCTTTTCCCCCAGAAAGGGTCTTTCATATCGCTATCATTCTCCATAGCAAAAAGTTCAGATGCTTTCTCAAAATATGGCTTTGCATTTTTTGCACCACCGCCAAACATTTTAGGAGTGAAGAATACTGAGCTACCTTTTAAGTGATATACACGAGGGTTGTCTTTATTAAGTTCCTTGGCTTTGTCCAAATTCTCTCCAAATATCTTACCGTATTTCTGCCAGCGATTTTTACCATCTACAGACATTCTCGCTTGTGCAAGCATAGCTTTTAATACATAAGTTTCATCAGTTTCTTCACCAAGTAATGCTATTGCTTCTTGTAGTTCTGTCTCCGCTTCATCTATCATTGCATCTTTTTTTTCCATCCCTTCTAGTATGTAAGATAGCTGTGCTTTTGTATAGGCATTATAGTAGTGTGCTGCCCAGTCATCTTTCCATTTTTTAGCGATAAGCCCCATTCTATTGCTAATAGCTGTTTTGGCTTCTACATCTTCATATCTTGTTGTATCAAAATTGGTGAACGTGTTTTTTAAAACAGTGTTCATGTCTTGTGCATATCCACTAGTAGTTATTAGTGCTGCACATAGTAGTGTTAAGAAAAAGCGTGTCATATAGTTTTAGTTTTCAGTTACAAAATTATAATTCATCAAGGTCAAATGCTGATAGTGAGAAATTAGCACCTACGAATACCGAGCGGTATACTGCTGGCACAATAGGATAGCGGTTCCCATTAGCATATCGATATCCAAATACATTCTTTTGGTTAGTAACGTTATCAACACCTGCATACACCACTACAAACCATTTTTTAATAGAGGTGAGGTAGTTAAAGGTCATACTCAGGTTGTGAAAATCGGGAGTGCGGTCTCCTAAGAATTCAGTATTGTTAGGGTTATAGTATGGTCTGCCACTTGCATAGTTATAAGTAAGGTTCACTTGTGTTTGCAATTTTTCGATAAAGTATTTACTTACTACATTCATATTGTGCGTGGCTATAAATGTAGGTTGTGCTTCTACTGGATAGTTTTGAAATAGTCTTCTTGTATCAATATAGCTATACGATACCCAGAAGTCTCCATTCTTAACCGTTTCCTTATCTCTAAAGAATAGTTCGGCACCTTGAGCATATCCACTACCTGTATTACTTATACTGCCATTAGGGAAACGGAAAGTGTTGGCGTTAAACGCCCCTGCTACTTGCTCTCTTATCAGTTGGTCATAATCTTTATAATAAGCTTCTACGCGTATTGTACGATTCTTATGCATGTACTGATAGTTGGCTATGTAGTGTACTGATTTTTGAAAACCCGGTTTGCTACCTGCCAAATAATATTGTGGGTCGGCCAATTGGTAAAACATACCACTAGCTATAGAGAACTGACCATGTAGCCCTGCTCTTAAAGCAAGTGCCAACCTCGGCGCTACAGAAGTTGTACTTACTAATTGGCTATTAGTAACACGCACACCCGGTTTTACAGCCAGCCAGTTAATGGGTGTCCAGTTCATTTCCAGATAGCCTGATACTTGTGTTTCATTAAAGTTGGTATTGAATACACTAAATGTTCTATCATAGTTGAAATGTTGAAATTCGCCACCCATCAAAAAACTTAGTCTTGTTGTTGGGTAATAGTTGAGCTCTGCTCTTGCCTGAGTACGATAGTCTTTAGATAAGCTTGGTATGGTATCAAACTTAGCATCGTCTTCATTAAAACTATAACCAACAGCGACATAAGAATTCCATTTCTTGTTTAGCTTCTGCTTATAAGATACGGTGCTGTATACAGTACTGTTTGTTAACCCAAAATCTAAAGATTTACTACCATCTGTAGGATCGGGTAGTCTTGTGCCACTTTTGAAACGTTGGTAATTGACCAATGCTTTTATGATACCATCTTTTTTAGGTGTGTAGGTAAACTTTGTAGAAGCTCCTATACCTTGTGGCGCTTCATAGAAGTCGAAGTTGGTTTTCGCGATGCTGTAGAAAGGAGATACATTCGTATAAGATGCAGACCCTTCTATGCTTGTTTTCTCAAATACTTTTGACCCCGAAGCATAAACACCTGCCATGTTTAAGCCTAAGTTAAGCGTACTCTTGCTAGGTTTATCATTACTATTTAGCTCCAATACCGAAGATAGTGCCTGACCATAGCGCGCACTATAACCACCACTACTAAAAGCTACTCCTTTGAATTGAAAGGCACTAAACCTACTACGCGCTGCCACACCAGGTGCTGTACTTAAAAAAGCATTTTGTGCGGTAAGTCCATCAATGATAACAGCGGCCTCACTGGCGTCACCACCACGAACGAATAGACCTGTTTGTGCACCTTGTTGTTGTGTGCCAGGTAGTGTTTGTATGGCTTTGGCAATGTCGGCTTGTGCACCTGCAGTAGTTACAATATCCAGTGGTTTTAGTACTGCTTGTTTTCCGCTTGATGCCTCGAAAGAGCCTGCTGTTACAGTTACCGCTTCCAGCATGTTGGTGTTCACTTTCATTTTTAGCACTATGCCTGTTACATCTCCATTCACCTCAATGGTCATACCAGCATCCATATGGGTTACCTCTGTAGCTACCAATACTTGGCTGCCTTTCTCTGTAGTTTTGAAACTAAAATTTCCCATACTATCAGAAGTGCCGCCATCTAATGTATTATCTAAATACACACTAGCACCATTAACAGGTGCTCCGCCTTTACCGATTATTTTACCACTAATGGTATACTGTGCCGTTGCTGCAACGGTTAATAATGACAAAATGGGTAGAAAGACTAAGCTTTTTAGTAAAGTAGATGTTTTAGTCATAAGGCAGATGCTGTATGTTAAATTCCTTTTTGGTGATATAATATGGCGCAAGTTACACATGACATTGTTATGACAGAAAAATATTTCGGCTAGATACTAAAAAATGTAGGTGAACGAATAGTAGGTGTCGGTTAGTAGAAATATTACTTATAGTTAATCCCTATATTAAGTCAATGTTAAGAACTTCTATTTGGCATTATACTTGTCTTAACAAAATTCTAAAGCATTTTTCTATGATACGCCAACTACTATTACTCTGTACTGTGATTATTATGATCTCGTCATGCTCTGCCCCACGTGTTTATTTCCCTGATAGGGTAAATACTCCGGGCCTTAAAGAGAAAGGAGATGGTAATGTTGTAGTAGCCGCAAACCTACATATACCCGATCAGGATACAACTTTTACAGGTTTCGATTGGTTTTCTCCTTCAGTAGACCTGAATTATGCTTTTTCAGATAATTTTGGTGTAATAGCATCTTATCGTTCCGTGCTCAATAGAAATAGACCCCAGCCCTTTAACGACTCCTTAGGCGTAGCTGATTTTGGTGGTGTTTTTAACGGATATAGATTTGATCTGGGTTTTGGTTTCTTTTCCAAAATGGGTTCTAAGGGGCTTGTAGAGATTTATTTGGGTGGTGGCGCAGGAGAGATGAGTCGTAGGGGTTCTGTTACTCCTGTGTTAGATTACAACACTAAATATTACCGCTACTTTGTACAGCCAGCTATTGGTTTTTATGTAAGGGAGAAATTTTCGGTAATGTGGGGCTCAAGGTTTGTAGTGCAGAAGTATACAGACTTTACGAGCAATGATCCCTTGGCTAAATATTATATAACCGATAAATATTTTGATATAGGCAAAAGCCAAACGCCTAGCATTACTTCTCTTACCTATGCATTTGCAGAACCTTTTGTCAACCTAGAGTTTGGTGGTGAGGTTGTAAAGTTTAATATGCAATTTGGCTTAGGGTTCAGGATCAATGGGGGCAATTATAATGATATTATGCCAGGTGGCGGGCATATGGATTTTGGTGTCAAAATTCGCAACCCACATCAGTTATTCAAAAAATAAAAATAGCCACCGATATTGGTGGCTATTTAGCTTAATTCCTTTCTACTTGTTGGGTAGTAGCTACATCTTTTTTCTTACGAGATATGCCTACGGGTGTAAGTGCAAACTGTAATATCAGTACCCCAATAAGTATAATGGTGGTCACTATTGTGTTGAGCTTTGTCTCGGGCTTGCGTATACCATTAAAGAAGTACAGTGGTAGCAGCACAAAAAACGACAAGGATAGTGTGAGTATCCATATCACCCTTGCACCCGGCCAGTGCATAATTAGAAACAAGGCAGATATAAAATACAGTATACCAGCTAGTGTACCCACTCCTAGTATTATCTTTTCTCGCCCTGTATCTACTTCTTTAGTTTTTAATAGAAAGACCAATGGCAGAAATACCAAGCTGAACACCACCATGCCCGAGAAGATGAGTATACCCGCCCCGGGCCAGTGCCCTATTTTAAATATGGCACCCATTACCAGTATACATACGGCAATAGCACCACTTATTATCATCGACTTTTTCATTAGATAATAGTTTTTGATGTTTAATAAATTGATGGTCTCCTCTTCTATCTCTTTCAACTCGGTAGTATAAAACTGTTGTAGGGTTTGTTGATAGAGCTGTTTGAAATTGTCGCCATCTTTATAATCGCGCTCAATGATGCAACAGATATGATCTAAGAGGTTTAACTGCAGATCCTCCATGCTAACGCCATTACGTCTAATGTCGTCAGCGATATAGTCTATTTGCTCATCGGTCAACGTATACATACTTATACAGAAGGTTTGAGGTCCAGCAAAAAGGTCATGGTCTCCATAAAGGCAGCAAACTCGTTCACCTTCTCCTCACTCTTAGTAGTACCCGCAGGGCTAATGGCATAGTACTTGCGCACCCGCTTGCCTATATGTACCTGCTCGGTGGTTACCAGCCCGTCCTTCTCCAAAGCATGGAGCGTAGGGTATAGTGCCCCCTCGGTTATCTGTATTCTGTCTTTGGTGAGTTCCTTCACCTTTTGGGTGATCTCATAACCATACATCCTGTCTTGCTCGGTAAGCAGCTTGAGGATAATGGTCTTAAGCGTGCCCTTTATGAGTTCTGAAGAAAATATCATAACCTAGTTTATTAATGCCTAAGACAAAGATACATAAGAATCCAATGTATTAACTAATTTTTTGTAAAAATTATTGTGTGAGCAAACAAATGCTGCTACAAAACAGAGGTGTACATATATGTAGTGCTATGGTTATTGTTAGGTATTTACCTTGTTGCCCATGAGTGGAGAACAAGAGTATATGCAACTTATTGGTAAGCGAATAAGACAAGTAAGAAAGCTTAGAGGCTATAGCAGTCAGGAATCGTTTGCATATGAGCATGATATTTCGCGTACCCAATACGGTAGATATGAGCGAGGTGAAGGACTACACGTCAGCAGTTTGATAAAGCTGGTTAGAATATTTGATATGACCTTAGCGGAGTTTTTTAGTGAGGGGTTTGAGTAAAGAAATATATAAATTGTGTCATGGCTGATGTACACGATAAGAAAACAAGAAGTTATAACATGAGCCAAGTAAAAGGCAAAGACACAAAGCCTGAATTGTTGGTTCGCAAATTTCTTCATGCTAATGGGTTCAGGTATAGGTTACATGTTAAAGACCTTGCCAGTAAGCCAGATATTGTTTTACCCAAATACAATACTGTAATATTTGTTCACGGCTGCTTTTGGCATGGGCATAAAAACTGTAAGTATTTCACCATACCTAAAACAAAAACAGAATGGTGGACAAAAAAGATAAACGGTAATATAGCCAACGATCAAAAAACGATACATCAATTACAAGGTGCAGGTTGGAATATAATTACAATATGGACTTGTGAGTTAAAACCTAAAAAGTTAGATGAAACATTAAGCAATTTGATAGATAAACTTACACTTTAGTCGTAAGTTGTTTGAAGTTCACCTAAAAGAGTATTTTTGAACATGAGTCGTTCTGTAGTGCAAAAGATAAGGAAGCCGAAACCAATAGTAAAAGAGTTGGCACTAGGAGTTGAAAAAAATATTCCTTTTCCCGGACCAAAAGAGGGAGAAGAAGATTTTACATTTATTGACCTGTTTGCAGGTATTGGTGGTTTTAGGTTAGCTATGCAAAACCTGAATGGCAGATGTGTATTTACATCAGAATGGGATGCATCTGCACAGAAAACGTATGAAGTGAATTTCGGAGATCGACCACATGGAGATATTACCCAAAAAAGCACTAAAGATGCTATACCGAAAAAGTTCGATGTTTTATGTGCAGGTTTTCCTTGTCAAGCATTTTCTATAGCGGGTAAACGTGGCGGGTTTGAAGATACTAGGGGTACATTGTTTTTTGATGTTGCAGAAATCATTAAAAAGCATCAGCCCAAAGCTGTTTTTTTAGAAAATGTAAAGGGATTATTCAATCATGATAAAGGCAAAACGTTAAGCACAATTCTAAACACGTTAAGAGACGATTTGGATTATTATGTGCCTGACCCGCAAATCATAAACGCTAAATATTATGGTGTACCACAGAATAGAGAACGGATTTTTATTGTAGGCTTCAGAAAGAACTTAGCCATTACCGATTTTGAATACCCGCAATCGAAAGATATAGCAGTTAAGGTTAGTGATATAATAGAAGAAAACGTTGTTAGTGCTAAGTACTATTTGTCTACTCAATATCTAAGCACGTTAAGAGCGCATAAGGAAAGACATGCACAAAAAGGTAACGGTTTTGGTTATGAGATTTTAAAAAACGAAGGCGTTGCAAATGCCATTGTAGTAGGTGGCATGGGGCGTGAACGTAACCTAATAATTGATAAACGTTTGAAAGACTTTACTCCTGTAACAAAAATAAAAGGTGAAGTAAACAGAGAAGGGATAAGAAGGTTAACACCAAGAGAGTGGGCCAGGCTTCAAGGGTTCCCTGACGAATTTAAACTGGAAGTAGCAGACGCTTCTGCTTATAAGCAGTTCGGCAACTCGGTTGCCGTACCTGCAATACAAGCAACTGCTCAAAAAATAATTAAGAAAATTCTATAACTATGATGTTTCATATATGTTTTACAAACCCAAAGGCTTGGGAGATATCATATCAAAAAGGTGTATATGGTAATGTTGAAGGTGAAAATGATCAAGAACAAACTTTATGGGGAAAGGTAGCGGACTTGCTTGCAATAAAGAAAGGTGATTATGTATTCTTTTATATAAAGAAATCTATGGTCTTAGCTGGATTATTTGAAGTAACCTCAGAGCCATATTACTGTGAAGATTACCTATTTGAAGATGAAACTCAATGCTATCCTTTTAGGTTTAATTTTAAGGAGGTATCTGCATATAAAAAATATATTCCAGTATCAGAATTAGCTAAGTTAATACAGATGGGCAACCTGTTTTCTATAAGTACATTTGAAAGAGATGCTAATGCAACATTTAGAGGAATCAGACAAATTACAAGTCTTGAAGCAGATAATCTGAAAAAAATACTGTTAAGATATAATCCAAAAGTAAATACTGATGATGTAAAAACTTATGAAGAGATATCTGTATCTGATACACTATTAGAAGCAAGAGAACTTATTTCTAGGAAAGAAGAAGGTGAAACGTTTGAAACTCCTACTGCGCTTAAACTAACTCTTATACCTACTAAGTTAAAAAGAGTAAGGGATAATTATTATATCTCAAAATATGAAAATGCTTTACAAGGTTATATTTACTATTGCATTAAAAGAAACTTAAAGAATATCATTAGCGATCTGGATTTGAATAATAGTATACAATGGCTTCTTGAAGCACCAATATTACATACCCAGCAATTTAGATCAGATATATTATGCTTATATAATGAGATTAATGAAGCGCCACACTTTTATTCAATTATTGAGATTAAAAGAGACCAAAAAATTACTATTAGTGACCTTTCTCAATTAATTGGCTACATGAAAGCATATGCAGATTTAAAAAAGATACCATTTAGTAGCATTGAAGGTATATATATATCGAATAAATTCGAAGAAGGTGTCACTAATTACTTGAAAAGTAGAAAAGATACAGAAAACGAAAACCCGATTAGATTAATAGAGTATTCTACAAATGAAGAAGGTGTAGTGACTTTTGAAGAGTTATTTGTTGAGGTTTAGTTTAAAAGTTGTATATTTGCTATAGTAATTATAGCCTGTATGCACCTATCTCACCAGCATTTTTTAAGTACCATTTGTTACTGCCTTGTAACAAGGCGTAACATTTCTTCCCGTAAGTGGTTGGCTACCAGCCGTAACATTTCACAGCATACTTTATCTGTAACAATTCGTAACATTTTGGGCACAAAAAAATCCCCACCACACGGGCAGGGATTAAAATGTATTGTTACTAAGATGTATTACATATTTCTACGGTACTGTCCACCTACGTCAAATAGGGCTTTAGTGATTTGCCCTAGTGAACAATACTTCACGGTATCTATCAGCTTTTCAAAAACATTACCGTTGCTAATGGCTACTTGTTGTAGTTCTTTTAGCTTTTGTTCGCCAATATCACCCGAGCGCTTCCACAAGTTCTGTACCGTCTCTATTTGGAATTCTTTTTCTTCTGTTGTAGAGCGGATCACTTCTCCTGGTCTTACTGTAGGAGAGCCCTTACTACTCAAGAATGTGTTTACACCAATGATCGGGAATTCACCTGTATGTTTCAGTGTTTCATAATACAAGCTTTCCTCCTGTATCTTACCACGCTGATACATGGTTTCCATAGCACCCAATACACCACCACGTTCTGTAATACGATCGAACTCGGTAAGTACGGCTTCCTCAACAAGGTCAGTCAGCTCCTCTATGATGAACGAACCTTGCAGTGGATTCTCATTCTTAGCCAAGCCAAGCTCTTTATTGATGATCAGTTGTATTGCCATAGCACGACGAACGCTCTCTTCCGTAGGCGTTGTGATGGCCTCGTCATAAGCGTTGGTGTGCAGTGAGTTACAGTTGTCGTATATCGCGTATAGTGCTTGTAGTGTAGTACGTATATCGTTGAAGTCTATCTCCTGTGCGTGTAGCGAACGACCTGATGTTTGAATATGATACTTCAACATTTGAGAACGTTCATTACCACCATATTTGTTCTTCATGGCTTTAGCCCATATACGGCGCGCCACACGGCCAATAACACTGTATTCTGGATCTATACCATTGCTAAAGAAGAAGGATAGGTTTGGTGCAAAATCATTGATGTCCATTCCTCTACTCAAGTAGTACTCTACAAATGTAAAGCCATTACTTAGCGTGAATGCCAATTGAGAAATAGGGTTAGCTCCTGCCTCTGCTATGTGGTAGCCACTAATAGAAACGGAATAGAAATTACGAACACCATTGTCAATGAAGTACTGTTGTACGTCACCCATCACACGTAGGCTAAACTCTGTAGAGAAGATACAAGTGTTTTGTGCTTGGTCCTCTTTAAGTATGTCTGCTTGTACGGTACCACGTACTTGTTTCAGTGTTTCTTCTTTGATCTTAGCATATACATCGGCAGGTAGTACTTGGTCGCCCGTAACGCCTAGTAGCATCAATCCAAGACCATCGTTACCTTGAGGTAACTCGCCTACTTTGGCATCGCTAAATGTAGAAGAGTTGTAGGTTGGTCGTTTAGCGCCTTTCTCTTTATATATAGCTTCTATCTTCTTGTTTACTTCCTCTTCCAGTCCATTTTCTTTGATGTATATTTCACACTCTTGGTCTATGGCTGCATTCATAAAGAAGGCGGTAATAGTTGGTGCAGGACCGTTAATGGTCATAGATACCGATGTCTTAGGGTCTGCTAAACGGAAGCCACTGTACAGCTTCTTTGCATCGTCTAAGCAGCAAACACTCACACCAGAGTTACCTACTTTACCATATATATCAGGGCGGTGGTCAGGGTCTTGCCCATATAATGTCACACTATCAAAAGCAGTACTCAAACGTTTGGCAGGCATACCTAGTGATACATAGTGGAAACGCTTGTTGGTACGCTCTGGTCCACCCTCTCCTGCAAACATACGTGTTGGGTCTTCACCCTCACGCTTGAATGGATAGATACCAGCTGCATAAGGGAACTCTCCAGGGAAGTTCTCACTCAACGCCCATTGTAGTATCTCGCCCCAAGCTTCAAACCTTGGTACGGCTACTTTAGGTATCTGTGTATGAGAAAGCGACTCTGTATGTGTTTTTATCTTTAGCTCTTTATTACGCACCTTGAAGGTGTAGAATTCGTCTTGATATTTCTTCTTCTTCTCATCCCATCCCTCGATTAGTATTCTATTCTTAGGGTCAAGATCTATTTCAGTTTTGCTATATACTTCCTGTAGTGTTTTAATCAAACGGTCTTTATCTTCTACATCACCGTTTTGCAATGTTTCTATAGTCTTGGTAATACCGAATAGCTTTTGGGCAATGGCTGCTTGGTCTTTTACCCATTTGTCGTAGCTACGGTTATTCTCTGATATTTCACTTAGGTAACGAGTACGGTTTGGTGGGATGATATATATCTTCTCACTCATCTCGTTGCTTATCTCAAAAGTAGACTTTAAGTCAGCATTGGTACGCTCTGCTATCAAATCCATAAGGGATTTGTACATGGTATTGGTGCCCGGGTCGTTGAACTGTGATGCGATAGTGCCATATACCGGCATATCATCAGGTTGTTTATCAAACAACTTATGGTTGCGTTGATATTGTTTCTTTACATCGCGTAGTGCATCCATTGCACCGCGTTTGTCAAATTTGTTGACTACAACTATATCAGCGAAATCAAGCATGTCTATCTTCTCCAATTGAGTTGCTGCACCATATTCTGGTGTCATTACATACATGCTCAGGTCGCAATAGTCAGTTATTTGTGTATCACTTTGTCCTATGCCCGATGTTTCTAGTATAATAAGGTCGTATTTTGCTGCTTTAAGCACATTTACCGCATCCATGATATGCTTAGACACGGCAAGGTTGCTTTGGCGTGTAGCCATAGAGCGCATATATACACGATCGTTACGTATGGCATTCATACGGATACGGTCGCCAAGTAGTGCACCTCCTGTCTTACGTTTAGAAGGATCTACGGATATAATACCGATGTTCTTATCTTCAAAATCGAGTAAGAAACGGCGAACCAGTTCATCTACCAAAGAGCTTTTACCAGCACCACCTGTACCGGTAATACCCAATATAGGTGTGGTAGACTTAGCAGCATCTGCTTCTACTTTTTTAAGTATAGCCTGCGTTTCTGGTAAGTCATGAAAGTTTTCAGCTGCTGATATTACTCTTGCGATGTCTTTTGGAGTTTTATCTGCTAGGTGACCAGCCTCTCCATTAAGTTGGTTGCCTGTTGGGAAATCACTGGTTTTAATAAGGTCGTCGATCATGCCCTGCAACCCCATCTCACGGCCATCATCCGGAGAATAGATACGCGTGATGCCGTAATTGTGTAATTCCTCTATCTCTTCGGGTAAAATAACACCACCACCGCCACCAAAAAGTTTGATGTGTCCACAGCCTTGCTCTTTAAGTAGATCGTACATGTATTTAAAATACTCTACGTGCCCACCCTGATAGGAGGTGATAGCAATAGCATTTGCATCTTCTTGTATAGCACATTGTACAATTTCCTGTACACTTCTATCGTGACCAAGATGTATCACTTCCACACCTGTGCTCTGCATTACACGACGCATGATGTTAATAGCAGCATCGTGCCCATCAAAAAGTGACGCAGCAGTTACAATACGAACTTTATTCTTAGGAGTATATGACATATTTTTATTTTAATAGCCGATCTCTAGTTATACCAACAAAGAAACGGGGCTGTAAAGTTACAAAATGAACTACAATGGCTATATTTTTTTAAAATGTTATAATCAATAACAATGTGTTCTGTTTCAGCCCATTTTGTAAAGGTTTCGAGCTTAATTATTTGTGCATTGTTCTTTGCTCTGTCATCCAATGCTCAAGAAGCAGTTCAAGTAAAACTTGTTGATGGAATAACCCAAGAACCTATTGAAAAAGTACAGCTGATAACGAAAGGAGCTAATATCTTGTATTCTGATAAGAATGGGGTGTTAGGCATACCTAATAGTTTGATTATCAATAACTCTTATTTTTTACTGTATAAAGAAGGCTATCAGCCAGATACACTCAAGACCAGTAAATTGCCTGAAGAGCTATACCTATATCCATTACAAAGACTATTGGGAGAAGCCGTAATTACCAGTAAAAAGTCGCATATAGTTTTAAAAAGGGGTAGGGAGTACATGTTTGATTATGCCTTTGTAGGGGATAATATCCTTATTGCTTCACGTTCTGGTAAAGGCCATAAACTAAGCTTGGTAGATAATAATGGTCATGTTTTAATGGAAAATAAGGATGCCTTAAGCTTTAAAGAGTTGTATAAAAGTAGTGTTGGTGTGCTTTATTTGGTCACTTCTTATGGAATACATCGTATAACATTTGACCATGCCACAAAAGAAATAAAAATTGGGGAGCAACAATCACTAAGAACCTTGGCACAGTTGAAGGACTGTGTACTTTATAATAATGATGTTTATTACTACAAATTCGTCGATAAAGAGTTGCATTCGATATCGTTTCGTTTATCGAGAAGGGGGGATACGCAATTAGTATCTTTTAGAGAAAGTTGGCAAAAAGAGGACCTGTTTGATATTGTAGACGGCAAGAGCCAAGTACAACAGTATGTAGCACAAGGCAATCTTCAAGCTGCAAAAATGTTATCGAACGTGATAGAGCTAACGGATAAAAACTCATTTAAAAGAATTAATACGCCGCTGTTTTTAAGGAAAGAAGCATTATTGATATTCGATTTTGATAATGGCTATTTGAACTTTTATTCTTTAAATGGTGTCTTTTTAAAAAGGTGCCCGTTACAATTTGACTACGATGATCTAAGGATAAAAGAAATAATGCAAGATGCTATAACAGGCAAGATATATGCTTATAGAGTTAAGCAGGAACATCAAATATTGTTGGAGATAGATGTAGAAAAGGGTAGCTTTTCAAAGCAAGGTGTGCGGTTGGAAAAACCATTTGCGCAAAAGGTGACTGTAAGAGGAGGTAATATTTACTACTTATGGAGCAACGAAAGACAGAAGGGTAAACAACAGTTATATATTCAAACCAATAGTATTAAATAATAAAGCCTCGAATATTTCGAGGCTTTATTATTATAAGTTATAGTGAAGACTATTCGTCGTCATCGTCTTGATTGCTGTCAATCTTCATTGGGCGAAGATCATCGCTTGGGTTGCCTGCACCTTTCTTGCAACATCCGCTACCTCCGCCAAAGTTGTAAGAGATACCGAAGTTCATTTGCTGCCAGAAAGTAAGATCAAAGCTGCTAGTTTTAGAAGTAGTAGTTGGAGCACCAGCTACACCAGGAACGTCTGTAGATACAGTACGATATTGTAAACCACCAAATGAGAAGTTAAGTGCCATACCGTCTTTAACGTGCATTTGTAATGCAGGGAACAAACGAGCTTGGAAACCAGTAAACTCACCATTGATAACACGTGGTGCTGTAGTAGTAGTACCAGGAGTTACAGTAGTTTTAGCGTCAGTAGTATTTTTACCAGCTAGGTAGCTAGCATCAATTTGATCGTATAAAGTGAATAGCTTGCTGATCTTCATACCATAACGGAAGAAAACACCTGCTTGCCACTCGTTAGATCTTGTAATAGTTTCAGTGGTAGTAGTCACGTTTAATACAGTAGCGCTAGTATTGGCAGTATTCTTCATGTTCATGAAACCACCTTGTATACCTACAGTGATATTGTCAGTGAATTGGTAACCAACACCAGGGTTGATGTTCCAGTTGAATTGTTTTGTTTCGTTTCCGCCACCGTTGTCATTCTTAGTAGTGTGTATGCCAGCAGTACCGTAAGCTAAAATACTTCCTTTTTGAGCATCAGCAGTATTTACTACAGCTACAGCTAGAAGTCCTAGAATTAACTTTTTCATATTATTCGTGCGTTTAAGTTTAATTGTATGACAAATGTATAGTCTAATCTTATTAAATGCAATAGTTATACAATATTTAAAATTAGTATATTATTTAAACCAAGAGCTATACATAACGTAGTTATTAGCAATCCTTTCCACCTCTCCTTGCAGTAATTCTTGGCTGATATCCTTTACTTTTTTGGCAGGTACGCCTGCAAAAATACTACCCGGAGGTACTTTTGTGTTTTCCAGCACTACAGCACCAGCCGCTATGATGCTGCCGCTACCTATGGTTACATTATCCATAACAATGGCTCCCATACCTATTAGCACGTTATCTTCTACAGTACAGCCATGTACAATGGCATTGTGGCCAATAGATACATTATTTCCTAATGTCACTTTGGTCTTTTCGTAAGTACAATGTATACAAGCGCCATCTTGTATATTTACTTTATTACCCATGCGTATGCTGTTCACATCTCCACGCACCACAGCATTAAACCATACGCTGCACTCCTCCCCCATCACAACATCGCCCACAACAGTTGCATTTTCAGCTATATAGCAGCCTTCGGGTATTTGTGGCATAACGCCTTTTACGGGTAATATTACCGGCATGTCAACTTATTTTTTGAAGATATTGTATTTCAAAATGCAATAAATAGCCCTAAAACCATCTTTCCATCCTATTTTCTTGCCTTCTTCGTAGGTGCGCCCATAATAGGAGATGCCTACCTCATAGATGCGAATTTTAGGTACTCGAGATACTTTGGCAGTAACTTCCGGTTCGAAACCAAAGCGTTTTTCCTCCAATTTCAGGCTTTGTACGATCTCTCTTTTAAAGAGTTTATAACAGGTCTCCATATCGCTCAAGTTGAGGTTGGTAAACATGTTAGACAAGAAAGTAAGCATGCCGTTACCTATCGAATGCCAGAAAAACAATATACGATGTGGGTTGCCGCCCATAAAGCGCGAGCCATACACCACATCAGCAAACCCGTTTACTATTGGCTTAAGCAATACATTATATTCCTGAGGGTCGTACTCTAGATCGGCATCTTGTATGATAACATAGTCACCTGTGGCTTTATTGATACCCGTATGTAAAGCTGCGCCTTTTCCTTGGTTTACCTCATGCTTATAATAACTAATAGGTAAATCGGTATTAGCATCCTTATAGGCTAATATGGCTTCTTCAGTATTGTCTTTAGAGCAATCATTAACAATAATTACTTCTTTACTTATACCATCGATAAGATCGACCTCCTTCACCTTATCCAAAATGTGATGAATGGTAGGACCTTCGTTATAGGCCGGTATTACAATAGAGAGTACTTTGCTCATTAGTAGTGGTAATAAGGGTGCAAAATACAATGATTTATAGAATATGCACTTGTTTTCCCCATTTACTATTCTGTTCTATTATATAATGCTGCAGTACCCTAACTTTGTATACAGCCTAAACAGGCTATTGCTAATTCTGAATATTCTTTTTTATGCAAGCATATCTTGACCTTTTACAGCATATTTTAGACACAGGTACTCAAAAAGAGGACCGTACAGGTACTGGTACTATAAGTTGTTTTGGCTATCAGATGCGCTTCAATCTACAAGAGGGTTTTCCTGTTATCACTACGAAGAAGCTACACCTCAAATCAATCATCCATGAGTTGTTATGGTTTTTGAAGGGGGATACGAATATTAAGTACTTAAAAGATAATGGTGTACGTATATGGGATGAATGGGCGGATGAAAATGGAGATCTAGGTCCTGTATATGGTCATCAATGGCGTAGCTGGGCTGGTGCGGATGGTTCTACTTACGACCAGATCAAACAAGCTATTGACCTAATAAAAAATAATCCTGATAGCAGGCGCATCATAGTAAATGCTTGGAATGTGGGAGATCTGCCTAAAATGGCATTAAGCCCTTGCCATGCTTTATTTCAGTTTTATGTAGCAGATGGCAAGTTGAGCTGTCAATTATACCAGCGTAGTGCCGATGTGTTTTTAGGTGTTCCTTTCAATATAGCATCTTATGCTTTGCTAACCATGATGCTGGCGCAAGTATGCGATCTGGAACTGGGAGATTTTGTACACACGTTTGGTGACGTACATTTGTATAGCAACCATATTGAGCAAGCAAAGCTTCAACTAACACGTAAGCCTTATGCATTGCCTACTATGAAGTTGAACCCTGAAGTAAAAGATTTGTTTGACTTTAAGTATGAAGATTTCACTTTAGAGAATTACGAAAGTCATCCACATATAAAAGCTGCAGTAGCAGTATAAGGTTTAAGAATGATATTAGCTGCAATTGTTGCCAAAGATGAAAATAATGCCATAGGTAAGGATAATACATTGCCTTGGCAATTGCCAGACGATTTGAAGTTCTTTATGAGAACAACAATGGGTAAGCCAGTACTGATGGGTAGAAATACATTTGACTCTTTAGGTAAGCCATTGAAAGGGAGATTGAATATAGTATTGTCTTCACAAAAGGATCTGGAACTTCCTGAAGGTGTATTGCTTTTTCATAGTTTGGAAGAAGGAATTAAAAGATTGGAAGAAGAAGG
Source organism: Flavipsychrobacter sp. (assembly GCA_041392855.1). Taxonomy (NCBI): domain Bacteria; kingdom Pseudomonadati; phylum Bacteroidota; class Chitinophagia; order Chitinophagales; family Chitinophagaceae; genus Flavipsychrobacter; species Flavipsychrobacter sp. Next base: position 2,725,741 of record JAWKLD010000001.1, read on the forward strand.
TACAGAAGAGGCGTTTATCATAGGAGGCGGGAAAGTGTATGAACAATCATTTCCATTGCTAGATAGGTTATACCTTACCAAAGTGCATACTACTATTGATGGAGCAATGGTATACTTTCCTGAAGTAGACGAAAAAGAGTGGGCGCTGAAATGGGAAGAGCACCATGAGGCAGATGAGAAACATCAGTTCTCTTTTACTTTTCAACAATTGGATAGAATAAAATAAATGTAATTGTTATGGGCTTACATTCTATTCAAGAATTCATTAAGTATAAAAGATTGTCAAAGGAAAGGCAAGGGGTTCATTCTCCTTTTTTATACAGCCTTATTGAGAATGTACTCCGTGGTAAGTCTGCAAAATCACTTACGGATAGATTGATCGATTTTTTTGATGATGAAAATGTACTACAGCTTACAGAAAAATATCCGGCACACTGGGAAGAGGCCTATGGTGTTTTGCTAAAGGATATGAGACAACGAACTGTGATCGTTATTCCATCAATACACAAGTCAGAACATCATACTGCTGCATGGAATAGGTTGAGAAACCGATCGGAAGTGCGGATGAGTATAGATCTATACAATCACGGTTTACTCTTTTACCGCGAAGATTTTAGAGAAAAGAAGCACTACACTTTAAAATATCCATATTAAAAAAGCCCTACTAATTAGTAGGGCTTTTTTGGTGGCTTAACTGCCAAAGCTTTTCATCATATTGCTTAGCGGATCATCTTCGTCATTACCATCATCTTTCAAAAAATTGTCTACAATTTCGTGCATCATCGGCGGTAGTTTCGATTGGATGAATTCCTTCACTGTTTGTATAGACTTTACTGCTTGTTCTTCAGTAAGTCCCGCTTCTGCTTTTAATTGATCTATTAATTGTTGCATTTATAGTGGTTTATGCTGCTTTTAAGTATTCCAGTTTGTTAGAGCCTTCCAGCTTTTCTTTTGCGTACTCAAGCGTAAGGTGGAAGATCTCATCCTTGTTTTCTTGAGAAGGTAATTCGTACATGGCATCTGTAAGGATCATCTCACAAATTGCTCTAAGACCACGACCTCCTAGTTTGAATTCGATAGCCTTATCAACCATATATGTTAATGCCTCATCGTCTACTACAAGTTTGATGTCTTCGTATTCAAACAATTTAGTGTATTGTTTGATGAGTGCATTTTTAGGTTCTGTAAGGATACGTTTCAATGCCACAGGGTCTAGTGGGTTCAAGTAGGTAACAATTGGCAAACGACCTAATAACTCAGGTATCAAACCAAATGTACGCAAGTCCTGAGCATTGACGTATTGTAACAAATTGCTCCGGTCTAGCGAGTCGGTAGCTTTGATCGCATTGTAACCAATAGCGGAAGTTTGTACTCTTCTTGCTATCATCTTATCAATACCTTCAAAAGCACCACCGCATATGAACAGGATATTCTGTGTGTTTACTTTTACCATTTTCTGTTCAGGGTGTTTACGACCGCCTTGTGGTGGTACTAACACTTCAGAACCTTCCAATAGTTTCAGCATAGCTTGCTGTACCCCTTCGCCGCTTACATCTCTTGTGATTGAAGGGTTGTCGTTTTTACGACCTATTTTATCTATCTCGTCTATATATACAATACCGTTTTGCGCTGCTTCAATATCATAATCGCAGCTTTGTAATAGTCTTGATAAAATACTTTCAACATCTTCGCCTACATAACCCGCCTCTGTAAATATGGTAGCATCTACGATGGCAAAAGGCACTTGTAGCATTCTGGCTATGGTCTTAGCTATAAGTGTTTTACCAGTACCTGTTTCTCCCACCATGATAATGTTCGATTTCTCGATCTCCACATCGTCTTGCTTGGGTTGCAACAGTCGCTTGTAGTGGTTGTATAGCGCAACAGACATCACCTTTTTAGCATCGTCCTGACCTATAACGTATTGATCGAGAAACTCTTTCATTTCTTTTGGTTTCAATACTTTATGTTTTTTGAGGTCGTTTTTGTCGCTTTTTTTCTGCTGCCCTTCATTCATGGTTTCATGAAGCAGATGATGGGCATTTTCTATGCATTGGTCGCAGATATTACCTTTTATACCTGTAAACAGGATATTTACGTCACTTTCTACGCGATCGCAAAAGGAACACTTACGCTCGTTTTGTTTAGCCATACTCTAGTCAAAAATAAATATAGACGGCAAAGGTACAAAGAAAGCAAGTAATAGCATTTTTCTATTTCCTTTTATTGAGCAAGACAATCTGCTAGGCTATTATGTATCTTGCATATTCTATGTCGTTGATCGCTAGCACAAGACGGGAAGAAGAAGCGCGTTTTGCAGATGTGATTCTGCCTTTAAGTCTATCAAAGTCACTTACTTATGGTATTCCTGTAGATTTACAGAGGGCTATAGTAGCGGGTATGCGTGTAGAGGTGTCATTGGGTAAAAACAAGCTGTACTCTGCAATTGTAAAGCGGCTACACAACGAGCAGCCCGAGGGGTACCAGGTAAAACCGATTCGAAGCATTATTGACGAGCAGCCTATAATTACTGATAAACAGTTACAGTTCTGGGACTGGATAGCAGAGTATTATATGGCTACCCCGGGTGAGGTGATGCAAGCCGCCCTACCAGCACACCTGAAGCTAATGAACGAAACTCGGATCATGTGGTCACCACAACATGAGGATGTGGTGTATGAGTGGAGTGATGAGGCATTTGTAGTAGTAGAGGAGCTGGAGCAAAAAAATGAACTGACCATAAGTGAGCTGAGAAGTATGGTAGGGGCTAGGCATTTTACCAAAGTGCTAGGTGAGCTGCTGGAGCAAGAAGTGATAGTAGTAAGGGATGAGCTGGAGGAAGTATATAAGACCAAGAAAGAACGAATAGTAACATTAGCTAAGACGTATAGAGCGGAGGAAAAGCTTCATGAACTGTTTGACACACTATCGCGCGCACCAAAGCAGCTAGAACTATTGATGGCTTATGTGGAGCTATCGGTGAAATTTGGTGCGGTAAGGCAAATAGAACTACTGGATAGGTCGGGTGCAAGTGCACAACAGATAAAGGCGCTAGCCGATAAGGGTATATTCATTATATCAGAAGTAGCGGTAGACAGACTTGGGGTTAACAAGCAACAAGAAGCACAAGAAGTTATATTTACAGAAGCACAACAGGAAGCTTTTGAGTATATAGAAAAAGAGTTTGAAGAGAAGAATGTAGTACTGTTGGAAGGGGTAACAGGTAGCGGTAAGACGCTATTATACATCAATAAAATAAAGGAATGTATAGCTCAGGGTAAGCAGGCAATATTGTTATTACCCGAAATAGGCTTAACAACGCAACTCATGACAAGGCTCTATGCCTACTTTGGAGAAGAGTTAGGCGTTTACCATTCCCGATTTAGTAATAATGAGCGCGTAGAGATATGGGAGAAGGTAAGGCGAGGGGACTATAAAGTTGTAGTAGGGCCACGCTCGGCACTATGGCTGCCATATGAAGAGCTGGGTTTGATAATAGTAGATGAGGAGCACGATATATCTTATAAGCAAAAAGACCCGGCACCTCGTTTTCATGCTAGAGATGCAGCTATTTATTTAGCAGCATTACACAATGCTAAGGTGCTTTTAGGAACGGCCACACCGTCTATTGAAAGCATGTATAATGCCAAAGCAGGTAAGTATGGATATGTAACACTCCAAGAAAGGTATCTGGGGGTAAACATGCCTGTAATAGAAATGATAGATACTAAATCTTTGGCTGCCTACAAAAAGCAAGGTATCAACCTTATAACACCAGAGCTGTTTGAAGCAATTAGCAAAACGCTAGATGCAGGCAAGCAGGTAATTCTTTTCCAAAATAGGAGAGGCTATGCCCCTTTTCAGCTATGTACCGTATGTGGTTGGGTGCCGCAGTGTAAAAACTGTGCAGTATCACTTACCTATCATAAAAGTACGGATAAGCTGCACTGCCACTATTGTGGGTTGAGATATGCGCTGGTGCACAACTGCCCCTCTTGTGGTAGCAATCGTTTGCAGAGTAAAACTTTTGGTACTGAAAAAATAGAAGAAGAAGTAAGGCAGCTATTCCCTAAGGCAAAGACTGCACGAATGGATGTGGACACTATGCGTGGTAAAGACAACTATTCACGTTTGATGCAAGAGATGGCCAAGCAGAAGGTGGATGTGTTGATAGGTACGCAGATGGTGGTAAAAGGGCTGGATTTCTCTAATGTTTCTCTTGTTGGTATTCTAAGTGCTGATAGTTTACTCAGCTATCCCGACTTTAGAGTTAATGAGCGGGCTTTCCAACTAATGGAACAAGTAAGCGGTAGGGCAGGAAGAACTGATGGAGTAGGTGTTGTATTGATACAAGCACATAATATAGCACACCCTGTACTGGCTTGGGTGAAGGCACATAATGTAGCTGCCTTTTATAATCATGAGATACAGTATCGCCAACATTTTCATTATCCCCCCTTTGTGCGGTTGATCAAGGTGACGTTTAAACACAGGGATGAAGTAAAGGCCATAGTTGCTGCTGCAGATATGGCTAAAGAGCTGAATTTATTAGATACCATTATGGTGCAAGGTCCGGTTGCAGCACTAGTGCCAAGAGTGCGTAACCAATACATACAAGAGGTATGGATAAAATGTCCACGAGATGCAAAAGTGATCAAGGAAACAAAAGCTTTTGTTGTTGCAGAGCGAAACCGTATCACAAGCCAGCGTGGCAACTCTTTGGTACATATACTTTTTGATGTAGACCCATTGTCTTAAAATAAAAAAGGCAAGCTATATGGCTTGCCTTTTTTGATAATATGAAAAGTATATTATAGTACAAATTGTCCAAGAATGATATCAACATCTGCCTCACCTAGTGGCTCATCAAAAGCTTCAGTAATAGCATTTTCTGTAAGGTTGAAGCCATTAATGTCTACTAAGAACACACCATTCTGTGTTTTTTGATCCTCGTCAATATACGTGCTTTGTGCAGCCGCAACAGGTGTATAGTTATTTGATTCTGTTGTCCAAGCAGGAATGTTTCTTAGATTTCTGATATATGCAGCATGTCTAGCTTCCATTGAGTGGATATTAACTACATTTTGTAGTATTTTTTTATTCAATATAAAGCTGCTGAATTCTCCTTTATAAGCACGTACTGCAGAGTCTGCTAGCACTTGAGCCATAACTAAGAAGTCTGAATATTTTTGTAAAGAATCTTTATAAGGGCCACTATTATTACCGCGACCTCCTGTATAATCTATGTTTGGAGTGGTAATAGGTGTGCCTCCCAATTCTGTTATAGCAGCTGATAGTATAGCAACATGAGAATTGTTATCTTCTAAAATTCTTTGGAAAGAAGCTTTGGTTTCACCATCGATCAATCCTGTGTTATCTAAAGCTTCTCTATAAAAACCAGACTGTAAATACTCTAGTTTTAAAAGACGGTTAAGCTTATCTATGAGAGTAGCTTTGGTTTGACCATATGATTTTGTGAAAACAGAACTGATAGCAATCGGTAATGCTGCAATAGCCACTTTAGCCCCAAAGCTTTTTAAAATGCTTCTTCTAGGGCTTTCTTTCTCATAAAACCCCTCGTCAGTATTGTTGATATCGTCAAGTATATTCTTGAAGTTCATAGCATTCATTTAGTTAAGAGGGCAAGTTCTTGCCTGATATTTTAGTCTTAAGGAAATTGTTAGCCACAGCTATAACATTATTAGGTGCGTTGCCGGGTTCCATTCCGTAAGGGTCTGTAGTGTTGTCAAATGTATTTTTAGCAATTAGCTCACTTACGTAAACAGCATGTCTTGCTTCTACAGAGGCCATTTTACCTACCAGAGTTAAGAAGTCGGGTGTTACCATTAATGTAGCCATACCGTTAAGTGCAGCTACGTTGAGGTCTTCTAATAGTTTTGCATTTTCTAGTACGCTGTTTTTATCCGTAAATCTTACCCTAGGAAACTCAACTTCTAGCTCTGTGCCATTGCTACCTAGCAAGTTTCTAAAGAACTCTCTATGTGTAATTTCGTGATTGCGTATTTCTGAAATTTTGGTACGTTCATCTGCTGTCATACCAATGAACTCATTGAAGAATACTTGCTCATAAAAAGCGGCTTCAATTTGTTGTAGCGCAAATAGTAAGTTTAAAAGCCCAGTATCGTTAGCACCAATATCTATAGTGCCATCCGAGGCAGGGGCAGGACTATCATCATCTTTATTACAAGCAGCTATCAATGCACTTGCACCTAGTACACCACTTGCAAAGGTCAAAAATCGTCTTCTTGACAAACCTGCAGTGGCATCGGCACTTTTTTCAACGGCATTGTTCTCCATTGCTTCTTTCATAAGTAGCTATTTATTAAAATCATTTCGCTTTAGCGATAGCAATTCCTTTACCAGTCGGTATTGAGAATATTCGCCAAAATACAAAAAGCAGTAAGTAAATCTAATATATGAAATCTGCTTTTCATAACATTTCATTATGAAAATTATCTGTAGTACACATTATTGCCCTAAAGGGGCTAATAAATTACGTTTAATGTGTATGTATCACGCTGAAAAAAGACTAGTTGATACAAATTGGGAAAATAAAAGGCGTGTTTTTATGCATATTCATTGCAGCGCGTACTTTATGTGGCTTAGAGATATGCTTGTAATGCTGTAGGTCTATTACTTCATAATAGTGTACATAGGCTTTCTGAAGATTCAGTTGGCGCAAGTAGGTTGATAAAAAGATACCTGTTCCAACATCTTGAGCAATGATGTTATCTCTATATTGTATCCATACTTTATCTTTCTTACTACTCCACATATGTTGTCTATCTACGATGTTTAGGTGCGTTATAAACCCTGTTGATGTCTGTGCCACACCCACAACCCTTTTTAGAAGTTGTACTTTTTGATGAATTGCATGAACTAACTAGAAATAGGCTAAGTCCCGCTATCATTAAAAAAACAAAGAAATTGTTTCGGCTCATGCTTTTCAAGTCTACTTTTGTAAAGTTAACGAATATCAGCAATTGAAAAAGCGTCATAAAATTTTAGTAGCTCCATTAGATTGGGGATTAGGGCATACTACAAGGTGCATGCCTATTATAGCCTATTTATTAGAAAGAGATTGCCATGTTTTCTTTGCCGGTAACGAAGCTCAAATTGACTATGTATCTCAAACATATGACAAGATCACTTACTTGCCACTGGAAGGTTACAATGTAGAGTACTCTAGCTCTGCAGTGGGGTTGATGCCTAAGCTACTGGGGCAGATGCCGAGGCTGAACAAAATAATAAAGAGAGAGCACGAGTGGTTAAAAGAGTTGATAAAAGAGCTAGGTATAGATGGGGTAATATCAGATAATAGATATGGACTGAATAACCCTGACATACCAACGGTAATGATGACCCATCAGCTAGGACCAATGAGTGGTATGGGCAGTATGGTAGATAATGTATTAAGGCCACAACACTATAAATACCTGGAAAGATTTAAAGATTGTTGGGTAGTGGATATAGCAGAAGACGGTTATGCTGGAAAATTATCACATCCCGATACCTTGTCCAACAATGCCCAATACATTGGTTTATTATCACAGTTAGATAAAACCAACGATCTGGAGCAAGACTATATTCTGGTATTACTTTCAGGACCAGAACCTCAACGCACCATACTTGCTGATAAACTTTGGGAGCAAGTGCAAACAATAGATAGGAAAGTAGTATTTGTAACCGGTAGCAATGAACAGGAGCCACCAGCATTCATTCCCGAGCATATACATTACTATGGCAGGGTTACCAAGAGTGTACTTGATAAGTTAATGCAACAAGCTGCAGTAGTTGTATGCCGTAGTGGCTATTCTACTGTTATGGACTTAGTAAAGCTGGGCAAAAAAGCCATCTTCATACCCACACCCGGGCAAACAGAACAAGAATATTTGGGCGCCTATCTTTCTCAAAAACCTCAATTTACTGCTGCAGGGCAAAAGAGTTTTGATCTGGCTAAAATGTTGAACACAGAGTTAAAATCACCGACTCAAAATATAGAGGAACAGATATTTGATCAATACAAAGTTGCCATTGATAAATGGCTGGATAAAATATGAAGAGGGGGCTGCCCGGCCCCCTCTATTTGCCCTCTGTTCCATGCTCTAGTCCGGAACGAGTTTGTAGTCCACTAGATTATTAATGTAATGATGCCTATAATAATGTATAGGCACACAAGTGAGACTGTTAGTATTTTCATTGATTACTGTATCGTTATTTGTTGCGCACTTGTTGTACCGTTATTCGTTAACTTGATAACGTAAGTACCTGAGCTAAGTGATGATAGGTCAATATTGGTTTCTTTCTGCTTAGTAGTAGTTTCAAAAACCTTTATACCTGTGATATTGTATACAGTTATTTGGCTTTCGTTATTACTGTTCTGCACTAGAGAGAACACGCCGTTTGAAGGGTTAGGATGTATAGAGAATTGGTGCTTCTCTTTACTTAGATGGTGAACAGCAGTTGTATTTGGAGTAAGATTGATAGAGCCTGAACCTGTATTTGGCAAGTCGTCATTCCAGCCATTGTGCGCACCTACAGCAGCTATTACTTTAGCATTAAGAGATGCTCCATTGTAGATGTCTGTACGTTTCATACCCAATGTGTAGGTCTTATCTGTAGTATTCCCAACAATAGTGATCTTATTAGCGCCTGCTATTTTAGTATAGTTGCTTGAAGCCGCACCTGCAGCGTCTGTTATACCAACAGTACCCATTGGCGGGTTGCTCATCCACGCAGTTATAAGTCTGTTGTATTGGAAAGAGCTATTTTGGTTGCCCCACCAAGTACCTTTTGAGCCGGCACCTGTTACATCCAAAATAATATTGATACCAAAAGCATATGCTTTGTATTGGCTAACGGTTACTCTAAACCAAACGCTATCCGTCATATCGTCGTAACGGTACTCTAGCTTTGTACCATCTAGGTAACTACTGTTGGCACCATCACCACTAGCATCTGTTGATAAGGTAGTCCATTGCGCTTGTGCTGCGCCAAAAGAAAAAAGAGTAATACAAGAGAGTAATAAAAGTTTTTTCATAATAAATTGATTTTAGCATGAACAGAAAAAAGTTAGTGATACACATAGTTGGTGTGCATCGTTGGGTAATGACTGCATGCTGTCTCGATTGGTTGAAAAAACCATCTCTACATTATCTCTACAAGAAAATAAATAGTTGAATATTAAATAATTACGACTTATTGATTGTGTTAATAAGTTCGGATAAACTTTCTTCCTGTTCCAAACCAAACTTCTTTTTTAGTCGGTATTTGCCCATATCTACACTACTAGGCGCAATATTTAGAAGGGAGGCAATTTGTTTTGAGCTAAGGTCGAGCTTAATAAAAGCACACATGCGCAGATCGTTGGCAGATAGTTTAGGGTATAATGCTTTTAATGTATCAAAGAAAGTATGATGTACTTGTTCAAAACGTAACTTGAATTCTTCCCAGTTTTCCTGAGAACCCATTGCTGCATTAATATTATTCTTTATTTGTCTTACTTCTTTTTCCTGCCCGTTTTTATGCAACGTGTTGATCTGCTCTTGTAGTTCCTGAAGTATTTGGTTTTTGTGCGTCATGGATAGCGCATAAGTAAGTAGCTCTTGTTTTTTGAAATCAAGCTGTGTGCTCAAGTCTTTATTAAATAATTGTTCATTTTTTAAATTCAGTTCTGCTAGTTCATGTGCTTGTTGTTCTACAAGTAGTTGTTGTGTTTTTGCTTTTACACGTAGTTTTTGCCTTCTATATAGTCCAAAGAGCATACTCATGATGAACAATAAGCTACCAGCTATTATGGAGTAGTAGAGCAGGTTTCTTTGTCTGGCTTGTTCCGATGCCAATAGTTGTTTGTCTCTCTGTGCTATTGCTTTATCTTTTTGCTCCAGCTTTACCTTATTTTTTAGGTGATTGACAAGGTTCAGTTTACTGGCATCAAGCATACTATCTTTGATCACATTGAACTGCTCATAATGATAAAGGGCAGATTTAAGTTGTTGAGGTTGGTCTATGTAAGCTTGATATAGTTGTTCATGCGCATCTCGTATTATCTCTATAATGCTATTGGGCTTTGCAAGTGCCAGTGCTTTACGTGCGTAGAATTCAGCTTCCTTATAATGCTTTTTCATGCGCATGGCTCGCGCTAGACTGATGTAGGCATGACCTTTACTTTTTTCGTTGTCAATATCTTTAGCATATTCCGTAGCTTTTAGTGCATGCCTTAATGTATTGTTTACATCACCCTTTGCGGCATATATATTGCTTCTATTACTTTCTACAAGTGTCAGCCAGTTTTTATCATTATTATAGCCCCAATATTGAGCTGCTGTTTCGAAGTAGTATAGTGCCGAGTCGTAAATTTTCTTTTTTTCGAATATGATACCAAGGTTGTTGACGGCTACAGCTACACCATTAGTGTCATTGGTTTTTTTATATGATGCTAGCGATTGGTGCGTGTAGTTGTAGGCCAGATCCAAATCTCCCAGATCAATGTATATAACTGCAATGTTACCGTTGCCAGCCGCTGCTAGGTCAGGCATATTATGGTCGTTAGCAAAGTCTACGATTTTTTGAAAATATTTAAGAGAGTAAACATAGTTGCCCTTTACCCAGTAAGTACTACCTGTAATATTATAAGCCCATGGTTTTAAGTTGTCATGATCATCTTTTTCGATATACTGTAGTGCTTTCTGTGTGAGGGATAAGCAAGAGTCGGGATTGGAGTATATATGCTTCTGAGCATTACTTAATATTTTAGCTATAGCAGTAGAGTCTATTTTAGCTATACCACTAAAGCTTGTAATAAGAAGAAATAGTAAGAAGAAAAGAAACTTGTTCATGTGTTTGCTTATGCCTGTATAGTTTATAAATATACAATGCTTGGTATAATATTTTTCTTGTAATTAGGATTGTACCTTTGCGCGCAGTGAACAGTACAACCAAAGCGCACCTGGCCTTGCTGGGTACCAATATCTTTTATGGTGCGGGCTTTACGGTAGCTAAGCTACTCATGCCAAGACTGATACAGCCATTGGGTTTTATCTTTATACGTGTGAGTGTGGTTTGCCTTCTGTTTTGGATGAGCTGGTTCTTTGGTAAAAAGTATCGTGCAACAATAGAGAAGAAAGACTGGGTGATATTAATACTGGGTGGTTTATTTGGTGTGGCACTAAACCAAATGCTTTTTTTTCTCGGGCTCAATAATACGATGCCGATACATGCATCGCTAGTGATGCTGAGTACGCCAATACTCATTACCATTATTGCTTTGTTTGTTTTGAAAGAACGCATCACTTGGGACAAGGCGCTTGGTCTTGCATTGGGTGTAGGTGGAGCAGCCTTGCTGATGAGTGCTGGTAAAGAAGTGACCGCCTTGGGCAAGGACACGGCATGGGGAGACTTCCTGGTTTTTCTAAATGCTACCAGCTATGCTATATATCTGGTTATCATCAAAAGGTTGATGTCTAAGTATAGACCAATAATTGTGATACGCTGGGTATTCTTATTCGGATTACTATTTGTTACTCCTTTTTGTTGGCAAGACTTTGCGAAGATCGAATGGGCGCTATTCCAACCGATAGATTTTCTGTGGTTAGGGTTTATTGTGTTGGGGGTTACCTTTTTTGCCTACTTATGGAACACCTACGCACTAAAGCATTTAAGCCCATCAATAGCAGGTGGTTATATCTATTCTCAGCCATTTTTTGCAGGGGTGATCTCTGTGATATTTATGGGTGAAGATATTACCTTGCCTAAAATTCTAGCAACTGTATTATTATTTATAAGTGTCTATCTTGTTAACTTCGGGTTAAAACGAAAAACAAAGAAGCAATAATTTTTAAATGCTTCTCGTTATGAAATCAAGATTAAAAAATCATTAAAGAAGCACAATGAAGAAGCTCCCACAAATATTTTTATTGTTCAGTGCCGTACTACTGATGTCTGCTACTTGGCGTACAGATTTTTCAAAAGCAAAAACTGAAGCAAAACAAGAACATAAGTATATCCTCATTAAATTTTCCGGCTCAGATTGGTGTATTCCTTGCATCAAAATGGAGAAGCGAATTTTTGATAAAGAACCTTTTCAAAACTATGCAAACGGAAATCTGATACTCATCAATGCAGACTTTCCTCGACAGAAAAAGAATAAACTAGATAAAGAATTGGTTAAAGCCAACGAAGCTCTGGCTGAGCAATACAACAAGTCAGGTCATTTCCCATATACGTTATTGTTAGATGCAAATGGCAAAGTGCTTAAAACATGGGATGGTTATAAAGATGCTACACCAGAAGAATTTGTTAGTGAAATAAAAGCAGCTATAAAATGAGTAGTGAAGTAACATTTGTAAGCAAAGGTGCTTTGCACAAAAAACTGTTACGGCTCATGGGCAACCGCTTTGAAATAAGCGTGGTGAATGAGGATAAAAACAAAGCAGAGCAGTACATAGACATGGCTATAGAAGAGATAAGAAGAATAGAAAAACTACTTACCACTTTTGCTGACGATAGCCAAACTAATAGGATAAATGAAGCAGCTGGCGTAGCGCCAGTGAAGGTAGATAAGGAGGTGTTTGACATCATCTATCGTTCCAACAAAATTGCTGATCTAACGCAGGGGGCATTTGATATTTCTTACGGTTCTATTGACAAACGGTTCTGGAATTTTGATACGACCATGACCAAGCTGCCTGATAGAGCAACGGCGCAGCAAGCAGTACGATTAATTAATTACAAGAACGTAAAACTTAATATAGACGAACAAACAGTTTTCTTAAAAGAGAAGGGGATGCGTATAGGGTTTGGTGGTATAGGGAAAGGCTATGCGGCAGAGCGGGCGAAACAATTGCTGCAAAGCAAAGGTGTGGAGAGTGGTATTATAAATGCAGCAGGCGACCTCTCTGCCTGGGGGCATCAGCCCGATGGCAAACCGTGGACGATTGGTATAGCAGACCCCGAAAGCATCAATCAACCCTTCTCTTATTTTGATATTACCAATATGGCCGTAGCTACGTCGGGCAACTATGAGAAGTATGTGATGATAGACGGTAAAAAATATAGTCATACCATAGACCCTAAAACGGGCTACCCTGTTAATGGTATTAAGAGTGTGACGATTATATGCCCTAATGCAGAGATAGCAGATGCCATGACCACCCCTGTTATCATCATGGGTATAAAAGCGGGGCTAGGTATGATCAATCAAATGAAAGGTATCGCTTGCATCATTATCGATGACAACGACGATATATATACATCAAACAACATAAAACTAACAGCAGCATGAGGAAGACCCCCACAGTAATAATCGGAGCGCTGGTCCTGATGTTGAGTGTTGCCTCCTGCGCCCCTGTAAAGGAGTATCAGAAGCAATACATCAACGACTCTGAAATGGAGTTGAGTGCCAGAAAAACAGAAGTATTCGAAAACAGTTTTCAATCATATCGCGAAGGTGCGTCAGGAGCAAATGGTGGCAAGACAGGTGGCGGTTGCGGTTGTAATTAAAATCCCCCCTTATGAAGAAATTAACCTTAGGTTTCGTAGCCTTATTTATGAATTTGTTTGGGGCTTTTGCACAAACGGAATCGAACTACGACGATAGAAAATTAAGCATTGAAGAGGTGAATTTTGTAACCTCTTACTATGCACAAGAAGGTAATAATGCTGCCGTAACGGGTGGTATAGGTTCGGAGCACCTGACCGACTTTGCCAACCAGCTAGATCTGCGCTTGATCAAAAAAGACAAGAAAGACAGAATACATACCATTATTGCAAGCATTGGTCTTGATAACTATACCTCAGCGTCTTCTGATAAAATTGACCCGACAACAATATCTTCAGCTTCATCTGGTGATACTCGTTTTTATCCAAAACTGGGCTGGACGGTTAATAATGAGAAAACAGGTTGGAGTTACGGCGCTATAGCCTCTTTCTCTAACGAGTACGATTATACTTCTTTTGGTATAGGGTTGAATGTTGCTAAAACATCAGCAGATAAAAATAGAGAGCTGGCACTAAACGTACAGGCCTATTTTGATACATGGACGGCCATACTTCCTGTAGAGCTACGCCCGCCAGGTAGTATGGGTAAGGATGGTGATGACGATAACTCTGCTACGCAAGAACCTCGTAATTCTATTAGTGGTTCGTTGACTTTCTCTCAGGTGGTCAACAAGCGATTGCAAATAGCGTTTATGCTGGACGGTATCTATCAACAAGGTTTATTGGCCACCCGTTTTCATAGGGTGTATTTGACAGATGGCACTGTTCGTTCTGAAAACTTGCCCGACAATAGGTTGAAAATACCAATAGGAGTAAGGGCTAATTACTTCTTAGGGAATAACATCATCCTACGTGGTTACTATAGGTTCTATACTGACGACTGGGGGCTAACGGCACATACGGCAAGTATCGAAGTGCCTATCAAGATCAACCCTTACTTGTCTGTAAGCCCTAACTATAGGTATTACGATCAGTCGGCAGTGAAGTATTTTGCCGCCTATGGGCAGCATACGCCTAGCGATCAATTCTATACCAGCGATTACGACCTCTCTAAGTTCAACAGCCATTTGATAGGTACAGGCATACGATGGGCACCGGAGAGTGGTGTGTTTGGGGTGCGCCAGTTTGCTGTGCTGGAGCTGAGGTATGGTCATTATATACGCAGCACGGGCTTAACGTCTGATATTATAACGCTGGGTATGAAGTTTAAATAAGTTTTCATGTTTATGATATGGAGATTAATCCGTCAGCATATACCTTTGTACTATGTCTAAGAAAAACAAAGGGCGTGCTGATGGGTTGGTCTATTCTACCAACCAAGACTACTACAACGATTTTGAAGAGGATAATCTGGATGGGGAAACCCTCCCCAAAAACCAACAAAAGCTACGTGTACGGATAGAAACCAAGCACCGTGGCGGTAAAGTGGTGACGATTGTAGCCAATTTTGAAGGTACGGAGGAGGACAGAAAAGATTTGGGCAAGGAGCTGAAAACCAAGTGTGGCACGGGTGGTAGCGTGAAAGACGGCGAAATAATCGTTCAGGGAGACTACAAACAGAAAATAATCGACTTATTGAAGGGCATGGGTTATGTATTAACCAAATGATAAACTTATTTTTGCACTGACTTTTAGCACATGTTACAAGATATACAACAACTAGACAAGAAAGACACGCGCTCTGGCTTTGGAGAAGGCATAGTAGAAGCGGCTCGTAAAAACCCTAATGTAGTGGCACTTACTGCTGACTTGGCAGGCTCACTAAAGTTGGGCAAATTCATGAAAGAGTTTCCAGACCGCTATATACAATGCGGTATTGCGGAGGCTAACATGATGGGCGTAGCAGCTGGTTTAACCATTGGTGGGAAAATACCTTTCACCACTACGTTTGCCAACTTCTCTACCTCTCGTGTATATGACCAGATACGCCAGTCTATCGCTTATAGTGGTAAGAATGTAAAAATATGTGCATCGCACGCGGGGCTTACTTTGGGTGAAGACGGTGCTACCCACCAAGTATTGGAAGATATAGGTATGATGCGTATGCTACCGGGTATGAAGGTGATCGTACCTTGCGACTTTACACAAACCAAGCTGGCTACTATGGCTATTGCTGAAGATGAAGGCGCGGTGTATTTGCGCTTTGGTCGCCCGGGATGGCCTGTATTTACTACCGAAGACCAAGACTTTCAGATAGGTAAGGCACAGATAATGGCAGAGGGTACGGATGTAACCATCATTGCTTGTGGCCATCTGGTATGGACGGCAGTAGAAGCGGCTAAAGAACTAGCAGAAGCAGGTATCTCTGTTGAATTAATAAACATGCACACGATAAAACCTCTGGATGAGGAAGCGATCATAAAATCTGTTGGTAAAACAGGCTGTGTGGTAACTGCTGAAGAGCACCAACGCAATGGTGGCTTGGGCGATGCAGTAGCACAAGTACTGGCACAAAACAGACCTGCCCCTCAGGAGTTTATTGCGGTGAATGATAGCTTTGGAGAAAGTGGAAAACCTACTGACCTGTTAGAGAAGTATGGCTTGGGTAAAGGGCATATTGTAGCTGCGGTGAAGAAAGTAATGCAGCGTAAATAAGACAAATACAGTTTGGCAAATTAATAGTTCACAGCCCCAAGCAATGCTTGGGGCTGTATTGTGTGTTTAGGAGAAGTACATACCTTTATGAAATGCGGTTTTAGCATTACTTTGAAAATGTTATACCATACTTTTCTGTTAGTAGGTCTGTATCTATATTAAATTTACCCCAAAAGTCTTTGTAAGAAGTTGCAGTATTGTTTTCCCAGTGTTCTTTGGTTTTAACTTCTTCAAGGTACTTTTTATAATCATGTGTGATAAGTATGCTTACAATAATTGCATTTAAGGCATTAAAATTTCTATAGTCTGCAAAATGTGATATCGCATGTTCTTCGAATTTTTCTGGGATTATTTTATCAAGATCTGAAAGGGTTACAAGCCCGAATTTTTTTAGTTCTTCTAACGCTAATTTTTCTCTTTCTGAATCAAAAAATTCAGGTATAATATTATTGTCAAATAAGTTTTTGAATTTTGTTTTAAAATATTCTTTTATCGTTGTAGAATTGATGGGGAAGTCTAAATTCCCTTTTAATGCAGACTCTTTCACTTCTTGAGCAATTTCATCAATTTTATTTGATATTGAATTGAATTCTCTATCTGCTGATTCCATAGCAGCAGCTAACAAGCCAAACCTTCTTTGAATATCATCGGGTAGAACGCCAGAAAATTTATAGTTTCTGTCATGTTCTATTTCAGCCCATGCATGTTGTAGAATTGTTCGTATTTGTATTTCAAATTTTAGATTTTTGAATCTTTTATATTCAGGTAAAGCTAATCTGTCATCAGACATAGAAGCTATATAATGTATTGATTTGTAACCTACTTTATCTACGCCAAGCTCCTCACCTTTATTGACAGAATTCTCTTTATCAATTGTAAAATTGTCCTCTACTATTCTGCTTACTCTAGCATTGTCATCTTCAACATATGTTACAATGCGTACTCCTGCTAAATCAGTTATTTCTTCTTTAGGGTTATTATAGTTCTTGGTGTCTAGTTTTTTAGAAAGGCTCTTAATGTCTTTTTCCCTACAGGAAACATAATGGTAATTTACCTTTTCTACATCAAGAAGCTCTTTCAAAATGCTCTCAACTTTTCTAGCAAGTGTAGCATAAGTCTTTTGATTATTAATATACCATTCAAGAAAATCCTTATGTTTTGATGTTTGGTCTTGTGTAGACATATAGACGAGTTTGAATAAAGGTATATATTTCTAAATCCTTACAACAGGGTGTTTTCACTCTATTTTTAATTCACAATATTATACTCCTCAAATACTACCTCGCCAAAATCCTTTGGTGTTTTGATAGTCGATTTGTGGGAGGTCTCTGGGTCGAAGGTGGTATGCTCTTGTACGCTTACACGATGAAGGTATCATCTCCCGTCTGCCGCGTTATATTTAAAAGTAGGGTCGTGCGTCCATCGGTAGCTAGAGCCTCCGTAATGTTCTAAGGTAAAGTAGCCATTCTTGATAACTACATCAGAAAAGGGGTCGCCAAACGTACCACCACATTCTTTACAAAGTACTGCATTGGCACAATAGGCAACTTGCGAGAGCTTACCTTCGGCATCGCCAACAAGTAGGGCAACGGCTCTATTGGTCATATCGTCTGGGTTGTTGAGTGGCTCAAGTATAATGATGGCATCTTCGTAGTCGTCTCTGTTCAGGTCGCCTTTATAAGCATTGTACAAGGTATAGCCTTTAGGTACAAATTCTTCATAAGGGTTTTCGTCTATCTCGTCGGGTATGTCTTCCGCCATGGCTTCATCGGTCACAACTTCTTCTTGTGCAGCTGTATCTGTATTGTTGGTTGTAGTTTGACTTGGGTTATTGCCACAGGCTACTAGTAGCAGACATGCGAATAGAACGGAAAACTGTTTGTTATTCATATCCTAAAAATAGCTTTTTGACAGAGACATAACTAACGCTACAAAAATCTATACTTATCTTAGTCGCATGATGAGGATAGTCTATAGCATATTAATAGTAGCAGCATTAGGCATGGTCATGTCTTGTGGCAACCCCAAAGATCTGGAGTATGTAGATGTGAAGGGGATGTCTATAAAGGAAATTAGTATGACACCTCTGGTAGAGCTGGAGATAGCCTTTTACAACCCCAACAAGCATGGCATGACTATGAAAGATGCCGATATGGATCTTTACATCAATGATAAAAAGGTAGGGCATGCCGAGTTGATGAAGAGCTACGATGTACCTGCTTTAGATACTTTTATATTGCCCGTAAGGCTCAATGCAGATATGAAGGCGGTGCTGCCCAATACCTTAGCGCTATTACTCAACAAAGAAGTAGACGTAGAACTAAAAGGAACCGTAAAAGCTGGCAGAGGCGTATATATTCCTATACCTATACGCTATAAAGGAAAGCAGAAACTGGATATAGGATTTTAAAATTACTTTTTGATAAAGTATCAATTGTACCCTTTACAATCACCTTTATAAAACCAGCGGTTGTCAAAAATTGTCTTGTAATTATCGGCGTAAGGGATAAAAAATTGATTGCGAAGAGTATCTACAAGTATTAAAGTGTCATTTAATGGTGTTATAGCTATTCCGTCATTCACAATCGTGATTGTGTCATTGTTTCCATGCCATTTACCATAATACCATGCATTTCCTAAAAATGCACCAGTCCAATGTAATTCAAATGTGCTGTCAGCGCGAAATTTTAAATTAGCCTGGTTCATTGTCCCTTCAAAACATCCCTTTAGTACCACCTTGCTTTCAAAAAGTTCAGATGAAGGTATTTTTTTATTTATCCAAGCATATGGTATTCCAGCAAAAGCGAATAGGTATAGAATAAGCGTGATTAGAACATATTTATTTATAGGTTCTAACAGTAATGTTCTTACTAATGTCTTTATGAACTTAATGAAGAAAACAACCGTTAAGACTGAATAAAATAGAGCAAGCGGTATAATAATGTAGCCCTTAGTAAACTTATCAATATGATAATGAAAAAAGACAACTATGAGATAACTAACAACAAGTTTTAATGCTGTTCTTAGTCTCTTTTTAGATATTGTTCCCTCATTCATAAAGGGTGAAAGTAATAAAGTTTAATAGTCTGTATAGGTAGAGACTAAAACTTATTCTTCCACATCATACTCTCAATAGGTCTGTTTGGTTGGTTGCCATACTTAGCATTTTTCTTTTGGTTGTATTTCACCTCTATCTCACCATCTACTGGGAAGTAGATGAGCTGACCGATAGGCATACCCGCATATACTTTTACAGGCTGCTTTACAGAAATTTCCAAAGTCCAGTTGCCACAGAAGCCAACATCACCTTTACCCGCTGTAGCGTGTATGTCTATACCCAAACGGCCTGTAGATGATTTACCTTCTAAGAAAGGCACATGCGCATGTGTCTCCGTATACTCAGCTGTAACGCCTAAGTAAAACACGTGCGGATACAATACAAAACCCTCTTCAGGGATTTCAAAGGTTTCTATCTGATTATGCTTCTTTGCATCAATGATATGTTCTTTATAAGTAGCCAGTGTAGAGCCAAGATGTACATCGTAGCTATTGCTACCCAAGTCGGCACGATTGTAAGGTTCAATCTTGATCGTGCCCTTTTCCATTTCTTCTAGTATGCGCTTATCAGAAAGTATCATGACCGCAAATATATATAAAGCCCTGTAACCGCTAAAGGGTAAGAAAATGTTTTTATCCTCATTACATCTTCAGCTATTAACAGGGTATATTTGCAGTATGCCACTATTCAGAGAATGGAGTAGCGATGCCTACAGCCTAGCCGCAATATGGAAGATAGAAGAGCCTGAAAGCTTTTTTATTGACCGTACGGGTATCACCTCAGATATAAAGAATGAAAAAAGAAGAATAGAGCGACTGGCAGGTAGGTTTCTGCTCAAATATTTGAAAAACGACTTTCCGCTATTGAATATACAGAAGGATGAGCACGATAAGCCCCGCTTGGCTAATAATGAGTATTATTTCTCCATCTCCCACTCATGGCCCTACGTGGCCGCTGTGGTAAGCCCCTATGTAGAATGTGGTATAGATATACAGTGCTGGCACAAAAGAATGGAGGCTTTGCAGAATAAATTTCTCTCTCCTGAGGAGCAAGCCTACTTTAATAATGATACCAAGCTCATTACACTGGCATGGAGTGCTAAAGAGGCTGCTTATAAATGGCAGGGACGAAGAGGCGTGGAGTTTATCGACCATCTTCCATTGGTAAATTTTAAAGAACAGGAATTTCACTACGATCTGGATATTGAGCTGCAACTTACCAACCCTAAGATGGAAATTTCCTCACAAGGCGTTATACGTCAAGACTTTGCGTGTGCTTATATCGTACACCAAGAGATAGTACATCCTAAATTCTAATATTTATTAAATAAAATAATAATATTAATTATTTTTTAGGTTTCACTCGTTTTTTTGATGTTTTGACAGAAATTCTATTAAATTTGCAAAAAATTTAATCTAATGTCGTCATTACGTTATTTAGCATTACAAGACCTAGCTCGCGAGGAGCGTAAGATAAAAGATTACTCAGGTAAGCGTATTACCTCAATGTTTGGTAGCCATGTGTTTACCGACCATTCTATGCGTGAGTATTTGAGTGATGAGGCTTATAAAAGCTTGAAAGCATCTATTGATGCAGGTGAAAGATTGGATAGAAAAATGGCGGATCAGGTAGCTGCAGGTATGAAAGCTTGGGCGGAGAATATGGGTGTTACTCACTTCACGCACTGGTTTCAACCACTTACAGGTACTACTGCTGAAAAGCACGACTCTTTCTTTACCATTAAGAGTGATGGTACTGCAATAGAAATATTTGATGGTGACGCATTGATACAACAAGAGCCCGATGCATCGAGCTTCCCTAACGGCGGTATCCGTGCCACTTTCGAGGCACGTGGTTATACTGCTTGGGATCCTTCATCTCCTGCTTTCATTTTAGAGAGCGGAAAAGGTAAGACTCTTTGTATTCCTACTATATTCATTGCTTACAATGGTGAGTCGCTTGACCATAAAGCGCCGTTGATCAAATCTATCCACGCACTAAACAGTGCTGCGGTAGATGTATGTCATTATTTTGATAAGAATGTATCTAAAGTAACAGCGACACTAGGATGGGAGCAAGAGTATTTTGTGATAGATGAAGTGATGGCTAATGCACGTCCTGACTTGGTAATGACTGGCCGTACACTAGTAGGTCATGCTCCTGCAAAAGGACAACAACTGGACGACCACTATTTTGGTACGATACCAGAGCGTGTATATGCTTACATGCAAGATTTTGAGCAAGAGGCGTACAAGCTGGGTATTCCATTACGTACCCGTCACAATGAGGTAGCACCGGGACAATTTGAGTGTGCACCAATATTTGAAGAAGTAAACATAGCAGTAGACCACAACTCTTTGTTGATGGATCTAATGAATAAAGTGGCAAAGCGTCATAAGTTGCAAGTACTACTACACGAAAAACCATTTGCTGGTGTGAACGGTAGTGGTAAGCACAACAACTGGAGCTTAGCAACAGACACAGGAGTTAATCTATTGTCTCCTGGTAAAACGCCACGTACTAACTTGATGTTCCTGACTTTCTTTGTCAACATCATTAAAGCGGTACATGAGCATGCAGACCTATTACGTGCTACTATAGCATCGGCAGGTAACGATCACCGTCTTGGTGCTAACGAAGCGCCACCTGCGATCATATCTGTATACATAGGTAAGTACCTTACTGAAGTATTGAATGAGATAGAGGAGCGTGTAAAAGATAAATTCAACGAGCAGGATGAGGTGATCTTGAAATTGGATATCCATAAGCAAATCCCTGAGTTGTTGATGGATAATACCGACCGTAACCGTACTTCTCCATTTGCTTTTACTGGTAATAAGTTTGAGTTCCGTGCAGTGGGTTCTGCAGCAAACTGTGCTGGCCCTATGGTGATATTGAATACCATCATGGCAGACAGCTTGAAGAAGTTCAAGTCAGAAGTAGATGCATTGATAGAGAAAGGTGATAAGAAAGACATCGCTATCATACAAGTATTGCGTAAGTATATCTCTGAGTCGAAAGCAATACGTTTTGAAGGAGATAACTACAGTGAAGCTTGGGCTGAAGAAGCGGCAAAACGTGGCTTGAGTAATATGAAAACTACTCCTGAGGCGTTACAGTCTTACATCACTGATAAGGCAAAACAACTGTTCATTGACAATAGCATATTTACCGATCGTGAGTTGGAAGCACGTGTGGAAATAATGCTGGAAGAGTATGTGAAGAAAGTGCAGATAGAAGCGCGTATGATGGGCTATATTGCTACCAACCACGTAGTGCCTGCAGCAGTTAACTACATGAATACGTTGATAGAGAATGTAAAAGGACTGAAAGACTTAGGTATAGTAGAAAGCAATTATGAAGCACAGTTGAATATCATCAATGTTATTGGCATGCATATTCAAAACATCAACAGAAATGTAGAGGCGATGATAGCAGCGCGTAAGCTGGCTAATAACGAGGAAGACTCTCATAAACGTGCAACGATGTATTGCAATGATGTGAAAACATTGTTTGATACAATACGTTACCACATTGATAAACTGGAATTGATCGTTGACGATAAATTATGGCCGTTGCCAAAGTATCGTGAGCTATTGTTCTTAAGATAATTTGAATTCAAGCCCTGCAACGCAGGGCTTTTTTATTACACCGCTATATGAATATTACGATCCAATTAATTACGCCTGAAGATATTAAAGAGGTGCTAGAAGTATACGCACCTTATATTGAAGAAACATCGATCAGCTTCGAGTATGAAGTGCCAAGTATGGAAGAATTTACAGAGCGAGTAAATGCCGTTACACAACAGTATCCATGGTTGGTAGCTAAGCAAAATGGTATGGTCGTTGGCTATGCTTATGGTATGACACACCGTAGCAGAACAGCCTATCAATGGTCGGCAGAGGTAGCTATATATATTGCTAAAGATTATAGAAGCAAGGGTGTTGGCAAACAGCTATATGAACAACTATTCGAGTTATTAGCACAACAAGGTTATCGTACTGCTTTTGCAGGTATGACCATGCCCAATGAAAGAAGTGAGGCCTTGCATTTATCCTGTGGTTTTGAAGAGATAGGTGTGTTCAAGAACATCGGCTTTAAGAATAATGAATGGCATAGTGTCAAATGGTTTCAGAAACAATTGGGGGAGTATATAGCAGGCATTGAAAAACCAAGGCCTATTGACAAGCTGAAGTCTTAGGTTAATTATTAGTGTATATTAGGATATTTAGGTAAGTTTTTATTTTATGAGTAATATAAAAGAACTTCTACATAAAATTTGCTCAGAGCATATAGCTACAACAATCCAAGAAATAGAAGCAGCTATTGATGAAAGGAGAGAGGCTATAAAGAGTGATACTAAAAGTAGTATGGGGGATAAGTATGAGACATCACGCGAGATGCTGCAGCAGGATATCAATATGAATCTGAATCGTCTTTCAAAAGTGCAAGTTGAGGAAGTGGTGTTACAAAGAATAGATTCTGAAACTACAACTACGATTGTAACAGAAGGTAGTTTAGTATATACAAATAATGGTAATTTTTATGTGGCGATAAGTGCAGGAAAGCTAAATATAGACGGAGCAATTTTCTATGCTATTTCTTTATCCTCGCCCATAGGTATGCAACTAAAAGGTAAAAAAGAAGGAGATAGTTTTTCCTTGAATAATAGAGACTATAACATTAAGCAAATATTATAATAGCAGGGTCGGGATAACAACCTTAATTCATTATTTTAGCACAAATATTCTGATAGATGAACAAAGTAGTAGCCAACGCAGATGAGGCGGTAAAAGATATACGATCGGGCATGACCTTAATGCTCGGCGGTTTTGGATTATGTGGTATTCCTGAGAATTGCATTGCAGCCATAGTAAAGAGCGGTATTAATGATCTGACTTGTATTTCTAACAATGCAGGTGTAGACGATTTTGGTATCGGGCTGATGCTACAAGGCAAGCAGGTAAAGAAAATGATCTCCTCTTATGTGGGTGAGAATGCGGAATTTGAGCGTCAACTATTGAGTGGCGAGTTGGAAGTAGAATTGATACCACAAGGTACACTAGCTACACGTTGCATGGCAGCTGGTTATGGAATGCCAGCAGTATTTACACCCGCAGGTGTGGGTACGGAGGTGGCTGAAGGAAAAGAGTCCCGCGTGTTTAATGGCAAAGAGTATTTGATGGAAATAGCTTTTGATGCTGATTTTGCCATAGTAAAAGCATGGAAAGGTGATACGCAAGGCAACTTGATATTTAAAGATACTGCGCGCAACTTCAACCCAATGATGGCTATGGCAGGTAAAATAACTATAGCTGAGGTTGAAGAATTAGTGCCAGCAGGTGAGTTAGATCCTAACTTCATCCACACGCCAGGCATTTATGTACACCGCATCTTCCAGGGTGCTGATTATGAAAAACGTATTGAGCAACGCACAGTAAGACAAAGAAACTAAATCATGGGATTGACAAAAGAACAAATAGCGCAACGCATAGCTAAGGAGCTAAAAGATGGTTACTATGTGAATTTAGGTATTGGCATCCCAACACTAGTAGCTAACTATATACCTGAAGGGGTAGACGTAGTACTACAAAGTGAGAATGGATTGTTAGGTATGGGGCCCTTCCCTTTCGAAGGAGAGGAAGATGCAGATCTAATTAATGCAGGTAAGCAAACTATTACTACAGTACCCGGTTCCGTATTTTTTGATAGTGCTACCAGCTTTGGTATGATACGTGCCGGCAAGGTAGACCTAACAGTTTTGGGTGCTATGGAGGTAACAGATACAGGTGATATAGCCAACTGGAAGATTCCCGGTAAAATGGTAAAAGGTATGGGTGGCGCAATGGACTTGGTAGCTTCTGCTAAGAATATCATAGTAGCCATGCAGCATACCAACCGTGCAGGTGAAAGCAAATTACTTTCAGAATGTACATTGCCTCTTACAGGTGTTAAGTGTATCACTAAAGTAGTAACGGATCTTGGTGTGTTTGAAGTTACAGAAGATGGTTTCCGTTGCATAGAATACGCACCGGGTGTAAGTATTGAAGAGATAAAAGAAAAGACAGCAGGCAGACTGGTAATTGCTGATGATGTAAAAGAAGTAGCGATATGATAAATGATGTAACCATATTTCATAAGACGACATGCAGTACCAGTAAAAAGGCACTACAACTACTTATGGAAAATAAGGTGATGCCTAAAATAAGATTATATGTCGACGAGCCCCCTACACAAGTAGAGTTGAAGGCATTGCTTAAAAAGCTTGGTCTGAAGGCAGAAGATATAGTGCGCAAGAAGGAAAAGCTATATAAAGAAGAGTATGCAGGTAAGCAACTTACTCAGGCAGAATGGATAAGAGTGCTATCTAAAAATCCTATACTCATAGAACGACCAATTGTTATCAAAGGAGATAAAGCAGTTGTTGGTCGCCCTCCTGAAAAAGTGTTAGAGATACTGTAAGCAATAGATTATTGCATTAAACATTCTGTGAATGTTTTTTTATATTGGGTAATTCACAAGTAGTTTATCTATGCGGTTACCCTTTTTTTGTTTGATATTTTTGGCAACAGTTACTATAGCTACTGCGCAAATAAAAACGGAAAAGCAATTGGTAAGTGAAGTCCTTATGGCTTTGCAGACAAACGATGATTCTACATATGCTACATTGTTTCCTAAGTTCGGCTTGCTGTGGAGTAAACTAGTCCAGTTTCAGGATACTAATGTGTGGCGCATGCGCCGTGTTGCTAATATGAGAGCACACCCTGAATTGGTAAGACAGCACGATCCTGCCTTTAATGACAGAATAGTAAAGACATTCAATAATGTATATCAAAAAGGTGTAGACTCCAATGTTCACTGGGCAGATCTACTCATTGCCGGATATGAATTAGAGAAACAACCACTAAATCATAAGATGCGTGGTTTCGAGGTTATAGCACCTATCCGTATGCACGGCATATTATTTGTAAAAGATATGCTTACCAGAAAGAAGTTTGGGATAGCGTTAAGGAATCTCTTTTTGATAGATGACAACTGGTATGGTGGAGAAGTGCTGAATATAATTGAGGCAGAGAGTACAGAAGAATACCATAGAAAGGCAGCTATAGAAAGACGAGTGATGGATGAGCTTTGGGTAGCACTCAAAAATGGAGAGTTGGACAGTATTATTGCCGCTCAGGATAGTATTAAGAAAACGAATGTAGTTGTGAGCTACGATGATGATGGTAACCAAGAAGACACGGTAAAAATATTTAAGGAAATTACAGAGCGTAAATTATATGTAGGCAAGTTGGATAATGAAATAGACATTGTATTATACGTGAGAGGACTGAAAGGTAGCTGCCCTGAGCCTGCCTGCCATTATGAGGCCATTTATAAATTCGGTGATCTGGATGAGTATCTTATACTAACCGTAACACGAAAGGAAGATGGTACATGGGCTTTTGAGGAAGAGGATGTAGGGGTTATGGAACTAAAGAAGGTGGGCAAAAACCTTATGGGGGCTTGGATATCTTTTAGAGATAATACTGAATACGAAGCTATGCTTACCGAAAAAGAATCGGTAAAGGGCAGACAGTTGTTTAAGCTAGATAAAATGATGGATGATTGGCTATGGGGGGAATAGCTACTATTGCTGCAGTACCTTTTTTAGTTGTTCTACATAAGATGGTTGCCTTACCTTTCTGCCTGTTATCAGAAATGTAAAATGCTCTGCGCTAATTTCTTCAGGGTGTAATAGATAGTCGGTATTAGTGCCTACTTGCTGAAATATTTCCATAGCGTTTTGAAACTCTATGATCACAGGTTTTCCATTGCTGATCTTAGGCTGTTTGTTATTTCCTTTGCCTTCTATTACCAGTAGGCTAACTGCAACATACTCTTCAAAAACACTACCACCTGTATAGTCTCTATTACTATATAATATCAGCACCATATCCTGACCATTTACTGTAATGTAATGGTTGATGACAGGACAATCAGGGTTAGAGATATTTCTTTGCTGCAATGCTTTGGACACATCTATGGGGTTACATTTTTTAAACCCAAAGAGTGCATATATAGCATCTCGGGTTGCCTCGTTGTACCTTGAAAAAATATGAAATAACTCGTGAGATAATATACCTGTTCCTACAAGGCTACTACCCGAGTTGAGTATAATAGCATTGCCTCGCGTGTATCCATCTGCGCCAAACTCTTCTTGTGCGTTTGTTTTTATAATTAAAATACTGTCGGGTAGTTGTAGCTGCAGCTTGTTGTCTTTAATGAAACTAGCTATAGTGCCCATTGATTGTTCAATGCTTTTGGCTTGACTAACTGTCCAATTACGCATGCCCTTGGCAGCATGAGCTAAATAGTCTTTTTCTGTATAGTTACCAGTACCTCCTATTTTTCCTTGTAGGTCGAAGGTGGAGAAGTTAGCAGTATAGTTATCAGGTGTACTAACGAAGGTAGCAGCCGTTGAGCTATCTGCAATAACAATAGTACTATTCAGAAATTGGAAATATTGATTTTGGGCAAAGCTCCTATTAGTTAAAGCCAATAGTGCAAGGAAGAAGAAGGATAGGTATAGCGATCTCATATCAATTAGATTTTGATGTAAAGTAAAAGAAAATCTTTATACGGCTATTGTTAAGAGGTTATAAAAGGCATAGTTACATCCTGTATCTTTATTTGTATTCTTTAAGAAGTAATTATGGCAGTACCTACAATAAAGACATTAGGCGAACTCAAAAAATCGGGCTACAAACCCAAGAAGGTAAAGGAAGAAGTAAGGGAAAACTTAATAAAACGTATTCAGGAAAAAGATACACCCTTTAAAGGTATCATTGGCTATGAAGATACCGTGATACCTGATGTAGAGCGTGCATTGTTATCACGGCACAATATATTGTTCTTAGGCCTACGTGGGCAGGCTAAAACAAAGATGGCCAGAGAGATGGTGAATCTATTGGATGAGTGGGTACCTGTAGTAGATGGTAGTGACATAAACGATGACCCATTTGCACCCATTTCTTCTTACGCCCGAAAACTAATTGAAGAAAAAGGAGATGATACACCAATAAGATGGTTGCACAGAGGTGAGCGTTATGGAGAAAAACTAGCAACGCCTGATGTGTCTGTTGCAGACCTGATAGGCGATGTAGACCCGATAAAAGCAGCGAATCTAAGATTGAGTTTTGCAGACGAGGAGGTGATACACTACGGTATCATACCACGCTCTCATAGAGGCATATTTGTGATAAATGAATTGCCCGATCTACAAGCACGTATACAGGTTTCTCTGTTCAATATTTTACAAGAGGGAGATATACAGATACGCGGTTTCAAACTAAGGATGCCTCTAGATATACTCTTTGTATTCACTGCCAATCCCGAGGATTATACCAATCGTGGTAGCATAGTGACACCGCTAAAAGATAGAATAGAAAGCCAAATCATAACCCACTATCCTAAGTCGGTAGCTATATCGCGTACTATAACAGAGCAGGAAGCCAATGTGTTGCAAGAGCAAACGGAGAAAGTATTTGTGCCCGAGCTGTGTAGCCTATTGATAGAGCAATTGGCAATGGAGGCGCGTAGTAGTGAGTATGTAGATCAGAAGAGTGGTGTATCTGCAAGACTTACAATAGCAGCTTATGAAAATTTAGTGAGTACGGCAGAGCGCAGAGCATTGAAAACAGGAGCTGAAAATACTTGGGTGCGCTTAGCAGATTTTGTAGGGGTAGTGCCATCCATAACGGGTAAGGTAGAGTTGGTATATGAAGGAGAACAGGAAGGTGCTATGAATGTAGCTTATAGGATGTTAGGTCAGGCTATCCGTTCGTTATTCACACAATATTTCCCCGACCCTCAAACCTTCAAAAAGGCAGGTCGCTCTCCTGAGGGAGCTAAGCCCAAACCTAATCCGTACCAGCCGGTGATAGACTGGTTTGGTAAAGGCAATGATCTATTAATGGTACAAGATGAAGATGATAATGCCTACAGGGATAATCTTTATAAAGTAGACGGTTTGTATAGTGCGGTGAAGCAATTTTATCCTGATACGGAGAAAGAAGAAGTTCTTTTATTGATGGAGTTTATGTTGCATGGTTTATCTGAATACTCTCTGATAAGTAAAAAAGGCATAGAAGGTGGAGGATATAATTTTGGAGATATATTGGGTAGCATGATGAATATGGATTTTGATGGTGAAGAAGAGGAATATTAAAGCAAAGAATAAATAATAGATAGCGATGATGAATATCATCGCTATTTTTGTGGGGTAATGAGAGATTTTTCAACAGAAATAACCTATAAAACAGCACGTAGTGGAGGCAAGGGCGGTCAGAATGTAAATAAAGTAGAAACTGCTGTTGAGGCTTTGTGGCTGGTAGCTTCGTCTCAGTTTTTTTCTGAGGAGGAGAAAGAATTGATAACAGCTAAGCTGGGCAACCGTATGAATAAAGAGGGCTACCTACTGGTAAAAAGTACGGAGAGCAGGTCGCAGCTAGAGAACAAGCAAATAGCGTTGAAGAAGATGTTGGCACTCGTAGATAAGAGTTTGGTAATACCTAAGAAACGTAAGCCCACCAAGATATCGAAAGCGGCAAAAGAAAAGCGCTTGGAATACAAGCGCCAAAAATCATTAAAAAAAGAGATGCGTAAAAAAGACTGGTAGTCTGTTATCTGGCATCAAAGTCTATCGTTACTTTATCTGTAGTAGGATGGCTCTGGCAAGTTAATACAAAGCCATTTTCGATCTCGTCTTTTTCTAAGGCATAGTTTACCTCCATATCTACACTGCCTTCTGTTACTTTAGCACGGCAAGTACAGCATACCCCACCTTTACAAGCATAAGGTAGGTCAGCACCATTTTTTAATGCAGCATCCAGTATAGTGTCCCCATTATATGCTAGGTCCATCTCAAAAGTAGTGCCATCCAAACGGATACTTACCTTACTCATTTTCCCGTCGTCAGCTTTGTGCTCTTCAGCCCATTGCTTATGGGTAGCGTTTTGCTGATCGGGTGATGTAAATAGCTCAATATGAACATCGCTTTCTGTCATGCCTTGTTCTACCAATTGCTTGCGTACAGAAAGCAACATGTCTTCTGGCCCGCAAATAAAGGCTTCGTCAACTGTAGCTATATCAATTAATGTATCGCAAAACTCACTACATTTTTCAGCAGTGATACGACCATTGAACATCGGTACATCCATCAGCTCTCTACTTAGTACATGATAAACACGAAGGCGCTGCATGTATCTATTTTTAAGGGCTTCTATCTCCTCACGAAATATGATGGTGTTCTTACTTTTGTTGCCATAAACTAAGGTGAAGGTACTTTTGTCGTCGCCTTCAAGTGTCGCCTTCATCAGGCTAAGTATCGGCGTTATACCACTACCTGCAGCAAAGGCTAAGTAGTTTTTCTTATCCAGTTCTTTTTTGGCAGAGAAGTTGCCCATAGGGGGCATGGTTTCCAACACATCGCCTACTTTAAGCTCTTCGTTGGCATAGGTAGAGAAACGACCATTTGGTACTTTCTTTATGGCTACCCTTAACTCTCCATCATTAGGTCCGGCACATATAGAATATGAACGACGCACCTCTTCCCCATTAATATCTTTCTTGAAAGTAAGATATTGACCGGGCGTAAAACCAAAGTTGGCTACCTGTCCCTCGCTTAATTTAAACGATACAGACACACAATCTTCTGTTTCTTTTCTAATATCTAAAACACTTAGTTCATGAAATTTTGGTACTGCCATTACTATCTAGGTATTAAAATTGAGTCGTAAAGCTAAATAAAATAAGGTATCCATTTTATGATAATAGTTAGGTTTATAGCATACTTTCCAGATCGTCCTTGCGGAGCATGGTAAATATCTTTTTACCGCTAGGAGTATATTCAGGTTGAGCGCAAGCAAATAGCTCGTCAATAAGCAATTGTTGCATTTCAGCCTGGTGCATGGCCTCTTGGTTGCGAGATAGGCGTTTGGCCATATTAGCCAATAATGTATCTTGTCTTTTGCCTACAGCATCGTCCGATTCGTGTTTTAACTGATCTATCACTTCGTCCAGCACATTTTTCTCTTCACCACTAGGCAGCCCTGTAGGCAACCCTTGCACTACAAAAGTGTTTTTGCCAAAGGGAGAAATATCAAAACCTATCTTAGATAGGTCAGCCAGCACTTCATTGAGTAGTATGGCATCCTGAGGTGGAAGCTCTAAAGATACAGGGAAGAGTAATTGCTGAGAAGGTGTACTGCCTTCATTCCATTGCTCTAATAGTCGCTCGTACCAAATACGTTCTTGTGCCCTGCGTATATGTATCAGCATCATTCCCGATTTGACGGTGGTGACAAGATAAGCGCCTTGTACTAAAAGAATATTATGTTCTGAATTGACAGGCAAGCCACTATCGCCACTCAAAATAGAGGTTTGTTGTTGCACATTAGGCTCTTGATGCAGCTCTTCGCTAGGCTGCTCTGCAGATTCCTGTGCAATTTGATAAAGGTTTTTCCATTGTTTAAGGCTATCCTTTTTTTCAATGAAATGTGCCTGCCCCTTATTAGTAAAGGTATTGTATAGATAACCTTTTGTAGTTTGTTCTGTTTGCTCCTCAGTCTTGGGTAGTTGTACCGAAGGGAGTTCCTGTATTTCAGGATTTAGGGTGAAGTCTAAAGAAGGGGCGATGTTGTATTTTGCCAAAGAATGCTTTACGGCAGCATTCAGATAGGCGTACATCATACGGTCATCCTCAAATTTCACTTCTTGTTTTGTAGGGTGTACGTTCACATCTACCCTTGCAGGGTCTACTTCTAAGAAAAGTACGTAGAACGGGAAAGCTTCCTTTTCTATCAACCCTTCGTAAGCATTCACTACAGCATGGTGTAGGTATGGGCTACGAATAAAACGATCATTGATAAAGAAAAACTGCATGCCTCTTGTGCGCGTAGCAGCTTTAGGCATACCTACAAAACCGCTAATGTTCAGCAAGTCTGTTTTCTCTTCCAGCGGTACCAGATTCTTTTGGTAAGTATTGCCCAGTAGTCCTACTATCCTTGTTTTAAGGTTACCCGCTTCAAGATGGTATTGTTCTTTATCATTGTGAAACAAACGGAAGGCAACATCAGGATGTGCCAAAGCTACTCTGGTAAACTCATCAATAATATGCCTGAACTCGGTAGCATTACTTTTAAGGAAATGCCTTCTCGCTGGTACGTTGAAGAAGAGGTTTTTGATAGATATAGAAGTGCCGTCTGTTGTAGCGCATGGCTCTTGCGATTTCACTTCTGTACCTTCTATTACGATATGAGTGCCTACATCACTATCCCTGGTTTTGGTCTTTAGCTCTACCTGTGCTACTGCGGCAACAGAGGCTAAGGCTTCTCCCCTAAAACCCATTGTACGTATAGAAAATAGGTCTTCTATGTTTCTGATCTTAGAAGTGGCGTGCCGCTCAAAAGCCATACGCGCGTCGGTAGCGCTCATGCCACAACCGTTGTCCACTATCTGTATCAGCTCCTTGCCGGCATCCTTTACGATCAATTGTATATCAGTCGCACCCGCATCTATGGCGTTCTCTAACAACTCCTTCACAGCAGAAGACGGTCTTTGGATCACCTCTCCTGCAGCTATTTGGTTAGCTATATGGTCAGATAATAATTGTATTATGTCAGGCACCTTCCCTTTTTTTTGATCGCAAAAGCGAAGGTAGCAAATTGCTTTTTTTAACAAGAAATGTAGTTATAAAATGTTTTAGCGTTTCAGCCTTGTCTACATTAGGTTATATTTGTGAACATGATAATGCGAAAGGCTTTTCTCGGTTTATTGGTAGGGGTATTGTTTACTTCATTAGGTGTGCAGGCGCAAGATGCATTGCAAAAAGCTTTGCATCAAAAGCAATGGGTGGATAGTGTATATCAGCAACTGAGCCTTGAGGAGCGCATTGGGCAACTGTTTATGGTAGCGGCCTATTCAGGGGGTAAAAACTACAATGAAGAGCAAATAAAAAAACTTGTAGCAGCCAATCAGGTAGGTGGTTTGATATTTATGCAAGGCACACCAGAAGCACAAGCGGAGCAAAACAATGCTTACCAAACAATGTCTAAAGTGCCGTTATTAATAGGTATGGATGCAGAGTGGGGCTTGGGCATGCGCTTGACGGGTGTGAAAGATATGCCCAAGCAGATGATGGTAGGAGCTACAGAGGATACATCTTTGGCATACCGACTTGGTGCTGCCATTGCTTACCAATGTAAGCGTATGGGTGTGCATATCAATTTTGGCCCTGTAGTGGATGTAAACAATAACCCTAGGAACCCCATTATAAACGCACGTGCTTATGGTGAGGATAAGTATAAAGTGGCTAGTATGGGTATTGCCTACATGCGTGGTCTGCAAGACTATGGCATAATGGCTTGTGCTAAGCACTTCCCGGGTCATGGAGATACAGAGACGGATTCTCATAAAGACCTCCCTACTATAAAAAAGTCGATAACACAGCTCGAAGCATTAGAACTATATCCTTTCCGACAACTAATAGGTGCTGGAGTGCAATCGATGATGGTAGCGCATTTAGATGTTCCTGCACTAGAAACAGAACCTCATATACCTACTACATTATCAAAAAATACGATAAGCACTCTATTAAAAGAGCGAATGGGTTTTAATGGTCTTGTTTTTACAGATGCCCTTAATATGCAAGGTGTAGCTAAATACTTTGAGCCGGGTGATGTAGACCTCAGAGCTTTCTTGGCAGGTAATGATGTGTTGCTGTTCTCGCAAAATGTGCCTGTGGCCA
The DNA here is from genome assembly GCA_041392855.1 of Flavipsychrobacter sp. NCBI lineage: Bacteria > Pseudomonadati > Bacteroidota > Chitinophagia > Chitinophagales > Chitinophagaceae > Flavipsychrobacter > Flavipsychrobacter sp. Next base: position 2,759,703 of record JAWKLD010000001.1, read on the forward strand.
TTAGCAAGATCAAAGCAGCTATTGCCGAAGGCAAGGTAAGTGAGGAAGAGTTGGAAAGAAGAGTAAGAAAAATATTGACAGCTAAGTATAGAGCAGGATTGTATAGCTGGCAACCTGTAGTAGCAGAAAATGCTACAGCGGACTTGAATAGATATACGGACGCATTGGAGTATCAGATCGCTATTTCTTCTGTTACCTTATTGAGAGATATGGGAGGTATGCGTACCCGTATTGCCAGAAAGGAAGAGAAAGTAGGTTATGTAGGTATTAACGCTAATAGCGCTACAACCCTCTATAAACAGCTAAAGCTGGAGTTGGGTACTGTAGCAGAAGCGTACCTGCCAAAGGGGGGTAGCGATGCTAAGGCAATGCAGGTGATCAACAGAAGCGATATTGTTGTGGTTGCTGTACATAATATGAGTTTTTACCCGACAAAAGGTAACGACTATGGTTTGGATACCCGACAAATGAACTTCTTAAAGCAGATACAAAAAGATAAAAAAGTAGTATTGGTCTTACTGGGCAACCCTTATTTACTACAGCATTTCTGCGATTTTGAGAATATCCTAGTTACTTATGAGGATAATAAAAGCACAGAGGAAGTAGCTGCTACTACCTTGTTGAAAATTACATCGCCCAAAGGTGCTTTACCTGTTAGTCCTTGCAATACATTGAGGGCAGGCACACAAATAAAAATTATTACACCTTCTGCAGAGGATGTAAAAAAAAAGCTAGATAGAGCTGGCAACCTTCAAGACAAAACCTTGTTTGTAGATGAGGCAGGTGTCGTAAATTCCGCAGCGCTTGATGAGTTAAGCATGTTCTTGCAAAGGTCAGTGGCTGATGGTGCCTTTCCTGGTTGTCAAGTCTTTGCTGCCAAAGATGGAAAGATATTATTCAATAGAGCGTATGGTTATCAAGATGTCTACAAAAAGCGTAGAGTGGAAACGAGTACGGTGTATGATGTAGCTTCTTTGACCAAAGTACTTTCTACTACACTAGCCGTAATGCGCCTCTATGAGCAAAAGCGATTAGACCTTAATAAACGTTTGGTAGATTACCTGCCTTGGGTAAAGGGAACAGATAAGGCTAACCTTCGGATAAAGAATTTGCTACTGCACCAAGCAGGCTTGAAGAGCTGGATACCTTTTTATAAAGAAACATTGGACTCATTAGGCGATTTAAGAGCCGACCTGTATAGACCGATAGGAGATAATACGTTCGGTATATTGGTAGCAGAAAATTTGTACCTGCGTAGCGACTATGCAGATAGCATATGGAATATCATATTGACCACACCTTTAGAAAACCAAGGTAAGTATGTATATAGTGATCTGGACTTTTACTTTTTAGCCAAAATTGTAGAAAAACTAACCAACCAGCCTCTTGATGTGTATATGGAGCAAAACTTCTACAAACCTATGGGGCTAACAACAATGACCTATCGCCCTTTGAAAAAAATAAAAAAAGAAAACATTGCGCCTACTGAGAATGATATTGTTTTCCGTAGACAAACGGTACATGGCTTTGTGCACGACCCGGGCGCGGCTATGTTTGGTGGTGTGGCTGGGCATGCTGGTTTGTTTGCTACAGCAGAGGATGTAGGAATAGTATTTCAAATGTTGCTCAACGGTGGTGTTTATAACGGTGTTCGCTTTTTTCAAAAATCGACAATAGACTATTTCTCTGCATACAATTCTACATTGAGCAGAAGGGGGTTAGGTTTTGATAAACCTAAAGCGGAGCGGAATGATGCCGGACCAACAGGAGATAGAGTTAGTGGTTATGCCTATGGTCATCAGGGTTTTACTGGCACTTGTGCTTGGGCTGATCCAGCTACTGGTGTCGTATTTGTTTTTCTTAGCAATAGAGTTAACCCTTCGGCTACCAACTGGAAGATCAACCAAAAAAGTGTTCGTACCAAGGCACAAGATTATATATATGAGTCCTTAGGTATTCCTATCAATAGAGATAGGCCAATGGTAAAAAGGCAACAGTTAAAATAACTGCGGGTTAATATCCCCCTTTTTATACCCCTATAGTTTTATTTATTTTAACAGAATTTGTTTTCTGTACTTATTAATTACATTAATATTTGTCATACTAATGTAATGACCTCATGCAAAAAACAATCCTACTCCTAGTCCTATTATGCCTTACCATTACAGCAGAGGCACAAACATATACCATCAAGGGGTCAGTTTCAGACACAGTTAATCTCAATCCGCTACAGAATGCCGCTATTACTTTGCTCAGGGCAGAAGACTCGGTATTGGCCACATTCGCAAGAGCTAAATCCGATGGAACATTCGCACTGGAAGTAAAAGACAAAGGGAAGTATTTGCTCATGGTTACCTTCCCGAGCTTTGCAGACTATATAGATGTTATTAATGTAACTAAGCCTGCTACTAATGTAGGTGAATTACCGATGGTTTCTCGTACACACTTGCTGAAAGAGTTTGTACTTACCGACCAGTATGCAGCCATAAAAGTAAAAGGTGATACCATAGAATATGTAGCGGATAGTTTTAAAGTAAGGGACAATGCTACAGTAGAGTCACTTCTGAAAAAACTACCTGGTATACAAGTAGATAAGGATGGTAAAATAATGGCACAAGGTACAGAAGTGCAAAAGCTATTGGTAGACGGGGAGGAGTTTTTTACAGACGACCCCGCAGTAGTGTCTAAAAGTTTAGGCGCTAAGGCTGTTAATAAAGTGCAGGTATACGATAAGAAAAGTGACGAGGCAGAGTTTACAGGTATAGACGATGGAGAGCGCACCAAAACAATAAACCTTGAGTTGAAGGAGAATATGAAGAAAGGATACTTCGGCAAGATAAAAGCCGGAGGTGGTGCAGGAGATCTACAAAACTATTTTGAGAACCAAGCCATGATCAATTCCTTCAAAGGCAAGCGAAAGCTATCTGCTTTTGGCATCATGGCCAATACAGGTACCATAGGTTTGGGTTGGGAAGATCAAGATAAGTTTAATGCAGGAGGAGGTAATACCAGTGTTGGGGATGATGGGTCGATAACAACATATTACAGCAGTGATGATTTTGAAAGTTGGGATGGACAATATAACGGTAGAGGCTACCCAAGAGCTTGGACAGGTGGGCTGCACTACTCGAATAAATGGAACGAGGATAAACATCATGTAGCAGGTAATTATCGCTATGCAAAACAAGATATAGAGACGGTAAACAATACTATTACGGAAAAAATATTACAAGATTCTGCCCTGTACGAAACACAGACAAGCAATTCGTTTAAAACAGGAAATAGAAACAGGATAAGTGCCTTATATGAGTTGAAGGTAGATAGCCTGTCAGATATTAGGGTAAACGCTACCGTGAATAGAACAGAGAATTTGAGGAACTCTGAAACGAACCAAAACACAAGGGATGCATCTGGCAATGAGATAAATAGCAACAATACAAAAACCAGAAGCGAAGGACTGACAACACAGATCAATAGCTCTTTGATGTATCGTAAAAAGTTTAAGAAAGATAGGCGAACTATCACCGTGAGCTTGTCAGAAAACTACCAAGAGCGAACAGGAGATATCTTATTGAACTCATTAATAAAATACGCTAATCTTTCAGCACGTAACGATACGTTTGATCAGAAAAAAAGGAATGAGGATAAGAATATTTCTTTGACAGGTTATGCCAGCTATACAGAGCCGTTATCTAAATATCTATCATTAAGCCTTAGCTATCGACTAAACGTAACGAATAATAGTGCAGAACGAAATACATTTAGTAAAAGTGCACCGTTTTCTGATTCTTATGACCAGTTGGATTCTATCTTTAGTAGTAATTACGCCTTCAATATTACTACACATACCGGGTCTACCTTTTTAAGGTATAGCTACAAGAAGAAATTGAATGCCTCAATTGGAGGATCTATAGCTCGTGCCAATTTTTTACAAGACAACTTAATGACCGATACTTCTCGTAGATATTCATTTACCAACTTTTTCCCGTCGGCAAGTATCAGATATAATATTCAAAAACAAACCAGAGTAAGTTTAAGCTATAATGGTCGTACTAGACAACCTTCGTTAGAACAAATACAACCATTACAAAACAATATAGATCCACTCAACCAATCAATTGGTAATCCTGGTTTGAATCAGGAGTTCAGCCATAGCATCAATGCCAACTTCTCTGACTACAAAGTATTCTCCGGAAGACATATCTGGATGTATGCTTATTTCAATGTAGTGGATAATGCCATTAGCCGTTCGCAAACGATTGACTCTTTGGGTAGAACTACCTATCAGTACGTTAATTTGGATGGTAACTATAATGGTAGCGCCAGTATCAACGTAGGTAAGCGTATCAGAAAACTGAATACACAAATAGGAGGGCGTACAAGAGTAAGTTTATCAAAAGCGAATAACCTTGTAAATGGGGTAAAAAATGCGAGTAACTATAACTCCTACTCCGTGAATGCATATGCCAACTATGAGTCGAAAGATGAAAAGATAATGGTATCCTTAGGTGTAGGTCCTAGCTATAATGATAACTCTTCTTCTATCAGCACACAGGTAACTAGCTACTGGTCGGTCAACTATAATTTTGATGCTTCATACGAGTTCCCATTCAAGTTAAGGATAGGTTCTGATTTTGATTGGTCGGTAAGGGAGCAAACGGCTGTATTTGATAGAAACAACAATGTCTTCCGTTGGAATGCATATATCAGTCAGCGTTTCCTGAAAAACGATCAACTAGAACTAAGAGCTTCGGTCTTCGATATTTTGAATCAAAACCTTGGTTTTACACGTAATGCAAGTAACAACTATGTAACAGAGCAAAGCTATAATACGATACGTAGATATGGTATGTTATCCCTTACTTGGAACTTTACAAAAACAGCTATGGGAGCAACACCTGAAAATGATGCAGCATCAATGATAATTAAGAAAAACTAGTATAGCATGAAACACACTATAAACATATTTGTTCTATTGCTGATTAGTATTGCTGCATTTGGTCAGCATACCTATCAGGGCAAAATAGAGTACGAAAGAAAGACCAACCTGAAAAGGGTAATAGAGGATATGGAGGATGACAATAAGGAATGGATTGAGCGTATAAGGGATAAAATCCCAACGCATAATGTTCGTTATTATGATTTGAACTTTACTACCAAGCATAGCATCTACAAGCCGGGAAGAGAGCCAGAGAAACCGTTTAATATGTGGTTTGCCCGCTCTCCTGCAAATGAGAACGAAGTGTATACAGATTTTACGACGAGTCGAGTGACGGCACGTAAGCATATATATGAGGAGAAGTTTTTGGTGAAAGACTCTGCCAGAAAAATAGAATGGAAAGTGATGGACGAGATCAGGATGATCGCCAATTATAAATGCAGAAAAGCAGTGGGTAGAATATGTGACTCTGTATATGTAATCGCATTCTATACCGATGATATCATGGTGAGTGGTGGCCCTGAAATGTTTGGAGGTTTACCCGGTATGATATTGGAGATAGCCATACCAAGATTGCATACTACCTGGATAGCAACACAAGTAAGTGTACAACCAGAAGAAGATGCTTTTAAAGTGCCTAAAAAAGGCAAGGAAGTAACCCAGAAGGAAATGTATACTATGATAAGCACAAGTCTGGAACGGTGGGGCAACTATGCTTATAAGGCCATTTGGTGGTCGATGTTATAAAGCAAAAAAGCCAGCAAGTTTTTGCTGGCTTTTTTATGTATGTGGTTAATTACCCGATAGCATTTTTCAGATCTTCTATCAAGTCGTCTATATCTTCAATACCTACACTAAGTCTAATTAAAGAATCGGTAAGACCATTTTTGATGCGCTCTTCTCTTGGAATAGCCGCATGTGTCATAGTTGGTGGGTGACCGATTAATGACTCGACACCACCAAGCGATTCCGCTAGTGTAAATAGTTTTGTCTTCTTCAATATTTCAGTAGCTGCTTCAATAGTATCTTCTTTCAAAGTGAAAGAGATCATACCACCAAAGTCGCGCATTTGTTTTTTCGCTGTTGCATGACCAGGATGGTTTTCAAAACCATGCCATAATACTTTGTCGATCTTTGGTTGTGTTAATAACCACTCTGCAATGGCTTTACCATTTTCACAATGGCGCTGCATGCGAATGTGTAGTGTTTTAATGCCACGAAGTACCAACCAGCTATCGTGAGGGCCAGGTACAGCTCCACAACTGTTTTGTATAAATGCCAAACGCTCTTGAAGGCTATCATCATTTACGATCAATGCGCCTAAAACCACATCAGAGTGACCGCCCAAATATTTAGTGGCAGAGTGCAAAACGATGTCAGCACCATGGTCTATCGGGTTTTGTAAATATGGAGACGCGAATGTGTTATCTACAAGTAGAATAAGGTTGTGCTCCTTAGCTATTTTAGAGCAGGCAGCTATATCCACAATGTTTAGCATTGGGTTGGTTGGTGTTTCCGCCCATATCATTTTAGTATTGTCATTGATATACCCACGAATGTTTTCCGGGTCGTTCATATCAATGAAGTGGAACTTGATACCGTAGTTGACAAATACCTTTGTCATGATACGATAAGAACCACCGTATAGATCGTTAGCTACAATCACCTCATCGCCGGGAGATAGTAGTTTGATGGCAGCATCGGCAGCAGCCATACCACTACCAAAGCATAGGCCATGTTTTCCATTCTCGCAGGCGGCAAGTGCCTTCTCTAGAGCATGACGAGTAGGGTTTTGTGTACGAGAATACTCATATCCTTTATGGTCGCCAGGTGCAGCCTGCACGTAGGTAGATGTTTGGTAAATAGGTGTCATGATAGCCCCGGTAGTTGGGTCTGGTTCTACACCTGCATGTATTAGCTTAGTAGCTATTTTGTAATTTTTGTTATCCATTTTAAATATCTTTTGCCGTGTGCAAAGGTATTATTTGTAATAGATTTACAAACCGATAGTAGGTGATATATTTGTATTGTATGTATAAGTGCATAATGGCAAGTAGAATAACTAACTTTGAGTATGGAGAATTCGCACGTTAGGCAGGATGGTAATTTAAGTCCGCAGGATCGTGAATATGAGAATAGTATACGCCCCCAGTCTATAGATGACTTTTCGGGGCAGCCTAAGCTTGTAGAGAACATCCGCATTTTTATAAAAGCGGCCAACCTGCGTGGCGAAGCGTTGGACCATATGTTGTTTCATGGCCCTCCGGGTTTGGGCAAAACAACGCTATCAAGAATTGTGGCCAATGAGCTAGGGGTAAACATAAAAGAAACAAGTGGCCCTGTAATAGAAAAGCCCGCTGACCTAGCAGGGCTACTCACTAGCCTTGAAGATAGGGATGTACTTTTTATAGACGAGATACATAGGCTAAGCACTGTAGTAGAAGAGTATCTATATGCGGCTATGGAGGATTTTAAGATAGACATCATGATAGACACAGGTCCTGCTGCCCGTTCTATAGAGATCAATTTGAATCCTTTTACGCTGGTAGGCGCTACCACGCGTTCCGGTTTGTTGACCTCACCATTATTAAGCCGTTTTGGTATCAAGTCGCGTTTAGAATATTATAATGCTGAGGTACTACAACGTATTGTGATGCGCTCTGCCAATTTGCTGAATGTGAAGATAACCTCCGATGCAGCAATGGCTATTGCTAGTAGGAGTAGAGGCACACCACGTATCTCTAATTCTTTGTTGCGCCGTATGCGCGATTTTGCACAAGTATTGGGCAATGGCGTAATTGATCTTGGTATTGTGGATCATGGCTTGAAAGCCCTGAATGTAGATGAGAACGGACTGGATGATATGGATAATAAGATACTTTCTACGCTGATCGAAAAGTTTAAAGGTGGGCCAGCAGGTATCAATAATATTGCAGCGGCTGTGGGTGAAGAGTCTGGTACTTTGGAAGAGGTCTATGAGCCATTCTTAATACAGGAAGGCTATTTGATACGCACACCAAGAGGTAGAGAAGCAACAGAAAAAGCTTATAAACATTTAGGACGTACAGGATTTAGAGGTGCAGATAATTCTTTGTTTTAAAAAGCGGTGTCTAAAAGCTTTTTTACAAACATCTCCCAACTGTATTTTTTCTTTTCTTCTATCAGGTTTTGTTCCATGTTAGGGATGCCTTCAGTATAGAATTTTAGAATAGCATCTGCTATAGCGGTAGGGTCTATTGCTGTAACAAAACCAACTTTACCATCTGGTACTATTTCGGGTAGTCCGCCTACATTGGTGACCACCATTGGTTTCTCAAAATGGTAGGCAATTTGTGTGATGCCACTTTGTGTAGCTGTACGATAGGGTTGTACTACCAAGTCTGCTGCACTGAAATAATAACGTACATCACTATTGGGAATAAATTCCGTAAGCATATGTACATTACTCAGCTGATGCTTATCGATAATGTCTGTATATAGTTCTTTATCGCTATAGTATTCTCCTGCTACTATCAGTTCAATTCTTGCAGTCTTGATACGCTCATCATTCATGGCTTCAAGCAAAATATCCAAGCCTTTATACTTTCTTATAAATCCGAAGAAAAGAATGTATTTCTTGTCGGCATTGAGGTTTATTTTTTTGCAGGCTTCTTCTTTTGCAACAGGGTGACCAAAGTTGTCGTAAGTGGGGTGTGGGTGAAACTGCTTAGGTTTATCTCTGGCTATTTCGTTCAAGTCTTTCAATACTTGCTCACTCATAGTAATGAATGACTGTACGGGCTTGATAAAGTAGTTGGTGAATTGTTTATCGCCGGGTCTTTTTTCGTGAGGGTTGATGTTGTCGGCGATGCATAATATCCTAGTATGGTTGTTTTTTCTTACTCTACGAAGTATAGTGCCTAGGCAAGGTCCCATAAAAGGCAACCAGTAGCGCACAATAATAAGGTCATACCTTTCTTTCTTTAGCCTGTTGCCAACGCTTATCCAGTTAAAAGGATTTACAGAGTTGATAATAGAATGTATAGTGAGTTTTTCAGGAGCTGGCTCATCGGTATACTGTGTAGTGCCAGGAAAAAGAAAAGAAGGATACTGTAAGGAGAAAGAGTAGTTCACTGCCTCGTGCCCTTGGTTGATCAGTTCCAAAGCAAGTCTCTCGTCATATGTTGCCAAGCCTCCACGCAAGGGGTGTGCCGGACCAATGATGGCTACTCTCATTTAAATAATGCTTTAAAATCTACTTGTGCTTTTTGGTAGTCTTCAGGTATGCCTATGTCAATAAAATAAGCATCGCTGGCATAGCAAAATAAGGTTTTGTCTACAACAAACGTTTCCAGATAATCTTTCTCAAAAGAATATTTAGTAGGTAACTGTTTTGTAGCAATGTAGTTTTTGTTGATGATGTAAACACCTCCATTTATGTAACCTTCCGTTTGCTTTTTCTTTTCTTCGAAAGAAGAGATACAGCCCTTATCATCAAAATTTACTACACCATATCTGTCGAAGTCATACATCTTTTTCAACGCAAGTGATGTTCCCGCGTTGTTAGCAATATGCACCTTCAACATATCTTGTAGAGGTACTTGAAACATGGTATCACCATTCAGCACCACAACATTTTCCTCCGTAGCTTTACTTAGGGCATAGCTAATGCCTCCGCCTGTGCCCAAAGGTTCTTCTTCTATCACATAATCTATACTAAATGGAAGCTCTTTATCCTTGATCCAATCGAGTACTACCTCACTTTTGAATCCGAGAGAGAGTATTACTTTGGTGCAATTTTGCTGTTTAAGATATTGTAGTAAGTAATACAGGAATGGCTGTCCGTTGACCTCTGCCATGCATTTAGGGTAAGCCCCAATAACACTTTGTAGCCTTGTACCTAAACCACCTGCAAGTATAATACACTCCATACTTATTATATACTCCAGCTATACAGCCCGTGTTCTGTAAATTGATAATTCTTAAACTCTCCGCCAAAAGTAGCTAAGGCTTCTTTCACTGCATAACGTGTATTGGCAGGACAATAAAACATCATAAAACCACCACCACCTGCACCGCTGATCTTTCCTCCTGTTGCACCTGCTTTAATAGCAGTATCGTATATCTTGTCAATGGCAGGATTGGAGATGCCACTCGCCATTTGTTTTTTAAACTTAAAACCGTAGTCTAGTATGGAACCTATCTTATCGATCTCCCCTTTCAGCAAGGCTTCTTTCATCATCTTAGCTTGCTCCTTTAGTTGGTGCATCGCTTCGATGGATTTTTCATTTTTGTCTTTCACATTTTTGGTCTGTGCTTCTATGATAGTAGAAGACAGGCGACTGGTAGATGTGAAATACAACAATAAATTATTTTCCAGCTCAAAAAGGTAACGTCTCTTTATTCTTAAAGGATTAACGATCACACGATTGCCTTCATAAAACTCCATAAAGTTGACCCCACCAAAAGTAGCCGCATATTGGTCTTGCTTGCCACCAGCCATATCCAGTTCTTCACGTTCTATCTTGTAGGATAAATGTGCAATGTCATATTCGCCTAACGGAAGTTGCAACCACTCTGTAAAAGCACCAAGAATAGCTACCATAAGTGTAGAAGAACTACCTAAGCCAGAGCCTGCAGGTGCATCTACAAAAGTAGTCAGCTTAAAGCCGCTACTCATTTCGCCATAGGTGGCTACAAGATTGTTATAAACACCTTTGGCAAGATCTAGTTGGCCATCAATAGGTAGCTTGTTTGTTTTATCATAGGTTACGGATTCTCCTCTGTCTGTAGCTACGATAGTTATGTTGTTATCATCAGTTAGTTCTATACTGGCATGAGCATAAAGAGATATAGTAGCGTTAAGAATATTGCCACCAAACATATCACAGTAAGGGCTCACATCGGTACCACCTCCGGCTAAACCTAAACGCAAGGGCGCTTTACTTCTATAGATCATCTACTAGTTGGTTGTATTAAGACTTAGCCTTAAAAGTAAGTAAGTTCTACGGATTAATTAAAAGCTAATCATTTTGCACCTATGCGTGCAAGAAGGTGAAATAGTATAATGCCTAAAAGGCCGCCAACGCTATCCGCAAGTGTGTCCATACTGTCTTGCGCCCGCCCGGGTATGTAGTGCCCTTGAATATACTCTACAAGCCAGCCAACAAATATGGTAATGACAAGCAGTATAAAGGCATAAGTAATACTCTTAGTAGGTGAGGCACAGAGCCACAGAAAAGAAAAGGCGCCGAATAGCACCATATGTGCCCATTTGTCTGCTAAGGGTATATTGATATCGGGTATATCGTTGCCGGGCAAAAAGCATAGTATAAAAATAAGCAAGGTCCACAGTATAGCTGCAAACCTTGCTTTTTTCTTATATGGGGAGTTTTCTGAAAATAACTGCCACATATGTATTAATGCTATTAACCTACTAAGTCCTGATAAGCTGCAGCGTCCATTAGACCGTCCAGATCAGCAACGTTGTTTACTTTCATTTTTATCATCCAGCCTTCACCATAAGGATCCTTATTTACATTTTCAGGATTACCTTCTAACTCTGCGTTTACTTCAGTTACCGTTCCTGCAACTGGTAAGAAAAGGTCAGAAACTGTTTTTACAGCTTCTACTGTACCAAAAACATCGTTTTCAGCTAGTTCTTGTCCTTCAGTATCTACGTCCACAAAAACGATATCACCAAGTTCACTCTGTGCAAAGTCAGTAATACCAACAGTAGCTACATCGCCTTCTAGTTTTACCCATTCGTGGTCTTTTGTGTATTTCAGATTGTCTGGAAATTGCATAATCTTATTATTTGCCATAAAAATAGAGTAAAAAACCTAATGATTATAATCATTAGATAGTATTTAATTATACGGCATTTTATATAATATGTACACTCGTGTGCAGCCCATCCTGCTATGGGGTAATATGACAGTATTGTTACTCATGTTTGTTGCTTTTTAGTCGTTAGCATAGATATAGGGCATTAATACCAATTTAATCCAACCATTTATTGCAAATTATTGTCTACATGTTAATAACGACATACTATATTTTAAAACTATTTTATATGAAGCGCCTTCTACACATTTTAGCTATTGCGCTTATTGTTGTCTCCTATAGTGGAGTAGCAATAGGGCAAACGCAAACAAACTTAGCCCTTTCAGCGGTTGCCTCACATTCGGGAGGTGGTCAAACAGCCTTCAACTTCGGGCCGGATGAATATAATGATGGTGTGATCAGCAACTGTGGAAGCCAGCCATGGGGTTGGGTGAGTACCAATGGGTGGATAGAATATACATGGACTACACCCCAGCTGGTAGGTAAAGTTATTTTCTATAAGGATAATAGACCTATGAGAACTTGTACTATTCAGTATTGGGATGGTACACAGTTTCAAAACATCATGAACTATAATAACAATGTCACTTGTATTGACTCTGTTACTTTCCCTACAGTTACCACTACACGCCTGCGTTTCACAGGTGTAGGAGGTAGCAGTAACCCAAACCATAGAGAAATTGAAGTGTATTCTGGTATTATACCTTGTACCGGTACGCCTGTTACTTCTGTAGATGCCCCATCGCAAGTATGTCCTAACAGACCTTTTGTACTTGCTTTAAACGGTTTGCAGATCACTTCTGGTTTAAGCTTTAACTGGGAATATTCAGATAACAATGCTGCTTCTTGGCAGAGCTTCCCGGGAACGGCAACTGCTATTGGTGGCAAAATTATAGATTCAATAACGGCTCCAAGATGGTATCGTTGTACGGTAACTTGTCTTAGCTCTAACCAAACTTACCAAACACCTGTATATCGTGTGGGGGTTTCTCCTTTCTATTTTTGCTATTGCTTATCGCAAGCAAAAACAACTAAGGGTATTGACATTGGTAATGTAACGGTGATCAGCTCACAGTCGGGCGATATATTGATGAATAATGGTAATCCATTACCTAGTGTAGCTAATAGCGCAGCTAGCAAAGCATATACAGAATACAGTTATCAAGTGCAGCCATTCTCTATGTATAGAGATAGTTCTTATGAGTTTAGAATTACAGAGATGACCTCTGGTCCTACATTTGAGTCGGCTATTGTTACAGCATTTATCGACTTCAATAGAGACGGTGTATATGATACCTCTAAGCTAGCTGGTGAGCGCATCTTTACAGAAGCTATATTGGGCACTAACAATCCTCGTGAACTGGTAGTTGCTAAAATGGTGGTACCTTCTGATGCAAAAATAGGTTTAACTGGTATGCGTATCATATTAGGTAAACAAGAAGCAGCAACTGCTTGTGACTCTGTAGTAGTAGACGGAGAGGTTGAAGATTATATTGTAAGAATTGACTATCGCCCTTGCGATGGTCCTATAACAACAGGTACTGTTAGCATTTCTGATACGGCGCTTTGTCCTGCTTATGATTATGTAGTAACTGGTATGGAGTATGAGCAAGAGCGTTCAGGCTTTGATAGAAACTGGCAGGTGTCTGCTGATAATATCAATTGGTTCACTACACCAAACGATGCTAATAAAGACACTATTCAAAGAATATTTACCGGTCAGCCTTTATACTATCGTTTGCGTGCTGTATGTCCGCCTACGGATGACACTACCTACTCAGCAGCTAAATTTATAAATGCTAAGGATGGTTATAAGTGCTATTGCTTTAGTAAAGCAACTGGTGGTAGTCAAACCGATAGTAGTGATATAGGTGGTATTACAATTGGGGACTTCAATACAAATGCAGGAGGCCCGCATGTATTAAACCCGAAGGCAACTAAGCCTAGAACTGATTATACAGATATCAAACCACTAGAATTCTTTACTGATAGTGTTTACAAATTTACTGTATACCATACATTACCTGTGATACAACATGGAGATGCTAAGATCACCGTATTTGTAGACTTTAATAACAACAAACAATACGATATCCCTGATGAGCGTATTTTTACAGGCTTTACAAGTGTGGGTGGTCATACATTAGTTGATAAGATGCAAATACCATACAATGTGATCACAGATGTGCCTACAGGTATGCGTTTTATATTGAATAACGAAGTAGGTCCAAACGTTCCTTCTGATGAGGCTTGTGGAGGCTATGCTTCAGGAGAAACAGAAGATGTTATGGTAATCTTCCGTAGAAGATTCCCAACAACAATTGGCAATGTAGTTGGTAAGTTGGATGGCTTCGGATTATACCCTAACCCTACTACTGGTAAATTCCATGTACAGTTTGATACGCCAAATAAAATTGCTGAAATAAAACTACGTATTACAAACGTTACAGGTCAGCAAGTATTTGAAGCAACATACACACATAATGGTGGTACATTCAACCAAGCATTAAGCCTGGAAGGCAAGCCTAGTGGAGTGTATTTTGTAGAAATGCAGGCCGATGGACAGAAGCTGCTTAAGAAGCTGATAGTAGAGTAGATATTAGCTATTAATTAATATAAAAAGGGGTAAAAAGCAATTTTTACCCCTTTTTAATTGTGAATGTTACACTAATCATAAAATTTCGGTATATTCATGTCGATTTTATCATATAATAGATATATATTTATTGCCCGACTAAATTCGGGCCAACTAAAATAATTTAGGTAAGCATAAAACTATATAGAACAATGAAACCAAGTTCTTTACTCAAACTTAGCAAGTTAGCTGCCATTATTACGGTTCTGTTCAGTCTGTCTATGACGGCAACTGCACAAACCGATTTCAAAATTGGTAATGGTACTGCTGTAAACTCATCAACAGGTACACCTTCCCCTATACATGACTGGTATGATGGAGATAAGCACCAATTCTTATACCTAGCTTCAGAAATGCAAGCTGCAGGTATGGGGCCTGGTATTATTACAGCCATCAAATGGGATGTGAAAAATACCAATGGTCAAGGTACTGTACCTGGCTATACTGTATCTATTGGTACTACAACAGCTAGTTCTCTAACGGGATGGTCTACTGCTGCAAGTACTACTATTTATGGTCCTGCTAACTACACGGCTACTACAGGTATGAACGTGTTCACCTTCCCTACGCCATTAGTATGGAATGGTACTGATAACATTGTGATACAAACTTGTCATGGTGTTACAGGTCGTTGCGGTGGTTATACCCGTAACTGTTCTGTAGAGTATACTACTACTTCTTTTAATAGTGGTATATATGTACAAAGAGACTGCTCTGGTAGCCAATGTACACAAACGTCATATTCTACTACAAGACGTTCTAATGTTATTATGTCTTGGGCTGCACCTTGTACAGGTGTTCCGTCTGGTTTCACAATTGACGGTCCATACCAAGTATGTCCTAACAGATTATTTAGTTTAACGCTTGCTGGTCCAATTTTATCTAACCTTTCTTATCAGTGGCAATATTCTGATATGAGTGCAGGTACTGGTTGGACAAACTTTACTGGTGCTAGTGCTAATGCTGCGGTTCTATCTGATGCTATCAGCGCACAAAGATGGTATCGTTGTGTTATCAAATGTGACAACAGTGGTCTTACATTTACTACACCACCTAAGCATGTAGGAATTTCTCCATTCTATTTCTGTTACTGTGTTAGCTATGCTAAAAGCGCAAAAGGTTTAGACATAGGTAATGTAACAGTAATTAGTGCACAGTCTGGTGATACTCTAATGAACAATGGTGATCCAAACCCTGGATTAAATAATAGTAAAGCGAACAACACTTATACTGAATATAATTATTTAGTACAACCGTTCTCTATTTATAGAGATAGCTCTTATGAATTCAGAATAAAAGAAATTAACTCAAGCTCTACATTTGAGTCAGGTATAGTTACAGCATTTATCGACTTCAATAGAGATGGTGAGTATGATACTTCTAAAGCATCAGGTGAGCGCATCTTTACAGAAGCTATTTTAGGAACAAACAATCCTAAGGAATTAGTGATCGCTAATATGAAAGTACCTAGCAATGCTAAGATCGGCTTGACTGGTATGCGTATTATTCTTGGTAAAAAAGAAGCAAAAGTTCCTTGTGATTCAGTAGTAGATGATGGTGAAGTGGAAGATTACATCGTTAGGATCGATTACCGTCCATGTGATGGTAAGATGAATGCAGGTACAGTACTTACATCAGATACTTCTATCTGTAAGAACTACGATTACGTAATGACAGATACAACATACGAGAGAGCACGTTCTGGTTTCTATCGTCATTGGCAGGTTTCTGCTGATAATATCAACTGGTTCACTACACCAAATGATGCTGATAAAGATACTATTCAAAGATTCTTTACCGGTCAGCCTTTATACTACCGTTTACGTACAGTATGTCCTCCTACAGATGATACAGCGTACTCAACACCTACTTTTGTAAATGCAAAAGCTGGTTACAAATGTTATTGCTATAGTAAAGCAATAGGTGGTAAAGGTGTTGATACCAGTGATATTGGTGGTATTACTATCGGAGATTTCAATACTAATACTGGCGGACCACACTTATTAAATCCAGTTGCAAACAGACCTCGTACGGATTATACAGATGATAAACCGAAAGAATTCTTTACAGATAGTGTTTACAAGTTCACTGTTTATCATACACTACCTGTGATACAACATGGAGATGCTAAGATCACAGTATTCGTTGACTTTAATAATAACAAAGAATACGATATTCCTGAAGAACGTATTTTTACAGGCTTCACAAGTGTAAGTGGTCATACATTAGTTGACCAAATGAAGATACCTTATAATGTGATCACAGACGTTCCAACAGGTATGCGTTTTGTATTGAACAATGAAGTAGGTCCAAACGTTCCTTCTGACGAAGCTTGCGGTCCGTATACATCAGGTGAAACTGAAGATATGATCGTTATCTTCCGTAGAAGGTTCCCTACTACAATTGGTAATGTACATGGTAAGTTAGATGGTTTCGGATTATATCCTAACCCTACTACTGGTAAATTCCACGTACAGTTTGACACACCAAACAAAGTAGAAGAAGTGAAACTACGTATTACAAACGTTACAGGTCAGCAGTTGTTTGAAGCAACATACACACATAATGGTGGTACGTTCAACCAAGCATTAAGCTTAGAAGGTAAACCAAGTGGTGTATACTTTGTAGAGCTACAAGCTGATGGTCAAAAGCTAATGCGTAAATTAATAGTAGACTAAGTTATAATCTAGTTTATATATCAAAAGGGTTAGCAAATTTGCTAACCCTTTTTTGTGTTTATAAATATGTTTTTAGAGTAGAGGATATATAATATAAAAGAAAAGATGAGATTTCAAAATCTCTTTTTGCCAAGAAATAAAACAAATAGTTAAAACTAGTTGTAAATCAATCAGTAAGTGACTATCGACATGTTCAGCTTTCTTTTTCCACAGCGGTTGATTTCTTCTTTCTACTCAAACCATAGTTTTTAGATACTTTCGTATACACTCGCTTCGAGAAAATTTCTTTACACTATATAAAAATATTTTACCCATATGGCTGCTACTAAGACAAAAGCAAATGGTAAAGGGCTCTCTTTCACTCGTCACTTCACTAAAGATGGCGTAGACCCTTTTGATATGTTTGAGTACGATTATCGTACTTCAGTAATTCGTAACCCCAACGGTGAGAAAGTATTTGAGATGACAGATGTTGAGGTGCCAAAGCATTGGTCTCAGATAGCAACAGATATTCTTGCACAAAAATACTTCCGTAAGGCAGGTGTTCCTCAAAAAGATGGCTCTACAGGTCGTGAAACAACAGTGAAGCAAGTAGCTCACCGTTTGGCAGATTGCTGGAGAGTTTGGGGTACAAAGTATAATTACTTTGCCAGCAAGAAAGATGCACAAGTATTCTACGATGAGTTGGTATACTTTATACTGAACCAAAGTTGTGCACCTAACTCACCACAATGGTTCAACACAGGGTTGTATAACAGCTACGGTATTGATGGTAAAGCACAAGGACACTACTATGTAGACCCAATTACAGGAGAAGTAGAGCGTTCTAAAAATGCATATGAGCGTCCTCAGCCACACGCTTGTTTTATACTTAGTGTAGATGATGATCTAGTAAATGAAGGCGGTATCATGGACCTATGGGTGCGTGAGGCGAGTATCTTCAAATATGGTTCAGGAGTAGGTACCAACTATTCTAACATCCGTGCTGCCGGTGAAACATTAAGTGGTGGCGGTACTTCTAGTGGTTTAATGAGCTTCTTGAAAATAGGAGACCGTGCTGCTGGTGCTATCAAGAGTGGTGGTACTACTCGTCGTGCAGCTAAAATGGTTTGCCTTGATCTAGATCACCCTGAGGTTGTAGACTTTATTGATTGGAAAGTAGAAGAAGAAAAGAAAGTAGGTGCACTAATTGCCGCAGGTTATGCATCTGACTATGAAGGTGAAGCATACCGTACTGTTTCTGGCCAAAACTCGAATAACTCAGTTCGTATACCAAATGAGTTCTTCCGTTGCTTAGCTAACAATGAAGACTGGCACATGACCAACCGTACTAACGGTGAAACAATGAAGACTATTCCTGCTAAAGCTATGTGGGAGAAAATAGCTTATGCAGCATGGCGTTGTGCTGACCCAGGTACACAATACAATACTACAATTAACGAATGGCATACCTGTCCTGAAGGTGGACCGATCAGAGCGTCCAACCCATGTTCAGAGTATATGTTCTTAGATAATACGGCTTGTAACTTAGCATCATTGAACCTACGTCGTTTCTTCGATGAAGAGACTAGTACTTTTGATGTGGAAGGCTTTGAGTACGGTGTACGTTTGTGGACCGTAGTCTTGGAGATTTCGGTACTGATGGCCCAGTTCCCTTCTCCTGAAGTAGCTAAGCTAAGCTACGAGTACCGTACATTAGGTTTAGGGTATGCTAACCTTGGTTCAATGCTAATGGTAAGCGGTATCCCTTACGATAGTGATGAAGCGCGCGCTATAGCAGGTGCTATCACTGCTATCTTGAATGGTGTAGCTTATCGTACTTCTGCGGAAATGGCGGCAGCACTTGGTGCTTTCCCTCGCTTCAAAGAGAACCGTGAGCATATGCTACGTGTAATGCGCAACCACAGAGCTGCGGCATACGATGCTACCGATGCTTACGAAGGTCTTGAGATCAAGCCAATGGGTATCAATGCTAAATATTGCCCTGACTACTTGTTGAAATCGGCTACCAAGGCATGGGATGAGGCCGTACAATTGGGTGAGAAGCATGGCTATCGTAACGCGCAAGCTACAGTAATAGCACCTACAGGTACTATTGGTTTAGTGATGGATTGTGATACTACAGGTATCGAGCCTGACTTTGCATTAGTGAAATTCAAAAAATTATCAGGTGGTGGTTATTTCAAGATCATCAACCAATCTATACCGGTAGCATTGAAGAAATTAGGTTACACACCTGAGCAGGCTAGTGCTATTGTGAAGTATGCTAAAGGTCATGCAACCTTTGCAGGTGCGCCTTACATCAACCACGAAACGCTAAGCGAGAAAGGATTGATGGGAGAAGAATTGAAGAAACTGGATAAAGCAGTAGAAAGCGCTTTTGAAATAGGTTTCGTATTCAACGCTTATACACTTGGCGAAGAATGCATGAAGCGCTTAGGATTCACTTCTGAGCAATACTTTGCACCTGACTTTAGCTTATTGGAAGAGCTAGGCTTTACAGATGAAGAAATAGATGCTGCTAACGATTATGTATGTGGTACTATGACAGTAGAAGGTGCACCACATCTTAAAGATGAGCACTTACCAGTATTCGACTGTGCTAACAAATGTGGTAAGAAAGGAGAGCGTTACATCCATGCACACGGTCACATCCGTATGATGGGTGCTACACAGCCATTCATCAGTGGTGCTATCTCTAAAACAATTAACCTACCACATGAGGCTACAGTTGATGAAATTAAAGACTGCTACCAACTAAGCTGGGAGTTAGGCATCAAAGCTTGTGCGCTTTACCGTGATGGTTCTAAGATGAGCCAACCATTGAGTAATAAGAGTGATAAGAAGAAAAAGAAAACAGACGATGCAGAAGCTACTGCAGAAGTAGAAAGCGCAGAAGACAGCCAAATAGTAGATATGGGCAAGTTGACCATTGAAGAGCTACTATTTGAAGTGAACAAGCGTGTACAAGAAAGCCCTGATACGCAACTGAAAAGAGAACTGAGCCGAATAGTAGAGCGTAAACAACTGCCGGCTAAGCGTAGAGGATATACTTATAAAGGTAAAGTAGGTGGACAACCGGTATTCGTTCGTACGGGTGAATATAATGATGGTACGCTAGGAGAGATATTTGTAGATATGGCGAAAGAAGGTGCTACTATGCGTAGTTTGCTGAATAGCTTTGCTATTGCCGTGTCTGTAGGTTTACAATATGGTGTTCCTTTAGAAGAGTATGTAGACAAGTTCATCTTCACTCGTTTCGATCCATCCGGCGTGGTAGAGCATCCGAATATTAAGCGTGCTACTTCGGTGTTAGACTATATGTTCCGTATGTTGGCCTATGAGTATCTTGACAGAAACGATCTGGTTCATGTTTTAGATGCCGACCGTATCGCGCCGGAGGATACAACACCTCAAGAGTTATCACAAGTGCGTGTAACGGCTCCTAAAAGCATGCCTGCTAATAAGCCTGACACAAGATCTGTAGCTCCGAAAGCGGTAAAAGTATCGGCTAAAAATGAAGCGGATATCAAGAAAATGATGGGTACCAGTGCTGATGCTCCGGCTTGTAGAAACTGTGGTAACATTACCCTACGCAACGGTACTTGTTATATGTGCCCTAACTGCGGTACTACTACAGGATGTAGCTAAAGAAGAACTACTAACCAAGTTGATATATTAAGCAAACAGCCTACCTCAAATGAGGTGGGCTGTGTTATTTTACAAATTGGTGAATAATGGTTCAAAGGCATTATGTAACTTGTATATATGAAGCCGCCTATCGTTATCCTAGCACTAGTAGTAGCTGCATGTACAGTACTACTCTCCTGTAGCAAAACCCCAGTATCGCCCGATGACGGGAAGATGATCTTAGATACTACCTTACAGCTACCTGTCAAAGTAGATTTTAGAGAAAAATATATAGGGGTATATAAGCTAGATGTAACTCATAGAAGGGTGAGCAACACTAAGACGACACTTGACACCGTGTATAAAAACAAGTACTACACCTTTTTTTATAGAAGCACAGACTCTACCTATTATAATAAAAGCGGTGCTACACCATGGTATCGGTTGCCTGCTATAAGAGTTAGTATAAGAGATGATAATGGAATTACCGATACTACAAAGTATGAGCTATGGGGTATAAAGGAAGGTACACAGAAAAATGAAGTGATAGTAGGAGACTATGTGTCCACTATCGATTCCAATATTAATAAAGGTGGCTTTATAAGCCCTAGTGTTAAATCTTATTACTACGATAGTATTTACATAGATCACGCGTACACTAGCCCTACGCTTACCTATATCTACAACTATAAAGGAAGAAAAGTAAAATGATGGGTAGTAAAAAGCCACTCTTTATAAAGAATGGCTTAAACGGTATGAAAATGAAAAAATCGCCTTATTGATTTGCCCCTTTTATAGGGTACTCCTAATTATATGCCCTTGTATATATAGACCTTTGAGCATAATATAAGGTTGGGTGACAATAAGTATCCTTTAATCTATCGGCTATGCAGCTTAGTATAAATTGATTTTATAATAACGGTATAATATTGTATATTTGTTATAGATATAAGGATAACAAACCATGAGATACCGTACTAATTATTTTGTTACAACTGTAACATTTTATCAATTATTGAAAGCTCCTATGTTTGATAATCAATGTTTTAGATCCCTTTTTGGTGGTAGAGGTCAAAAACTGTAACAAAACGTAACATTTTTAAACAATCAGTATCATAAATATGAATTATTGAGCATTCTTCTTTATACATTTGACTAATTAAAATCTGATAAGGAATTGACAATATCAAGCAGTGCAGAAATCACGACCATGGAAGGAGGAAAAGATGTTTCAATAACACAAGACGCTAAATAGCTATAATGAAAAAATACATTACCTCATTAGCCGTTTTATTTCTATTAATAGGTTGCGGGCAGGAGTCTACTGAAGGAGAGGATGTAGTAGCAGAAGATAGTACTGCATTTATTGATGAGCAAGAAGATGTTAGCGATTTAAATGGCTATTATAAAAGCTATGTGGGGGTTATAGCAGATATACCCGTTACTGTGAACATTGTACAGTATAGCAACACCATAAGTGGTACTTACTATTATGATAAGATAGGGCAGATAATAAACTTATATGGTACCAGTAATCCTGATAGTGCTACAGGTAAGATAATACTAACAGAAGATCCTGCTGTGAGGAGTGAAGATGTAAGTTCAATTAAGTGGGTATTGGATATAAATGAAAATATTATTACCGGGAATTGGATAGATAAAAAAACGCACAAGTCGTACAAGATAGACTTAAAAGAAGATTATACTAGTGCAATACCATTAGGAGTGATTTATAAAGAAGACGACAGGTATTATAAAGGTAAGGAGACTGAACCTCACGCCACTAATACATATCAATATATCTTTCCCAAGCGGCAGGATGCAAAATATGTTTTTACAGCTATTGGCAAGCTAACGTCTTGCGATGTGCATAGCAGAAACACATTGGCACAATGCATAGATAAAAAGAATGAAGAATACTATGAGGTGTACTTCAAAGACCTGGCCGATATGGAAGAGCAGGGGGTATACGATAAAGGATATGCACTAAACTATGGCGCTGCTGAAAATCAATATGTTTATTACAATAGCAATGGATGGCTATGTGTAAGCAGCTATTTGTGGATGTATACCGGTGGCGCACATGGTAATTATAATAGCAGCTATACTTGTATTGATGTCTCGGGTACACGCATTTGGTCTCTGGATGATGTTATCAATGATAAAGCGGCACTACTACCTATTGTTGAAAAAGACGTTAGAAAGCAGTTTGCTATAAGGAAAGGGCAGCCACTTAATAGCAGATTGCTAGTGGACGAAATGCACGTTACGGATAACTTTTTTCTTACCAATAAGGGGTTAACCTTTGTGTATACCTCTTATGAAATTGCCTCTTATGCGGATGGTGAAGTGAGTGTATTTGTTCCATATGAACAGATAGCACATCTATTAACACCTGCATTTAAAAAGAGGATGAATATGAATGAACCCATTTAGTAATGAGTACAGATATTAAAGAATTACAATACCCGATAGGTGAATGTGTTGTTCCTGAAAGCTATACAGAAGCAGAGCTGAAACAATGGATATCAGTTATAGCCGCACTACCACAATGGCTAGACCATTGTATAGAAAACTTAGATGCTGCACAGCTAGATACGCCGTACAGGCCTGGAGGGTGGACCATAAACCAAGTAATACATCATTTGGCGGATAGTCATATAAACGCCGTTACTAGACTAAAGTTTGCACTAACGGAAGATAAACCAACTATAAAGCCGTATAACGAAAAGGCTTGGGCGCTATTGCCCGACGTTGCGCACACACCGGTAAATGTATCGATAACATTACTGCATGCATTGCATAGGCGCTGGGTAGCTATACTAGAAAATATGACGCCTGAGGACTTTAAGAAGGAGTATTACCACCCTGAAGATGATAGGCATGTACCGCTATGGGCTATGACGAGTACTTATGCATGGCATAGCCGCCATCATATGGAGCACGTACGCCAACTAAGAGAGCGAATGGGCTGGTAGTATTTTGTCCATATATTTTGCGGTGTTTTGGTATTTGAGCCGTACTTTAGTGCAACTAAAAATTGAATGATCATGGCTACAGGAATGTTACACCTACATAATTTAATGCGCTGGTTGGTAGTGCTATTTGCAGTATGGACATTATTGAAAATGATTGGCGGCATGAGTGGTGGCAAGGCTTTCTCCAGTGCTGATAAAAAGCCTGCTCTTTTCTTAATGATAAGTGTAGACATTCAGTTGCTACTAGGATTATATCTATACATCAGCAAAGGGTGGGGAACAGTGCTTACTGCAGGTGGCTTTATGAAAAATGCAGCACAACGTTTCTGGGCTATGGAGCATATCTTCGGCATGCTTGTAGGTATCATTTTGATACACGTTGGTTATAGTGCCATCAAGAAGAATATTGAAGACAAGGCCAAATTCAAAAAGGTATTTTGGTTCACACTTATAGGTTTCGTTATCATATTAGCTACTATACCTTGGCCATTTCGTGAGCTTGTAGGTCGTCCTCTATTCCCGGGCATGTAATGCTATGATGTTGAGGAAGCTATTACAGCCGGTATATACTGCTTGGGTACTACTTTCGTTTGTTACGTTCTTTATGCTCATGTATCCTGTGCTATTCGTCATAGGGTTGTGGGATGATGCAAGAGCCAGAAAAGTTATTTTCTACTTCCTGCATTATATGTCCATATTATGGCTATACCTTATAGCCATGCCTGTAAAGAAACTAGGCTTTAAGCCAGATGATAAGAAGTATATTTTTGCAGGCAACCATATATCGTATATGGATACGGTGGTGATATATGCTGCTATCAGCAAGTACTTCCGCACATTGGGCAAAAAGGAGATGTCAAGCATTCCTCTTTTTGGTTTTATCTATAAGCAAATGGCCATATTGGTAGACCGTAGCAGCCCTCATAGTCGCGCGCGTAGTGTGAGGTTGATGAACAGGGTGCTTAGAAACGAGTCGAACGTAGGGATATTCCCCGAAGGTACTTTTAACGAAACGGATAAGCCTCTTAAGGAGTTTTACGACGGAGCTTTTAAACTGGCTATTAATACCCAAACACCAATCGTCCCTTTTATCATGCTGGATACAGTGCATAGATGGCACTACAGCGCCTGGTGGAGGCTATGGCCTGGCCGAAACAGAGTAGTGTTTCTAGAGCCCGTAGCTGTGGAAGGGTTAACACTAAACGACCTCCCAGCCTTAAAAAATGAGGTATATAAAAGGATGGAAACCACCCTTATTGCGTACAATGGCAATTCGTAAAGGATAAGTCGTAAATACGAGTTACCTTTGCGCAAATTTTTTTCTTTAATATGGCACTTCAAGTAGGTATCGTCGGTCTTCCAAATGTTGGTAAATCAACCTTGTTTAATGCGGTAAGTAATAATGCCCAAGCACAGGCATCCAACTATCGTTTTTGTACTATTGAACCTAATGTAGGTATGGTAGACGTACCGGATGAGCGTATTGATAAACTGGCAGAGCTGGTAAACCCTGACCGTGTACTACCTACTACTATAGAGTTTGTAGATATCGCAGGCTTGGTAAAAGGGGCAAGTAAGGGAGAAGGTTTGGGAAATAAATTCTTGGCCAATATACGTGAGGTAGATGCTATTGTACACGTTATCCGTTGTTTTGAAGATGAGAATGTACTACGCGAAGAGGGAGAGATAAACCCTGTAGGTGATAAAGAGATCATAGACACAGAGTTGCAGTTTAAAGACATGGAGAGCGTGGAGAAGAAAATGCAGCGTATGCAAAAGCTGGCTAAGAACGACCCTAAGGCAAAACGTTCTTACGAGGTGTTGAAGAAATGCTACGACCATCTATCAGAAGGTAAGAATATGCGTGGGCTGGACTTGGATAGTGCTGAACTGGAAGAAGTAGCAGATCTGTTTTTGCTAACGAGCAAGCCTGTATTGTATGTAGCTAATGTGGATGAGGCTTCTATCTTGACAGGTAACAAGTTTTCGGAGGCATTGATAAAAGTAGCTACTGAAGAAGGTGCTGAGGTGATCGTAATGAACAACACCATTGAAGCACAGATATCTGAAATGGATAGTGATGAGGATAAAGAACTATTCTTAGGTGAGTATGGGTTGACTGAGCCGGGTTTGAACAGACTTATCAAAGCAGCATATAAGTTATTGAACCTGATCACCTACTTCACAGCAGGTGTACAAGAAGTGCGTGCATGGACCATACATGTGGGCTGGAAGGCACCACAAGCTGCGGGTGTTATCCATAGCGACTTTGAGAAGGGCTTCATTAAAGCAGAGACCATTGCCTATGACGACTTTGTGGCATTAGGTAGCGAAGCAGCCTGCCGCGAAAATGGTAAGCTACGCATAGAAGGTAAAGAATATGTAGTGAAAGACGGAGATGTAATGCACTTCCGCTTCAATGTATAACCTCTATTTATAAACGGCTACTACGCCTGTTTTTATAGCATATAATACTAAACCTGTACGCGAGTGCAGGTTTAATTTTGAGAAGAGGTTATCTCTATAGCCATCTACAGTACGGTGGCTGATGCCCATCTCCTCTGCTATTTCCTTATAGGTCATCTCAGAGCAGCAGTAGTTTAGAAAACGAAGTTCTTTTTCCGTAAAGACCACATCGTCCTCTTCCGTAAGCTTGGCCTCGCGCAGCACTTTGTTGCTCACAAGGTCTGAGTGGTATACACCGGCACTATGCACGCCTTTAATGGCATTCAATAGTTCTTCGGGCTCAGTGTCTTTTAGGATATAGCCATTGGCACCACAGTTTATCATTTTGATGATGATGTCTTCCTCACCATACATAGATAGGGCTAGAACCTTTAGTTTAGGATAGTAGTTGCGTATATGCCTGGCGGTATCGTAGCCACTCATCACAGGCATGTTGATGTCTAGTATACAAACGTCGGGGCGCTCTTTGGCAGGCATTTTTGATAGCTGCTCAATGAAAAGCTTCCCGTTTTTAGCTTCAAAGAGTACTTCTACTTCGTCGAAGCTGGATAGTATCTCAATTAGTCCCTTACGAAAAAGAGAATGATCATCGGCTAAGGCTACTCGTATTGTTTTTTTCATGAATGAATGGTATGCTTAACGTTATTACAGTTCCTTTATTCTGTGTAGAAGATATGTCTACTTTTCCCCTCAGCAGCTCTGTTCTCACCTTTATATTGTTGAGCCCAATACCGCTGCCTTCTTTCTTCACATCTGTTTCAAAACCACTACCATCATCTGTAATTGTAACTAAGAGCGTTTCTGGTTGATAGTCTAAAGCTACAGTGATGTTCTCAGGGTCTCCGTGTTTGATAGCATTCGCTATCGACTCTTGTATTATCCGGAATATAAGTAACTCCTTATCCTCTCCCAGCGAGTATTGCTCGCCGTTGATATTGAAATTACAATTTATTTCTTTAGCAGACGATACATAGCCCACTTCTTTTTGTATGCTTTCTGCCAACCCCATCTGTAGCACATAGTTTCCATTAAGGGTATGGCTAATGGTGCGCAGGTCGCTTATGGCTTTGGTGAGCAGCTCTTTACTTTTTTCAGCATGGTTTTTAGCCCTGTCGTTCTCTGCGTGTTTTTCTATGTTGTGGATGTTTATTTTGGCTAGACTAAGCAACTGCCCCACGTTGTCGTGTATCTCTTCCGATAGGTTTTGAGAGGTTTGCTCTTGCACCTCTAGCTTACTTTGTAGTAGCTCGCTGCTAAACTGGTGCTTCATGCGCTCCTTCTCCAATATATGGCGTACTTGCTTGCGCTTCTGTACTACGATGTACAGAATAACGAAGATGGCAAATAGCATAAACAGTAATGAGCCAAATAACAAAACGATAAATGAATTAGTCTCCCCCACTAGGCTTAAAATTATTGTATTTATAGAACAATATAGTAAAGCCTATGTAACTGGAAAGATTGATAATAAATATGATGTAATAAGTGAGAATAGATAACCCTTTATTGGATAAATATGTACTATAACCTAATATCCAATGAAATAAGGTAAAACTCCAGTATGTTAATAAGATACTAGTAAACCAAAAGTGTATAGGTAGCTTTTTTGTGTAGGTATCACTTTTTAAAAAGTCATAATAGTAGTACAAACACATGAAGACAACTAGTATAGCTTGAATAGCGATGAAGTACGTATTGAGTATCCAGATGCTTTGGTAGAAAATGCTATTAATTAATGCAGCAACTAGGCCCGATGCCCCGATTATTATACCAATATTCCTTTTTTTAAAACTATCAACTATAGTATTAAAGTATAGAGACGTAAGAAATAAGTTAATGGGACTATGTATGTTATAAATGATGTTATTTTGTTGAAATTCTAAGGCAGCCCAAACTGCAATAATTTCGACAATGAAATTAAGATATAATGCGATTGCAAAATACTTAGAAGCCTTATCCAGCTTTTTAAACCGGATAAGGCATATAATAACTGCTAAAAGCAATATTAATGTATAGGATATTATTCTAATCCACCAAGCAGACATTAGCTGATATTATCATTTGCTGCTGCTCCTACTGTAGGGCACATTGTTGGACATGGTTCGGCACTATTAAGAACTTTACCATTAGATAATTTAACGTAGTTACCACTAGAGTCATAACCCACAAGAACCATTGTAGGCATTACTTTAGTGTTACCATCTACTAAAAATTCTTTCTCTGCTAGCATAAATTTCATGTTCACGATACTTGGGTTATTGTCTAAATAGCTCTTTAGTAAGCCAGCATCGAAAATAAAAGATTTTACTGGGAAGTCTCCGGGAGTAAAATAGCTGCTGATAAAAGCGTTAATGTGTGAGTTTGCATCAGACACAGTGATCTCTCCACCAATTGTAGGCATAGTTTAAAAGTTTTTGAAGTTAATAAATGTATGGTGTAGAGTATTATATATATGTAACAGCCTAAAGATATAAGGAAGAAATTTGTCACCTACCGTTAAAACACCCCCTTTGAATAGTTTTATTTTTTGTATGAGTGGTGATAAACAGAGGGATTTTGTTTTGTAGAATACTCCTTATCTTCACCATTCTTAAATTTTAAAGACTACGAGATGAAATATTTACCAATTCCTTCCAAGTTGTACACCGATAACCGTAAGCGTTTTATCAAAAAGATGAAGCCCAACTCCATTGCAATTTTTCCGGGCAACCCCTTATTGACGACCAACGGAGATGCACTTTATACCTATCAGCCTAACTCTGATGTGGTATGGCTATCGGGTATCATACAAGAGAAGTCGATGGTGATATTATATCCCGACAATCCAGATCAAAGTGCGCGCGAGGTGTTGGTACTGCTACGTCCTAACGAACATTTGGAAAAATGGGAAGGCCACAAACTGCGCCAAGATGAGGCTACAAAAATATCGGGCATCAAAAACATACAGTGGCTGGATAGCATAGACGCTATGCTACATGTAATGATGCACCATGCCGATAATGTATATGTGAACAGTAACGAGAATGACAGACTGGATACATCGGTATTGAGAACAGACCTATTGTTTGCCAAAGACCTGATGGCGCGCTACCCACTACACAACTATATGCGTGCGGCTCCTATTATGAAAGAGCTACGTGGTATAAAAACCGCTGCGGAGATAGAAGTAGTAAAAAAAGCGATAGACATTACCCGCAAGGCCTTCTTAAGAGTAATGAAGTTTATAGAGCCGGGTGTGATGGAGTATGAGATAGAAGCAGAGGTAACACATGAGTTTTTGCGTAACCGTGCTACCCGTCATGCATACGATTGTATCATAGCATCGGGCGATAGCGCCAGAGTGCTGCACTATGTAGAGCGCAATCAAAAATGTAATGATGGCGACCTGGTACTGATGGACTTTGGTGCTTTGTATGGCAACTACGCATCGGATATGACCCGTACCATACCTGTAAATGGTAAGTTTACTGATCGCCAGAAAGAAGTATATAATGCCGTACTAAATACCCACAACTATGCAAAGAGCATTTTGAAACCAGGTATATCGGTAGTAGACTATACAGATAAAGTAGGTAAGTATACAGAGAAGCAATGCCTGAAGCTAGGGTTGATCACTAGAGCGGATATCAAAAACCAAGACCCAGCTAATCCTGCTTATCGCAAATATCTATATCACGGTATCTCTCACCATATGGGTATTGATGTGCACGACCTAGGCACAAGAACAGAGCCTGTAAAAGCAGGCATGTTGTTTACCGTAGAGCCGGGCTTGTATATAGAAGAAGAGCAAATGGGTATTCGTATAGAGAACAACATATGGCTAACAAGAAATGGTCATATTGATCTGTTCAAAGATTTCCCTATTACTGTAGAGGAGATAGAAGCGTATATGAAGAAGAAATAATAACTCTTAGTTATTGAATAATGAATTATTAGGCGTTGCAGGGTATGTAACGCCTAATGCGTTTATATTTGCGGCTTAAATAATAAAAATGAAAAAACTATTTACCTCTTTCTTGTTGTTAGCAACAACTATGACCCTTCAAGCACAGGAGTTTTATCTTAAAGCCGGTGTGGGTTACGCATTCCCTCATGCGGGGCAGGCAGTTACCGAATCAGGCATTCCTTACAGTGGTAAGGCGCAGTATGTAAGTGGCAGTACAACACCAGCCACCTTTGAAGCTAAGAAAATATCTTTTGCGCCATCTGTGCCTGTATCTATAGGGGCAGGGTATTTCTTTACCAAGAACATAGGCTTGGAGGTGAACGTGATCATTGGTGCCGGTACTAAGGAGCATACTTCCAGCATTACCTTCCCGAGTAGCACTCAGGCAGGTATCAATATTACTCAAGTACAAAATTTGAAAGCGGCTACGCCGATACTAGCAGCACCATCGCTAGTGTTGCGCAGCAAGGGACAAAAGGCCTATATCTATACCAGAGCAGGTATAGTATTGCCTATCAGTGTAAGGATAAAAGAAACATTTACGCAAACACACACGCATATAGCTTCTACTGCTAAAACTAAATATGAAGGTGCTTATGAAACCAAAACCATGTTTAGCATAGGCTACTCTGGTGCTTTGGGCGCTAGCCTTAAAGTGGTAGAGAAAGTAAGAGTGTTCGGAGAGTTGGCATTACAGTCTATGTCGGTTTACGCAAAAGAGAGAGAGCTGACTTCATTAACACAAGGAGGAGCTAATGTTATAGGGCAGGTGTTACCATCAGCACGTGTTACTACCTATAAGCGTAATTCTAACACTGGTGGCAATGATATAAGTTTTGCCTATCCGTTCAGCAACTTTGGTTTCAATGTAGGCTTGTCAATGGATTTGAACTAAACAATAAATAACTGCATACAAATAAAACGGGGCTGCCAATGGCAGCCCCGTTTAGTATAATGAGGTTTTACTTTTTATCTCAAGCGGTCTAGAGATTTCACTAGCTTCTCATCTTTTCTAATGCCTTTTATAGCTAGTAGTAAAAAGATGATAGCAATGGTAGGCAAAAAGAATCCTATTTGGTAGCTACCGTCGGATGGTAAAGGCTCGCTATTGTTAATGTTGCCAATGCGCATAATAGCTAATGCATGAAACCCTATTGACGCGATCATGCTCAATACCGCCATGCGGCTTTGCTTTTTTCTATCCTTGAACCTAAAGATAGTTACCAAAGGCAGTATTGTAATAACGATTAGTACAACTAAAGAAGGTAAATAGCTGGTAGCGCGTAAGTATTTCACCGTTTCCTCACCATTAGTAAGGAATATTGCTTTGTAGTAAGACAAGTAAAATAATCCTGCATTAACTAAGGCGGCTAACAATAGCCATACGCTTTGTATTCTTTGTATCATGAGTAGTTGTTCTTTTTAGTTGATCATATCCTTTCCTAAGAAGGGTTGTAATACTTCAGGTACCTTAATGCCATCAGCTGTTTGGTTGTTTTCTAGCAGGCAAGCCATAATACGAGGCAGTGCCAGAGAGCTACCATTGAGCGAGTGCAACAGGTGTGTTTTTTTCTTGTCGTCTTTGTAGCGGATCTTCATCCTGTTGGTTTGGAAGTTTTCGAAGTTAGATACAGAGCTTACTTCCAGCCAACGCTCCTGAGCTGCGCTGTATACTTCAAAGTCGTAAGTAATAGCAGCGGTGAAACTCATATCACCACCACAAAGGCGTAGTATGCGGTATTGTAGTCCCAGCGATTGTAATAATTTTTCTACATGGGCTACCATGCCTTCCAATACATCGTAGCTAGTTTCAGGTTTTACTATTTGTACGATCTCTACTTTATCAAACTGGTGCACACGGTTCAGCCCGCGTACATCTTTACCATAAGAGCCTGCCTCTCTGCGGAAGCAAGGTGTAAAGCCCGTCATCATCACAGGTAGTTCTTGCTCTGGTACGATCACATCTCTATACACATTGGTCAATGGTACTTCGGCAGTAGGTATCAGGAAAAGCTCATCGGCAGTTACATGATACATCTGTCCTTCTTTATCTGGTAGCTGACCAGTACCGTATGCACTCGCTTCGTTCACCATATATGGTGGGTAGTACTCTTTGTACCCTGCATCAATATTATAATTGAGGAAGTAGTTGATAAGTGCACGCTGCAATCTTGCACCTTGCCCTATATATACAGGGAAGCCACTACCGGTTATTTTATTACCCAGTTCAAAATCAACGAGATTGTATTGTTCCATCAACTCCCAATGAGGTTTTGCATTTTCAGGGAGCTGTGGTTGAGCGCCACCTTCGCGTACTACTTCATTGTCCTCTGGTGTTTTACCAAAAGGTACACTGCTATGAGGTAGGTTAGGTAGCTTTACTATCGTTTCATGCAGCTCATTTTCTAGCTCGGAAAGCTTATGTGCCAGTTCTTTAGTTTGCTCTTTATGCTGGGCTACTTCTGCTTTTTTCTGCTCTGCCTCTTCTTTTTCTCCCTTAGCCATGTGCATACCAATACTTTTGGATGCGGAGTTGATAGCAGCCAGTAGATTGTCATTCTCAGCTTTTACAGCACGCACTTGCTCATCAAGCGATATAATGGCATCCACCAGTTCGGGTTCTTTAAAGTTCTTCTTTTCTAATCCCGCTAGTATTAGGTCTTTTTGTTCCCTAAATAATTGTATCGGCAGCATAATTCTTATTTGTTGGGGCAAATATAGTCAACACTATGGAGTATATAGATGCTAAGTAAGAAATGTGGTATTTTGAGTAATGAAATAAATGCTAAATCATGAAACCAACGAAAAAGGATATAGAAAATATTGAAGAGTTATTTAAAAAGATAAATCCAACAGATAAATATGACATAGGTATAGAGGATATAAGTACAGAATCAGAGAGCGTACACATATTTTTCCCAAGAGATGATATTTTCATTTCGGCTAGTATATTAATTAAATATATTGGAGAATATGATATAAATATGTCAAGTGAGAGGGTTGAATCTCCTAGGTTCACACAGATGCCAGTTGTCTGTTATGAAAAACCTATAGAAGTGTTGATGAGTGAAATAAATTTTTGCTTAGAACATAAAGACGGTTATACTGTTAGGTTAGTAGAAAACCCTTTTTTAATAGGTGTTGCAGCCACTAAGTTAGACTTATATGATAAATATGCTCTTCCGTGTTCTGCATATGTAGCTATTGAGATTGAATATCAGAGAGCTGAGATACGTTTATCTGAATCGGAAGAAATGAAAGTCCTGAAATCCTTTTTATTTGAATTATCACATTTATGCAATGTGTATATTGGTTTTACATCTATAAGTGATAGCGGTTTATTTGAAGATTATGAGGAAGTTGAAAAAAAAACCGTAAAAATTGAATCAATAACAGGGTATAGTGAAGGGATGGACTTATTTCGTAAAGCATTAGAATCATCTGACGATGAGATCAAGTTCTTATATTTTTATAAAATAATTGAATATTACTCTGTAATTGCTTCTAAACTATTAGCATATGATAATTTATCAAAAAAAGTAGATAGCTTAAGATATAAAGCTGCTAATAGTAAGGACTTGGATGCTATTTTTTCAATAGCAGATAATTACAAAATATCACAAAGCGATAAAGAGCTTGCAAAAACTATCCTTTTACAAGCTATTGATATAGTGAGCCTGTTAAACTATATACCTGATGAGATAGAAAAAAGGGCGTCTAAGCATATTCATCATAAAGTGGCTGATTTAAGCTATTCGAGTAATAAAGAAATATTACAAAAACTTACAGAATACATTGGAAGTGTTCTCTATAGTACTAGAAATTCAATAGTGCATGCTAAACTCAATTATAGAAGTGATGCAAAAGAATGCTCAATAGATGATTTGCCGTTATTAAATGAGTTTCTTAAAAAAGCATGTGTATCTATAATTAGATGGCACGATAAACTACCACCACATATAAAGTATGAAGCCTAGATCCTACTAAGGCACTTCTACCACATTAAGAATTTCATTGAGTATTTGCACGCTGGTGATATTCTCCGCCTCCGCTTCGTAAGTAATACCTATACGGTGGCGCATCACATCGTGACACACGGCACGTACATCTTCAGGTATTACATAACCACGGCGTTTGATAAAGGCATAAGCCTTAGCTGCCAATGCTAAGTTGATACTAGCACGTGGAGAACCACCATAGGCAATAAGTGGTTTCAGTTTGTTGAGGTTGTATTTCTCTGGAAAACGAGTGGCAAATACAATATCTAATATGTATTGCTCAATTTTCTCATCCATATATACTTCACGTACCAGGCTACGAGCCTTCAATATCTCCTCGGGGCTAACCACTTGGTTTATCTTGGCCATACCACCTGGGTTCAGGTTGGTACGGATAATATGTCTTTCTTCTTCCTGCTCAGGATAGGTGATCACCACTTTCAGCATAAAACGGTCTACTTGCGCTTCTGGTAATTCGTAAGTACCCTCTTGTTCTATGGGGTTTTGTGTAGCCAGTACAAGGAAAGGCTCTGCCAATTTGTAAGTACTATCACCAATGGTTACCTGACGCTCTTGCATTGCCTCCAGTAAGGCACTTTGTACTTTGGCAGGGGCACGGTTGATCTCATCGGCCAATATGAAGTTGGAGAAGATAGGTCCTTTACGTACTTCAAACTTGTGCTCTTGAGGGTTGTATATCATAGTACCCAATACATCGGCAGGTAATAGGTCTGGTGTGAACTGTATTCTGGCAAAATTGGCATGTATAGCAGAGGCTAATGATTTAATAGCTAGTGTTTTCGCCAAGCCGGGTACACCTTCAAGCAACACGTGGCCATTGGCCAGCATGCCGATCATCAATCTTTCCACCATTTGTTTCTGCCCAACAACAGCTTTGCCCAGCTCCATGTTCAATAGCTCTATAAAAGCGCTATGCTGATGGATGCGTTCATTTAATTCACGAATATCTACCGATGTAGAAGTAGGTGTTTCCATATTAGTTATATCAGATGTCAAATTACAAAAAATGAAACTATACTATCTGCTTCAAAATTATCATGTACAATTTATTCCCGCTGTTAAAACTCCGTTAAACCAAATTCGACTACTTTTGCTTGATCAGACGAGTTATGGAAAATTTTGAACAACGCTGGATAGATGTAGAGTTCTTGCTAAGAGAACGCTTTGGTAAGACCCCTGACATGGAAGGCATATTATACCTGATAGGTATCAACGAATTGGGAAGGTGGCCTACTGAGAAAAAATATACTAAGGAACAAAAGCAAGATTTGATGCATGTCGCGGTATGTTCACTTTTAACTAGAAGAGGTTATTTTGAAATGACGGGACTAGATGATGAGGGGTGGCCACATTTCAGCAAAACCAAAGATGTAGAGGCTGAAGAGTTTTTTAGTCAAGAAAGACTCTTGAAAGAATGTGTTATAGAATACTTTGAACAGTAAAAGGTCTTCACTACCTTTGCAGCATCCAAAAAGGATAACGGGGTGCCTAATATTTAAGGCTGAGATCATACCCGCTGAACCTAGACCGAGTAATGTTGGTTAGGGATAATTTAAATCAGCACGATCATACCTCTGTTTGTACCTACTTATGTAGTAGCGTTAAGGCCTGCGCTGTTCATGATTGGTATAAATAGCGGTAAAGCATAAGCCCCCTCATTTATTTAACGAATGAATTTTTATGCTATGCGATTAAATCAAAAATACCTGCTGACTTCACTGTTAGCCGTAACAGCGGTAGGTGTACATGCGCAAACAAAAAACGAAGACACCAGTACACTTTTCAAACAACAAGAATTACAACCTATTGAAGTTCGCTCACTCAGAGCAACATCAAACTCCCCGTTTGCAAAAACGGAGCTGAACAAAGAGGATATACAGAAGGCCAACAATGGTCAAGACGTTCCTTATTTGTTGCAATACACACCATCTACGGTAGTTACGTCAGATGCAGGTGCGGGTGTGGGGTATACAGGTCTTAGGGTGCGTGGTACAGATGGTACACGTATCAATGTAACACTAAACGGTATTCCTGTGAATGATGCAGAAAGTCAGGGTACTTTCTTTGTCAACTTTACAGATATTGCTTCTTCTACAGGTTCTATACAATTGCAGCGCGGGGTGGGAACGTCCACTAACGGCTCAGGAGCTTTTGGCGCTACCATGAGTATCAGCAATCTGGAGCAGTTCGAAAAAGCAGGTGCAGAGATCATAAACAGTATCGGTTCTTTCAATACAAGAAGGCATACGTTGCGTGCAGGAACGGGTTTGTTAAAAAGTGGACTTTCTTTTGATGTTCGCCTATCAAAAATATCTTCAGACGGCTATATCGATCGTTCTGCTAGTGATATGAAATCCTTACAGTTTATTGCAGGCTGGCAAGCAAGTGACAAGACTTCTTTGCGTTTTATGGTAATGACGGGTAAGGAAAAAACACAGCAAGCTTGGAATGGTGTGCCACAGGACTCCTTATCAACCAACAGAACATATAACGAACTGGGTGTAAAAGCAGATGGCTCTTATTACGATAACCAAACTGATAATTACCAACAAGATTATTATCAGTTGTTCCTAGATCATAAGTTCTCCAAACACCTTACAGGTCACGTAGCGGGTTTCTTAACCCGAGGCAAAGGGTATTATGAGGAGTATCGCTTAGGTCAATCGTATAGTAAATACGGCTTGCCTGATTTTATCACAGCTAAGAATGATACTATTACGTCTACAGATCTGATCCGTCAGCTGTGGCTAGATAACTATTACTATGGTGGTGTTTTCTCT
The DNA here is from genome assembly GCA_041392855.1 of Flavipsychrobacter sp. Lineage (NCBI taxonomy): Bacteria > Pseudomonadati > Bacteroidota > Chitinophagia > Chitinophagales > Chitinophagaceae > Flavipsychrobacter > Flavipsychrobacter sp. The sequence goes on from JAWKLD010000001.1 coordinate 2,796,599, forward strand.
CTATTGTACGATAAGAAAAATACACAACTAACTTTTGGTGGTGGTTGGAATCGTTATGAAGGTGATCACTATGGCCATATCACTTGGGCAATGAACAATGTGCCTAATAACTATAGATGGTACTTGAATAACGCACAGAAGAATGATGCGAATGTATATGCCAAGGCACAACATACCATCAAGGATAAGTTGATATTGTTTGCCGATCTACAGTATAGAAATGTGCAGTATGACATCAGCGGTTTTAGAGACAACCCTACATTGAGCCCTTCGGTTAGTTACAACTTCTTTAATCCAAAGGCGGGTGTTTCTTATCTGTTACGCAACGATATGATACAAAAGCAACGTTTCTACGCTTCAATAGCAGTGGCTAATAAAGAACCGAATAGAAATGACTTTGAAGCGGGAGTAAAAACTCTGCCTAAAGCAGAACAATTGTATGATATAGAAGCAGGTTATGAGTTGAATAGAAGCAAATGGAATGTTAGTGCCAACTACTTTTACATGATGTACAAAGACCAATTGGTTCTTACAGGGCAGATAAATGATGTAGGTGCTTATACACGTACCAATGTGGCTAATAGCTATAGAATGGGTATAGAACTACAAGGTGCAGTGTTGGCTAAGAGCTGGTTGAAGCTATTTGCAAATGCTACTTTGTCTCAAAACAAGATCCAGAATTTTATAGAATACTATGATAACTACGACGACCCAAGTGGTAATCAAGTAGCTATTGCTCATAGTAACACAGATATTGCTTTTTCTCCCAACTTTATTACTGCAGGTGGGGTGACATTTATGCCTTTGAAACGTGTTTTGAAGAAGCAAAGTTTGGAACTAGACCTATTGTCAAGATACATTGGCAAGCAATATTTGGATAACACGAGTAATGATGATAGAAGCGTAGGCTCTTATGGTTTATTAGATGCTAGAGTACGTTACACTATCCGTACCAGCGTGATTCGTGAGTTGGGCTTGAACCTGATGTTGAATAATATATTGGATAATAAATATGAAAGCAACGGCTATACTTATAGCTATAGATATGGCGGTGCTAATACAACTGTCAACTATTATTATCCTCAAGCAGGCTTCAACTGGCTGTTAGGTGTCAGTATGAAGTTCTAAAGACTGTTTTAAGTTTAATTGTTAAAACGCTGCCTTTTATAGGTAGCGTTTTTGTTTATAGCTGCATAAAGGGCAGGTAAAAGTGAATATTTACCTTTGCTGCCTGCCAATTTTACATTGGTAAGCATTTTGATAGAGTATTATGTACAAATAATACAAATAGACGATGGGATATATATTTATATCAATGTTGTTCATGTTCATAGGTATGTATGTGAGCAATAGGTTGAAGAGCAAGTTTAGAGAATATGGTCAAGTGCCGCTAAGTGCAGGCTTGAGCGGTAGAGAAGTGGCGGAGCGGATGCTCAGGGAGAATGGCATATATGATGTGCAAGTCACCACATCAAACGGTTTTTTATCAGACCACTATAATCCTGCTGATAAGACAGTGAACCTAAGCCCTGATGTATACAATGGGCGTAATGTATCAGCAGCAGCTGTGGCGGCACATGAGTGTGGGCATGCTGTACAGCATGCTACTGCGTATAGTATGTTGCAACTGCGTAGTAAGCTAGTGCCTATAGTGCAGGTAAGTAGCTCATTGGCTCAGTGGGTGATATTTGCAGGTTTAGGTTTGTTTTTTGGTAGGGGCAATCAGATGCTACTCTTGATAGGCATCATCTTATTCTCTGTAACTACGATCTTCTCATTAATAACCTTACCTGTAGAATATGACGCGAGCAACAGAGCTTTGAAATGGATGAATAATACCCACTTGACATCAGGTGCAGAGCATGATAAGGCAGAAGATGCTTTGAAATGGGCGGCACGTACTTATCTGGTAGCTGCGCTAGCGTCGGTAGCCAACCTGCTATATTTTGTAATGATATTTTTAGGTCGTAGAGACTAAACATTTTTATATAAGAAATAGATAATGATAGTAGAACAATTATATACCAATTGCCTTAGTGAAGCGGCATATTTTATTGCCCACGATGGAGAGGCAGCTATTATAGATCCTTTGCGTGATGTAGATACCTACATTAAAAAAGCAGAAGACTTAGGTGTGAAGATCAAATATATATTTGAAACACATTTTCATGCCGACTTTGTTAGTGGTCATTTGGAACTTGCTAAAAAAACGGGCGCACCTATAGTCTATGGTCCGCAAACAAGTACAAAGTTTAAAGTACATATAGCTGAAGATGGAGAAGAGTTTACTATTGGTAAGCTAAAAATGAAAGCCATTCATACGCCGGGGCATACACTAGAAAGCACTTGCTATTTATTGCACGACGAGGCAGGTAACGAGCATAGTGTATTTACAGGAGATACTTTGTTTGTAGGTGATGTTGGCCGCCCCGACTTGTTTAGTGGCAATATGAGTCAGGAAGAACAAGCGGGATTACTATATGATTCTCTTCATAATAAAGTGAAGCAACTAGCAGATAGTACAATTGTATATCCTGCACATGGGCCAGGTTCCGCTTGTGGTAAAAATTTAGGTTCAGAAACCTTTAGTACCATTGGTGCACAAAAGGAGACAAACTATGCATTGCAGGATATGACCAAGGAGGAGTTTATCAGCGTAGTAACAGAAGGGCTGACACCACCGCCAGCTTATTTCCCTATCAATGCTAAGATCAACAGCGAAGGGTATGAAAGCTTGGATGAGGTGATGAATAAAGCATTAAAGCCATTCTCTGTCAATGAGTTTAAAGAACAGCAGAACAACAATGTATGGGTGGTAGACACACGTAAGGCTACAGACTTTACTTTACAGTTTGTACCAGGGTCTATCAGCATAGGTTTAGAGGGAAGGTTTGCAGAGTGGGCAGGTAGTTTATTGCCTTTCGATCAGCCAATAATGATAGTAGCTGACAAAGGAAAAGAGGAGGAGTCTGTTACCAGATTAGCAAGAGTTGGATTGGATAAGGTGGTAGGCTATCTTGATGGTGGTATTGATGCTTGGAGAAGTGCAGGAGAAGAGATAGATATGATCATAGATATTGAGGCAGATGAATTAGCAATGGACATTCCTCATGATAATAAATTAGAGGTAATAGATGTGCGTAAACCTAGTGAGTTTGAAGCTGGTCATGTAAAAGGAGCGCAAAATGCACCATTAGACACACTCATAGATCCTTTGAATATTGCGTTAATAGATGAAGATAATAATCTGTATGTGCATTGTGCGGGAGGTTATCGTTCCGTAATAGCAGCATCGTTATTAAAACGTCAAGGATATAGTAATGTGCGTAACGTCTTGGGAGGTTTTGGGCAGATAAAAGAGGTAAAAGGAATGCCAATAGTAGTACCTAAAGCAGAACAAGCATAGCAACAAGACAAGATAAACAGTAAAAAGCCCCTTATTTAAGGGGCTTTTTGTTTAAAAAAGTGGTCGATCTATATGCATTTTTACGTTTATAAAAGTATATTTGAGACACATCTATTAAAAATTGAACATGAGATATATTTCTGCAATATGCTTATCTCTTGCTATGACTATGGCAGGTAGCGTAAATGTTATGGCTCAGGGCGATTCTGATCCGGGCATGTCTACGCTGGGTGCACTACGCAATTCGCCGGCATTGATGATCGGTGATGAAGACAATGAAAACATGCGTGGGCATTTTAGTCTTGGGCATACTTTTGCCAAAGGCGAAAGAGATATTGTATTGAATATCCCACAAGTAGAAGTAAGGATACCGCTTAAAGGTTGGACTACTGAAGGTTACTTTGATGTAAAGCTACCTATCTATTCTGCTAAAGGTGAGCTTTGGGATGCATGGGGTGTTGGCGATCTGTCTATTTCTTACACACATATGTTCCCAGGTATACAGGATTGGTTGATACAAACTACATTAGGTACAAAAATAGGACTAACTACAGCTGACCTTAATGATGGTCAAACTCGTTCACTACCTATGTCTTACCAAAACAGTTTGGGAAGTACAGATGCTATTCTTGGTGTTAGTGCTACTTGGAAACAATATTTTACCGCTGCTGTGGGTTACCAACAACCAGTATATAGATACAATGAGAATGGTTATCAGGCTTCTGATCCTATAAACGATCTAAGCTATAGCAGAAACGATTATACTGTATCTAGTAAGCTGCACCGTCAAGGAGACCTAATGGCTAGATTGGAAGGACATTACGGTGGTAAGCGTGCAGGTATTTCAGGTGGTGGTTTGGCATTTTATCACTTAGCTAATGATCTATATACAGACCGTGCGGGTTATGTAAGAGAAATAAATGGTTCAAGCGGCTTAACGGTCAACTTGCAAACTAATATCTACATCCGCCTAGGTCGTTATGGCTCATATAAGTTCGATCTATCAGGTTCTGTACCAGTGGTTGAGCGTGATGTAAAACCTGATGGTCTTGGCCGTTCTTGGATGCTTATGCCACGTTTCACTTATTTCTTTGCTAATAATAATACAGCAATATTATTTTAATAACTTATTGATTTATAGGGTAGTATCAACTACCCTATATTTATAGTTTGTTTACTTACTTATTAGTAAGTAAATTTGTATATGTCTGATACAAAAGAAGAAATTCTACGCTTAGGAGAACTGCTGATAAGAGATAAAGGTTACAATGCTTTTAGTTATCAAGATATCTCGGGTAAGTTGTCTATCAAAAATGCTGCAGTGCATTATCATTTCCCTAAAAAATCGATGCTTGCGGCACAAGTATTAAGAGATACAAGGGTGAAATTTGATGAATTGATGGAAGACCATCGACAAGCTACTGCTACAGAAAAGTTGAGGGCATTTTTTGATATCTATAAGAGTAGTAGTGAAGAGCATAAAATATGTTTGGTAGGTGCTATGATAACAGACTATAATACTCTTGATGAGCAAGTGAGCCAAGAGCTGAAGTTGGTAATGGATGAGATACTAACGGCGGTAAAAAATATACTTAAAGAGGGACGAAATAGTGGAGCGTTTTTTTTCAAAGAAAAACCAAGAACCAAGGCATTATTAATAATAACTAATATGATAGCTGCCTTGCAAGTAGCAAGGGTAACAGGTCAAGAAGACTACAATAAAATTGAACAAGCAGTAATAGAAGGGCTGACAAACCCGTAAAAGAAAAATAATGAGAAGAGTAGTAATAACAGGTATGGGTACAGTAAACCCATTAGCACATAATGTAGCAGACTATTGGGATGCACTGATCAGTGGTAAAAGCGGTGCAGGACCGATCACACAATTTGATGCAGAGAAGTTTAAAACAAGGTTTGCATGCGAAGTAAAAGACTTTGATCCATTAGCACATTTCTCTCGTTCGGATGCTAGGAAATATGACAGGTTTACTCAGTTTGCTTTGGTAACGGCAACACAGGCAGTTGAGCAGTCAAAACTGTTAGAGAGCGATTTTAATAAAGAGCGTGTAGGTGTTATTTGGGCATCGGGTAATGGAGGTATTAGTACGTTAGAGCATGAAATGATGGAGTTTGCCCAAGGTGATGGCACACCACGTTTCAATCCTTTTTTAGTACCTAAAATGATCATCAATATTGCTCCCGGTTTGATCTCTATAAAATATGGTTTTCAAGGAGTGAATTTTGCGACAGTATCTGCATGTACGGCTTCTAATAATGCCATAATGGATGCCTTCAATTACATACGTTGGAATAAAGCAGATGTAATGGTAACAGGTGGCTCGGAAGCTGCAGTGACGGTATCTTCAGTAGGTGGTTTTAGTTCTATGAAAGCGTTGTCTACTAATAACGAAAACCCTACAGGAGCATCAAGACCTTTTGATAAAAATAGGGATGGCTTTGTATTAGGAGAGGGTGCTGGAGCGCTGATATTAGAAGAGTATGAACATGCTATGGCTCGTAACGCACCGATACTGGGTGAAATAATAGGAGCTGCAATGACATCTGATGCCTATCATCTTACTGCTACGCACCCTGAGGGAGATGGTGCATATCGTGCTATGAAACTGGCAATGGAAGACGCGGGGGTAACCATACAGGATATTGATTATGTAAACGCGCATGCCACTTCTACATCAGTAGGAGATGCCAGTGAGCTGAATGCTATGGCAAAAATATTGGCAGGCTCTGATAAGGTTCTGGATGTAAGTGCAACAAAGTCGATGACGGGTCACCTCTTAGGAGCAGCGGGTGCTATTGAGACCATTGCTTGTGTAAAAGCATTGCAAGAAGGTATTATACCTCCAACAATAAACTTGGAGGATGCAGATGAGCATATTCCTGCTAACATCAACATTATTGCCAACAAAGCGCAAACAAAAGACATAAAAATTTGCCTGAATAATACATCAGGTTTCGGAGGTCATAATGCTATGTTGGTTTTTAAAAAATGGGAAGGCTAGTCTACCCTTTTTATGTTAGCTCCTAATGCATTTAAACGTTCATCAATACGTTCGTAGCCACGGTCTATTTGCATGATGTTTTGTATCGTGCTTTTGCCCTTGGCCGAAAGCGCAGCAATTAACAAAGCAACACCTGCACGTATATCAGGCGATACCATCGTAATGCCTCTTAACGGAACCTGTCTGTTTAGGCCAATAACTACAGCACGGTGTGGGTCGCATAGTACTATCTGTGCGCCCATATCGATTAATTTATCGACGAAGAACAAGCGGCTTTCAAACATTTTTTGATGTACTAATACGGTGCCTTTTGCTTGTGTGGCTACTACTAAAACTATACTGATAAGATCGGGAGTAAAGCCAGGCCAAGGGTGGTCGTATATGGTCAGAACAGAACCGTCGATAAAGGTTTTAATACGGTAAGACTCCTGCTTGGGGATATAGATGTCGTTGCCTTTTATTTCCAGTTGTATGCCTAATGTCTCAAAGGTTTCGGGGATAATACCCAAATGCTCAACATCCGCATCTTTAATAGTTAGTTCGCTCTGTGTCATAGCGGCAAGGCCGATGAAAGAACCAACTTCGATCATGTCTGCAAGCATTCTGTGTTCACAGCCACTAAGGGAGGATACCCCTTCAATTTTCAACATGTTAGAGCCTATGCCATCTATCTTTGCGCCCATGTTGTTGAGCATACGGCAAAGCTGTTGTAGATATGGCTCACAAGCGGCATTGTATATGGTCGTAACTCCTTCAGTGAGGACAGCTGCCATGATAATATTGGCAGTACCTGTTACAGATGGTTCTGCAAGTAAGATCGTATTGCCATGCGTAGAGCTGCCATCTAGTGTAAAGAGGTTTTGCTCTACATCGTAACTAGCTTTTACACCCAACTTTTCAAAGCCGTGTATATGTGTATCCAATCTTCGTCTACCTATCTTATCGCCACCGGGTTGAGGGATGTGAGCTTTTTTATTTCTTGCCAACATAGGGCCAGCCAGCATTACAGCACCACGTAGCCTTCCTGCTTTATCTTTAAAGCTGGGGTCGCTAAAGTAGTCGCCATTAATGTTGCTAGCTTCAAGTACGACCGTATTAGGAGCAGGTCTGCTAACAGTAACACCAATGTCTGCTAAAACATCAATTAACGTATTTACATCATGTATATCAGGTACATTGGTGTAAGTAATAGGTTCTTTGGTAAGCAATGCTGCACATAGCACTTGTAGTGCCTCGTTCTTTGCACCTTGAGGTGTTATTGTCCCGCTAAGTGTATTGCCTCCTATTATTTCAAAAGCACTCATGCTTATCTATTATTTCTGTTTTTGTTATACTTTTTGTTTTTGCCACCATAGTTACGTCCACCACCTTTGTTGTTATTATTGTTGCGACGGTTTTTGTAATTGTTCCTATTGTTGTCAAAGTATACTTTATACCCTCCAGGTTCATAAATGAGTTTGCCTTTTGTAAGTACCGACAATTCATTTTTGATCATGTCGTCGTGTACAGGCTCTCTATGCCAGTTGATATAGGCAAGCTTCATGTAATAGCCTATTTGCTGGGTCATGCTTTGCCTTTTTTCATCGTCTTGCTCTTCCATAGCTAAAGCAATGAATTGCTTTAGGTTTTTACCGAAGTGGCGATGAGATATTTTGCTTTGAGGGTAAGGAATAGGGTCGGGCTTACGCATCATCTGCTCTTTTGATGGCTTAGGGTAAGGCCCTTCTACATCTAGTTTGAAGTCTGTAATTAAGTATAAGTGATCCCACAACTTGTGCTCATAGTCTTCAACGGTTTTTAAAGAGGGGTTTAGTGTACCCATTAGCTCCACAATAGCTGCAGCGCTTTTAAGTCTTTTATCACGATCTTCGATAGTCATCAAGTGCTCTATCATTCGCTGCACGTTTCTACCATATTCAGGCATCAGCATTTGGCTGCGCGTAGTATTATATTCCATATAAGAATTATGTAAAATCTTGAGTAAAAAAGTATTCAGTAAGTGGCGTATTTATATCAGGATGATCTTAGTGGTAAGTCTTTCTAGAAAGAGACGGGATAGAAATATTACCGAGGCTACGCGCACTACTATCTACAAATATAGGCATTAAAGAATAAAGCAAATAATAAACCTTATTTCGGCCATTTTAAATAAATGGAGGTTAGGGCAGTTTAATTTGCTTTACTATATTCGCTCATCAAAAAAAACGTGATGTTAGCATTGAGTCTTAAAGGTAAAAGAGCATTGATAGCAGGCAGTACACAAGGTATTGGGTTTGCCTGTGCAAGAGAGCTGGCTAGTTTGGGTGCCGATTGTGTACTGATAGCCCGTAATGAAACAAAGCTGAAAGAAGCCGTTGCCGCTTTGCCGGCAAATGATGGGCAGCAACACAGTTATTTAGTAGCAGACTTTTCAAAGCCCGATGAGGTGAAACAGGTAGCTACAGATTTTGTGGCTCAAAATCCAATACATATCCTTATCAACAACAGTGGTGGACCTCCTGCAGGTATGATAGCTGCGGCAGAAGTAGCCTCATTCTATGCAGCTTTTGAACAGCACCTTATTTGCAATCATATACTGACAACCGCAGTAATGGAAAGTATGAAAGCCGCAGAGTATGGAAGGATCATTAATATCATTTCTACTTCTGTTAAGATCCCATTGAAGGGGTTAGGAGTTTCGAATACAATAAGAGGAGCTGTTGCTTCATGGTCTAAAACCATGTCTAACGAGTTGGCGCCATTTGGCATAACGGTGAACAATGTTTTGCCAGGTGCAACACTTACAGGGCGCTTATCATCAATAATCGATAATAAAGCTGCTAAAACAGGCGTAGAAACAGATGAGGTTGAAAAAAATATGTTGGCAGAAATACCTGCCAAACGCTTTGGTAAGCCTGAAGAAGTAGCTGCCGTAGTGGCCTTTTTGGCAACCCCTGCAGCTGCCTATGTAAATGGGGTAAGTATACCTGTTGATGGTGGTAGAACAGGCTCTATATAAAGCGTTGAGCCATATAGCGTTGATTAACTAATATGAACAGTGGATTAATAGAGGGTTAAAAAACGCCCTGCTTTCATGACACTGAAATGACATTGATACATTTTTTAAATTCAAATATCCTTTGAAACCTGCTACAGTATTGAAAAACATTTTTTTGCAAATGGCTATTAACTTTCGTCTTGTTGTTGTAGTTTTGTCAACGCTTTGTCTAAAAGGAACGTTAATTTTCAAATTTATTCCTGTGTCAAAAACAATTAAGCCGACTTTACGGAAAATTGCTCACAGTACAATGGCGCTAATTATAGCGTTATTTGCGTGTAGTGTATCTGCTGTAGCCCAGCCTGATGGTAAAGCACTATTTCAGTCGAAATGTGCCACATGTCACCATCCGCTTAACGATGCCACTGGTCCTGCCTTGCAAGGTGTGGACGGACGTGTGCCAAGCAAAGAGTGGTTATACGATTGGGTAAACAATTCAGCTAAGGTTATCGCTAGTGGCGATAAATATGCTAACGATGTCTTCAATACTTGGGGAAAAACAGCGATGACTGGTTTCCCAGAGTTGTCTCACGAAGATATCGATGCCATTGTTGTTTATGTAAACAGTGTTAAGCCTGCAGGGCCTGAGCCAGGACCTGGTGACACTACTGCTGCTGCACCTGCTAGCGACAATACATGGTTGTATTCAATGATAACAGTAGTGCTGTTGTTATTGATGATCATTCTTTGGCGTGTCAACAGCGGCTTGCGTCGTGTTGCTCATGAGAAAGAAGGCATTCCTGTACAAAAAGAAATTCCATTCTACCGTAACAAAGTATTCATTGCAATTGCTTTAGTACTACTGTTCATCGGTGTAGGTTATACTTTAGTGAACGGTGCATTGGGTCTAGGTCGTCAGAAAGGTTATATGCCAGAGCAGCCTATCTTCTACTCGCACAAAGTACACGCTGGTATCAACCAAATTAACTGTCAATATTGCCACGCAGGTGCTGAAAAGAGTAAGCATGCTATGGTACCATCTACAAATGTGTGTATGAACTGTCACAAGCAGATCAAAGAATACACAGGTGCAGATACATATCCATTATTTACTGCAGAAGGAGAAGAGGTTGACGGTACTGCTGAGATCCAAAAGCTATACAAACATGCTGGTTGGGATCCTGCAACTAAAACTTACAAAACAGATGCTGAAGGTAACATCTTAGCAACACCAATAAAGTGGACTAAGATTCACAATCTACCAGATCACGTTTACTTCAACCACTCTCAGCACGTAGCTGTAGGTAAGGTGGCTTGTCAACGTTGTCACGGCCCGATACAAGATATGGATGAGGTGAAGCAATTCGCTCCATTGACAATGGGTTGGTGTATCAACTGCCACCGTCAAACAGAGGTGAAGTTTGCAGAGAATGATTACTACTCTATCTACGAGAAGTATCATGAAGAGATGAAGTCTGGAGAGCGTACAAGTGTAACAGTTAATGATATTGGTGGAACAGAGTGTCAAAAGTGTCACTACTAATTCTTGATAATCAGTTAAATATATTCGGAAACTTAACATACCGAGTTGAACAATATGAGTCAGAAAAAATATTGGAAGGGTTTGGAAGAACTGCAGGCTACTGCAGCACACAAAGAGGTTGTCGATAATGAGTTTAAAGAGGAATTGCCTCTAGACCTTAGCGATGATTTATTAGGTGCCAATACTCCTCGTCGCGACTTTTTAAAGTTCTTAGGCTTCAGTACCGCTGCTGCTGCATTGGCTGCTAGCTGTGAGATGCCAGTACGTAAGGTGATCCCTTACGCTATTAAGCCTGAAGAAATCGTTCCTGGTGTTCCTAATTACTATGCATCAACATTTGTTGATGGTGGCGATTATTGCCCTGTAGTTATTAAAACACGTGATGGACGTCCTATAAAACTAGAAGGTAACGAGTTGTCTTCTATAACTGAGGGTGCTACCTCTGCAAGAGTGCAAGCGTCTGTGTTGAATCTTTATGATAAAGCACGTTTGCGTAAGCCATACGCGGATGGGAAAGAAGCTACATTTGAGGCTATTGACCGTAGCATCAAAGAAGGCTTGCAAAATAATAGCGGTGAGGCCTATATACTGACCTCAACAATATTAAGCCCTACTACTAAAGAGGCTGTTAAACGTTTTATCGCTGCATATCCTAACGCGAAGCACATCACTTATGATGCTATTTCGTATTCAGGTATGTTATTGGCTAATGAGGCTTGCTATGGTAAGCGTACATTGCCTTCATATCATTTCAACAAAGCAAAAACAATAGTGGGTCTTGGTGCTGATTTCTTAGGCACTTGGTTGGCTCCTGTTGAGTTTACTAAACAATACGCTAAAGGCCGTAAGGTAAGTGCTGCTAACCCGACAATGTCGAAGCACTACCAAGTAGAAGCTACGCACACTATCACAGGTGCTGCGGCTGATAAAAGAGCTACTTGCAAACCATCTCAAATGGGTGCTGTAGCTGTTGCGTTATATAATGCTGTAGTAAATGGTGCAGCTCCGGCTTTAGCTAGCGATAATCTAAACAAGCTCGTTGCTAATGCTGCTGCTGACCTTAAGAAAGGTAATGGTCTAGTTGTTTGTGGTTCAAACGATGTGCACATACAAACTGTTGTTAATGCTATTAACGACAAAGTAGGTGCTAATGGAACTATAGTTAACTGGGCAGTAACTAGTAACTACAAACAAGGTATCGACTCTGACATGGTAGCGCTTACTGAAGCGATGAATGCAGGTAAAGTAGGTGCTTTGATGATGCAAGGTGTAAACCCTGTATATGATTATTACAATAGTGAGCAGTTTGCTGCTGGCTTGAAGAAAGTTCCTGTATCGATTTCATTTGCAGATCGTATGGACGAAACAGCTTCAGCTTGTAAGTACATTGTTCCTGATCATAATTTCTTAGAGAGCTGGGGTGATGCTGAGCCGAAAACAGGTTACTATAGCTTGATGCAGCCAGGTATTGCACCATTATTTAAGACACGTGCCTTCCAAGACAGCTTGCTTACATGGGCAGGTTCTTCTGAGTCTTACGGAGATCTTTGGAAAGCATGGTGGACTAACAAACTAGGTGGTCAAAGCAACTTTGATAAAGCATTACAAGATGGTGTTGTAGAGCCAGCAGGCGATATGGCAATGGGAGCTGCAAGCTTTAGTGGAAATGTAGATGCAGCAATTAGCAATATCTCTTCAAGAAAAGCTGTAGACGGTGTTGAACTAGTAGTATATCCTAAGATATCTATTGGTCAAGGTGGTGCATGGAGTAACAACCCTTGGTTGCAAGAAATGCCTGATCCGATCACTAAAGCTACTTGGGACAACTATGTATGTGTATCTCCGGAGAGAGCTAAAAACATGGATGCCGAGCTTACTTCTATCACAGAGGTAGTAGATAAGAAGCTAGTAGTGAAGGTAGAAGCTAATGGTAAGTCAGTAGAGCTACCAATAGTTGTAGTGCCGGGTATGAATAATGATGTTATTGCTATAGCAGTAGGATATGGTAGAAGTGAGGGTGTAGGTATGGCTGCTCGTAGCGGTGTAGATAAGTTTGGTGACGAAATAGGTGGTAAGAATGCTTATCCATTCGTTGCGTATAACGGTACTACATTCGATTATGCATCGAAAGCAACAATTGAGAAAACAGAAAAAACTTATCGTGTAGCTATTACACAAACTCACCATAGTTATGAAGGTCGTCCGATCATTCATGAATATACACTAGATGAGTTCAGTAAAGATCCTAAAGCGCTGTTGAATGAGCGTAAGGAAGAGCTAGCACACTATACCACATTACCTTGGGAGCATGATGAGCATGGTGCAGCACACGGCGGAGACGCGCATGGTGCTAAACCTGAACATAGTAAAGCTCCTATGGCGCACAAACCAGCTGCGTATTGGGAAGATGATTTCCGTAAAAACGGAACATTATACCCTGTATATGAGTCTCCTGGTATCCACTGGGGTATGTCTATCGACTTGAGTAGCTGTATTGGTTGTGGTGCTTGTGTGATGGGTTGCCAAGCAGAGAACAACGTTTCTGTAGTAGGTAAAACACACGTATTGAAAGCGCAGGAGATGCACTGGATACGTATCGACCGTTACTTCAGCGGACAGCCTGAAGATCCGGATAGCGTACAGACTGTATTCCAGCCTATGATGTGTCAGCACTGTGACAACGCTCCTTGTGAGAACGTTTGTCCGGTATCGGCAACCAACCATAGTAGTGAAGGTTTGAACCAAATGGCTTATAACCGTTGTATCGGTACTAAATATTGCGCGAACAACTGTCCTTACAAAGTACGTCACTTCAACTGGATGGACTGGAATGGTGCAGACTGCTTCGATGACAACTTGTATGAAGACTACCGTCGTGATGGTATGAACGATGACCTAACTCGTATGGTATTGAACCCAGACGTGACTGTTCGTAGCCGTGGTGTGATGGAGAAATGTAGCTTCTGTGTACAGCGTTTACAAGATGCTAAGCTAACTGCTAAGAAAGCTGGTCGCCCAATGAAAGATGGTGAGGCTAGAACTGCTTGTCAGCAAGCTTGTCCTTCTGATAGTATTGTATTTGGTAACGTGAATGATAAGAATAGTGAGATATACAAACTAAGAAGAAAGAACCAAGAAGAGCGTGTGTTCTATGTATTAGAGCCACTACATACATTACCAAACATCAACTACTTATCTAAGATCCGTAATACGGATGAGATAATAGCTGGTAATGAGGACAAAGATAAAATGATGAACCCTATAGTATTCTAAGAATACTATAAGGTGAGCCTAGCAAATAAATAAATTAAAAGAACTATTCTAATAACGTGCTATGCATTTAAAGTACGAATCGTCTGTAAGAGAACCACTGGTAGATGGGAATAAAACCTATAGCCAAGTAACCGAAGATATCATCAGCCCGATTGAGAAAAAACCGGGTCGTATGTGGTATGTTGGTTTCTTCTTCTCATTGATTCTCCTCGGTTTCGGTATTTTCTCAGTGTTCTGGGAGGTTTACTATGGTATTGGTGTTTGGGGTATTAACCGCACTGTAGGTTGGGGATGGGATATCACCAACTTCGTATGGTGGGTTGGTATCGGTCATGCTGGTACACTAATTTCGGCAATCCTACTACTATTCCGTCAAGGTTGGCGTACTGGGGTGAACAGAGCTGCAGAGGCAATGACAATATTTGCCGTAATGTGTGCTGGTCAGTTCCCGATATTCCACATGGGCCGTGTATGGGATGGTTTCTTTGTACTGCCTTACCCGAATGGTCGTGGTCCTCTATGGCCTAACTTTAACTCGGCACTACTTTGGGACGTATTTGCGATCTCTACATACTTCACGGTATCATTACTATTCTGGTACTCTGGTCTAATACCTGACTTTGCAACAGTACGTGACCGCGCTAAAACTAAGTTCCGTAAGCGTATGTATGGTTTAGCTTCTTTTGGCTGGACTGGTACTGCAAAAAACTGGCAACGTCAAGAAGCATTAGCACTTGTATTGGCAGGTTTGAGTACACCGCTAGTACTTTCAGTACACACTATCGTATCGTTTGACTTTGCTACATCAGTAATACCTGGTTGGCACACTACCATCTTCCCGCCATACTTCGTTGCGGGTGCGATCTTCTCTGGTTTCGCGATGGTACAAACACTATTAATTATTACTCGTAAGATCTTAGGTCTTGAAGAATATATCACTATCGGTCACATTGAAGCAATGAACAAAGTAATTGTACTTACAGGTTCTATTGTTGGTGTGGCATACCTAACAGAGCTATTCATAGCATGGTATAGTGGCGTTCAGTATGAGCAATCTGCATTCCACTGGAGAATCTTTGGACCATATTGGTGGAGCTATTGGGCGATGATGACTTGTAACGTGGTTTCTCCACAGTTGTTCTGGTTCAAGAAGCTACGTCGTAATATTCCATTCACGTTCTTCATGTCTATCATTGTGAACATAGGTATGTGGTTTGAACGTTTTGTAATTATCGTTACTTCATTGTATCGTGATTACTTACCAGGTAGCTGGACTTACTACAGCCCAACATGGCCGGAGTTAGGTTTCTACCTAGGTACATTTGGTTTGTTCTTTACATGTTACTTCTTATTTGCTAAATACTTCCCTGTTATTGCAGTTGCTGAGATCAAGTTCGTATTGAAAACTTCAGGTGACAACTATAAGAGAGAAATGGCGAAAGAAGATGAGAAGAGTATTGAGCAATTTGTTGAAGAACAAAACCATCATTAATAATAAACAGCTTTTAAGTAATAAAGAATTATTTAAACAATGGCTATAAAGAAATTTGCAGTAGGGTGTTACGATGATGAGGCGGTATTGTTTCCCGCAATAGATAAGGTGCGCAACAGTGGTTTCAAACTACATGATGTGTATACACCTTTCCCTGTTCACGGGTTGGATAAGGCGCTTGGTCAAAAAGATACAGACCTACACGTTGCTGGTTTTATATACGGTATCACTGGTACTTGTACAGCAGTAGGTTTTATGTCATGGATATTTTTGAGCGACTGGCCAATCAATTTTGCCGGTAAACCTCACTTCTCATTACCTGCATTTATTCCTATTACGTTCGAGCTTACAGTATTATTTGCTGCTGTAGGTATGGTATTGACATTCTGTTATTTGAATCAGATAATGCCAGGTGTTAAGAAGCACGTTTTCCACCCACGCCAAACTGATGATTTGTTTGTTGTAGCGTTGGAAATAAGTGACGATGATGCAGGCGAAGAAGCTATCAACTTCTTGAAGTCTACTGGTGCTATGGAAACATCAGTACAATATGCAGAGAGCGAGTGGTGGTACGGACGTTTTGATAAAGAAGAAGAATACGAAAAATTAAATCCGGCAACCTAGTAGTTAGCATTAGGTAACCTTAGTTGTTGAACATTGAATATTAAATTATTTATGAATAAGACCAAAAGCATAGTAATTGCGACTTTAGTGATAGGTCTAGGTCTTACGGCTTGTAGCAGCGATGATACTCGTCGTAATCCCGGTAAGATATATGCACCGGATATGACCTACTCACGTGCTTATGATGCTTACACCGAGAATCCAAACTTTACGGATAGCCAAACTAGCCGTCCGCCAGTAATGGGTACAGTAGCAAGAGGCAATGAGTTGCCAGACCATTTGGTTGAAGGAGATGAAGAAGCGTACAAATCGTATACTACGAGCCTACGTTTTACTCCTGATGAAGTAGCAGAAGGTGGCCGTTTGTATAATATTTACTGTGGTATTTGTCATGGTAATAAATTAGATGGTCAAGGTCCTTTATACACTAGCGGTAAGTTTGCCTCTATGCCAGCCAACTTGAAAGATGCTAAGTATAAGGATATGAAAGTGGGTACTATGTATGCAGCTATCAAGTTTGGTAAAAACATGATGGGCTCGTATGCTAGCCAACTTGACCAGAAACAACGTTGGATGGTTATTGCTTACATCAAAAGTGTACAAGCAGAAGATGGTGGTAACCCATTCACTTTAGGTAAGAAAGAAGAAGCAATGACAGCTATGAGTCAAGAGGCTCATGATGAACATGCGGAACATTAATTTTAACATTAGCAATTAGTAAGCGTACTTCTAATAATATTACAATGAACGAACGTTTTGAGATACCGGCAAGATTAAGAAATACCAGCATCATACTAATGGTAGTAGGTGTTTTGGTACTACTTATTGGCGCTCTTTTGCCAGCCGATAGCGCACTCCATGTTGACAAAACACGTTTTTGGACAGTGTTGTTGCACAACAGTGTATTCTTCTTATTGATAACAGTAGCAAGTGTCTTCATTCAAGCTGCGGCGTCTTTGGCGCACGGTGGATGGATAGTTGCTTACAAAAGAGTACCTGAGGCTATTGGTGCCAATGTATGGGTATTCGGTATTATCGCAGCTGTTATACTACTTTTCATCGCTTTTGGTCTTGATGTACATGGCCATAACCCTATATATCACTGGGTACACCCTGAAGGTGATGCAATTTTAGAAGGTAAGTCTTCATTTTTGAACCCAACAATGTTTACCATCTTTACGGTAGTAACAATTGGTCTTTGGTCTTACTTCGGAATTAAGTTTAGAACGCTTTCTCTATCAATGGAAAAAGCGCCGACTAATAGCACTAAAATATATTTCACTACACTTAAGTGGGGTGCAGGTTTCTTATTAGTATACGCACTAACACAAATGAGTACTGCTCCTTGGATGTGGATCATGAGTATAGATGCGCACTGGTATTCTACAATGTTTAGCTGGTATACCTTCGCTAGTGCCTTCGTAAGTGGTATGGCTATTATCTTCTTATTCGTTGTAATGTTGAAGAACAATGGTCAATTATCTATAGTTAATAAAGAGCACATACACGATCTAGGTAAATTTATCTTTGCATTTAGTGTATTCTGGACTTATGTATGGTTTGCACAGTACATGTTGATATGGTACGGTAACATTCCTGAGGAGACTACTTACTTCAAGATCCGTCAACAAGGACCTTACAGCTTGATATGGTACTCTGTATTCATCATCAACTTCTGTATGCCGATCATCATTTTGATGTCTCGTCCGAGTAAACGTAACTATTTCACATTGACGTTTATGGCAATGATTGTCATTTTCGGTCACTGGTTAGACTTTTATATAATGACAATGCCTGGCCCATTAGGTAAAAACTGGCATTTGAACTGGTATGAATTAGGTGTGTTTGCAGGTTTCATAGGTATATTGATATTTAGTGTGACACGTTCACTTGCTAAGCATAATCTAGTACCACTGAATAACCCATTGCTGAAAGAAGCTGTAATACACGAAAGTTAATACTGAAGTGTATTTAAGCGGAGCGTAGAAATTGAATAACATTAATAAGTAAATACAAGATAAACTGACTATGTCGGGACTTATTTTAACATTATTGGTAGCGCTGGTATTCATTATCATATACCAAATAGCGCAAGCAAGCGAATTAACAGCTGTTCTTCGCGGTGAGGAAAATGTAAAGCATAGAACCAACCGTATCATAGCGATATTGTTGGTAGCCTTTTTCTTCCTTGGCCTTTGGGGTATTTGGGAATGTCATGAAATGTTGATTGACAAAATGCTTCCTGTTTCAGCATCAGAGCATGGTGTTCAGTATGATAACATGCTTAAGATGACACTTTGGGTAACAGGTATCGTATTCTTTGTAACTCAGGCTATTCTATTCTGGTTTGCATGGAAATACCAAAGCAGTGAGAAACGTAATACTTCTTTCTTCTACCCGCACAACAACAAGCTAGAGCTAGTATGGACTACTATCCCTGCTATTGCAATGGCAATTCTTGTGGCTTTTGGTTTGAAGAACTGGATGACAATGACTGATGAAGCTCCTAAGGATGCACAAGTAGTTGAGGTTGTTGGTAAGCAATTCAACTGGATAATGCGTTACCCTGGTGCTGATGGTGTTTTAGGGAAAAGAGACTTTAGAAACATCAACGATGCTGATAATATTCTAGGTTTAGACTGGGAAGATAAGAGCAATGATGATGATGTAGTGATACAAAATGAGCTTCACCTTATAAAAGGTAAGCCGGTAAAACTAATTATAGGTTCAAGGGACGTAATACATGATGTTGGTTTACCTCATTTCCGTCTTAAGATGGACGCGGTACCTGGTATTATTACAACAATGTGGTTCACTCCTCAGTATACAACAGAGGAAATGAAGAGCATGACTAATAATCCTGATTTCGTTTACGAGATCTCTTGCGACCAAATGTGTGGTAAAGGACACTACTCTATGAGGGGTATTGTGATAGTGCATACGCAAGAAGAATATGATGCTTGGATGGCAGAGCAAAAAAGCTATAAAGCATTAAATAGCGCTGAGGTTGCTGAAGAACCTGCAACTGAAGCTACAGAAGAAAAAACTGATAGTGTTAACGCAATAACGATGAAGTAAATCGGTCAAAAAAACAAGCTAAGACCAAAAAAAGTGTAAAAAATGAGCGACGTTATCATTCAAGGAACTAATACAGCGCACACACACGATGCGCATGATCATGGTCATGACCACCATGAGCAGCACTTCATCACGAAGTATATCTTTAGCCAAGATCACAAGATTATTGCTAAGCAATTTCTTGTAACTGGTATTATATGGGCTGTAATAGGCGCATTAATGTCTGTATTCTTCCGTTTGCAATTAGGTTTCCCTGAGCAAACTTTCCCTATTATGGAAAGCTTCCTTGGCGAGTGGGCTAAAGGCGGAAAACTAGATCCAGAATTTTATTATGCATTGGTAACAATGCACGGTACTATATTAGTATTCTTTGTATTGACGGCAGGTTTGAGTGGTACATTCGCCAACCTGCTCATTCCACTTCAAATTGGAGCACGTGATATGGCGTCGCCATTCATGAACATGTTATCTTACTGGTTCTTCTTCTTAGCTAGTATTTTAATGTTTGTTTCTCTATTTGTTCAAACTGGTCCTGCATCAGGTGGATGGACAACATATCCTCCATTGAGTGCATTGAAAGAAGCTTCTTTAGGTTCTGGCTTAGGTATGGATCTATGGTTGACTAGTATGGCACTATTCGTAGTTTCGTCATTACTAGGTGGTCTTAACTATATCTCTACTATCCTTAATATGCGTACTAAGGGTATGACGATGACTCGTATGCCACTTACTATATGGGCATTGTTCTTCACAGCGGTATTAGGTGTATTATCTTTCCCTGTATTATTATCAGGTTTCGTACTACTTATATTTGACCGTAATTTCGGAACAAGCTTCTACTTATCAGAAATATTCATTGCTGGTAAAGCGCTACCACATGTAGGTGGTTCTGCAATTCTTTACCAACACTTATTCTGGTTCTTAGGTCACCCAGAGGTATACATCATTATGCTTCCTGGTATGGGTATGGCGTCAGAGATATTATCTAACCACTCACGTAAGCCTATTTTCGGTTACTTGGCGATGATCATATCATTGATCGGTATTACAGTACTTGCCTTCTTGGTATGGGCGCACCACATGTTCGTAACAGGTATGAGTCCTTTCTTAGGGTCTATATTCGTACTACTTACGTTATTAATCGCCGTACCATCAGCAGTTAAGGTATTTAACTGGTTAACAACTATTTGGAGAGGTAACATCCGTTTCACTAACCCAATGTTGTTCTCTCTAGGTTTCGTTTCGTTATTCATCTCAGGTGGTCTTACAGGTATCTTCTTAGGTAACTCTGCTCTAGATATCCACCTACACGATACTTACTTTGTTGTGGCCCACTTCCACATTGTAATGGGTGTATCTGCCTTCTTTGGTATGTTTGCCGGTATTTATCACTGGTTCCCTAAGATGTTTGGTAGGTTTATGAATAAGACGTTGGGTTACATCCACTTCTTTATAACGTTCATTGGTGCTTACTTGATTTTCTGGCCAATGCACTACGAAGGTATCGCTGGTATGCCACGTCGTTATTACGATTATAGCGCTTGGGAATCATTCAAACAGTTTGATAGCCTGAACGGATTTATAAGTATAGTGGTAATTGTGGTATTCTTTGCACAACTACTATTCGTTGTTAACTTCTTCGCAAGTATATGGAGAGGACGTAAGGTTACTGTTCAAAACCCATGGGGTTCTCCTACATTGGAATGGACGACTCCTATTAACCCTGGTCATGGTAACTGGGAAGGAGAGATACCAACTGTTCACCGTTGGGCTTATGACTACAAGGATGATGGCAATGGAAACGATTTCATCGCTCAAACAGTTCCTTTAAAAGACGGTGAAGAAGCGCATTAATATTCATTTATAACATTCTCAATAAACAAAAAGGCTACATTTTATGTAGCCTTTTTAGTGCGTATAATATCGACCTTACAAAGCTGATTATCAATACTATTGTCATGTTTTTGTTAGGTTAATTTTCTATTTGATTTAAAAGTATTTTTTCGTTATATTGCATACAAATCATGTCTATGAAGCCATACATATACTCTTTACTAGTTTCTGCTAGTTTATTTGTAGGAATTTCTACAGCTCAAGCACAGTCTTTTGAGACAGAGGGAGGTGATACTGTGCGCGGTACTGTTTACAAAAATCTAGATCTACATAATAACATCACTAATAAAACAGGCGCTAACATTCAAATTGAATGGAAGGTAGTTGCACACGATTTCCCAGCTTCTTGGAGTGGTGGTATGAATCTTGGTATTTGTGATAATGCTCTTTGCAGACAAAATAGTAACAACCAATTACTGAATGGTTCTACGTTTACATCTAACGACTATGCGCCAAATGTAAAGGGCGACTTCCACGTTCAGTTGGCAGATTATGATGCTAGTACTATAATACCTGGTACTTACTACATCACTGTAAACATGAAAGAGAAGGGTGGTACATACAATAAAAATGTAACGTTCATCTTCTCTAAGTGGACTACTAGTGTCGGTAATATTAACCAAGCCAGTGATAGAGTGAATATCTATCCAAACCCAGCTAACAACGTTATTAACGTACAATTTGGTAAGTATAAAAACATTGAAAACGTATCTATTTATAACCTTGTAGGTAGAAAGATGGCTTCTTACAATGTTTCGTCTAATAGCTCTGAAGCTAAACTAAACATTGAAAAAATACCAACAGGTGTATATTTTATCAGACTTTCTGATAGCAACGGTAATATCGTTACAACTCGTAGATTTACACATATGTAATCTTAGTTGTTTGAATATATTTTAAAGGCTTAGATTTTTTCTAAGCCTTTTTTATTGCTTATCAGTTAACGTCTTTAGTCTGTTTTATCTTCAGTGTTTTGAGAGCTACTGCTTATTATTCATATAATCTAAAAGCACGTCTTTTCTATACTCTCTTTTTCCCTAGCTAATAAAACTTCCTTGAGCTAAAGAATACTTAAGCTTTAACCAACTTGTATAAATAGTAGGTTAGGCTATCAACAGTTATTGCCAATAAAATAGGCTTCCTTGGGTAAGAAGATTATGTTTTTAATAGCCCTTGGGGATCTTTTCTAGCCCTTTTGTGTTGCTAAGCTGAGCATAAGGAATGCTTATGGGTTGATGCTATAATTAGATAGTATTGTTTGCGTTGAGAGGGGATATATATCTATCAATTTAAGTTTTCTTATTCCCTCTAGTAAGTGACTTATATTCCTTAAGTCGCCTCTGCTCCATATAGGTAAGAAAAGAAGGCTAGTTTGTGTTGTTGGAGACTTAAAATTGGAGAGAAATGGAATTGGTGAATAGATAATAATCAAAATAAATAAAGCCTAGCGATTACGCTAGGCTTTATTTATAATTTATATACTTAAAGTAAGTATCCTAGTAGGAGAATTACTTAGTAACTGACAAACGTTGAGTAGAAGTACCCTCTTCGCTAGCAATAGTAACGTTGTAGATACCAGCTGCGATGTTAGCAGTGTTGATAGTGTGGATAGTTCTACCGTTAGATACGTTAAGAGAACCAGAGTTGTAAACTTGACGACCCATAGCATCTGTAACGATAACTGAAGCTGTAGTAGCTTTAGCAGCGTCAAAAGATATTGTAGCTTGAGTAGTAGCAGGGTTTGGATAAACTGCTACGTTTTGTACGTTGTTTACAGTAGCAACTGAAGTAGGGAATGAGTAGTGCTCAGTTCCGTTTACATAGTCATGCTTAGTACCGTTAACTTTGTAGATGATAGCAATTGGCTTCAACTTAGTTTTGTCCCATTTAGTATCAGTAACAGTGAAGTTGAAAGTTTTGCTGTAATCGCTGTTAGCAGCAATAGTACCAGTAGCGATTTGCTCACCCCATGTAGTAGAAGACATGCTAGCTCTTAATACGTTGTGGTGACCTACAGTACCTGTTTGACCAGCTTGGATGTGTTGTGCATCATCTTCAACTAAGTATACAGCTACTTTGTAAGTACCACTAGCAGCAGCGTAGAACATAGTTTTAGTAACTACTTCAACATCGTTACCAGTGATCTTGTAAGTCATGCCAGTTGCAGCAACAACAGGCGCAGCAGCGTGAGTAGCAACAGCAGCATTCACGTCAGTTTTAGTACCAGCAGTATTAACGCTACCACCAGAAGTGTTAGCTTTACTGTGGTCAAAGAAGTTAACAGAGAAAGTAGGGTAACCGCTACCACCAATTACACCTGCAAAGTTTGCAGCAGTTTGGTTGTAGAAATCAGTGTTATCCCAGCTTGAGCTACTAGAAGAGTAGTAAGAAACAGGGAATGCATTGTTAGCACCAGCAGTAATCACATCATTATATAATGTCCAACCCCAAGATCCGCAAGGACCACACCATGTAGCAGTCATTTTACCGATCATAGATACATTCTTCTTCTCAGGAGTTTGTGCATCAGCGCTAGATAATGTAGCACCAGCTAATAAAAGTAGAAGTAATTTTTTCATTCTTTAAGTTTTAAGAATTTGACAATTAATGTTATCGTAGTTACCAAATATAATAATATTTTAACGATATAGCCAATTTTATTTTAGGTTTTATAAGTTTTTCTTTGATATTTATAAATTGCTTATAGTAGCCTCTATTCTACCTTTTGTAGCCTCTAGGCCAATATATTCAGCTATCTCAAATACACCAGGTCCATATTTACCTCCTACTAGCATTATACGTAATGGTAGCATTAAACTGCCTTTCTTAATATTCAAGGATGTAGCCATTTCACTAAAGTTCTCTTCAATACTACCAGCATCCCACTGTTTTATATTGTCTATTTGCGCTAGCCAGCTATTAAAAAAGTTGGTGTGATCATCACTCCATTTGCTCTTAATAGTTTCTACGTCAACTGTTTCCGGATTTTTGAAGAAGAAATGGGCTTGTTGCCAAAAGTCGGTCAACAAGTGGCAGCGTTCTTTTACCAATGCTACTACTTTTGTTAGATAGTCCTCATCTACCGTTATACCTTGCTCTACAAAGTAAGGCTTTACCAGTTGAGCCAATATATGATTGTCTGACTTTAATATATATTGTTGGTTATACCATTTGGCTTTTTCATAGTCAAATTTAGCACCGCCTTTATGAATACGGTCTGTACTGAATTTCTCTATAAGTTCTTCCATAGAGAAAAGCTCTTGTTCTGTCCCATCGTTCCAACCCAACACTGCTAGTATATTCACAAAAGCTTCCGGTAAAAACCCTTTCTCTTTAAAACCTTCAGAAAAGTCCCCCTTTTCCTTGCTGCCCCAGTTCATAGCAAACACAGGGAATCCTAGTCTTTCACCATCTCTTTTACTTAACTTGCCATTACCATCGGGTTTTAAGATCAATGGTAAATGCGCCCATTTAGGCATAGCATCTTCCCAGCCTAAGTATTTCCATAAAAGGATATGTATTGGAGCACTTGGCAGCCATTCTTCTCCCCTAAAAGCGTGCGTTATTTTCATTAAGTAATCATCTACAACAACGGCTAGGTGATAAGTAGGCATGCCATCACCCTTCAGAATTACTTTATCATCTACCACATTAGTATCATGAGCTATGTCTCCACGAATCATATCGGTAAAACGTACGGTTTCGTTCTCCGGAACTTTTATACGAACGACATGAGGTGTGCCATTTTTTATTAGTTCATTTACTTCCTCTTTTGGTAAAGAAAGTGAGTTACGCATTTGCATGCGAGTATGTCTATCGTATTGAGGGTTTGGATTTTCTTTACTGCGTAGCTTGTTGCGCATAGCCTCAAGCTCTTCTGGCGTGTCAAAAGCATAATATGCATTCCCCTCTGCTATAAGCTGCTCAGCATATGGTCTGTATATCTCTTTTCTTTCACTCTGCTTATAAGGGCCGTAATCTCCGCCATGTCTTACACTTTCATCGGGAGTTAGACCACACCAGTCCAAACAATTGAAAATATAATCTTCGGCACCTTCTACAAACCTGGTTTGGTCGGTATCTTCAATACGTAATATGAATTTGCCATTATTGTGTTTAGCAAAAAGGTAATTGTATAGAACGGTACGTACACCGCCTAAGTGTAGGCCTCCGGTTGGGCTAGGCGCAAATCTTACTCTTACTTCGTTAGTCATAGACTGCAAAAGTAAGTTTTATCGCTTTTTAGCCAATCTTTAATGAAGCTATTTATTGAGTGAAAATTTTGTCGTGCAGCGCCTTTACTTTGTCCTTCTTAAAGGTCATATCATCAATAGTACTTACCCATTTTATTTTGCGTATAGCATTGGTAAGAAAGATACCGTCCGCAGCTTTAAGTTGTGCTCTTGTAAGCGGCTCTTCTTTTATGTTGATACCAGCCATTGGAAGTTGCTCGAGCAAGTATTGTCGCATAACACCTGCAATACAGCCTTCGCTAAGTGGTGGTGTATAAATAGTATCTCCTTTGATCCAAAAGATGTTAGCTATTGTAGATTCAATAATGTTTCCACTGATATTGCAAATAAGAGCATCGTCAAATCCTTTTTTGTCGGCTTGTCTTGCTGCTATAGAATAAATGAGGGCGCTACAAGATTTAAGATTGGCAAGAGAGTCATTACTTTTTTGCAATCCTTCAGCTATTGATAATCTTACACCTGTTTCGTTGAGTTCTGTTATCTGCTCCTTTTCAGGTGTAACCACTATTACAAACTCTGTCCAAGCATTATGGCCATCGTATAAGCCTCCTTGCCCGGCATATATTTGCAGGCGTACTCTACAGAGCTTTTCTAGTTTATTTTTCTTTACGGTCTTTTTTATCTCTGCTTCCAGCCAGTTAGCATCCATTATTTCCGGCATAATAAGCTCTAGCTGCTCTACGGCACCAAATAGTCTTTTCCAATGGTATTCTTTAAGCTGGATAACACCACCTCTGAAAAGCATAGTTTCAAACACACCATAGCCAAACCTGAAAGCACGGTTGTTATAAGGAACTTTAGCAGAAGTCTCTTTTACTATCTGCCCATTTACATTGACATATCTCAATACTACTGGGTTTCTTAAATTTTCTAGTTACTTCAAACAATCATTGTATTTTTACTCCAAACATTCTTCTATGATTTTCGAACAACCTGTTTCGGTACAATGGATCGCTGACTTTATCGGTGCTAAGCTTATAGGCAATACGGCAAATACGGCTACAGGCATTAACGAGATACATAAAGTTACTCATGGAGATGTATCTTTCGTAGACTTTGAAAAATATTTTAATGCATGTTTAACTTCTGCAGCTACAATTATAATAATAAATAAAGAAGTAGACTGCCCTGAGGGTAAAACTTTACTTATTCATGACGACCCTTTTAGCGCCTATGTCAAAATAGTGACGCATTTCAGGCCTTTTGAGCAGGCTAACAAAATGATAAGCGATACAGCACAAATAGGAGAAGGAACCATTTTGCAGCCCAATGTGTTTGTAGGTAATCATGTTACAATTGGTAAAAACTGTATTATTCATCCAAATGTGACTATATATGACCATAGTGTGATAGGCGATAACGTTATCATACATGCAGGTACTATTATTGGAGCGGATGCTTTTTATTTTAAACGTAGAAAAGAACGTAATGTGCAGTATGACAAAATGGAAAGTTGTGGTAGAGTGATCATACATAGTGACGTAGAAATAGGAGCAGGCTGCACTATAGATAAGGGAGTGAGTGGAGATACTATTATAGGACAGGGTACAAAGTTTGATAATCATATACATATTGGGCATGGCGCTGTGATAGGCAAAAACTGTCTATTTGCAGCACAGGTAGGTGTAGGAGGTAAGGCAATAATAGAAGATGAAGTGATACTATGGGGACAAGTAGGTGTAAGTAAGGACCTAACTATAGGTAAGGGAGCTATAGTATATGCGCAAAGTGGTGTTCCGCAGAGTATAGAGGGGGGTAAAAACTATTTTGGTAGTCCGGTAGATGAAGCCAGAACTAAGATGAGAGAACTCAACTTCACTAAGAGATTACCTGAAATATGGGAAAAGCTGATGGCCTTGACTAAGTAGCTTTAAATTCTTTCTTTGGATTTTCAGGGAGTTTTTTCCATTCTTTTTTGAGTAGGCCTGTAATTACAAGGTCTTCAAATCTGCCATTTACAATGGTGCCGTCACGTATTACGCCTTCTAGCTTGCAACCAAGCCTGTCGGCTACTTTTGCACTACGTTCGTTTTGCGGTATAAACTGGATCTCGATTTTATTCAGCCCTACTTTATTGAAAAGGAAATCGACAAACCTAAGTAGGCATGCTGATATAATGCCCTTCCCTTCATATTCTTTACTGATCCAATAACCTATTTGTGCTTTTTTGAGGGTATGATCCCAAGCGTGCATACCTATACCGCCTATTATCTCACGTTTATGAAAGATACCTAGCGCTAATGCTTCCTGCTTGTTTTGGTGACTGATATATTGTTGCAAGAACTGAATGGAATGTTCAGGCTTTGTAGTGCTATCTACCCATGACAGCCATTTGCGTAAATGACTACGTGAGGCATCTACGGCTTTAAATAGCATAGCTGCATCATCCAGTTCATAGGAGCGTAATAATATATTTTCGTCTATCAGTATAGACACCATAAGAAGCTCAATTTAAGCAATTAGTGTTTAAAATGACGTGTTTTCGTCATTACTAATGCCATATTGTGGTCTTTACAGTATTGTATGGTGTCTTTATCTCTGATAGAACCACCTGGCTGTACAATTGCTGTAATACCTGCTTCATGTGCCATGCGGGCACAGTCGTCGAATGGGAAGAATGCATCAGAAGCCATAACAGCCCCTTCAAGTGAGAAGCCAAATTGCTTCGCTTTCTCTATTGCTTGTCTTAGTGCATCTATACGACTAGTTTGGCCACAGCCTTTACCTATTAATTGCTTGCCTTTTACTAATGCAATAGCATTTGATTTTAAGTGCTTGCAAGCTATGTTGGCAAATAGCAGGTCTTCATTTTCTTGTTCTGTAGCAGCTCTGTCAGCAGCGTTTGTCCACTCTGCATAGTTAGTGCTATCGCTATCTTGAGCTAATACACCGTTAAGTATACGTTTGAATTCACGTTTAGGAACGTGCTGCTCTTTTTGTAGGAGTAGAATGCGATTTTTCTTGCTCTTTAGTATCTCTAAAGCATCAGTATCATAAGCTGGTGCAATAAGAATTTCGAAGAAAAGCTCGTTTATCTTTTCTGCTACTTCTTTGTTGATAGTTTGGTTGGTAGCTAGTACGCCGCCAAATGCACTTTCTGAATCGCCTGCTAAAGCAGCATCCCATGCATCTGACACGTTATCACGCTCTGCTATACCGCAAACGTTTGTGTGTTTGATAACGGCAAAAGTAGGCTTAGCAAATTCTGCTATAATGCCACAGGCAGCATCTACGTCTACAAGATTGTTGTAGGATAGCTCCTTACCGTTTAATTGGTCAAACAACTCATCGATAGCACCATAGAAGGCTGCATTTTGATGAGGGTTCTCGCCGTATCTTAAAGAGTTTTTGTTGTTGATGGAAAGTTGGTATGCCGCAACGTTTTCTTCCGTTTGGTTGAAGTAGTCTGCAATGGCTACGTCATAATGCGCACATTCAGTGAATGCCTCAGCTGCCATTTTTCTACGGTCTTCTATACTTGTCTCACCGCTCTTCTCATTGAGTAGGTTTAGTAAGTAATCATACTGGTTGCGAGAAGAAATGATATTAACGTCCTTATAGTTTTTACCTGCAGCACGTATCAGAGATACACCGCCTATATCTATCTTTTCAATGATAGTTGCTTCTTCACTTGTGTTTTTCACTGTTTCCTCAAAAGGATAAAGATCTACGATCACTAGATCGAATAGAGGAATTTCGTACTCATTAATATGTTCTTGGTCTTGCGTATTGTCTCTACGAGCCAAAATGCCACCAAAAACTTTTGGGTGTAACGTTTTTACACGACCTCCAAGAATAGAAGGGTAGCTGGTAACACTTTCTACTGCAACACATGGTATATCAAGGCCTTCTATAAAAGATTGAGTGCCTCCTGTAGAGTATAGGGTAACTCCTAACTCGTGTAGTTTGCGAACTATAGGCTCTAAACCATCTTTGTAGAATACGGATACTAATGCAGATTTAATCGTGCGATTCATATAAAAACGTTTAATAAGTACGGATTGAGGCGCGAAGATAATAAGGTTATTACAAATAGCCTTAATTGTTGCTTAATATAAATGCACCATCTACACCTGTTATATGGGTAGGTATCTGTAAGAGTTCTTTTTGTTCGGCCCATATAGCAGCCTTTTTTCGTGTAAGTATACTGCTAAAAACTAGCTGCTGTGGGGCATATCTATTTATTAAATGTTGAAGGTCAGCTTCTTTTATATTGTAGTTGATGATAAGTATCTGAACAGTAGTGTCCGGTAGTATTTGTTTTTTATCATTTACTATCAATACGTTTCGGTTATTGATGGTGAACGAATATTTTTCTTGACTGCTGTCACCAGTCTTCCAAGCATGCCAATGTGTATGTGCTGGTCTTAATACATAATATTCACTTTGCTCAGAAAGCTCTTTGCTGCAATTCACTACATAGGTCTTTTTACCCGAAATGTATTCTATGTATCCTGTTCTATTGATATTATATACTACTAGTCGCTCTTGCTGCAAGGCCTTGTTGCTCTGATAAATAAGTACAGCTACTAATATTAGAGTGCTGGCAATACTCAGCATTAACGCTGTTTTTTTCTTTCTGAGTATAAAGGAAGCACATGCTGCAATTGCTAAATAGATCAGCAGTAATTCAAGTTCGTTAATTTGTAGATACTGAAAAGCTTCAATGTTAAGAGGTGCTAGTACTTCAATAGCTTTATTAAAGTAACTAACAAGTGCCACAGTTATGGTTGAAAGAAAACCAGCTACGACAGGTAAAGAGCTAAAGGCAATAATAGCCATGCCTAGTATCAGTATAGCACTCATGAAGAAGTAAGCTATAATATTGGCTATAATGAATTGCACAGGGAAAAGATGGAAGTAATAAATGACCAGTGGTGCAATAAGTAGCTCTGCTGATATACTTGCTGCAATTATTCCCCAAAGTGTACGTAATGGTTTATTGGGTACAGAGAATAATCTATAAATAGGCTTGTAGAATAAGAAAATAGATAGGACTGCTAGAAAAGATAACTGAAACCCAGCGGCAAACAACCATGAGGGTTGTACCAATAACAAAATAAAAGCTGTTGCTAAAAGTTGATTAATGCCATTTTGTTGCTTTTGAAAAGCAAAGCCGATACCGAGAATGGAAAACATGGATGCTGCTCTTACAGCGGAGGCTGGAGCCCCTGCTACTAATACATATAGCCAGATGAGCGGTAATGCCATTAGGTATTTTACCCAACGGTATTTCCTATGCTTTATAC
This sequence comes from Flavipsychrobacter sp., assembly GCA_041392855.1. Classification (NCBI taxonomy): domain Bacteria; kingdom Pseudomonadati; phylum Bacteroidota; class Chitinophagia; order Chitinophagales; family Chitinophagaceae; genus Flavipsychrobacter; species Flavipsychrobacter sp. The sequence continues at coordinate 2,827,407 of JAWKLD010000001.1, forward strand.
CACTCATTAGAAATAGTATCAGAAAAAAGAAAATAGAGATATGCGCACCTGATATGGCAATGACATGAACAATACCTGTATTGGCATAATTTTGAGTTGTTGTACTGTCCAGCGAGCTGCGCTCGCCTACCAGTATTGCTTCTAATAATCCTAAAGTGGCTCTATCACTGATATATGTCTCCAGTTGTGCCACACACCAATTGTGTATTTGCCTTATTGGACTAAGAGAATTTTCATCGGCAAATTCTAGCAGCTCAATGTCTTCTCCTGACAAAAACTGTTGGTAATAAATATTGTTGTTAGCGCAAAACTGCTCGTAGTTAAACTCGAATGGATTACCACTATTTTTTATCCTTTGCCACCGGTCGGGTAGTAGAAGTTTGTCTCCTTCTTTATACGCAGGTGCGCTGTATTTATAAACGTATAAAAAAGCCTTCCCGACAGTATTGAGTTTTTCTTTGTTGTGAAAAGCATGGAGTACTTCTACCTCATACTTCCATGTTTTATTTTTCTCTTCGGCAGCATTGGTTATAAGCACTTCGTACTGTTGCCCTTTGTCAATAGTGTTGCCAAACCATCCTGCTTTATTCTTTATATCTGTTTGGTAAAAGGATAGCCAACCAATAGTTATTAATGCTAGCTGCGCCAAACAAAATTGGACAGCCTTGACTATTGTACGCTGTGAAAGGTAAAGGCTAATGCCATATAAGCTGATAAGTAGAACTAAGGTGATGCTTAAGGTTAACGCATACTCAGTGTTATAAAAATAACTATAGCTGACAGTGCCTGCCACTAATGGTAGCAATAAACGAAAGAAAGGTGCTCTTTCCCAGAAGTAACTTTCTTTTAGTGGCCAGCGTTTCATCGGTTAGGTTATTAGCCACAAAAAGTACAATAAATATTTAGTTTAAGAACTTTTGTTGGGTGCTATCTGTTTCACCTTATCACGAGCTGTTTGTACATAAGTGCTGCCAGGGTATTGTAGTATGAGTTGCTCGTAAAGCTCCGCAGCTTTGGTTTTGTTGTCAAGTTTGTTTTCGTAGAGGTCTGCCATTTTAAAAAGTGCATCATCTCCTAGTACATCATCGCCGTGTTGCTCGTATATAGTTGTGAGGTACTCCAACGCTTCTTTGTATTGCCTATGTTTTTGCGCAATATTAGCGCGTTGCATAAGGATGTCGTCTTTTAGTGGATGATCGGGGAAGGCGGTATTGATACTATCTAGTAAAGCCGCTGCTTCCTCATCTTTGTTTTGAAACTGAAGTAGGTCGGCATAGGCAAAGCGCCTAAGTGGTACATAATTACTGTCGGGTGGTATGTTTTCGGTAATGAGCACAGATAGGTATAATGCGTCATTAGCTATTAGCTCTGTAGTAGAGGCTTTGAGTACGGATAGTTGTGTTTCTGCCCATTCAAAATCACCTCTGTAATAGGCTAGTTTGGCATTGCGAAAACGGGCTTCTTCTCCTTGCATGTCTTCTCTAAATGCTTTGTCTACTTGGCTATAAAGCAGAGATGCTTCCCATATTTCATCAACAAGGATCTTATAGTCGCCAAGTTGAAGTTTTGCCAGTGCTTTAAATTGTCTTGAAGAGTTAGGGTGCTCTATAGCTTCTTCGAGTATCTGTATGGCTTTATGCACACTATCAATATACTGTGCTAGTAGTTTGGCATAGTCTAGCGATATAAGTTGTGCTATGTACAAAGGGTTTTCCTGTAGAAAAGATGCGTATTGAGCACTTAATTGTTTGGTGTCCTCCTCTGTATAGTCAGGATTTTCCTCCAGCATTTTGAACTGCATTAGCAGATATTCATTCTTTACAGAGGTATGAAAGGAGTAATCTTCACCTCTGGAAATCACTTCTTCGTAAGCTTTTCTTGCATACTCATATTCTTTTTCCTTCACGGCATAGCGTGCAAAGTTGAGTATGCGTTCACCGCCATCCTTTAGTCTTAGGTCTAATGCTTTTATTTGAATATAGGCGCCCTCCCAGTCTTCTTTTTGGGTATATAGCCATACCAATATCTCAGAATAGTCTAGGTTGTCAGGCTGCTCGTTTATTTTTTTAATAATCGCTTTTTGGGCTTTAACTATCTTCTTACGGTCATCTTCCAGCAAGTCCATAATGCTTGCTTTTACCTCTTGTATGCCACCACTATAATAGCCTGATCCTGCATCTATAATAGTATATACGGCCTTTTCCATATCGCCTGCTTCTGCATACAGTCTGGCTATAGGCCCGCTATAGATATAGTTATTGTGCAGCATCTCTTTTCCTCGTTCGTAGGTTTTTAATGCCAGCTCCTTTTCTTTAATAGCTAAAAAGGCTTTAGCAACTTCTTGGGTGAGCAAGTCGTCACCAGTAAGCTCAGTTATTGCTTGTTCAAATAACTCTTCTGCTTTTTTCTTTTTGCCTTGTGCTTTATAAAGTAGTCCGAGGTCAATAGTAGTTAGTGAATGGTTGGGGCGTATAGTAAGCTGTTCAGTAACCAGTTTTTCAGCACGTTTATACTCTTTGGTTTTCAATAGCAGCTGAAAATATTCCGTGTATATTTCTTTATTAAGCGGGTTTTTCTTGTACAGCTTTTTGTAAATACTTTCTGCTTCTTTATACTCTTGCGAAAGTACATGTATACGTGCTTTGGTTAATGCCTCCTCTTGGGCAACGGATGTTTGTATAGTCATCCAAAATATACCCAATAGCATTATTATGCATTTATATGATTTTGCCTTATTTAGCATGCTTGTCAAATACAAATTTTTCTCCATCAAAAACGTATACCAATCTGCGATTCGTCATATGTTCTCCTTCGATTATTGGTATATATAGTTTATTATAGTCATCACTCAATGCTATATCAGTTCCTTCTACTTCGTCATCGTTCATTGCAGTATATAAATCGTAGCTGTAGCTAATTGTATTGTATGTTTTTGAAGGAGTATGAAAGATATTAGCTGGTTTCAACTCATTATCTTCAATTATATAGGCCTTAACTCCCTCCTCTATTAATTTAGTAGATAAGCGAGCATTATAAATAGCTAAGTAATAGTTTTTTTTAGATTGGGCCTTTATGTGATATATGCTGTAAAAAGATACACCTCCTTCTGTTTCCTCAAAAGCTTTCGTGCCATTTTGAGTTGCATATTGTATGATATTTGCATAGTCTCTCATGGTCCCGCCCATTTGGGTGTCCCAAGAGTACAAGCGTACTTTGCTGTCAGGAGCAGTCACAATATCCATTCCAGCATCTTGCAGCACTGCTAGTTTAGCAGTTAGTATTTCTGGTTGAGTATTTATTAAGCTCGTTAAGTAGCTACCAAGTTTTTCGTTATAAGCAATAATAGAATCGTATTGATCTACCGTGTCTAAATCAATAGAATCACTATCAACATAGCGCCAAAAGTTCATGGCGTGTAGATAAGATGCCATCTGTTGCTCTGCTTCAGCAATTGTTTGTGCTTTTATAATGTAATTACTAAGCAGTAGTATAATTATGAGTATGGCTTTGCTACAACGCATCTTAATTCCTCAAGGGCTTTCCTGTCTGCAATATACTTTGTAATCGTTCTAATGTTTTACGTTGCCCGCATAAACTAAGAAAAGCCTCTCTTTCCAGATCCAGTAAATATTGTTCACTTACCATTGTAGGCTGTGATAGGTCACCACCACACATTACATAAGCTAGTTTTTCTGCTATTAGTTTATCATAGTCGCTAATGTACTGTCCGCGCCACATGCCATGTATACCTGCCATGAGTGCTCCCAGTCCACTACGCCCTTGCACTTTTATGTCGGTACGAGGTGTAGGTTGTGTATAACCTAGCTCATGAAGGTGTAACACTTTTCGTTTAGCATCGGCAATGCGTCTGTCCATGTTCATAGAGATGCTGTCTGTACCCTTGCGGAATATAGACATGTCAAATGCTTCATGTGCGGAAGTGGCTACTTTAGCAGTACCTATATTGATGAATAGTTGTTGCAAATAGTTGAGCTCTACATCTTCTTTTATATTTCTGTCGGCAGCACGTAGGGTTAGTTCTTTAGTACCACCACCACCTGGTATTAACCCTACGCCCAGCTCTACAAGACCGATATAAGTCTCTGCCGCTGCTTGTACCGCATCTGCATGCAAACACATTTCACAACCACCACCTAATGCCATGCCATGAGGCGCTACTACCACCGGTATGCTGCTGTACCGTAAACGCATGGTTGTGTTTTGGAATTGACGTACTGCCATATCCAACTCATCATACTCTTGCTCTGCGGCAAACATGAATATCAATCCCACATTAGCCCCTGCACTAAACTTGTCACCGCCATTGGCAATGACCAAACCTTTATATTGCTCTTCGGCTATTGCTACAGCCTTTTGTACACCTGCCAATACCTCACCGCCTATGCTGTTCATTTTAGTGTTCCAGCTTAGGGCTACCACATCATCACCAATATCATATAGTGTGCAGGCAGAATTCTGCCATACTACTTTATCATTGTAATGCTCTAGTATAATATAGGACTCGGTACCTGGTATTGCCTTGTACGATTGGCTCGGGATGTCGTAATACTTCTTCTGTCCGTTCTCTGTTTTGTAGAATGTGGTGAAACCTTTTGCCAACATCTCACGTACCCAATCGGCAGCTTTGATACCTGCGGCATCCATCTGCTCCAATACTTTGGCTACACCTAATACATCCCAGCTTTCAAACGCGCCTATCTCCCAACCGAAACCTGCTTTCAGTGCATCGTCTATCTTGTATAGCTCGTCGGCTATTTCAGGGATACGATTGCCGGCATAGGCAAATATCATGTGGTGGAATATGCGGTAGAATTCACCCGCTTTATCCTTACCTGCGTATAGTGCTTTAAGTCTTTGGTTCAGGTCGTCGATGGGCTTAGTAGCTTCTAGCGTAGGAAACAATACTTTCTGCTTAGGAGCATACTCCATCGTCTTTAGGTCTAGCGTCAATATCTCAGACTTACCGCCTTCTCCTCTCACCTTCTTGTAGAAACCTTGTCCCGTTTTATCGCCCAGCCAATTGTTCTCCACCATTTTATCTAGAAATGGTGGCATCTTAAAGATGTCCTTAGCCTCGTCGTTAGGTACATTCTTAGGTAGCTCTTTTGCTACGTGTACCAATGTGTCCAAACCTACCACATCGCCGGTACGGAAGGTGGCAGACTTAGGTCTACCCATCACAGGGCCTGTAAGTTTGTCTATCTGGTCTACCGTCATGTCCAGCTGCTGCATGGCATGAAATACCGCCATGAAACCGAATACACCCACACGGTTGGCTATGAATGCAGGCGTGTCTTTACACAATACAGTTGTTTTACCCAAATGCTTATCACCATACTCCATAAGGAAGTCGATGATCTTAGGGTCTGTATCGGGTGCAGGAATGATCTCAAGTAGTCTTAGATAACGAGGAGGGTTGAAGAAGTGCGTCCCGCAGAAGTGTTTGCGGAAATCTTCGCTACGTCCTTCACTCATCATATGTATCGGTATGCCCGATGTGTTGGAAGTGACCAACGTACCCGGTTTACGATATTGCTCTATCTGTTCAAATACTTTTTGCTTGATGTCTAGCCGCTCTACAACAACCTCCATCACCCAATCATAGTCGCTTATTTTGTGTAAGTCGTCGGTTAGGTTGCCTGTAGTGATATTTTTCGTAATGTCTTTAGTATATACGGCACTTGGTTTAGATTTTAACATTGCCGCCATAGCATTATTCACAATACTATTGCGCCATATAGGGTGCTCTTCAGTTAGTCCTTTGGCTTTGTCTGTTTCAGATAGCTCTCGAGGGATAATGTCCAGCAATAATACCTGCACGCCAATACCTGCAAAATGCGCTGCGATACGGCTACCCATTACCCCACTACCCAATATGGCTATTTTTTGGATGGCTCTATTCATAAAAACCTGTGCTTTACATAACTACTACAATTTACTGAAAAACATTGACGCCAACCTCATGCTTTTACAAATCTTAACAATGGCTGTTGCTATAGTAGAGAAAAGCCAAATGTGGTTATACTTCAAAAGTATAAACCTTGATATTATCTACAATAACAGGAACTATACTACAGGGGTTCCATAGCAGTACTTCTATGGTGTCAAACTCATCTTTGGGAATTTTTACATCAAAATGTATAGTACTTATTTCTTGGGCTTCAGTATATCTGTTTAGTCTAATCATTTTGCTTTTTATTATCTGGTTTTCATTTTTAGAAAACCTAATGGTAAACTGTATCATTTTCCATGCTTCCCATTCTGTAAAAATGGGTTTAGCAATTAGCTGTGCTCTTACCCAATCTGCACCTGTATTTGTATATGAAATAGCTGTCTGTGCAGCATATTTTCTATTGCTATCTATGTACAAAGACCGTTCCCCATCTATTACGTGTGTATTGTTTTCCAAAGTATCTTGTTCAAAATCGTTAGTATGAATTAAGGTCAGGTTCTTGGGTATTCCATCAAAGTATTCATCAATATCCTTGTATATTTTTGTGTGTTTAGGCACGTTGTACCTTCCTATTACATGCCAGTAATACATACTGGTCATTCCTCCTGTCGCATCGTACAGCCCATCTTTGGTATGAGCCTGATAGGTAAACCAAATATTTATGTAAGAAAAAAGCAATAAGAACGGAAGTAATACCCACATAGTAGCTTTCTCGAAAGCATAAGATAGTAATGAGGCAAAAGGAAGTAATATAACAGGATATACTTGTATCATTGCCCTACCTCCTGAGCCTCCATACCACCATATATCCCATGCAGTGGTGATATAAAAACTAAGTATGAAAATGAGCAATACAGCTATTTTGTTTTTCCCAAACTTGAGGAACGGTATTATGCCTACAAAAGAAAGTGCTAACATGGGTGTGTAGGACAGCCACCCACTGCGTGCACTGAAAACGTAATTATATACATGTTGTGCCAACCAAGAAAACCCCTTTTCTTCATATGTGTATACTAAAAGTTTTCCAGTGGTATACTGCCAGTATGCAAGCTGTATACTGCCTAATAACAAGATAACTACAGTTGTTATTATCAAGTGTTTCTTATGCCGTGCAAAGAAGTGTAATCTTTCTCGAGCAGCTTTTATAGATGGAGACTCTACTCCCCATAGTATAGGTATGAGTATTGCAATGATTTCTGTAGGGCGAATCAATATCATCAACCCTAGCAATACACCAATTCTATAAGAATACTTGCGTTTAGGCGTTTTGTAAAAATTATCTGTATTCAGCAGTAGCAGTGCATATAGTGTAAATAACCAATTGTGTGTTTGCGCGCCATCTATAGCGGTATAGTTTAGATAATTAGTGCCTACGACTAATAGTAGTAGCATTACTGCTGTTACCTTGTCCGAATAAAGCCTTAGCAAAAGCTTTCTATAGTACCACATACCAAGCAATGCCATAAATACACTGCCCAGTTGCAATGCTAGCTGATATGGGGTTGAAAATCCGTTGGCAGCATAGCCCAAAGGGACTGATAAAATATGCGCAATTGTGAAAAATGGCAGGTACATTACAGCCATGCCTATACTGTAGTTTGGTATATAATGATTGCTCTCTACATCGTGCACCAGTTGGCTTTTGGCTCTTTTATGGTCATTAACAGCATTAGGGGGTAGAGGCTTGTCGCCTTCTATATCGTCATATATAAATGCGGCAGGTAGGTACCAGTAGTATGATGTTACGTCATATTCAATAACACGCTCTACATCTTCATGCGTCCATTTAGGATAGAAGAAAAAAGACGTATATAGCAATACAACAACAGATAGGATATAGGCAATTCTAGAGCGCATTATAGGTATCAGTATTTCCAATAAAACGTCTAGTATTAATCCCTCATTATACTTTTACTGTCCTTTTATTGTCACAAATTAAATAGTGCACTGAAATACCACCTATCCATCATTTCTCTATCTTTGCGGCTATGCAATCGCTACAGGAAAAGATAAATGCACTAAAAGCAGAGATAGAAGAAACAATGCTCGCCAGCGCGGATGAGCTAGAGCAATATCGTATCAAGTTTCTAGGTACCAAGGGTATTGTGAAGGAGATATTCAGTGAAATGAAGAATGTGCCTAAGGAAATGAAGAAAGAAGCAGGGCAAATGCTTAACACCTTCAAGAAAGCTGCTGAGGCCAAGTTTGAAGAGTTTAAATATCTGCAAGGTGGTGGTGGAAAGAAAGCTGCTAATGTAGATATTACCCTACCAGGTACACCACAAGCTTTAGGTACACGCCATCCGTTGCGTATTGTAGAAAATGAGATCGTATCCATACTCGAAAAGATAGGTTTTAGCGTAGCTACAGGGCCTGAAGTAGAGGATGACTGGCATAACTTCACCTCGTTGAATATGCCTGCCGACCATACTGCACGTGATATGCAGGATACATTCTATGTGCAGCAAAACCCAGACTGGGTGCTACGTACCCATACCTCAAGCGTACAGGCAAGAATATTAGAAGAGAAAGAACTGCCCGTACGTGTAATATGCCCAGGGCGTGTATATAGAAACGAAACCATATCAGCTCGTGCACACTGCTTCTTCCATCAGGTAGAAGGTCTGTATGTAGATAAAAATGTATCGTTTGCCGACTTGAAGCAAACACTTTACTACTTCGTAACAGAGCTTTTTGGTGAAAAAACCAAAGTTCGTTTCCGTCCATCTTATTTCCCATTCACAGAGCCAAGTGCAGAGATGGATATCTCTTGTACTGTATGTGGTGGCGATGGTTGCAGCTTGTGTAAGCACACTGGCTGGGTAGAGATACTAGGTTGTGGTATGGTACACCCCAACATGCTACGCAACTTTGGTATAGACCCTGAGGTATATACAGGTTTTGCCTTTGGTATGGGTGTAGAGCGTATCACACAGATCAAGTTTCAGGTGAATGATTTGCGACTATATTCACAGAACGACGTAAGATTCCTCAAGCAATTTCAGTCTTTATAGATTTTGGTAGACGATGCACATATCACACTCATTACAGGAGCAAGTGGTTTTTTAGGTAGCCATTTGGTGCGCCATCTATCTGCTCAAGGGCATTCGGTAAGGGCATTATATAATAGCACTTTACCAAGCGATGAGCTCCGCGAACTCAAAGGTGTAGACTGGCAACAGGCTGATCTGCTAGATATATTTGACGTGGAGCGTGTGATGGAGGGTGTTAGTAAGGTATATCACTGTGCTGCCATAGTGTCTTTTGCCCCTAAGGATAAAGAGCGCATGGTACACTTCAACATAGAAGCTACTAAGCATATAGTAAACGAGTGTATAGAGCGTGGCATCAGCCGTATTGTATATGTCAGCTCTGTAGCTGCACTAGGTAGAAATGCCGAAGCTAAAGAAATAACCGAAGAAGAACAGTGGGAAGAGAGTAAATACAACTCTACCTACGCCTATAGTAAACATCGTGCAGAGCTAGAAGTATGGCGTGGTGTAGGTGAAGGGTTACATGCCAATATCGTGTGTCCTGGTGTGATATTGGGTGAGGGCAACTGGGAGGTAGGGTCTGCCAACTTATTGAAAGTGGTGGCTCAAGAGTTTCCTTTTTATACTGATGGGGTCAACTCTTTTGTAGATGTGAAAGATGTTGTCAAAGCCATGTACTTACTTATGGAAGGCGATGTGCAGGACGAACGCTTTATACTAAGTGCAGGCAATTTCCCGTATAAAAGGATATTCACCCTAATGGCGAGACAACTAGGAGTACGTCCGCCGCATATACATGCCAGTAGGTGGATGACAGAATTGGTATGGAGGTGGAAGGCAATACAGGCATTTATTACGGGGAAACAACATACTATTACTAAAGAAACCGCTGCTACAGCACAGCGTAAAACCTACTATAATAACACCAAGTTGCCGCAGTATATACCTGATTTTCAGTATACTGCTATAGAAGACACTATTGGCAGAATGGCAGAGGCCTACAAGGCACAGAAAGTTAACGAATAGAAAAAACTTTAGTTTATTATCAAAAACATTTGTATCCTTGCAATAGAAGAGGTATCCACATCCTCTCATTTTTCAGTTTACTGAATAAAAACAATCCCAATTCTTTTTTTACTGATTCAAACTAAAACAAGAAGAGTGTCTGTGATAAAGGATTGATGTATAAGAGATAACGTTATAACACCTGTTTGAAAAAGACATTTACATGCCTTACGATATTTTACAACTGAACGACATGCTCGTTCCGGAATTGGTAGACGTAGCCAATACAATGAAAATCAAAAACGTTAAGAAGTTGGACAAGCAAGAGCTTATTTATAAGATCCTGGACCAACAAGCACTTAACGAATCAGAAAAGCCTACTGCTAAAGACGAAAAGCCTAAAGCAAAACGAACCCGCAAAACCAGTGCTAAAACAGCACCAAAGGAAGATACTGCTAAAGAGAAAAGTGAGGACGCAGCAGGTGAGGAAGCTAAAGACGAAAAGCCTAAAACTCGCCGTACGCGCAAAGCAACACCGAAGGAAGAAGCACCTACAGCAGAAGAAAGACCAACACCAAAGCCTACCCCAAAACCTGTAGCTACAGATAATGATGAAGAGGAAGACGATGAGGAGGATTCAGGAATAATAATGCCGCCTGCCGAAGGAGAGGAAGAGGGAGTAGATATTATAGCTAAAGAAGAAATTACAAAAGAGCCCAATAGAGAAGAGGGCAGAGACAATAGAGATAACAACAGAGGCAGAAACCAAAGAAACCAAAATAATGGTCGTAACAATGGTGGACGCAGAGAGCGTGAGCAATCAGGATTCAGCGCTGAGTTTGACGGGGTGGTGAGTAGTGAAGGGGTATTAGAAATGATGCCAGATGGTTATGGTTTCCTACGTAGTAGTGACTATAACTACTTGAGTTCTCCAGATGATATCTATGTATCACCATCGCAAATAAAACTATTTGGGCTTAAGACTGGTGATACTGTAAAGGGTAGCATACGCCCGCCGAAAGAGGGAGAGAAATATTTTGCCTTGCTAAAGGTGGAGACCATAAATGGTAAACTACCGGATGAGATACGTGATCGTGTACCTTTCGATTACCTGACACCACTTTTCCCTTTTGAGAAACTGAATCTGTTTACTAATAAAAACAATCTTGGTACCCGTGTTATGGATCTCTTTACCCCAATAGGTAAAGGGCAGCGTGGACTGATAGTGGCACAACCTAAGACAGGTAAAACCATGCTACTAAAAGAGGTGGCCAATGCCATAGCGGCCAACCACCCTGAGTGTTACCTGATGATAGTACTGGTAGATGAAAGACCGGAAGAGGTAACCGATATGCAACGTAGTGTAAACGCTGAGGTTATCGCTTCAACCTTTGATGAGCCTGCAGAGAAACACGTAAAAGTATCGACCATAGCATTACAAAAAGCAAAGCGCCTTGTAGAAGTAGGACATGATGTAGTGATTCTATTAGACTCGATCACACGTTTGGCACGTGCACACAATACAGTAGCTCCGTCAAGTGGTAAGGTGCTAAGTGGTGGTGTGGAAGCCAATGCAATGCAGAAGCCAAAACAATTCTTTGGTGCTGCACGTAAGATAGAGAATGGTGGCTCGTTAACTATACTAGCTACAGCTCTTATAGAAACTGGTAGCAAGATGGATGAGGTAATCTTTGAAGAATTTAAGGGTACCGGTAACATGGAGTTGATGCTTGACCGCAGACTTGCCAACAAGCGTATCTTCCCAGCTATAGACATTACCTCATCGTCTACCCGTAGAGACGACCTGTTACTAGGAAAAGAGGTGATGAATAAAATGATCATTTTGCGTAACCATATATCTGATATGCATACAGATGAGGCGATGAATTTCCTTCGTCAGCAAATGCGTGGTACAGAAAATAACGAAGAATTCTTGATACAGATGGGTAAATAATACGACACTCATTGAGTACGATATACAAAGCCACTCCTATTTGGGGTGGCTTTTTTATGCACCTACTATGACAATAGGCAGGAGAAATACTAGTAACAAAGTAGTACCTTGTAGGTACTTATGACACGTTACCTATCCATATTACTACTAGCCACAACGCTACTATACAGCTGCAAAAAGCCAACAGAAAACCCTACCACAAATGCAAATACTGTGCTAACGATGAAACCCTTCGACAGCCTAGTAATACCAACTGTGCTAGAAGACAAAGGCACCAAACCAATAAGTGTATACCTAGAAGACTACCCTTGGCAGCATATGAAGTATGAGATATATACTACTAGCCAAACTGATAACAACCCACTATATAGAGAGGTACTACTAGTTACCAAAAACGCACCAATAGCCCAGCACCGTATGAAGCTAGTAACCGCTTATAGCTACACGGGAGACAATATCGATGTCAAAACCTTTGACGTGCATATAGTACCCTTTACGGCAACAGAGTGCGCCGCTACGTTCTTCAATTTTCTGCCGCAAAGTAGTAGCAATACCCACCAAGAAGAAGGGGCTACAGTGCTGTACCTTGGCAGCCATAGAATAGCCCAAAAAGGTGATGCACTATATCTCAAAGCCCTGAAGCTAGAAGAAGGAATAGTATACCCCAATGCACCATGGGCTAATGTGTACACCACTACAGATATGGACCAGCTGGTAACTATAACAATAGACTGCATTACCCAAAAGATAACCCTACCAGAGCAAAGCGTGATAAGCAACCACGGAGAACACTACAACGTAGTAGGAGCAGGCACGCTAGACTTTGCTACTGGCAAATACGAAGTACAATACACTGCCAATGGTGAGCCATTCCAGTTTTCGGGAGTGTTGTGGATAAAGTAGGCTAACCCATACACCTACAGGGCTGCGACCTTGCAGACTTTCTGCCGACTACCGAAAAGTAATGCGAGACTAGCGGTTTACTTCATTGGGGTCGCCCATCTTACCAGAGCTATAGTCGGCATAGGCGCGGTGTATCTGCTCTTCGTTATTCATCACAAATGGTCCGTAGGCAAACACGGGTTCGTTCAGGGGTTGCCCACCCATAACAAATACTTCAGCTCCTGTTTCACTATAGATATTGATATTGTTTCCTCCACGCTGATATAAGGCTATTTGGTGTAGTTTCAGTTCGTGTTGGTCTTCAATCTCTACTTGTCCACTCACATGGTAGACGAAGGCATTATGTGTTGGGTCTACTGGTATGTCGATACGTCCTTGCGGATTAAGTTTGATATAGTAGTAGAATGTGGGTGTGAAAGTTTCTATGGTAGATTTAGCACCATTCATTTCGCCCAATACTACTTTGGCGGTATAGTCTTTCTCTACTAGTGTGGGCATGTGTTGATCGCGGTACACAATTGTCGATGGGTCATCATATTTATGCTGAGCAGGCATATTGAGCCATATCTGAAACCCATGTAAGTTGCCGCCATCGTCCTTCAGCTTTTGTCCTGACTCTTCCATGTGTATAGCTCCACGCCCTGAGCTGAACATCATAAACTCTCCAGTGCCTATTTGAAAATCATAGTCCAAGCTATCCTTATGATGCCCACTGCCTGAAAGAAAATAGGTGGTAGGTATCACCCCAGCATGTGGGTGTGCATCTACTCGTAATGCATCTTGTCCCGGAGTTACATCTATAGGTCCAAACTCGTCGAAAAGTACAAAAGGAGACACATGATCCAGATGGTTGCCTGCAAAGGCGCGCATAACAGGTAGAGTTCCCACATTCACACGGTCGGCATTTAGCACACGATATATCTTCCTGTTCGTTCGCGAAGAGAACATTCCTGATTGTCCTAACAACACAGAGGGCATAGCAACACTAGCCCCTATAATGGCCGAGCCTTTTATGAATTTGCGTCTACTCATCATAACATGAAATTACAATATTCAGCTATAAGGGTTCTTATAGAAGCATAACTGATGTTTATACATGAATGCAGTTTGTGTTAGTACATAGCACTGGAGCAAAAGGCGAAACTGGCTAATAAGCATAGACCACAACCTGCCATAACATATAGCCCTATTTTGGTAGCACGTTTTATCCATATGCCAGCTATGAGCATGACTATGCTTAAGAAAAAAGCTAAAGCTGCGATGATTAAGGTTATAATGCCAATTTCTAACATAGTTCGTTTTTTATAAACCAAGGCCGCCACTAGAGCAAAGCCCAAAGCTTACTAATAAGCTGATACCTGCTATCAGTAGAATGGTAGCAGATGGTTTCCGCAGGTTTTTAACCTTGATAGAGATGAGTAGCAAGGTAACACCTACGATTATCATGAGAATAGCAATAACTAACAACACAACACCGATGGCAAACAGGGAATTGTTCATAGTGATATGAAGATACGAAAAAGGCAACGGCTAATAAGGTGCTTGAGTGCATAATGTGCCACCCAATAGTAAAAGTACTCCGCCTATAAGTAAGGCATGTGCTGCACCTTTCATTAGGGTTTTATCTTTTGTAGCGGCTATTAGTTGAAATATCCCAGCTAGTATAAAAAACAAACTCAACAGCAACATCAAAAAACCGAAGAATGCCATTGCTTACTTTCTTATTGGTTCAAAGCCTTCTTTTAATTGGTTCAGATAGGCCTCTTTTTCATCTCTATAAAAAAGGTTCATTGTTTCAAAAGGTATGATCTGTCCACTCTTGCTCACTATATGCACGCAAGATTTTTTTATGGCACGCACATCAAAATCATAAGCATCTATAAACCTCATGATGATGATACGGAACAGATTGTCGTAGGTAAGTCCTGGTGCTTTTATCTGTGGCAGGCAGCAGAGGAGCTGGTTCATATCCTCCGTCACTGCATCTACAGATACCGCCGTGCTGAATACTTTGAATATCTGCTCGTGTAGTTTATCATCCTGCTCGTATACTATGGTGTTCTTAGAGCTATCTAGCAGCATATCGGGGTCTACATATCTGGTTAGCGGAAACACCTGTCCATTCAGTTTCAGTGCATAACCCATAGCCAGTGCATCGGGGTTGCAGGGCACGGGTAGTATATCGTTTGGTTTGAAGATGTCTGTTTGGTTCAATATCCCCTCGCGTACATCCGTAAGGGTTAGTCTATTCTTTTCGGGATCATGCTCAAAACGTCCTGCTATCTGCACGGGTTGGAAGGTTACACCACGTACACAACGCTGTTGCAAAGCATACTCTATACTCTTACCTATCTCATCATCATTCAGCCCTTTTTGTAAAGTCATCACAAGGGTAGTAGATAGGTTCAGTTCGTTCAGTTTTTCTATCGCTTTGTAGCGCACATCAGTCAGGTCTTTTCCTCTTAATGTCTCCAATACTTCTGGTCGAAAGGAGTCCCACTGTAGGTACAGCTCGAAATCGGGCATATAAGTAGCCAGCTTCTCAGCGAAGCCTGGGTCGTTTGCTATGCGTACACCGTTAGTATTTACCATCAGGTGCTTTATGGGTTTCTTCTTGGCGATGTCTAGTATCTCAAAGAATTGTGGATGTATCGTAGGTTCTCCACCACTTATCTGTACTACGTCAGGCTCGCCTTCACTCTCTACTATGATGTCTAGCATTTTTTCTATCTCCTCTAATGTTCTGTGCCTACCATAGTGTGGCGATGACATAGCATAGCAGGTAGGGCAAGCAAGGTTGCAACGGTCGGTCACTTCTATCAACGTGAGGCAACTATGTTGTTCGTGGTCGGTACACAAGCCACAATCGTACGGGCAGCCGTAGTGTACTTTATTGCTAAACTTTAGTGGTGTCTCCGATGGTTTGTTGTAGTTGCGAATGCTCTTGTAATACTCTACATCGGTAGCTATAAGTACTTTATGAAAGCCGTGGTCTGCACAGGTCTTCAGCATGTATACCTTGCCCTCTTCAAATACAATTTTTGCCTCTATTCTTTTCAAACAAGTAGGGCATAGGCTGATGGTATAATCATAGTAGGTATACTTTCTTACGGGCATAGTGTTATCGTTTGTGACTGATGAGTAATGATGGTTTTACAATATAGCGGATGTAATACAAAAGTCCTGTTAAAGCAGCAATCTGTATCGTACCCAACCCAAATGCATAACGCCATCCGGGTTTTATAAAATCTAATAAGAAACGGAATAGGCAATATGCCATCAGGAATATTTTGAAACGACTACCTTCTGTGAGTACGTATCTTTTCTCAAACTGTACGAGGAGCACCCACATGCTTATGAGAAATGCTATCTCATATAATGTTACAGGATGACGTGCAAGTCCGTCTCCCAAGTTCATACCCCAAGGTAGTGTGGTGGGTATGCCATAGGTCTCTTCAAACATGCCTGCACTATAGCAGCCTATACGTCCTATTATCATACCCAGTATCAGCGGGAAAGTGATGAGGTCGCCACTGCTGTGCTTTTCTCCTATCAGTTTTTTCATACCCTCTACCGCAAGCATACCACCAAGCAGTCCACCGAGTATGGTTTTATTCCCCCAGAAGTACGCCAGCTTGTTGGCAGTGATGCGCAACTCGTAAACCAGCTCAAGGCTACCCACTACGCGTGCACCCAATACTGCCCCAAATGTAGCAGCTATGATAATCCATATACGGTTAGTACGGTTGATACCATCATCTTTTCTGCGGCTGAGGTATAAGTAGTAACGAAAGGCAATGAACACCCCAAGAAACTCAAAGATGCCATGTAGCAAAATGTTTTGACCAGCTATGTGTATGCTATACGGGTAGTCCAATGTTGTTGTTTTATTGTAGCCAGTATTCTTTATGGTCGGGGTAGGTGCGGTAGCCTATTAGCCCATGTTCCTTAGCAATATACAGTTTGTCTATCTTTTCTTGTAAAGCAGTTTCTTTATTTTCTGTAGTGAGTACTATAGCTTCTGTATAACTCTTGCCGTTGATGTCTATTGTGCTAGTAGTATATTGAAGTTTGTATAGGTTCATACTATCATTTAGTATGCCCGTTGGTTGGTCGTTGTCTAGTGTTAGTACTACGTTGTAGTCGTTTAGGTTTATTTCTAGTTGGGGTTGTTTTTGCCATTTCTGAAAACTAGCATGGTGTGTTATCCGTAGGTTAAGCCATTGAGGGTGTTGTGCATTTTCTCTCGACTGGATGATACCATATGCATCACAGGTAAACTCTCCATCGCCACCCCAGCCTTTTACAGTGCCCTCGTTATACTGGTAGGGTGTGCTTTCTACTACATCATCTATTGTCAAAGTATCAGTGCCAGTAGTGCTGTTGAAATATCTACTAGTGCCCTCCTCCCAATAAGGAAACCATGCGTATAGAAAGTGACCACTATAGGCCGGGCAGTCTACCTTTTTAGTACATGGGGTACAAGCTGCTAACAAGAGCAATGTAGTGGCTATAACTCTGGTGCGGTTTATCACTAGTGTTGGTTTATTGTAGCCAGTATTCTTTTTGGTCTGGATAGGTACGATAGCCGATGACGCCTTGCCCTTTAGCTATATACACTTTATCTATGTTGTATGTAGTAGTGCTTCCTTGTACTAAGGTAACAAGAATAACATTGTTATAGGTTTTGTTGTTTAGGTTGATAACATCAAAAGAGGTTAAGCTATGCTCTTTGCTAAACCCACTTGTAGTGGCTGCTTTTTTGAATCCTCCGTCTTCGGGCCATAAATAGAATCTAGATTTTTTGAATGATATTTCGAGATATTCAAACCCCATTAGGTCTACATCACTTTCGTAATGTGTGATGTCAAGAGGTATGCCGCCATTAAATTTTGGAGCAGCTAAGGATTTTATGTTGCCTTTGATATCACAATGTTTTTCTTCTCCATATCTTGAGTTGTACTCTAGCTTGTAGGCAGTAGAGTTATCGATCTCATCTATAATCAGGGTATCTGTATCATTACCATCAGAGAAGTAAAAGGTTTTATCTTTTTCATTGTAGGGGAACCAGCTATAAAGAAGTGTGCCATCGAAAGCATGACAGTCCACACGTTTGGTACAAATATCGTTACAGGAGTAGTTTGTTATAGAAATAACAATAATGGTAACTAGATAGAGATAATATTTCATAGATGAGGTGTTCTGTGATTTTGAATAGGCACAAAACATATGCCAAAAAATATTAACTAGAAAGTAATCAATTGCTTGATAGTACTAGTCTAAAAACATTTACATCAAGTTGCCTGAAAGCTATCAACTAATTCTGCACTTTTTTTTCTTTTAGGTATAGGAATAGAGGTAGTGTGCCTGCCAAGCCAAATAAGAATGCAAGCAGCCAAATAAAGCCGATGTTCTTGATCTTGTATTTCCTAGCCTCTTGAAAACTCCAAAGCATAAACACTATTACCACAAATAAGAGGTCTATGACAAAAGCACTGGCTATTTTATTGGCAAACATATTACTGATGGTTTCCATAGGGTGTAGCCATAAGAGTATATTCCCTGTTTCTACAGATACCATTGTTACTAAAATATTGGGGGCTATAAAACCAAGCATAGCCAATAAGAGATACGTATGTTTCATTAGATAAATTTTGACACAAAATTATTTCTAACCGTACCTCCTTCCATTGACTTGGGTTATGATTTTTGACCTTCTGAATATCTTTTCTTTATTCTACTTAACGACTCTGGCTGTACTCCAATAAAGGAAGCTATGTAATGTTGTGGTATGCGTTGAAAATAATCTTGATGATCGCTAAGTAGCTTTTTGTAACGCTCTTCGGGCGATCTGGTAAGTAAGGAAGCAATAATGTTTTGATTGGCGATCATCTCTTCTTCCATAGCTGCTATGGCTAGCATAGTAAATTTTGGCGATTGTTGCAGCAGCAGGTTGGCATTAGTTCTACTTATCACCACTACAGTAGTGTCTTCTATAGCCTGAAAGTTTAAAGTAGTAGGTGTTTGACGAACATAACTTTCATAAGCGCTCACAAAGTCTCCTTCGGTGTAGAAATAAGCAGTATGCTCTTGACCTTCTACATTATAAAACAGCCGTACAAATCCTTGAACATTGAAGAAAAAAGCATCTGAAATTGTACCCTCTTTTAAAAGGTATTCCCCCCGCTTAAAAGTTTTTAACGGCAATAGATTTTGTACATAATCTAATTCCTCTTGGGTAAAAGTTGTACGTTGTTGTATGTAGTCTATAAAGCCAGCAAACATGCTTCAAAGCTAATAGATGTTGATAAAAAACTTTGCGTTTTGTATTACTCGTGTAGTATTTTGTAATACTACACCAAATAATAGTATATGGGAGCACTTACTGCCGCTCAAGAGCAAGAGAGATTAAACGAGGTTCATCGATTTTTACAACTTGATTTCGACCAAACTAAGGAGTTTCAGAATATTGTAGATCTAGCTTCAGAAATTGGTAATACTCCTGTGGCTTTGATCACGCTTTTAGATAAAGATGCCAATTGGGTAAAAGCTAAGAGTGGTCTTGAACTACCTGAGGCTATGCCAAGAGAGACCTCTTTTTGCCAATACGCCATTAGCCAAACAGGAACGTTAATTATAAACGATGCAACTAAAGACAATAGGTTTGATAATAATCCTTTAGTGCATGAGCCGCCTAGTGTACGTTTTTATGCAGGGGCACCAATTGTAGTAAAAGGTAGTATTAGGTTGGGTAACCTTTGTTTGTTTGATGTGAGGCCAAATGAATTGAATGATTTTCAAGAAAGGGCACTAGAGGTATTGGCTAGGCAAGCTACTTATATCATGGAGCTTAAACTTAGTCAGAAAATACTGCAGCAGCATATAGATGAAATAGAGGATAAGAATGCAAAATTCCAAAAAATAGCACATGTACAGTCGCACGAAGTACGCCAACCATTAACGTCTATTATGGGTATCATCAATATTATTAAAGAAGACGGCTATAAAGCCGATGAAGATAAACTGCGTATGCTAGAAGAGGCTGCCCACCAGCTTGATAATAAGATACATGAAATAGTGAGTCACACAATTGGATAGTACTATAAAGGGGACTAATGTCCCCTTTATAGTATCGTTTTTCTACTCAACTGCTAGCTTCCCATACTTTATGCCACTGTTAGTTTGTAGCTTATAGAGATAATTGCCAGTTGGCAATTCATCTAAGGATATCTTTAGTTTTTGCTGTCCGGCTGCTAGTCCATTATGTTGACTATGTAAGATCACTTTCCCAGTAATGTCAGTTATCCAGATAGATACATCAGTTTTACTGCTGAGCATTAGGTCAAAGTTGACGACATCACTTG
The DNA here is from genome assembly GCA_041392855.1 of Flavipsychrobacter sp. Taxonomy (NCBI): domain Bacteria; kingdom Pseudomonadati; phylum Bacteroidota; class Chitinophagia; order Chitinophagales; family Chitinophagaceae; genus Flavipsychrobacter; species Flavipsychrobacter sp. Next base: position 2,847,600 of record JAWKLD010000001.1, read on the forward strand.
CAGGGTTAGGATAAACAGATATATCCTTAATTGTTGATGACAGGTTGGATACCGATAATAGGTCGCGAACATCTGTTGAGGCACAACTGGTATTGTTAGTAGTGTCGTTATCTACAATGCTATCTGTAGCATTTTTTAGTTCCATTTTTGAGCAGACTATAGATGTTCCTGTAGACCAGCCTTGATTCAATGTAAATTGTATTCTTACTTGTGCAGAGTCACCAGGTAGCAAGTTTGGGGTTGGGTAGTTTATATGATCCATTGGAGGGCTGCCAAACTGTATTTGCCCCCCGTTGAAAGATAAATACCAAGCTGCGGTATCATTTGTAGTAATAGTGTCAGGGCCTAAGTTTTTGATCTGGGTAGTAATGTCAAATTGTTTTGTAACGTAGAGGATGTCATTGTTTTGTGGTGTTAGTAGTTTAACTTCTAAATTGATGTTTCTTACTTGCCCATGCGCGTGTATTGCAAGGAAGAAGGATAATGTGAAGAAAAGGGAGAATAGTTTTTTCATCTTAAACAGGTTTAGTGTAACGTAAATATACGTTATAATACATCTGTTCAGTTTAGTTATGTTTATTTTAACAAATATGACAGTTCTTAGCTGCTATGGTCGGCTACTATCTTCCAAGAGCCATTTATTTTTCTGAAGAGTAAGGAGAAATGCCCATTCAGGTCACCATCAGTTCTTGCAAGTGCCCAACTGCCTATTACAAAATAGTAAGTAGAAGACAGTCGCTTGAATTTAAGATTGCTAAAACGAAGTTGCCCCATCTTTTCATTAGTAGGATAAGATCTTTTGTAGTTGATCAGTGTGGCATCAAAACCATAGGTTGGTCCGCGGCTGCCTATAAAAACAAGGCTGTCGTTATGCCAATAGCCCAGTTCCATATATTGCTCTAGGTCTCCACTATTCCATGCTGCCGCTTGTTGGTGTAGTAGTTCTTCTATAGCTTGTTCTTCCAGCTGGTGTTGCCCACATGCCGATAAAACTAGCAATAGCAGTATGAATAAGTATCTCATGTTCTTAAAATAGAAAAAAGGCGCCATATATGGAGCCTTTTTTGTGGTTAATAGGGGCTGGACGATTCCAGCTCTAGGGTTGATAGGTGTGGGTTTATAGGTTGTCGGGTTTATAGTATCATAAAGTAACATGGATTTATTCTGGTGCAAAACAGCCATCCTACGAAATGCCTTTTTCGTTCTACGAAAGGGTGATTTCTGGTGTCTTATCCATGCTTTCAACGAAAAGAATGACAAATGAGTGGGTTTAATTCCTGTTTTTCTGTGTAGCATTCATCTAAACCACTATTTTTGCCACCGTTATGGCAAATGATAATAAGCTGCAAGACATAATTGCACATTGTAAAGAATATGGTTTTGTTTTCCAATCTAGTGAGATATACGATGGCCTGCAGGCTGTGTATGATTATGGGCAGAATGGTGCAGAGCTAAAGAGAAATATCAAAGACTATTGGTGGAATAGCATGACGCGCATGCATGATAATATAGTGGGTATAGACTCTGCTATATTTATGCACCCAACCACGTGGAAAGCAAGCGGTCACTTAGATAACTTCAACGACCCTATGATAGACAACAAGGATAGCAAGAAGCGTTATCGTGTTGATCATTTGATAGAAGGCTATGCAGAAACATTGGATGAAGCAGAGGGTAAAGCATTAGTGCAAAAAATGGAGCAGCTTTTGGAGGCAGATGACTTTCAGGGATTGAAGCAAATGATAGAAGAGCATAAGATAAAATGCGCGGTGAGTGGTACAGCCAACTGGACAGACATTCGTCAGTTCAACCTTATGTTCGGTACACAAATGGGTTCGGTAGCTGAGGAGTCGGATATGGTGTATTTACGTCCTGAAACAGCACAAGGTATATTTGTTAACTACCTTAACGTACAGAAGACAGGTAGGATGAAGATACCTTTTGGTATTGCACAAATAGGAAAGGCTTTTCGTAACGAGATAGTAGCACGCGGTTTTATTTTCCGTATGCGTGAGTTTGAGCAGATGGAGATGCAGTTTTTTGTACAGCCTGGTACACAAAAAGAATGGTATGACTACTGGAAAACTGAACGTATAAAATGGCATAAAACACTAGGCATAGCTGAAGAGAAATATCAGTTTCACGACCATATAAAACTAGCGCACTATGCTGATATGGCTTGTGATATTGAATACAACTTCCCGGGATGGGGTTTTAAAGAAGTGGAAGGAGTACATAGCCGTACAGATTTTGATCTTAGCCAACATCAGGAATATAGCAAGAAGAAACTGACTTATTTTGATACAGAAATCAATAAGCACTATGTACCTTATGTTATAGAAACCTCAATAGGTTTGGATCGTACAGTGCTAATGGTATTAAGCGATGTATATGAGGAGCAAGACTTGAGCACTGAGGAAAAGAAGGATAGTCGTGTGGTATTGCATTTTGCACCACATCTAGCGCCGGTTAAGTTGGCAGTATTCCCACTTACAAAGAAAGATGGCTTGCCAGAGCTGGCACAAGAGTTAATGGCGGAATGTCGCCCACATTTCAACTGTTTCTATGAGCAGAAGGATGCGATAGGCAAACGTTACCGTAGACAAGATGCCATAGGTACACCATTCTGCGTGACGGTAGACCATCAAACTATAGAGGATCAAACGGTAACTATACGCTACCGTGATAGTATGGAACAGGAAAGAGTGCCAATAAACGAGGTGAAAAACATTGTGCTAAAAGCAATCAATACATTCTAAAAGATAAGCCGTGCATTTGTACGGCTTTTTTATTGCCTTATGGATGAGCAACAACAATACATCAACCAAGCATTACAGCAAGACTGGGAAATAGACCTGGCCGATAAGGTGAGCAAAGAAGAAATAATAGGACTTCTGGCTATGCGTATAGGGCATATCATAGAGCGTACCCCCGAAGCTTTTTTTCAATTGATGTATCGGTTGGATATACCTGAGCAAAAGTTAAATAATGCAATGAAAGGAATGATATCAACAGAAGAAATTGCAGAAATGGTATATAACCGTCAACTTCAAAAGGCAAAAAGCCGTCTACAATATAAACAAGACGATCAATCTAAGGATAAGGATCTAGACTGGTAGTATGTCCTTTTTCCTGTAATTTTATAGACTTATTGCTTGATATACAAATTGGATCGTATTAACCGAGATCGATTACAACATGAAGAGAATTATAGTTTTTTTATTAATACTAACTGGGCTATCTGCTTGTAAGCCAGATGTTGATTTTAATAAAGCTACTTCTACAGAAGAGCCGGTAACCTTTGTTATCCCACAAGGCTGGCCGCAGCCCTTCTTCAATTTTGAGAATAATGCGCTTACCCAAGAGCGTTTTCAATTAGGCCGTAAGTTGTTTTATGATGGTCGCCTATCAAGAGATAACACGATTTCTTGTGGCACTTGCCACCAGTCAGGAGCTGCGTATGCACATGCAGACCACGATCTGAGTCATGGTATCGATGACTTGCTAGGTAAAAGAAACTCACCGACAATATTCAACTTAGCTTGGAGTACCAGTTTCTTTTGGGACGGCGGGGTAAATCATATAGAAAGCCAACCCATCAATCCTATACAGAACCCTGTGGAGATGGATGAGAGCTTGCAAAACATCATCGATAAGCTGAATGCGGATAGTAAGTATCGAAAAATGTTTAAAGACGCTTGGGGCACTGATCTGATCAATTCTCAAAGGATATTTAAATCTATAGCTCAGTTTATGGGAGTGATGGTATCGGCTACAGCCAAGTATGATAAAGTAATGAGAAATGAAGCTGGTGTAAGCTTTACAGGAGCAGAACAAAATGGTTATAATGTGTTCAAGGCAAACTGTGCCAGCTGTCATAAAGAACCATTGTTTACAGACTTCTCTTTTAGGAATAATGGCTTAATATCAGGTACGGGTAGTAATGAGGATAGTGGTAGAGCAATAATAACACAGAAGGTAGAAGACCTGTACAAGTTTAAGATACCTTCATTAAGAAATTTGGGCTATTCCCAGCCTTATATGCACGATGGGCGTTTAGCTACATTAGATGCTGTATTGAATCATTATGAGTCAGGAATACATATCACACCATCCTTAGACCCACTTCTGCAAAATGGTATAAAGTTAACGGCTCAGGAGCGCAGCGATCTACTAGCTTTCTTGAAAACTTTGGACGACGAAGAGTTTATTAAGGACACTCGCTTTCACGAAGTGCAATAAAGACCTAGTCTAAATTACGTTCGATTTTAGTTAGTTGAATGATTTCAATGAAATCATATTTGTCCTGTATCTGACAAATTTCACCTTCACCGTTCGAGTCGTACTTTATCTTCACTTTCAACCCATTGTGCGTGAAGTTAGACGGCATATTCGTAGGGCGTAATTTTTTACTAGGGTCTTCTTCCAGTTGCAATAGGAAGCCGCAGCCATCCTTGCCGGGTATAGTACCTACAGCTATGTCGCCAGAGTCAATAACTATAGCGTTTTTAAGGCCTTTATCCTTCTTACAACCTACTGCAACAACCATTAACATTGCAGCCCCAAGTAAATATTTACGCATGTGTGGATATTTGTAAACGTTAAATTTCGGTATGAAAATACTAAAAAGTTTTAAAGCTACAATCTATGCGGTAAACTTATATCCAATGCCCCTTACCGAATGGAAGTGTTTAGGGTTACGGCTGTCTTCTTCAAAGTATTTTCTGAAATTGAGTATAAAGTTGTCAATAGTACGTGTAGTAGGGTATACGTTATAGCCCCATACTATCTGTAATATATGTTCTCTACTTACTACTTCACCTACATGCTCTACCAATAATTTGAGTAAAGCAGCCTCTTTTTTGCTCAGTTCTTGCTTGTTCCCATTAAGATCTACGCATTCATGTGCAGCAAAGTCGATTTTACACTTACCAAACTCATATACATCAGATACTGAATGCGGGTCTTGTATCTTACGATTCTTTTTAATAAGCAGGTCTGTTCTTAGAAGTAGCTCTTCAAGGTTGAAAGGTTTGGTCATATAGTCATCACCACCCTTTTTTAAGCCTTCTACCTTATCAGTACCGGTATTTCTTGCTGAAAGGAACATGATAGGTACGTCATTATGCTGCATTCTTAAAGTTTCGCAAACAGTAAGTCCATCCATGTCTGGAAGCATGATATCTAAAATCATTAGATCGAAATACTCATTTTTCACCATTTTCAACGCATCAGGTCCATTATCCACTACGGTTACTTCATAGTTTTCTAATTCAAGGTTTAGCTTTAGGGCTTCTCTTAAGCTTTCCTCATCTTCTACAACTAGTATGCTGGCTTTTGTATCTCTTTTTATCATTTTGCAAGGATTTAGTTTTCAAACATGAAAATAATGACAATTCTTTACTGCCTATAATAGAGGGACTAAATATGGTATTCGCATGACAAAAGACCATGGGTAGTATAAAAGCAAAAAAATATTTTTAACTCTTGTCAAATTCAGAAAATTACCTACCTTTGCCGTCCTTATTGCGGGTGTGGTGAAATTGGTAGACACGCTAGACTTAGGATCTAGTGCCTCACAGCTTGGGGGTTCGAGTCCCTCCACCCGCACAGTTAAATAACTATATTAGCCGATCTTGTATCGGCTTTTTTTAAATTAAATCTGTTGATAAATTATGGCAACGGTAACTAGAGAAAACATTGGATTGCTACATGATAAAGTAGTGGTGAAGCTGGAGAAAGAGGACTACATGCCGTCTTTTGAAAAGTCTTTAAAGCATTATGCTAAGAGTGTAAACATGCCTGGTTTCAGAAAAGGTATGGTGCCTGCAGGTATGGTACGTAAAATGTATGGTCCTGCTTTATTTAACGAAGAGGTGATGCGTGCTGCCGGTACTGAAATAGAAAAGTACATGCAAGAAGAGAAGTTGGCCATTTTTGCTCAACCGATGGTTATGGCTGATGCTGCACCACTTCAGTTGGATATGAACAACCCTAGCGAAACTGAGTTTTCTTTCGAAATAGGTTTGAAGCCGGAGTTTGATGTTAAAGCTGTCAACGGTAAGGAGAAGCTAACTCGTAAGAAAATTGTTGTTTCTGATACAATGCTTGATGATGAACTGGTACGTATCCAACGTCGTTTAGGTCAATCGGAGCCTCAAGAAAAAGTGTTTGATAAAGAAAACATCATCTACAGCAAGTTTGAGCAATGTGATGCAGAAGGTAATCTAGTAGAAGGTGTAGAAGCAATAGAAGATACTGAGCTAATGGCTAAGTTACCTGCAAAGTTGCAGGATATGATCATGGGCAAAAAGCCTGAAGATACGTTCATCATCTCTCCAAAGGAGATATGTACTGAAGAGGAGTTGCCAATATTCTTGAAAGACTCGATGAAGTTGGACGAAGCTGCTGCAGATAATCATTACAAGATGACACTTACTAAAGTGGCACAGTTGATACCAATGGAGATGGGTGAAGAGTTGTACAAAAAAGTATTCCCAAGTTCTGAAATAGCTGATGAAACTGCTTTCCGCAACACACTTCGTGCTGAATTAAGCAAGGAGTTTGATCGTATGAGCAATGAGCAGTTACAAAACGATATCTACGAATTACTAGTTCATAAAACAGAAATGGACTTGCCTGTTGACTTCTTGAAACGTTGGATGAGAGAAGGTGGTGAAAAACCAAAAACAGCACAAGAAGTAGAATTGGAATTCCCTAAGTTCGATCATCAACTACGTTGGACCCTTATTTCAGATAAGCTGTTACAAGATCTAGAGATAAACGTGACTGAAGACGAAGTGAAAGATGATATCAGAACAAGAGTACTAGGTTACTTCGGAATGCAAGCTGCAGAAGAAGATACTCCATGGTTGGACGATTATATGGCTAAGGCTACTAAGGATGAAAAGACGATGGACGAAACTTACCGCCGTTTGCTTTATGATAAACTTTTCAACGAATTGATCACTAAGTTCAAAGTAAATGATGAAGAACTTACTGAAGAAGAGTTTATGAAGCAACAACAGCAGCACGTACATGATCACGACCATGAGCATGCACACGCACATTAATACAATTATATTTTATAATAGGAGCCTGTACTAACTTAGTACAGGCTTTTTTATTGATAAATACTTATATTTATATTAATCAATAATTTAATTTATGGGGTTTATAGCATGGATAATATTTGGTTTGATAGCTGGTATAATAGCTAGAGCAATAAGCCCAGGTAAAGATCCTGGAGGTTGGGTGATAACCATTGTAATAGGTATAGTAGGGGCAATGATAGGTGGATGGATTGGTAATACCTTAGGTTTTGGGGGTGTTGACGGATTTAATATTAAGAGTATGGCTATTGCTATACTAGGATCAGTTGTGCTACTCTTTATAATTGGTAAGCTTAGGAAAAAGTAAGTATCACTTTACTACAGAATAAAAGAAGACCTGCAATATTGCAGGTCTTTTGCATGATGTGGAAGCTTATCCCTATATGCGTTTCCGCTTCCATGATGAAAGGTGCGGGTTCGAGCCCGCCTATCTATTGAAGATAAATATGTTGTCCGTATAATATATAATAGCTAAGGTGTTAGCTCTTTAGTTTCAAAAGGGGATTGTAAACATAGAAATTTATATTGTAATGACTAATAGTGTTTTAACGGTTTTTTTGTTATTGATTCGTTAATAAGCAAATTGTCTATTTGTCCTAACTTTAGCAAATGTGGGGGTTATTGGTGTTAGCAGGTATTATTTCTATTATTCTAATAGCAATATACCTTAGCAACAGAAAGCAAAAGAAAAGAATAGAGGCCTATAAATTGCCTAGCAATGCGCACGAGCTACTTGTGAATATGGTGTCTTTTTACAGATTACTAGATAAGAAGCACCAAGTAGTATTTAGAAATAGAGTTAAAGACTTTTTGGCAAGAACAGTAATTACCGGTGTAGGTAACACAAGAGTTACCGATTTGGATAGATTATTGGTTGGTGCTAGTGCTATAATTCCTATTTTCTCATTCCCTGATTGGCGGTACAATAATATTACAGAAGTGCTCCTCTTCGAAAATACATTTACCAAAGGAGACTTTAATATTGATGGGTCTTATAGAGACTTGCTGGGTATGGTAGGCAGTGGCTCTTTACAGCGACAAATGCTGCTGTCTCAAAAAGCATTAAGAGCAGGTTTTGCAGAGCCTCGTGATGCCAATAATACGGCTATACACGAGTTTGTACACTTAATTGATAAAGCTGATGGAGCAACAGATGGCGTACCTCAATATTTACTAGAGAAGCCATATGTCATTCCTTGGATGCAGTATATGCAAGCTGAAATAAACAATATAAAGATGGGTAGGTCTGATATTAATCCTTATGCAGCTACGAATAATGCAGAGTTTTTCGCAGTAGTATCCGAGTATTTTTTTGAACGTCCTTTTCAATTAAAAGCACACCATCCAGAGCTATACAAAATGCTGGAAATGATGTTTATGCCTGCAAAAAAGAATTAAAACTTATTTTATTTGCTCAAAGTAGAAGTCACTTCTGTGCTCTTTCCCTTCTTGCTTGCCTGATACAAAGGCATGTATTTGACGATCTTTGGTAAGGCTGTAAGTAATAACTTGTGGGAAATCATGTTGCGGATTCTCAAAACGAATTAAAGTATCCTGAATTAAGGTTTCCTTGAAGCTTATTTGTTCTCCATTGTTTTGATTGCTTACAATGGGTTCGTAATAGAGTATATCGTCTCTAAGGACAATGGCTAACTGTTCGTTAAATAGTGTATCTCCATTAATATTAACCAATAGCCCTTTCCCTTCCAGTCTATTGTCGGCCGCTATTTGCCAAGATTCGTAAAAGGTGGCTTCTTCCATCTTCATTTGCCAATCTCCTACCAGCCATTTTACTTTGCTTAGCTTTTTGGTATTGCTGCTTTCTTGGCAGGATGCCATTAAAACAACAGCAAATAATAAGTACCAATATTTATTCATAAACTATACTCTTGCTCTCCAAGGTACATCTGCTACTCCGTTGTTGTGAGCAATATATCTTGCTAATACAAATAAGAAATCAGATAAACGGTTGAGATATTGAATAATAAGTTCCGGTATAAATTCTCCTACTTCTTGCATGCCTACACATATACGCTCAGCTCTACGACATACGCACCTAGCTACATGACAGGTAGATGAGGCAATATGCCCGCCAGGTAAGATGAAGGAACGCATTTCTGGTAGCTCTTCATTCATTTTGTCAATAAGCCCTTCTAGCCAAGTTACGTCTTCAGTATGTACGTCAGGTAGTTTCATTTTTACCTCCTTGTCGGGGTTGGTTGCCAATACAGAGCCTACAGTAAAGAGGCGGTCTTGTATTTCTCGCAGCCATTCATTAATAGTTGCATCTTTAGCTGCGTCACTTACCATCCCTACGTAAGAGTTTAGCTCGTCTACAGTACCGTAGGCTTCAATTCTAATGTGGTTTTTAGGCACGCGCACGCCTCCTATAAGGCTGGTGCTACCTTTGTCTCCTGTTTTGGTATATATCTTAAATGCCATTGTTATTAGTTGCTTATTGTATGTACCACTTGTTCATCTTTCTCTACGATGCCATCCTTTATACGTATGATACGTTTGGTATGTGCAGCAATGTCTTCTTCGTGTGTTACAAGCATTACAGTATTGCCTTGCTCGTGTATGGTTTTAAATAACTCCATGATCTCACCAGAGGTTATAGAGTCCAGATTTCCTGTAGGCTCATCTGCTAGTATTATAGAAGGGTTGTTGATCAGCGCTCTGGCTATGGCTACACGTTGGCTCTGCCCACCTGATAGTTCATTGGGCTTATGTCCTGCACGGTCAGCTAGCCCTACTTTTTCCAGCATCGCTTTAGCTCTTTCCTCTCGTTCCTGCTTGCCTACTCTTGCATATATTAGTGGAAGTGCCACGTTTTCCCATGCGGTTAGTCTTGGTAATAAGTTGAATTGTTGAAAGACAAAGCCTATCTCTACATTTCGTACATCAGCTAGTTGGTCGTCAGTCATTCTACTTACATCATTATCATTCAGTATGTATTGCCCGCCCGTAGCTGTGTCTAAGCAACCTAAAATATTCATTAGTGTAGACTTGCCAGAACCCGACGGCCCCATAAGTGCTACATATTCGTTTTCTTTTATACTCAGGTTGATACCTTTAAGTACAGGTAGTTCTTGTCTACCCAGATAGTAACTTTTACGAATATCCTTAAGGCTGATTATTTCTTTCATAATACTAATGAGGTCTCAAAAATAGGGATTATTTTACGCTTCCGTTTTGCTCATTTATATTGCACTATGCTTTGCTTTCCAAATTGTAAGATTAATATAGGTTTATACATCACTAATAGGAGAAATGATGGTTATCATGACTTGGAAACTGTTTTTTATCCCATCAAAAGTTATCATGATGCTTTAGAGGTAGTCAATAGTGATTACGATACCCAACTTCATGTTACCGGTATTGATATTGTAGGAGAGCAGGAAGATAATCTAGTATGGAAGGCTTATCAGCTCCTTCAGGAGCGTTTCCCTGTTAAGGTGAGGGGTTTGGATATCTACCTCAGAAAAGCCCTACCTATGGGCGCTGGACTGGGTGGAGGCTCGGCTGATGGCGCATTTGCCTTAAAGTTGCTTAACGACTTTTGTAAATTAGGTTTAAGTGATGACCTGCTGGCAGAGTTTGCCTTACAGTTAGGAAGCGATTGTCCCTTTTTTATATACAATACACCACAGTATGCAAAAGGAAGAGGAGAGCTTTTAGAACCAATGCCATTGCTAGACCTGTCGGGCTACAGTATCCAACTTATATGCCCTGAAGTACATATTGCAACAGGACAGGCGTTTAGTCTGATAACCCCAAGAGCCGCTTTATATGATTTAAGAACATTGGCTTACCTGCCTATGGCTAAATGGAAGGATCATATCCAAAACGATTTTGAAGATGCCATATTTTCACAACACCCTGAACTGGCGACGATAAAGCGAAAACTGTATGAACAGGGGGCAATTTATGCTTCTATGAGTGGTAGTGGAAGCACTATCTATGGTATTTTTGAGAAAGGGAAAAAGGCTACAATAGAGAGTGCACTTAGTTTTAAGGAGCATTATACCAATTAGTGCAGGTAAATGATCTCTAACTTATTGCTTCTTGAAATAGCTCCGGGATTAATACCCATTTCTCCCTCTGGTATCGTTGTGTTTAACGGCTCATAATACTCCATCCATTCATTCATAATACTGTCCGTATTAGGGGCTTTAAAGGTCATAACATTGAGCGGGAAGAAGGGTTCGTTATCATTAGCTGCTTTGAAACATTCATAAACTAACTCTGAGCAATAGTATTTATCATCGTTTAGCTGAAAGACACGGTCGTAGTCTTTGCCAAGATAGGTGAATGCTAGTTGGGCACTTTTTGTGGCAATGGTTTGGTCTTTCGGTCTACCGATAACTACTTTAGGCTTACCTGCACTGTCTACATATCGTTGCAAAAAGCTATCTATAGGTACGGCCTGTACAGCTCCGTATGCTTCTATTACTTGTAGCTGTCCCTCTTTTTCTACTACAATACCACAATGAGAAAAATCCCAACCATTTACTCCTTCCGTTACGGCTTCTATAGCATTGCAGGGTCCGCCACAGTCCAAGTCTTGGAAAAGTATATCTCCTTCCTGAAACTTTGGAGCATTTTTTACAGTAGTTGAGCAACTGTAGAGCAAAAAGCTGAGTATGAAAAAGGGTGCTAAAAACTTCATTGAGCAGGTTTTATGCAAAATACAAATAGCCACTGTTGTGTAAACAGCGGCTATTGAATATGTTTTGTGCTTCGTAATTACTTTACTTCTGCAACTAGTTGCTTAAAGCTAGCAGGCTCGTTCATAGCAAGATCAGCAAGTACCTTACGGTTAAGCTCGATACCTTTAGCGCCTAGCTTACCCATGAATTGTGAGTAGCTCATGCCCTCTTCACGAACTGCAGCATTAATACGTGCGATCCATAGAGCACGGTAGTCACGCTTCTTCAGTTTACGACCGATATACTTATACGTAAGACCCTTCTCTACGATGTTCTTAGCTACTGTATATACGTTTTTACGCTTGCCATAGTAACCTTTGGCTTGCTTTAGTATCTTTTTTCTTCTTGCGTGCGATGCAACGGCATTTACCGAACGTGGCATATCTTAAGTATTTCTTGTAATTAAATTATAATAATTAGCGTAGGCACAACATACGTTTCACCAAGTTCTCACTTGTTGAGTTGATAGTAGTTGAACCACGTAAGTGACGCTTACGTTTTTTACTCTTTTTAGTTAACAGGTGGCTCTTGTTTGCCTTGAACCTGCGTATCTTACCTGTACCAGTAACTTTAAAAGTTTTCTTAGCACGTGAATTAGTCTTTACCTTCGGCATGGTCTCAAATTTGGGATGGCAAAGGTAACACTTTAATACACTTTCACAAAATAATTCACATTATTATTTATCACGGCTTGTCAGAACTGGTGTACATATCAGATATATAACATAAATGCTATTTTTCAGTAATGTGTAATATAATGCTACACTATAAAATAATCACTATTTTTACCGAGTAAGAAACTTACTACTAATCATGCCACTACTTCGTTTTAGAGTTCACTGGGAAGACGATGACCAAATATATAGAGACATTGAGATGAAAACGGGTCAGTCGTTTTTAGAATTTCATAAGATAATCACTGTTGCTTTCGAGTTTGATAGTAAGTTTCCCGCTACTTTTTATGAGAGTAATGAGAAATGGGATAGAGGCTTGGCCTTTGATTCAGAAGTGTTGGTAAATAAAAAGGGTGCAGAAGCGCTGTCTATGATGCGTACACCGGTATCTGCTATTGTTTCCAAGCCGGATCATAAGTTTATTTACGAATACCGCGCTAAAAAAACCTGGACCTTCCAGATAGTATTGATAGGTATCAAGGACGAGATCAATCCTAATGCAACATACCCTAATGTCTTCAGAAAAGAGGGTATTGCCCCTGCTCAATATGGTATCAAGGGTATGAAGAATGATAAAATAACTGAGATAGAGGATAAATACGATCTTGATGAAACCCAACTTTCAGAAGGGTTTAGTAGTGAAGGTGGTGACGAATAGTCTTAATCTACTCCTGTTTTGACAACTGTTTCACATACCGCATATGTTATTTGTGGTCCTACAGCTGTAGGCAAAACATCTATTGCTATCGCGCTGGCGCAGCAGTTGCACACCTCCATCATATCGGCCGATAGCAGGCAATGTTATAGAGAAATGAGCATTGGCACAGCTAAGCCTACTGTAGAAGAGCGAGCATTAGTGCCGCACTACTTTGTTGATAGTCATTCTATTACGGAGCATCTTACTACCGCAGACTTTGAGCAACTGGGGCTACAATATCTCGAAGAACTATTTGAAAAGTCTGATGCAGCTGTAGTATGTGGAGGGACAGGTTTGTATATAAAAGCACTAACCCAAGGTATTGATGATATGCCGCAAGTGAGTGATCATATAAAAGCTGAAGTGGCGGAGCTGTATGAGCAAAAAGGAGTAGAAGGCCTACAGGAAGCTATAAAAGAAGAAGACCCTGAATTTTATCAGCAAGGAGAGATACAGAACCCTGTAAGGATGATAAGAGCCTTGAGCTTTATACGTACAGTAGGAGAGAGCATCATTAGTTACCAGACCGGTAATCGAAAGCAGCGACCATTTCGTATAGTGAAAATAGGATTAGAGCTACCAAGAGAAGTGTTATATGAACGCATCAATAAGCGAGTAGACATAATGATGGAAGAGGGGCTGTTGCAAGAAGCTAAAGTGCTATACCCCCAAAGGGCCTTAAAGAATTTACAAACAGTAGGGTATCAGGAACTGTTTGATCATATGGATGGTAACTGTACGCTGGAAGAAGCAATAGATAAGATAAAGCAACACTCTCGCAACTATGCCAAAAGACAGATGACCTGGTTTAAAAAAGACCCTGAGATCACTTGGCTAAGAGCTGATGATAAGGATATTGTCAATAAAATAATAAGCATAAAATAAGCGCTACTAAAAAGCAGCGCTTATGTATAAAATATAGTCAAGTTAGATTATGCATCTTTCTTAGCACCCTTCTTGCAACAAGCTTTCTTTGAATCGCCTTTCTTGCAACAAGCTTTTTTATCACCTTTCTTGCACTCTGTCTTATGCTTGCAAGCTTTCTTATCACATTTCTTATCACCATCACATGCAAATGAAGCGCCTGCAATCATTAACATTCCTAGTAGTAGCGTAATTTTTTTCATAATATCCGATTGTATTTAGTTTTAGTAATATATGAACAACGAATTTAGGATTATTTTCTATTAGAAACGCATCTAATGCAGCTTCCGCCTAAATTTTAACATTCTTCGACATCTAGAATATTTTCAGAATCACCTGCTCCATGAATAGAAAAGCATAGGCAAAGGCAAAAGGTATGGCGACTAATAAAGAGTCAAACCTATCTAAAGCGCCACCATGACCAGGCATCATCGTACCAGAGTCTTTTACATCAGCCATCCGTTTTAGTTTAGACTCTAGCAGATCACCAGCAGTACCAGCTACAGCTGCACAAGCAGCTAATGCCATCCAGTCTGTCATATGGTAATAGGGCGAATAATAGCCCCATATACCCGCCCCTACTATCGTTAATAAGGCTCCGCCTGCTGTGCCTTCCCAAGTTTTTTTAGGAGATATTTTGGAGAATGGTGTTTTGCCAATGAAAGAGCCTACCAGATAGGCCATAGTATCATTCATCCATATCATGAGTACTAAGGCAAGTGGTATTATTATGCTGATATCTCTTAAGGAAAGAAAAAGTATAGCAGGGAGAGTGATATATAATATCCCTCCAAATGCTTGTGCAGAGGCTTCCCACCCCGTTTTTTTAGATAGTGTAGCACCCAAAAGAGTGATAATAGGAAAAGCAACTGCTACTGTGATAGCATAGGTTAAGTAGGAAGGGTGGTGTAATGCTCCAAAAGATAAAGCCACTAGTAAGGCACCCACAATTTGTATTACCAATGGCAACCAACTTGGCCAATGTACATCAGGGGTTATCTTTTTCACCAGTCTGAAATAATCCCTCAAGCAAAGCACCTCTATAAGTAGTGTCAACCCAAGAAACGCATAATCATTCCATAGCAAGCCTGCCATCATGATGATGGAAAAAACTATAGCGCTACCCAGTCGGGTAAAGAATGTAGGCCAGTGTAATGCCATTTAATTCAGTTTGTTTTTATTAGCCCTCTCTTCCAGCTCCTGTGGCGTGAAATCATCACTCCACCCCGGTTGTAATGGGGTAATTTTCTTCTTGAACAGCAAGAATGCTCCTGCTGCAACAACTACAGCTATAAGTATTATATATGCAGGGAAGTGTTCCATTTCGGCAGTGCCTTCAGGTATCATGCCCGTACTTGCTAGGTAGCTTAGATATATCTGGCTGCCATTATATACAAAGTGTACCAAAATGCTGATCCAAAGACTGCCCGTGTAATAGTATAAATATCCTAGCAGAACACCCATTATGAAAATAGGTATCAAATTGTAAGGCTGAAAATGGATAAAAGCAAAGAGCAAAGCGGTAAGTATTACCGAATGGTGTGGGCTCTGCGTACGCTTGTGTATAAAACGTAATACTACACCCCTGAACAATAACTCTTCTCCCAGTGCAGGCGTTAAGGCAAAGACCAACAAGCCCCATAATAGTTGGGGATAGGTCTCTATATTAGTGAAAGCCTTCACACTTTTATCGGCAGCTTCTTGCAGAGAGTTGGCATAGCTACCTAGATCTACGATGCGAATAAGCCCCCCAATTTGTAAAATGAGTGGTATAGCCGCAATCGCAATTATAGAAGCGAGTATGAGTTGTGTTACATTGATGCCTTTTTTTAAACCTAGATAGGTAATTGGTTTGGGGTGGCTGGCAAAGGCATATAAAAAGCCAGTACCTGCAAAAGCCATAATGCTGGAGATGAACTGATAAAGCATAGCCGCATTGACCACCTCACGACTACTATCTTCTGTCATTCCTATTATTGCTGTAGCCTCTACTCCCGTTATCATAGGGGTGAAGGTGGCAGCTATTACAAAAGACAAGGATACTAAAGTAAATATCATGGCTAGCAGCAGAAATAGCTGTAACATGTATGGGTATTCTCGCCAATGTTTATTAAACATAAGTTCTGTTAAATTCTTTGCAAAGGTAATCGCTTCTGGATTATTGGTTTGGTTATTGTTCTATACACCACGTGCTTTTTAACTTTTGGTATGAAATATCAAGCTTCGGCGTTAAAATTGTACACATTTAGGGGCTTTTATTGTTAGATAACCCCTGTTTTGTAATACTTTATTTATTTTTGACAGAATTTGAAAATAGCCCATTGAGTACGCACATGGAAGAAATAGGAGCAGGACCATTGCTAAGTGGTATAGATACGCCAGCGGATTTAAAGAAACTCAGCAAAGGACAACTACAGGAAGTTTGTAATGAACTACGTCAATTTATCATTGACTGTGTGAGTGTGCACGGTGGTCACTTTGGGGCAAGTCTGGGTGTGGTAGAGTTAACCGTAGCACTACACTATGTGCTCAACACGCCTACCGACCAGCTGGTATGGGACGTAGGGCACCAAGCCTATGGGCATAAAATTCTTACAGGACGTAGAAAGGTTTTTCATACCAATAGAAAATATGGCGGCATTAGCGGTTTCCCTAAGCGTAGCGAGAGTGAGTATGATACATTTGGTGTAGGGCACTCCTCTACTTCTATATCGGCAGCATTGGGCATGGCTATAGCTTCTAAGCTAAAGGGAGAAACTGAAAAGCAACATGTAGCCGTAATAGGCGATGGTGCTATGACTGCGGGTTTGCCATTCGAGGCGCTTAACCATGCAGGAGTGAGCAATAGTAATGTGTTGATCATCCTTAATGACAACAACATGTCGATAGACCCGAATGTGGGTGCTTTAAAAGAATACTTAACAGACATTACCACCTCACATACATACAACAAACTACGTGACGAGGTATGGAATATACTAGGCAAGCTGCCAAAAGGTAAGGCACAGCAAAGGCTTGCATCGAAGGTAGAGGCTGGGCTGAAAGGCATGGTGTCTAAATCGAGCAACTTGTTTGAGGCGCTGGGTTTAAGGTACTTTGGGCCGGTAGATGGGCACAATGTCTTGAAGCTGGTAGAAACACTATCGCACCTGAAAGATATCCCTGGGCCTAAGCTGTTGCATATTAAGACCGTGAAAGGGAAAGGTTATAATCTGGCCGAGCAAGACCAAACACTTTGGCATGCACCTGGCACGTTCGATAAGGTAACAGGTAAGATCAATAAAGTAGTACACGATGCACCACAACCTCCTAAATATCAGGATGTGTTTGGGCATACGATTATAGAACTGGCTAAGGAGAATGAGAAGATCATGGGTATCACTCCTGCTATGCCATCGGGCTGCTCACTAAAGTACATGATGGCTGAAATGCCAGACCGTGCTATAGACGTAGGTATTGCTGAGCAACATGCCGTAACGGTAAGTGCTGGATTGGCTACACAAGGCATGCGTGTGTTCTGTAATATATACAGCTCCTTCATGCAGCGTGGGTATGATATGGTGGTGCACGATGTAGCCATACAAAATCTACCTGTGATCATGTGCCTAGACAGAGCAGGATTGGTAGGTGATGATGGACCAACACACCATGGTGCTTACGATATACCATTCATGCGATGCATACCCAACATAGTGGTAAGTGCGCCGATGAATGAGGCGGAACTACGTAACCTAATGTACACCGCACAGCACGAGGACAATCAGTCTCCGTTTGTGATACGCTACCCACGCGGACAAGGTGTGATGCCGGAATGGAGAACCCCAATGAAACAAATAAAAGTAGGTACGGGACGTAAGATAAAAGACGGAGAAGAAGTAGCGATATTGACTATAGGGCATCCTGGTAATTTTGCCGTTGCTGCTTGTAAAGAGCTAGTAACTGAAGGGCTTAACCCTGCACACTACGATATGCGTTTTGTAAAGCCACTAGACGAAGCTATGCTACACGAGGTGGCACAACGTTATAATAAAATTATCACAGTAGAAGATGGAACGGTAGTAGGTGGTTTTGGTAGTGCAGTGTTGGAGTTTATGGCAGCTAATAATTATAGCCCGGAGATAAAGATGCTGGGTATACCTGACCGCTTGGTAGAGCATGGTAAGCCTGCGGAGCTACACCGCGAATGTGGCTACGATGCACAAGGCATAGCTGAGGCTGTACGCGAGATGGTGAACAAGGACATCAAAGAACTGGTTTAATAATATTATAAAAACACACAAAAGTACAAGCTACTCTATGGGGTAGCTTTTTTGTACTACATAAACTACTATCGTTATGAGATACTTCGCTTTATTATTACTTATTCCTTTTGTTTTTTCGGCATGTGGCGCAGCTGCAGGTGATGATGATAAGAACTACAACCTAAGCACCGTAAAAGTGATAAAGGGCAAAGACGTAGCCCCTATGACCAAAGAAAAAGAGTATACGGCAGTGTATTTTTGGGCTACATGGTGCACGCCTTGTCGGTTAACGCTAAAGAAGAGCATCAAACAAATGCTGGACACAGCACAGAACGATAACTTTCAGATACTGGTAGTAGCCTTAAGTAAGAACCCTGAACAGGTACAGCAGATAATAAGCGATGCGGGCATTACCCAAACTACTTATGTGGTCAACGACTATACTTTTGACAATGCACTGGGCGATAAGCTGAAAATGAATAAAGTCATTAAGAGTATCAACGACGATGTGAAATTCCTGAACCAAGTACCCGTAGTGCTAATGCTTAATAAAGAAGGCAAAGTGCTAGGCGATACTTACCATGTACCAGATATTATTCGTTTCCTGAAAGGGGAATTGAAGTAAGTGTCCACGTGTGTCCAAATTGTCCTAGGGTTACCATGGAGTGGACAGTTTGGACAGCTTATGTTAGTTGAACCGATATCTCAACCCAAAGCTACCAACAGCCGATGCCTCGAAGAATTGGTGTGTTTCAGTTCTTCTCAAAGGGCCTTCAAAGCCCATGTCAACAGTTATTCTGTTATTCCAATACTGCGTGCTTCTTAGAGCAACTTCGGCGTTTAATGCTAAGTGCTTTCCCAATTTATGTACAAGACCTCCCTGTAATCCCAATACATACCCTCTGCTAGATCTGTTTTCATAAGTGAACATATACTCGCTAAGTATATACTGCCTGCTGGCATAGCCTGCTGCGCCACCTACATAAAAGTAAACATGCTTGGCGTTGAAGGTGCGATTGACTATAAGTTGAGGTAATGCCTCCCATATATCATTAATAAGAAAATTAAAAGGTACACCTATGCCCAATTGTACATTACCTACATTGCGCAATAAAGTAGTATTGGTGCAGAATAACCCTGAAAATTCAGAATAAAACTCACCATCGGTGCGGATAGATATACCGGGAGCAAAACCAACCTCCCATTTACTAAGTGGTGCAATTTGCTTTTGTGATTCTTCCTGTGCAAAGCTTATTAATGGGCATATAGCTAATAGGGCGATGAATTTTTTTTTCATTGTGGGTTATTTATAGTTAATACTAAATTATGGTATTTGTAAGAGCCCTCGAATTAAATAAGGCTTAATATTCATGTGTCCAAGTGTCCAAGCAAATAGAGGGGTGGACGGCGTGGACAGTTTGGACAGACAAGCTAGAAATAATAACTAATGCTTATCTTAGTGGTACAGCAAGGCTGCTATAGCTAGGCTAGTTTTTATAAAACGAGTTGCCAATGCTTAGAACAAGTCAGGAAACATAAACATTCGTAAACTTTCTTTTGTACCCAAAGCCATCATCACCTCTTATGCTATTGATGAAATTTGTAGGAGACATTTCATTATTAGCTAATGAATAGCAATTGTATGTTAAGTGGTATTTTATTTCTTAAAATAAAGACCCTCTCCTTTATCACCGTTGGGGCTACCACCACCAATAGTCGTATATGAAAATACTAGTGTTTCATTTGTATTATGGTAGTGCAGCATGTAGCCTCCTTTCGACGTGAAAAAATAATAATGTGTCCAATCGCTAGTATTATGAAGATTGCCTAAGCAGCGATTCCCCAAATTGTAAAGGTTGTAGGGAGTGTTGGGATAGGTCGTTACGTTCATTGATGTGTCAGTGTCTTTTGCAATAGTAATTTGAAGACTATCTGACCAAGTACTATCTATGTTTGTTTCAATGTTCCCGTTCTGATCGAGTATATTCCAAGTGCGTACGTGCCAACCTTCAAAGATGTGTGTGCCCACGAGTTTGTCAACAGTGGATTTTTGTGGGGTTATTGATTGCTGTTTGCTACAGGAGAAAACTAATAGTGTTGCAAAGAATATGATAAGGTATTTTGACATAATAATGTAGTATATATAATGTTTGTTATTTATAATCAATACTAAATTATGGTATTTGTAAGAGTTGTTGAATTTAATAAGGCTTAATATTCGGGTGTCCAAGTGTCCAAGCAAATAGAGGGGTGGACGGCGTGGACAGACAAGCTAGAAATAATAACCAATGCTAATACTTAGTGGTACTGCAAGGCTGCTATAGCTAGGTTGGTCTTTATAAAATGGGTCGCCAATACCTAGTACAGGGCCGGAAACATACCCATTAGTAAACTTTCTCTTGTACCCAAAGCCTATGTACATCTCGTAGACGAAGTGCTCGCCCACGCGGTTTTGTAAACCCGCAACGGGTGATATACCAATGGAGGTTACCTCTACCAAAGTAGATATGAAGTAGGTATGATAATAAGGTTCTTTCTCAACTACAGAATAGTGGGTATAGAAAGTTTGTAGTCCAAAAAATAGATTCATAACAGCACGGCCTTGTCGACCAGCATAAACATAGCGCCTAGCTTCAGCACGTATTGAGTAGCCATCATCTCCCCTTACAGTATTGATAGAATTTGGAGGAGATACTGCATTACTGCCTAACGAGTAGCCAAACTGTAGCTCAAAGGCATTTTTGCCTGTTCTTTTTTCTACACCAATTTGCAATGTGGGGCTGGCGTAATGAAATAGCTCTGTTGCTCGCCATTTTATAGCCCAGTAGTTTTGTTTGAGGCTGTATGTGGCTTCCTGCGCCATAACTCCTTGTAATAGAAATACGAGTGATAGTGTTAGTAGAATTTTCATATGGTGTAGTTTGTAGTAGTGATAACAATATCTATGCCAGCAAAAGGAGATACTTCTTTTTTGACACTGCTGTGTATCTGTCCCACAGGAGGGAAGCTCCCAATAACTGGAACAAGGGGACAAGCCCGTCACTCGTTCAAAATCCCTTATCTGTACCTATGATACCACCCAAAAAAGCCGTAGTTTTGCCACTCAATTTATTCCTCAAATAAAAAATTGCTGCATCTATGCAGGAAGCAACATTAGAACAAGCCAAGCAACTGGGGCTTTTAGAAGAAGAGTTTGAACTGATAAAGCAGATATTGGGGCGTACCCCCAACTTCAACGAGACAGCTATGTACTCGGTGATGTGGAGCGAGCACTGTAGCTACAAAAACTCCATTAGCCTGCTAAAAACACTACCGCGTGATGGTGAAAAACTACTCGTGAAGGCAGGTGAAGAAAATGCAGGTTTGGTAGACATTGGCGACGGTCTGGGCTGTGTGTTTAAGATAGAAAGTCATAACCACCCATCGGCTATCGAACCTTTCCAAGGGGCAGCTACGGGTGTAGGTGGTATCCACCGCGATATATTTACCATGGGTGCTCGTCCTATAGCGGCACTTAATTCTCTACGTTTCGGTCGTTTGGACAATCCTAAGACGAAATGGTTATTGAAGGGTGTGGTAAAAGGTATTGGTCATTACGGTAACTGTTTTGGTGTGCCTACCGTAGGTGGAGAGATCTACTTCGAGAGCTGTTACCAAACCAACCCACTAGTGAACGCTATGAGTGTTGGGGTGATAGACCCTAAGTTTATGGTATCGGCTACATCGCACGGTGCGGGCAATAGTGTATTCATAGTAGGTGCGGCTACAGGTAAAGATGGTATTGGTGGTGCGTCTTTCGCATCGGCAGATATTACCGAAGATAGTGCCAACGACCTACCATCGGTACAGGTGGGCGACCCGTTTGAGGAAAAGAAATTATTAGAAGCTTGCCTGGAGGTGATACCAACTGGCGCATTGATAGGTATGCAGGATATGGGTGCTGCGGGTATTACTTGCTCTTGTAGCGAAATGAGTGAGAAGGGCGGTCATGGTATGGTTATCCATTTGGATAAAGTGCCTACACGCCAAGAGAACATGCTACCATGGGAGATGCTATTGAGCGAAAGCCAAGAGCGTATGCTAATAGTAGTGAAGAAAGGACGTGAGCAAGAAGTATTGGATGTGTTCCAAAAATGGGACATCCACTGCGAGCAAATAGGTGAGGTAACGGAAGATACTAATCTGAAGTACTACATGAATGGCGAGTTGGTAGCTGACGTGCCGGCAGAGAGCCTAGTGTTAGGTGGCGGTGCTCCGGTATACACCAGAGACACGGCAGTACCTAAGTACTTCGAAAAAATAAAAGCATTCAACCCTGATAGTATTGCAGAGCCTACTGACCTTAAGGCTACGGCTATGCAATTGGTTACTTTACCAACCATAGCTTCTAAGCGTTGGGTGTACGACCAATACGACAGTATGGTAGGTACAGGTAATACGCATACTAACGAGCCTAGCAGTGCGCCTGTAGTACGTATACATGGCAGCAAAAAAGCATTGGCGGTAACTACAGATTGTAACAGCCGTTATGTATTCGCAGATCCTAAGAAGGGAGCAATGATGGCAGTGAGCGAGGCAGCACGTAACATCGTTTGTAGTGGTGGTGAGCCTGTGGCTATTACCAACTGCTTGAACTTTGGTAACCCTTACAACCCTGAAGTATACTATCAATTCTCTGAAGCTATTGCCGGTATGGGTGTAGCATGTACTAAGCTAGGCACACCTGTTACGGGTGGTAACGTGAGCTTCTACAACCAGAGTAGCGATGATGGCCCTGTATATCCTACTCCTACTATAGGTATGGTGGGTGTGCTGGATGACCTGCATCAGAAGATGACCATGTACTTCAAAAACAACGATGATATCATCTACGTTTTAGGGCATAACAGAAACGACATCAATAGCTCTGAATATCTGCATAAACTTTGCAATGTAGAATATAGTCCAGCTCCTGCATTTGACATGGATGAAGAGTATGACTTGCAACAACTGGTATTGAAGTTGGTGAGAACGAAAATGGTACACAGTGCGCATGATATTTCAGAAGGTGGTTTGATCGTAAACTTGTTGGAGAGTAGCTTCCAAAAGAATATGGGCTTCGATGTTATCTTCAACCCTAACGTACGTAAAGATGCATGGTTGTTTGGTGAGGCGCAGAGCAGAGTGGTAGTAACCGTAAGCCATGAGATGAAGCAAGACTTTGAAGCTATGGTAGAAGGTTTCCCTCATATACAGATAGGTAGTGTAAGAGCTGATGGAAACATCACTGTAGGTGGAGACAATTGGGGTGGTATTGCTGATTGGAAAAATGCCTACGATACCGCAATTGAAAAACTAGTTAACGGTTAACCGATACCGTAATACAATAATAGAGAGCTGCACTTTGGTGTGGCTCTTTTTTTGTTAGTATATTTATTCATGCCTATCAAAGATGATATTCCAGAGTTTTATGTATCACATAACTGTGATAGCTGTAATCAATCAGATTGCTTTGCGATTACTAAAAAAGAAGCAGCTTTCATGTTAGTAGATCCGCGTAAGTTTGATAATATCCCTTGTACAGTATGTGGTTCTAAATCTTTTTCCTCATGGGGGTATAGTATGTGTGAGTTAGATAAGGAACTATTTTTAGAATGGGCAAATGACGAAGATTTATTTTTTTTAGATCAAGATGAGGATTTGATTATTGCTGATGAAAAGTATTTAGATATAATACTATACTTAATAGATAACAGAGTTGGTTTAGAAAGTAAGAGGCAAATTTTGTTGTCAGCTTTGTGTGTTATAGTGTATGATAATATTACTAGTGATGGTTCTATTGATGAAGTGAATGATCTTGATTTAGCTAATAGGGTTGTAGAAGAATTAAAAATCAGAAAGTCATTATTATTAGCGTTGAAGGAATGGGTAATATCTGATTACATAAAAGATAAAGTATACCCGCTTGTAGGAATATAAATACCATTAAAGAGCTGCACTTTGGTGCGGCTCTTAATGAAAAATTGCATCATTATATTTGTGAGCTAAAGCATTAAGCATAGTAAAATGGCAATGACAAAAGGGAAAATATTCAGAATAGTAGCTATAGTATTGATGGCTGTGTTATTGATTATATATGTAGGTATAAAACTGCCTTTTGTTCAAAATAAGCTGAACCATAAAAACCAACTGGTAATCAACAAAGCTGCTAGCGATGCAAATAGAGGCTGCCCCAGAATGACCGATGAACTGACTAGGCTGGATAGTGTAACCAGTATAGATGGTTTGGTGTTTGCTTATCACTATTGTATTATAAAAGCCAATGTGCAACATGCAGATACTGTTTACATCAGGTCTGTAATGACTCCAAAGATCATCTCTGACCTAAAGGGTAATGATAGAATGCAAGCCTACAATGAACTGGGGTGTACCTTCTTGGTCAATTACGCAGACAGTAATGGTAGGCATATGTTGTCGATTGTTGTTCCTCCTCAAGACTATAAGAAATAGCTGAATGTAGTTGCTGTTTAGCAATTTTTATTTGTCACTCTGCAGTCAAACAACTGTCATGGTATTCTCCAACTCACTGATAGCCATTGGTTAATAAACTAATGGTGTTTATTGCCATTTAGGGTTTGTTAAGTATTGTTAGCTTTTGTTATAAAGTTTCTGACACTCTTCCTCCTACTTTCATTCATCGTTAAAAAACAAAAACAATTATAATGATGAAAACGTTTACTCAAGTATTATTGTTGGTAGCCTTATGTTTTGTAGCTACTACAGTAGAGGCTCAGTACTGTTTGTTGCCGGGGCGTACTATTTATAGTGCTAACCAGCCCGGCATTACCAATTTCAAACTTAATTCCATAGACCGTACCTCCAGCAATGTGGAAAAAGCCACGTTGTCAGAACCGTCTATAGTTGTAACAGGTGAGTCTACAACACTGGAAAGAGGAAAGACCTACACTGTTTCTATTACACATAGTAAAGATCCTGTGTTCTTCCCAACGGCTAGAAACAATATACGTGTGTGGCTAGACTATGATGGTAATAAGGACTTTTCAGACATGGGTGAAACCATTATCAGTAAGGACTTTGAAACTGCTGGTACGTTTACAGGTACTTTTACTGTGCCAATGACAGCGCCATTGGGTACTACAAGACTAAGGGCTACAGCTAAGATGAGTTCTGATGCAGGCCACACAATTCCAACTCCTTGTGATCTACCCAAAGACCCGATAGACTATCATGGAGAAATGGAAGACTATGATGTAACAATTGTAGATCCGCCTGCTACAGCTATTAGTCATATTCAGAACACGTCATTTACTACAGCGCTATATCCTAATCCTACTACGGGTCAGTTAACCATAGCGCTTAATGGTAGTAAAGGGAACAGCACTATTGAACTATATGATGTCACGGGGAAAATGATAGCAACTATTAGTAACCAGTCGTCAGCATCAAGCTATACTATAGACTTAAACGACTATACAAAAGCTGCTGGCGTATACTACGTAAAAGTGTTAGCAGAGGGCAGCTACACTTACAACAAAGTAGTGAAGGTTAACTAAAAAAGCTTCATCTCTAGTTTTCATAAAAGGGTGTGCTCTATAGTGCACCCTTGCTATTATTTATGCTTCTATCTATGAAAAGATCAATATTGGTTTCTTTATGTTGTTTGCTTTTGATAGCATGTAGCAAGAAAGAGACAGAAACAAAAACTACGGACGTGTGTAGAAAAACATACAATGGTGCAATAAAAACTATTGTTGATACAAAGTGCGCTATTAGTGGTTGCCATGTTGCAGGTGCTACTACTGGAGACTTTACTACCTATACAGGTATAAAAAAGAAAGCTGATGAGGGGCGTATACAAACGCATGTTTTTGAACTGAAGATAATGCCACCTGCAAGTGCCACACAGTTGACCGAAGAAGAAAAACAAAGTATAAAATGCTGGTTAGACAATGGTGCTCCTGAAAGCTAAATATGGTATAGTGCTTATTGCTTGTGCTATGTTGTTATCATGCAAGCACAAGCCTGCTTACGATGGGAGGGGTAGTGCCTATCCAGAAGCTGTAGGGAAAATAATACTTGATAAATGTGCAACGACAGGCTGTCATAATAGTACTAGCCATAAGGGGGCAGGAGGGTTGAATTTGACCAGCTGGTATACACTTTTTGAAGGTGGAAGTATTGGCACTTCTGTTATTCCCTATAGTTCCAAATTTAGTACACTGTGTTACTACACTAACACCGATACCTCATTAGGTGTAACATTAACACCTACCATGCCGGTAAATCAAGCACCACTGACAAAGGAAGAATACTTAACACTAAAACATTGGGTGGACGAGGGCGCTCCAAATATTAATGGTGCGGTAAAATATGCTGACGAGCATACGCGCAGTAAGGTGTATGTAACTAACAGGTTGTGCGATGTTGTTACTGTATTTGATAGTAGGTCGTTGTTGCAAATGAGGTATGTAGATGTAGGTATTTCTGCAGCGGAGGAGTTTCCCGTAACGATAAAGGTATCGCCTGATAAACAATATTGGTATGTAAGTTTCTTTGCACAAAGTGAAGTGGTGCAGAAGTATAGCGCTGTAGATGATAGATGGATAGGAGACTTGCATCTTGGTTTGGGTTCATGGACGAGTTTTGCCATTACACAAGACTCAAGGTATGGTTACTTCGTTGATAATACATCGAAAGGGAAAGTAGTGTATGTAGACCTGTTTGCGATGAAGGTTTTAGCTACTTACGATTTTGGAGGAAGGTTTAGCTATATGTCTGGAATAGTTATTAATGAAGCACGAAACAAATTATATATAGGCACTAGCTTTGGCAACTTTATATACAGTATTGATATCACGAATCCTTTGAGCCCTATAATAAAAGAGATACCTATTGATGGGTCTGGTGTTGTACAAAACCAGCCAGTTGTTAACCCTACAGACTTTGAGTTAATTCCTAGTAGCAATAAGTGTTATGTTGCTTGCCAGCAGTCTAAAGATATAAAGGTGATAGATATGGAAACAGATTCGATACTATCAACCATAGCTCTTGATACTTATCCTGCTTTTATGAGCTACTCGGCAAAAACTAAAAAGCTGTTTGTCTCATGTCCTGATGATGAACAAAGTTTTGCAGGTAATAGAGGTGCTATAGCTATCGTAGATACAGAACATGATGTATTATACAAACGATTGGATAGTGGTTATCAACCTTATGGTTTGTCAGTAGATGACGAGCGCGGTATAGTAGCTATAGCTAATGCTAACTTTGCACCAGGTGGTGATGAGCCTCATCACTCCTCCGATTGTGAAGGTAGAAATGGTAACGTCACCTTTATCGACTTAAACACCCTAGAGCTTGTTAAGATAAATAGATCGGAAGTAGCAGTATATCCTTTTGGAGTAGCTACTAGATGATTATTTAAATCTTATAGCAGATGCATAAGGGTCTACTGTAACCTCAAATCTTTTGTTAGTAGCAGGGGTTAAAGTGTTAAGATCGTACACCTGATAGAAGCCATTGCGTCCGTTGCAGGGAGATTGGTGATGTGGTGGAGGGCCATTCTTGTCTTCGTTTCTGTTGAAGATAAAGAGCTTGTTATTTTTTTGGTCAACAGCTATACCGTAAGGTTGAAAAAATTTGTTCGTGATCTTTTTTACTACCTCATAAGAGTTCTCGTCAATAACATACAGACTGCCTACTTCTATTTTAGTTAAGGTGTCGTTCATGCAAGTGACAAAAAGTTTATTGCTGTTCGGGGCTAATGCCATTTGCTGTGGATTGCCACCAACTGATATCGTTTTGATAAGTTGGTCTGTAGCCGCGTCTAATACCCGTACTTCGTTGGTGTTGGTACAGGTTACAAAGTATTTACTCTTATCTGCATTCATTAAGATGCTAATAGGGTCGGGAGTGGTGGTAGTACTACTCGTAGTAGTAGGTAGTCCGTCTATACTAATAGAAGTGTAGCTACCGTCAGGTGCAATTTTGTATACGGTGTTGCCAAATTGGGAAGTAGCATAAAAATTCCCTTTACTGTCTTCGGCAAACCCTCCTAAAAAACGTAAGCTGGTACCCAAGTTTTTTATGATTTGCATAGTGGTAGCATCTATCAATATCAAGTCATGCGAAAACCAATTGCTTGCAATTAATCGTGTACCATCATTGCTTATTTGAATTGCCTTTTGAAATGAGTTGCTGGTATTTAATTCAGCTATTACACTATCGGTTTCTGTATCGATCTTTTGTATCAATGGGGCATTCCAAAAACTGACATAAGCATATTTCCCATCAGCAGATATGACTATGTTGTTGGGATTTTCTGTGCCAAAAGATTGGCCTACCGTTATGTAGCGCATCACTACATTTTTTTCAGCATCTGCTACAGCTACTAGGTCGCAGCCTTGTTGTACGGTATAGACCTTTTGTCTAGTATCGGGGTTGGTAGAAAAGGCTATGGCACCGTTAGCGTCAGGGGCGCCATTATTTATCCAGTCTCTTAGTGTAAAATATTCATCGCGCGTAAGATGTGGCGCATTATAAGGCATTGTAGGAATAGCTACCGTGCCTAGTGCTTCGTCGGTATTTACGAAATAGAGTAGTGAGCTGTTATCTGCATTGTAAGGCACAACAACTGCACCATTGCTACTACCATCAAATAAAAACGACCAACTATCCAGTCGTAGATTGCCGGCAGCTTTGTAGCTCGTTGCATTATGACAGCCGGCAGTTGCACACTTGTCTACAATAATTGTTTTGATGTTTTCAGGATAGTTATGTGCTACAGTTTGTTGTG
This sequence comes from Flavipsychrobacter sp., assembly GCA_041392855.1. Classification (NCBI taxonomy): domain Bacteria; kingdom Pseudomonadati; phylum Bacteroidota; class Chitinophagia; order Chitinophagales; family Chitinophagaceae; genus Flavipsychrobacter; species Flavipsychrobacter sp. The sequence continues at coordinate 2,876,755 of JAWKLD010000001.1, forward strand.
GGTTAGGGTTCTGTACATCATGCTTGCAGTTGGCAAGCAATAGCGGCAATGATAATAGTATGTATAAATAGTTCTTCAAATCAAATATCAGATTAGCCTTCGTAGCATACTTGCGCATAGCCCACTTCTCCCGGCATGGGTGGGTTTAGTTTACGAATACATATACTAACACTTTCAGCCATAGAGAAACGCTTCTTAAGTTGCGTATGCATCTCTTGAATGAAATTCTCTAATAAGTCATGCGGTTTCTCAAATGCATCTGCTACTGTAGTCCTGATAACTGTATAGTCTATAAAAGGCATGGTAGAGGGGTCGGTAACAGGTGTAGTAATGTCTACATCTATCTCAAACTTATTAGGCAATTGATGCTCCTCTTTATATAAACCTCTAGGCGACTCTATTATTATGTTGTGCAATGAAACGGTAAGCATAGCCTAAAAATAAGGAAAGCTACGAGTAAACAACCACTTCTTTTTATACATGCTATTTAAAACGCACATCCATAGAGTAAGGGTCGGGCGCTACTTCAAACCTATAATTTATTTTAGGGGCTAATGTGTTGATGTCATAAACTTGATAGTAACCATTCCTGCTGCCACAGTCTGATGGGTGGTGTGGCGCTGGTCCATTGGGGTTGGTGTTTGTATTGGCAATATAAAAAGTCCCATCTTGGTCGTTTACCGCAATACCATGTGGTTGGAAAAATGGACCATCTATTCGCTGCACGACTTCCAGCGTGTTATAGTTAAGTACATATACAGAACCTTTAAAAAGTGCTGATGTTTGAGAGACGTCTTCCATACAAGTAACAAAGAGATAGGGCTTGTTTTTACTAATGGCCATTTCCTTTGGCACAGCACCAACAGGTATTATTTTGATCAGTGTGTCCGCATAAGCATCCATTATCCTTACCTCGTTGCTTCTTTCGCAGGTGAGGAAGTACTTAGAGAAGTCTGGCGACATCATGATCTCGTGAGGGTCTTTCCTGAATTGGTCTGATGGTACATTTTCATCTATTGATATTTGTTGCTTCACGCCACTCTTGTTGAATTTGTAAACAAAGTTGCCTTGCTGTCCTGTAACAATAAAAGTGTCGGCAGTTTTATTGGCAGTAATGCCATGAGGTTGTTTAAAGCCGGGTATGGTTATTCCTTTGGTCATTGCATCGGCATCTACAAATACTACATTGCCTCCTGTAAGATCACTTACTACTAGTGTTTTATTGTCAGGCGATAAGTAAAGCACATTCCAAGAGCCTGGCCCTACGTATGCTTCTGCCACTACAGTGTCTATGCGGGTGTCTATTTTTTGTATGTATTCCCCTGAGGTATAGCATACGTAGGCATATATTCCATCACTGTCAAACTTGACATAATGTGGATTTTCAGGATTGGGGCTACGCCCAATATTAATGTAGCGCATTACCACACTCTTCTCAGCATCTATAACTGCTATGAGGTCACAACCTTGTTGTGTAAGGTAAAGTTTTTGTCTTTGGTTGGGGTTGCTGCTAAAGGCTACAATATTGTCTTTGTTGGGCGCCCCTTTTGCTATCCAGTTTTTAAACGTATAATATTCATCGCGGGTGAGTAGCTCGCCATTATAGGGCATCGGCGGGGCTACTTTAAGTCCTAAGCTATCATGTGGGTTGATAAAGAATAATAAAGAGCTATTGCCTGTGTTGTATGGCACAACAACAGCACCATTTGTGCCACCATCAAAAAGATGTTGCCATTCATCCAGTCGCAAACCTCCCGCAGCTTTATAGCTGGTTTTGTTGTGGCATCCGGCTGTAGCACATCGTGTGATCATTATTTTGCCTATTTCTTCAGGGTAGCCACTTGCTGCTATCTTTTGAGGCGTATCGTCTATTTTAGGAAGCTCGTGTTTGCAGGCGGATAATGCAATGCACGATCCTAATACAGTAATAAAGGATAAAATTGTCTTGGTCATCATCATGCTTAGGCTCTAATATAAATGCTGTCAATCATATTAGCGTCATTATTATCTCCTTTTACAATAATAGGAGTGGTGCTGACGTATCTGAATAATAGACAGGGTGATATGTTAAATGGTTGTGTTGTAAGTCTTTTTTTTACGACTTGATAAAGCATATTATCTTGCAGCTGCATATAAATGATTAAAAGTCAATATTTCCTCTTTCTAGTACTACTCTTACCCTTGGCTGCTTTCGGTCAGGGAAGAGGTATAGATGCTGTGGTGGGAAGCGGAGACTCTTCCGGTGCTGAGAAAATATTGGTAAGGTTTATCAATATAGAAGGGAATAGAAAGACCAGAGCCAGTATTATATATCGAGAACTAAGCATTTCTCCGGATACTTATGTGGCTAATAATAAACTGGCTGAAGTAACTGAACTGAACAGGAAAAGAGTATTTAATCTATCTCTCTTTACCGAAGCCGTTATAAGAGTAGATACTGTGGACACCTATACTGTAGACTGGACGATAATTGTAAAGGAGCAATGGTATATCATACCTGAATTCACCTTCAAGTTAGCAGACAGGAACTTCAATGTATGGTGGGAGGAACAGAACCATGATATAAGAAGGGCGAATATAGGTGTAACGTTAAAGGATAGGAACTTTAGAGGTAATCTGGAACAGCTTAGCATCACAGCTCAAATAGGTTATACGCAGCGTTTTGGTATAGACTACTTCCGCCCTTATGTAGATAAACAGCAAAAACATGGCTTTGGCTTTTCCTTTTTTCTAGCTCAGAATGAGGAAAAATATTATACCACAGATAGTAACAAATGGTTATTTGCCAGAACACCGGGCACATACGTGATCAAAGAGTTTGAAGTAGCGGGTAATTATGTATATCGGCCAAGATATGCATCAAGACACCTTTTTGAGCTACGTTATAGAAACCATAGGGTGGGTGATACTATCCTCTTATTAAATCCTGAATACTATGAGAATAATAGTAGGGTGCTGAAATTGATAGAGCTTGGCTATAGATATGACCTCAATAAGGTGGACAATTGGAATTACCCTTTGGAAGGGTTTAAAACCGTGGTTAACTCTGATGTGCGTATTGGTATAGAAGGTATGACCTTTCAGGCATACTTGGCTGTAGAGGCAGGCTATTTTAAGAAGATAAGAAGAAAGTGGTTCTATTCGAGTATAGTGCGTGGGCGTTTAACCTTTCCTGAAGACCAGCCTTATACCTACAGGAGTGCTATGGGTATTGACGAAGAGTATGTTAGAGGGTATGAGTATTATGTTATTGACGGGTCGCAGTATGGGCTAATAAGGAACAACTTCAAATATGAGCTATTAAATACAGCCATCAGAAAAATACCGATACGTTATATTTCAGTACTGCCTGTAAGGCTTTACCCCAAAATATTCACCGATGTAGGCTATGGACGGAATAAGTTTCCGGGAAATAGCAGCCTGAATAACCAAATGCTTTATTCGGCAGGCTTTGGGCTGGATGTGGTTTCTGCATATGATTTCAAGTTAAGGTTAGAGTACACATTTAACCATTTGGGCGAAAAAGGACTATTTTTGCACCTGAGTAGTGAGTAATATCACTTTCTAAACTTCTAAATAGCAATCCTACTATGCTCGTAGCATTATACAATCGCACATTCGAAGAGCAAGACATACATAGAATACAGCATATCATCACCTTGTTGCAAGAGCATGGTATACAAATGGTTTTCTACAAGGATTTCTATGAACGTATACAAGCTCATGTAGAGCTTAAGGATAAACTAAACTTATTTACCAGTAAGTACGACCTGCCCTCCAATACAGATATGCTTTTCAGTCTTGGGGGTGATGGAACAATGCTGGATACGGTCAGTTTTGTAGGCTCGTCAAACATACCACTTATTGGTATCAATTTAGGTCGGTTGGGCTTCTTGGCAGTAATACCTGAAGAGGAGGTAGAGCAAGCTATTTTATCATTGGTAAGAGGTTCTTATACATTGGAGCAAAGAACGCTTTTACATCTGGATTCTAATTTGCCGCTATTTGATGGTGATACTTTTGCGCTTAATGAATTTACACTTCATAGAAAGGACTCATCTTCAATGATCAAGATACATACCTATTTGAATGGTGAATTCTTGAATACCTACTGGGCAGATGGTCTTATCGTATCTACCCCAACTGGTTCTACAGGTTATTCTTTGAGTTGTGGCGGGCCTGTTGTCTTTCCTCAAGCATCTAGCTTTGTGATCACACCCGTTGCACCACATAATTTGAATACCAGACCTATAATTGTACCCGATGATAATGTGATCTCTTTTGAGATAGAAGGACGGGCAGAACAGTTTCTTTGCACGCTCGACTCAAGAATGGAGACAATAGATAGCAATATTCAACTGGCTGTGAAAAAAGAAGCCTTTACTATATCTTTGGTGAGGCCAGACGAGCATAATTTCTTAAAAACATTAAGACAGAAGCTATACTGGGGGGTCGACAGACGAAATTAATACTAGGTAAACAGACAATAATAATCTTATATTTATAGTTATTACTACTTCAATAGTACAATGCGGAAATACATAGCAATAGCGATCTTATTAATTACACATTTATCTTACAACACAAAAGCACAGAGCTTTTACAGTGGAGAAGAATATGGTGTAGCACTAGGTGGTGCACAGTATTTTGGTGATCTAAATGAGAATTATGGATTTAAATATGTACGTCCCGCATTTGGCGTGTTCACACGTTTTCATATGAACCCTTTTATTGCAGTTCGTTTAGGAGCTGCCTATACAAAGGTGGGGTATGATGATAAGTTTTCCAGCAATATCTATAATAAGACAAGGAACCTTAATTTTCGTAGCGATATAGTTGAAGCTGCTGTTCAAGCCGAGTTTAACTTCTTTAGATTTTTCACTGGTAATGAAAAAGGAAGGTTTACACCATATTTGACAGGAGGTGTAGGTATCTTTTACTACAATCCATACACTATTTATCAAGGAAGACGCCAATATTTACGTCCTCTAGGTACTGAAGGTCAAAATGTTGGTTTAGGTAAGACGTACAATAAGCTCAGTATGTGTTTTCCTGTGGGAGCAGGTATTAAATATTGGATAAAGCCAGGTGTAAATCTAGGTTTTGAAATAGCTAACAGGCTAACACTTACAGACTACATGGATGACGTAAGCACTACTTATGCCGGAGCACAAAATTTTGAATCCGACCCTGCTTATCCAAGCCCTGCATTTGCACTGCAAGACCGCTCTTTGGAAGTAAGTAATGTGCCACTAGGCAGACAAGGTAAGCAAAGAGGGAATAGTGCCAGTAAAGATCAGTATATGACTTTTATGGTAACACTTTCCTTTCAGTTGAAAGTATATAAGTGCCCTTCTTATATCAAAGAGAATTACTACATGTACTAAACATTGATGGATACATTGATCCATTCTCCATCAAAATCTGCATTGTATTTTTTGTAGAAATTAATAGCAGGCTCATTCCAGTCTAGTACTTGCCATAATATGCCATTGAAATTTTGCTTTTGGGCTACCACTATTAGTTCGTCCAGCAACTTCTTGCCAATACCCTTGCCCCGCCACTCTTCTGTTACAATTAGGTCTTCCAAATAAAGGCGCTGCCCTTTCCATGTAGAGTATCTGATATAGTATATGGCGCAGCCAACAATACGTCCGTCTGCCTCGGCTACAAGTGCCCACCAAACAGGTTTTGGCCCAAAACCGCTTTCTTTAAAATGCTCCATGCTCACAGTGACCTCATCAGGTGCTTTTTCGTATAAGGCTAATTCTTTTATGAGGGTCATCATCTCGGGACAGTCTGCTTCTACAGCAGCTCTTATTAGTACAGACATAGTAGTAAATAATAATAGACCATAAATATAGTTGTAAAACTTGCGTTAAAACAACCTGCTTAACAATATAGAAGTGTATTTTTAGTTGTAATTAGGAATTACTAAGTACAACACAACCTCAAGCACTATATGGCAGATACACACGGAGATATTTTATGGGTAGATGATGAAATTGAATCGCTAAAATCGCAGATCCTTTTTCTTAAAAACAAAGGGTATGAAGTGACAGCATTGACCAATGGTTATGATGCGCTCGAATACTTAAAAGATAATACTGTAGATGTAGTATTGTTGGATGAAAGTATGCCGGGTATTACGGGTTTGGAAACGCTGGCTAAGATAAAAGAGGTGAAACCTTCATTGCCTGTAGTAATGATCACTAAGAATGAGGCAGAGAATATAATGGACGAGGCCATTGGCGGGCAAATTTCAGATTATTTAATCAAGCCGGTGAACCCTAATCAGGTATTATTGGCTTTGAAAAAGATCATAGATTCTAAGAGATTGGTGTCTGAAAAAACCACTACTGCTTATCAACAAGAGTTTCGGAATTTGTTCATGGCGCTGTCTAACAATCCCGACCATGAAGAATGGAAAGAGTTGTATAAAAAACTAGTGTATTGGGAGCTGGAGATGAGCAAAAGTGATAGTGACGGAGGAATGATGGAGGTGCTGCAAAGCCAAAAGGCGGAAGCAAATACAGAGTTCTTTAAATTCATTTCTAAGAACTATGAAGGCTGGATAAAAGATGGCGAAGGGCCAATATTGTCGCACCAACTTTTTGCTAAAAAAGTAGCACCGTACTTAAAAGAAGGGAGACCTACATTTTTAATTGTTATAGACAATTTGCGCTTAGACCAATGGAAAGCATTTGAGTCGATATTGACAGAGTTCTATAAAATCATTGATGAAGATCTGTTTTATAGTATCCTGCCAACTGCGACACAGTATGCACGTAATGCCCTGTTTGCAGGTATGATGCCGGTTGATATTGAGCAGAACTTTAGAAATGAATGGAAGAATGATGATGATGAGGGTGGTAAGAATTTATACGAAGAAGAATTCTTAAAACACCAGTTGTTGTCTTTGGGGCTAGATGGACTTAAATCGAAGTACGTTAAGATAACCAATAACGAAAATGGTAAACAGCTGGAAGACGAGATACATAACTACCTTAATAATGATCTAACAGTTGTGGTTTACAACTTTGTTGATATGCTGTCTCACGCGCGTACTGAAATGGAAGTGCTTAAAGAACTAGCGGGAGATGAGATATCTTATCGTTCGCTTACAGTTAGTTGGTTTGAACACTCTCCATTATTCAGAGCCTTGAAAAAGATAGCGGATAAAGATATTCAGGTAATGGTGACAACAGACCACGGTACTGTTAGGGTTAAGACCCCTAGTAAGTGTGTTGGCGATAGGCATACGACTACCAACCTTCGCTACAAGCAGGGTAAAAACTTGCAGTTTGAAAAGAAGGATGTATTGGCATTTAGAGATCCTAAACTAGTTGGGTTGCCTAAATCGAATATTAGCTCTTCGTTCATTTTTGCAAAAGAGGATGTGTTCCTTTGCTACCCTAATAATTATAATCATTACGTGAATTATTATAAGGATACTTTTCAGCATGGAGGTATATCGCTAGAGGAAATGATAGTGCCTGTGGTACGGTTGGAGAGTAAAAAGAGCTAAGCTGTTTTCACAAAAAATTATAGTAAACAAATATTATCTAAGTACTATAAATCAGTAAACTTGTAAAAAGTACTGTTGTAACTATGGAACCAACGGAAATAGATTCATTGCAAGAACCAACTACTCCCGCTACTGCGTCTGGGCAAATAATAAGTCTTATAGCGCAGATAGAAAAGGTGATAAGGGGTAAGCGCAATCAGGTAGAGAGTGTTATTACATGTTTGCTTGCGGGAGGACATATTCTTATGGAAGATAACCCTGGTACTGGTAAGACGGTACTAGCTAAAACATTAGCGCAATGTATCAGCGGTAGTATGGAGGAACAACATGTGTCGTTCAAGCGTATTCAGTTTACTCCTGATCTCTTGCCGATGGACTTGATAGGTACTTATATCTTTGATGATAATAGTAAAGAGTTCATATTTAAAAAGGGGCCACTTTTCTGTAATGTGCTATTGGCGGATGAGATCAACCGCGCCTCTCCCAAAGTACAAAGTGCCTTATTAGAGGCTATGGCAGAACATCAAATAACTGCCGGTGATACTACATTGAAACTGGAAGATATGTTCTTCACCATTGCTACACAGAACCCTGTAGAGATGGAAGGAACTTATCCTTTGCCAGCTGCACAGCTCGACCGTTTTTATATGAAGATATATTTCGGTTATGTAGATGAAGATGTGGAAATAGACATTTATAACGATTATTTGAACATTGCTCAAAATCTAACCTCTTTGGAACAAGTATTGAGCATGAAAGATATTTTGGCACTGCGTACCGAGGCTGAAAATGTTTTTGTGCATGAAGAGATAGTAAAGGCAGTGAGTAACATTGTACGCAATACACGTACGCATGAAGATATTACACTTGGCTGCTCTACACGTAGTGGTATAGCCTTCTTGAAATGTTTGAAAGCATATGCACTGGTAAAGGGTAGGACATTTGTTATAGAAGATGATGTAAATGATATTGCTTACCGTGTTTTAGAACATAGGTTGATGTACCGTAATAAAGAAGGAAAGCAAAACGCATTAAAGAGTATAATCAATAAGGAAAGAGAGCGTTTAGCGAAGTTGAAATTGTACGACCAGTAGTTTCAGTAATGAGTTTTTTTTTCAGAACAAGTAAGTTGACAATAGCCTTTTGTGCATGTGTATTGGTCATGTGCAGCAATAGGTTATTGGCACAATCCCTTGCTCAAAGAAAAGCAGCGCAACGATATGAGATAGAAGCCAAGCGTATTGGTTCTGATATCAATAGCGAAGACGCATTGCCTCGTTCCCGCGAGTTTAAAAGAATAGATAGTACTTACTATGTTGGCTGGATGTATGAAGGGGTGTATAAATACAACCATGCTGCAGATTACTTAGGATATAAGAATGCATCCGTTCCATTAGAAAGAGCACTCGCCGTTATGGAGCGAGACTATAGAAAAGAGTTGGCTACTCGCACGTCAGACCTAATGACGTATTATCCTGTTTATCGTTTCCATTTAGATTATACCATGATAGCACTCTACTTAAAGAACTGCTATGAGAATATGGAGCAGCCTAAAGAGACCTACGCGCTACTAAGAAGGGTGTTGAAATGGCGATTCCAAAGAGATTACTACATGGATGCCTACAACTATTTGGGGTGGATCGTACATAGGAACAGATACTACACGAATGAAAAATATCCCTTTCTTAAAAATTCAATAGATGCAAATGAAGCCTTAGCCAATAAGTATTTGGATTCGGGTTTAAGAAGGATACAGAAAGACAAATGGGTTAATCGTCAAATATTTCAACCGGGTTATGAGAAACAGGAAAGGATGTCGGTATATCATTACAAGTCTATACTGCACAGTTATGCGTTAAATATAGATTCTGCAGCGTACTACTATAACAAGATGAAAGGTAGTGGTATTTTCCCTCATAATAATTATGCAACCTTTAGAACTATTTGCGGAGACTTTAGAGAAGCAGAGTCGGAGTATAAAAAAGCAGTTGCGCAAGACGCAGGTGATAAAAGACTAAAGGAATGGGCCTATTACCGCTCTATATTGAGCATATATAAAGGGGAGCAGAATAGTGGTATAGAACTGATAAAAGATATGATACGAGCTAATGGTTCTACACCTGGTTTTGGTTGGTATAATATCGCTCTGGGCAGGTTGATGTATTATGATGGTCAATACAAAGAGGCAGAAAGATATACCAACAAAGCGGCAGAGTTTAAAGAGCTGCATATAGGTACTACATTAGGCCAGTCGCATTACGACTTCAGCGTGCAGATGTTGAAGTTGATGAACAAACAGGCGGAGATAGAACGCCTAAAATTCGAGAATAGTAATTGGTGGTATAACCCTTCAGTATTATTAACTATGGCGGGTTTGAAAGCTGAGTTGTATACACAACAGTTTTTGATCATTAACCAATTTGCTAAAAATCCAGAGCGTGATAGAGTAGTGTACAAACTTTTTTCTACAGAAAGTACTATAAGCTGGGATGAGGTTTGGTACTTGATAAAGGATTTTAGCACAGATTTTTTCCTGAAAAAATTTAATGAAGAAGCCCAAAGTGATGATAGGCGTTATATTAGAAAGTACTTTAAGCTTTTTGTAGCTAAACTACAGATAGAGAAAGGTAACTACACCAAAGCCCAAACTATTCTTGATGAGATATTGCAGGACAGTAATATAGATGAAGAGTATGAGCAATTATTTTTAGCGAGAGTGTTTGAAGCAGCCGCTACTTGTGCTAAGGAAAAGGAAGATGTTGCTCGTTATCAACTATGGATGGATAAAATGTATCAATTCTATCCTGAGCTTATCCCTACTTCAGGGTTAAAGATGAGTATGAATCTGCATCTCGCGGGTGATGTTGATGAAAAGCTGATTCAGCGCCTAAGAGATTGTAACATTGACTGGAAAGAAAATGAAAAGGGCATACCGCAGGTATATTTATCCTTTTCAAAGACAAAAGATAAATACAAGGTCATATACACCACAAAAGGTGCTGATGGTAACATTGTGGTACAAGAGGATACTATATCTTATCAAAAACCAGAAGAAGGTGCATTGGAGCTATCCTATAAGCTGTTCGATATAGGGAACACTCCAAAGAAAGAAGACGTAGAAACTTAACAATGAAAGATTGTTAAAACCTTAGTGATGTGCTAGCTTTACTTTCTCTCCATGTAAATAAGTAGCAATCTATGTTTGTAGCATCATTATATAATTTGAAAGGAGGAGTAGGTAAAACCTCATCTTGTGTTAATCTGGCTTATTTGGCGGCAAAGGACGGCTATAATGTTCTGGTATGGGATCTAGATCCGCAAGGTGCTGCTAGTTATTATTTTAGCTCTAAACCAAAGTCCAAGAATGCTTCAAAGAAAGTCATCAATAGAGATATTGATATTGATGAAGCAATAAGAGCCACCGATTACCACAGTTTGGATATCATCCCTGCTGACATGTCTTCTCGCAAGTTGGATATACTTTTAAATGATGCCAGTGGTTCTAAAAAGCAAATGAAAAAACTGTTGAAACAGGTGGAGGAAGATTATGACTTTGTATTTATAGATTGTCCTCCTAGTTTCTCAGAACTGGCTAATAATGTTTTTCATGCGTCCGATGCTGTGTTCATGCCCGTAATACCTACAACGCTATCCTTACGTACTTACGAGATAGTAAGTGAGTATTTTGAGAACAAGAAGGTAGGTTTGGAGAAATTGATGTGTTTCTTCAGTATGGTGGATATTCGAAAGAATATGCATAAGGATGTAATGAACGATCTGTATAAAAATCAGCACTTTTTTGAACACTATATACCCAATTTGTCTGATATAGAGCGCATGGGCGTACACAATGCTCCTGTTGAAACCTTTGCCCCGTCTAGCTATGCTGCTATATGCTACAGAGCATTGTGGGCCGAGATCAAAGAAGGTGTTATGGAATAAATGAACTTTCTTTAATTGAAAATCGCATCATTATATAGCTCTTATTCCGTATATGTGAAGATTTTGTCCGGAATACCTACATAGAATAAAAAAATTAGATGTTTTGCAATTAACTAGTATCAAGCTAACTTTGCATATTCTTAATATTTTCTAAGGTATTTTATGAACATTTTTTCTCAGCAAAACAGAGAGTTTACGCCACGCCATATTGGTCCTGACGAGAACGAAACCCAGCAAATGCTAAACACTATTGGTATCTCCGATATGGAGGAGCTAATAGCACGAACGGTGCCTAGTGCGATACGCATGGATAAACCTTTAGATGTGCCTACTGCACTAAGTGAAGCAGGCTATCTTGAAATGCTGAAAGAAGTATCACAAAAGAATAAATTATACAAAACATACATTGGGCAAGGGTATTTTGATACACACACGCCTAGTGCTATTTTGAGGAATATATTTGAGAATCCGGGTTGGTATACATCGTATACTCCTTATCAGGCAGAGATATCTCAAGGCCGTTTGGAAAGTTTGCTAAACTACCAAACTATGGTAAGTGATCTTACAGGCTTGCCATTAGCAAACGCTTCTTTACTGGATGAGGCTACTGCAGCAGCAGAGGCAATGTCTATGTTCTTTAGTAGTTTGAATAAAGGCGTAAATATCACAAGACCTAAGTTTTTTGTAGACAACGATGTATATCCACAAACAAAGGATGTGGTCATCACACGTGCAACACCTATTGGCGTAGAGGTTGTGTTTGGTGATTATAGAACTGCTACTATTGATGAAACTTATTTTGGTGCTCTTGTGCAGTACCCTAATGATAAAGGATCTGTTGAGAATTACCGTGATTTTATCAAGCAAGTTCACGATGCTGGTGCTTATATGGCTATGGGTACTGACCTGTTGGCGCTAACCTTATTAACACCTCCTGGCGAGCTAGGTGCTGATGTTGCTTTTGGGTCTGCTCAGCGTTTTGGAGTTCCATTAGGTTTTGGTGGTCCACACGCAGCATTCTTCTCTTGTTCAGAAGATTTTAAACGTCAAATACCAGGACGTATAATAGGTGTTAGTATTGATGCTAATGGCAATAAGGCATTAAGAATGGCGTTGCAAACACGTGAGCAACACATTAAGCGCGAAAAAGCAACTTCTAATATATGTACTGCGCAGGCATTACTAGCTAACATGGCTGCAATGTATGCGGTATATCATGGTCCTGATGGATTAACTAATATTGCTAAGCGTGTTACCTTGCTAACACAAACATTGGCGAACCAGCTTACAGAGCATGGTTTTGAGTTAGTATCTTCTTCTTATTTTGACACTATAGTTGTGAAAGTAAAGGACGCTGCTGCTGTAAGAAAAGTGGCAGAAGATGCGCAGATCAATTTCAGATATTTTGCTGATAACGCATTAGTAGGTATCTCTCTTGATGAGACAACAACAACTTCTGATCTGTTCGATATAATTAATGTAATCGTTGGTGGTGATGACGCTGTTAGCTTTGCAATAGATCATGATCATCCATTAACTAATATTGGTACAGCTGTTACTCGTACTTCAGAATTTTTAACACATCCGGTATTTAATAGCCACCATAGCGAAACGCAAATGATGCGCTATATGAAGTATTTGGAGAACAAAGATCTAAGCTTGAATACAAGCATGATCTCATTGGGTTCTTGTACGATGAAGCTGAATGCTGCCACAGAAATGATGCCTTTAAGCTGGCCTCACTGGAGTAAAATGCATCCATTTGTTCCTTCTGATCAAGCAGGTGGTTATCACCAAATAGTAAAAGAACTAGCCGAATACTTGTGTGAGATTACTGCTTTTGATGCATGTAGCTTACAACCTAATAGTGGTGCACAAGGAGAGTATGCAGGTTTGTTGACTATACGTGGCTACCACGAAAGTAGAGGTGAAGGGCATAGAGATGTGATGTTGATACCTATATCAGCACATGGCACTAACCCGGCTTCGGCGGTAATGACTGGCTACAAGGTTGTTGTAGTAAAAGCATTAGAGAATGGTTATATAGATGTAGCTGACCTTAAGGCAAAAGCTGCAGAGCATGCAGATAACCTTGCAGGTATTATGGTTACATACCCATCTACATATGGTGTGTATGAAGAGACCATAAAAGAGATAACTGACATAGTACATCAGCATGGTGGACAAGTATACATGGATGGCGCCAATATGAATGCTCAAGTAGGTTTGACTGCTCCGGGTTTGATCGGTGCTGATGTATGTCACTTGAACTTACACAAGACCTTCGCTATACCGCACGGTGGTGGCGGTCCTGGTATGGGACCAATTGGTGTTAAAGCACACCTAGCACCATTCTTGCCTTCTCACGTTATGGAGACTGGTGAAAAAGCAGGAAGAGCGGTTTCAGCTGCACCTTATGGCTCTGCAAGTATTTTGTTGATCTCTTATGCTTATATACGCTTATTGGGTACTAGAGGGTTGAAGGCTTCTACTGAATATGCGATCTTAAATGCTAACTACATGCGTGCCCGCTTGAAGGATAACTATGAGATATTATATACAGGAAGTGGAGGTACTTGTGCACACGAATTTATAGTAGACCTACGCCCGTTCAAAAAGACTGCAGGAGTGGAAGCAGAAGATGTAGCAAAGCGTTTGATGGACTATGGTTTTCATGCACCAACAATGAGTTTCCCTGTACCTGGTACTATTATGATAGAGCCAACAGAGAGTGAGGATAAAGCAGAGCTAGATCGTTTCTGTGATGCGATGTTGCAAATACGTGCAGAAATACAAGCGATCGAAGAAGGTAAAGCTGATGCAAAGGATAATCCTTTAAAGAATGCACCACATACTCAGTTTGTTGCTATTAGTAGCGATTGGAACAGAAGTTACAGCAGAGAAGAAGCTGTTTACCCGTTAGAGTGGGTGAAAAACAATAAGTTCTGGCCAACTGTTGGTCGTGTTAATAATACACACGGTGATAGAAACTTAATATGCACATGTGAGCCTGTTTCGGCTTATATGGAAGAAGCATAATATAGAAGTAGTTAAATAAAAAGCTCCTCATTTTCGAGGGGCTTTTTTTTTATTCTTAATTAGTATAAAACTGTATGATGTTATATCATTGCAGTATCCAAACAAACCCCAATGAAGTATTTAGTATTCTTGTTTTTTGTAGTACTTAGCCCAGTAATTAGTAAAGGGCAATTTTCGAAATATGAACTTAGTGCACCAATAGAGATACCAACAGTAGGTTGGAATAAATTGTTACAAATGAGCAATGGTAATACCCTGTTGTTCCATATGGAGCCAAGAATTCCTATTGTTGTAAAAGTATTTGATAGTAGTAGAAAGGAAGTGTCAAGCAGAAGGCATGTCACTAAAGTGGTGAGACCAAGAGATTTTGAAAGAGGAAGCTTTGACGGATTATTTGAAGTGAATGGAGAAGCCATATTGTTTCTTTCGGCACATGTGGATAATAAAGAGACGTTGGTAAGGTTACATTTTGACAGTAAAACAGGAGCATTACTCCATGAAGACAAAGTAATAGTATCAGAAAGTTTTCAAAAGAAAGCATTGTCTTATGTGTTACATCATAAAAAAGCAGATGGTTATGCCGTAGTAACAATGAAAAATTTCAGAGATTTCATAGATGAAAAAACTAAAGAACAAGTAGTATTATATAGGTTTGATAAAAACCATAACCAAACAAGGGAAATGGTAGCTGATCTAGGGTATAAAGATTATGATGATATTGGTTTTTCCGGAGCTAGTATGGCTAGCAATGGTTCGGTTAATATGACGTTTAAACTGATAAAATATGTAGAGTACCCTAATACTTTTAATAGATATCTAGCCACCTGTTTTAATAATAAAAATGATACAAGTATTACGATTGTTAAAGCAAAAATGAATAGTGATCTAAGCCCATACTATTCACAGTACACATACAATTCATTTGATAACTACCATCAAGTTTTTTTAGTCAATTCGCTAGCAGGCTACTACAAGCATGGACTAAGTAATATTGCAGTGACTCACTTCTCGAATCTTATGAGTATTTATTCAGCTTCCGATCTGTCTGTATCAGCACATAAATATATTGAGAATGTTGAGGCGACTAAGTTCTATTCAAAATATAGAACGGAAGTAGGAGTGAGAGCAGAATTGGCAGCTAAATATTTCTTTTCAGATAATTATGGTAATACTATAATTGTATCTGAAGAACATGCGGATAGAAAGCAGGTAAAGATTGATAATAGGTCATTTTCAATGCTAGGTAATATTAGTGTTACTAAGGTTATGGGTAATGGAAATGAATCTTGGGGTGTAATGCTGCCCAAAAAGCAAATGGTACCTAATTACCTTTCTGCTAATACTATATTTTATAGGAGTAGGGCTATCAATATTTTTAGAACTAGTGACCCTCTTGTAGAGCAGGTCAACAATTATGCATCTTTCTATTCTTTTAGTAGTGATAGAGAATTGTTTGTAGTATATAATGATCTGAAACAAAACTTCAGCAACCCTATAGAAGAGCAAGTAGATACTTTATATGACTGTACTACTGCTGATGCTACTTACTATACTATTGATAGCAAAAGTAGTATAGCTAAATTCAAGTTGTATGATAAGGAGGATAGCACTACAAGAGCTATTTATATAGAGGCTAGTGACTTTGATGATAAGCGCAAAGTATATGCTGCACTAATGTTACACACCATTGATGATGAAAATAGTGAAATGAAAATATCATGGCATTATAAGTAAAAAGCCGCCCACAAGATTGTGAACGACTTCTATACTTACTGCCCTCTGAAATACTACTAGTCATTAATCATAATCTGCGCTTTTAGTAGTTCTTTTTTAGTTGATACTTGAAGTATGTAAGTGCCAATTGCTAAAGACTTTATATCTATAGTTTTGTTTGCAGGAATATTTCCTGACTTTACAATTTGCCCTTGAGTATTATAGATATCATATTTTTGATGTTCTATGCCCTTTTGATTAAGGGTTAGAAGCCCTTTGCTCGGGTTAGGATATACTGCTAGGTTATTGCTTGTTCCGAGCGAAGTAATGCTAAGTGGTAGACCATATTCGTACCAACTTTTTGAAGTGCCTGGTCCATCTCCTGTGCCTACATAGGCGTTATTCCCAACTACTGTAGCAGTTGCCCTTCTCAATTTACCAGCAGGGTATGCTGCTGCTGAAGACCATGAATCTGTCGTTGGGTTGTATACCTGAAAGTCGTCCAGATATACAGATTGGAAACTTGCATCGCGATATGTACCAAGTCCGCAATATGCCATGCCATTGTACACAAAGGCTACTCCCATATGTCTTGGGTCTCCTGAGAAATCTGCCTTTGGTGTCCATTTATCTGTTGTTGGGTCGTATTCGTATACTTTTTTAGTCATTTCTCTACCACCACCACCTACTTTATTTACTTCTCCACTGGCTACATATCCCTTGTTCCCTATTGCGAATGTGAAAGGTAAGTCGGGCCTTAGGTCTCCTGGGTAGTTTGCCTTTTGAGTCCAAGTATTTGTTGCAGGGTCGTATTCATACATGTCATTTTGTGCTACAAAATTTGATGAAGTACCAACTAGTATGTATGCCTTGCTGTTAACAACAAAGGATCTACTTCTAAAAACGCCAGAGAAATAAGGCATATCAGCTTTTTGAGACCAAGTATCGTTTGTTGCATCATATTCCCATAAGCTTTTTGAGTAGGTGGTTCCTGCCTTGCCCAAACCAATATATCCTTTTCCATTTATAGTAAATGCTACGCCTTCAGCCATGCTGCCTCCTGGTAGTGAAGATTTTTGAGTCCATTTGTCTGTGGCAGGGTCATATTCATAAAAATTACTGGTACGATTACCACTGCTTAATTCTCCACCACCTACATATATTTTCCCATTGAGTCCAAAACTGTATGCACTATGTACTTCTCCACCTAGGAAGTCAGATTTCTTATTCCAAGTTTGTGCATAGCATGTATTGACTAGAAACATTACAACTGTAGCCAGTAATAACGTGATATTAAATCGTTTCATATTATAGTGTTTTAGTTAGGGTTAGGTATTATTGAATAGTAACTTGATATTGTTTTACGGATGCCTTATCTGTATATTTTATGATATATTGCCCTGCGGAAAGTGAGTTTGTATTTATTGATAAGGAATTGGAAAGAATGCCTGTTACTACTTGTTGGCCAAACATGTTGTATATAGCATATTTGCCGCCTTGTTTAGCATTTTTTATAAATACCTTGTCCGTAGCAGGGTTGGGGTATACAACAACCTGCTCGTTATTATTTATACTGTTTACTGATAAGACTCCTTGAGTATTAAACTCAAAAAAGTCTCTATAAAAAGTTTGAGTTGTAACATCAATTCTCCATCCTGCTCCTAAGTAAGCTATGCCGTTTACTACTTCAGCTCTACCAAACATTCTTCCTGGTCTTATCGATTCTCCCCCAGAAACATATTCCCAATCGTTTGCTGAAGGGCTGTAGGCAAAAGTAGATTTGTTAAATGCGCCATTATCAATTCCACCCCAAGTACAATACCCTTTACCATTTATTACAAAAGAAACTCCACCTGCTATTTCAGCAACAGGCATTTCCTTTTTAGCGGTCCATGTGTTGGTAGCTGGGTTATATTCATAGGTTTTATTAGTTCTGCCAGATGGTGTTCTTCCTCCAGCTATATAGCCCTTATCTCCAATGCTGAAAGAAAAAGGTTGATCCCTTATCTCACCTTCTGGAAAACTTGCTTTAGTGGTCCATGTATCAGTAGCAGGGTCATATTCTAATACTTCATCAGTACCGCCACCAAGTTTTGTAGTTGTACCACCTACTATATATGCCTTATTGTTAATAACAAAGACTCCAGAGAACCCTCTACCAATACCTGGTGCTGATGCTTTTTGTGTCCAGCTATCTGCTGATGCATTGTACTCCCATAGATCTGTAAGAAATGTCCAATTAGGAATATTAAAGCTGTTGAAATCTTGTATACCCAATCCAAGGTATACTTTATTGTTAATTACAAAAGTAACGGCCCCAGATCTATTAGTTGCCCCGGGCATATTGTTTTTCCCAGCCCAAGTATCGGTAGAGATATCATAAACCTGTAGGTCATTATAGTTGGTATTATTGCCACTATAGCCACCCCCAAAATATATTTTGCCGTCTACAGCAAATGATTGTCCACCCCATATACCTTGTGAAAATCCCCATATATTATTTTTCTGCTTCCACTGACCTTGTACAAATAAAGAACAGCTTATTAGCACAAGAGTTAGCAATGTTTTGAATAGTTTAATTTTTGTCATAGTCTTTCGTTTTATAGTTTGAAAGACAATCAAGACAAAAAGAAAGTACAAGCTAAACCACTCAAAAAAACTTAAATAAGATTAATAAAAGCAAATTGATGTTTTTTTGCCATTTATTGGATGTGTGTTTTGAGCTACTATTTAGCTATTTCGTTTTCTATGGCATCACTTACTGCCAATACTAATTCATAAGGTAGAGAGTTATTATCCACTACGTCATATCTGTCGGAAGAAGACCATGTCATATAAAATCTTGGAAAACCAGAAATATTGACCTCATAATAGAGTCCATTTTTCCGATGCTCTTGTATTATAACCGCTAACCAAGACTTTTTATCGTAAATAATACGTGCAGAAAAATTATTTCGCATTTAGTAAAGTTAATATAAAGAATCCTGTAAATAATTGAAAAATAAGGGGTAAGCTGGGTGTTTGTACCCATTTGGAGCGCAAATAATCTTTAAAAACACCAACCATTTTATAATAACAGTATGTCTTAAAGTTAAAGAAGGATTACTCCGTTACCTATTATATCAACTAGAAAAACTATTAAGAATGAATTTAGGAATAGCGATAAAGTCTGTGAGAAGGCAAGTTGGAATTACTCAATATGAGTTGGCGGAGCGTTGTGGAATATCACAAACATCACTGTCACAGATTGAAAATCAAATAAAAAGACCTAGCAATCGTACCATTAAAAAAGTGTGCGAGGTATTAGAAGTACCGGAAGCAGTAGTATATATTTTAGCAATGCAAGACACAGATGTGCCTGTAAGCAAAAAGAATGTCTATGAAATGCTATTCCCTTCCATCAAAAACTTGGCACTACAAATAGTAGGAGATGACCATAAACAGTTTATCGAGCGTTGTGAAGCTACAACCGCTATTGCTGTTTAGTTGAGCAGGCGGGCAAATAAACTACCCAGCTTTTGAGTTAGTGCTGATAGAGAATAAGTAGTGCCTTTTATCCCTTGTTGAATACTAGCATCTACACGTATAGAATTTGAAGGAGTATACTTTACTTCTACTATTATAGGTTCGTCAGTCTCTTTATAGTTCCAGTCGAGTATAGCTATTGCGCTAAAATATAAGAATACAGACCAGACAAGAGACTTCCCAATAAAAACTAGCTTTTTTCTATATGCTTCCCTCATTGCATATTTGTTTTAATAGTGAAGTGATATTTAAAAATACCATATTTAACTTTTGATATATTCCCCCTTTTTGGGGGATATTCTTTTATGTGTAGTTTAATTACTCAATTTAGGCTTTTATCACCATAGGTAAATAATAGCTATTTTTATTCGTAGCAAAACTAAATACCAATGTACAGAGTTATTATTCCTTTTTTATTGATGATGATAGCAATAAGCACGCATGCACAAGAGTCATATCTTGGGTGCACCCATAAATACAAAGAGGTAAGATCTGGACAAAAAACAACTGTAGCAGACCTTGATGAGGATAAATACGATATAAAACATCTTTTTTTTAAGCTAGAGTTAGGCAACACTTCTACTAGCATAAAGGGAGATGTAACTACCACTGCTACAACCGTAGTTGCAGGTTTTAATGTTTATGCTTTTGAGCTAGATGCACAGTTAACTATAGATTCTGTAAAGTTTAATGGGCAAAAAGTAACAGTAACAACCAATGGAGCAGTGAGGAAAGTGAATTTAGCAACTCCGCTATCTAATAATACAAGCTTTACAGTGCAGGTTTTTTATCATGGGCAGCCAACGTCTGGTACGGGACAGTTTTTTACAGGAGGACTAAATAAAGTGCAACGCCCATCTGGAACAAATATCCTCTACACATTGAGCGACCCTGATAGAACGGATGAATGGTGGCCTTGCAAGCAGTCGCTTAAAGACAAAATTGATTCGGTAGACATGTGGGTGACAACTGCAGATTCTTTAAAAGCAGGTAGTAATGGACTATTGTTGAACACTACAAGTTTGCCGGGAAACAAACTGCGTTATGAATGGAAAACAAAATACCCTATAGATTATTATCTGATCACTCTAGCAGTAGCTCCTTATGGAGATTATTCCTATTACATGCATTATACCGATGGTAGTAATGACTCTATGTTGATACAGAATTACCTATACGATTCAGCAACATTTATGACACCTGCTATTAAGGCTGCACTGGATACAACGGGTATATTGATCGATCATTTTTCGGAACTATATGGCAAATACCCTTTTTATAAAGAGAAGTACGGGCACTGTGTAGTGGGTGAGCTAGGAGGAGGAATGGAACACCAAACTATGACAACATTAGGACCTGTAAATACAGGCTTGATCGCTCATGAAATGGGGCATCAGTGGTGGGGTAATAATGTAACCTATGGTACATGGAAGGATATATGGCTGAGCGAAGGGCTGGCAACATATACCGCACAATTATTCTTCGAAAAATATTGGGGAGTGCAAGCTGCTAAAACAGAAAGGACTAGTGCTTTTGGTACAGTAATGACGCAAACATTCGGAAGTGTATATGTAGATGATACGACCAGTGTGAATAGAATATTTAGCGGTAGGCTGACTTATGCAAAAGGAGCAGCCGTTGCCCATATGCTGAGATATTTAGCACCTGAAGATAGCCTGTTCTTTAAAGGGTTAAGAAACTTTCAACAACAGTATGCCTATAAAAATGCAGTAACGGATGACTTGAAGCAAGTATTTGAACAAGTATATAACCAACAGTTAGATACATTCTTTAGGCAGTGGGTGTATGGTGAGGGTTTCCCAATTTACAGCATTAAATATTATCAGGTAGGTAATACCGTACATCTACAAATCAATCAGTCTACTAGCTTTCCTAATAGCGTAGCTGTATTTCATTTACCTGTCGAACTGCAGCTGAATGCTACTAATGGAGATACAACAGTGAAGTTGATGAATACAGGACTATCTCAAAACTACTCGGTGACTTGGGATAAGACGGTAACAGGTATATCTATTGATCCAAATGAACATATAGTTAATAGAAACAGTCTTGTGTCTAAAGATCAAACAATACTAAGTATTGCTACACTCAACTTAGATGGAATAAAAGTATATCCTAACCCTGCAAAAGAGGTATGGCATATAGAAGGAGTAGCAACAGACACATGGATGTATTTATACGATGTGACCGGTAAACTAGTTTGGAGTGGCGTAGGAGCTAAAAGTATACCTGCTAAAGAAATGCCTTCTGGAAACTATTTGTTGCAAATAGAAAATGTAAAAACGGGTAGCCAATATTTTAAACTCGTGAAATAGAACATATTTCATGTGTTGGTGAAAATATGTAATACCTTTGCTCCGTATTAATGACGCTTAAAAACTAGCTGCAATTATTAATGGCACATTTTCAAGAACTGTTTCAGCAGATTATTGATAATCCTGTCCCTTCTGCTACAATTATCTTCAACCTGATACTTATAGAGAGTATACTTTCTGTAGATAATGCAGCTGTTTTGGCTACCATGGTAGTAGACCTGCCTAAGCAGCAGCGGGTAAAAGCTTTACGTTATGGTATACTGGGTGCTTATGTGTTTAGAGGGATAAGTCTAGTATTTGCAGCGTATCTGATACAGATATGGTGGTTCAAGCCAGTAGGGGGTATTTATCTATTGATATTAGCGGTCAGGCATTTTATAGCTAGGGCTAAAAAAATACCTGATGAAGCAGAAAGTATAGAGGTCCAGGACAAAAATAAAAGTTGGCTGTATAGAAAGACGTTAGGATTATTAGGCCCGCTATGGTCTACAATAGTATTGGTAGAGATAATGGACTTGGCTTTTTCTATAGATAATGTGATTGCTGCAAATGCTTATACGGATAATATTATCCTCATTTGTGTAGGTGTTTTTATAGGCATATTGGCCATGCGTTTTGTGGCACAAGGTTTTGTAAGGCTCATGGAGCGATACCCTTTTTTAGATATATGTGCTTATGCTGTGATCGCTTTATTAGGACTAAAACTTTCCTCTTCCCTATACACGCATTTTAATCCTTGTTCGGCTGCTTCTAAATTTATAGAAGGGCCACAAGCATGTATGGAACTTAATGGACAAACCTTGGCAATGGGTGAGCACCCAATGGTATGGGGCGATATTCTTACATCTATTTTAAGTGTAAGTATATTTCTTGTGCCGGTATTGTTTTCAGTAATATTTAACCCTCGGAAGAAGCACTCGTAGGACTAGTGCGTGGTGGTGCGGTATATTTCCAGCCAGGGTAAGTGTCACTCCAGTTTATTTTTTCTCCAAGCTTGCCAGCTCCAATTATTTTATTGAGTGACATGTTAATACCAAACTCGTTGTAAGCACCTGCTATATGATAGTAAGAGCGTGCGTAATGAATTTGAAATTTATTCAAATTGACCCCAAGTCCAAAAGAAAAACCGGCAAGACCTGGCTTGTCTTCAATGCTTAGTTCTCCTCTACGAAGATGGTTATATGCAACTGTAGCTAACAGTCTTTTACCTATGATGATCTCTGCGCCAAATACAAAATGCCTGAACAGCTTATCTCCAAAGTAAGACTTCTGAGTAGCAGTAGTATCTTGTCCTCCAAATAGATTGTTTTGGGTATTGTCAGCAGGGTTATTATAACGAATATCCCACTCATATAGATGGTGTATAGTTGCCATCAATCTTAGCGGTACATATTTTAATCTTTTAGAAATACCTATCTGTAAATCGAAAGGAAGAGGCTCTGAACTATTATTAGGGTTGTATTTTGATAATACAACACCCATGTTTTGTGCTACTGCGCTAACCATCCATAGCGCATTGCTATCATAATACGTAACACCAATGTCCATTAATAGTGCTGAAGATCTCTTGTCGTAAAGAGCAGAGTTAGCAAACTTTAAAGCAGCTCCATAGCGCCATTTAGTTTTGTATTGCCTTGATGCGGCCAAGGTTATGGCAAATTCATTAGCCTTAAATGTGCCATATTGGTTGCCAATATTATCCGTCTGTGTGAAACTACCGTAGTTAAGGTATTGGATGCCTAATGCAAATGAAGTATTTATTTTAGGCACATGATAACCGTATTGCATATTGGCAATGCTGATACCCGAGTAGAAGGCATTATAGTTAAGCCCTAAATTGTTATGAAGCTCAGGGCGCATTAATGCTGGGTTTTGCAATGCAAAAGCAATATCATCATCTGCACTGGCAATATTAGTACCGCCAAGTGCAGATATATGAGGTGAATTTGCTAGTCGCAAAAACTCCATTGTTCGTTGCCCTCCCGTTACTTGCGCATAGCTACTGCCAGTAATAGCACATAGGATAATAAGGAGGTATTTTCTTATTTGCATAAGGTTAGAACGGAACATAAATGAAATTATTGCTACTGTAATTTAGCTGATTTTTACTTTTCAGCAGCTTTTATCATTTCTTCTACGATAGGAGTACTCACACCAGTGCTAGAGAAACCGCCATCGTGGAATAGGTTTTGCATGGTCACCATCTTGGTATAGTCGCTGAATAGGCTAATACAGTAGCTAGCACATTCTTCAGCAGTAGCATTGCCTAACGGAGACATTTTGTTAGCATACTCAAAGAAAGCATCAAAACCAGATACCCCAGAGCCAGCAGTGGTAACTGTAGGAGATTGAGATACGGTGTTTACCCTTACTTTTTTAGCAAAGCCATAGTGGTAACCAAAGCTACGTGCTATACCCTCCATTAATGCCTTCGCTTCAGCCATATCGTTATAACCAGGGAAAGTACGTTGCGCTGCGATATAGGTTAGTGCTACTACAGATGCCCATTCGTTTAGTGCATCCAATTTCATACAAGATTGTAACACCTTGTGTAGCGATAACGCAGATATATCTAATGTCTTTAAAAAGTTGTCATAATTGGTGTTCGTATACTCTATATTTTTACGAACGTTTGGAGACATACCGATTGAGTGCAATACAAAATCGAGTTTACCGCCAAAATGATCCATACTTTGTTGTATCAGTTGTTCTAGATCTTCTGTTTTGGTAGCGTCAGCAGCTATTACGGGTGCATCATTGCACTCTTTAGCTAGCTCATTTATCTTACCCATTCTTAATGCTATTGGCGCATTAGAAAGCACTATTTCACCACCTTCAGCTACTACCTTTTGTGCCGTTTGCCATGCAATTGAACGCTCGTCTAGCGCTCCAAATATGATTCCTTTCTTTCCTTTTAACAATTGGTGAGACATGTAATCTGATTTTATTTAAGTAAAAGTAGAAAAAACTGCTAAGCTTTTGTCATGGTTTTATACTTAAAGTAAGGTTTGTCATTATCTCCTGATAATGATCTCTACTCTTCTATTGGCAAACCTTCCCTCCTCAGTGTCATTTGAGGCTACAGGAGCTGCTTCTCCCCACCCTGCATAGCGAATATAATCTTCGAGTATGCCCAAACCTGCTATTTCCTCTGCTACTAAGCGTGCTCTGGTATAGGATAATTCTTCATTTATGATAGGCGTGCCTGTATTATCTGTATAGCTATTGATAAGTATTTGAAAGTTATGCTCTTCAAACAACCATGGATCCATAGCTCTATATATTTCTGCCTTATTAGAGTCTGACAGACTTTTACTATTGATAGGGAAGTTTAATACAAGCAATACACTGTCGTTAATAGGGGCAACATAGTCTTGAGGTAATAATGCGATATTAAAGGTATCCACATCTATACTATCTGCATCGGCAAATATTATATCTCCTTCGCTGGCCAAATAGCCTATTCTATCCGCATAGTAAGTGTATTTTTTACCTTTGGGCAAGGTTATCATATAGCTGGCATCACCCCTGTTAGAGGTGAAATGATAAAGCTCTTGTTTGGTAACAGCATCTTTAACATATATGCTGGTGTAATTCAGCCTATCTTTTGATAGGGAGTCATATACAAAGCCTTCTATTTTAACTACAGGTATAGGTTGCAGTGCTTTGGGTACTTTCATCTCATAGATATCAAAATTCCCGGTATTGCTATCTCTATCAGAGGAGAAGAAGGCTCTTTGACCATCTACTGTGATACAAATGCTGTTTTCATCAGCTGTAGAGTTGAAAGGAATACCCATGTTAGTTGGTGTTTCCCAAGTGTTATTCCTGCTTCTGCGTGTCATGAACAGGTCTATACCGCCAAGCCCTGTGAGCCCGTCGCTGGCAAAATAAAGTGTATTGTTATCTATATGTAAGTGTGGGGCTGTTTCGTTACCCGGAGTATTAATTTCAGGCCCTAAGTTTTTAGGCTCTTGCCAAAGTCCATTTTCAAAAGTAGATACCCATATATCTAGCCCTCCATAGCCACCATTTCTATTGCTTACAAAGTAAAGCTCTCTGTTATCGGCAGAGAGGCATGGCATGCCCTCATAGTCGGGAGTATTTATGGTAGCGCCAAAGCTTTGAGGTGTAGACCATGTGCTATCTTCGGTATAAGCCATAAATAGGTCACAACCTCCTCTTTCCCAGCCGTTTTCGCTTCTGTTTTCACAACGCATAAAGAACAGATAATGTTCATCAGCAGATATAAATTGTGCCGCTTCCTGAAAGGGGGTATTGGTAGGGGTGCCTAAGTTTTTACCCGTAAACCACCCTCCACAGCTATCTACTGTCGAACGGTAAAAGTCCTCATCGGTATTGTTTACACTACGGGTGAAATGTAATGTTTGGGTATCAGCCGATATAGTAGGATACATTTCAGGATATGGGGTGTTAATACGTATGCCCAGATTGAAAGCGGTATCCGTCCATTTTCTGTTCAATGCTTGCTGCATGAAGCTACCTTGTGCACGTAATTTTTTCCAAGTATCATTTTTGCTATCAGAAATACTACGTGATACAATAAGTTGTAATGCTTGAGTAGGTTGGTAGTTGGCTAGGTATGCTTTTGCTAATGGCATGGCAAATGCATTGTAGCCATCTTTACAATTTCTAGAGGCAGCGAGAAAAGTTTCTATCGCTTTTGGGAAATTTCTATCTATATAGTACCATTCTCCCATTGTGCTATAAGCATCAACATATCTGGGGTAACTAGCTATTGCTGCAGCAACACTTTTGTAGGCAGCGGCTTTATTTTTCTTTAAATTATAAGACAGCCCTTCATGATAAAGCCTTTGAGCGCTTTGTGGCACTTGAGCGGTAACCTTTTTCGAAATGATAAAGGCTAGTGCTAGCAATAAATATATTGTGCTTTTTCGCATATCGTAGCTGTAAAAATAATAACCTATGTGATTTCCTTCAATAAAATCGGAACTTTGTAACTTACTGTTCTTGAAGTTTTAATATGAGTGCACAAATAAAATGTCCAAAATGTGGTAATGAGTTTCAACCTGACGAAGCAATTCGCTCGGAAGTAGAGGCGCAATTGCGTGCCAAAATGGTTAGCTGGCAAAAGGAAAAGAGTGAAGAACATCAAAAAGCCTTGGACGAAAAAGAAAAAGAGGCACAGAGAAGACTAGAAGAACAACGTGAGCAACTACAGCTAAAGTTGGAAGAGCAGATCAGTAAGAAGTTGGCGGGTGATTATGAAGTAGAAATGAGATTTTTAAAAGAAGCTAATGAGCAAAATGAGGAAAAATTAAAGGAAGCTAGAGTTAAAGAATTAGAGTTTTTAAAGCAAAAGCAAGAACTGAAACAAAAGGAAGAAGAGCTACAGATACAACTACAAAAAATGCTGCAAGAGGAAAAGCTAGCACTTGAGGGTAGTATTAGAAAACAAGAAGAAGAAAAGAACTTTTTAAAGTTCAAGCAATTAGAAAAGCAGCTGGAAGATCAGAAAAAAATAGCTGAGGAAGCCGTACGTAAAGCAGAGCAGGCATCTATGCAGTTGCAAGGAGAGGTGCAAGAATTGGCACTAGAAGAACTGTTGAGAAACAACTTTCCTTTTGATGTGATATCGGAGGTGGGTAAAGGCGTAAGAGGTGCCGACTGTATACAAACAGTGCGCAATAGTATAGGTAATGAGTGTGGCAGTATAATGTATGAGAGTAAGCGTACTAAGGAATTTAGTAACGAGTGGATAGAAAAACTAAAAGCAGATATGCGCAGTCAAGGTGCAGACTTGGCTGTAATTGTGACACAAGCAATGCCCAAGGGTATGGATAGCTTTGGCGAAAAAGATGGGGTATGGATATGTTCTTTTAATGAAGTAAAAGCAGTTACTACGGTTTTAAGGGACTCTATCCTTAGAGTGTATAACGCTACTAAAAGTCAGGAGAACAAAGGGGATAAAATGACTTTGCTTTATAACTACCTTACAGGTGCGGAATTCTCCGAACAATGGAAAGCCATGCGTGAAGGTTTTAGAAGCATGAAAGACCTTATTCAAAAAGAGCGCGATCAAATGGAGCGTATATGGAAAGCCAGAGAAAAGCAGATAGAAAAAATACTGCTTAATGCTAACCATGTTAGTGGTTCTATAGAAGGTATTGCCGGTGCAGAAAGCATAGATATGAAACTGCTTGATGGCAACGATACAGACTTGATCGAGTAGTGCTACTATCTTAATATAGTAACACTACCTTTCATAATTTCGTCCCTGCCCCTGAATTTATATTTGATATAATAGTAGAAAGCGTCCATGCTTAAGGCTTTACCTTTATAGCTGCCATCCCAACCTTCGTTAATGTCTATAGTATAAAAGACACGATTACCCCATCTGTTGAAAATACCTAACTCAAAGTTGGTCACTTCGGTAATATTACCCAGTACTTTTGCTACGTCATTTCTTCCGTCATTGTTAGGTGTAAATGCGCTAGGGAACCATAACTCACAGTTGTAAAAGTCGATATAAATATCATCTCTTGCCAAACCACAACTGCTGAAAGCATATAAGGTATATTGACCTGGTGTTTTTACCTTAAGCCTGTCTTTTAAGCTACTGTCAGACCAAACATAGGTAACAGGTACTTTAGTTATTCCTGCATAGAGTGTTATCTCTTCACCATAACATAGGGTCGTATCATTACCTAGATCTAGCTTAGGTCCTTCTACGGAATTGAAAACTACTGTGTCCGCAACAGTACACCCAAACTTGTTCACAACAGTTACCGCATAGGTGCCACTTTGGGTAAGTGTAATAGCAGAATCAGCACTATTGGTATTCCATTGATAGATAGTACCAGAATCTTGAGGTCCGGCATTAAGCGTGTAGGAAATGCTATTACATATAGTAGTGTCAGGACCTAAGTATACAGCGGGTACTGGATCTATTTGTATTTTAACTGTGTCTGCTCCGATACAACCATTATTATTTACTTCTAGCCAGTACGTGCCAGATTTAGATGGGCTGCCGATAAATTCATTGGTGGCTGCTGTAGTAGCATCACTCCATAAGAAAGTAGCGCCACTAGGGTTGGTGTTTTTATTCTCTAGTTTAATTTGTGTGCCGGCACATTTATTAATGAAGCTATCCAGATCTACAGTGGGAAGTGCTGCTTTAGAGATCGTGGCAGTATCGGATGCTGTACCACATAAGGTGCCGCCTGATGCTTGAACCCAATATTTATTAGCTTGTGTTACTTTAATACTGCTGGTAGTAGCACCTGTATTCCATATATAAGTAGTACCACCACTGCTACTTGCATCAAGTGTTAGTGTATCGTTCTGGCAAATGGTGGTGTCTTTGATTATGTCAATATTGGAAGCTCCGCTGGCAATAAAAATGCCGCTACAATGGCTTTGCATGCCCATAAAACCACCCATGTTTTGCAATAGTGTAATTTTCTTAGCACCAGCTGTGGTAAAGGTGTAGTTGAGTGTAGGGTTGTAATAAACAGTGCTGTTGAAAGTAGGGTAGGTAAAAAGAGTTTTTCTATGGTATCCTTTGCTACTATAGGAGGTTATATGTAGATATTGTGTTCCATTGTAAATAAAAGGAACAAAGCTGTTGATATTAGTAACACCAAGTGCCCCCATATTGCTAAATGTAGGAGTAGAAGTGATGTTGTTATGAAAATCTAGTTTTATAAGGTTGCCTGATTCATTAGCCACATAAGCTATTAGCTGGTTACAGTCAGAGAATATGGCTACTGTTCTTGGCAACTGAAGTCCTGTATTCCCCAGTAGTGTACCGGTAGGGCTATTGTTTTGAATATTAGTACCAAAATCTAGCCTAGATATATTAGGTGTAGTAAGGCTAGTTACAAGCATGTACCAGTTGCCATTCTGCTGGTGCAAAGCAAAGTTGCAAGGGTTGTCGTATCCGCCAACTTTTGGTAGTACAGTAGTTGTTGGAGCATTTGTAATAGAAGTGCCGAAGTCTAATCTTGTAATAGCACCATTTCTATTGGCTACAAAACCCACCCATTGCGTACCGTATTTGGCTACACCTATTTGGTGTGCATGAGCAAGGTCTGGAGATAAGCTGTAAAAAGTAGCAGTAGGGTTATTGCCGAGCGATGTGCCAAAATCCAGACGCATTAGTCTATTAAAATTCACGAAGAAGCCATACCAGTTACCATTTGCAGGATCTCTTATTATCTGTACCCCTTCCAATAAAAATCCTGTGAAGCCAAAATTACCAAGGTTGGTTGCAGTTGGTGTTGAGTTTGGGTTGGCACCATATGATAGCCTTATGATATCTCTATTGTTATAGTTGGTAGTGAAGGAATACCAATTACCATTATCATAATCCATGCTAGAGTAAACAGGATTGTTAACTGGAGCAAATGTGCCGGATGCGGTTGCAGCGGCAGTGTTGTACTGAGCAATATCTGTTGTATCCATCACCCATGTATGGGAGATTCCGGTAGTACCATTACTCATGTTCACAACTGTGTTGATACATGTAGTATCAGTAGGGTTGGTTTGTATTTGTGCGAATGCCTGACTCGACAATAGGAGTAATAGGATAGGTATGTACTTCATAAAAGGGTTAAATATTAGGACTGCTAATATAGGTAGTTTTTTTGGTATATGATCGGGTCGGCCTTAAAAAGGTTGCTTAGCTGTAGTGCAAAATTCTTTCCATATTTCTGCTACAATTTCGGCAGCTGGTTTTATCTCGTTGATGTAACCGCTCACCTGTCCTATTTCAAGTTCGCCATCTTCCATGTCTCCTTCAAACATGCCTTTCTTGGCACGTGCCCTACCTAGAAGATCCTTTAGCGCTTCATCACTTACGCAATTACTTTCCGCTTCCTGAACTTGATCGCTGAACTTATTTTTTAATAAACGAACTGGAGTTAAGCGCTTAAGAGAAAGAATAGTATCTCCTTCGTTGGCAGCTACAATAGCATCTTTGAATGCTTGGTGGCTAGAGGCTTCGGGGCTGCATACGAAACGACTGCCTATTTGTACCGCATCGGCACCTAGTGCCATAGTTGCAAACATGCTTTTGCCAGTAGCTATGCCCCCTGCTGCAATAAGTGGAATTGTTATAGCGTCTTTTACTTGCGGTATCAAGCAAAGTGTTGTTGTCTCTTCTCTGCCGTTGTGCCCACCAGCTTCAAAGCCCTCGGCAACAACAGCATCTACACCAGCAGCTTCGCTTTTTAATGCAAACTTGGCACTCGATACTACATGTACAACTACTATTCCATGTTCTTTCAGTTTGCTAGTCCATGTTTTTGGATTGCCGGCTGAAGTGAATACTATAGGTACTTTTTCGTCGATTATGGTTTGGATATGTTTGTCAATATCTGGATAGAGTAAAGGTAGGTTTACAGCAAAAGGCTTGTCTGTAGCTTGCTTGCATTTTTGGATATGTTCTTTCAGTACCTCTGGATACATGCTGCCTGCACCAATAATGCCCAGTCCGCCTGCATTACTCACGGCACTAGCCAAACGCCAGCCCGATGCCCATATCATACCAGCTTGAATTATCGGGTACTGGATACCGAAGAGTTTTGTGATTCGGTTTTCAAATGCAGTGTTTTCGTTAATTGTACCTTGAAACATATCCTTCTTGTTTTTTCTTTCTGTAGAATAGAGTATTGCTGTTTTCTTTTCTGAATGTGTGCTTGGCTGTTGCTAATAAAAATTCGGTAGTCACAGCGTTGTATTTATTCCATTCGTCGTTTATCATAGCAGCATCGCCAAGTAGCTCATAAAATGCCAAGTTATTAGCACGAGATAGTAAGCTCAGGTCTTCGAAAGTGATCATGGCTTCTATCTTGTTTTTTGCTTTACTTAGTTCTTCTTCAGTTACTCCATTAGTCACCAGTTCTTCTATAATGTCATCGACTGCTTTATTCGCTTCCTCCAAGGTTTCACCTTCAACTATTTTGCCTTCGATGATTAAAAGCCCCGGGTCAATACTGCCTGTATGGTAGCAGTTGATATTGCTAAACAGTTGTTGCTCCTTTACTAGTTTTTGATGCAAACGAGAGGCTAGTCCATTGCCGATGATCTCTGTGATCAAATCGTTGGCATAATAACTATCGGATAATCTGCCATCAATATGCCATGCTTTATAAAGCGCATCTAAAGGCACGTCAGCTTCAACTTCTTTATGTCTTGCTTCTGTTTGTGCAGGCTCTTGAGGAATAGCTCTGTGATAAGCTTCACCAGTTGGTATATTGCCAAACCATTTTTCTGCTAACTCTTTTACCTGCGCTACACTCACATTGCCGGCTACGCATAGTACTGCGTTTTGTGGACGATAGTGTTTGTAAAAGAAATGTTTTACATCTTCAAGAGTTGCCTCTTCAATATGTTTTAGTTCCTTACCAATGGTCATCCATTGGTAAGGGTGTTTCTTATAGCAAAGGGTACGTAGGTGTTCCCAAGCATCACCATATGGTTTATTGATATAATTCTCTTTAAACTCTTCGCATACCACCTTTCTTTGTACGTCCAAGCTCTTTTCGCTAAAGTCCAATGCATTCATACGGTCACTTTCCAGCCAGAATGCAGTTTCTATATTTTGTAAAGGAAGTTGTATGTAGTAGTTGGTGATGTCATTAGTAGTGTAAGCATTATTTTCTCCACCCGCCATTTGTAATGGCTCATCATATTCGGGTATGTTTTCAGAACCACCAAACATAAGGTGCTCAAAAAGGTGTGCAAACCCGGTCTTGTTTGGGTCTTCATCTCTGGCCCCTACATCGTATAGTACATTTATTGCCACCATTGGTGTGGTTTGGTCTTGGTGTACTAATACCTTTAACCCATTATCGAGTGTAAACTTTTCGTATTGTAACATATATTGTCGCTTAGGCCTAAGTTATTATTAGGCTGCCAAAGTTAACGGATTCGTAGTTCTTATTCCGTATAATAAAAAAGCACACATATAGTGTGCTTTTTTATTATCGATTACTGTTTTGACGATCTTTGTTATAGCTGCCTCTTTTTAAAGGGTCAGCAGTATTGGTGTCATATTCGTTTCGTTGGTTGATGAGGTCTATACATTGGAAAACCGCTTCTCGCATAGATGACTCATCGGCTATGTTCTTACCTGCAATATCAAAAGCTGTACCATGGTCGGGAGAAGTGCGTACAACACTCATGCCAGCAGTATAGTTAACACCACCTTCGTGTGCTATTGTTTTTAGTGCTACCAGACCTTGGTCGTGATACATGGCTAAGGTAGCATCAAAAGACTTATAGCTGCCGTGTGCAAAAAAAGCATCTGCACTAAATGGTCCGAAAACCATCTTTCCATTCTGCTTAAATGATTCGATGACAGGAATAATGGTCTCTTGTTCTTCATTTCCTATCTTTCCTTCATCGCCTGCATGCGGATTAAGACCAAGGACAGCAATTTTTGGTGTGTCTATCCCAAAGTCTCTCGTCAGGCTTTCAGAAAGTAAATTAACCTTTGTAGATAATAGCTCTTTGGTAATGGTAGAAGCTACTTTTGCAATTGGTATATGCTCGGTAACTAACGCCACTTTAATAGTTTTATCATACAAGAGCATTAATACCTCCTTTGCGTCAAATTTATCTTTGAAGAATGGAGTATGTCCTGTATAGTTAAAATCAGGAGTTTGTGTATTGCTTTTATGTATTGGAGCAGTAACAATACCGTCTATCTCTCCGTCCTTCAAGCACTGGCTGGCCACCATTAAAGAGCGTATGGCATACTTGCCTGCGATATCTTTCAACTCTCCCGGAGTTACCGGCACTTCTTCATCCCAACAAGTAAAAACGTTGACTTGCTTTTTGTTGAGCTTTGTTAGGTCTTTTGTGCTTGTAAAAGAAAAGTCGTGCGTTGAAACTAGTTTCCTGTAAAAATTAACCACTTTGTTTGAGGCAAAAATAACCGGTGTGCATAAGTCCAACATTCTGTTGTCAGAAAACACTTTTATAATAATTTCAAGACCTATACCATTTAAGTCTCCGGTTGTTATGCCAATTATTGGTTTGTGAGCATTGGTATGCATAGTGTATTATACATTGATTAGGTTAGCAATATTAGCCTTTGCTATAGTTCGTTAAAAAGTCAAGAAGCATTCTTAACCCCATGCCGCTACCTCCTGCTGTTTTATAGCCACTCTTAGTAGGGTTGAAGGATACACCTGCTATGTCAAAATGCATCCAAGGGTAATCTGTAAAATGCTCTAAGAATTTCCCTGCAGTGATAGCACCACCTTCTCTACCACCAATATTTTTCATGTCAGCAATTTCTGAATGGAGCTGATCGCCATACTCATCCCAAAGAGGGTATTCTACTAGACGTTCATATTCATTATTACCACTTTCTTTGAGTGCAGCTTTGGTTTCGTCTGAGGCAGTACCCATACATACAATACCATGCTGACCTACAGCTATTGCTGCTGCACCGGTAAGTGTAGCAAAGTCGAATACGAGTTCTGGTTTGTATTTCTTAGCGTAGTGTAGTGCATCTGCTAGTAACATACGACCTTCTGCGTCTGTATTTAATACCTCAACAGTAGAGCCGCTATGCATTGTAATAACATCACCGGGAGCATAGGCGTCTTGGCCAGGACGGTTGTCGGTAGCAGGCACTAATGCAATAACATGTATTGGTAACTGCATTTTAGCAATAGCATACATAGCTCCAGATACAAGTGCCGAACCACTCATGTCGCTCTTCATTCTATCCATAGAGCCAGCAGTAGGTTTTAATGATAAGCCTCCAGTGTCATAAACCACGCCTTTACCCACCAACACTATTGGTTGTTTATTAACTACTTTTCTAGGCTTATGCTCCATAATAGTAAATGTAGGAGGGGTAAGGCTACCTCTATTTACAGCTAGTAGTCCACCCATTTTTAGTTTTACTATTTGTGCTTTATTAAGTGTAGTCACTTTAAAGCCTGATTCCTTACCTAGTTTGGCAATTTCTTTGGCTAGTTGCGGAGCAGTTAGGTAGCTTAAAGGTTCGTTGATCAAATCACGCATGCGGTAGATGGCCTCACAAGTGATCGATAGTTCTTTAACATCAGCAGGTGTTACTGATCCTTTTGTAAAAGATATGCTCTTAAGACTACTAGCAAGCTTAGCTGCGTCTTTCTTATATTTTAAAAAATTGTAGTTGGCTAAGGCAATACCTTCAGATAACGTATATGGCGCATGTGCCGCACCTGATAAATTAGTAATAGCAACATCGTCAAGCTTAAGTGCATTGAAATATGTTTGTAGCTCAGCGCCTTTTTTTCTACAGGTCTCCCTGTCCTTTATCTCATTGTCCCTATTTATTTGATATACAAATATGTACTTGTTGAGCTGATTGATAGTGACAACAGTGCTACTATTGTTTTTCAAAGACTGTTGGCAATGTGCTATTTCTTCTTTGCTTAGTTCTGTAGCTTGCGATACTGCATCAGCATTATCAACAATATATAGATGGTGCTTTTTAGGAGCTTTTTGTAATACCTTAAAGTTCATTTATTAAATCTTTATATTATACTGGTAAAATTAATTGCAAGGTAATAGGTTGCCAAGTTTAAACCTAACTTTGTATCGCATTGCAATTACTCAACGTAATAAAAAATAAATTATTTGGCAAAACCATACACACTCAAAAAAAGCTTAGGTCAGCATTTTTTGCACGATGAGCAGATATGTGAACGGATTGTAGGGTCACTTACTGTAAAACCCAAGATGAACCTTTTAGAAATTGGTCCAGGAGGAGGAGCCATTACAAAATACTTGATCAATATTGAGGATATCAACTATAAAGCTATAGAGGTAGATGAAGAAAAGGTGAGGTATTTGGAAAAGACCTATAAGGCGTTGGAGGGCAAGATCATTGAACAGGACATTCTACAAGCCAATGCGCCATATGAGGGTAAATTCAGTATCATAGGCAATTTTCCCTATAATATTTCATCTCCTATACTCTTTAAGGTGCTAGACTGGGAAGAGGATGTAGAGGAAGTAATAGGTATGTTTCAGAAAGAAGTAGCACTTAGGGTGGCGTCCGATTCAGGTAGTAAGCAATATGGTATACTAAGTGTATTGATCGGAGCTTTCTTTAAAGTAGATTATCTTTTTGATGTTGATGAGCAAGCATTTACTCCACCTCCAAAAGTGAAAAGTGGAGTGATCAGGTTAACTAATCTAAATAATCCGCATGGTATAATAGATAAACGTAAGTTCAAAGTGCTAGTTAAGACAGCATTTAACCAAAGGCGAAAAATGCTAAGAAATGCATTAGCAGGTATTTTGCCTAAAGAGGTTTTAGAAGAACACCCGTTTATGACCAAAAGAGCAGAACAATTATCTATAGAAGATTTTGTGAGCTTGTATAAAGCATATTTCTCATGAAAAAAGTACTAATAGCAGCACCTGTACACCGTATTCTTACAGATTGGTTGACCGCCAATGGGTATGAATACATTACCAATACCTCTATTACCCAAGCAGAAGCTATGATGGTCGTAGCTGATTGCACAGGTATTGTTACTTCTACACGGCTATTAATAAATAAAGAGCTACTAGATGCCGCACCTAACTTAAAATGGGTGGGACGTATGGGTTCAGGTATGGAGATAATAGATACAATATATGCCAAAGCAAAGGGGGTGACCTGTTTTAGTAGTCCTGAAGGTAATAGGAACGCAGTAGCAGAGCATGCTTTAGGGTCTTTGTTA
The DNA here is from genome assembly GCA_041392855.1 of Flavipsychrobacter sp. Lineage (NCBI taxonomy): Bacteria > Pseudomonadati > Bacteroidota > Chitinophagia > Chitinophagales > Chitinophagaceae > Flavipsychrobacter > Flavipsychrobacter sp. The sequence continues at coordinate 2,913,561 of JAWKLD010000001.1, forward strand.
AGTTTAAATAAGAGGATCTACAAGTCTTTTAATGAGGTAAAAGAGGGGCAATGGTTAAGAGATGAGAACAGGGGAGTAGAGCTGGACGGAAAAACCATAGGTATAATTGGTTTTGGTAATACGGGGCAGGCATTTGCTAAAAAATTACTCGGATTTGATGTGAAAATTTTAACATATGACAAGTACGTAGGTGACCTGAAAATGAGTAATACCATATCTTGTAGCAACATTGATGATATATACAAGGAAGCAGATGTGGTGAGCTTCCATGTGCCACTTAATAATGACACAAAGCACTATTTCAATGCGGCATTTATTGAAAAAATGGAAAAGCCATTCGTTTTGTTAAATACATCACGTGGAGAAGTGGTAGATACCGCCGCATTATGGCAAGGATTGCAGAGTAAAAAGGTAAGTGGCGCGTGTATTGACGTTTTGGAGGAAGAGCCTTTAGAAAAGATGGGAGCAGAAACCTTAAGGCGTGTAAAAGAAATGGCAAAAATGTATAATGTAATAATAACCCCACACATAGCGGGTTACAGCGTAGAAGCGTTGTATAAAATGAGTAAAATTGTCTTAAGTAAAATTGCCATATGTATGTAAAATACAGGCCAAAAAAAACTATATAAACAAAACAAACAGTTGGCTGACAAAAATTATTACTTGGCGTAGTACTTTTAACAGAAGTTTTTATCTTTACCGTTCATTTGGTTAATAATTTATTAATGCAGAATATGGCACGTACACTACGTTATTTACTCGTGTTGCTTTTTACGGCTATTTCAGGAACTGCTTTTGCACAAGGGCAAAGTGGTGAGATAGGTGGTAAGATTGTTGATGATAAAGGAGAGCCGGCAATAAGCGCGACAGTACAAGCACTAGAAGGAGGTATTGTAAAAGGTGGTACAGTTACCGATTATGATGGTAACTATGTAATCAAACCTTTATCTCCGGGTCGTTATCAAATTAAGATAACATACATTGGTATGAAGACCGAAATTGTTGAGAATGTTATTGTTAGTTCTAACAAATTAACTACACTTAATAAGAAATTGGCAGCAAATTCTTCTAAGCTAGAGGAAGTTGTTGTTACTACGTTTAAAGTGCCTCTAATAGATATAGACCAGCCTGGTGGTAAAAAAGTGATCACTGGTGAGGAAATAGACAAGATGCCTACACGTAATACTACTTCAGTAGCGTCTACAGCTCCTGGTGTTTACCAAGCTGCAGATGGTGGTGGTTTGAGTATCGGTGGTGCACGTGGTAGTGGTACTTTGTACTATGTTGATGGTGTTCAGGTTGTAGGTGGTCGTGGTATCAACATGTCTCAAGGTGTTATTGACCAAGTACAGGTATTAACATCTGGTGTTCCTGCAAAGTATGGTGACGCCCTTGGTGGTATCATTAACATTACAACAAGAGGTATCTCTAGAAAAACACGTGGAAGCGTGTTGCTAGAGCGTTCAGTAGATGGTTATGGTCACAACTTGGTGAACTTTAACTTGTCTGGTCCGCTGGTAAGTAAAAAAGTAGACACAATGGGTACTAAAAAACCTGTTGTTGGTTTCTTGCTTGGTGGTGACTTCTGGTACGATGAAGATGATCGTCCTTTATATACAGGTACTTATGTTGCAAAAGATGATGTTTTAGAAGGTCTGAAACAAACTCCATTAGTGGTGGTGCCAAACCCTAATGGTAACCCAGTATTCAGAAATGCATCTGAGTTTGTACGTAAAGAAGATCTACAATTAGAAAAGAAAAGAGCAAATGCGGAGCGTCTTGAAGGTCGTATAAATGCGAAATTAGACTTTCAGTTAGCAGAAAACTTGAACTTAACTGCTGGTGGTTCATTTAACTACGAAAGAAGTAAAGGTTGGATTAGAAGTGCAGCAATTTTTGCTCCAGAGGCTAACCCGATCACTAATAGCTACACAGGTAGAGGTTATCTACGTTTGACACAACGTTTTGGTAAGCAAAACTATGGCGCGCCTAAAAAAGATGAAGACGGTAACCCAATAAAACCGCCAATTATCACTAACGCTTATTATACAATACAAGCTGACTATCAAAAGGATTACGTAAGTAGTGAACACCCTGACCATGGTCGTGACATATTCAAGTATGGTTATGTAGGTAAATTTAATACTACATACTTCCCGATATATGGTACAGCTGTTGATAGTGTAAGTGGTCTCCCTGGTCAAGTTTTATTAGTTGACAGATTTGCAGCTGCTACAACATATGAGCGTTCAGAATTGAATCCTGTTTTAGCAAACTACACTTCTCAATATTTTAACTCTATTGGTGGTATATCACCAGGTAATATCCAAGGTGTACGTGGATTGGCTACTATCCCTGTAAATGGTGAGCTTCCTCAATCAACTTATGGTATCAATACTAACGTTGGTGCATCAGTAGGTAGTTACTCATACTCTGAGCTAGATCAATTTGCAGTGAGTGTGGATGCATCGTTTGACCTACAATTGCCTAACAAGCCAAGACACTCTATCGAGTTTGGTATGTACTACCAACAACGTGCTTCAAGAGGTTATTCTGTAGGTATGTCTGCTAGTGGTAATAGCTTGTGGCAGTACATGCGTCAGTTGTCTAATAATCATATTAGCCTAGATCAATCTAATCCTATATTTAGAGTGAATGGCCAGAACTACAGCTATAATGATCTGTTGACACAAGGTATTTCTCCTTCTCCTTTCGATACTATCTTATATAATAGAATCGCTAACGGAGAAACACAGTCAACATTTGCTACAAACATCAGAAAGAAACTAGGTTTAAAGAATACAGATTACGTAGATGTTGATGAACTAGATCCTTCAACGTTCTCTATAGATATGTTCTCTGCTGATGAGATATTAAACAGTGGTAATGCTTATGTAGGTTATCAAGGTTATACTTACACCGGTGAGAAGCAAAAAGGACAAGTGAACTTTAATGACTTCTTTACAAAGAAAGATGCTAACGGAAACTTTACACGTGATATAGGTGCTTTCAGACCAAACTATATTGCTGGTTACATCCTTGACAGATTCCAGTTTAAGGATATCAGATTCAACTTAGGTGTTCGTATCGAACGTTTTGACGCTAACACCAAAGTGTTGAAAGATCCTTATTCTCTATATGCAGTAAATACACTTAGCGATGCTAGAAATATTACTGACCCTACTACTGGTGAGCGTATAGCTAAAAATAACTTTAACGGTGGTACTGATCCTGGTAATATTGGTAGTGACTATGTTGTTTATGTAAATAATAACGAGTCTTCTAGTCCATCAATTATCGGTTATAGAAACGGAGATGATTGGTATGATCCATATGGTAACTACATAGAAGACCCTGCGGTATTAAAAGAATTTAGTGGTGGTCGTGACCCTCAACCTTATCTAGTTGATAGATCAGTTAGAATTCAGGATAGTAACTTCAATCCTAATAACTCGTTTACTGACTATAAACCACAAGTTAATGTGATGCCTCGTATCGCATTCCAATTCCCTATATCAGATGTGGCATTATTCTATGCTCACTATGATGTATTAGTTCAAAGACCATCAAACGTTTTTGAAACGCCAAACACTTATTACAACTTAACTACAAATACTCAAAACATCATCAACAATCCAGGCCTTAAGCCTCAAAAGATGTTTGACTATGAGGTTGGTTTTACACAACAACTTACTCCGAAATCTGCGATCACATTATCAGGTTTCTATAAGGAGCGTAAGGATATGATACAAGTAAGACCTTACTTGTATGCATGGCCAACAACATACTATACTTATGGTAATAGAGACTTCTCTACAACAAAAGGTTTAACCTTAAGATACGATCTACGTCGTGTAGGTAACCTACGTATGGATGTTGCCTATACTTTACAATTTGCTGATGGTACAGGTTCTGGAACTGCAACTGCCAACGGTGGTAGTGGAAGTACGATCAGTTCTAATGGTTTGTTACAACAGTTCAACGCAGCATCTAAACCTAACTTAAGGTTTACAATGCCACTTAGTGTTGACTCACGTCATATGATCGTAACTACTGTTGATTACAGATTTGCAAAAGGAAAAGGACCAGTTGTAGCTAATCAAAATATCTTGCAAAATGCAGGTCTTAACTTGATCTTCAGAGCAAGAAGTGGTGAGCCTTATACAAGATATATAGAGGCAGCATCGAACACTGTTGCAGGTTCTATTCAAGGTTCTCGTTTGCCTTGGCACTATATGCTTGACTTGAGAGCAGATAAAGATTTCAATTTGTCAGTTCTATTCAAGAAGAAGGATGATAGCAAAGGTCCTAGAAGAGTACTAAATATGAACGCATATGTACTTGTACAGAACCTATTAAATACAAGAGACGTATTTGGTGTTAACGGTTATACTAACAGACCAGATGATAACGGTTACTTAGCATCTCCTATTGGTATCCAACAAACTAATAACCAAATTGATCCATTGTCATTCGTTGACTTGTATACAATTAATCAGATTAATCCTTTTGCGATTAACTTACCAAGACGTATTAACATAGGTCTTAACTTTAGTTTTAATTAATATAATTTGAATAATAACTTTCTTAAATAAGTTATGATGCGTAAGAACAATAATAAAGTAGGTCTTTTCTTGTCACTGTTTGTCTTAGTTGGCATGGTGTCGCAAGTATCTGCTCGCCCATACGAAAAGAATGGTGTAAGCGGTTTGAAGAGAGGGCAATTGAAAACCACTGTTGATTGTAAACCAGCAGAATCGTCTATTGACCTAGATATCAATAACGTACGTGCTAAGTTGATGACAGGTGGTGATATGTGGTGGGATATCGGTACCGCTTCAGCGCGTTATGAAGTTCCAAAAGGTTCTAGAAAGAACTCACTATTCGCAGGTTCTGTATGGATCGGTGGATATGATGATGAGGGACAATTGAAAGTAGCTGCGCAAACTTATCGTCAGGATGGTAATGACTACTGGCCTGGTCCTCTTGACCCAAAGACTGCAGATATTACTGCGGCAAACTGTTCTGAGTGGGATCGTTTTTGGAAAGTAAACAGAGAGGATATCAACGCCTTCCGCGAATTACAAGATAAAAGTGCTGCTGTAAATGATGCTCAATTTGAAGCTATCATACAATGGCCGGCAAAAGGGAATAAGAAAGCAGTTGGTAGAAACCAAAATCCATTGAATATAGATGGTAATTTAGATTACGCACCATTTGTCGATGTTGATAATAGTGGTGATTATAATGCTGAAGAAGGTGACTATCCGGATATTAACGGTGATCAGTTCATCTGGTGGGTATTCAATGATAAAGGAAACGTTAAGCAACAATCTAATACAGAAGGTATTGGTATAGAGGTACAAGCAAGTGCTTTTGCCTATTCTACCAAAGACTTCTTAAATGACGCTACCTTCTACAACTTTAGATTGGTTAACAGAGGTGGATTATCTCTAGATAGTACTTATATCGCAACATGGACGGATGCGGATCTTGGTTACTATAGAGATGACTATATCGGTTGTGATACTACAAGAGGTTTAGGTATACTTTATAATGGTACTAGTCAGGATGGACAAGGACAGGTGAACAGTTATGGTACAGACTTACCAATGGTTGGTGTTGACTTCTTCAAGGGGCCTATCAAAACATATGATTCTGCAGGTTTAACTGTTAGTAAAGAGCTTTCAATGGAAGCATTTACTTACTATAACAATGACTTCACAGTAATTGGTAACCCTCAAACGGGTACACATATATATAACTATATGACTGGTTCTATTAGAAACGGTCAGCGTTTTAGTAATGACTTTAAAGGACCTAATACTCAATCTAGAGGTTATGGTGACGGTAACATTACAAAATATGTATTCTTTGGTGACCCTGGTAAGAAAGACGAATGGTCTGAGTGTACTTGTAACAACCCTGCAGGTGACCGCCGTTTTGTTCACTCTGCCGGACCTTTCAAATTACAGCCAGGTGTTGTAAACGATATCACTATTGGTGCTGTATGGGTATCTGATGCTGGCGGTTGTCCTAATACTTCATTTAGGAAGATTAGAATTGCTGATGACCAAGCACAGGCATTATTCGATAACGATTTTGAAACTATTGAAGGTCCTGAAGCTCCAAGATTAGTATCTCGTGAGATGGATAGAAAACTAGTTTTCTATCTAGTGAATGACCCTGCTAGTAATAACTATCAAGAGAGATATGGACGTGATACTGCTAAAAAGTTCCGTGTTCCATCACTTAAGGCTTCACAGTATGTGAAACACCCTGACTCTTTATACAAATTTGAAGGTTACCGTGTTTTCCAATTGAAGACTGCAGAAATTCAACCTGCTCAAATCTTCAAAGAGGATGGTACCGTAGACCAAACTGTAGCAGTTGAGGTATTCCAATGTGATATCCAAAACGGAGTTTCTAGAATTATCAATTATGATAAAAACACAGAAGTAAGTGATAGCACATATGTGCCTGTAATTAAAGTAAATGGTAATGACAGTGGTATCAGACATAGTTTTGAACTAACAATCGACCAATTTGCAGCAGGTGATGATAAGCGTTTGGTAAACTATAGAAACTACTATTATGTTGCATTAGCATATGCATATAATGAGTTTGCACCATTTGATGCAAAACATGCAGACTCTACTCAAGATGTTACTTATTTAGAAAGCTCTAAAGGTGCTGGTGGTTCTGTGATAAAAGTAGTTAGTGCAATGCCAAACCCTGCTAATGGGGATATGGGTACTGTATTGAATGCGGACTATGGCAGTGGTGTTATTATTAAGAGAATCGAAGGTAGAGGTAATGGTGGTAATGCATTGCAGATGAGTGACTCTTCGGAACTAGAAGCTGTAATGGGAGTTGCCTCTGTTAATAATACTGGCACAATATATCAATCTATCAAGCCGGTATACAAGCCAAACAGTGGTCCTGTAGATGTGAAAGTAATTGATCCGCTTAAGGTTAAACCACATGAGTGGGAGTTATATATCTCAGGTGCAGATAATATTAACCCAAGAAGAGGACTAGATTCACTTAGGTCTAGTTGGAAGCTAGTTAATATCACTACTGGTGAGGTTATTTATAGCGAAAAATCTAACGGATTAGGTTCTGTAAACGAGCAAATTCTTGAGAACTATGGCTTATCAATCAACTTAAGTCAAGTAGGTACTCCTGGAGATGATCAGGTTAACGGAAACGGTCTTATCACTTCAGATATTACATTTGCAGATCCTGGTAAACCATGGTTGCTAGGTGTGCAAGATGGTGAGTCTACAGATATTCGTAACTGGATCAGAAGTGGTAATAATACAGTAAATGATGACACATTATGTGTTTACGATGATGGTCCTCGTTTTGATACTGTTGGTCAATTCTACGAAGGTTTATTATCGAATAATACATTAACTAGAGGTACATGGGCTCCTTATGCACTTGCGAATTCTCAAGTAGCAGGAAATGTACGTTGTGGAATTGGTGTCGCTTTCCCTAATACTAGTGTAGGTTTAGCTAGACTACAAAGTATTGATGTTGTATTTACTGATGATAAGAGTAAATGGACAAGAAGCCTTGTTTTAGAAATGCAAGAAGACCCTGCTTTAGCAGAAGGTGGAGCAGCTAAATTCGAATTCAGAAGACATGCTGGTTGGAATGGTGATCTAGATGCAAATGGTCGTCCTGTTTATTCTACAGTAGGTAAAGACTCTAGTATGTCTATGTTCCCAGGTTATGCAATCAACCAAGAAACGGGTGAGCGTTTAAATATCATATTTGCAGAAGACTCTTGGTTAAAAGCTGAGGGTGGAGGTGACATGATTTGGAACCCTTCTAGTAATGCACTAATTACAGATCTATCAGGTATTATACCTGTGTATGGAGGTAAGCATTATATATATGTACTTGAATCTCGTTATGACTCTTGTCGTAAATTTATTTCTGACTATAATAAGCCAGGTGTATTGGCTCAGAAGCAATCGTTCGAGAATCATATGATGTATGTAGGTATACCATTACAGAATTTAGCAATTCCATTCAAATCTTTACAAGATGGATTTATACCTACGGAAACAAGAATCCGTATTAGAGTAGAACGTCCATATGCTAAATACTCTACCAACTTTAATTCTATTGATACTGCTCAGAAGAATAATGGTTATCCGGTATATAGCTTCTCTACTAAAGATCTAGCTCCTGTTCCATTAGCTGATAATGCTAATGCTGATAGAAAAACACTATTGGATAGAATTCATGTTGTTCCTAACCCGTACTATGGTTATAACAACTATGAGCAAAATAGAATAGATTCTCGTGTACGTATTATTAATCTACCGAAGAAAGCTACAATTAGCATATACTCTTTAGATGGTGCTTTGATAAGAAGACTACAAAAGGATAATGGTAATGTTTCCTTTGTTGATTGGGATATACGTAACTCTAAAGGATTGCCAATTGCTAGTGGTATGTATTTAATACATATTAATGCTGATGGTATAGGTGAAACAGTACTTCGTTGGTTTGGTGCTATGCGTCCAATTGACATCACTAGTTTTTAATTAAATTTTGATTGCCAGAGTTGGCAGTACTTTCTGCCAACTCCTTATTATAAGTTTATTATTATATAATTATGAGAAACATATCTATAAAGGCAGTACTTGCAATATGCGCTTTAGGTTTTTCTTTACCTTCTTTCGCTGGTAATAAAGACCGTAGTGGTCAAGCTGGTGCAACAGAATTGCTTATAAACCCTTGGGGTAAAAGCACAGGTGTTTTCGGAATGAATACATCACATGTGAAGGGTATCGACGCGCTTAAGACCAATATTGCTGGTTTAGCATTTGTTGAGAGTACAGAGATCGGTATTTCTTACAGTGCCTACTTAAGAGGCTCGAATGTAGGGGTAAATAATCTAGGCTTTGCTCAAAAATTAGGTGATTTTGGTGTTATCGGCGCCAATATTATGACAATGAGTTTCGGCGAAATTGAGATTACCGACTATAACAACCCTGAAGGAAAGGTTGGTACTTACTCTCCACAGTTTTTCAATGTGATGTTAGGTTTTGCTAAAGAGTTCTCTAACAGTATCCGTGCAGGTGTTGGGGTAACATTCATTTCTGAGCAAATATCTACTATCCGTGCTAGTGGAGCTACTTTTGAAGCAGGTATACAGTACGTAACTGGTGCTAGAGATAACTTCCATTTTGGTATCACACTACGTAATATGGGTACTAATATGAAATATAGCGGTAGTGGTTTTGCAATCAATAGTGAAGCTCCTGGTGGTAATGGCTATAGTTTAAACAGACTTACCCCATCTGAGAAATTTGAAATGCCTACCTATTTAAACTTCGGTGCTTCTTATGACTTTTACTTAGATGAAAATAAAGGTGTTAGAGCAGAGGATGAGCAAAGCAGTAAAGAGTTTGTTCCTAAGCATAGAGCTACTGTTATGGCTAACTTCACATCTAACTCTTTTAATAATGACTACTTAGGCATTGGTTTAGAATATGCTTTCCAGGAAATGTTCATGGTTCGTGGAGCATTTAGATATGAGAGTGATATCTTTGATAATGATGCTAGCACAACTTTCTATACTGGTTTCAGTGCAGGTGCTACTGTACAAAAGAAAATAAGTGAAACTGGTCCAGTATTGGCTCTTGATTATTCTTTCAGACCTACTTACCAGCCAAATAACGGTGTACACGTATTTTCATTACGTTTTATGCGCCAATAAGATATAATTACTAATTTTGTATTTGCAACGCTTCTGAGTTAATCAGAAGCGTTGCATTTTTTCCTAGTTATACCAAAAAACGTAGAAACTATGTCTGACGTTAACTATGTAACAAAAGAAACGCTTGAACGCATGAGAGCAGAGCTCAATGTGCTCAAAACAACTGGTCGTGCTGAAATCGCAAGACAGATAGGTGAAGCAAGAGAAAAAGGCGACCTGAAAGAAAATGCAGAATACGATGCTGCAAAAGAAGCTCAAGGCCATCACGAAGCTAAAATAGCTGTGCTAGAAACTGCTATTGCTACAGCAAGAGTGATTGATGCTAAAGATCTTGATAGCAGCAAAGTGTCTATACTTAGTAAGGTGACAGTTACTAATATGAAGACGAAAAAAACTATGGAATATCAGATCGTCTCAGAGTCTGAGGCTGATCTAAAGAATAAAAAGATCTCGGTGACCTCACCTATAGGGAAGGGTATATTAGGTAAATCTGTTGGCGAAGTTGCTAATGTGGAAACGCCTGGTGGTGTTCTTCAGCTAAAGATCGAAAGTATAAGTTTATAGATCATGTCGTCAATATTCTCCAAAATAATAGCTGGCGAAATACCATCGTATAAAATTGCTGAGAATGATAACTTTTTAGCATTCTTAGATGTATTCCCTTTGGTAGAAGGACATGTATTAGTGATACCTAAAGTAGAGGTAGATAAGATATTTGACGTGCCGGATGATTATTTATCACAATGGCTGGTTTTCGCAAAGCCGATAGCTAAGGCAATAGAGCAGGTTTTTGACTGTAACAGATGTGGCATAAGTGTTGTAGGGTTGGAAGTGCCGCATGCACATATGCACTTGATGCCGATAAATAGCGTTGGCGATATGGACTTTGGCAGAGATAAACTGAAACTTACTGATGAGGAGTTCAAGTTGATACAAGAAAAGATCACAAACCATTTATAATAAATAGAGCCGCTTATTGCGGCTCTATTTATTAGGTGACACCTCTACTTTTCTATTGACACTCCAAGCTTGAGGTTTAGCATCAAATAAAGCTTTTGTCTTAGACCAAGTATCTTTAAAAAAATCAGAGAATCGGTAATGGTCCAAATGCTCCTCACTATCCCAAATGCTATAGGTGAAGAATATATTATCTTGCTTGGCATCCTGCCAAAGCTCTAAGTGGTTACAGCCTTCAAAAGAGCGTATCTTTTCCTTTCTTTCTTCAAAAAGCGCTAAGAAACTATCTATCTCCTCTGCCCTGAAGGTCATTTGTACTATACGTAATATCATTCAAAATCTATCTTAATGGTATTGTATAAAAATTTCTGTTCTCGTTGTAGCTTAAGCCCAAACAGGCTGGCAGCTTTCCCCCTGTTTATTGCGATCTCCAAGTAGCCCGCAGTATTAAAACGGCAAAGCTTTTCTCCTTCACGCACACTACTATAGTGGTCACTTAATTCGGTTATTTCTTCATTTCTCATAAACCGCACTTTAAATCCTCTACCATTGCTCACCTCGTCAAATTCACTTTTTCTAATATTAAGTACTACGTTCTCAAATCGGTCAACATGTATAACTTGACCTTCAATGCTATTAGCACTTACTTTTGGTCTAAGGTTATTGGGTACAACAGATAATTCTGTTGGGGGTAGGTCAATAGGTGTGCCATTAGAAATTTGTTGTGCTACTTGTGCTGCCTGTTTTACCCACTCTGCAAGTGTTCCATTTTTGGGACGGATATAGCATTCCCAAGTAATACCCAAACTTTCACCAAAGGCTAAAGGAAGTATCCCATTATCGGGCGCTAATATGTATTGCTCTTGATGTTTAGTAAGTACTAGACGAGGTGTTTTGCTGGCAAATACATCAAATAGGACTATATGCACCGTATTGGGGTTAAAATGTCCATATGCCGCTACTAAGAGATAAGCTGCTTGCTGAGTATGGAAAGGTTCTATAGTATTGGAGATATCAATAATAGGGATATTCGGAAGGTGTTGCATCAAAATGCCCTTAGCAGTAGCCAAAGAGGCATCCTGCAGTCCAAGATCGGAGAGTAAGGTGATACAACTCATACAATTACAAAAGTAACTTGTTAATGCATAATGTGAAATATTTGATTAAATCAATCGTTATACTAATACTTGTTTAACTTTACCTCTTGCAATAACTATTCAACATGCGTTGTACTCCTGTCATATATATACTCTTATTCTTGCTTGCCAGCACGTCGATGTATAGTTGCAAAAAAGAGCAGCTATTAACTTCGGGAGGGCAGGTTACATTTTCGGTAGATACACTGACTTTCGATACGGTCTTTACCAGCAGAGGGAATGTAACTGCAAGCATAAAAATCTACAATCCACAGAACCAAGCAATAAAATTGTCTAGTGTAGGCTTGTTAAAAGGGGCAAGCTCTTATTTTGATATTAATGTAAATGGTACACCGGGAAATACCGTATCAGATGTTGATATAGCAGCTAAGGATAGTATTTATGTTTTTGCTACGGTAAGTATTGACCCTACCAATCAGAATACGCCGTTTTTAGTAACGGACGAGTTGGTGGCCAACCTAAATGGTAGGGAGTACAAGCTGCCATTGCGAGCATTTGGGCAAAATGCGCATTATATAGTTGACAGTGTTTTAAAAACGCAAACATGGTTGACTGATAAGCCTTATGTCATTTTTAGAAATGCACTAGTAGAAGAAGGGAACACGTTAACCATACCGGCAGGGTGTAGAGTATATGTAAGTGCTAATTCGAGGCTTTTCATAGAGGGGACACTAAGAGTAAATGGTACAAAAACGGATAGTGTAGTTTTTCAAGGAGATAGACTGGATAGGAAATATTTTGGTAATGAGGGGTATCCTGGAGAATGGGGCGGTTTTTATTTTACCTCAAAGAGCCGCAATAGTGAATTGCGTTATGCGATATTAAGGAACTGTGGTAATTCAACCAGCTTAGGAGAAGGTACCTTTACACCTGCAGCTATACAAGTAAACATTGATACCATAAATGACAATAACTATCAGCTAAGGATGTATAATACCATAATTGAAAATTCTATTGGTTATGGTTTGCTTGCCTTTAGCAGTACTGTATATGCAGAAAACTGTTTGATCAATGCATGCGGTGCACAAGCATTTGCTGCTTTTGAAGGAGGTGGGTATGATTTCTTTAATTGTGATTTTATCATCTATGGAGACAATAAAATAAGCCATATAGATAACCCAACTGTAGCATTACTCAACTACAGAGATATTGATAACGTGTCTTATGTTAGTGGGCCTTTAAGAGCTAGTATGACAAACTGTATTGTTTGGGGCTCTTTAGAGAATGAGCTTTTTACTAGGTCTAAGGGGACAGGTACTTATGATGTTACACTGAATAATTGCTTGATCAGACTAAAAGAAACACTGCCTGCTGAGGTGAAGGCAAACAATAATATCCTTAATCAAGACCCTAACTTTACGGATCATAAAAACTGGAACTTTAGGTTAAAATCAGGCTCTCCCGCTATTAATGCAGGAATAACACCGCCAGCGCCTGTAGTAATTAATAGAGACCTGGACGATAAGGCAAGAGACGTACAAATCGATATAGGTTGTTACGAGTTTTAATGCAAGTATTAAGCATAGAGTAATCAATAAAACCTATAAGCATTGCTATACTAAAGAATGTAACTTAGTATACAATGAAAGGATTACTGTTCACAAAATATCTTCCTACAAGTAATAAATCTCCATTTCAGCGACTTCTAGACTTATTTATGGAGTTGCTGCAATATACCAGTGGTGATGCTACAGAGGCTTTAGATTGGCTTACTCAACTAGATAGAGAACACAGGCTTACAGATGATAGTTACGGTATAGGTGACTTTATTGAAGAATTAAAAGAACAGGGTTTTCTTAAAGAGAATGAACGTAACGGCGCTTATGAGATAACTGCCAAGTCGGAACAGTCTATTCGCAAAAGATCTCTGGATGAAATTTTTGGCAAACTAAAGAAAGCCAAAAAAGGCAACCACAATACGTTCAAAACAGGTAAGGGGGATGAGTTAAATCCCGAAACAAGACCTTTTGAGTTTGGTGATGCCTTAGATGCCATTGATTATTCTAGCAGCTTGAAGAATGCATTGATCAATAGAGGTATTGATAGATTAGAAATGCATCAGGATGATTTTGAGATCCACGAAACGGACTTTAAGGCTCAGACGTCGACGGTATTAATGATAGATATTTCTCACTCTATGATATTATATGGTGAGGATAGAATTACTCCCGCTAAAAAAGTAGCCATGGCACTTAGTGAGTTAATCTCGACAAGATACCCAAAGGATACGTTGGATATAATTGTGTTTGGTAATGATGCTTGGCAAATAGAAATGAAAGATCTGCCTTATTTACAAGTTGGCCCTTACCATACTAACACTGTTGCAGGTTTAGAGTTGGCTATGGATATCTTGAGGCGTAGAAAAAATCCTAATAAGCAGATATTCATGATCACAGATGGGAAACCTACTTGCTTAAAAGTAAATGGGAAGTATTATAAAAACAGCTTTGGTATAGATAGTAAAATATTAAATCGCACATTGAACCTTGCAGGTCAGTTGAGGAAACTAAAAATACCTGTAATTACCTTCATGATAGCACAAGACCCTTATTTGCAATCTTTTGTACGCAATTTCACAGAAGTAAATAATGGCAAAGCCTTTTACTCTTCTTTAGACGGGCTAGGGGATTTTGTGTTTGAAGATTATGAACGTAACAAACGTAAACACTTGAGGTGATTTACTGCACAAGGGTTCCTATTTTTTTACCGCTTACTACGTTTAGGAGGTTGCCACTTTTATTCATATCAAATACAATGATTGGCAGTTGGTTTTCTTGACAAAGTGTAAAGGCTGTCATATCCATTACTTTAAGCCCTTTACTAATAACTTCATCAAATGACACGGTATTGAATTTTTTTGCTGTAGGGTCTTTTTCAGGGTCAGCAGTATAAATACCATCTACACGAGTGCCTTTTAAAATAACATCAGCATTAATTTCTATCGCTCTTAGCGAACCTGCTGTATCTGTAGTAAAATAAGGATTACCCGTACCTGCACCAAATATAACAACACGACCTTTCTCCAAGTGGCGCATTGCGCGTCTGCGTATATATGGTTCTGCTACTTGTTCCATTTTTATGGCACTTTGTAGTCTTGTTTTAACGCCTGCTTTTTCTAAAGATGCTTGCAAAGCCATACCGTTGATAACAGTGGCTAGCATGCCCATATAGTCGCCTTGAGCACGTTCAATACCTGTTTCCTGTTCATTCATTCCGCGGTAGATATTACCACCACCTATTACTACAGCTACTTCTACACCTATGTCGGTTATTTCTTTAATGTCTTTAGCATATTGCTCAAGCATATGGGAGTCGATACCGTAGTTGCGCTCGCCCATTAAAGATTCTCCAGAAAGTTTTAGAAGTACGCGTTTGTATTTTGGAAGCATGTGGAACTGATTGATACTGGATGCAAAGAAAGAAAAACTTTCGTTCTTTGACTAGAAAATAAAAGAGAAATTAAGGTTCATTAAAAGAATAAAGCCTCACATTTTGTGAGGCTTTATAAAATTATTCAAAAGGTATTTTAGCAACTTTGGCTTTAATAGCTTTATCTCTAATGATAACAGTTATTTCAGTACCTTCTTCGGCTAGGTCTTTTCGTACATAACCCATGCCTATTGCTTTATTTAGACTAGGAGATTGAGTGCCTGATGTAATATAGCCGATCTCTTCTCCTTCTATACTATTCAGTTTATAACCGTGTCTTGGAATACCCTTGTCAATCATTTCTATACCAACAAGCTTACGTTTGATGCCTTCAGCTTTTTGCGCTATAAAAGTTTCCTTAGATGTAAAGTCGCTTTCTTTCTTCAGCTTAGTGATCCAACCAAGGCCTGCTTCTAAAGGTGAGGTTGTGTCATCTATATCATTGCCGTATAGGCAGAAACCTTTTTCTAAACGTAGTGTATCACGGGCTCCCAGACCTATTGGCTGCATACCCTTAGGGCTACCAACACGGAATACTTCATTCCATATCTTTTCACCTGCACCATTCTCGTCTTCAAAATATATTTCTACTCCACCTGACCCTGTATAGCCAGTAGCACTTACAAGCACATTGTCTACTCCAGCAAACTTTCCTTTTACGAACGTATAGTATTTAAGGTTGGTAATATCCATATCTGTAAGCTCCTGCATATATTCTACAGCTTTTGGACCTTGTACTGCCAATAATCCCGTTTTGTCAGATATGTTGTGCATCTCTACATTATTAGTATTGTGCTTGCTTATCCACTCCCAGTCTTTGTCGATATTAGATGCGTTTACAACCAGCATATATACTTTATTCTGCTCAATACAGTATACTAATAGATCGTCTACAATACCACCCTTGTCGTTTGGTAGGCAAGAGTATTGTGCTTTGCCATCTGTAAGTTTAGAGGCATCATTGCTTGTTACACGTTGTATCAGATCAAGCGCATGTTCTCCCTTAAGGATAAACTCGCCCATATGGCTAACATCAAACACACCTGCATTTTTGCGTACAGTAGCGTGCTCCTCTTTGATGCCAGCATAAGAGATCGGCATATTATATCCTGCAAACTCGGCCATTTTAGCGCCTAGTTCGATGTGTTTATTGGTAAATGGAGTATTTTTCATATTAATAGATTAATGCGGGCAAAGATAATTGAATCTGCTAAAATGTTTCAAATTGTTACGTTTTGTTACAGAATAGATACTTATTGCTCTGTTTTTGAATGTTCTTATTTAGAAAGCCTAATATAAATACAAAAATACGTATAATTATTGTTTTTTAAATATTTTAAATTCCAAATCATTATTCTTGCCTTATGGCAAAATTGCGGTATTTTGTTTCAGAATAGCTAGCAAGTTTAAGAACTGTACTATGTATAAACCTTTATATCGTTTAGGAATCATAGCATATATTATGCTTTTTGTCTTCGCTATATTATGCTACAAAGAGCGAACGGTATTCCTTGATATATCGTTTCTGCTATATAACATCATGAAAACCAGTGAGCTGGCGATACAAGTACATCGTTTTGGTGCTGCCTTTACACAGGTTTTTCCGCTTATTGGCAGAAAGCTAAATATGTCACTCAATAACATCATGATATTGTACTCGGCAGGAGTGGCATTTTACTATTTTGTTTGCTATGTACTGTGTGGTAGAGTGCTAAAGCGCTATGATATTGCAATTGGTCTATTATTGTTCAACATATTATTTGTAACCAATACTTTTTTTTGGATGCAGGCCGAGTTGCCGCTTGGTGTGGCTACATTATTTGTACTGTATGCTTTTTTGCATAGCGAGCTGGCTCTGAAGAATTTGGTAGTCACTTATATAATTGCGGCTTTTTTGGTGGTGACCGTCTCCTTTTTTCATCCGTTACTCTTTATTCCTAGTTTGTATATTTTCCTTTATCATAGGGAGGAGTGGAAGAATAGCAAGAAGAGGTATTTACTGTTATTTGCAGCAATTGTATTTATAGCTGCTGAGCTGGTAAAAGCCAAATGGTTTGGTAACCCTTATGATACTACGGCAACCGACCAGAGTAAAAACATCAAAAAGTTTTTTCCTAACTATTGGGATCTATATTCTACCAAGACCTTTATAAAAGATTGGATGGGCAAGTTTATCTGGATCCCCATTACATCTGTCTTGATTATTATTTATGCTATTATTAAGCGTAGATGGATCGATCTGGTCTTGTTCTTATCCTTTTTTGCGGGGTACACTGTTTTGATATGTGCCTCTTATCCTACTGCTAGTACAGAGCCTTTTTATATCGAGAATTTGTTTTTGCCAATAGCAATAATAATTGGTCTGCCTTTTATATTTATCGTTATTCCTCAGTTGAATAAGAAAGTTACTATAGCCATGTTTGCTTTAATGATAGTTGTTGGTGGGGTAAGAATATATAGTAAACGCAGCTTTTATACACAACGAATAGCATGGATAAGGGACTTTATAGATAAGCATGAAAATGAAAAACTTTTAGTAAGCCCTGATAAGGTGCCCATGCAGACATTATTGATGACATGGGGGTCTAGCTACGAGTTTTGGTTGCTCTCTACTTCTGAAAGGGATAAGACGGCATCAATCATAATCGACGAGAACTACAAAAGCTTTTTGACCTCACATTGGGATACAAGAATGTTTAGGACGAAATGGGACCATGTAACCTATGACGACTTGCCCAAGCAGTATTTTAAGTTTGCAGATACTACCACAGCCTATAAAATACTAGAGTAGCAAATAGGTGTGCTAAACTTTATGCTGGTATGGAATTGCTAATGGTTTGAAGCACATTATCCCAAAGATATATTCTGCTCTGTAATGCTTTTTTAGCTTCATTGGTTGCAGCTTGCCATTTGCTGTCATCATCACCACAAAGTTCTGAAAGCATATCGTAAGCCAAATGAGCGTGATGGTCTCCATCTACTTCTATATGGCGATCCAGATAGTATTTTAAAATGTCTATTTTATTAGGGTTGTTCTCACTTAGTTCCCTTACCATTGTTACAAACATGTCTGGTATAAGGTCCTCTCTACCAAAAGTAAAGGCACTGGCAATAATA
Source organism: Flavipsychrobacter sp. (assembly GCA_041392855.1). NCBI lineage: Bacteria > Pseudomonadati > Bacteroidota > Chitinophagia > Chitinophagales > Chitinophagaceae > Flavipsychrobacter > Flavipsychrobacter sp. The sequence continues at coordinate 2,931,963 of JAWKLD010000001.1, forward strand.
TGTGGGGCTCGAGTATCTATTGTCTCAAAGGTGCTTTTTACGAAGGTTACTGCAGCGTTCGGTACTGCGGCATTTTTGAGGGCATCGTCTACGGTACCACCCTTGGAGAGTATGTTGATGAAATCTTCTATAGACTGCAAGTTGCAACCTGCCTGTTGCATGGCTTTTAGGTATAGCTCAAAATGACTCATTCTGACACCCTGCTCGTCTACATCGCTTTCTTCACCTGTTACTATCTCGTTTATCAAATAGCGTGTTTTGGGTTGGCCAACTGGTAGCCAAGGCAATGATACAGAAGTGAGTTGTATCTGAAGTGCTTTTAAAAGACTCATAAAATCCCATACGGCATATACATGATGCTCCATAAAAAGATTTAGGTCTTCTACTGATTTTATAGCGCTGTATAATGGGTGGTTGGTAAGTTGTTTTCTAAGTGGTGTTATACTTTCTTTTAGTGCTTCTATTCTTGCATTCATCTTTAACGCTTCGTTTTTTTTGCATGGCAAATGTAAGGTAGAAACAGGCTAACCTATATTAGGATTATCTATCGGCAGTAGCAGTTTGTTAATAGCCTATTGGTGTGTAGCTTTTGTGTAGAGATATGTTGCGAGTTGTAATAGGCTTTCTGTGGGTTTAAGGTCGTTTGAGGTGCTGTTATTATGTGTTGTAGTAGTGTTATAAATACGTTTGCCTTTTGTGTAATAGCTTTTACTAAAGAGTACTTGTGTAAGTACATCATTTTTAGTTCGTCTCTTCGATTCTAGAATGAACACTAAAGCCCCATCATTATAGTAATAATCTCTATGAATAAAGGAAGTGTCCCTTTTTATGGTTTCAGCTATTTTATGAATTTGTTGCCCTTGCTTGAAATAGATGAGGGTAGTATCGTCGATAGTTTTTTTGACGCGTTTGAGAGTAGCATCCCTATCGATCTTGTCTACTATCTTTTCAATGGTCTTTGTAGCTACATTATGAAATTGAGCTGAGGTAGCTATGGGGATGATGCTTAACAGAAAGAAGAGTAGGTACTTCATAAGCTGAAAATAATAAACCCCGACAATATTGTCGGGGTTTAACTAATATAGTAAGAAATGAGGATTACGCACCTTGCATTACCTTAGGTGCTGCATTACGTATCTCTTCACTTGCTTGGTCTGCAAATTGCTCAAAGTTGTCTATAAATAATTTAGCTAGTTCGTTAGCTTTCTTATCATAAGCTTCTTTGTCTGCCCAAGTCTCACGAGGGTTTAGTACCTCGTCAGGAACGTTAGGGCAAGATTGAGGGATATTAACACCAAACACATTATGTGCTTTGTATTCAACGTTGTCTAGCTCACCGTTCATAGCAGCTGTGATCATAGAGCGAGTATGTTTCAAGCTCATACGACTACCAGTACCGTAAGCACCACCGCTCCAGCCTGTGTTGATCAGCCATACGTTCACATCTTTATGCTCGTCTAGCTTTTTACCTAACAACTCCGCATATTTTGCAGGGTGCAATGGTAAGAATACGCGACCGAAACAAGCAGAGAATGTAGTTTGAGGTTCAGTAATACCAACCTCAGTACCTGCTACTTTAGCCGTATAACCACTGATGAAGTGGTACATAGCCTGACCAGTATTTAATTTACTGATAGGAGGTAGAATACCAAATGCATCACATGTTAGGAAGAAGATGTTTTTAGGATCTCCACCATAAGATGGTTGTTTTACGTTTGGTATATTATGTATCGGGTATGCAGCACGAGTATTTTCAGTGATGCTACCGTCAGTATAATCTACTTCTTTAGTGCCTTCTTTGAAAACGATGTTCTCTAGTAAAGCCTCATGCTTAATTGCCTTGAATATTTGTGGCTCTTTTTCTTCACTAAGGTCAATTACTTTCGCATAGCAACCACCCTCGAAGTTAAACACAGAACCATCTGCCCATCCATGCTCATCATCACCGATCAAAGAACGGTTAACATCAGCACTCAAGGTAGTTTTACCAGTACCTGACAAACCAAAGAATAAAGCTACATCACCGTCTTTACCCTCGTTAGCCGAGCAGTGCATACTTAAGATGTTCTTCTCGTGCGGAAGGATGAAGTTAAGTACCCCGAAGATACCTTTCTTCATTTCACCTGTATAAGCAGAACCTCCAATTAAGATGATCTTACGTGTGAAGTTTACTATAGTAAAGTTGGCTTGACGTGTACCATCTACCTCAGGGTCAGCTTGGAAGCTAGGTACCTGTAGTATATGCCAGTCAGGCTCTTGAGTTTGAATTTCTTCTTCTGTAGGACGAAGGAAAAGGTCATAGCAGAATAAGTTGGCCCAAGGAGCTTCGTTAATAACGCGAATGTTCAAACGGTGCTTAGGATCAGCACAAGCGTAAGAATCACGCACCCATACTTCCTTGTCATTTAGGTAAGCGCAAACCTTGTCGTAAAGTTTGTCAAACACTTCAGGAGATATAGGGATATTGATATTACCCCAATCTACACTGTTTTCAGTGATTGCATCCTTAACGGTAAATTTGTCTTTAGGAGAACGACCTGTGAACTTGCCAGTATTTACACTAAGTGCTCCTGTGCTGTTCAACTCACCTTGACCAAGCTCAATCGTCTTGTTTATCAATTCCTCCGGAGAAAGATTCCAGTTTGCTACGCCAACATTAAGACCCACGTTAGCCAAATTAGCCGATGGGTTCTTTTTACCATGTTCCTGCATAAAAGTCTTTTTGGTATAATTTTTAAACGGCAAAAATAGCATTTATATGCTTTTAGGGCGCATTAAATTTCATCTTTTATGAGAAATGGTTAACAACCTAGCTCTGAGCGCGGTATAAAGGCTGGTTTCTAGCAAAAAAACCTCTTAGAGGCATTAAAATATATAAATATATGAAGGTTGTGCAGATAAAATTAAGAACTAACTTTTTTATGAAACAAAAACGAGTATCTTTGCGCAAAATTAGCGGACGCGGGTGCTTCCTGTGGCTGCTATATTATAGTTTGAATTGATATAATATCAAGACAGAGTAATGAGTTTCAAGCGATTTTTTCCATTTGTAGTATTACTTTTCGCACTATTAGGTGCGTTCTCTCCGGCGATGGCGCAACATGAGCCAGCTCATCAAGATAATGAGCATCATGAGGCTACTGCCGAACATGGTGAAAAAGAAGGCATTAATATGTCTGAGTTAATATTTGGCCACGTATCAGATGCCCACAGCTGGCACTTCTTCGATTTTGGCGGTCACCCTATTAGCTTACCGTTACCTGTTATTATATACCATCCTGAAAAAGGGTTGGAAATGTTCTCTTCTGCAAAGTTTGAGCACGGGCACGCTAGTCACAATGGCTACAGCATACACTTTACTGGAATGAAAGAAGTGATCACTTCTGCTGATGGTGCTAAAATTTTAGATTTCTCTATTACAAAGAATGTATTGTCTATGCTTATCTCTGTAGTACTACTACTATGGATAATGCTAAGCGTAGCTAAGAAGTACAAGAAGAATGGTGTAATGAAAGCACCAAGTGGCATGCAAAACGCATTAGAGCCAGTTATCATCTTCATGAGAGATGAGGTGGCTAAGCCTAACCTAGGTAATAAGTATATGCGCTATATGCCATTACTTCTTACGGTATTCTTCTTTATATGGATAAATAACCTATTAGGATTGCTACCAGGCGGTGCTAACTTTACTGGTAACATTGCAGTTACTGCATGTTTAGCACTTGTAGCTTTCTTAGTTATCATCTTTAGTGGTAACAAACACTTCTGGGGTCACTTATTCAATCCTCCAGGGGTGCCATTCCTTGTAAAAATATTATTAGTAATAATAGAGTTCTTATCACTATTCATTAAGCCAGTTGCTTTGATGATACGTTTGTTTGCTAACATGTTGGCAGGTCACATTGTGATATTGAGCGTAATTTCAATGATATTCATTTTCGGAGCTATGAGTCAGGCTGCGGGTGCAGGATTTACTGTTGTATCTCTTGCGTTCTCTGTATTCATGTTCATGCTAGAGTTGTTGGTAGCGGCTATACAGGCGTTTATCTTCACCAACCTTACTGCGGTATTCGTAGGTCAGGCTATTGAAGATCCACATCACGATCATGACCATGGAACGGAGCAAGACTACCATGTGTCTGAAAATGAAATAATAGCATAGTTTTTTAATCAAAAATCCATATAAAATGTCGTTATTAAACACAATTTTGTTAGACGGTACAGCAGCAGGTCTTGGTGCTATTGGTGCTGGTATTGCAGCAGTTGGTGCTGGTATTGGTATCGGTCAAATCGGTAAAGGTGCGGTTGAAGCTATCGCTCGCCAACCTGAAGCTGCAGGTGACATTCGTTCGAACATGATTCTAACGGCTGCATTCGTAGAGGGTGTTGCTCTTTTCGGTGTAATCGCAGGTATCTTGGCTATCTTCGCATAGTCTTAGAACAAACCATTTAATCTGCACCTAAAGCAGAGGGCCTAAGGTGCAGATTATTTTAACTTTTAAGAAAACAGAATATAATAGTTATATAAATAACAAAGTATGGAGTTGTTAACCCCGGAATTCGGTTTATTCTTTTGGACGCTACTAGCATTCCTTGTCGTTTTATTCATTCTACGCAAATTTGCTTGGAAGCCGATCCTAAACTCTCTTAGCGAGCGTGAAACTGGTATTGCTGATGCAATTGCCAGTGCAGAAAAAGTAAAGCAAGAGATGGCTGCTATTAAAGGTGAAAATGAGCAACTATTAGTAAAAGCTCGTGAGGAAAGAAGCCAAATGCTTAAAGAAGCTAAAGAAGAGCAAGACCGTATCATCTCTAAAGCTAAAGAAGACACTAAGGTGATAGCTGATAAGATGATAGCAGAAGCGCAACTACAAATACAGCAGCAGAAAATGGCAGCACTTACTGAGGTGAAGAACGAAGTAGGTAAGCTATCATTGGAAGTTGCGGAGAAGGTATTGCGCAAACAATTAGCATCAGCAGATTCTCAAGAAGCTTATGCTAAGATGTTGGCTGAGGAAATTAAAATGAACTAGTAAAAGATAGAATTAGTAATATGCAAAATTCTCGTCTCGCTTCACGTTATGCTAAAGCATTGTTAGACCTAGCGGTTGAACAAAATGCTTTGGACACTACTTTGAACGATGTGCAACTACTGGTTGCTGTTGGTAATCAAAGTAGAGACTTTGTGAACGTGCTGCAAAGCCCGATCATTAAGTCGGACAAGAAGCAAAGCATTATAGATGCAGTAGTAGGTGCTCAACTAAATGATTTGGCAAAAGCTTTTGTAAAGCTTTTGATAAACAAAGGAAGAGAAGCTACATTGTTGGATATGGCAGCGTCTTTCATCGAGCAATATAAAGAGATGAAAAACATCAAAACTGTAAGACTAACAACCGCAGTGCCTGCAACAGATGCTGTAAGAGCTGTAGTACGTGAGAAGTTGGCACTTAGCCATCCTAATGCTACTATTGAGCTTGAAGAAACTGTTAATGAAGATATTATCGGTGGTCTTATTATACAAATGGATGATAAGATGTTCGATTTCAGCATACGTAGAGATTTGAACGACGTAAAAGATCAATTCTCTAAAAACTTATATATCTCAGAAATGAGATAACCCAGATTGATAAAAATATATTTAAACATTTATTTAAATACATAAAAAATGGTTGATATAAAACCGGATGAGATTTCGGCGATACTACGCCAACAGTTAACCAACTTTAACGCATCTGCTGATCTTGAAGAAGTAGGTACAGTATTACAGGTGGGTGATGGTATTGCCCGTGTATACGGTTTGAATGGTGTTCGCCAAGGTGAACTAGTTCAATTTGAAAACGGTGTAAAAGCAATCGCACTAAACCTAGAGGAAGATAACGTGGGTGTGGTATTGATGGGTGAAAGTGGTGAAATCAAAGAAGGTGCTCAAGTGCGCCGTACTGGTCAGATCGCATCTATCAAAGTAGGTGAAGGTATGGTTGGCCGTGTGGTAAACACACTTGGTGAGCCTATCGATGGTAAAGGTCCTATAAAAGGTGAACTATATGAGATGCCAATTGAGCGTAAGGCGCCGGGTGTTATCTATCGTGAGCCTGTAAAGGAGCCACTACAAACTGGTATCAAGTCTATTGACGCAATGATCCCAATTGGTCGTGGTCAGCGTGAGTTGGTTATCGGTGACCGTCAAACAGGTAAAACAGCTATCTGTATCGATGCTATCATCAACCAAAAAGAATTCTACGAAGCAGGTAACCCTGTTTATTGTATATATGTTGCTATCGGTCAGAAAGCATCTACTGTTGCAGGTGTGATGAAGACTCTTGAGGAGCACGGCGCAATGGCTTATACTACTATCGTATCAGCTTCTGCATCAGATCCTGCACCACTTCAGTTCTACGCTCCATTTGCGGGTGCTGCTATTGGTGAGTTCTTCCGTGATACAGGTCGTCCGGCATTGGTAGTTTATGATGACCTTTCTAAGCAAGCAGTTGCTTACCGTGAGGTATCTCTTCTACTTCGTCGTCCGCCAGGTCGTGAGGCTTATCCTGGAGACGTATTCTACCTACACAGTCGTTTACTAGAGCGTGCTGCTAAGGTGATCAACAATGATGAGATCGCTAAAAACATGAACGACTTGCCTGAAAGCTTGAAAGATAAAGTGAAAGGTGGTGGATCATTAACAGCATTACCAATCATCGAAACTCAAGCGGGTGACGTATCTGCTTATATCCCAACTAACGTGATCTCGATTACAGACGGTCAGATATTCCTTGAGTCAGATCTATTTAACTCTGGTATCCGTCCTGCAATTAACGTGGGTATCTCTGTAAGCCGTGTAGGTGGTAGTGCGCAGATCAAATCAATGAAGAAAGTTGCTGGTACATTAAAACTAGACCAAGCACTTTACCGTGAGATGGAAGCTTTCTCTAAGTTTGGTGGTGACCTAGATGCTGCTACTAAAGTAGTATTGGATAAAGGTAGCCGTAACGTGGAAATATTGAAGCAAGCTCAATACACTCCATTCTCAGTAGAAAAGCAAGTTGCTATCATCTACTTAGGTACAAACAACTTGATCCAGCAGGTTCCTGTAAATAGAGTGAAAGAATTCGAAGAAGCATTCTTGCACGATATGGAAACTAAGCTACCTGAAATACTAAATGAATTCAAACAAGGTAAGCTTGAGAAAGAAAGCTTGGATAAAATGACTAAACTGGCAAACGACTTGATACCTCAGTTTAAAAACTAATTCAAGAAGTTCCTTATTATAATTATAGCCTCTGTATATTATACAGGGGCTTTTTTATTTTAAGTAATAAGCTTTCAGGTATTTAAATTTTAGTTCTGTTTGAGTAGCTAAGTCAGAAATGTCAGCTTGTGATGCCGAGACTGATATATAATCATGGAATATCTTGAAGCTATCTTCTTCCATATAGAAGCCAATTATGTAGTTGAATGGCTGATCTTCATCTCTCCTTAAAGCCACTTTGAGTTCTTGCTCTAAGTAAGGGAGTCTGGTAGTCATGGAGTCGGTTATATGTCCATATTTAGTGATCAACTTATATTCTCCCGAGTCAGTTTTAGTGGTAGTCAGGATCTCAATACTATATTGGGCTTTGTTATCTTTGATTAAAGATATGGGAATACTATCTGCTGCAATTAGCTGATCGGCAACTGTAGGTGTTCTTATTGGTAGGTCTTGGGTGGTTGCTACTTCGTTATTACAAGCTGAAAATGCTATAAACGCTAGTGCTAAAAGAAGATAGTGTCTCATACTTGCGCAAAAGTAATACCTAAGGGTAATAATAGAGGGGATTTTTTAAGAATGTCTTTAATGAATGCTAAGAATGCCCTACTTTCGAGCAAATAACAATTCTTATTTATAATATGAAAAAGTGGACCTTAGCTTGTATGGCATTATTAGGTGCTCAATTGTCGTTCACCGCATGTAATACAGGTGAACCTCATGAAGAGGCAAAATCAGAATTTAAAGTAGAAGCAGAACAATTTGCTGACCTGAAAGTATTGCGCTATCAGATACCAGGATGGGAAACATTGAGTGCACAACAAAAAGAGTTAGCATACTATCTATATGAAGCAGCACTTTGCGGTCGTGATATTATATATGACCAAAAGAGCAAGAACGGTATTTTACTTCGTAAAACGCTAGAGGCGGCTTTTAGTACTTATAGTGGTGATAAAAATACAGATGAATGGAAGCAATTTGAAGAATACTGTGGTCGTTTTTGGTTCAGCAATGGTAACCACCACCACTATGGTAATGAGAAGTTTGCTCCTGAATGTTCAGAGGCTTTTTTTGCGGAAGTAATCAAGAATAGTGATGCTTCTATGTTGCCTACAGAAGAAGGTGAAGAGGTTGATGCATTTGTTGCTCGTGTTACCCCATTGGTTTACGATATGTCTATAGAGCCAAAGGTTGTTGACCTTCGTGCTGATGTAGATAATGTCGTGATGTCTTCTAACAACTTCTACGAAGGGGTTACTCAAAAAGAAGTAGAAGAATACTACTCTAAATTTAGTGGAGAGGGTGAAGCACCATCTTGGGGGCTTAACTCGAAGCTGATGAAAGAAGATGGTAAGATAGTAGAGAAAGTATGGAAAGTAGGTGGTATGTATTCTCCTGCTATTGAGAAGATTGTTTACTGGTTAGAGAAAGCAATTCCTGTAGCGGAGAACGACCAACAAAAGAAATCACTAGAGTTGTTAGTTGAGTACTACAAAACAGGTGATTTGAAAACATTTGATGACTATAGCATTGCTTGGGCTAATGATACTGAGTCTCGTATTGATGTAGTTAATGGATTTATCGAAGTATATCTTGACGCAATAGGTAAGAAAGGTAGTTTTGAGAGTGTAGTATCTCTTAAAGATCTAGAAGCTACTAAGCGTATCAATGCTATTGCACAACAAGCACAGTGGTTTGAAGATAACTCTCCATTAATGGATGAGCATAAGAAGAAAGAAGTGAAGGGTATCACTGCAAAAGCTATTACAGCAATTGTAGAAAGTGGTGACGCAGCTCCAACTACACCAATTGGTATCAACCTTCCAAATGCTGATTGGATCCGTAAAAATCATGGTTCTAAATCAGTATCGCTAAGCAATATTATACATGCTTACAATGTAGCTAAATCAAAAGGTGGTTTCTTAGATGAGTTTGCTGTAAGTGATGAGGTGAAGGCTAGAATAAAAGAACACGGCAACTTATCGTCTGACTTACACACAGACATGCACGAGTGTATTGGTCATGCTTCAGGTCAAATAAACCCTGGGGTTGAAACAACTGATAAGACATTGAAAACTTATGCATCTACACTTGAGGAAGCACGTGCTGACCTTGTAGGTCTTTACTATGCAATGGATGACAAGCTAATTGAGATAGGTGTAATGGAGACTAAAGAAACGGGTAAGGCAGAGTACGATAGCTATATGATGAATGGCTTGATGACACAATTGACTCGTCTGAAATTGGGTGACAACATTGAAGAAGCGCATATGCGTAACCGTGCATTGAATGCTTATTGGGTTTATGAAAAAGGTAAAGCTGATAATGTTGTTGAATTTGTAAAAAGAGACGGCAAAACATACGTGCAGGTAAATGATTATGATAAACTTCGTGAGTTATTCGGTCAACTACTTCGTGAGATACAACGTATAAAATCAGAAGGTGATTTTGAAGCTGGTAAAAACCTAGTAGAAACTTATGGTGTTAAAGTAGATCAAGAGTTGCATAAAGAGGTATTAGAGCGCTACGCAACTTTGGATGCTAAACCGTATAGTGGTTTTATACAACCTAAGTTGGTGCCTGTAATGGAAGGTGATAAAGTAATTGATGTGAAGGTAGAATATCCGGCAAGCTTCTTTGAGCAAATGATGGAGTATGGTAAGCACTATAGCTACTTGCCTACTAAAAACTAAACAACACTAATAACAGTATAGATAAAAGGCACTGCAAAAGCAGTGCCTTTTATTATTTAACGATGTTGAAATAATCATCCACAAATATGATATAAGGTACAGGTTTGCCATCTTGTAAGAAAACATCAAGCTTGATATCCTCTAACGTGTTGACTATTTTCTGTTCAATATTTTTTCTAGCATCTTCAGTCAGGTCGTAATCCTCTCCTCCATTTGCAAGCCTAAATGCACTTCCTGTTTTAGCTAATTCATAGTATATAATCTTGCCTTTTTGATCTACGATAAGGTTCTCGATGGCATAACGGAAGCTACCTTCTTCCATAGTGTTTAAGGCATCATTAAGATTCTTTTTTATTTCTGTTTTTATATGCTCGGTCGTTTCTTCAAACAGTGGCGGCAGGTTACTGCTTCTATAATATTTTTTATATAGATCTACTCCGTTTAATTTAGCGGGAGAAGGTGTAAGGCTTGTAATTACCATTTGAATTTCTCCTGTTACAGGGTCAGAAACATACACTGTGTCATCAGGCATTTTTTCTGTTAGCTCAATAGTATTCCCTTTGTAGTATATCTTATTTCCCTCTACTTTTTTCTCCTGTGCAAAGAGTAAATTGTTTTGGGTAAAACAAAGCAAAGTGAAAAGTACTAGTGGTGCAATTATTAATTGTTTAAGATTCGCTATTCTCTTAGACTGTTTAGTTAACATTTTGATACGGGATTTTAAAGGTGAGCGAATAAATGAATGGGAGAGTATAGGGGCTGTCTGTAGCATAGATTGTTCTACTAGAAATTGACTGTACTTTTTGATATCATGATCTACCGCTTTATCTGCTTGGTATTCATGTATCATGAGTAGGCGTTTTTCATATAGATAAATCAATGGGTTGAACCAAAATGCTATTTTTAGAAAGTTGATGAATAGTAGGTCAATAATATGCCATGAGTTGATGTGCTGTTGCTCATGTATCAATATTAGGTTTAGCTCATTTGTAGTATAATTTTCTTTGCTACTAATGAACACATAACCAAAGGCAGAAAAAGGAGCGGTCTCTTTATTGATCTCAACAACTTTCCATTGGCCAATTTGTGTTTTTATACCAGACCGTAGCAGCTTTAGTATGAGGTAGACTTCTTTTAATAAAACGATAGTCATTACAGAGGCTCCAATAACATAAATGATCCAGAGCCAAGTTTCTATACTTACTAATGCTGGAGATGTAGTATTTATTACCTGCTCGCGTAGCACTGCCGCTTGTTGTGTTACATCTTTACTTATAGCTGAAGCGTATATGATAGAGCTTTGCTGTAACTGCCATAGCGGGAGTAGAATGCCTAATGAAACCGATGCATTTAGGAAAAGCCTGTTATAGGTATGGAAGGTTTCCCGTTTTAGTAAGAGGTCAAATATAACTAAGCTTACTAGCCATATGCCTGATAGGTTGATGATGTATTGTAACATGGCTATTTCTTTTTAGGTTTATCAATGGATTTTAATAGGTCGTCTAACTCTTTCAGGTTCATGTCCTCATTTTTTACTAAGAAGCTAACCAGCTTTTTGGGGGAGCCTCCAAAATATTTTTCCATCAAGCTTTTTACACCATACTGTGCATATTCCTCCTTTGAAACGACAGAAAAATACTCGTATGTTTTGCCATAGGCTTTATGATCTAAAAAGCCTTTCTTTTCTAATATGCGCACTACCGATGAAATTGTGCTGTGTGGAATATCGGGGTCTCCAAGATGATTTATGATGTCTCTGACAAGGCATGGCTCTATTTGCCATATTATTTGCATCACTTCATCTTCGGCCTTAGTTAAAGAGTTCAATTGTTTATTACGTTTCATAACGTAAATATACGTTATAAGATTGAAAAAACAATTTTTTGTAATAAGTCGGTCGTATCTACTTATTCGCCAACTATGAAAAAGTAGGTGAAGCTACCAATATATGCACGTGGGGTATTGTCTAGTACAAACGTGGTGAATCGCATTTTATGTACCTGACTTTGTACAATAGTATTAATATTTTCTGCCGCTTTGTTGTTTACAGCGATAGTTGTACCCCTTAATTTTTTGTGATATCTCTCCAAGCCTTTTGTCTCATAATATACAATATAGCCTTGCTCATTGACAACCATATTGGTAAGGTGTAGGGCATATTCTCCTTCTTTTAAATTTCGTTTCTCATCCTTGGCAAGTTCATCAATCATCATTTGGTACTTAGTATGTTCTTCCATGCTTTTTTTATGAGCTTCGGTTTCGTATACCGCTTCATTTTCTTCCCAAAAGTGATTGTAGATATCCTTGCCATTAAGTAATAGCGGGCGAGGTTTATCAACAATTTTATTTAGCTTTTTGCCTTTTACATTGATAGTTCTTGCAGATACAACACTCATTGTTACCTCATCCCCAGAAAATGTAGTGATTGTATTGCCACCTTCGGTTTCTTGAGCGAATGCAGGAAGCCATATTAAAGAAAGTAGAACAATGATCATTGACTTCATAACATAAGTATTATAAGGGTTTATATGATATATATGCAATATATAAAATAAGCGGCACAAATAGCGCCGCTTATTTTATATGAGCTTAGAAGTGATATTTATCTTTTCATTAAGGCTAAGTCTATTACTTCGTTCATGTCAGATACATAGTGGAACTTGACACCCCTAATATAAGATTGATTGATCTCTTCTACATCTTTTTGGTTTTGTTCGCAAAGAATGATCTCCTTGATACCGGCACGCTTTGCAGCTAGTATTTTTTCTTTAATACCTCCTACAGGTAATACTTGTCCTCTTAGTGTTATTTCTCCCGTCATAGCTAAGTAAGAGCGGAGCTTACGGCCTGTGAAAACAGAGGTCAATGCACTTAAAAGAGTGATACCTGCACTTGGCCCGTCTTTAGGTGTAGCGCCCTCAGGTACGTGTATGTGAATATTATAGTCAGAGAACATTTTAGGATCGATCCCGTAATCATCAGCATGAGCTTTTAGGTAAGAGAGCGCTGTTGATGCACTTTCTTTCATTACGTTTCCTAAGTTGCCTGTCAAAGTTAGGTTGCCCTTCCCTTTAGAAATAGAAGTCTCTATAAATAGAATGTCACCACCTACAGAGGTCCAGGCCAAGCCTACCGCAACGCCTGCGGGGTGCCCCTTAACATAGATGTCGTTATTGAATTTAGGCTTACCTAATACTTGTACTATTAATTCTTCGGTGATCTCATTGTCTACTTCTTCTTCAAAAGCTACTTTTTTAGCTATGGCACGCATGATAGAGGCTATAGTTCTATCCAATTCACGCACACCACTTTCCCGTGTATACTCCTGAATGATTCGACCTAATACTTTTGTACTGAACTTGAGCTTATAGCCTTTTAGTCCATGCATTTCTTTTTGCTTAGGTATCAGATGTCGTTTACCTATTTCTATTTTTTCTTCAAGAGAGTAACCTGTTAGGTGTATGATCTCTAATCTGTCGCGTAGTGCAGGTTGTATGTCTGCCAAACTATTGGCTGTAGCTATAAACAATACTTTAGAAAGGTCGTACTCTAATTCTAAATAGTTGTCATAAAAAGAGTTGTTTTGTTCAGGGTCTAATATCTCTAGCAGTGCTGAGCTCGGGTCTCCTCTAAAATCTTTACCTACCTTGTCTATCTCATCAAGTATGAAAACAGGGTTAGAAGACTTGGTTTTTCTAATAGACTGCATGATACGGCCAGGCATTGCACCTATATATGTTTTACGGTGTCCGCGCAGTTCACTTTCGTCGTGCAAGCCTCCAAGACTTAAGCGCACATATTTTCTATTAATAGCATTACCGATGCTCTTGCCCAAAGATGTTTTACCTATACCAGGAGGGCCTACAAAACAAAGGATAGGAGATTTCATATCTCCTTTTAGTTTAAGAACGGCCAAGTATTCAAGGATACGATCTTTTATCCTATCCATTCCATAATGGTCGCCATCTAATACTTTCTGAGCCTTTTTTAAGTCGTAACTATCCTCGGTATAAGTATCCCAAGGTAGGTCGAGCATGAAGTCGAGGTGGTTGTAAATAACTGAATAGTCGGGCGTGCTAGGGTGCATACGCTCCAGCTTTTCTATGTTCTTTTTGAACATGTCTTGAGCTTCCTTAGTCCATCGTACTCCCTCAGCTCTCTTTTGTAGATCTTTTATCTCACGGTCGTTTGGCTCGCCGCCAAGCTCTTCCTTAATAGACTTTAGCTGTTGTTGTAAGAAGTATTCTCTTTGTTGCTTATCTATATCAGCTCTGGTCTTGTTGGTAATCTCATTCTTTAGTTCTAACAAGTTCAACTCCGACTGTAATAGATGCAATAGCTTTTCAGCTCTTGTTCGTACATCGTTCTCTTCTAGTAGCTCTTGCTTTTCAATTAGCCCAGAGTTGAGGTTGGAAGCAATGAAGTGAACTAAAAAAGGTTTTTGCTCTACGTTACGCAGCACAATGCTGGTTTCGTTGGGCATATTAGGAGAGTTGTTGGCTATCTGCTCCGAGTGGTCTTTTAAAGAGGCTATTAGTGCATCAAATTCAGGATCTCCTTCCGGAAATTCATCATCCAAGTAGTTGACATCCGCTGCAAAGAATGGATCCGTTTGTGTGAATTTTTCGATCTCGAAACGTAGACGCCCCATGATGAATATTGTAGTATTCCCATCAGGCATTTTTATTTCTTTTACGATCTTAGCCATTGTACCTGTATGGAAAACCTCATCAGCTGTAGGGTCATCATTCAGGCTATCCTTCTGCGCTACAACACCTATCCACTTTCCTTTGCCTTGAGCATCAGTTATCGCTTTTACCGATTTTTCCCTTGCTACAGTAATAGGTAGCACTACATTAGGGAATAATACAGTATTGCGTAGGGCTATTACAGGCAATTCTTTAGGTAGGTCCCCTTTCTCAAAATCATCCATTTCGTCTTCGCCAAGTGGCACTATAGGCATAAATTCCATTTCCTGTTCAGGGTTGCTGAACAATTTATCTATCATTGATTTCATTACCGACATTATGACAATTAGTCTTCTATTCTACATTAACAATATGATAAATATAGTAGGCAATAGCTATGCCAAAGCAAAAATGACTGTAATATTTGCAGTGCAAGCTTAGTATCTTTGTAAAAACTGCTTGAAATGAAGTTATATGCAAATTATATACTATTAGTTGTGTCCCTACTATTAACTTTTGGTGCTGAAGCTCAAATGGATAATAGTGGTCAACTATACTATACGCACAACATAGGTAAAACTAAGAAGGTGTATTTTGGTAACGACTTTGATGGTGCAATAATTTCTACAGCGATACAAAGTAATAGCCTTGGCAATCCGGCAGTTGGTACTCCAAGGTTTACATACTTTTTTCACTTGGGTTTCAATATGCATGTAGATGTTAGTAATTCAGTAGGCTTGTATACAGGTATAGGTGTAAAGAATATTGGGTTTATAGAAAAGACTTCCAGAACGGCAATTCCATTCAATACGGCTAAGGATAGCACCATTAAAAGACGTGTATATACTGTAGGGCTTCCGCTAGGTTTAAAGATCGGGAATCTGAAAAAGCGTAATTATGTAATTGTAGGAGGAGGAGTAGACTTCCCTATAAACTATAGAGAGAAGGGGTTTGTAAAAAGAAATGATAAAGATAAGTTCAATGAGTGGTTTAGCGACAGGACTGCTAAAGTAATGCCTTATGTATTTGCAGGTTTTTCAGTAGATCCGGGTATTATCTTTAAAGTGCAGTACTACCCTACAAATTTTATGAATCCGAATTATGTGCAGGCTAATACCAATTTTATTTCTCCTCTTGTTGTAACAACGCCATATGCTGCTTATGATATACAGCTACTGCTATTTAGTATAGGTTTTGATATTCATTACAGAAATAAAGTAAAGTTGAAGAAGAAAGACATGTCCATTGGTACTATGTAGTAGCAATGCATAAAAAAAGCAAGTAGGAAACTACTTGCTTTTTTATTGTTGTGATTTATCTAAAACTACTTGTTAAGTACTTCTTCAAGTTTATTATGTAGTGCTTGCCCTCTTAAGTCTCTTGCAATTATGACTCCGTTAGGGTCTACCAGTACATTGAATGGTATAGCTACTATGCCAAAATCTCTAACAACAATAGACTCCCAACGTTTTAAGTCGCTAACGTGCTCCCATGTTAAGCCATCTTTTTGTACGGCTTGTTCCCATTTGTCTTTTTTATTGTCAAGAGATACGCCAAGTATGGTAAAGTTCTTGTTTTTAAACTTATTGTAAGCTGCAACGACATTAGGGTTCTCTTGTCTGCAAGGGCCGCACCAAGAAGCCCAAAAGTCAACTAAAACATATTTGCCTTTATAATCACTTAGTGCTACTTCCTTTCCGTTAATGTTAGGTAGTACAAGAGCAGGAGCATCTACACCTACAGGTAACATAGGGTCATTGCTTGACTGCTGCTGTGCAGCCATGTTTTGTTCATTATATTTTTCAATAAAGTCCTGACCTAATTTACTGTCAGGAAAACGCATGCTGATACTACTAACGAAAGCATCTATAAAAGGTTTTTCTGATTGCGGGTTGAGCATATTAACTGCAAAAAGAGCATTAGGTAAGTGCTTGGTAGTGTCTACATACTGCTCTACGTATCTTGTTAGGCTTATTTGCATATCTCGTTGGTCGGCAGAAGCCCGTGCGAATAAGCTATCGTTGGTTTGCGTTTCAGGTTTGCTGAGTATCATATCAATAGTTCTGATATCTCGTATAAACTCTCTGATAGTTTTGAGGTAGATGCTTAAACTCTTTGAACCTTCCGAGCCTTCTATGGTATAGTTCTCTAATGTTTGCCAGTCAGCATTAATAGAAGCTTTGCCTTTGTCTAGAGAAAGAAGTATGTATTTATCCTGTTCAGAAAATCTAGCTCTGTATAAACCTGGTTCAGAAGCGTCTGCTTTCAAAACAAAGCTGCCATCTGCGTCTGAAGTAGTTGAGTCGATGATAGTGGAGCCTTGAATTTCAAGATGCTCGAAATAGATAGCTTGTGCAGGCATATTGGCAATTTTGCCAGATACGGCAATTTTATTTTGTGTGCTGCCACAAGAAGTAATGAACAATGTAATAGTTAGAAAAAATAAAGTATAGTTTCTCAACATTTGTACGTTTAGTTTATGCTGCAAACCTAAATAATATTCGCATTAAATCAGCCGTAAGTAAAAACATGGTTATATTATCGGGAATTTTTTAACATATGCGCTCTTAATGACAAAACTTTGACATTCAATGACAGTTTCTGATAGATATTTGTACCGAAATGAAGATATATAGACTTTTAGGCCTGTTATCTATAATGATAGGTATGTTTATGACATCCTGTGAGCAGAAGGAAACCCCTGTCCAGTTGCCTACACAAAGTGATGCCATTTATGCTAGCGTGGAAATGGGAGAAGATTTTGCGGATCAGATATTCTATGATTTTGAGACGAGCAGTATCGTGCGTACCAGCAAGATCAATAGTTGGGAGTTGGCTTTTGAAACAGGAGCCAATGAAAGAAATATTTTTATGAACGGAGGTGCCAATGTGGGTATTTACAAAACAGGTAAATACAATTTGACAGAGGTAATGACCCCGCCTGAAATAATTGATGAAGACTGGGGATACGATTCTCCTAGTGGCTTGTCTGATTCTACTTACCTTGATGGCTGGGCAGAAGCAAACGGCATCTCTAAAAATGAAGTATACATTATAAAGATCAGCCCAAGCATATATAAAGATACTTTCAAGAAGATACAGCTGATATCAGTAAGCAGCACAGAGTATGTAATGCTGGTAGCCGACTTGCGAAGCAAAATCTCAACCAAGGTAGTTGTGCCAAAAGATGATAACTACAATTATGCTTACTTATCGCTAGCTGAAGGAGGAAGTATCGTAAATCCTGAGCCTCCTAAAAAGACCTGGGATATAGTTTTTACACGTTATAAGCATATCTATTTTGAACTAAGTAATTTCCCTTATGTAGTAACTGGGGCTATGATCAATCCATATAATACCTCTGCATATAAGGATAGTACTATAGCATTTCATGATATAGACGCGACATTAGCAACGAAGGTTAAGTACGTTAATAATAGAGATATTATAGGGTTTGATTGGAAGTCGTATAATATAGATAAAGGGCGCTATACCGTTGACCAGTCTAAAAACTATATTATTAAAAATAGGAATGGTCAGTACTGGAAGCTGCATTTCTTGAACTATTACAATAATATAGGTATCAAAGGGTCGCCTTCATTTGAGTTTCAAAGAATATTATAGGCAGAAATGCTATTATATAGGTAAAAAAGCTGGATCCGTCCGGCTTTTTTACTGCAAAGAGTAGGTGAGTGTAGCAGGTAGTGTCTTTTTAGTAGGTAGCTAACATGGTGAATATCACTCAATAGTAATTTATTTACCAAATACTACTATCTTCTTTTTGACTTTTTACCGCATGAACCTTACCTTTGCGCAAAATTGAATAGACATTAGTATTTGATTTTTAAACAAAACGATTTTAAGTCGTTGGTTTTTAATTGTTTATAAGCATTTTATTTCTTTATAAATATACAGTATGCCAAACGTTGGTAAAGTAAAGCAAGTAATCGGACCGGTAGTGGATGTCCACTTCAGCGGAGATAACAAATTACCAGAAATTTATAACGCACTAGAACTTACTCGTGAGAACGGCGATAAGCTTGTTCTTGAGGTGCAGCAGCACTTGGGTGAGGATAGCGTTCGTTGCGTAGCAATGGATAGCTCTGAAGGTCTTATGCGTGGTATGGAAGTAACAGATACAGGTAAGGCGATAGCCATGCCGATAGGTGAGCAGATCAATGGTCGTCTATTTAACGTTACAGGTGATGCAATTGATGGTCTTCCTCAGCCTAGCAAGGAGAACGGTCGTCCGATTCACGCAAAGCCGCCAAAGTTTGAAGACTTAAGTACTGCATCAGAGATACTATACACAGGTATCAAAGTAATTGACCTTATTGAACCATATGCAAAAGGTGGTAAGATCGGTTTGTTCGGTGGTGCTGGTGTTGGTAAAACAGTATTGATTCAAGAGCTTATTAATAATATCGCGAAAGCGTATAGCGGTCTTTCTGTATTTGCGGGTGTTGGAGAGCGTACACGTGAGGGTAATGACTTGATGCGTGAGATGATCGAAGCAGGTATCGTGAAATATGGTGACAAGTTTAAGGAGAGCATGGAAGAAGGTGGATGGGACTTGAACGCTGTTGACCAAGAAGCGCTTAAAGATTCAAAAGCAACATTCGTATTCGGTCAGATGAATGAGCCTCCTGGAGCACGTGCTCGTGTGGCTTTGTCTGGTTTGACAATGGCAGAATATTTCCGTGATGGTGATGGTTCTGGTAAAGGAAAGGATATCCTATTCTTCGTAGATAACATCTTCCGTTTCACTCAAGCAGGTTCTGAGGTATCGGCACTACTAGGTCGTATGCCATCAGCGGTGGGTTACCAACCTACACTAGCTACAGAGATGGGATTGATGCAAGAGCGTATTACTTCAACTAAGAATGGTTCAATTACATCTGTACAGGCGGTATACGTACCTGCGGATGACTTGACGGATCCGGCTCCGGCAACTACGTTTGCGCACTTGGATGCTACTACAGTATTGAGTCGTAAGATTGCCGATTTAGGTATCTATCCTGCGGTTGACCCGTTAGATTCTACGTCTCGTATCCTTACTCCTGCTATCGTTGGTGATGCACACTATAACACTGCAAACCGTGTTAAGTTGATCTTACAACGTTATAAGGAGCTTCAAGATATCATTGCTATCCTTGGTATGGATGAATTGAGTGAAGAAGATAAACTAGTTGTATCACGTGCACGTCGTGTTCAGCGTTTCTTATCACAACCGTTCCACGTAGCAGAGCAGTTCACTGGTCTTCAGGGTGTACTTGTACCGATCGAAGAAACTATCCGTGGTTTCAACATGATCATGGATGGTGAGGTTGATGAGTATCCGGAAGCAGCGTTCAACCTTGTTGGTAACATTGATGAGGCTATTGCTAAGGGTAAGAAATTATTAGAAGAAGCTAAAAACTAATAGCAGATGCAATTAGATATATTAACACCAGAAAAGAAGATCTATAGTGGCGATGTGTACGGTGTACAATTGCCGGGTATAGAAGGTTCTTTCGAAATACTGGAAAACCACGCACCAATAGTGGCTACTTTGGGTAGTGGCAAAATGAAAGTATTAAAGGACAAGAATACCAATGAGCTATATGAGATCACTGGTGGTTTTGTAGAAGTATTGAATAATAAAGCAAGTGTATTGATAGAAGGAGCTAAGTCTATCTAGCCTTACTAACTTGTTTAAGATATACCAGCCGGAAGCTTTTTGCTTCCGGCTTTTTTATGCATGAAAAAATTGGGTGATAATACCCATTGTAGAAATATTCATATATGCCTAGCTTAGCACTTTATTTTATCACCTTAAAACATCATGTTATGAAAACAATGTTATTCACGGTTTTATTAAGCCTGTGTTTCTTTTCCCTGAAAGCGCAAACAATTACAGTAATTAACAATTCAGGTTGTAAGATCAATTATTATTTGTCGGCTGCTAAGCCAGGTTGTACTACTTCTACTTCAACTATAAACTATGGCATATTGCCAGGGGCAACTAATAGCTATACGTTTAGCTCTGCTACTTGGACTGGTCCTACACCTAGTGCAGGTTGGGAGTGGCAGTTTATTAAAGAGTGGAATGGCTGTGGTACTTATAGCTTTCTTTTCCCTAATTGCTCTGGTGGAGTTAACTACAATGTATGTGGCGTAGGTATTCCATGTTCGGGCTTGCCAACATCATCTTGTATGAAAATAGATACTTCTTGCAATCTGTGTACAGGTATTAAAACAGAATGGATACCAACAGGTGGCGGTAATGTAACTGTAAAGATCTGGTAACAGCTTCAATATAGTGTTATAGAACCTAATGCCGAGAGCTATCAGTTCTCGGCATTTTTGTGTTTGTTATTCAATAACGCAACCTCAGCAAGAAAGTTGGCAGATCAATTTTGGGTGATAATACCCATTGCACAAATATTTATATATAGTTAATTTAGCAATTCATTTTATCACCTTTTAAATAAAGAACCATGAAAACAATGTTCTTAACGGCTGTTCTAAGCCTATGTTTCTTTGCGCTAAAAGCGCAAACAATTACAGTATCTAACGGATCGAACTGTACTGTAAATTATTATCTAGCTGCTACAGATGCTACTTGTAGTGCTTCGGCATCAACAATTAACTATGCCATAGCACCAGGCGCATCCGTAACATTTAACTTCGGTACCGCAACTTGGTCAGGTACAGTACCAGGTGTGGGTTGGCAATGGCAATTTATTAAAGAATGGAATGCTTGTGGTCCTTACAATTTTGCATTCCCTTCTTGTAGCGGTGGTGTCAACCAAAATGTATGTGGTGTAGGTATTCCATGCTCGGGCTTGGCCAATGCATCATGTATGGTAATGAACACATCGTGTAATACCTGTTCTGGGGTGAAAACGCAGTGGTTCCCTACTGGTGGAGGTAATGTAGCGGTTCGTATTTGGTAAAAAATCAACCTATTATTTTATCAAGTGTCATGATATCTTAATCATGGCACTTTTTTATGTATAGGCTATTTCCTGCCCTTGAGCTAATAGGCTATATTTGAGTTGCTAATAGACGTTTTTTTGAACCTACCATTTTTCATAGCAAAAAGATATATGGCCCGTCAGCAAGGGCGATTTTCTTCTTTTATCATTAGGTTAGCTGTAGTAGCTACTGCGCTTAGCGTAGCGGCAATGGTAGTGTCTACGGCTGTAGTTATTGGTTTTAAACAAGAAATTCGCGGGCGGATATTTAGTTTTTGGGGGCATGTACAAGTAGCTCCGTATTCGGGTAATAACTCTTCTATAGTAGCACCTGAACCTTTTGTAATAGATAAAGACCTGCATGATGCTATTAAGCTTTTGCCAGAGGTAAAAACAGTAGCACCTTATGTAATAAGACCAGTGATACTTAATGCCAATGAGCTAATGGAAGGTGTGCAGCTGAAAGGACTTGATAGCGCATATACCTTCCCAGAGCGTGTGGAATTAACGGGTAATATGATCGACTATAGTGATGAGGGCTATGCCAAACAGGTCATGTTGTCAGATGATATTGCTAACCGACTAAAGCTAAGTATAGGAGATGATGTATTGCTTTATTTTTTAGAACCAGGCTCTACTTTTCCAAGAATAAGAAAGGTGAAACTATGCGGCTTGTATCATACAGGGTTGGAAGATATCGACCGCAATTATGGTATCTGCGATATACGCCTACTACAGAAAATTAACAAATGGTCAGCCGATGAGATCAATGGCTATCAACTCTCCTTAACAGATGTGGCTGATGCTGACACGGTCGCTAATAAGATATTTAATGATCTTATACCGCAAACTTCGAGGTTAACAACCTATACCATGAAGGAGATATTTGCAGGTATATATGACTGGCTAAGAATACAGAACATGACCGCAGGAATGGTGCTGCTTATTATGGCTATTGTTGCAATAATAAATCTGGCAGCCGCCTTACTGATACTTATAGTGGAGCAAACAAAAATGATAGGTGTGTTGAAGGCACAAGGTATGCAGAATAGTATGCTAAGAAAAGTGTTTGTGTATCATGCTGCAATTATAGGATTTTTAGGTGTGCTTGGTGGAAATATACTTGGTTTGGGGCTATGTTTTATACAGCAGCAAACTGGATTCTTAAAACTATCAGAGACGGGATATTTTATGAAAACGGTACCGGTACATATTGTATGGTGGCAGATAGTATTGTTAGATATAGCTACTTTAGCCCTATGCATACTTTTCATGTGGTTGCCATCGTTGTATATTCGCCGTATAAAACCTGCAAGGGTATTACAATTTAAATAAGCTATTGACCAAAAAAGAGCAATACAAGAAGTTACTGCCTACGCTAAAGGGTGTGCCACTATTTCTAAACGATTGGTGGCTGGACGCGGTATGTGTAGACTGGGATGTAGCCATTGCTTATAATGGTGATAATGTGTCGGGGGTGTGGGTATATCCAGCTGAGCAAAAAATGGGTGTGAGCATTATTCGCACACCTGTTTTTACGCCTTATATAGGTCCTGTAGTATTTTATCCGTCAGACTTAAAGCCGACGAAAAGAGATAGTTTTGAGTATGAAGTAATAACCGATCTGCTGTCTCAAATACCGGATGCAAAGGTTTGGCATATATCATTGCAGCCACAGCTGAAACAGGCAGGGTTATTTAATAGTAAAGATTTTGAAATAGTGGTTAGGCAAACTTATTTGATGCCACTTGATGAGGGGGAAGAAGCAGTCTTTGCAAGACTTCATGAAGATCACCGTCGTAAAGTAAGGAAAGCCGAGAAGACCTTAGTAATCGAAGAAGACCATACACAAATTGATACATTATTTGATTTTCAGCAAACAACACTATCCAGCAAAAAAGTACAGATACCTTACTCTAAGGAACAGCTAAAAAAGGTTTTTACATTATGTAAGGAAAAGGGTAATGCTACGCTTTGGGTAGCAAGAAAGGGAGAAAATGTACAGGCTGTTGTATGGCAAGTGTGGGATGAAGAAAGATCTTATTATCTGATGGGTAGTAAGAACCCAACAATCAAAGACAATAATGCTATGGTAGCATTGTTGTGGCAAGCGATAAAAAAGTCAATATCATTAGGACATAAGACCTTTGATTTTGAAGGGAGTATGGATGCTGGCGTAGAACAGTTTTTCCGAAATTTTGGGGGAGACAAACAGCTTTATTTAGTACTGAAAAAGAACAATTCCGCACTTTGGAAGCTTAAAGAAGCAGTGCGTTAACGGTTGTCAGTGTCGGTTCAATTACCTCATATTCTAGCAGAAATACAGTATCAAATAATTAAATAAGACAGATTTTAATTCATATTGGCATCAAAAATCAGCCAAATAAGACATTTTGTCCCAAAATCTATTGTGGCAAAGTAATTGAAGGTACTTTTGTGCCTTAAAATAGATAAAGAAAATAACGAGTAACAATGAGTGAAAATACTATTGAGAAAGACCAGCTAGCTGGTGATGAAACTGTAGAGAACATCAATGACGCTACACAACAAGAAAATGTTGATGAAGTGAATAATGAAGATAGTACTGAACAAGAAGAGTTGGATGAGTTGGGCTTAGCTCAAAAAGAGTTGGGAGAAATGAAGGATAAATACTTGAGACTGGTAGCAGAGTTTGATAATTACAAGAAGCGTACTTCGAAAGAGCGTATAGAGTTTGCTGCTGTTGCAGGTAGAGAGACTATTATGCCATTGTTGAACGTGCTGGATGATAGCGAAAGAGCGAGAAAGCAAATGGAAGAGACCGATGACGCTGCGGTAATAAAAGAAGGTGTTTTATTGGTATTGAATAAATTACAATCTGCTCTGGAAAGCAAGGGCTTGAAGCAAATGGATGCTATGCATAAAGACTTTGATGCAGACTACCATGAAGCAATAACTGAAATACCCGCTCCAAGTGAAGATTTGTCTGGCAAAGTGCTAGATGTAATTGAGCAAGGGTATTACCTAAATGATAAATTGATCAGGCACGCGAAAGTAGTGGTTGGTAAATAATAAAACTGCCCATTAATCGGGCTTAGAATAGACTATGTCAAAAAGAGATTATTACGAGGTATTGGGTGTGTCTAGATCTGCTAGTGCAGATGAGATCAAAAAGGCCTACCGTAAAATAGCATTGAAATATCACCCTGATAGAAATGAGGGCGATGCAGCTGCCGAGGAAAAGTTTAAAGAGGCTGCGGAAGCCTATGATGTCTTAAGTGATTCGCAAAAGAAAGCACGTTATGACCAATTTGGTCATGCGGGTATGAGTGGTGCTGCAGGCGGAGGCTTTGGTGGTGGTCAAGGTGGTATGCGCATGGAAGATATCTTCGAAAACTTTGGAGATATTTTTGGAGATATGTTTGGTGGCGGAGGCTTTGGCGGTGGTCAAGGTTTTGGTGGCCATGGTGGAGGAAGACGTGCACAAGGAACTCGCGGAGCTAACCTGAGAGTGAAGTTGAAGATGACTTATGCAGACATCTTAAACGGAGCCACAAAGAAAATAAAAGTAAAAAAGTACCTGCCATGTAATACTTGTGGCGGTAATGGTGCTAAGGATAGTAGCTCTATACAAACTTGTAGTACTTGTAATGGTGCCGGGCAAGTACGTAAGGTGCAAAGTACCTTCCTTGGGCAAATGCAAACGGTAACAACATGCCCTAACTGTAATGGCCAGGGTACGCAAATAACCGCTAAATGTGGTACTTGTAAAGGTGATGGTAGAGTATATGGAGAAGAGACCATTACTATAGATATACCTGCAGGTGTACACGATGGCATGCAACTAAGCATGAGTGGGTCAGGTAATGCGGGTGAGCGTGGTGGACCTAATGGCGACCTGTTGATATTAATTGAAGAGGAAAAACACAAAACGCTAAGACGTAACGATCTTGATGTTCTGTATAAATTATACTTGTCATTCCCTGATGTGGTAGGCGGTGTTTCTGCCGAGGTGCCAACCATAGAAGGTAAGGTAAAGATCAAAATACCTGCAGGTACACAAAGTGGCAAGGTGTTTAGATTGAAGGGTAAGGGATTCCCTGGTTTCCAGTCTTACGAGAAAGGAGACCAGCTTGTAGAAGTAAATGTGTGGACCCCTCAAAACTTAACAGAAGAAGAAAAGGCGGCAGTTGAGAAGCTGAAAAATTCTCCCAACTTTAAACCTAATGAAGATGCAGTAACTACTGCTAGTGATGAGAAAGAAGATAGAAGCTTCTTTGATAAGATAAAAGACGCATTTAGTTAAGAGGTAATTGTATAAAATCTTAGGCTATAATTTGGCACCTTGTTCTGCTAAGTTATAGCCTTTGTCTTTTATGTCATTTTGAATCTGCTCATCCCATAATATAGGGTTGGTATGGTTGAAATGGATGAAATGAATTTTTGCTTTAAGGTCATTGGTTTCTTTATCGAAAAGAGTCATTGTTTCTTTTACAAAAGGGTGCGGTACTTCGCTCATGGCTCGGTTGGGTAGCTCTCCCTCGTTGTAGAAAGTAGCATCCAGAAGTGCAATGTCTGTATTAGCAACAATAGTTTTAATATCAATAGCCCACTTGCTCCATTTATCAATATCGGGGATGAACACATAGTTCTTGTTTGGTGTGCGAATAGAGAAACCCGCAGTTTCTGAAAACTCATCTCTATGAGGAACGGTATATGCTTGTACTGATATATTTTTACCGATGCCAACATGCTTATTGGCTTCCATAGTTCGTAGTTCAATATTGTTTAGTGTTACCAATTGACTCCAAGGGCCGTTGTTGCTTAAAAAATCAGCTAGCTTAGGTAAGGTGTATACGGGTAGCTTTTTTGTACTCATTACTTCTCGTCCTAGCTGCATCAAACCAGTGTAGTGCCCTATATGTGCATGAGTAATAAAAATGCCTTCAGGCAAATAATTATAAACTCCATTGTTCAATGTTTGAAAATAGTGTAGCTGTTCTTTGATGTCAGGAGTAGCCTCAAATAGCCACCATTTTTTTTCCTGAGGGTCTACCAATGCAAAGCTTACAACAAAGCTTTTCGGAACATTATTGTTCCACGCTTTTTCGCAACAACTCTTTTGACATCCTAAGTGAGGGTAGCCACCATCTTGTGCCGTACCTAATATTTGTATATAAGGTTGTAATGGAGCCTGTGCTTTTAACAAGCTTGAAAATAATATTGTGCAAAAGAGTAAGAATATTCTCATGTAATAAAGATAGAGGTTAGCAGCTAAAATAGTTTCTTTGCAAGGTGCAAGTAGATCATATAATAATAGGGCAAGGTGTATCGGGCACTATGCTTAGTTACCATCTTGTAAAACGAGGTAAACGTGTAATGGTAATTGATAAGTCAGTGCCTTACTCAGCCAGTAAAGTAGCTAGTGGTGTTATCAATCCTGTGACAGGTAGAAGGGTGGTGAGTACATGGATGATAGATGAACTATTGCCATTTTCATGGCAAGCATACGAAGAGCTGGAAGAAGAGTTGGGTGTTTCTATTATATCGCAGAAAGATATATTGTCCTTCCACGCCAATGAACAAATGAAGCAAGCCTTCTACGACAAGCTGGAAGAAAATGAAGCGTACGTAGAAGTAGTACAGGATGAAGAAGCTTACAAAGAGTTGTTTCACTTTACTTATGGCATTGGTAAGGTTACGCCTGTATATCTGGTAGAACTACAAAACTTGATCACTGCATGGAGAAAAAGACTTGTTGAGCAGGATAGTTTATTAGACGCCTATTTTGATTGGAGTAAATGTACTGTGGATGAAAAAGGAGTGAAGTATGAGGGCATTGAAGCAAAATCAATAATATTATGTAATGGAGTGCAAGGGAATGATGATCCTTACTTCAAGAGATTGCCCTATGCAATGACAAAGGGGGAGGCATTGGTAGTCCGCATTCCCAACTTATCTGCAGCTAATATTTATAAGCAAGGGTATAATATTGTGCCCTGGAAGGATGATCTGTTTTGGGTAGGCTCCAGTTTTGATAGGGACTATAATGATGTATTACCAAGTGAATCGTTTAAGACGCAGGTGAAAACACAACTTGACAAATGGTTAAAGCTACCTTACGAGTTTGTTGCTCATATAGCATCTGAACGTGCCGGTACTATTGAGCGCAGACCATTTGTAGGCATGCATCCCATACATACTAATGTGGGGGTCTTTAATGGTATGGGAACCAAAGGCTGTTCCTTAGCACCATATTTTGCTAACCAGTTTGCAGACCATTTGGTAAAAGGCACAGCAATAGATGAAGCCGCTAATGTTCTACGGTTTAGAAAAATATTAGAGCGTTAATTGTTCCCAATAGTAGTGGCTATTAGCTGGCTTAATTTTCCATCTGCTTGGTTAGCTATAGCTATTATATCCTCAATATTTACCGGGTGCAAGTTGTCAGGGTCGCATTCGTCGGTAATAACACTAATGGCAACACATGGTAGCCCTATTTGGTTGGCTACTATCACTTCAGGCACAGTACTCATGCCTACCATATCTGCTCCTATTATTTTCAGGAAACGATACTCGGCTCTGGTTTCTAAATTAGGCCCCATTACAGAAACATAAACTCCTTGCTTTAAGTTGATGTTGAGGGTTTGAGCGGTAGTGTGTAATTTTTTTGACAATACCTTATCATAAGGTTGGCTCATGTCCGGGAATCGGGTGCCGTATTCAGGTTTGTTCAATCCTCTTAGTGGGTTGTCAACCTGTAAGTTTATATGATCATCGATCAGTATCAAGTCTCCTTTTTTAAACCCAAGGTTGATACCTCCTGCTGCATTGCTTAAGAAAAGTTGCTTTATACCCAGAGCATGCATTA
Organism: Flavipsychrobacter sp.; assembly: GCA_041392855.1. Taxonomy (NCBI): domain Bacteria; kingdom Pseudomonadati; phylum Bacteroidota; class Chitinophagia; order Chitinophagales; family Chitinophagaceae; genus Flavipsychrobacter; species Flavipsychrobacter sp. The sequence goes on from JAWKLD010000001.1 coordinate 2,960,396, forward strand.
CACGTATCGGGAAGGTGATCTGTTGCATATCATAGCCTTCGTAATAATGAAAACGTCCTTGCATTGCTAAGACCTTAACTCCATTTATCGTACCGAAAATTAATTTCCCCGAATGAGACTCTACAGTAGCTTCGGCAAAATGAGGGATTTCCCCATAAGGTATTGTTAGTTCTATATCAATATGATCGACAAATTGACCAAGACCTGTACCTAGTACAACACCTATTTCTGGTTGCTTAATACCTGCCTCTAATAAATATGACTTTGCTACTTCTATTTGTGCTATGTATTCCATCTGAAAAAAATCTACTAAGCGCAAATGTAAGTGCTAGACGAAGAGAATACTAAAAGAAAATATTTTTTATTCTTACATATTGATTTTCAAATACATGTATTGTTCCGACATCTATTGGCTATAGATTTTTAAAAAATTAATCTCTTAAATATTAAAATAAAATTAATTTAGGAGAAAACGACACTATATGAAATTTAAAACTCTACTTACAATGGCCACTTGCATGGCTTTAGGTATGCAAGCAAATGCACAAATGAGACTGGTAGCTGATGCTCATTATAGATACGCAGGTACTACGTATAATTTAATGGACAGTAATAAATATGAGCACTCAAGTAATGGGTATGCTACAGCACAGTTTAATATACCTGTGTTTGATAACCAGTTTGATATGGGGTACTTATACAAAGTGGTTTCGGGAAATGCTACATTAAGTGAAAGAACAACAACTACTTTTTCCAGTAACAATATTGATATGAGTACTACAGATACTACATCAGATGGAGGTACTACATGGAAAGGTAAGAGAAGAGTAAAAATAAATTACGTTAGCGGTAAGCCAGATACAGTTTTTTATGCTAACTGGAGCAACTTTGGAAGTGGCAGTTGGTTTACCAACAGGAAAACAGCATATGTTTTCACTGGTAATAATATAACATCTGAAACCTCTCAACGCTATGTGTTTGGTATGGGAGCTGGTTGGAGAAACGACTATAGAAATACTTATTCTTATAGTGGTGCTAACAAAGTGACTAGTTTAATACACGAGGAGTGGAATAATTCTAGTAAAATATGGGAAAATAAAACAAAGGCAGAAACCTCTTATAATGGTTCTAATCAACCACTTGTAGTAAATAACTATAATTGGGATGGTAGTGCATGGGTAATCAATGATAGAGATAACTATACCTACAATGCAGGTAAGTTAGAATCTATTGCTAGTGAGTTTTACTTCAGTGGTACATGGACGGGCTCGTATAAAAATACCTATTACGGTACTGGTGCGCATCCAGATAGTATGATCAGACAAAGTTGGGATCAGATCAATAAGTTCTATATCAATAATATCAAGTACTACTACAAACATAATGGAGCAGGCCAGGTTACAGAATTGAGAACAGAAACCTGGGATGGAATTGGTTCGTTTAAACCTACTAGTAACGCCGATTCAATGAACCGTTACTACTATTGGTGGCCTACTAATGTAGCTACAAATACTGTGGTTGAAAAAGCATTGATGGTATATCCTTCTCCTGCAAACAATCTGGTAAGCATCAAATTATCAGGTGATGTATACGGTAAGCCTGTGCGTTTTACAGTTACAGACATGTCAGGACGTATTGTGAAAAGCTGGTCAGGCATTTCAAGTCCTAAAATGAGTGTTTCAGTTGCAGACTTGCCAACAGGTAGTTATATATTGACTGCTAATAATGCAGAAGACATACAGTCTCAACGCTTTTCGGTAGAAAAGTAGCAAGAGACGATCTTAATAGTGGAACAAGCTCTAGGAAGGTCTAAAAACCTTCTAAGGGCTTGTTTGTTTTTATTTTTGATTAATTTTTGATTAAATTACAGCAAAACAACACTATATGAGATTAAAAACTATACTTACAATTGCTTCTTGCATGGCATTAGGAATGCAAGCAAACGCGCAAATGAGGCTTATAGCTGATGCGCATTACAATTATGATGGAGCGTCATATTTACCTGTAGACAGTAACTTTTACGTACAGCATGGAAATGGTCAAAATCCAGGACAGTTTGATATCAATATCTTCCAACACCAATATAATGAGCGTACTACTTACTCTTTTTCAGGTAGTGCAGCAACGCCATCTTGGAAGAGAGTAAACTCCTTTAATGGTTCTAATTTAGAAGAGCAACTAATACAGAAAGCAAGCGGTAGTTCTTGGGTAAATGACAGTAGATATAGAGTCGTTTATAAGGGGAGTGTACCTGACAGTATCTATTACGAAGATTGGAGAACTCAAGGCGGTGGTTCATGGCGTACCAACGATATTTATGTATATACTTTTTCTGGAAACAATGTGACCTCTGTAACTAAGATCGATTATTTCTGGAATAACCAGTCAAAGCAATTTGAATATAGAAACGACTACAGAGATACCTACACAAGAAATGGTGCTGGTAAGCCAACTTCAATGATACATGAAGAGTGGAATAATAGCACAAAACTGTGGGAGAATAAGACCAAAGTAGAAACTTCATACAATGGTTCTAATGAACCTATGGTAGTAAGCAACTTTAATTGGACAAGCGGTGCTTGGGCAATTAACGATAGAGATAACTATACCTATAATGCAGGTAAGCTAGAGTCTATAGCAAGTGAGTTTTATTTTGGTGGTAAGTGGACAGGTTCTTATAAAAACACTTATTACGGAACTAATGCTAACCCAGATAGTATGATCAGACAAAGCTGGGATCAGATCAACAATTTCTACATCAACAACATTAAGTTCTACTACAAGCACAATGGTGGTGGTCAAATGACAGAGTTGAGAACAGAAACTTGGGATGGAGTTGGTTCTTTCAAACCTACAGTAAATACGGATTCACTGAATCGTTACTACTACTGGTGGCCTACTAACATAACCACGAATAAAGCACTGGAAAATGCGATGAGTGTATTCCCTTCTCCTGCTACAAATATGGTTAATGTTTCACTTCCTAGCAGCCATTATGGTCAGCCTGTACACTTTACAGTTACAGATATGTCTGGTCGTATTGTTAAGAGATGGGCAGATGTTTCTAGTCCTAAGATCAGTGTTTCTGTTACCGATTTGCCAACAGGTACTTATATCTTAAATGCAAGTAACGGAGAAGGTATGAAGTCTCAACGTTTCTCTGTAGTAAAATAAATTCGCCATAATAATGGTTAAAAAGGGAGCAGAAAACTGCTCCCTTTTTTTGAAAAAAATATTTTATAAGAATGTATATAATATGAAAACTTGGATATAGATTTGTAAAAAATATCAAGGCAATAAGCCAATAACATACCATAAGCAGAGGAGGACGAATTAGTGATGGAAGAACGCTTTGAAGAGCTTATAGATGGCTATGCGCAAAATGGTGTCGGGGTTTCGAGACACTTCTTACCGCAAGATCTGGCAATGTCGTTAAGACAAAACTTAGAGTCTCTTTATTTGAATGGGCAAACAGTACTTGCCGGAGTTGGCGATGCCAATAACAGAGTAGTAGCAACAGCTATAAGAAGGGATAAGATATTTTGGATAGAACCCGATACTACTAATATTTCTGAATTACAGTTTATAGCAATTGTTGAAGATTTTGTAGCGCATTTAAACGCAACTTGCTATACGGGGATAAATGCATATGAGTTCCATTATGCAGTATACGAAGAAGGAAGTTATTATAAGCGACATAAGGATCAATTTAAAACCAATAGTGCAAGAAAATTCTCATTTGTCATATACTTAAATGAAAACTGGGAAGAATGTAACGGAGGGCAGTTGGTATTGTATAGCAATAATGGAGTAGAGCAGAGTGAGCTACCAACGAATAGAAAGGCTGTCTTTTTTAGAAGCGATGATTTGGAGCATGAAGTATTGCCGGTAAATAAGAAGCGACTGAGTATTGTAGGGTGGTTAAAGTCGGTATAAAAGATACAAGGTCTTTATTATCGTATCCACCAGCCATCTATAATATGTAGGCTTTCTTTAGCCCTGGTGATTGCTGTATACCACCATCTGCTTAGCTCTTTGGGAGGCATGCCGTACATCCCCTGTTCTAAAAAAAGAAAGACATCATCCCATTCTCCACCTTGTGATTTATGGCAGGTTACAGCATAGCCATATGTAGCCCTTAAGCAATTCAGGTAGCTATCTTCCATCATTCCTTTTCTATATTCTATGCTATTGGGTGAGTAGCCTTTAGCGCTCATACGTTGGTTAAAGTCAATCATCAACATTTTCATTTGCTCGTGTGTGTAGTTCGAAGATTGACTATAAAGGATGTCTAGGGATAGCAATATATCATACTCCTTCTCCGATAAGGCAGTTTTAATGCGTATGTTCTGAAAGTTTAATCCTGCTTGTTGTCTAAGCTCACCTAAGGAAATTACAGTAACAAAGTCGCCATTTGTGAGTGGTTGGGCGTAGTTGTTTTGGGTAACTAGTAGTATGTCGCCAACCTGTAAAGGCATATTATCTTCACTGTATAATTCCTTACGTACTGCCTTATTTATTTGTTGCACCGTTTTGTTACTGCGTGCAACAGCTAGAGCACCGCTTGAACCAACTGATCTATATCTTTCTAAATAGCTGTCAAACAAGTCTTGTTGTGTAGCATATAGGGTTATGTCGCTATGATTTTTAGCAGGAAGCTTTATGTATTTCTCCCAGCTTTCTTGTAAGCTAAGGTCTCTTACGGCATGCGCTAGTTTTAGAATGTCATTATCGCTATTGGTGCGTTCTATCTTGTGTAGTGTTATAGATAATGCAGCACGGTTTTGTTCCTCTAGCCAGTTGGTATCTAAGGCAGGGCTATAGCTTTGCCCTACAGGTGGAAGTTGGCAAGGGTCGCCCACAAAAATGATCTTATTATTTCCTGTAGCGTTAAAAAAGTCTTCCAGTAATACCCCTGAACCAAAATTGGCAAAAGAAGAACTATCCGTAAAGTTGCTGGATAACATAGAGGCTTCATCAACAATGTAAATATGTTTTACCTCGTCGGGTGGGCGCAGGCTAAACTGTAGCGTCATTTGCCCTGATTGTTCTATAGTATCGGTCGATATATTTTCGTCATTACCATTTACTTTGCTAAACTGATATAGTTCTCCATGCACTGTTTTGGTCTCAAAGCCGGTTTTGCCTTTTAATACAGTGGCTGCTCTACCTGTAGAAGCCAGCATTTTAAATTTGTGATTTTTTTCTTTCAGCCACTTGGCAAAATATTGCATCAGAAAAGTTTTCCCAGTGCCAGCATAGCCATTAATAACGAATGTATTGGCTGTAGGGTGCTTGATGAATTTTTTTAACGCATCAAAGGCAGCTTTTTGTTCTTCGTTAAGTTGAGGATAGTTAGCCATTGTATTTCACCAGCAAGGTAAATGTTTTAAAGCTAAAAGGATTTGTAGGGTGACCGTATTTTTGGAAAAAGAAAAAACCGCTGTAAAAGCGGTTTTTAAGTTACTGTGGGCCCACCAGGACTTGAACCTGGGACCCCCTGATTATGAGTCGGATTTTGAAAGGTCATTTAAAGGCCTTTTTGAGCTGTTTTAAGGAAGCTGTATACATTGCCAATAAAGCATTTAGGGCATATGACTCAACGAAAAGTAATGCAGGAAAGAAACACACGATTTTTAGTGTAGGTAAGCCTTTTTATGGACATTAGTGCGGCTATAAGTGCGAGCAAAAAGCATTAACTCGTATAAAATATAAACTCAATAATGATTATCTTGAACTGCCTATATGGGTTTTAACATATTTTCCATCCACAGAATTGAGCAAGCAAAATCGCAGTTCTAGGCGTTTTTCTTATTCCTATGCCTTTACCTAGCTCGTATGGTATTTGAACTCCCCTATCGATGTATTGATTA